>NZ_AJHJ01000012.1 GCF_000257645.1 Serratia sp. M24T3
ATCGATGATGTAAGAAAAAAAGCGCGAGGGCGGGTCAAGAGCCGGTCATGAACGCAAAAAAAGAGGGCCCCTGTCTGACGACAGCGGCCCTTTTGCTGTTGCAATTTACGCCAAGATTGCTCACAAAACAGCTATTTAATCTAATAAATAGGCAATAATTCTCGCCTTTACCCCCTGTTTCCTGCTTAACTAGATACTCATATTGCATAAAAAATCATATAAAGAAGTCCTTTTATCCTTTGGACTGAGAAAAGCAGGAGATAATAATAATGACCGAAATTACACGTTCAACATCGCAGGAGTTAGCAGATAAGGATAAGAAAAGCCGAATATTTGCCATCGTCGGAGCCTCATCCGGCAACCTGGTAGAATGGTTCGACTTTTATGTTTATTCATTTTGTTCAATTTACTTTGCCGCATCATTCTTCCCAAGCGGAAATAGCACTACACAGTTGCTACAAACGGCAGGCGTATTTGCCGCTGGTTTTTTTATGCGCCCAATAGGCGGCTGGTTATTTGGTTATATTGCCGATAAACACGGCCGTAAAAGCTCTATGCTGATCTCCGTATGCATGATGTGTGCTGGATCGCTGGTGATCGCTTGCCTGCCAACCTACGAGGCGATTGGTGCCTGGGCTCCGGCCTTGTTGCTGTTTGCTCGACTGTTCCAGGGGCTGTCGGTTGGTGGCGAGTACGGCACCAGTGCAACCTATATGAGTGAAGTTGCCATCAAAGGACGCCGCGGTTTTTATGCCTCATTCCAGTACGTCACACTAATAGGCGGTCAATTACTGGCGTTAGTGGTACTGGTCGGCCTGCAACAGTTACTCTCCGGTGACGAGCTGAGAGCCTGGGGATGGCGTATACCTTTTGCTCTTGGCGCGCTACTGGCCGTCGTTGCACTATTTTTACGCCGTTCACTTAATGAAACGTCTGATGAAAAAACCCGAGCCCACAAAGACGCAGGCAGTTTAAAGGGCCTATGGAAACACAAGAAAGCCTTCCTGATGGTGTTGGGTTTCACCGCTGGCGGATCGCTGAGCTTCTATACTTTCACCACATATATGCAGAAATATCTGGTGAATACTGCTGGAATGAATGCAAAGACTGCCAGCGGGTTAATGACTTTGGCACTGTTCGTCTTTATGTTATTGCAGCCGATTGTCGGGGGATTATCCGATAAAATAGGTCGCAAGAACTCAATGTTAATATTTTCTGGCTTTGCAACGTTGCTGACAATTCCTATTCTATATACTCTGCAAAGTGTCACTAACCCTTATTTAGCGTTTACACTCATTGTTATTGCGCTGGCAATTGTGACCTTCTATACCTCTATTAGTGGCTTATTAAAGGCTGAGATGTTTCCTGCAGAAGTACGAGCATTGGGAGTCGGATTATCTTACGCGGTTGCGAATGCTGTATTTGGAGGTTCGGCCGAGTTTGTTGCACTAAGCCTAAAGTCATGGAATATCGAAGAAGTCTTTTTCTGGTATGTTTCTGGCATGAGCCTGATTGCGTTTATCGTATCGATGCGCCTGAATGCCAAAGGTAAAGAGATTCAGTTATAGTGCGTTAACTATATGATATAAAAGTATTTATAAAAAGGGCCTCTTTGCAGGCCCTTTTTAAATTGGAGACGGTTTTATTACAAAATACGGCTGATTAAGCGGTCAATACGGATACGACGCAGTCGACGAATCAACTTACGCACCTTAACCGGATAATTTGGAATACTCTCAAGCTCCATATAATGTGAAACAATCTCAGTATGTTCACGGATATTATCTAGTTCTTTCTGGCGTTGGACTCGCATCTCTTTATTAGGATCGTGGATTAAAATCGCATTTTCCAGATCGAGACGCCAGGCGCGCGGATTAAGGTTATTACCTGTAATAAGCTGCCAGCGGTCGTCCACCCATAGACCTTTAAGATGATAACTATTGTCGCCATCTTTCCACAGTCTGACAATTAATTGGCCGCTGTCGATAAAGCGTTGCAGTCGACTCAAGAAGCGGCGAAGGTTTATTTCATAAAGATAAGGCAGGGCACCAATAATCTTGAACGGCTGATCCTGAGGTATATAAAAATCATTAGCGGTTTTATCGCCGACGATAATTTCCACCTGCTTACCGCGACGCAGTAGGCCCATAATATTGCGAGCCAGCAAGGCGGGCATATTGAAGTAAGGCGTACAGAGCGTCAGTTTCTCGTCAGTACTGGCCATCAGATGAAAAATAGTCTGGTTAAGATTATTTTGTTTGCCTAAGCCTACCATCGGCGTGACTGCCAATTCATTCTCTGAGGCAGCATCTTTGAAATGATAGCTGCAATCGCGCAGATTTTGACGGAACTGGCGAGTCTCATTTTTGATCTCCGGACTTTTCGGACGATCTTCACGATCCAGTCGCTGCACAGCATTGTCGCTAAGTAATGACTTCTTGATATAGTCGACCATGCTGTTTGCCAGCTGCGGATTGGTCAGCAGGTGATAGCGGTCAAAACGGTATTTATCATGCCGATGAAGATAAACGTCATTCATACTCGCGCCGCTGTAAACCACGCAATCATCAACGATATTGCCTTTTAAATGCAGTACGCCCAGCGCTTCACGGGTATTGACCGGTACACCATAAACCGGAACGGATACGTCAGGATTTTCCTGCGCCATACGGCAATACCAGTCAGCATTGGTATTGGTTGCAGCCGCGCCGATACGGCCACGCTGGGCGCGATGCCAGTCAACCAGAATGCAGACCTCCAGCTCGGGACGCTGACGTTTTGCTTCATAAACTGCTGATAACACATCTCGCCCGCCGTCATCGTTCTCCAGATACAGAGCAACCAGATAAATCCGTTGGGTAGCGTTGGCGATGACCTCAAGCAGCGTCGTACGGAAATCTGTGGCACTGTACAGTGTTTTTACAGCATCAATCGATTGGGGGAGTTTGGGTAATTGAGCAAGATGTTGTTGATGTTTGTTTCGTTTAAATTTAGACAACATCACAGTGCGCTTCTTCTCTCTTAATGAATGGCAATTGCGGTGCAAAATTGATAAAACTGACCGCACAATCGGTCGATAATACCATTAGTCTCCACCGATGTGCGCAAGTTTTGCCTGCAACGCCGTCTTAAATCTGTAACGGAAGGGAAAGACTCACGATCCCCTCAGATAACTGGACGTCCACTTCAAAGCCTAATTTTCGGGCCAGCGCCAGCATGCCGCGGTTGTTTGGCATAGTGATTCCAGCTAAACGTTGGATTCCGTGCTCGGTGGTATAGGCAATCATTTTCGACAGCAGTCGACCGCCAAGACCCAGACCTTTTAAGTCGGAACGGACCAGTACAGAAAACTCGGCATCAATATTGTCGGGATCAGAGATGGCGCGCGTGACGCCAATAATCTCGATTTCGTGAGTCTGTCCGCGAACCGCAACAAACGCCATTTCACGATCGTAGTCGATTTGCGTCATATTCGCTAAATCTTCGTGGGTAAACTCATTGATTTCGCTAAAGTAGCGATAATAAAGATCCTCTTTGGTAACCTTCTGGATAAACGCTTTCAGCAGCGGCTCATCTTCCGGCAGAATCGGGCGGAACAGACAGGTCGAACCGTCTTTCAGCTCGACTCTTTCCTCAAGACGCTGCGGATAAGGTCGAATTGCCAGCCGCGACTGCTGGCGGTCGGTGTCCGGGCTGAGTTGCAGAGCCACATCAAGAAGAGTCAGTTCATTACCCGAGGCCAACAGAGGATGAATAGTCAATTCGGTGATTTGCGGGCAGTCGATAATCAGATTGGAAACCTGCACCAATAAACGGCTAAGTGCAGGAATATCCAAGGGACGCAGGGCGTTACGCTCGCGGATTTTGCCGCTTTTTAGCCCTTGAAGGACAAGATAACTTGCTAACGCCATATTGAGCGGCGGCAGCGCAACAACTGCGTGCTGTTCAGGAAGCCATTCGATGCCGCCTTCACCCAGCATAATTAGCGGGCCGAACACGGCATCATACTGCACAACAATTCTCAGCTCTTGAGCACCGGGCCTGTTAGCCATAGTTTGTACTAACAAACCATTGATACGTGCCTGCGGAAAAGCCCGCCTGGCCCGGTCAAATATGGCGTCTGCAGCCTGGCTAACCTCTTCAGGCGTACGCAGATAAAGCATGACGCCCTGCACCTCGGAATTGTGGTCAATATCCGGCGATCGCAGCTTCAGCGCTACCGG
Source organism: Serratia sp. M24T3 (assembly GCF_000257645.1). Lineage (GTDB taxonomy): Bacteria > Pseudomonadota > Gammaproteobacteria > Enterobacterales > Enterobacteriaceae > Rouxiella. Next base: position 4,224 of record NZ_AJHJ01000012.1, read on the forward strand.
ATAGCCCACGCGCCCGGCAATTTCTACCGCTTCGCTGCTGTCGCTGGCAATCCATGTCGGCAATACCGACATGCCATAATCTTTGAATATTGCCCGCACTTCGTGGGTATCAAGTCTGTTAGCGCCGTCTCGCAATGCCTGATCAATCAGCCTATGCGCGCCATCGGTGTTCTTATTAAGGTCCAGTGGCAGAGAAGGGGTCTCTTTTAACTGTTTCTGGTTGCGGCGATATTCAACCATGTGCATAAACGCCGTCACCGCGCCCTCGGGGGTGCGATAAGTTGGCAGACCGGCCTCGGTAAAAAGCTTACGGGCTTCGATGGAAGAAAACTCGCCACACCAGTTGGTCAACAGAGTGACCCGTTTACCGCGAGGATGCTGATTAATCGTCTCGATAGCTTTTTCGGCAGTGATCGTGCCCGGAGATGCCGCACTTGGGGCATGAATTACCAGCAGTGCGTCATAATCCTGGGAATCTAGAAGCGTAGTAAGCACTAACTGATAAAGCGCAGGGCTGGCGTCATCGCGCAGGTCTAGGGGATTCCCAACCACAATATTATCGGGTAACAGACTGTGCAGCCGTTGCACGGTTTCATCGTCAAGAGTCGCCAGCTTGCCGTGATTGCTTAACAGCTGGTCTAACGCCATTGCAGCCGGAGCAGCTCCGTTACTAAGGATAAGCAAGCGCTCACCTCGCAGCGGGCGCATGTGACTCAGCGTCTCTACTGCGGAGAACAGCTCATGTGTGTCTTGCACGCGCAGCAGGCCCGCACGTTGGATGGCCGCGTCGTAGGCGGCATCAAGGCTTAACGGGCTGTTCAATAGTTGTTGCGCCTGGGCGCTGCGCCCGCTTTTGATCACCAGAATCGGTTTATTGCGAGATGCGCTGCGGGAAGCCGAAAGAAATCGCCGCGCATCGCTGACATGTTCGACATAAAGCAGGATAGCGCTGGTTTTGCTGTCTCGGGCGAGAAAATCCAGCAGGTCGTCGACGTCGATATCCAGACTATCGCCGAGAGAAATAAAGTAGGAGAAGCCGACTGAACGCTGCTGTGCCCAGTCCAGAATAGTATTCGCCACCGCGGCTGACTGGGAAATAAACGCCAGTTTGCCGGGTAAAATCGGCACCGGTGAGAAGCTGGCATTAAGCCCCAGCCACGGTGCCAAAATGCCCAGACTGTTAGGCCCCAGCAGGCGCATTGAATAACGCTGAGCGGTGCTTTTCAGCTCGGCAAACTGCTGTTGATGGGAGGAAAGGACGATGACTGTCTTGCAACCGCGTTCGCCGAGTTGTTCGAGCAATGGCAAGTTTCTATCGGCGCGGGTACAAATCACTGCCAAATCGGGAGTCATCGGCAAACTGGCGACATCGGGATAGGCCAGCACGCCGCAAACCGCCTGCCATGAGGGAGTGACTGGCAACACCGGTCCTTTGAATCCTCCCGCCAGCAGGTTTCGCATCATCAGATAACCGGCGCGCCCGGGTTTATCCGATGCCCCCAGTACTGCAATCGATTTTGGTCGTAATAAAGCTTCTAACCCGCGCTGGCTCATCCTACCTCCTGTTAAAAATATAATGGGATTCTAGAGGCTTTCTTCGCAATTTGCTGTGAGTTGATGCACCGGATGATGAGGTTTTCCGGCTAAATATTTAGTCCTAAACAGTTCGAATAGCGCTGACATGCTCTCAGAGGCCTGAATATCACCGGATTTTTCCAGTAAAGCTGCTGCGACCTCTACCGTACAATGCTGATCTGCGCGCGGCGATTCGCGCAATACATAGTTAGATTTTGCGCTGACATCGAGTGAAAACACCGGTAAGCCGTCCAAATATGGACTTTTGCGAAACATTTTTCTCGCCTCGTTCCAGGTTCCATCAAGCATGATAAATAGCGGTGGCTTGCTGTTCTGAGGCAGTTCGGTAAATACCTGGCGTGGTGCTTCGACAAAAGAGGCCGGGAATACCACATAAGGCTGCCGCGCAGGATCGGCAATGGCCGCCAGCAAAGCCGGATCGGTTTCCATCCGTGACCACATAAATGCCTGAGTATTCGGCAGAATATCAGCAATCAAGCGCCCGGTATTGCTCGGTTTAAGCGGCTCGGTATCGAACATCACCAGACAAAAGCGGCTTTTCGCCTGCTGAGGTGCGATTGTGCCGCACAGGCAGTTGCGCATCGGAAGCAAACACGATTGACAGCGGATCACGCGTGAGCCACGGGCCAAATAGGGGCGAGTTGATTTTGCGAGGCGCTGGGCGCGCAAGCGCAGTACGGCATTGTCCGGCATTGAAGATCCTGCAGCGGTAAATCGGACTATTGTAATCGGATGTGGGGTTGACCGGTAGTGTCTGGCGACTTGGATGATAAAAATGCGAGGCTTCGCGGAGGATGGGGATAAAAAATGGCCCCGGCAGACAATGCAGGGGCCGAGCAGGTCGTTATGCGTTACAATGATTCATTGAGCCATTGGTTAAACGGCGCTTTAGGCATCGCACCGCTTAACTGATCAACCATTTTACCCTGGTTGAACACCATAATGGTCGGAATGCTGCGAATACGAAAACGCGCGCCAAGTTCAGGTTCGGCTTCAGTATTAATTTTGATAAAGCGCACTTTACCTGCACGTTCGCCTGCAACATCTTCAAAGATGGGCGCGAAGTTAACGCAAGGACCACACCACGGTGCCCAGAAATCAATAACTACCGGCAAATCATCTTGCAGGTATTTATCCAGAGTTGCCGCCGTGGCATGGACCACTTCACCTTCAAACAGCGGGTGACCACAACGGCCACATTTGGCACCGTCGTCAATGCGTTCTTCAGACAAGCGGTTAGTCGCCTGGCATGATGAGCAAATCGTATTAATAGTCATAGTTAAGCCTCTGTCATTGAGACCGTATCCTGTCACCAAAAAGCTTGGTTGATGTCTAAGATACGAAAATATTCTGATAATTATGCGGTTTGCCTGCAATGTGAACAATGCGATTTACCCAATGAATACGATAGTTTTAAGCTTTTGGTCCAAAGCAGGTGGCTTACCACTCAGACATCAGGTAATCTTCGCGCCCAGCGCGTAGGTGGAGAGAAAAATGAACGATTCATTCAGTGGAAAGAACGGCAAAGTCAAAGTGATGTACGTCCGCAGTGACGACGACGGCGATAACCGAAATAAAGATCAACGTCCTTCGAATAATAAAGGACGTCCAGGTGATAAAGCTCGCCCGGGTTCCCGTCCCTTTGAAGGTCGCAACAATGAACGTCGCGGCAGTGACTCACGCGGTGAATCGCGCGGTCCTGATGCACGTCGCAGTGACTCGCGTCCGAGTCGCCCGGCAAGCCGACCAGGCCGTGATACTGAAGGCTCAGGTTCATCTTCCCCGTGGGAAAATTCCTCACCGTGGAAAACCGTTTCTCGTGCACCTGATGATGAGTCAGTGCCGGATCACGGTGGCATCAGCGGTAAAAGCTTTATAGATCCTGAGCAGCTGCGTCGTCAGCGTCAGGAAGAAACCCGTGTCTATGGCGAAAACGCCTGTCAGGCACTGTTTGCAAGCCGTCCGGACTCAATCGTTCGCGCCTGGTTTGTGCAATCGGTCACGCCGCGCTTTCGTGAAGCCCTGCGTTGGATGGCGGCTAACCGCAAAGCGTATCACGTGGTTGAAGACGACGAGCTGGCAAAAGCATCAGGCACCGAGCACCACGGTGGCGTATGTTTCTTGATCAAAAAGCGTCAGGGTCTGGATGCAGAGACTTATCTGCAAACCGCACCGGCCAAAGACTGTGTGCTGGCGTTGGAAAACGTCGGTAACCCGCATAACCTCGGCGGTATCATGCGTACCTGTGCGCACTTTGGTATCAACGGAATGCTGGTTCAGGACCCTGCTCAGCTGGAGTCCGGTGCTGCAGTGCGTACCGCCGAAGGCGGCGCAGAACACGTTAAAGCGATTGTTGCAGACAACTTTATTGATGTGCTGGACAGCTTCCGTAAAGCCGGTTACACCATCGTAACCACTTCCAGCCACAAAGGGACTGCACTCGGTAAAGCCGAATTGCCGGCCAAAATGGTGTTGGTATTAGGTGAAGAGAGCGACGGTTTGTCTGATAGCGCATGGCAGCAGGGTGACCTGAACGTCGCTATCGGCGGCACTGGTAAGGTCGAAAGCCTTAACGTTTCGGTTGCGACCGGCATTTTGCTGGCCGAATGGTGGCGTCAGAATCAGGGCTGATTTTTCAATGGCCTGACTTAAAACCTCTCATCGTTTGATAGTGGCGAGGTAAATAGAATGGACGCCCTGTGCGTCCATTTTTGTTTTCTGCTCATGAGCTATTCTTGTTCTATGGCACTGACTGGCAATTTTAGGCCGAGCTGTTGGCGATATTCCCCCGGTGTTATTCCAGTCACTGCCTTGCAGTGAACGGCAAAAGACTATCTCGACATTCCTGCCTCAGTTGCCAAGCTTTGAAGATTCGCTAGAAGCCTGGCGCTATTTCGACAGTCGCCAGCAAACGGGCAAGGTAGTTATTTCGATTAATTAAAGCCAATAAAAAACGGACGCATCGCGCGTCCGTTTGTCGTTAATGCACAGAGAAAGATTAATGTGCGCCGCCGCCGTCGCCGCCTGCGGTAAAGGGTGCTCGGGCAAACCATACCAGAATCAGCAACAGCAGGAATACGCCGCCAGCCGCCCAGAAAACCTCATTGGCGGAAATAATCAGCCCCTGATTGGTTATCTGCCTGGCGATATAACCTGATGCTTGCTGGTGGCTCATACCTATGCCCTCTAGCTGGCTGTAAGCCTGCTGGGTTGCCGGATCAAACGGCGTAATGCTTTCCGTCAGATGCGAATGGTGCAGCGATTCGCGATTACTCCACATGGTGGTGGTGATCGAGGTGCCAATCGAACCCGCCAGCGTACGGGTAAAGTTCGACAGGCTCGACGCCGCCGCCATTCGTGAGGGCGGTAGTCCTGATAATATTATGGTTATCAGTGGCATAAAGAAACAACCTACCGCAAAGCCCTGAACAAACTGTGGCAAGGCCGAGGCAGCAAAGTCCATTCCTGGTTCAAACGTATAGGCGCGCCAGTAGAAGCACACTGCATACATAATGAAACTGAATGTCACCAGCCAGCGCATATCCAGCCGATGGGCAAAGCGGCCAATAATCGGTGACATCAATACCGGCAGGATCCCCACCGGTGCCGACGCCAGACCCGCCCAGGTTGCGGTATAGCCAAATACCTCCTGCAATAGCTGCGGCAAAAGCACAATCGAGCCAAAGTAGAGCATGTAGGCAAGGCTGATACACAATGTACCGATGGTAAAGTTGCGCGATTTGAATAACGATAAATCGACTATCGGGTTGTCGTCAGTCAGTTCCCAGACAATCAGGAACGCTATGCACACCACGGCGACAATGGTTAGGGTAATGATCTCCGGCGAGTTGAACCAGTCCAACTCTTTGCCTCGGTCGAGCATCACCTGCAAACAGCCGATCCCCAGCACCAGCAGGACCAGTCCCACACTGTCGATTGGCCTGATTTGAGTCTCGGTTTCGCGCCCCTTCAGCGTTCTCAGCGTCAGCAGCACCACCACAATACCGATCGGGATGTTGATAAAGAAGATCCATCCCCAGTGATAGTTATCGCTGATGTAGCCGCCAAGGATCGGACCGCAAATTGGCGCAACGATGACCGTCATCGACCATAGCGCCAGCGCGGTACTTCGCTTGGCGGGGGGGTAATTGTTTAACAGCAGACTCTGCGACAGCGGGATCAGCGGACCCGCCACCAGCCCCTGAATCACACGGAAGAAGATCAGCATTTCCAGGCTGTTGGACACGCCGCACAGCCAGGATGCAAGGGCAAAAAGCCCCGTCGCCCACAGGAAAAGCCTGACTTCACCGATACGTTTGGCCAGCCAACCGGTGATCGGAATCGAAATGGCGTTGGCCACCCCGAACGAGGTAATAACCCAGGTGCCCTGCGAGTTGGATGCCCCGAGGTTACCGGCAATGGTCGGGATCGCTACGTTGGCAATGGTCGAGTCCAGTACTTGCATGAAGGTGGCCATAGCCAGCGCCACCGTCATCCAGGCGAGTGGCGCGCCCTCCAGCGGTTTTCTAACAGCCATGAAGACCTCCGGACAGCTTAGCCCGCATTGGCATTGATAACGTCATTAATAATGGCGTTAACCGGTGCCAGATTTAATGTCAGGGCCGATGTCTGATACAGCGGTTCAGAACGCACTTTATCCTCCAGGACCAGGCCATCAAGATTCTGCGTGTCAACGGTTACCAGTGTGGATAATCCAATGCGCAGCGGATGCTTTTTCACTTCGTTGTTATCGAGTTCGATACGTACCGGCAGGCGCTGAACCACTTTGATCCAGTTACCGGTAGCATTCTGGGCTGGCAGCAGCGAGAACGCGCCACCGGTACCCATGTCCATGCCGACCACTTTACCGTGATAAGTCACGTCATCACCGTAGATATCGCTGACCACGGTTGCCGATTGGCCAATACGCATATTTGCCAGCTGAGTTTCTTTAAAGTTGGCATCGACCCAGATGTGATCGGCTGGCACCACGGCCATCAGTGCGACCGATGGGTTAATCTGCTGGCCGACCTGAACAGTACGGCGTGAAACATAGCCATCAACCGGGCTGACAATTTTAGTTCGTTGCAGTGCCAACCAGGCATCACGCACCTGCGCGGCGGCCTGCATCACCTGCGGCTGTTGGGCAACCGGCGTGTTCAGCACCATTGCCTGATTGGCATTAAGTTGCTGAATAGCAACGTCAAGCTGCGCCTTGGCGCTGTCTACCGCGTCATGGGCGTGTTGCAGATCTTCACGACCAATCGCATCGACTTTGCCCAGAATAACTCGGCGTTTCAGGTCGGCCTGCACCTGACTAAGCTGGGTCTGACGCAGCACCACATTGGCCTGATACTGTTTGCTATTGATCATCAGCTGATGTGTCTGGCGCACGCTGCTTGCCAACGCTGTTTTAGATCGTTCAAAAGCCTGCTCGGCATCGGTAGGATCAAGCTGAACCAGCGTATCGCCTTTTTTGACGAAGTCGGTGCTGTCGAAATTAACGTCGGTAACGCTGCCAGAAACCTGCGCCATCACTTGTACCTGATTGCCAGAAACGTAGGCATCATCGGTATCCTGGAAGTGACGCAGCACTAAAAACCAGTAGATCAGGTAAGCAATCGCAATGATCACAAAGATCCCGGTCAGAAGCAGCAAGGCAACTTTACGAGATTTCTTTTTCTTGTTCACTGGTGGCGGGGTAGGTTGTTGAACTTCCGCATTCGCGCTCATGTTTTTCTCCACGCTGGGTCTTGTTATTATGCTTTTGTGTCCGCAGCAGGGGCTTGATAACCACCACCTAACGCACGGATTAAACTGATTTTCGCCTGCAGTACGTTGCTCGATGCCGTCAGTGCAGCCTGCTGTTGTTGCAGTAGTGCAGCCTGACTGGTGAGCAACTGGTCGCGTCCGATGGTGCCAGCGGAATAACGAGCGTTGGCAACGCGATACACTTCTTGCAGGGATTTCTCAGCGGATAAAGACTGTTGAAGCTGTTGGGCAGAGCTTTTCTGCACCGTAAGAGCATCGGCAGTTTGCTGAATTGCGTTCAACAATGTCTGGTTATAGGACTCGACAGACTGGTCGTATAACGCAGACTCTTCACCCAGCTTGCTGCGCAATGCGCCCGCGTGGAAAATAGGCAGCGAAATAGCCGGGGCGAGGTTCCACGCCTGGCTTGCTGCTTCAAACAGATTGGGGCTGGTGCTGCCATAGTTGACCGTGCTCAAGCCTGCGAAAGCGCTAATCGACAGGCTTGGATAAAAATCTTTTTTCGCTGCGGCAATGCGCTGAGAGTAAGACTCGACCAGCTCGCGTTGCGCGACGATGTCTGGGCGTTTACCCAGTAAATCAATGGTTAAATCACCCTTCGGTGCCAGAATATCGTCACCTGGCAGCGCGACGGCGTGCAAATTGTTCATCGCATCCGGGCCTTTGCCTGCCAGTGCGGCCAACTGGTGTTTCTGCTGGTCGATCTGCGACTGTAGCTCAATAATTTGCTGCTTGGCTCCGTCGGCCTGTGCCTGAGTTTGTTGCGGAATATCTACGCCATAAACTCCTGCCTCATATTGCGCCTTGCGCAAATCAGCTAAATGTTGATTGTTGTCGACTTCTTGCTGCAGAACCTTTTGCACCGCAAAATTGGCCTGCAGCTGGTAATAGGTTGATGCCACCGAGCTGGACAGCGTCAGAGCTGCCTGCGCCTGTTCCGCACGTGCCGAATCGACCTGGGCCTTGGCGGCGTTGACCTGATTGCGATATTTACCCCACCAGTCAAACTCATAGCTCAGGTTGAGGCCCAAAGTATTGGTGGTCTCATACACCGGATTGCCAGGATACCCGTTGAGGAAAGGCTGGTAGGTATTCTGCGAAATTTTCTGGCGATTGCTTGAAGCGTTAAGATCAACGTAAGGGCCGTTAGCCGCATTGGCTTCACCCATCACGCTTTGAGCTTCGCGTACGCGCGCAGCTGCCTGACGTAAAGAGGGTGAATTTTGCAGAGTTTCAGTCATTAGGTTGTCGAGTTGCGAGTCTTGAAGACCACGCCACCACTGAGGGCTGATTGCTAATGAGCTGACTTGTTGCTGTTTCAGTTTAAGCTGTTGATTATTCAGCAGCGTAGACTGAGGGGCAATATTATTGCTGGAGGCGCAACCCGCCAGCAACAAGACTGCAAACAGCGGAGTAAATCTCCAGCTGAGTGGAAGAAACATGGGTAAATTACCTGAACAATTATTCGATTATAATGTTGAGGTTGCATCCATCTGGTCAAGGCGTGTCAGCAGTTTGCGGGTTAGTGTTTCCAGCTCTTTCTGTTCTTCTACATCCAGTGTGGACCAGAGGAAATGCAAACTTTTATGTTGAGGCGGCAAAAGCTTCTGAATAAAGGCTTCACCGTCCGCCGTCAGGTGTAAATGCAGGCAGCGACGATCGTTGTCGCTCTCACGCCTTTCAATCCATCCGCGCTTTTCTAACTCATCGGCAATACGGGTCGCGTTGGTACGAGATGACCCTAACGCAGCGCTTAGCTCTGAAGGTTGAATGCTATGCGATTCCCGAGCATCCAGCGTAATCAACGCCATAAACAGTGTCTCGTTGATCCCTTGCGCTTTCAGCATCTTGTTTCGATTTTCCAGCAACTTGCTATGCATGTGCATACATAGGCGAGTGAGCAGTATCTCCTGGTAAGGGAAATCTTTTTGCTTTTTCGCTCGGAAATTCAACATGTGTTCAATAGGTGCGAATGAACTTTCCATCGTAAGAAACCTCATTAGTTACATTTGAGATAGTAACCAGTGTAATTAATAATGTAAATGTCATAAGCCAGCAAATAGTTAGCTATTCGTGTGGTCCTATAACGGTTGCAGGTGTGAAATCTTTTTTATTGGCGGACAAGGTAACTGCCCGCTGGATAAAGCAAAGTTTTGCAGCCCAATCGATTGCGCAAAAAAACGCAAAAAGTTAGGCATGGGGATGGGTCATGTAGGGAAAAAGCAGTGGTTACGAAGGTAAAATTCGAGTTTTACCGCACCTGGCCGGAAGGTATAAGTGGCAGGTGGGGTGCCAATCACTGTTGGCATAGTTTTAAATGCAGCCGGGGCAAGATCTGCCCCAACGGCGACTAAAAAGTTTTCTAACAATGTGCGGCTGTGCATAAGAATTTTGTTGCTGAATAAAAGCAATATGTTTCGTTAGCGTATAATTTATGGAAAAAATAATATCAGACTGTTAGTAATCTTTATACCCTTTGGTTCAAATAAATTTCTCTCATAACTATTTGCACGCTAATTAGACGCGTTATCATCACGCCGGAAACACTTTCTCAGCCTATTCTGTGCTTGTGTCCAAAAAGCCAAACTAACAAGTTGATTGCACAGAAAATAGCCCCGGCTGTACAAACGCCATACCATCCGGCCATCTGAAAAGCCGACGCTGATACCACTGAGCCAATAGCACCGCCTATAAAATAGCTGGTCATATAACCGGCCGTAAGGCGGTTGCGCGCCTCGGGCATCGATTTGTAGATAACACTCTGATTAGTGATATGTACGCCCTGAACACAGAGATCCAGCACAATAATTCCCAGAATAAGTGCAATAATCGAGTGCTGGCCATAGGCGACAGGGAGCCACGAAAGTAGCAGCAGGATTAGCCCGCAGGTAGTCACTAAATGTGCCTTGCCTTTATCGGCAAGATGTCCCGCGCGGGTTGCAGCCAAAGCTCCGGCAGCACCAACCAGACCAAATAACCCAATCACGCCTTCGGAATAATGGTAGTTAGGGCCAGCCAGCAGGAATGCCATTGAGGTCCAGAGTGCGCTGAAGTTAGCAAAGATAAACATGCCTATTAGCGCACGAGTTCGCAGTACCGGGGTTGAGAAGAACAGGGTGAAAATTGATTTCATTAATTGCAGATAGTTGAGATGCGTTTCCTGCTTGTGACGAGGAAGCACACGCCACATTACCAGCGCCATTAATACCATCAGTACGCTGGCCACCCAATATACCGTGCGCCAACCGCCCAGCGAGGCGAGCAGCCCCGACACTGTTCGTGCCAGCAAAATACCCAGCAGCAGTCCCGACATGATCATGCCGACAATTTTCCCTCGGCGTGCCGGTTCGGCAAGCGTTGCAGCCAGAGGAACCAACACTTGTGCCACCACTGAGAACAAACCTGTCAGCGCGGTGCCGACCAGCATCATTGAAATTGAGGTCGAGTTGGCGGTGATAAGCAAACCTGCAGCCGCGAGCAGTGTCATCACCACAATCATGGTGCGACGTTCAAACATATCACCGAGTGGCACCAGGAACAGCAGCCCCATGGCGTAGCCCAACTGGGCGGTTGTCACAATAAACCCGGCCTGATTCACCGACAGGTGGAAGGCTCTGGCGATGGTTTCCAGCAATGGCTGGGCATAATAGTTACTGGCAGCAGCCAGTCCTGTTGCAATTGCCATTAACAGGATCAGGCCCGGACTGAGTACCGGATGCGACTTTTTATCAGAAGATATTGTTGAGGTTGTCATAAGATTCATTTTTATAAATTAAAGGATTTGATTTAAGTAAGTACTCAGGGGGAGTATCTGTTAATTAAAAGTTATAAACCAATGTATAATTAGCATCCCACCTATCTCATTTTGAGATGATTAAATGAATTTAAAGCAGATCCGTTTTGCTTTGGCAGTTGCGCATGAAAAGAATTTTACTCGAGCGGCCAGGCGTTGCCATACCGTGCAATCCGCCTTAAGTCACCAGATAGCAAGGCTTGAAGAAGAGCTCGGCAATCAGTTGTTCGAGCGCACATCCAGACAGGTGCAACTTACCGCCGCCGGAAGGGCATTTCTGGCACCTGCAGAACAGTTGCTGGCTGCGCATAACCACTTGCTTGATACCATGGAAGCATTGAAAGGTGAGATTGGCGGTACCCTGACGGTGGGGACGATATCAACACTGAAAACGATAGATCTTATCGGACAACTTGCACGATTCAATCAACGCTATCCGCTGGTAAATATTCGTTTATACGTGGCGATGAGCGAAAAATTGCTCGAGGATGTTCAGCAATCGCGGACCGATGTAGCATTTGTCGGACTTTGGCCCGGCGACAGAGCATCATTAAGCATGCCGTATAAATTATTGACCGATGAGCCTTTGGTTGCGTTAGTCAGTCGCGATCATCCTTTTGCCGGGCGTGAACGCCTGCGATTATCTGAATTGTCACAAGTGCCTTTGGTCGATTTTTACCAAGGTTCAGGAGCCAGGAGACAAACGGATAAAGCTTTTCTGGCCGAAGGCGTGACACGTCATGTCAGCTTTGAAATCGATCACGTTGAATGGCTGGAAAATATCGTGCGTAAATCGCTGGCGGCGGGAATAGTGCCGCTATCGACCGCCGAGCAGGCCAAAGGATTGGTGTCAATTCCGTTAGAAAGCGGCATTCGGCGTCAGGTGTTTTGCGTTTGGCAACATAGTCTGTCAACCGTGGCGGAGCGATTTATGGCTTTTTCGCAGGAAGAGCTGCGGGCGATTCCCTAACCCATAAAAAAGGGGCAATAAAAATATATTGCCCCTTGTTCGAGTCATTCAGCGCGGTGAATATTATTTCGCAGCCGCTGCCGCTTCATTCACCCAGCCATCGAAGGTTGCCTGATGTGCCTTGATCCAGCCGTCGGTCTGCGTATTAATATCCGCTTCCGAGCTTTGATTGTTGTGCATTGCGGCATTCTGCGCGTTGATGTCGGCCAGTGGCAGTTGCATGATGGCAAACAGCTTGGCAGCGGCAGGGTTGGCCTGCGCCCATTTCAGGTTGGCGACAATGTGCATGGTGCTTATCGGGAATCCAAAGTTTTTGCCGTCGGAAAGCTGGGTATTGGCATTCTTGTCGCCAGGCACTACCGAGAACGGCACCTGTAGCCACACGGTATCTTTGCCCGGAACCAGCACGTTGCTGACCCAGTAAGGCGTCCACGTGTAATAGAAGATCGGTTTGCCTTCCTTGTAGCGCGTGATGGTGTCAGCAATCATCGCCGAATAGTTACCCTGATTGTGTTCGACTGTATCTGACAGGCCATAAGCTTTAATCTGCTCGTTCAACGCAGCTTCACAACCCCAGCCCGGCGTACATCCTGTCAGATCCGCCTTGCCGTCGTTATTGGTATCAAAAAGTTTGGCGATTTTAGGATCTTTCAATTGCGCTATGTTGGTGATGTGATATTTGACGGCAGTTTTTTTGTCGATGAGGTAACCCTGGGCAGCACCGGTAACATAGGTACCTTGACGATAAAACACTTTATCGCCACCGGCAGCGGCGTACATGCTGTCATGCAGTGGTTGCCAGTTGGCGGCCATAAACGTGCCATCGCCTTCGGCAATGGTGGTGTACCCGACGTTGTAATCGACTTCACGAATGGGTTGCACGTTGTAACCCAGCTTTTCCAAAGCTTTATCAACCAGCAGGGTCTGGAAAGTTTCTTCGCTGATAGTGCTTTGAATGGGGGTAACAGTAACGCCTTTGCCCGGTAAGTCAGCGGCGAATGCAGAGGTAGAACCCAGAGTAGCCAGGGCGGTTAATGCCCAAATTGAAGTCTTGTTCATCATCATTATTATCCTTTTGATCCCCTCTCGAAACTCAGGCAGCCAGTTTTTCAGCCACACAAAATCGAAAGGGGATGAATTACTTTTTTATTATTTTTTCGCTGCGGCTTTCGCAGCATCGATCCAGCCGTTATAGGTGTCTTGATGCGCCTTGATCCAGCCACTGACCTGATCCTGAATATCTTGTGCCGAAGATTCGCCGTTGTGCATGCTCAGGTTCTGGGCATTGACGTCGTTCAATGGCAGCTTCATGAGCGCAAACAGTTTTGCAGCAGCCGGGTTAGCGGCGGCCCACTGTTTGTTGGCCACGATATGCTCGTCGTTAAGCGGGAAACCATAGTTCTTGCCATCAGGCAGTTTGGTATCAAGATCCTTTTGTGAGCCGCTATTGGCGGAGAACGGCACCGTCAGCCAAATCACATCTCGACCCGGCTTGAGCACATTGCTGACCCAGTAAGGCGTCCAGGTGTAATACAACACCGGTTTACCTTCTTGGAAGCGCGTCATGGTGTCTGCCATGATCGCCGCATAGTTGCCGGCGTTCTGCTGAACCGTGTTACTCAGGCCGTAAGCTTTGATCTGTGCGCTAATCACTTCACCGCAGCCCCAGCCCGGATCGCAGCTGACCATATCCGCCTTGCCGTCGCCGTTAGAATCAAACAGCCTGGCAAGTTTTGGATCCTTTAACTGCGACAGGTCGTGAATGTGATATTTGTCGGCAGTTTTCTTGTCGATCAAATAACCCTGAGTTGCGCCGCTGATGTAGGTGCCTTGACGATAAAACTTCTTGTTGCCACCGGCAGCGTTGTACATATCGGTTTGCAGCGGGTCCCAGTTAACGGCCATGTAGGTCGAGTCACCGCTGGCAATAGTGGTGTAGGCCACGTTGTAATCTACCTCGGCGGTAGGCTGCACGTCGTAGCCCAAATCTTTCAGCGCACGGTTTACCAGCTCGGTCTGAAACGTCTCTTCGGCCAGCGTACTTTGTGCTGGTTTGACCACCACGCCTTTACCTGGAAGATCTGCAGCCATCGCCTGAGCGCCCATGAGGGGGCTCAGAGTAAGAGCCAGCAGGCCAGCGCGGCATAATTTTTTTGAATTTGTCATCGGCGCGCTCCTCAGGCTTTTTTAATGAAAGGTTTGGTTAACAGACCCACAGGGCCGTGCGCGTACCAGTGCTGTACGCCTTTGCTACGGCGGTCGCGGCCTAAAGCCTGGGTCAGGCGGTCGAGAATGATCGCCAGAATAACGATACCGACACCGCCGATAGAGGCGAGGCCCATATCCAGTCGACCAATCCCGCGCAGCACCATCTGGCCCAAACCGCCTACGGCGATCATCGAGGCAATAACTACCATCGACAGCGCCAGCATCAGCGTCTGGTTAATACCGGCCATGATGGTCGGCATTGCCAGCGGCAGCTGAACTTTAAACAGCATCTGGCTCGGGCTTGAACCAAACGACTCAGCCGCTTCAATCAAATCTTCCGGTACCTGGTTGATACCCAGAATAGTCAGACGCACGATGGGGGGCAGGGCAAAGATGATGGTGACCACGACGCCCGGTACGTTACCGATGCCAAACAGCATCACGATAGGCACCAGATAGACAAACGCAGGAGTGGTCTGCATCGCATCCAGCAGCGGGCGAATAATTTTCGCCGCGCCTTTGCTGCGCGCCAGCCATATTCCCAAGGGGAGACCTATCAATACGCAGAAGAACAGCGACGTTAATACCAGTGCCAATGTCACCATGGCCTGCGACCAGGCACCGATTGCACCGATAATTACCAGCGAAACCAGCGTGGTGACACCCATGCCGAAGCCAGCCATCTGCCAGGCGATTAACGCGAAAATAATGATAGCCAGCGGAGCAGGCAGGGACTCAAGGCCGTGTTGGAAGCCGCTTAATATAAAATCGACGGGCACGCGGATCCCCTGAAATACCGGGCGGAAATGCGTAACCAGCCAATCGATCCCTTCAGTAACCCAGCGGTCAAGCGGGATCAGGGTATTGTGAAACGGATCGAGAATATCGAAATGCCGATGCTGCTCAGGCGCGATGTGCAGCCAGCTATCACCGGTCTGTGCTGCGGCCTGATGGCTGGCATCTGGCGTGCTGGTGGCGTAACTATTGTTGGCTGCGGTCCACGGATCGGTGGTTGCATTGTTGGTTGCCGAGTCGGCTGAAGCCGCAGCCTGGTTGGCAACATCGCTGCTGCCAGCGGCCCAGGGATCGCTCGCCGCATCGGTTTGTGCCGCCTGCGCATGTTGAATAATATCGTGTGCTGCATTCATTAACTGCTGAGTCATTCTGTCGCCCCTTCTTTATCCAACGCCTGCAACAGCATGGCCTTGGAGATAATTCCGATATAGTTGTTCTCTTCGCTGACGACCGGCACCGCGCACGGAGCGGCGGCTACCTGAGAAATCAGTTCGCTGAGTGGCATATCTGCCGGTACCGGAGCCGGTAACTCAAGCAGGGCACTTTCCAACGGCTGATTTTCTTTCAACGCGCGTTTCAGTGAATCGGCAGACACTACGCCGATAAACTTTTGACCACGCTCGAGGACATAACCATATTCGCGGTCTTCGTCTTCGAGCAGCTTCAGCGCGGCACGAGGACCAAAACCAGGGGTCTTGCGGATTAACGTCACCGGACGACGACGGGCAATATCTTTGGCGCTGAATACCTGACTGATATCCACGCCGCGGAAGAAAGTGCGCACATAGTCGTTGGCCGGATTATTCAGGATCTCCTCCGGCGTGCCGACCTGCACCACTTCACCGCCTTGCATAATGGCGATGCGATCGCCGATGCGCATGGCTTCGTCCAAATCGTGGGAAATAAACACGATAGTGCGCTGATGCCGGGATTGCAGTCTTACCAATTCGTCCTGCATTTCGGTGCGGATTAGCGGATCGAGGGCGGAGAATGCTTCATCCATCAGCAGAATATCGGGGTTATTAGCCATTGCGCGAGCAAGGCCGACGCGCTGACGCATACCACCGGACAGCTCATCGGGATAAGAATTGGCATAGTTTTCAAGGCCAACCTGGCGCAGTGCATCCAGCGCATTTTCTTTACGCTCGTTGGCGGGCACACCGGCCAGCTCCATTCCGAACGCGGTATTATTCAATACAGTAAGATGCGGCATCAGGGCGAAGGACTGAAAAACCATGCTGATTTTGCTTCTGCGCACCTGGCGCAGCTTGGAGGCAGAGATTTTGGCAATGTCTTCGCCATCAATCAGCACTTCGCCACGGGTTGGTTCTATCAGACGATTGAGAAGGCGTACCATGGTGGATTTTCCGGAACCGGAAAGCCCCATGATGACAAAAATCTCGCCTTCTTCAATGGCCAGACTGGCGTTCTTCACACCAAGTGACAGACCCGTTTTCTCGAAAATCTCTTCTTTACCCTTGCCGGAATCAATCAGCTTAAAGGCTCGCTCTGGATGCTCACCGAATACTTTATATAAGTTCTTAACTTCGATTTTAATTGCCATGCAATTTTTCGTTTCCTTGGTCGTATTTTAAATACTGTTATTTGAATGGGGACTATAAATTTTTCCTGTCGACGGAATATCAAGCGGCCTATACCCTAACACACTCAGAATCTGAGACAAGTCTCACGCCATAAGGCTTGTAATTAGGAGGGGTCCGATTATTATCGCAAATTTTCACGCTGAGCCCTTGTGGCTTAAGGGATATTTACACTCTGGTTGAGATAATTATTATTTGTCATATTTATATGAAAATAAGAACTTATTATAATAATTTTAACGGGTTTTAAATAATATTTCTCACCATTTAAATTATTGATTTTAAATAACTTATTGGTGGGTTTATTGCTCGTGATACATTCAGTGTAAACATTCATGACGAAGCTATTTTAAGACGATGGTGATTTTTAGGAATTTAACACTAAAATAATCATTATCAATGAAGATGTGACAGCGGGGAATTGAGCTGTGAGTAGGTGAAAAATAGCCAGTTGGCACGGTGCCGCGAGCGGAAAAATACGCCGCTATTCGGCGGCGTTTTTTGATGGATTAGCTTTGCGATACAAGCGGCGTGGATGGCCAATATTGCCGTACTGCATCTCGACCATAATGAAGGCGCTTTCGACGCAATATTCCAGATAACGGCGGCCGGTAGTTTTGCTGATCCCGACCTGCTCCACCACCTGATCCACGGACCAGTTACGCTCGGGGTGGTTAATAAAAACCTGCTTTACCAGCTCCAGCGTATTCGGCTCTATTCCCTTGGCTAGCGGAGCTTCGGGCTGTTCACTGCCAGGCAGATTAAACAGTTTGTCGAGACTCTGCTGGTCGATGGTTTTTACGTGGCGCAGCGTTTGGGCAAGTTGTAAAAACCGGGTCAAAGAACTTTGTAACCGTTGGAAGGAAACGGGTTTGATAATGTAGTCAAAAGCCCCGGCGCGCATCGCCTGGCTGCAGGTGCTCATATCGCTGGCGGCGGTAATGAAAATCACTGAGCAATCGATGCTCTTGAGCAACGAAGAGTTGATAAGCTCGATGCCCTGGCCGTCAGGCAGAAAATTATCCAACAACACCAGCCGAGGTTGGTACGCCTCCAGCAGTTTTTTCGCCTGTGCCAAGGTTGGGGCAATACCCACCACGCGCAGGTTAAAGTTTTGCTCGATAAATTCGCGGTGTAACTGCGCAAGATGACTTTCATCTTCGACGATCAGCACGTCCATCGCGATGGGATTATTCATTTACAGACTCCACGGTGTTCTGGGACGATGACGCTGACTGATAGGGAATAAACACAGAGAACACCGCGCCCGCAGGGCGGTTATCGGATATTTCTATCATCCCCTGCGCCTGACGGACATAACTCGCTACCACATAAAGGCCGATGCCATGTTCGCTGCCAGTGTGCTCAGAATGGCGGACAGGCTTGCTGCTGACGCCTTGCTCAAACAGCTGCGGGCGTATTTCAGCGTCGATCCCCGCGCCGCAGTCGGCAACCTCAATAATCAGCTGGTCGCTGGTCTGGGTCAAATACAGTTCCACCGGCGCGTGCGGCGCATCAAGTTTCAGCGTTGCTTCCACCGCGTTATCCAGCAAATTACCGACAATCGACATCAACTCGTTTTCGCCCAATCGTTCAGGTAGATAGGTCAACTGGCAGGCGGGATCAAAGCATAGCTCGATGCCTTTCTCGCGTGCGCTGACGTATTTGCCAAGCAGCAAACCGCACAGCGCCGGGGAATGAAAACGCCCGGAAACAAAATCCAGCACCGCCTGTGCGCCCGCCGACTGCGCCTGAATATATTCCAGCGCCTCGTCGTAACGCTGCATTTGCAACATTCCGGCCAGCGTCGCAGTCCAGTTAAGCTGTTCGTGACGCATTATACGAAGATTGTCGGCATAGCGTGTCACCTGGCT
Organism: Serratia sp. M24T3; assembly: GCF_000257645.1. Taxonomy (GTDB): domain Bacteria; phylum Pseudomonadota; class Gammaproteobacteria; order Enterobacterales; family Enterobacteriaceae; genus Rouxiella. The sequence goes on from NZ_AJHJ01000012.1 coordinate 22,833, forward strand.
GAGCTGGCTGCTGAGAGTGTTGATATCATTTTTATCGCGAAAGCTATACACCCAGCCGTGCAATGCCGGAGCAGGCAGTCCAATAGGCACGCGGTTGACGATCACCTGTCGCTGATTGAACTGCGCGATTTCATCGTGATGTTCGTGCTGCACGTTATCAGAATTGAAAAAATCATCTTGAGTTACAATGACGTGATTAATCTGCTGGCCGATAAGCTGCTGCTCCGGCTGAGTCAGCCCTAGCAACTCGCGCGCGGCGCGGTTGATGGTTAAAATCTTCAGCCGATCGTCAATGGCGATCACCCCTTCATAAATCGCCTCCATCAGCGCTTTTTGCTGCCGCACCAGCAGTGCGATTTCGCGCGGCTCAAGCCAGAACATCTGCTTCTTGAGATTTTTACTGAACAGCCAGGAAAAGCCGAATAGCGCCAGCAGCAGCAAGACGCCAAACAACAGTGCCTGCGCCAGCTGGTCCAGCGTGATGTCATTAATATAAGAGGTGAGGTAGCCGACGGAAACAATACCGATCACTTTGCCGCTGGCGTCTAGTATCGGCGCCTTACTGCGTAGAGAAACGCCAATCCCGCCCTTTCGCTCGGAAATAATGGTTTTACCGGCGAGAACCTCGGCGTTATCGCCACCGATCATTGGATGATCAACGCTTTGCGGCTGGCTCGAATGGTAAAGGTGAATTTCGTGGCTGTCGCCAATGACGATATAGCTGGCATCGCTGTGATGGCTGAGCGGGTTGATTAGCCGGGCGATTGCGGCGGTGTCGCGGGTCGCGACCAGCGGCGGCAGGTCGGGGATTAGTGCGATTTCACTGGCCTGAACTTTGGCGCGATTGCCCAAATCATGGTGCAACTGCCTGTCGACAATGTGATAAACCAGGCCGCCCAATACGGCTAGAAGCACGCAGGAAAAGGCCACCAGGCAGAGGAATAATTTTATCTGGAAGCTAAGTTTTCTCTTCATTCATCTGACCTGATTTTTTCCATGGTTATTACCTATTTTTACTAAAAAACGCTAAAAATTATACGATTATTAACATTAACTCCATAAAAACCATTACAACCTTTAACACTGCGGTTTTAATTTGAATGCTGTCACAGCTCGGCGGCCCCTCGATTCATATCCTCTATCTCCATCAAGACCTACAACAAAAAAAGAGGACGAGGCTATGAGCACAACCGATGATTCCTACATTGTCGTAAAAGAGAAAGATCCTGCGGCAAAGGAGCTCGCTGCTGCCCGTCAAATCGCCGCTAAAACCGCCATGCGTGATAAATGGTGGCGCGTCTTGGACAACTACAAAGTCGGCATTATCCCGCTGCCGTTCTTTATTTTGGCCGGAGTATTGATTCTGCTGGACTGCCTCGGCGGCAAACTGCCCAGCGACATCGTGGTGATGGTGGCAACGTTGGCGTTCTTCGGATTTGCCTGCGGTGAGTTTGGTAAACGACTGCCGCTGCTCGGCAAACTCGGCGCGGCGGCGATTTGCGCCACTTTTATTCCTTCTGCCATGGTGCATTACGGCCTGCTGCCTGACGTTGTTGTCGAATCGACGACCAAGTTCTACAAGTCAACCAACATCCTTTACCTTTATATCTGCTGCATTATCGTCGGCAGCATCATGAGCATGAACCGACAGGCGCTAATCCAGGGTTTTCTGCGAATTTTCGTTCCGATGCTGTGTGGTGAAATTGTCGGCATGCTGGTGGGAATGGGCGTAGGCATGGCGATGGGTCTGCCGCCGTTTCAGATTTTCTTCTTCCTGATCTTGCCGATCATGGCGGGTGGCGTTGGTGAAGGCGCGATCCCACTGTCGATGGGTTACGCGGCTATCCTGCACATGGAACAGGGCGTGGCATTGGGCAAGATCCTGCCGATCGTGATGCTGGGTGGGCTAACGGCGATAGTACTGGCGGGTATCCTTAACCAGTTAGGCAAACGCTTCCCGCATTTGACCGGTGAAGGCTCTTTGATGCCGGCTAAAAAGGGCGCGATTGCCAACGGTAACGATGAGTTTGAAGGAACGCCGGGTGTGAATGCTTTGGCCTGTGGCGCGCTGCTGGCGATCCTGCTTTATATGGTCGGCATGCTTGGGCAACGACTCATTGGCCTGCCTGCTCCGGTTGGGATGTTGTTCGCCGCAGTGGCGGTCAAGCTGGTGCACGGAGTCTCTCCGACTATTCAGCACGGTTCAATGGCGGTGTATAAATTCTTCCGTACCGCTGTGACTTATCCAATCCTGTTTGCCGTCGGTGTGGCGATCACGCCGTGGCAGGAGTTGATGGACGCTTTTACTATTCAGAATTTGGTCGTGATCGTCTCGACAGTTTGCGCGCTGGTAGGGACTGGCTTTATTGTCGGCAAGAAAATTGGCATGCATCCTATCGACGTGGCGATTGTCTCCTGCTGCCAGAGCGGGCAGGGTGGAACCGGTGATGTTGCTATTCTGACCTCGGGTAACCGCATGACTTTGATGCCGTTTGCGCAAATTGCGACGCGCATTGGCGGGGCAATCAACGTTTCAGTCGGGCTATTGGTGCTGGCGAAATTCTTCTCCTGATCCTGACTTTAGGCAATAAAAAAACCGCCGCTCTGTGTTAATAGGGCGGCGGTTTTTTTTAAGGCGAGGAATAGTTAGAAATCCCAGTCATCGTCTTCAGTATTAACCGCTTTACCGATCACGTAAGAAGAACCAGAACCAGAGAAAAAGTCGTGGTTTTCGTCGGCGTTTGGCGACAATGCCGACAAGATAGCAGGGTTGACCTCTGCCATGCTGGCCGGGAACAGCGCTTCATAACCGAGATTCATCAGCGCCTTGTTGGCATTGTAATGCAGGAACTTTTTAACGTCTTCGCTCCAGCCTACGCCGTCATACAGCTCTTCGGTATAACGAATTTCGTTGTCGTACAAATCCTGAATCAGATCAAATGCCTGCTCTTTTACCTGGCGCTGACGCTCCGGGCTTTCCAGCTTCAAAGCCTGCTGGAATTTATAGCCGATGTAGTAACCGTGCACCGCTTCGTCGCGAATGATCAGGCGGATAAGGTCAGCGGTATTCGTCAGCTTGGCGCGGCTTGACCAATACATTGGCAGATAGAAGCCAGAATAGAACAGGAACGATTCTAAAAACACGCTGGCGACTTTCTTCATCAGCGGATCTTCGCCGTTGTAATAAGAAAGCACGATTGCTGCCTTGTTCTGCAACGCAACGTTTTCCTCACTCCAGCGGTAAGCATCATCGACGTCCGTTGTCATGCACAGCGTCGAGAAGATTGAGCTGTAAGAGCGGGCGTGAACGGCTTCCATAAAGCAGATATTCGAATATACCGCTTCTTCATGTGGCGTCACGGCGTCTTTCATCAGCGTCGGTGCGCCGATAATGTTCTGCACCGTGTCCAGCAGCGTCAGGCCGGTAAACACGCGAATGGTCAGCTGCTTCTCTTTGGCACTCAGCGTGGCCCAGGAAGGGATGTCATTGGATAGCGGCACCTTTTCCGGCAGCCAGAAGTTAGAGGTCAGACGGTTCCATACCTCTAAATCTTTATCATCCTGAATTTTGTTCCAGTTAATGGCTTTGCTGATTGGCTGTGCCGGCAGCAGTTGTTTAACCGAGCTCATGCGATTTCCTTAAATTGTCTCTTGAGTTACAGCGTGCACGAAACACAGCCCTGAACTTCGGTGCCTTCCAGCGCCATCTGACGCAGGCGGATGTAGTAAATAGTCTTGATGCCTTTACGCCAGGCGTAGATCTGCGCCTTGTTGATATCGCGAGTGGTGGCGGTATCACGGAAAAACAGCGTCAGTGACAGGCCCTGATCTACGTGCTGCGTGGCCTCGGCGTAGGTATCGATGATCTTCTCGGGGCCAATCTCGTAGGCGTCCTGGTAATACTCAAGATTGTCGTTATCCATAAACGCTGCCGGATAATAAACGCGGCCTATTTTACCTTCTTTACGGATTTCCACGCGCGAAACTATCGGGTGAATGCTTGAGGTCGAGTTATTGATGTACGAGATAGAACCGGTTGGCGGCACTGCCTGTAGATTCTGATTGTACAGCCCGTGCGTCATCACCGATTCTTTCAACGCGGTCCATTCCGCCACGCCAGGGATTGGAATGCCAGCCTGCTCGAACAGCTCACTTACGCGCTCGGTTTTTGGATGCCAGATATCCTGTAAATATTTATCGAAATACGCGCCGCTGGCATAAGTCGAATCTTCAAAACCTTTAAATGTCTTGCTGCGTTCGATAGCCAGCAGGTTTGAGGCGCGTACCGCATGGTAAACCACGGTATAGAAATAGATGTTGGTGAAATCCAGACCCGCTTCAGAACCGTAATAGATATGTTCGCGTGCCAGATAGCCGTGCAGGTTCATCTGACCCAGACCGATAGCGTGCGAGTCATTGTTGCCTTGTTCGACTGACGGTACTGAACGAATATTGCTCATGTCAGAAACGGCGGTCAGCGCGCGGATTGCCATCTCGACCGACATGCCGAGATCCGGTGAATCCATCGCGGCGGCAATATTCAGCGAACCGAGGTTGCAGGAAATATCCTTGCCCACTTGCTGATAAGACAAATCTTCGCCGTAAACCGTCGCCGAGTTGACCTGCAAAATCTCCGAACACAGGTTACTCATGTTGATACGGCCCTTGATCGGGTTAGCCCGATTGACCGTATCTTCGAACATCATGTAAGGATAGCCAGATTCAAACTGAATCTCGGCCAACACCTGGAAGAACTCACGGGCGTTGATTTTGGTTTTATGGATGCGCTTGTCGTTGACCATCTCGCGGTACTTCTCGCTGATGCTTATCTCCGACATCGGTTTGCCATAGACTTTCTCGACGTGGTAAGGCGAGAACAGATACATGTCTTCGTTATTTTTCGCCAGCTCAAAGGTGATGTCTGGAATAACTACGCCCAATGACAGCGTCTTGATGCGGATCTTCTCGTCGGCGTTTTCGCGTTTGGTATCCAGAAAACGCAAGATATCCGGGTGGTGCGCGTTTAGATAAACCGCGCCCGCGCCCTGACGAGCACCTAGCTGATTCGCATAGGAAAAGGCATCTTCCAGCATTTTCATAATCGGGATCACGCCCGAAGACTGGTTTTCGATACGTTTGATTGGCGCGCCGACTTCGCGAATGTTGGTCAGCATAAAGGCGACACCCCCACCGCGCTTGGACAGCTGCAGGGCTGAGTTCACCGAACGGCCAATCGACTCCATGTTGTCTTCAATACGCAACAGGAAGCACGAGACCAGCTCGCCGCGTTGTTTTTTACCACAGTTAAGGAAGGTCGGAGTCGCAGGCTGGAAGCGGCCACTGATGATTTCGTCTACCAGATGGCCAGCGAGCTTGATATCACCTTGCGCCAACGTCATTGCCACCAGGCAGACGCGGTCTTCATAACGTTCGAGATAGCGCTTGCCGTCAAAGGTCTTCAACGTGTAGCTGGTGTAATATTTGAACGCGCCCAGGAAAGTCTGGAAGCGGAATTTTTTGGCATAAGCCTGTTTGAACAAATTTTTGGTCGACTCAAAATCGTATTGGTCAAGCACGGCGGCGTCGTAATAGCCTTCTTCCACCAGATAACGCAGCTTCTCCGCAAGGTTATGGAAGAAAACAGTATTTTGGTTCACATGCTGCAAGAAGTACTGTCGCGCGGCCAGTTTGTCTTTATCAAACTGAATTTTTCCATCGGCATCGAACAGATTTAACATCGCGTTAAGTGCATGATAGTCCGGTGTGCCGACACCCGGATCGGTGATTGCTAGTTCTGTCGCTGCCAAAATTCAGTTACTCCCTGTTTGACCTTTGCAACGTCTTCCGGTGTGCCCAGCAATTCAAAGCGATAAAGGTATGGGACCTTACACTTCTGCGAGACGATTTCACCGGCAATGCAGTACGCTGCGCCGAAATTAGTGTTACCGGCGGCGATGACGCCGCGGATGAGTGAACGATTATGTTCATCGTTGAGGAAGTGGATCACCTGTCTTGGGACCGCCCCGGTGGCTGTTCCGCCGCCGTAGCTGGGAACCAGCAATATGTAGGGGCAATCCATCCGAAGCTTTTCGCCTTGTGCTGCTATCGGTATTCTGACGGCCGGCAAACCGAGTTTGCCGACAAAGCGATGGGTGTTTTCCGACTTGCTCGAAAAGTACACCAGGCTGTTCATTGCTGCCTCAGTGTGTTTCTTGCAGCTGGCGCAGTGCAGTAATTTTGTCTGGACGGAAACCTGACCAGTGATCGTCACCGGCGACAATTACAGGAACTTGCTGATAACCCAGCGCCCGAACCTGGCCCAATGCTTGCGCGTCCTGCGTCAAATCGATAACTTGATAATCGATGCCATGTTTGTCCATAGCGCGGTAAGTGGCGTTGCATTGCACGCAGTCTGGTTTGCTGTAAATGATTATGCTCATGATTCGCATTTACCTTTAGGGTAAGATGACTGAATTGTTTACGGCTCATGTTCTGCGTGTTATGCAGGAGATCAGCCGTAAGATGAGTATCGCAGGGTTATCCGCTGTCGATGGGTTGAATACTAGATGTAGTGTCATAAATTTTCAAGTCACCTAGATATAGGTATTTCCAATGACTGATTATCATTTGGGCGTAATGGGCCGCGAGGCCGCGTAGAATCTGGCTTAGCTTTTTTTCGATTTTTTAAAGAATTTTTGTAAAGGCGAGGTTGGTTGAATTTTGGACAAAATTCTTTGGAAAATAAAAAACTTGGCACGAAAAAATATTTTGAATAAAAAAACGCCCCAACGTGGCGTTAATCACATTGGGGCGTTTATCAGGAATTTTGACTGTCTTGCTGCTGACTTTTAAGGCCAGTTAGCGGATTTAATGCGCCAGGAAATCTGTGCCTGGTGGGTTATTTACGCCCCAGCAGAATACCTACGACCAAACCTACGGCAGCACCAACACCTACACCGTGCCATGGGTTTTCTTTCACATAATCTGTTGCCTGGTTGGCCGCATCACGTGCGTGCTGCGTCAAATTGGTGTTGCCGGTAAACCGAGCGCGAGCGTCGCGTAAAATGCCTTCTGCCTTGCCGCGAATTTTTTCAATTTCTTCTTTGGATTTTAAATTGCCTGATTTCAGCACTTCATCCAGAGTATCGGCCAGCAAAGAAATGTCCTCATCGGCATCACGTTCGATTTTATCTGTCTTTTTATTAAACATTAAGCTCTCCTTGTTTGAACATTTGGGGACATTTTTTCAATGAGCAATTAATATTTTCTTCACTCAGTGACGTCCTTCTAAAAGCATAGCCCAATATCCCGCTCTGTGACCGATATCACGTGTGATCGCGCATTATCTGCGCAATATGAAGTGGAAAATCATTTCTTTTAGCGATTGGTTAGTGTGATTTTCTTCAGAGCTGGCGCGGTTTGTTGGCGCGATGATCGGATTTGTCTGCAAAAACAGCGCCAGTGTGACAAATGATGACATTTTTATAGCGTATTTTTAATTTGCAGCGCGGGAAAACCTGTTTATGCTGTGAACTCCTCAAAACTGTGATCTATATCCAGGCTAGTCCATGTCACCCACTAAGTTTCAAACTAATTTACAGTTGAATAAACGCATACTGTCGATAGTTATTTTTACTTTCGTTTGCTATTTAAGCATCGGTTTACCTTTGGCGGTTTTGCCAGGATTTGTCCACGGCAAACTCGGATACAACTCCGTTCTCGCAGGCCTGATTATCAGCGTGCAGTATTTCGCCACGCTTGCCAGCCGTCCCCACGCCGGTCGATTTGCCGATAATATCGGCCCCAAAAAAGTCGTTATTTTTGGATTGGCCTGCTGTGGCATAAGCGGGCTGATGTACGTTTTGGCCGACCTTAGTGACTCTTCATCGCTGCTTAGCCTGATATTACTCTGTGTTGGCCGCGTATTTCTCGGGGTTGGTGAAAGCTTTGCCGCCACCGGAACCATTCTGTGGGGCATTGGCGCAACCAATCCTATTCACACTGGTCGCGTCATTTCTTGGAACGGTGTTGCTACTTACGGTGCCATGGCGGTGGGTGCGCCTCTGGGAGTTATGCTAAACGTGCATTTCGGTTTAATGGGCGTGGCTGTGACCATTCTGATTATTGCCGCGCTGGCTATCGCTTTGGCGACCTCGAAAGAGGCGATTACTGTGGTGACCGGCAAACGGATCGCCTTCCGCGCCGTGGTGGGTAAAATATGGATGCACGGGCTGGGGTTGGGCTTCGGAACCATCGGTTTTGGCGTGATTGCGACCTTTATCACCCTCTATTACGCCGACAAAGGCTGGGCTGGCGCCGCCTTTACGTTGACCCTGTTTAGCCTGGGTTTTGTAGGTATGCGCCTGATTTTCGGCAGCAATATCGCGCGCTTTGGCGGCTTGAAAGTGTCTATTGTTTCGTTTGCGATTGAGATTGTTGGTTTGCTGATGATTTGGCAGGGGCACAGCCCGCTCAGCGTCGAAATTGGCGCGTTCCTGACCGGTTCTGGCTTCTCGCTTATCTTCCCGGCTTTGGGGGTCGAAGCGGTTAAGCAGGTTCCACAGCAGAATCAGGGTACCGCGCTTGGCACCTATTCGGCGTTTCTGGATCTCGGCCTTGGCCTTACAGGCCCGATCGCCGGTCTGGTCATTTCGCATTTCGGTACGCCGTCGATTTATCTGGCCGCCTCTTTTATGGTGCTGCTGGCAATGATGATCACCATCAAAATGCTGCGCAACGAAAAACTGCAACAACAAAATCCATAACCCCTGCATTCCCGGCAGATTGAGATCTTGCCGGGAAAAGCTTAGATAAATCCTAAATTCCCCAGATTTGGACGTAAATGCATTGTTTGGCAGAGTTATTGCGGTAAGGTCGCCTTGCGGTTTTGAGAGCGAGGAAAAACTATGTATTTACGGCCCGATGAAGTGGCAAGAGTGTTGGAAACATCTGGATTTGAGCGCGATTTCGTTGATGACAAAGCCTATGGCTATCGTCGCGGCGAGCATTACGTCTATGTTAATCGTGAAGCGCGGTTTGGTCGCACGGCGTTGGTGATTCACCCTGCCATGAAAGAACGCAGTGAGCGTTTCGCAGAGCCGACGGCATCTTTTCGTAGCAGTCAGGTTTACACCCAGTTCCCTTTGGATTTGGAAAGTGAAACTGCTGCATATTATGGCATTTGCCACGGTTTCAGTTCACGCCAGTTGCTGACTAACTATTTGGATAATGTATTCAGATAATAGTCTTCTGTGCCTTCCCCCATTTTCGGGGGAAGCCAGTCATAGGCGATTGGTCAGCGCGAAGGAATTACGACACCAGATGCAGTTGGTTAAAGGTATCGTTATAACTGCGGCGAAACTGGGCCAGCTCGAAAGGTTCGATATCCAATTCGGAGAAATAAAACAACGCCAGCTCGGCGTGTTCGCTGGTCAAAACTGGATTCAAGTGCGCGCGCACCAGCACATTGCGCCAGGTTAAAATATTCTCGTCTGACGCATCTTTAATAAATGTCTGATAAATAAAAACGATATAGGCAGCCTTACGGATCTCCTCCGCATAGCCTCCGCTAATCGAGCGGATAAACATCGCACTTTGGCGTTTCCCCATTTCCAACAGCATTGACTCAATGTAAACCGGCTTGATTTTCAACAGGCTGGCAAGCGAATCGTTCGCCTTTCTGGTGTCCGCCGTCATAAACCAATAGCCAATGACAAAAACGACAACCAGTGCAGCAATCATAATCCATATCATTATTGACTCGGGCCTCCGGCCTTGGTGCGTAATGGCAAAGAGTTTATAGGGTTACTGAGCTTTATCAACTGCAAATAATTGTTGAAACTAATAGCATCATATTGCAGTAATAGACTAAACATCCCTTTGCTGTTTATGGAGTTTGTGATGGCTCGCAATGTTGAAATCAAAGCACGGATTGATGATTTTTCTGCCCTGTATGCAAAAATAGCCCTTCTGGCAGACGGCGCGCCTGACCTTATTGATCAAGATGATACCTTCTTTGTTTGCCCCCATGGACGACTTAAGTTGCGCAAGCTGGCGGCGGATCGCGGAGAGCTGATTTTTTATAAGCGTGATGATAAGGCCGGTCCGAAAACCAGTTTCTATTCTATTTCTGAAACCCAGGATCCCGACGGTCTTCGCGAAACTTTGACACTCGCCTATGGCAGCGCCGGAAGGGTAATCAAGCAGCGCACGCTATTTATGGTGGGGCAAACTCGCCTGCATCTGGACCGCGTCAAAGATCTGGGGGATTTTCTGGAGTTTGAAGTCGTGCTGGAGGAACATGAGACAGAGGCGCAGGGTATTGCTATTGCAGAAGAATTATTAGAATGCCTTGAAATCCAGCGCCAGGAACTGGTCGATCAAGCATATGTTGATTTGCTCAGGCAGCAGCATCATTCGTCTACGTAATTCAGTTTTATTGACGTAATTTCATTTCCCCATTTTCTCCATTTTCTCCATTTTTTCTAAAAGGCAAGTTTATGTCAGTTAAACGCCGTTTTAAGCAGGTCGATGTTTTTACTGCTCAACCATTGAAAGGTAACCCTCTGGCGGTAGTTCTTGATGCAACAGGGATGAGCGATGAGCAAATGGCGGCTTTTGCCCGCTGGACCAATTTGTCTGAAACGACGTTTGTTTTACCCGCCACCGAGGCGAACGCCGATTACTGGGTGCGAATTTTCACGCCGGGCGGAGAATTGCCTTTTGCCGGGCACCCTACGCTGGGTACGGCACACGCACTGCTTGAGTCTGGTTTGCTGCCAAAAACGGCGGGCCAGCTGGTTCAGCAATGTGGCGTGGGGCTGGTGAAAGTAAAATTGCTGCCCGAAGGAGGACTGGCGTTTGCCGCGCCGGATGCCACCATCAACGTTTTAAAAAACGAGCATTATCCGTTGCTTGACGACGCGATACAGCATGCGGCTCGTGCGGCAGACAGCGAGGCCTTTGTCGTTGATATGGGTATCCGTTGGCTAGTGGTGAGAATTAACAGCGCTGAAGAATGTTTGCAGGTTAAAGCCAACAGTGCGGCGCTGGCAGAGCTGCAAGAGCAGGCCGGAGTCAATGGACTGGCAATTTACGGCCCGCACCCGCAGGAAGCTGAACTGGACTATGAAGTCAGGGCATTGCTGGTTGAACAATCGCAGCTGGTGGAAGATCCCGTGACGGGCTGCGCCAATGCTTGTCTGGCCCGCGTGCTGTCACAGCAAAATTTCCCGGACGGTGGGTCAACCTCCAGTCAGTATCGCGTTCGCCAAGGTACGGTGTTACAACGCGATGGCCGGGTGTTCGTTAACTATGACTGTCAGGACCAGCCGTGGATTGGCGGTGAAACGCGTACCTTGATCGACGGCTCGCTGAATATTTAATTCATTTCCCCGGCCACCACTGCACCAGCGACTGGCAAGGGGTTATGTCATAGTAGGGCTTGCCGAGCAGGTGATTGACAATTTTTGCCGATCGCCAAGCGGTTAGAGTCAGTTGCCCCTCGGCACTGCCGTGGCTGTGAATTCCGGCATTAACCGCGTAAATTCGGTTGCAGTCCGGGCCATTCCAGCGCAGGTTAAAATTCGCCTCCAGCGGCAGGTGCTTCTCGTTATCATAGGGAATGCGGTCGAGCAGTGGTTCCAGATATTTCGGCAAAGCGGGGCGATAGCCGGTAGCTAAAATCACAATATCGGCCTCAAAATGCTCATCGCACTGACTTAATCCGTGAAGTGCCTCGAGGGTAAAGCGACTTTCGCCAATGCGGGTAATATTTTTCAGCGTGCGATGCGGCAACAGAGAAACGTTTCTCGGTTCCTGCAACACGTCAAACTTGTGGTAAAGATGGTGATAAATTTTTTCCAGCGTGTGATAGCTAATGCCGTCAGACGGCAGTTTCTGCGTTTTAATTTCGCGCTCCCGCACTTCAACCGGCAGGGTATAAAAATAGTTAACGTATTCTGGGGTGAAGTATTCGTTAGTGAAAATTGATTCATCCAGCGGCTGGAAGTTGGGGCGGCGCGATAACCAGCTCAGCTGCGCCGGTTGGCCCCAATGCCCGTCCAGCGTGTTAAGCATAATATCAGCACCGCTTTGTCCACCGCCGACTATCATCACCTGCTTGCCAGTAAAATCCGGCTCCAGCAGCTCAATTTCAGCAGCGTGGAAACAGTTTTTCCCTACCGCAGAACGTGCAGACAGCGGCGTCCACGGCGCGTGACCTGAGCCAAGGCAGATATGTCGCGACTGATATTCACCTTTGGCGGTCTGTACGCGAAAAAACTGCTGGCGATCGTCAAAGTCAATCTGTTCAACCGGCTGCGAAAAGTGCAGATTTGGCATCTTTTCACAGGCCCAGCGCAAATAGTCTGAAAACTCATCGCGGCTGATAATTAGCTGCTCGGTAGCTAAAAAACGATAAATCTTCTTCCGCTCCACCAGATAATTGATGAATGAAAATTCACTGCGCGGTGCAACGGTGGTCACCAGATCCTGCAAAACGTAAGTCTGCATTGTCGCGGTGGGTAACAACATGCCGGGATGCCAGCCAAATTCATGATGGGTATCAAAAAAAGTGCTTTGAATCAGGCCCGTCTCCTTCGCCAGAGCCGCGAGACTGAGGTTAAAAGGGCCAATCCCGACACCAATAAGATCAAGAGTCATATCCGTTGCTCGATGATTAAGATGACTTAAGCATAGACGATAGAAAACGGATTTCTTGGTGATTGTTTAAAGCTGATGCCCTTTGAGAATGTGCATAAAAGACTGCATCACCGGCGAAGTTTGCAGATTATGTCGATAAAGTAGCAGGGTGCGATTTTTAATGTTTTGCCCGTCAAGAGTAATGGGGCGGCGATAGAGGCTTTCCGGCAGCGGCAGATAGCTCGAAATGATCGCGTAACCCAGCCCGTGAGTCACCATGCCCAGGCACACTTCGAGTTTATCGACAGTCATGGCGATATTCGGCGTCTGCGAGAAATGAGCGTTCCACCAGCGCTCCAATAATTGGGTAACGTGCTGGCCGTGAATAATGCGGATCTGCGGCAAATGCGGTAAAAGTGCAAAATCAAAATCGTGCTGACTAATCAGCAGGTAATCGTCTTCATCAATTAATTCTTTGCCTTCTTTCCAGCTGTAATCATCTTTCACGATGGCGAAGTCAATTTCCCCGCGCTGCAATAAAGTAAAAATTTCCTCGCTGAGCCCGCTCATCAGATTAATGCGTATTCCCGGATGAAGCTGACGAAAACGATTTAACAGCGGCGGCAGACGATAAGCCGCGTAATTACTGGATACCCCAATTGAAATCTCCCCCTGCTGAGCATGATCCAGACTGTGCAGATTTTCTTTCAGCTGCTGTAAGTCGCGTAAAACTTTTTGGGCGTGCTGGGCCAAATATTCGCCCTGAGCACTGAACACCAGCCCTTTCTGATTTTCATCAAACAGCTTTACCGCCAGCTTGCGCTCAATCTGCTTGAGTCGATAACTCAGGGCCGGCTGGGAAGTGTAAAGCTGCTCTGCCGCGCGAGTGATATTTTTATGTTGATAGACGCTGTGAATAATCAGCCAATCTTTTTCATTCATGATCTTTTGCCACCGCCGGTCAGTACCATAAAAGAATTTTTGCATGAAACGCCGCGCAGATAAAAACACTTAATTGGACGTTGACGTGAAAATCTCCTATTTGTGGAGGTGCTAGCAAATAACTACCTAATTAATTGAGAGATAACTCGCAGTTTAAGGGTTTATCTGCACCAGCTCAGGGAAAAATCATGTCTGAATGCACCAAGATAGATCAAAAGAATAAAATTATTTATAGCGTCGACCAATTAGCACCAGCAATGAAAGCACTGGCACTAAATATTCATGCCAATCCCGAGCTAAGTTTTGAAGAGGTCAGATCGGCAGCTGCACTAATAGCTCCGCTGCGTGAAGCGGGTTTTGAGATTGAAGAACAGCTCGGTGACATGCCGACCGCTTTTCGCGCTACCTTCGACAGCGGAAAACCAGGGCCAACTATTGCGCTGCTCGCCGAGTATGACGCGCTGGTGGATCTTGGCCATGCCTGCGGTCATAACCTGATTGGCACGGCTTCAATCACCGCTGCCCTGGCGCTGAAAAACGGCTATGCGGATTTAACCGGGCGTATTGAAGTGATTGGCACTCCGGCAGAAGAAGAGGGCGGCGGCAAAATTATCCTGGCGAACAAAGGGTTTTTTGACCATCACGACGCGGTAATGATGTTCCATCCGCGTGATAAAACTATGGTGATCCGCGGCGGTCTGGCCTGCGTCGATGCAGTGTTGAAATTTTACGGCAAGGCAGCGCATGCTGCTTCGGCCCCGCAAAATGGCATTAGTGCGCTGGATGCCGTAATCCATACCTTTGTCGGCATCAACGCGCTGCGCCAATTTTTTACCGACGACGTGCGCGTCCACGGCATTATCACCAACGGCGGCAGCGCCACCAACATCGTGCCTGCCTACGCCGAAGCCAAATTCTTGCTGCGCGCCAATACGGTGAAAGGCTTGGGCGTGGTGCGCGATAAGGTCTTTGCTGCGGCACAGGGCGCGGCTGATATGAGCGGAGCGCGATTAGAGATTGAAGAAGGTCTGACTTACGCCGAACGCAACAACAACCTGACGCTGGCTGAGTTCTTCAAGCAGAATCTCGAAATTCTCGGCGTTGAAGTTGTGCCACCGCCACGCAGCGGCGGCATCGGTTCCTCCGATATTGGCAACGTCAGCCAAATCACCGCCGCTATCCATCCTTATCTGCGCATCGGCGATGTCATGCCACACACCCCAGAATTTGCCGCCGCTGCCGGTTCCGAAGCCGGATTAGAAGCGATGCTCAATGCGGCCAAGGCGCTGGCAATGACCGCGGTAGACTTGATTGCAAGCCCGGACATGCTCGCCGCGGTGCGCCAGGAATTCCTCAGCTGGAAAGCGCAGAACTAATTGCTTCATTCAGAGTGATATAAAACTAAAAACGACAAGACGGGAAATCAATAATGAAAACGATGCTGAAAAATTCTTTGCTCCTGACTGTGCTGGGCCTCGCCATCACCAGCGGTGCAGCCCATGCGGCGGGTGAAACCCTGCGCGTTGCGGCTGATTTAAGCTATCCACCTTTCCAGTTTCGCGATACTCAGGGCACGCCAAGCGGCTATGAGATTGACGTCACCAATGCGATTTGCAAAGAGATGCAGGTTAAATGTGATTACGTGGTGACGAGTTTTGACGCCGAAATCCCGTCGCTGATTGCCAAAAAAGTCGATTTTATCTCACCGCAGGGTGCGACAGAAAAACGCCGAAAAGTCATCGACTTCAGCGATTTCGTTTACCACATTCCAACCAAACTGGTCGTGCATAAAGGCAGTCCGCTGCTGCCGACGGCTGAATCACTGAAAGGCAAACGTGTTGCGGTACAACAAGGATCGATTCAGGAAATGTATGCAAACGCCTATTGGCTGCCGAAAGGTGTGGACGTGGTGGCCTATGCCGATCAGGACACCATTTATCAGGATCTGATTGCCGGTCGACTGGATGCGGCGCTCAGCCCGGCGGTAGCCGTGACTTACGGCTTCCTCAATAAACCAGAAGGCAAAGATTTCACCCTGACCGGCCCTGAAGTGCGCGACGACAAACTCTTCAGCATCGGTTCCTCTTTTGGCCTGCGCAAAGGCGACGAAAAAACCAGGGCATTGCTCGATCAGGGTCTGGCGAAGATTATCGCTGACGGCACCTGGGACAAGATCCGCATGAAATACTTTGGCGATTTAGATATCGCGGTACATCAGGCTGCGGTAAGCAAATAATGACTTTTGTCCCCCCACAGCACGATCAATTGATGCCGGTTATGAATGAGTTATTACTGGCATATTCAAAGCTGCACAGATTATCTGGCAGCGAAGACGCCGAGCAGGCGGCAGGTTTGTTGGTCGAGATGCTGCGCGCGCACGGGCTGGAGGCGGATTTGGAATCTTGCCCTCTGTTGCTGAGTGATCCGCTGGAAGGCAGCCTGTTGCTGCCGGACTTTCCCGAGTGGCAGGTTAGGGCGAAAACCCGTTCTTTTTCCGCGCACTGTCCGCAGGGCGTTAAAGCCCCTTTGTACTATGACAATGCTTCAACACAGACGCGCAGTGACCTGGAATGGCAACAGTGGTCGCAGCAGGTGCGCGGCAAGATTGTGATTGCCGATCAAGGCTTTGAAGACTATGTGCAACGCCTTGACGCCGCTCGGGCTGTGGGACTTATTCACCTTTGGGGCTCGGCTGAAACCGCGCTGCATGAAGAAACCGTTGGACCGATTTGGGGCACTCCGACGCCAGATGATCAGCAGCGCTATCCGCGATTGCCAGTGATTTCTATCAATCAGCGCGACGGCCAACGGCTGTTAAATCTTTACCACGGCGAGCAGCGGATTGAGGCACAAATGCGCACGGTACTCAACCGCCACGTCCGCCCCTGTAGTTTGCCGATAGTCGAGATTGGCGGGCAAACGCCAGAATTTGTACTGTTATCATCGCATTATGATTCCTGGCATGAAGGAGTGACCGATAATGCCACCGGCAACGCGCTGTGTCTGGCGATGGCGCTGCATTTTCAACAGCAGGCAGGCACTTTGCGACGCGGGCTGCGTATCGCCTGGTGGCCGGGGCATTCCAACGCCCGCTACGGCGGTTCGACCTGGTATGCCGACAATTATCGTCAGCAGCTCGGCAAACATTGTGTTGCGCATATCAATGTTGATTCGCCGGGCTGCCTTGATGCGGTTCAGGTGGTGATTAATGCCAGCGGTGCCGAGTCCAACGATTTCCTCAATCAGGCAGTGGCAGCGGTTACCGGAAAACCTGCGCTGCGCATCACGCCGTTGGGCAAGGGCGGCGATCAGTCATTCTGGGGCAGCGGCGTGCCAATGCATTTTGCCTTGCGCGAGGTGCCACTTGAGAAAACCAGCGATTCGCCGGGCAGCGGAGGCGGCTGGTGGTGGCATACTGAGGAAGATAGTTACGACAAGCTCGATCTGAATATTCTGTGGCGCGACTGCCAGATCCACGTGCATTGGCTGGATCGGCTGCTGCATCAGCCAGATTTGCCGCTGGCGGCTGGTGACTATCTGGAATCGATGCTGGCGGCTTTAGAGCAGCTCCAGGATCGATTGGATCCGCAATTTAGCCTTGAGCCAATTAAACAACGGCTGCTGAATTTATGTGAGCCGATAACGGCGTTAAATCGGCGAGCAGCGGCAGAACCCGCCAGCTGGCAACCGTTGCTTACCGATATTGTGGCGGATTTTCATCGGTTGCGTTACAGCTCCACTGACGATTTTCACTATGATTTAAGCTATCGCGGCGGCGCTTTTCCTGGTTTTCAGGAGCTTGCGGCGGATTTGCAGCAGACTTCAGCGGAAAGCCGCCTGATGATGATCACCCAATATCGACGTCAGCGGGATAGAGCAATAGCCCTGCTACAGCAGATTGGCGACGCGCTCCATCGCGCAGGTCTTTGAAATCACTCAGGCGCGTTGCTGATACGCCAGTGGCTTAACCATATAAACGCTTAACGGATCGTATGTGTATTCGCCAAAACAGTCGGTGATAACGAAACCACGTTTCTTATAAAGGCCGATAGCGGCAAGATGATCGACACCGGTTTCCAGATACAGGCTCGGCAGTTGCAGTTGTAGAGCCTGTGCTTCCACAGCGGCCATCAGCCGATCGGCAATGCCCAGTCCACGAAACTGCGGATTGACATAAACCCGTTTGATTTCGGCCAGACCGTCGTCGCAGATATACAGGCATGCACAGCCGGCCGCAACGCCGTTTACTTCGGCGATAAACGCGTAATGTTCATTGGCAAGCATCTCTTCCAGCGGCATGCTGTAATCACTTTCGGCGGGATACATCGCACTCTGATAGGCATCAAGCTGGCGGACCAGTTCAATAAAATGGGCATTATTTAGAACGGTAGGTTTGATTATCAGCACGTAGTTTCCTCATCCCTGATTGATAACTAACAGATAGCGACATGATTCGTTTCTGACATTATCAAAGGTCACGGCTAAATCAACGCCAAAACTTAATACGTCACCGGTATAAAGCTCATAATGTTCATCGCCATAGTGAATGGTTAATTCTCCTTCAACCAGCCATAACCGCTGCAAATAGGCCTTGTTTCCCCAACTCGGATAGCTTACCCGCGCCTTGGCGGGCAGCGTAACCTCGATCATTTCCAGCCCGCTTTGCGCCTCGGGTGGCAAGACCTGACGGCGCAGATAGCCGATATCAGGGTCTTGCCATACCTCTTGTTCATTGAAACGACGCAGACGGTTGGGCGTTGCACTTTCCTCTGACAATAACTGAGTCACCGAGACTCCTAAACCGGCGGCAAGTTTGCCAAGCAGGGTTGCGCTCGGACTGCTTTCCTGCCGCTCGATTTTTGAAATCATCGCCTTACTGACGCCCGCCAATTCAGCCAGCTGTTCCAGATTGAGACCTTTGCTCTTGCGCAGCAGCAGCAAACGGCTGGCGATTAATTCATCTATTGACATTGGGATACGCCTTTGTTTACTTTTGTGGAATTAATTCTACTATATTGGAAATTAAACCAGCAAGGGGAAATACCATGAAAATGATCGACTGCACTGAACAGCGTCACGCTCACGCTATACTTGAGATCTTTAACGAGGCGATCGTCAACTCGACGGCGCTGTACGATTATCACGAACGCTCGATTGCCTCGATGGCACCGTGGTTTGCCGCCAAGCGCAACGGCAATTTCCCGGTGATAGGCCTGGAAGACGACGATGGCAAACTGTTAGGTTTTGCCAGCTATGGCACTTTCCGCGCCTGGCCAGCCTACAAGTATTCCGTTGAGCATTCGATTTATATTCATCCGCAGCATCGCGGGCAGGGGCTGGGAAAAATCTTGCTCGATGCCGTTATTGTCGAAGCCCGGCAGCGACAGGTACATACGCTGATTGGCGAGATCGATGCCACCAATGCTGCCAGTATCGCGCTGCACACAAAGGCAGGATTTGCCGAGGCCGGGATCATCAAGCAGGCCGCCTACAAGTTTGATCGCTGGCTGGATCTGGCGTTCTATCAGCTTGTCCTGACCACGCCTGATCAGCCGCGAGCAGAATGAGAAAGCAAGCGGCAGAGTGCTGCGGTGGCGCAAAAGTTTTAGGCTGGGTTGAATTAATCAGACAAGTGAGAACACCATGAAACGTGATCCGAAAGACAGTGTGTTCGCCGACGAAGACGCGCGCTGGCAGGCAGTAATCGGTCGCAATCGCGAGGCGGACGGGCATTTCGTTTATGCAGTAAAAACGACCGGAATTTACTGTGCGCCCTCATGTCCATCACGCCAGCCGAATCGCCAAAACGTTGAGTTTTTTGCCGATGCCGCACAGGCCGAAGCCGCAGATTATCGACCATGCAAGCGCTGCCGACAGGGGCGAATATCTTTGCAGCAGCAATACAGTCAGCAGATTGAGCAAGCCTGTCGTTTGCTGGAAGACGCAGAGAAAACGCCGACTTTGGAAGAAATTGCCCAGCAGGTTGGAGTCAGTGCCTGGCACTTTCACCGTATCTTCAAAACTTTCACTGGTTTGACGCCGCGCGCTTATGCCATCGCCAAAAGACAACAGCGGGTGCGCGAGGCGCTGGCGGATAATCCATCGATCACTGATGCTATTTTAGATGCAGGTTATGCTTCCAATGGTAACTTTTACGCCAGCTCCCCTGCCAGTCTGGGGATGACGCCGAGCGCCTATCGGGCCGGTGGTAAGGGCATGGCGGTGTGGTTTGCCGTTGGGCATTGTTCGCTGGGGGACATTTTGGTAGCGGAAAGCTCGCGCGGGATTTGCGCGATCCTGCTGGGTGACAACCCGCAGACTCTGGTCGAAAGTTTGCAGGATAACTTCCCGCATGCGCAACTGCTGGGCAATGATCCTGATTTTGAGCAGCGCGTTGCAACAGTGGTTGGTTTTGTAGACCGGCCAACAGCAGGGCTAAATTTGCCGCTGGATATTCGCGGTACGGCTTTCCAGCAGCGGGTCTGGCATGCTTTACGGGCGATTCCGGTGGGCGAAACGCTGAGCTATTCCCAGGTTGCGGAAAAAATCGGCTCACCCAAAGCGGTTCGCGCCGTTGCCGGAGCCTGTGCCGCTAATTTGCTGGCAGTGGCTATCCCTTGCCATCGCGTAGTCCGCAATGATGGCAATATCTCAGGATACCGCTGGGGCGTGGCGCGCAAAAAGAGTCTGCTGGAGAAAGAGCAAAAACGCGAAGCGCAGTTAATCCAATCTCGTTAATTTAGTTAGCAAAGGCGCGGGTTGAACCGGGTATTTTACTGTTAAACCCGCGGGAAAAGTTATTCCGATCTGGTTCTGAATGCTTCAAGCTTCTGTTTTTGCTGGCCTTCAGGGGAGAAGTTGTCTGCACTTAACCATTGTTCAAATGCGGCTTTGATAGGCGACCATTCCTGATCGATGATCGAATACCAGCAGGTATCGCGGTTATTACCTTTGGTCAGCAGCGCCTGACGGAAAGTACCTTCATATTGAAAACCTAAACGTTTGGCGGCCAGATTCGAGGCATCGTTCAAACTGTTACATTTCCACTCGCAGCGGCGATAGCCAAGAGAATCAAAGAGATAAGTTAGCAGCAGAGAGATAGCTTCGGTGCCAAAGCGTGAGCGCTTCATCAGCGGTGACCAGTTAACCCAACCAATTTCCGCTACGCCGTTCACGGCATCAATACGCATTAATGATACGCCGCCGATGGCGCGCTGCGTTTCTTTATCAACCACTGCAAAGTACAGCGGGTCTTTAAGAGTAGAAATTTTTGTTATGTAATTGTCGCACGCTTGCTGAGTTGCAGGGCGGTCGATAGAGAAGTAAGTCCAGTCGCGGTCATCATTAATACTGTGCCAGGCGTTAAACAAGGATTCGCTGTGTTTATTAACCTCCAGCGGTTCCAGGTAACAGTACAAACCTTGCAGCGTAATGCGTTCCGGCAGTGGGCGAGGTTGCCATCCTTTAACTTCATCGCCAATCGGTTGTCCAAAATGATTCAAGGTTGTCATCTTAATTCCGTTTTACCTGTGTGGTTGATGAATGAACATTCATAAAATCAAAACTTTCGCGAATTCGCAATCGATTCTATTTCCCAGTATTGGGAAGCTTGGATAAAGTGAATGCAACTGAGTTTTTCCTGATTAATTCCTGAGGGCCGTCATGCAACATCTCGACAAGATCGTTAATTTCGCTGCTAACCCGATTAAGGACGCAGATTTCCTCGCTCGCTGCAAAGAGACGCTGGATAATAAAGGGGCATTGGTGCTGCATCGCTTCCTTAATCCCACGGCGCTCACGGAGATAAAACAGGAAGGCGATGAAAACCGGCATTTGGCTTATTACACCAGCAGCAATCACAATGTCTATCTGCTTAAGCCCGATGAAAGTCTGCCGGCTACGCATCCGCGCAATCGGCAGATAGTGTCTTCCAAAGGCTGTATTACCGACGAAGAGATCCCACCAAATTCTGCACTGCGGGCGCTCTATGATGCTCCAGAGTTTCGCGCATTTTTGTGTGCAGTATTGGGAGAGCAGCAGCTTTATCCGTATGCCGATAAACTTTCTTCAATTAATCTGCACTATGCCAGCGAAGGTCAGGAACTGGGCTGGCATTTTGATAACTCTTCTTTTGCCATCACCTTGTTGATACAAAAACCCGAAGCGGGCGGGGTGTTTGAGTACGTCGAGAATCTGCGCGATGCCGACAACGGCGACATGAACTACGACGGCGTCGAAAAACTGCTGGATAAGCAAATTCAGCCGAAGAAACTAGGCATTGAAGCCGGGGATTTAGTGCTATTCAGGGGACGCAACGCTATTCACCGCGTTACACCAACCGAGGGAAACACCACCCGTATGCTGGTGGTGCTGGCCTATAACTCGCAGCCCGACATCTCGCTTTCAGAAACCGCGCGACTGACTTTTTACGGCCGCGTCTGATAAAAAGGCTCATTCAGCCAGCGCAGAATGAGCCTTTTCGCTCATGGCAATGCCTTAGAGTGTTGCCAGCGCATTAAATCCGCGATTAAAAATCTGCTGGGTGCGCAGCTGAACCAACTGCTGCCAGTCTTTATCCTGCGGATAAAACCCTTCGAACAGCTCGCCTTTAATTTTCTTACCCTGTGGGCTTTGTGGATCGCCGTAAAGATGCAGCCAGTGATCGTCACGAACCAAATGATGCATGGTTTCACCGTCGTAAGTCCCGCATTCGATCACCAGCTGAATCAGCTGCGCGTCAGGCAGATTATCAAGCATAAATTGCGACAGGTAGCCGGTGGCCGTAGCCGTCACGCCAGTGTCACTGCCAATATTTTTGCCGGTTACCAGCACATACAGCCAGGGACCAAACACCTCGCGCGCCTGTTGCAGCGAAGGATAAGCCTGTTGAGCAATCGCCATGAGCATCGGATGGCCATAGGCGCCCGCACCCGTGTGCAAATCGAAGCTGATTATTGCCTTGGCGTGTGCCAAATGGGTGTGGATAATCTTCAGTAAAGTTTGATTAGACCAGCTTGCCTGCTTGCCGCCAAAAAAGATCCCGTCTTCATGCCGATACTGGCCGGCCTCGACTATTTTTTTCACTTCAGCCCAGCCCGCTTGTTGAGCGCGATGATCCATAAGATCGTCCGCAGCCGCGCGCTCAGGCCCATTCAGATCTTTACTCAGATAAATATCATGCAAATCTTCATAACGATCGTTGGCCGGAAGTGGGTTGCTGAAATCAACAAAGTTGCGATTCAGATCCATATTATCTTCATTGACCCGCCGCAGGTGCGCAGTCCCCCACGGGTTGATCAGATGGATCATGACCAATGCAGTGTCGGCAGGCAAGGTGTTGGCATGATTCACTTTCATCCAGTCTATCTGCGATTGCGAACCATAGTAGCCTTCAACGCCGTGCGTGCCCGAAACCACCACAAACAGCCGCGACGAAAGAGGATTGCCTAGCACCGCCACGTCAGTCGCCAGGTCCTCACCTTTTGGGCCTTTTAAGGGATGTGGATAATGAGTGATTGTCGCCCCGGCATCTTGTGCAGCGGCAAGAAAGCGAGCGCGTTGAAAGCTAAAATCGGGGAGCTGGGCATAACCTTGCAGCATCCTTATCTCCTTGCAATCAGGTTAAGATTACCGGCCATCCTAAGAGTAGCCGGCTGCTGTCATGGCTTTTTATTGTAGACTTCAAAGCTGAAATATTTTTTCTCAATCTTCTCAAAGGTGCCGTTCTGGTGAATAGCCGCCAGTGCATTATTGATCATTTCCTGATGTTCTTTATCGCCTTTACGCAGGCCAATTGCGGTCCCCGCGCCAAGATACTTCGGATCAGTCAGCATGCCGCCGCTGAAGGCAAAATCTTTTCCGGCGGCGGTATCAAGGAAACCGGACTGTGCTGCGGCGGCGTTGGTCAGGGTGGCGTCAACACGGCCGGACTCTAGATCCTGATTCACCAAATCCTGATTCTGATAGGAAACAACGTTGATTCCCTTGCTCTGCCACAGTGCCTGTGCATAAGCTTCCTGAATCGTCCCCTGCGCGACGCCAATAGTTTTGCCTTTCAGCGCTTCTGGAGTGGGTAAGATCCCGCTGCCTTTTTTAGCCACTAATACGCTTGGAATGTGGTAAAGCATATCGGAGAAATCAACCTGTGCCTGGCGTTTTGGCGTCACGGACATTGCAGAAAGTACTGCGTCGAATTTTTTAGCATCCAGCGCCGGAATAATGCTGTCAAAGCCGGTTTCGACCCATTGGCATTTAACTTTTAATTGCTGGCAGATAGCGTTTCCAAGATCAACGTCAAAGCCGACCAGGCTGCCGTCTGGCGCTTTGGTTTCAAAAGGAGCAAAAGTAGGGTCAACACCAAAGCGCAGTACTGATTCGGCGTTCGCCAATGAGCTAAACGAGGCCAGAGCCAGTAAGGTAAATAACGCGCTTTTTTTCATCAGATATTCCTCAGGGTAAATTTATGGTTCATCAGAGCAAGATGCGTACCATCTTTATCAATATCTAATGAGAATACCTGACAGACAGGGCTAACTAAACATGCAGAATGAAAACAGGTTAATGCACCAGTCTGTAGTGTTGCCACAACAGAAACATAGGGTTTACAGTGAAATGCAGGGCGACTTTGTCTGACATACTCAGGGGGATAAATGGAGATAAGAATAGCCAGCAGAGATGATGCGCTAGGGCTTTGGCAGTTGCGTAATCGGGCGTTAAGGCACGGTTGCGCGGGCGTTTATGAGCCAGCAATTTTAAGCGCCTTCACGCCTGAGAAAATGCCGGACGGTATGAATAAGGCTGTGGCTGAAAATCAGGTTTTTATCATAGATTCCTCAGACGATAATGTGCCTTGTGCCTGTGGTTATCTCGACTTGGTAACCGGGCACGTTGAAGCAATTTTTACCTTACCGGAATATCAGGGTAAGGGGCTGGCATCGTCGATTATTAATGCTATCAAACAGCAGTCTCGTAATTTAGGAATGACACAACTAACGTTGTCTTCGACGCCAAACGCCGTGGGGTTTTATCAAAAGCAGGGTTTCACGATTGTGTCGAAGGGAAAATATTTTTCGAAGTCAGTGCAAAGCGATCTCGATTGCTTCGAAATGATCTGGCTGGATAACTGAACTGCATAAGCGGCAGTGAGTTATCCAGCCATTACATAATTTTAAATTTTACACTGCGGCAACTGAGCTTTCTCAATCACTTGATGGAAAGTACCGATCGCACAGAGTTTATTATCACCAATATTCTCGCAGCCCGGAATACTTAGCGCCACGGTCATCGGCGGATGCTTGAGGGTTAGCTTGTGCTGCGTACGCATCTGATCTTGAGTCTGATAGACCATTCTCAACGAAATATATTGTTGATGCGTGGTCTTATCCTGCCAGCGTTCAAACATCAATGCGCCAGCAGGTGGCGTATGGTCAGGCTGGTCAGTTAGAGTCCAGTCAAGGCCTAACGCTCCAGCGACATTCTCAATATTAGTGTCGTGTCCGCCAAGGATTAGAACCTTGTTACCCGATGGCAGGCTAAACCCTGACGAGGCTGGAGCGGCGGCTCCGAATGCATTATCAATCACTTGCAAGACCGGCGTGCCGTTTGATTTGGCAATATAAGGCGTGCCCGACATCAGGCGGAATTGCAAATTATGCAATTCGAGCAGCGCCTGCCAGGTTTTTTGGTCTTTAATTCGCCCCCAGGCCACGTCCTGCATACCTTGAGCATCTTCCAGCAGGAAGTTTTCGGCAAAGGTAGACGACATTCCGATCCCACCTTCCAAAGTCGCCTCGGTGCCCTTTTTCTTCATCTTTATCGAGGAAGGTATGTCGATGACGGCACTGCAAGTTTGACCGGTTTGTTTCATCTGCTGGCAATAGCTAGATTGAGGATAATTCAATACCTGACTCATAAGCTTTAGCTGCGGAGCGTAGGTTTGATCTAATGCGTCCAGCGAGCCGCCAGCTTCTTTATCGATGGCCTTGATTGCGGTTGCCTTATCCAGCGTACAAATCCCGGCTTTTAAAGGATGAAATACAGGATCGGGCTTTTTAAGATCGGCCTGATTTTTAGCCATCACGTGGCAGTGCGGTGCGATGGCGCTTAACAGTGTTTGAGTCGTTAGGCGCGTGCGCTGGTCAGTATCACCCCAGCCGAATACTTCACTGTCCCCAGGGCATTGCTCAGACGAAAGTAGCCCCTCTTTTTTAAAATAATCACCATAATAAGTGCCCATCAGCGAGACTAATTGTTGACCTCGCGGCGTAAGATATCCCGGTTTTACAGGCCACTTAGGCCAGTCCTGACCTGCCAGATCCTTCATCTCTTTAGTTTGCTTGGTTGGCGAGCGTACACCGTGGCGACTTAAAATAACCGCCTGTTGCAGTTGAAGATCTTGTGGGGCTGGGATTACAGTTGTCACCGCATCACTGGCGGCAAAGGAGCTTGCCGGTAAAAACAGGCTGGTGATTACCGCTGAAAAAAGAAAGGTATAAGGCTTTACTGACATCGGGTGGGCATCCTTCTAAAATTTAGAATGATTTTCTCTTAAAAAAATGAGGAATATATGATTATTGTGTAATTAAGAGTTTGCTCATAAACACTCGACTGCTACCTGCTGGCAAACATGGAACCTCGCCAAAACGCTTCCAGCCATATTTGGCATAAAAATCAGGCGCCTGAAAGCTCAAGGTATAAAGTACCGCAGCGGAGCATCCGCGTCTTATCCCTTCCTGTTCAAACTGGCGCAGCATTTCGGAACCTAAACCAGAACCTCTCAACTCTTCAGGTAAGTAAAACAGTTCGAGAAATAGCAGGCCGAGGGAAGAGCGTCCAAGCATGCCGCCCAGCACTTTTCCTGTCTCGGGGTCTTTAACTACGATGGCTAATGCTTGTCGATCCTGGAGCCCGGCATTATCCACATTGAATTCGTCGAGTCCTTTTCCAATGATATTTCTCGTTTCTTCATCAATGATATCGGTCATTTGCAGCTGATACTTTTCCATCACTACCTCAGTCAGTACATCACGATTGAATTCTTGCCTGATGATGAGGTTGAGTCTGAGTGAAGGTCAAGTGAAACTAATGCGTCAAAGCAAGTTGAAAGTAGATGATATCGCTATCATTATTGAGCTATGTCTTCGCTGTGGTGGCAGAAAACGTGCGGTTTATTACCTTGTGGATCGAGAAAATAGGCGCCTTAAAAGCTCGGGTGATAACCCAGGCGCAGATCCGGTTTGCCTTAACAATTCACGCCTAATGAAATGGCCATTTCATCTACTTCATCTACTTCATTTACTTTGGTCATACAGCGCCGCAAATTTGTTTTATCTTTGTTACCTTTGCCACTCATTTTGGTTTGCTACTTTTCTGTATGAGGCATCTTTTAACAATTCATTCTGTGACTTGATACAGCACTCGCGATTGTTTCTTTATTTTTTCCATAAGGCTGATAAAAGGATAGGGGCCAAAACTGATGCGACTTACACCTAACTGAGTGAACTGTGACAAAGAGGTGTCGCGATCATTCATCATGATATTAATAGGTAAAGGTGAGAAGTCACAGAGTTCCGCAATTAACTGCGGGTGAGTAAGGCCTGGCACGAAAATACCATCGGCGCCGGCTTCCTGATAGGCCAAGATGCGTTTTTTCGCCTCTGTCATCAATTGAGGATGTACTGCCACATCTGGCTGTTGCAAGAAAACATCGGTTCGAGCATTTATAAATAAACCATTCCTTTCAAATTCCGCCACTTTTACCAGTGCGGTAATATCTCTGCATTGGTTATTTACTGAATTTAATGTTTGCTGACCCAGAAGCTGATCTTCAAAATTAATTCCGGACACCCCTACTTGCAGCAGCGCCTTCAGATTGTCGCACTTACTGGCCCCGTACCCTGTTTCAAAATCAATAGTTAGTGGGAGATTCACCGTTTCAGCAATTCTTTTAGCGGTTTGCAACAAAATGCTGAACGGCATCTCTTCACCGTCCTGATATCCCTGAGCGGCTGCTAAAGCCCAACTGCCTGTGGCGATGGCTTTGGCTCCGCCGGTTGCTACGGCCTGTGCGCTTCCCACATCCCAAATATTATACAAAATCAATGGATTGGCTTTACTATGCAAGTTCCTGAATTCAATTGTTTTATTTTCCTGATTCATTTCCCCACTCCTTTTTAGATGATTTCATGGCTATTCTTCTTTCATGTTCAATTAACCAACGCTTGCGCCATAGGCCGCCGCCATAACCCGTTAACGAGCCGTCAGCGCCTATGACTCGGTGACAGGGGATTAGAATTGAAATCTGATTAGCGCCATTTGCTCTTGCTACGGCTCGTGAAGCCGAAGGCTGGCCGATGTCTTTGGCTAAATCTGAATAGCTGCGTAATTCCCCTGTGGGGATCGCTCTGAGAGCATCCCAGACTTTTCGGGTGAATAAGGATCCAAACTCGGCTAAATGGGTCTTAAAAACCTGATTTTTTCCTGAGAAATAACTGATTAGTTCTTCATTAAGCAGTTCCAAAGCCGCGGTGCGGCCAAAGATAATTTCTGAACTTGTTAACTTCTTAAGCTTATCTATTGCATTGGCTAATGCTGGACGATCGACAAACTCCAGCAAATACAGAGTCTGCTCATCGGCAATTGCCAGCATCGTACCGATGGGAGTATCAAGCCATTCGGCCTTAAGAAACAGATGTCTATGGGCATGGCTTGGTTTAAGGCCTATTTGACGAGTTATCGCCGCCCTAAACCCACTGGAAGATTCATAGTTGGCATCAAGCTGAGCCTCTATGACCTGATTACCTTTGGTAAGTGCATCGACGCCTTTTCCTAATCTTCGTAATCGTGCAATTTCAAGAAAGGTAATACCGAATTGGCGTTTAAAGGCACGGCGGACTGTTGAAGGATCCATTTTCATTGCTTGAACATCATCTTCACTCCATCTTTTATCGGGGGAGTTTTCTAATGCGGTCAGTAAATTATCAATTAATGGATCTTTTTGCCCGCCGAGCATAAGTGGGCAGCATCGTTTACACGGTCGATATCCAGCTTCCATAGCGCTCGCGACTGACGAATAAAAGACAGAGTTTTCACGTTTGGGCTTTCGTGCGGGGCAGGTTAGGCGGCAAAAAATACCCGTGCTTTTTACGCCTACAAAGGCAAAACCGTCAAAGGAAGGGTCACGTTCAATTAGGGCACGGTAAAGGATATCGTCGTCGGGTAAATCGAAAAGCATGATTCAACTCTCAGCGGGGATAAGTGAGAAAAGCATAAGGGATTTATATCATTGAGTACGACGATTTTCGGGCGTTGATTTTGCTGATTTGGAATTAAAATTTACTATTGGAATAAAATCTAGGGCGGTATGGCTGATAGTTATTTCTGATATTTTTGAGCGATTAAAGCCGAGCCTGTGAGTAGTGGTTAATCAGGCTCCGGCTGTTGATTGATTAACGATCCTTAGTCGACTGTGAAACAACTGAACCTGCTAAAGTTTTTGTTACCTTATCTGATTTAGGGTCTCTTAGTGCCTTCGAAGCAATAGCCTGTAATTCTTCTCCTGTTTGATTCTCTGTTCCTGTTTGCGAAAGCACAGACCCCGCCAAACTTTTTTCAATAGGAGAAGCTAGAGGATTTGAAAGAGTTTTGGCTGCTAGATGTGAGGCAAGCCTTGATGATTTCTTGGTATTCTTCGACATATTCATTTCACCTATATAAATGAGGGAAAGATATAAAATATTTATATGTATTTGAATATTATAGATATATTCGATATTTAAGTTATAGGTGAAGGCGAGTGAGAGCAATCAGATGAGGGGAGTAAATTGAGCTAATTTATTCTTTTCAGATTAAATGAAGCTTGGTTAAATACTTTTAAATTCATAAGGTTAAAGTATTTTTAAAAAGATAAATTCAATTTCTCTTAAAAAAAGTATTTGGCGTGGATGTGATTGGAAGGTAAGGGAAAAATTTTTTGGCTGGCATCCTTCGCCGTCATACCGCTTTAGTTATGGTCCGTGGGTTTAGCTTTGCATATTTCTGGACGGGCAGAGGACGCGTAGTTCCTGACATGTACGAATCCTTTCATGATCAGGTTTAGGGTTTTGGGACAACATTTTCGCAATGCACAGCCATATCGCTAACAGATTGCATTCTTATGGTCAGAAAAATATAAGCACAATATGTTAACGACTGTTAAACAAACGCCTTGCACAGAATTCCTCCGAGGCATACCATTTGTTTAACGAACGATAAATAAATTTATCCACCCAAACCTGCAAGACTAAATTAAAGAGATTTGAAGGAATTATTATGAAAAGCCTGACTAAAGCATTTGCCGTTATCGCACTGACTACTGCTTCATTTGCAACATTCGCTGCTACCGAAGTGAATTCTGCTCCAGCTGGCGAGCACAGCATTGGTACAATAAGTGAGTCTGTAGACAGTGGAGATGTTGGTGTGCTTCACGAAAAATTAGCGGCTAAAGCGGCGCAAGAAGGTGCAAGTTCTTACCAAATCATCTCTACCCTTGGTCAAAATAACGTCTCTGGTTCAGCAGAAATCTATAAATAATTTTTTTGCCTAATCCATGAAGTATTGAGAGTAAAAATATGGCGAAAGACCGGCTTAGATATAATGTCTGTCTGATAAAAATCAGCTGATCGTTCCCCCATATCATGAAGAATTCCGGAGCAACCAATGTCTCCGGTTTTTTTATGGCAAAATCCCAATATATTGACATGTTTAACTCTGCAAACATTCCCTCTGCTAACATTTGTTGATGTTTTTCCCCGCACTAATTCAGCAGCTTCTCGCTGAAACCAGCAACGTGATTTTTGTAAACTCTGTCTTCGCTAAGGTTTGCCCTGCCACATTCGGATTTTTCAATTAATAGGCCTGCAGTTTTGAGAATAAATCGTAGCGTAGGCTTAAGGTGGGCTAATAAACGCTAGATATACGAGGAGGGTATTGGACTATTACGGACACAAAAAAGCCCGCAGACCTTGTGGGGTGCGGGCTCTTCGTACTTCTCCGGACTTATCTGGTAATAACCGGAGTACTATTTGGTGGAGCTGGGGGGATTTGAACCCCCGTCCGAAATTACTACGCCGTTGGCACTACATGCTTAGTCCAGTCATCACATTCACCGGTTAGCTGCGGACGGACACGCCACTAACAAACTAGCCTGATTGGTTTTAACGCTTTCACCCCAGGCAGGATGTCCACGCGAGCTCTTTTGGGTTTGACCTTTCTTGATCCCCGTCCTAAGAGCGGAGGCTAGGGAGAAAGGGAACCTTCAGTGTATTAGACTGATTAAGCTGCTAAAGCAGCAGATTCGAATTGCGAGTCGTTTGCAATTATTTTTTTTGCGGTTTTTTACGAGGCCTCCGCACCTCGGCATGCACCTTGGGTTTCGCAAATCCCGTCGAATCCAGAATCAGCCCCAAAGAACTGTTAGCAGTATATCAGAACTTTACCCCGATAAGCCAGAGACTTAACGGTTGGAGCCTTTCATAATACGTGCTTTATCTACTGCCCATTCGCGATCTTTGGCGGAATCGCGTTTGTCGTGATCTTGTTTACCTTTGGCCAAGCCGATTTTGACTTTAGTCCAGGCGTTTTTCCAATACATTGAGAGAGCAACTACCGTATAGCCATCGCGATTTACCTTGCCAAACAGCTTATCAAGCTCGCGTCTGTTCATTAAGAGTTTACGGGTACGCATCGGCTCGCAGACAACATGACTTGAAGCAACGCTCAGGGGTGTAATGGTAGCACCAAACAGGAAGGCTTCCCCGTCTCTGAAGGTCACATAACTATCAGCAATGTTGGCTTTGCCCGCACGCAGTGATTTTACTTCCCATCCTTGCAAAGAAATACCAGCCTCAATTTCATCTTCGATGAAATATTCATGGCGTGCGCGTTTGTTCATTGCAATGGTTGCGGAACCGGGTTTATGTGCTTTTTTCTTTGTCATAGTGACACTTATTATACTGTAAGCATTGCCGAATGAAATCCCCTGAGGGTTGAGAGTGACTGTTTTTCACAGCTTGTGCTGTATCTACCGTGAGATTTTTGCCGCAGGGGCGATAAATGATATGATCTGTATGTTTTATGACACTTGGAAAATGATATGCCTCATATAAGCCGTTCTGCGCTCGTCCCATTCAGCGCAGAACAGATGTACTCTCTGGTAAACGACGTGGATGCTTATCCTAAATTTCTTCCTGGTTGTACGGGGAGTCGCGTATTGGATAAAACTGATAACACAATGGTTGCTGCGGTAGATGTGGCAAAAGCGGGTATCAGCAAAACCTTTACCACTAAAAACACGTTAACCAGCAATCAGAGCATCGATATGCAACTTGTCGACGGGCCATTCCGTAAATTGTTGGGGGGCTGGAATTTTACGCCGCTTAGCCCTGAAGCCTGCAAAGTTGAGTTGAACCTGGATTTTGAGTTCACTAACAAATTAATTGAATTGGCATTCGGCAAGATTTTCAAAGAGCTTGCAGGCAGTATGGTTCAAGCTTTTACGCAACGAGCGAAAGAGGTTTACAGTGTCTGAAGTTTCCGTTGAGGTGGTTTATGCCTTACCTGAACGTCAGTATCTGAAAACGGTGCGCCTTGTTGAAGGCAGCAGTGTCGAGCAGGCTATTCAGGCTTCAGGTTTGCTGGAGTTACGTCGAGAGATAGATCTTAAAGTTAATAAAGTGGGTATCTATAGTCGACCTGTAAAGCTGGGGGATGCTGTCAGTGATGGTGACCGAGTTGAAATTTATCGGCCATTGATTGCGGACCCGAAAGAGCTTCGCAGAATAAGAGCTGAACGCTCTAAAAAATAAGGCGCTATGAGCGCCTTATTTTTTTACCCTGAAAAGGATCCTTGCCAGATGCCTTGGGGCATCAGTCTGGAAAATTCAGGATTACTGGTTGTCTAATTTTGGCTTGTTAACAATATTAATCAGCACGCCAGCCTCGTTGAAGGTCAGAGTCAGGGTCTGCTGAGTCACGCCAGAATGGCTTGGCTCCTGACGGAACACGTAGAACCAGGTATTGTTGCCGAATGGATCATCCATCAATGGAGTACCCAGAATATAAGCAACCTGTTGCTTGGTCAGCCCGGTGTGGATCTTCTGTACATCAGCAGGAGCCAGGTAGTTTCCCTGATTGATATCAGGACGATAAACTACCTTCTCAATAGTGGAACAACCGGCAGTCAGCATCAGTAGTACTCCAGCGACGGCAGTTAGCGTTTTACAGCGCATAGTCTTTACATTCCTTTAGGGCATAAGATGCCGATGATAATCGACCTTTCATCAGTTTGAAACCTTTGCAGGGCACCAGTATGACCGCTGAAATGTAAAAAAGTTGAGGTTTTTACGCTGCTAACAACTCTTTTGCATTGGCAAGGGTGTTCCTTGTCACTTCACTCCCGCCCAACAGACGAGCTAGTTCCTGCAAACGCGCTTTTTTATCTAACCGGTTCATCTGCGTTTCAGTTACTTCGCCATCGGTTTCTTTACTGACGAAATAGTGCTGATGTCCGCAACCGGCAACCTGAGGTAAGTGAGTAACACACATCACCTGCGTGGACTCACCTAACTGGCGCAGTAGTTTACCGACAATCGCAGCGGTTGGGCCACTGATACCGACATCGACTTCATCGAAAATTAGCGCCGGGGTTTCCATTTTTTGCGCGGTAATCACTTGAATCGCCAGAGCGATGCGTGAAAGCTCACCGCCTGAGGCCACCTTTGCCAGTGCCTGTAATGGTTGACCCGGGTTGGTAGTGACCTGGAACTCGATACGGTCAGCGCCTTCAATGCTCAAATTCTCTGGCACAAACTGTACCTGAATATTAAATTTCCCGTGAGGCATTGAGAGGGTTTGCATGCTTTGCGTAATCAGCTGGGTTAACTCGTCGGCAAAATGCTGACGCTGATCGTGCAGAGCTCGAGCAATTTCAATCGCCTGCTGATGGTGAACCTGCACGGCTTCGCTGAGTTCTGCCTGATTGGTTTCTTGATCGTCCAGCGCCTTTTGTTCTTCAAGCAGCTGACGATGCAACTCAGGTAACTCTTCGGCCGTGACATGGTGCTTACGCGCTAAAGCCATCTGGCGAGAAAGTCGCTGTTCCAGCTCGAATAAACGGTTTGGATCCATTTCCAGCCTTTCGCTGTAATGGCGTAGTTCATCGCTGGCTTCGCTGATTTGAATTGACGCATCATCCAACATGATGATCAAATCATTCATTTTTGGGTCAAGCTCTGCCAGTTCCGTCAGCTTGTTTTTAGCAGTGTAAAGCAGGCTGCTGATGTTTTGATTTTCACCGTCGCTGAGTAAATACAGTGCGCTCTGGCTGAGAGACAGTAGTTGTCCACTGTTAGCCAGAAGTTTGTATTCTTCGTCAATTTGCTCGTATTCCCCCTGAACTGGAGAAAACTCGTTTAGCTCTTTCAACTGATATTGCAGCAATTGACGGCGCGACTCACGTTCAGTGACTTGCTGCTGAAACTGCGCGAGCAAGCGGCAGCTTTGGTGCCAGTTTTGGTATGCGGTCCGCATCTGTGACAGTAAAAATGACTGTGCCGCGTAGGCATCCAAGAGCTGTTTTTGATGTTCAGGCTTAACCAGCATCTGATGAGCATGCTGGCCATGAATCTGAATCAGGTGATGGCCAAGTTCACGCAGCTGTGACAACGGGACTGGCGTTCCGTTAATAAAGCCACGGGAACGCCCGTCTGCACTGATGGTACGTCGCAGAATGCAGTCGTGGCCTTCATCAAGCTGATTATCGATGAGCCATTGTTTGGCGGAAGGTGTATCTGCCAGCGTAAAGCGCGCGCAAACATCTGCCCGGCTAGTACCCAGACGAACCGCATTGCCATCGGCTCTGCTGCCTAAACAGAGACCCAGAGCATCAATGGCGATGGATTTACCCGCACCGGTTTCACCGGTTATTGCCGTCATACCCGCATGAAAATCAATTTCTAACTCGCGAACAATGGCAAAGTTATTGATGGTTAATTGCGCTAGCATGATCACCTTCCTGTATATAACAACAGACCTGTAATTTCGTACAGTATAAACTGGTTTTATATACAGTAAAGCCCTGATCATCTGAAATCAGAAAAAAATCAGAATAATTTTTTAGACCAGCCAAGTTTTGTGCTCAATGTATTGAAATAGCTGTAGTCTTTTGGATGTATCAGATTCAGATGATAGTCGCTTCGCTTGATTATGACCTCTTCCCCTTGCTGGATGGGCAGGGCGATTTGTGAATCACAGCTGATTTCAAGATCTGTGCTCATGTGTGAAAAACGTAGGCAAATCGTACTGGTGCTGTTGATTACCAGCGGTCGGGCCGACAAGGTATGCGGGAACATCGGTACCAGCGCTATCGCGTCCAGAGTCGGCATCAGTATTGGGCCGCCACCAGAAAGTGAATAGGCCGTCGAGCCGGTCGGCGTTGAAATAATCAAGCCATCAGAACGCTGGGAAAACGCGAAGCGGTCATCGATATACACTTCGAATTCGATCATGTGCGCGACTTTGCCCGGGTGAAGTACAACTTCGTTGATAGCAGTGCTCACGCGGCACTGTTTTTCACCACAGCGAACCATCGCCTCAAGCAGGAAACGCTGTTCGCTGATATATTCGCCCTTCAAGACGTCATCAAGCTGCTGCAATGCGTTGTCGGGGTCCAAATCGGTAAGAAAGCCCAAATTTCCGCGGTTGATTCCAATAACTTTTATGTCATAACGCGCCAAAACTCTGGCTGCACCCAGCATATTCCCGTCACCGCCTACCACCACGGCGAGATCGGCAAGTTTGCCAATCTCAGCCAGCGTACCGGTTTGTGCGCCCTCCAGAGACAGCTCCTGCGCCACCTGACGCTCGACAATCACCTGATGACCTTTTGACACCAGCCAGTGATACAGCATCTCATGGGTAGCCAGAGCGGAAGGATGGCGAGGGTGTCCAACAATCCCGATACACTCAAATTTTTTATTCATTGCTTTGGTTATCCTCGATACCGCATGTATGACACCTGGAGTATGGCTTGTAAATGAGATAACAGGCCTTGAATCCCCGGTTTTGATCCCCATAATAAGCCAACTAGCAAGACTAAAGCTAAAACGCGGAGATATTCATGAGTAGTAAAGAACATAAGACGCCTAACGAGCAAGCCTCGGATGAACTGAATCAGGAACAAGAGCTGCATGCGGAAGCGGAAACTGAGGCGGCTGACGTCGTTGACCCGCGTGATGCACGTATTGCTGAATTGGAAGCTGAGCTGAAAGATGCCCAGCAACGCGAGCGTGATAGTTTGCTGCGTGCGAAGGCAGAAATCGAGAATCTTCGCCGTCGTACCGAGCTGGATATCGAAAAAGCGCATAAATTTGCCCTTGAGAAGTTTTCAGGCGAGCTGCTGCCTGTAATCGATAACCTCGAGCGTGCACTGGATCTGGCTGACAAATCCAACGCCGAACTGACTTCTCTTATCGAAGGTGTTGATCTGACACTGAAATCCCTGATCAATGCTGTGCGCAAGTTTGGTCTGGAAGTGGTTGCTGACGTTCATGTACCGTTTAACCCGGAACTGCATCAGGCAATGACGCTGATGGAGTCCGAAGAGCTTGCCCCAAACCATGTAATCATGGTGATGCAAAAGGGTTACACCCTTAACGGTCGCTTGCTGCGTCCTGCGATGGTTGCGGTTTCTAAAGCGAAAGCTTAAGTCACCAAAAGCTGGTTCATCGTGAGTTAGATGCGATCAGGCAAACACTAAAGGCACCCTCGGGTGCCTTTTTGCTTTCTCGCGGGGGGACTATTTCGGGAGCTGCGGCATCCAGTCGATGGGCTCCAGGCCTTGCTCTTCCAGCAGCTGGTTGGCAGTCGAGAAATGCTGACATCCCAAAAAACCACGATGTGCCGAAAGCGGGGAAGGGTGTGGGGCTTTCAACACTCGATGGCGAACCTGGTCGATAATGCTGCCCTTTTTCTGTGCGTGAGATCCCCAAAGCAGAAAAATAACCCCCTCACGATGAGTGTTGAGCATCGCAATGACTTTATCGGTGAAGGCTTCCCAGCCCAGTTTTGCATGGGAATGCGCCTGACCAGCTTCAACAGTGAGCACGGTGTTGAGTAACAAAACACCCTGATCGGCCCAACTTTGCAAATATCCATGACCAGGGCGCACGAAACCAGGAATATCCGTAGTCAACTCTTTGTAAATATTAACTAAAGATGGAGGTGCAGGGATCCCGGGTTTAACCGAAAATGACAATCCGTGAGCCTGATTCGGACCATGATAAGGATCTTGCCCCAGTATAACGACCTTAACCTGTGAGAATTCCGTCGAGCGGAAAGCGTTGAAAACCTCTTCCTGCGGTGGATAAATTGTTTTGCCTGCTGCACGCTCGGCAGCAACAAATTTAAGAGTATCCACAAAGTAATTCTGCTGTTTTTCCTGGCCAATTACATCGTGCCAGGTAAGTGGGGCCGCCATATGCGCTCTCCATCTATCCGTAATTTCAATGCGCGTAGCTTACCTTTTCAGGCCCGTCAGCGATACTATCTGTAACCCTGAATTGGTTTTTATCGACACTCTTTCTTTGTGTGCTGCTATTCAAGGGAAAATCGCGCAATATGGCCTGATAATCACAAAAACTCAGATTCTCCTCAGATTAAATATGAGCAAATTTAAGATCTCAGAACAAACTCAGAGTTAAATCATTTATTCATCATAGCGTTAACACGATGAGTTATTTATCTTGGCTGGGTCTACGCAGTTTAAGATATTCCATTGGTGTTAGCGCTATTATCGCGCGTCCCGGCTAGCTTAATATGGCCGGGATTTTTTTTGGCTTATTTTCAGTTTTAATTGCTCTAGAAATAGAAAACCCCGCCATGTGGCAGGGTTTTAAGTATGAGGCAATCTATTAACGCATTAGCTTGCTTCAGTATTCGGCTTGCGGCGCTTACCAACGTTTTTAGCATCACGATGGCGTACTTTAACCTTAACCTTGGATTTCTCGCTCTCTTGCTTCTGCTTCTCTTTACGCTTGGCCAGCACCTTCTTGGAAGGTTTGCCGGTTGTTTTCGCGCTAGGAGCCTTAGTTGTTGGGCGCAGCTCGTCGATGACACGAGATTTCAGAGGCTGATCGAGATAACGCTCGATTTTACCCAGCAGCAGGTGGTCATGCGCTTCTACCAGAGAGATCGCCGTGCCTTTACGTCCTGCGCGACCCGTTCTGCCAATGCGATGCAGGTAGGTATCTGCGGTCAACGGAATATCGAAGTTGAAAACGTGGCTGATATCGTTGATATCCAGACCGCGTGCGGCGATATCGGTCGCGACCAATACGTTAACGCGATCTTCAACCATGCGTTTAACTGCTTCGGTACGTTTAACCTGAACCATCTCGCCTTCAAGGTAGCAAGAGTTGATCCCAGCTTCACGCAACCAGCCTACCAGCTCGTGTACACGCTCGCGCTTACGCACAAAGATAACGGACTTGGTCACGTCTTCTTGTTTCAGTAAATGGCACAGCAGCGCGGTCTTATGCTTCAAATCATCTGCGCGATA
Organism: Serratia sp. M24T3; assembly: GCF_000257645.1. GTDB lineage: Bacteria > Pseudomonadota > Gammaproteobacteria > Enterobacterales > Enterobacteriaceae > Rouxiella. The sequence goes on from NZ_AJHJ01000012.1 coordinate 61,009, forward strand.
ATACCATTGCAGGATTTTCTTGCGCTCGCGGCGTGAGGGGTCAGCTTCAATCTCAACCGGTTCAGTCAGAATGCGTTCGGCAAATTCGCGAATAGCTTCGCCTTCCAGCGTTGCAGAAAACAGCAATGTCTGTTTGCGCCAGCGGGCTTCTGCAGAAATGGTTTCGATATCCTGCGCAAAGCCCATGTCGAGCATGCGGTCGGCTTCGTCGAGGATCAGTGTTTCAATCGCGCGGCAGTCGAAGTTTTCTTCTTTAATGTATTGAAGCAAACGGCCAGTGGTGGCGACGACGATATCCTGATTCTCGCTGAAGACTTCTGCGTGGTTCATATATGCTACACCGCCGGTAATTGTGGCGATGTCTAAATCGGTATGTGCTGCCAGTTCACGGGCCTGATCAGCCACCTGCATTGCCAGCTCGCGGGTTGGCGTCAGAATCAAGACCCGCGGTGGACCAGACTTTTTACGCGGAAAGTCCAGCAAGTGTTGCAGCGCGGGCAACAAAAATGCTGCGGTCTTGCCGGTGCCGGTAGGCGCCGAACCCAACACATCGCGTCCGTCCATCGCGGGCGGAATGGCCTCTGCCTGAATAGCAGTCGGGCGGCTATAGCCTTTATCGGTCAGTGCCTCGATTAGGCGTTCATCGAGTTCGAGTTCGGAAAAATTCGTTACAGTCATGGTCTACCTCTACTTGGGGCGCCGATTATAGACGTGTTGGCCGCGATCTTCACCTATTTAAGCGTAAAGGCTCGCTTTTACTCCGCAAGGCTTTGTCTTATGCTTACGCCATTATGACATTAGTACCCCGACTCTCGGGTAATTATCACAGGAAAGCGTAGTGACAGAAGCCGCCACCAACAAGCCTTTGCGCCGTAATGGGTTCACTTTTAAACAATTTTTTGTCGCCCACGATCGCTGTGCGATGAAAGTCGGAACCGACGGCGTACTGCTCGGTGCCTGGGCACCGATAAGTCAGGCTTCCCGCATTCTTGACATCGGTAGCGGAACGGGTCTGGTGGCATTGATGTTGGCGCAGCGAACTGCGGAAGAGGTATTGGTGGATGCCGTCGAGCTGGAAAGTGAGGCCGCCAGTCAGGCTCTGGAGAATTTCGCCGAGTCTCCGTGGCAACAACGCCTGAGAATTTTTGCCGAAGACATAAACCATTTTTCCCGGCGCAGTGCTCATCAATACGATTTAATCGTGAGTAATCCGCCTTATTTTGAGTCTGCGGTCGCCTGTCGTGATGAAGCACGCAACGCCGCGCGGTACACCGAAACGTTAACTCATGACGCATTGCTGCGCTGTGCCGAGCAACTTATTACCGCGGCAGGAACGTTTTGCGTGGTTTTACCCTTTGAAATTGGACTGGCATTTGAACAGTCAGCGCAGCAACGAGCTTGGCATACCCGGGCGCGGATAGATATTCGTGACCGGCCGGGAAAACCGTTAAATCGCATGCTGCTGGCTTTGTCAAAACAGTGGCGAGAGCCTGAGCATCACGAACTGGCTCTCCGCGAGCAGCTTAACGTCTACAGCACGGAGTTCCGAGAACTGATTGCTGATTTCTATCTGAACTACTGATTTTTTCCTGATTTATTCATGAGGATTAACGGTTGCAGAATGGTTGGTTGCGAGTTCTCCAACAGGTCAGGATAGTCGAGAGTAAAGTGCAATCCACGGCTCTCTTTTCTTGCCATCGCGCTGCGTACAATCAGTTCGGCAACCTGAACCAGATTACGTAGCTCAAGTAAATTATTAGAAATCCTGAAATTAGCGTAATACTCGTCAATTTCGTGTTGCAGAGTATTGATACGACGCAGGGCACGTTCCAGTCTTTTGGTGGTGCGCACAATGCCTACATAGTCCCACATAAATAGTCGCAGTTCGTGCCAGTTGTGCTGGATGACGACTTTCTCATCTGAGTTATCGACTTTGCTTTCATCCCATGCCGGTAAACTTTTCGGCATTTTTGTGCGCGGCAGCCGCTCCAGAATATCTTCGGCAGCCGACCAGCCGTACACCAGGCATTCGAGCAAAGAGTTTGATGCTAACCGGTTCGCACCGTGCAATCCGGTATAGCTGACTTCGCCGATAGCATAAAGCCCGTCGAGATCCGTTCTGCCGTGCTGGTCAACCATCACTCCGCCACAAGTATAATGTGCAGCAGGAACAATCGGGATCGGTTCGCGAGTGAGATCAATGCCCAACGACAGCAGCTTTTCGTCAATCATTGGGAAATGATGCTTGATGAACTCAGGCGGGCGATGGCTGATATCCAGATACATGCAGTCGGCACCCAAACGTTTCATTTCATGATCGATGGCGCGGGCAACGACATCACGCGGTGCAAGTTCGCCACGTGGATCAAAATCGGGCATAAATCGCGTGCCGTCAGGACGTTTAAGATAGGCCCCTTCTCCGCGCAGTGCCTCGGTCAGCAGAAAATTACGCGCCTGCGGATGAAAAAGACAGGTTGGATGAAACTGGTTGAATTCGAGATTGGCGACACGACAACCAGCACGCCAGGCCATGGCAATACCATCACCTGAAGCGACGTCCGGATTTGTCGTATACTGATACACTTTTGCTGCGCCGCCGGTTGCCAGAACTACCGCTTTGGCACGCAGCGTTTCAACTTGTTCGATCTCACGATTCCATACATAGGCACCGACTACTCGTTGAGTGCCGGGCAGTCCGAGTTTGCTTGAGGTAATTAAATCAACCGCGTTATATCGCTCTTTTACGCTAATATTGGGGTGGGACCTTGCTTTCCCCACTAACGTGGTTTCTACTTCTTTACCAGTAGCATCAGCAGTATGCAAAATACGTCGATGGCTGTGGCCCCCTTCCCGGGTCAGGTGATAGCGTTCATCTGAACTTTTGCCGGTTTCTGTGTCAAAGAGTACGCCCTGGTTAATCAGCCATTCAACGCAGTGTTTGGCGTTGCTGGCAATGAATTCGACGGCTTCTTTATCGCACAGTCCCGCGCCGGCGATGAGTGTATCGTCGACGTGAGAGGCGATGCTGTCGGTTTCATCAAAAACGGCAGCAATGCCACCCTGGGCATAGAACGTAGAGCCTTCATTCAGCGGCCCTTTGCTAAGTACGGTGACTTTACAGTGGTCGGCAAGGCGTAAAGCGAGTGACAAGCCTGCTGCGCCACTTCCAATAATCAATACATCACTAACAAAGTCTGATGAAGGTTGCATAACGTATGATGTTTGCGGAAGAAGAGGGAAATTCATGTTAGCCTAAATGGACTGGCAAAAGCCACGTGCGCAACCAACAGTTTAAAAACTTTGTGTTTTATGGAACTTAACATTCTGTTTGAACTCCAAGCAGGTACTTGCTCAGGAAAATAATGATGATAGCTGGCAGTACGACTTTTAGCGTGGAGATGGCTTTGGGGAGAGATTACCTCGAATGAGCGAGCAGTTAGCAGATCAGGTTCTGGTCGAGCGGGTCCAGAAAGGTGATCAAAAGTCGTTCAATTTACTGGTTGTTCGCTACCAGCATAAGGTGGCGAGCCTTGTTTCCCGCTACGTTCCACAAGGCGACGTGCCTGACGTGGTTCAAGAATCATTCATAAAAGCCTATCGTGCACTAGACTCTTTCCGCGGAGATAGCGCTTTTTATACCTGGCTTTACCGTATCGCCGTTAACACGGCCAAGAACTATTTAGTCGCACAGGGTCGCCGTCCACCTTCAAGTGATGTTGATGCCAATGAAGCTGAAAACTTCGAAAATGGCGGTGCGCTAAAAGAAATTTCGAACCCTGAGAACTTAATGTTGTCAGAGGAATTGAGACAGATTGTTTTTCGGACTATTGAAGCGCTTCCTGAGGATTTGCGGATGGCAATTACCCTGAGGGAGTTAGATGGTTTGAGCTATGAAGAGATAGCCGCCATCATGGATTGCCCGGTGGGCACGGTGAGATCGCGCATATTCCGTGCTCGAGAAGCTATTGATAATAAAGTTCAACCGCTGATTCAGCGTTAGCGATGGCGGATACTTAAAGGGTACTAAGGCATGCAGAAAGAAAAGCTTTCGGCTCTGATGGATGGTGAGGCTGTTGATTCCGAACTGTTAAGTTCGCTTTCAAATGATAAAAAGCTTCAGGAAAGTTGGCAGAGTTATCACCTGATCCGTGATTCAATGCGCGGTGACATGGGAACTGTTGTGCATCTGGACATCGCAGACAGAGTGGCTGCTGCTTTGGCAAATGAACCTGCCAAGCTTGTACCTGGTGCAACAAAAGAATCGCAACCGATGCCACACACCTGGCAGAAGATGCCTTTCTGGCACAAGGTCCGCCCGTGGGCGAGCCAGATAACTCAGGTCGGCGTTGCCGCTTGTGTATCATTGGCTGTTATCGTCGGCGTGCAACATTATGGTCAGCAGAATGCGACCGGCGCGTCGCCTGAAACTCCGGCTTTCAACACGCTTCCGATGATGGGGAAAGCTTCTCCTGTCAGTTTCGGTGTGCCAAATGAAGGCAGCACGGTTAGTGGCCCGCAAAATATGCAAGAGCAGCGTAAGCGCATCAATGCTATTTTGCAGGATTATGAGTTGCAGCGTAGATTGCATACCGATCAACTTCAGCTAGACTCGATTGTGCCACAACAGGCCGCTATTCAAGTCCCTGGTAACCAGTCTTTAGGAACGCAAACGCAGTAATGAAGCAAATTTGGTACGCTGTTTCCTTAATGACATGCAGTTTGCTCGCCACACACACCGCCTCGGCTGAGACTCAATCTGCTCCCGAGGCGTTGTTGCAACAGATGAGCAATGCCGGTCAGTCATTGAACTATGAAATTGCCTTTATCAATATCACAAAGCAAGGCATTGATTCATATCGTTATCGTCACGCAAAATCGCAAGGAGTGCAGCTCGGTGATCTGCTTCTGATGGATGGCCCTCGCCGCGAAGTTGTGCAGCGTGGCAAAGACATCAGCTATTTTGAAACGGGACTTCAGCCTTTCACTTTGACCGGCGATCATATTGTTGATTCTCTGCCAGAGCTGGCATTCAGCGACATTCCAACGCTATCTAAATACTATGACTTTATTTCGGTAGGCCGTGCACGAGCCGTTGATCGTAACTGTGAAGTGATTCGCGTAGTTTCCCGTGACGGCACTCGATTCAGTTATATTGTCTGGATTGATGAGGAAAACAAGCTGCCTCTGCGCGTTGATTTGCTGGATAAAGATGGTGAAACTCTTGAGCAGTTTCGCGTGATTTCCATTACCGTTGATCCCGCTGTTGCCGAGGCTTTCAACGGCCTTGATAAAGCCAAATTACCGCCAGTATTAAGTATCCCGGATGCAAGCAAAACACAATTCAACTGGGAGCCAAAATGGCTGCCAGAAGGGGTGAAAGAAGTTTCGCGCAGTAAACGAAACTTGCCAAATCTGCCCGTCAGCATCGAATCAAGACTTTATAGCGATGGCGTATTCAGCTTCTCGATTAACGTAAATGCTGCCACTGACGCGACCAGTGGGCAAATAGTCCGGCAGGGGAGAAGAACGGTTGAAACCGATGTTCGCAACGGCGATGAGATAACCGTAGTTGGCGAGTTGCCACCTTCCACAGCTAAGCGAATTTCTGATAGTATTGTCTTCTCCGGACAATAGCGTAACAGTAGGATAGCAGCGATGATGAAAGAATGGGCCACCGTGGTTTCGTGGCAAAATGGCGTTGCAGAACTGCGTTGTGAAACGCAGGCAGGTTGCAGCAGCTGTCATTCGCGTTCGGGCTGTGGTTCTCGCGTTCTTAACGAGCTGGGGCCGCAAACTGAGCATAATCTGCAAGTTAACAGTGCCGAACAGCTTGAACCTGGTCAGAAGGTTGAACTAGGCATCACTGAAGGCGCAATGCTTCGCTCTGCACTGTTGGTGTACATGACGCCGCTGTTTGGTGTGATTGTTGGCGGTGGTGTTCTGCAATCGCTGTTGAAGGCAGATGTTTTCGCCTTGATTGGCGCGATAGCCGGTGGGGCGCTTGGCTTCCTTATTGCGAGATTTTTTGCCGCCAAGGTTGCCGAAAAAGAAGCTTATCAGCCCGTAATACTGCAGGTTGGCTTACCTCCGAACGCTTTTCGCTTTCAGCCAGAATCAACTGAATTGCCGCGCTAGAACTGCTCAAAATTTTCTCTTCGTCTGAGATGAATTCAGCAGGAACTTATTCAAATCTGCCTGAAATCTCCGATGATACAAAAAACGCCTTGTGCTCTGCATGAGGCGTTTTTTATTGCTTCATTGTCGAGATAATTGGCTTGAGAAACGGGTTGCCTAGCTGCGGATTGGGATGCGGTTCTGGATCATATGTTCGATCAAGGCGATGAACAGATCGGCACTGAAAAGAGAAGTGTAGGGCACTGAAAATAGCGACCTGCCGTGCATATCCAGCAGCTTGATAGTTTGGCTGTTGCTGCCGCCGCTAATAAAATGTACTTCTTCAATCGGAATGTGGTGCCCATCGTCAGAATCTAGCGTACGTGCAGATAGCCGCAGCTTTTTCTCACTCATTAGTAAAAAATTACCACGAAGAAAGTGCCTGAAACGGCTCTTGCTTTCATTTATGTAGCTAAATCCTACCTCTCCGTCATGCGCCAGGGTAACGAGCGCTTGCGGGCCGCGCAATAGCAGTTGTTCATTTTTAATTACTTCAATCAGGCGATCGGCATGGGCGATATTCGGCGAGATTTTATACCACGGCTTTTCCGAACTTTCGCGAAATGCCATGGTGTTTAATATTTTTCGGGTATATTTTCCGGTACGGTAACGGTAAATATCACTTATTCTTTCGAACGGAATAAATTTATTTTTGTTGTCAGGTTTTGAAATAACTAAAACTCCATTTTCATAGAGTTGGAATATTTGTCTTGGCTTAATGAACTGCCGCAAAATAATAAGAATTGTGCCTAAAGAAATGCTGAAGATGGTTGACATTAGAATGGCGTGTTGTTCGAAATAGCCGGACTTTCCTAATGTTAGCAAAAAAACAAGCTGCACCGCCCCGGCTATCATAAGTAGCGTTGCGAGGACTAGGGTGATCCACGAGTTTGCTTTTGCAAAACCATGCCGGCTGAGCAGCCGACCTTCATTGATCATGACATTAACCTTGTGACCGATTGTTTTAAAATAGGGTAAACAGTTAAATTATTTAATAATTAATTTAAGCACTACGTCAGACAACTTTATTTTTTATAACAGTTAGTTAATGGTATTTCCCCCGCCCAGTAAATGAGCATTTTCCTAATCTGTTAAGAGTGCTTCCAGGGCGGAGGAATAGGATTAAATCTAATAATTCAAAATGATATAATTCAAGTTATTGGTTAGATTTCCCGACAATATCACGAATGTTGACCAGTGCATTTCGCACCGCAGCTCCTCCGGCATAGAATAAAATTTGCAGGATGGACTCGATAATTTGCTCTTTTGATGCACCCGCATTCAGTGCCGCCTGTGCATGAGCAAGCAACTGTGGCGTTGCGTGCCCCAGAGTGACGCAGGCCGCAATAACGACCAGCTCCCGAGTAATAAGATCGAGCCCGGGCCTCGCAAGAATTCCACCCATTGCCCATTCGATAGAAATATCGGTGAAATCCGGACATAAGTCTGCCATATCACTCCTTAAAGCCTCCCCCGCGCCATCGCCATAAAGTGAGTTAAATAACTCCAGCCCTTGCTGATACTGCTGTGGATTGATGATCATCTTTTTCTCCCGTTGTTGAGGTTTAATTAAACTCGGTTGGGCAGCGCAGATAAACGACGTTATAGTTGGATAATTACCAAGGATGGCTTGCCAATTGAGGTGTAATTATAAAGTATGAATAAGCTGGAAAGCATGATGGTGTTTGTTCAAGTTGTTGAGCGGGGGAGCTTTACGGCGGCTGCTAACGAGTTAAGCATCACCGGAACGATGGTGGGTTTACATGTGCAATCGCTGGAAAAACTGCTTGGCGTGCGCTTGCTCAACAGGACCACGCGTCGACAAAGCCTCACTGAGTTCGGGCTATTTTATTATGAGAAGAGCAAGCAAATTCTGTTGGAGATCAGTCATGCCGAGGCGATGGCTGAAAGCCAGACGCCCATACCCAGAGGCGTTTTACGGATCATTTCCCCTGTGTCATTGGGAGTGCATTCTATTGCGCCGATTTTGGAAAAGTATCGGAAACTTTATCCCGATGTAACGGTTGATCTCATTCTCAGCGACAAGCCGTTGGATATGATCGATGAGCGCGCCGATATGATGATTAGAATTGGTGAGTTGCAGAACGTATTTTCAATGATAGCCAGACCTTTGATGCCTTATCGATCAATAATCTGCGCCGCCCCCCACTATCTCGAAAAAAATGGGCCCTTGAGCGTGCCAGCCGATCTCGTTAATCATCGCTGCCTGGGGTTTGCTCACCCTGTTGCAGGAAATGAATGGCTGTTACAGGGGTTGGATGGGCCAATTAGTGTGCCGGTTAATCTGGCTTTGTCAGTTAACAATGGAGAAGCGCTAAGAACGGCCGCGATCAGTGGGTTAGGCGTTATTATGCAGCCTGAGATTTTACTGGCTGAAGATATTAATTCCGAACGATTGATTCCCGTTTTGCAAAATTATTCTCCATTGCCCAAGCCAGTTTATCTACTGACTCTTGCAGACCGGTCCCCTACACCTAAAATACGCACGTTTATCGATTTTTTAGTGTCACAACTTGCCGCTCGGAAAACACTGTAAAGCTATCGCATCCTTTCGTGTAACCGGCATACAGTGTAAGATGCGCCCATATTTGCGTGGGCAGTTTGGCAATTAAAGCTGATGCTGTGTCCATGAAAAAGTTTTAAGCGCTATCAATTAGAGAAAATCATCTATAAATGAAGAACATAAGAAACTTCTCCATTATTGCCCACATTGACCACGGCAAGTCGACACTTTCTGACCGTATCATCCAAATTTGCGGCGGTTTGTCCGATCGTGAAATGGCCGCTCAGGTCCTCGATTCTATGGATCTTGAACGTGAGCGCGGCATCACCATCAAAGCCCAGAGCGTAACGCTGGATTATAAAGCGCTGAACGGTGAAACCTATCACCTCAACTTTATCGATACGCCGGGACACGTGGACTTCTCCTATGAAGTTTCTCGTTCGCTTGCAGCCTGTGAAGGCGCATTGCTGGTGGTTGACGCAGGTCAGGGCGTAGAAGCTCAGACACTGGCTAACTGCTACACCGCGATGGAAATGGATCTTGAAGTTGTGCCGGTTTTGAACAAAATCGACCTGCCGGCTGCCGATCCTGACCGCGTTTCTCAGGAAATTGAAGACATCGTTGGCATTGACGCCACTGATGCCGTGCGCTGCTCGGCAAAAACGGGCGTTGGCGTGCCTGATATTCTTGAACGTCTGGTGCGTGATATCCCGGCTCCGGAAGGTGATCCTGAAGCACCACTTCAGGCGCTGATCATCGACTCGTGGTTTGATAACTACCTTGGCGTTGTGTCTCTTGTCCGTATCAAAAACGGCACGATGCGCAAAGGCGACAAAATCAAGGTGATGAGCACCGGCCAAACTTACAATGCCGATCGTCTGGGGATTTTCACTCCTAAACGTGTCGATAAAGACGTGCTGCACTGTGGCGAAGTTGGCTGGTTGGTCTGTGCGATTAAAGACATCCTCGGTGCTCCGGTGGGCGATACTTTGACTCTGGCCCGTAATCCAGCTGACAAAGCGCTGCCGGGCTTCAAAAAGGTTAAACCACAGGTTTACGCAGGCCTGTTCCCAATCAGCTCTGACGATTACGAAAACTTCCGTGACGCACTGGGCAAGCTGAGCCTGAACGACGCTTCGTTGTTCTATGAGCCAGAAAGTTCTACCGCGCTGGGCTTCGGCTTCCGCTGTGGTTTCCTGGGCTTGCTGCACATGGAAATTATTCAGGAACGCCTTGAGCGTGAATACGACCTTGAGCTGATCACTACTGCGCCAACGGTTGTGTATGAAGTTGTTACCACCGCGGGTGAAACCGTCTACGTTGATAGCCCTTCCAAGCTGCCAGCGCTGAACAACATCGAAGAGCTGCGCGAGCCTATCGCCGAGTGTCACATGCTGATGCCTCAGGAATACCTCGGCAGTGTGATCACCCTGTGTATCGAGAAGCGTGGCGTGCAGACCAACATGGTTTACCACGGAAACCAGGTAGCGCTGACTTATGAAATTCCAATGGCCGAAGTCGTGCTGGATTTCTTTGACAGACTGAAATCCACCTCACGCGGTTATGCGTCACTTGATTACAATTTCAAACGATTCCAGGCTTCTGACATGGTACGTGTTGATGTTTTAATCAACGGTGAGCGTGTTGATGCCCTAGCACTGATCACGCACCGCGACAACTCGCATTACCGTGGTCGCGATCTGGTCGAAAAAATGAAAGAGCTGATCCCGCGTCAGCAATTTGATATCGCCATTCAGGCGGCTATCGGCAACCACATTATTGCCCGTGCGACCGTGAAACAGCTGCGTAAAAACGTTCTGGCCAAGTGCTACGGCGGCGATGTTAGCCGTAAGAAGAAACTTTTGCAGAAACAGAAAGATGGTAAGAAACGCATGAAGCAGGTGGGTAACGTTGAGTTACCACAGGAAGCGTTCCTGGCTATTCTGCATGTCGGTAAAGACAGTAAGTAAGTCTTTGAATTAGTTTGTCAAGGAGTAGGAATGGCTAACATGTTTGCCCTGATACTGGCAGTTGCAACGCTGGTAACCGGGATAATCTGGTGTTTGGATCGTTTTAAACTGGCTCCTGCGCGTCGGGAGAAAATTGCTCGCCTAAAAGTTGAAACGGCGGGTGCGGTAGACGACAAAACCCTGAGCAAGGCTGCTAAACAGCCGGGCTGGGTTGAAACTTGTGCTTCCGTATTTCCGGTATTGCTGGTGGTATTTGTTGTTCGTTCCTTTATTTACGAACCTTTCCAGATCCCATCAGGCTCAATGATGCCGACGCTGCTTATTGGCGACTTTATTGTGGTCGAAAAATACGCTTATGGACTTAAAGATCCGATTACCCAGACCAAGCTTATCCCTACCGGTGAGCCGAAACGTGGTGATGTCGTGGTGTTTAAATATCCTCTGAATCCTCAAGTGGATTATATTAAGCGTCTGGTGGGTTTGCCGGGTGACCGCATAACTTACGATCCAATGAGTAAAGAAGTTACCGTTCAACCGGCGTGTGATAATGGTCAGGCGTGTGATAAAGCGCTGCCGATTACTTATACTCCTAATGAACCGAGCAATTTTGTGCAGACCTTCGGCCAGTCTTCTGGCAGTGAGGCCACCAGTGGTTTCTATGAAACGGATCCTACGGCTCCAGTCCCACAGGACGGCGTTCGTCTGATTGCGCGTAAAGAAAATCTGGGGGGTGTTACTCATAATATTCTTATTGTTCCCGGCGCTCGCGATCAGCTTGGTGCTTATTACCAACAACCTGGTCAACCGCTGGCAACCTGGGTTGTTCCCGCCGGTCATTATTTCATGATGGGTGATAACCGTGATAACAGCGCTGACAGCCGTTATTGGGGCTTTGTGCCGGAAAAAGATCTGGTAGGCAGAGCATCAGGTATTTGGATGAGCTTTAAGAAGCAAGAAGGCGAATGGCCAACGGGCATCCGGATTAGCCGTATTGGTGGAATTCATTAATAATATGCCCGTCCTGCAAGGGGCGGGCATATTAACGCAGCATTATTATTCCACTCGTTGTAGAATATCCCTTCGAGCGATAAAAGTTGGCGACCCTCTTTTTAAAATAAAGGGAGCTACTGCAAACGAAACAGCTTTGGATCGATTTTTGGTGAAGCAGGCCTGTTCCGTATGCTGAAGTTTTTGACGCATTCTTGATCTATTGGTAACTCATGAATCCCATCGTAATAAACAGGCTTCAGCGAAAGCTGGGCTACACTTTTCAACAGCAGGAGCTTTTATTGCAGGCACTGACTCACCGCAGCGCCAGCAGCAAGCACAACGAGCGATTGGAGTTTCTTGGAGACTCGATCCTCAGTTTTGTTATTGCAAATGCGCTGTATCATCGCTTTCCTCGTGTAGACGAGGGCGATATGAGCCGGATGCGTGCAACATTGGTGCGCGGTAATACCCTGGCTGAAATGGCGCGTGAATTCGATTTGGGCGAGTGTTTGCGTTTGGGCCCAGGCGAATTGAAAAGTGGTGGTTTCCGCCGTGAGTCTATTCTCGCGGATACGGTGGAGGCACTCATTGGCGGCGTGTTCCTGGATAGCGATATTCAGAACGTCGAAAGGCTGATCCTCGAATGGTACCGTAGTCGTCTCGATGAAATCAGTCCCGGTGATAAGCAGAAAGACCCGAAAACCCGTTTACAGGAGTTTTTGCAAGGTCGTCATCTGCCGTTGCCTTCTTATCTGGTCGTGCAGGTTCGCGGTGAAGCGCACGATCAGGAGTTTACCATCCACTGCCAGGTCAGTGGCTTGAGTCAACCGGTTGTAGGAACCGGATCAAGCCGCCGTAAAGCCGAGCAGGCGGCAGCGGAACAAGCGCTGATACAGCTGGAGCTTGAATGAGCGAAGAAAAGAATTACTGTGGTTTTGTAGCAATCGTCGGCCGTCCTAACGTCGGTAAATCGACCTTGCTGAATGAACTGTTGGGGCAGAAAATCTCCATCACTTCTCGCAAACCACAAACCACGCGTCACCGGATTATGGGTATCCATACCGAAGGTCCATTCCAGGCTATCTACGTCGATACCCCTGGGCTTCACATGGAAGAAAAACGAGCGATCAACCGCCTGATGAACCGTGCAGCCAGCAGTTCAATTGGCGATGTGGAGCTGGTTATCTTCGTCGTTGAAGGAACTCACTGGACCCCCGACGACGAGATGGTCGTCAACAAATTGCGTGACCTAAAAAGCCCGGTGATACTGGCTATCAATAAAATCGACAACGTCACTGACAAAGCCAAGCTGTTGCCGCACCTGCAATTCTTGAGCGAGCAGATGAACTTCGCCGATATCGTCCCTATTTCTGCCGAAAAAGGGACTAACGTTGACACTATCGCTGCTCTGGTTCGCAAGCAGCTGCCAGAAGCGATTCATCATTTCCCGGAAGATTACATCACCGACCGTTCTCAGCGCTTTATGGCGTCAGAGATCATTCGTGAAAAGCTGATGCGTTTCCTCGGGGAAGAACTGCCTTATTCCGTGACCGTAGAAATCGAGCGTTTCGTGACTAACGAACGTGGCGGCTACGACATTAATGGTTTGATTCTGGTTGAGCGTGAAGGCCAGAAAAAAATGGTTATCGGTAATAAAGGCTCGAAGATCAAGACTATCGGTATCGAGGCACGTCAGGACATGGAAAACATGTTTGAAGCGAAAGTGCATCTTGAGCTGTGGGTTAAGGTCAAATCCGGTTGGGCAGATGACGAACGTGCGCTGCGTAGCCTGGGTTACGTAGACGACTTATAAGGTCTGCGCCTATGGAAGGCTGGCAACGCGCATTTGTCTTACATGGGCGGCCTTACAGTGAAACCAGCCTGATGGTTGATTTGTTCACTGAAGGGCAAGGGCGGGTGCGCATACTGGCAAAAGGTGCGCGTGGCCGCCGATCCAATTTAAAAGGCTGTTTGCAGCCGTTTACCCCGCTGCTGGTCCGTTGGACCGGGCGGGGTGAAGTCAAAACCCTGCGCAATGCTGAAGCGGTTTCTCTGGCACTTCCTCTTTCCGGTTCAATCGTTTACAGCGGCCTGTACGTCAACGAGCTGGTATCGCGCGTGCTTGAGCAGGAAACTAATTACTCCTCGCTGTTTTTCGATTACCTGCACTGCCTGCAAAACCTGGCCGCGGCCTCAACCTCGCCTGAACATGCCTTACGGCAGTTTGAACTGGCGTTGCTGCAACATCTTGGCTATGGCGTGGATTTTTTGCACTGCGCGGGCAGCGGTGAAGAAGTCAGTGAAACCATGACTTATCGTTATCGTGAAGAGAAAGGTTTTATCGCCAGCCTGGTGATCGACAACACTAGTTTTACCGGTCGTGATCTGATGGCACTCGCTACCCGTGAATTCCCCGATGCCAATACTTTGCGCGCCGCCAAACGTTTCACCCGCATCGCATTAAAACCCTATCTTGGCGGTAAGCCGCTGAAAAGCAGAGAACTGTTTCGTCAGTTTGTATTGAAAAAACCCGCACCTGCTGCTGAAAATCCTACCGACTGATTTTGTCTGTGTGCGCGTAAGCGTGTAAACTGCCGCCTATATCTGCTAAGTTCTGCTGCGTTTCGAACCCTTATGGGTATCACAAAATTAGGAGTGTTTCATGGCTGAGTTACTGTTGGGCGTCAATATTGACCACATCGCGACCCTGAGAAACGCGCGCGGTACCGCGTATCCGGATCCTGTACAGGCGGCTTTCGTGGCTGAACAGGCTGGCGCTGACGGTATCACCGTACACCTGCGCGAAGATCGTCGCCACATCACCGATCGCGACGTGCGGATCCTGCGCGAAACTATCCAGACTCGCATGAATCTCGAGATGGCCGTGACTGACGAAATGGTCGGTATTGCCTGTGATATCAAACCGCATTTCTGCTGTCTGGTACCGGAAAAGCGCGAAGAAGTGACTACCGAAGGCGGGCTGGACGTGGCTGGCCAGAAAGACAAAATGACCTTTGCGGTTGAGCGCTTATCACAGGCTGGCATTCTGGTTTCTCTGTTTATCGACCCAGACGTGCGCCAGATTGACGCCGCTGTTGCTGTCGGCGCGCCATATATTGAAATTCATACCGGTGCCTACGCCGAAGCCCCAGAAGGCATTCATCGTGATTCTGAGTTTAAACGTATTAAAGATGCTGCCATCTATGCCGCATCGAAAGGCCTGAAGGTTAATGCGGGTCACGGTCTGACCTATAAAAATGTTCAGCCGATTGCTGCGCTGCCAGAAATGCACGAACTGAACATCGGCCACTCAATTATCGGTCAGGCGGTGTTTGACGGTTTAGCCGGCGCAGTCAGTGAAATGAAAGCCTTGATGCGGGAAGCGCGCCGATAATGGCGATTCTTGGGCTGGGCACCGATATTGTCGAGATTATCCGCATCGAAGCGGTAGTTGAACGCAGTGGTGACAGGCTGGCTAAGCGTATTTTAAGCGCCAACGAATGGCAGTTATACCTTAACCATCAGCAGCCGGTGCGTTTTCTGGCTAAGCGATTTGCGGTCAAAGAAGCGGCGGCAAAAGCGCTGGGAACGGGTATTCGCAACGGTCTGGCGTTTGAGCAGTTTGAAGTCGTTAATGATGCATTGGGCAAGCCGAGTCTGGTTTTTCACGACCGCGCGGCGGAAATGGTGGCTGAGTTCGGTGTTAAAGCGGTCCACGTGACGCTGGCCGATGAGCGTCACTATGCCTGTGCTACGGTTATCATCGAAAACTAGTGATTAACGATGATTTTATAGCTGCATCACTCTGCTGACTCAAAGCTTTGTGGAATGGTGCAGCAGCACAAATTTATCCCACAGCTGGTCATTGGCTTCGCGGCGTTGCGGGTCGATGATAATCGTATGGTCGATCGGGCAGACTATCTGGCAGGTCGGCGCATCGTAATGGCCGACACACTCTGTACAGCGCTCGCTGTCAATCTGGTAAAATTCATCGCCCATCGTGATAGCCTGATTCGGGCATTCCGGCTCGCACATGTCGCAATTGATGCATTTATAAGTAATTAGCAGCGCCATGACTTTCTCGGCATCAGAAGAAAAGGGCAGAGATTATAGCAACCCTATTTCTTCCTACGCCGATAGCTGACAGGAGTCTGATATAGATCAATAAAAACACCGGTTAACAGATGTCTAAAGGGAGTTTATTCCGCAACTTCTTTCAGTGGATTGCCTTTGAGCTGCAAATACAACTCGCCCAACTTCTGTGATGCATACGCGGTAATATGATTATCATCTGCAAAAAGCGGGATGCCATCGAACTCCATCAAGCATTTTTTGCCGTTACATCTTGCATCCTGTGGGTCGATAAATATAAGAGTAGGGTACTTGACCTGTAGCTGATTAAAAATAGGAATGAACCAATCAGTGTTTTGGTTTCTAATCGGCACTGTTTCACAGCTATTAGGAATATATTTTTTCCTTAAAACTGTATGTTGCTTTATACAGCCGGGATAGTGACTGTTTAGAGGAGCAATCTGTTTCATAATCACGGGAGTTGAACCCGCTTTGACGATAATATCTAGCGCCTCATTAAGCGCTGTAGAGATTTTTTCTCGAGATTCTATAACGGAATAAATTTTCCCTTTGTCATTAGTGCTGATATCAGCACCGTACAAGTCCCATCGTTGAGCAATAATAACATAGTTATATTTATTGTTTTTTACCTTTGCATAATATTTTTGTGACTCATCGTGACAAGATAAATTAATCTGATCGTATTGGCCACTAGTTTGAAACTGATAATAATTTGGCAGTGACAGACAGGCACCTCGGCTCAATGTCGTTATTGCCTGATGGGCATCTTTACCCAGGATGTTAAAGAAATTGAAGAAATGACCAGCATGGGAATCACCAATCAATAAGGCAGTTTTTATTGCCTTATTATCACCCATAATACATTTTTTATTATCCCCATCTGTTTTGATATCATAACAATATTTTCTTTGAGCAGAGTTGGGTTCATTGGATTTGGCCAGAACCGTAGCGTACTCCTTACCGAAGCGATCTGTAAATCCCTCATTGTTTCTTACTAAAGTGCGCAGCAGCATCGTTATAATAAGGGGAGTTAAGACTAGCAAGACGACCGTTTTTAATAAGCCGACTTTTTTAATACGATAAGGTTTTTCTATATAAATGAAAGACAGGTAAGCAGTGATGCCTGTTAGTACAAAACAAACTACTATAAAAGTGGCGTTTTCTCTGATATCTAAATAACGTGCTGTGGCAAAAATAGGCCAGTGCCAGAGATATAGTGAATAAGAAAGTGTACCAATAAATACCAGCACGGGATTAGACAGTAACTTGGTGGTAACTCCTTTCCCCGTACTGCCAATAATAATCAATGCGGCGACGGCTATTGATACGATAACACTCGTATAATTGGGGTAACCATAAACAATATTCGTTCGCGTGGTGCAATAAGCCAGTATGGCTAGCGAGGCCAGGCCAAGTAGAGAGCCAAGATGCTTGTTAAGTTTTAATTTTTGGTAATTTAGAACCGCTAAACAACTCCCCGTCATTAGTTCAAATAGGCGGCAGCTCAAGAAATAGTAGCTTTTGCTCGGATAGTGTGCAGAAAGGAATAGGCAAATTATCAACGCTAATAGGGTGAGGGCGATAGTTATGACACCAATGAATCTTTTAGGCACAAAGCGATGGACAAGTAATAGCCCAGGTGGCAGGAATAAATACCATTGCCATTCAATAGAAAGAGACCAAGTGTGCAGTAGCAAATGGGTCATGGTATCGCCAGCGCCATATTGCACAGCATTGCGGGCGGAATATATGTTAGACATAAATGAAGCAGCATATTTAGCGCTGGTCATGTATTCTTTGAAGTCGCTTGGTAAATACAGTATGACAGCGATAATCATGGTGAAAATGAGTGCTGCAATAAATGAGGGTTGCAGTCGCCAAAGACGACGGCTATAAAATTCGGATAATGAAAAATTACCATTGTTGATTGAAGTGTTAATTATTGAAGTAATTAAATACCCTGAAATCACGAAAAAGATATCGACACCGATAAATCCTGAAGAAAAAAAAGTAAATCCCGCATGAAAAAATAAAACAAATAAAACCGCGATGGCACGAAGCCCGTCGATATCAGAGCGATAATTCATTTCTACGCCTTGTTCAATAAATTGACAAATACAAAATATTTATTTAAGACGCAGATTATATCAGCAAGGCTTTTTTACATTGGTCAACACAAGCCACTTTTTCCTTATTTTACCCTGATGCAATCCTGATAATCCCTTAATTCATCTGAGTATTAACTGATTTTTTTAACTAAAGCCTCACTGTGTTTTATTCTTTCAGGCGCTTTTTCAGTATCCTGCTGAATTAACGCCATAAACAGAATGTCAGTTAATGAATACTGTGCCGTGCTGGCAGAAATTGCGGCGCCGCGCGTTACCGGTAATTCTGCCAGTGTATAAAGGCAGTGATCGCTCTGCTGTTGCAGCGTGTTGGGGGAGAAGCTGGTCAGTGCCAGCGTTTTCGCTCCAGCCTTGCGCGCCACCTCGGCGGCCAGATTAATCTCCCTCCGTTCACCGCTAAACGAAATTGCCAACAATAAATCCTCTTCACTGAGCGCCTGAACCGTTGCCAGCAGCACGTGAGTATCCGATTCGGCAATCGCCGTTAGCCCAATTTTTAACAATTTATAAGCAAAATCCTTTGCTACCAGACCTGAAGCGCCAATGCCGGCAATAATGATTTTTCGTGCCTGCGTGAGCATAAATAACGCCTGCTGCAAACGCTGCTCACTGTTGACATCCAGCGTGGCGCGAAGGGCGGCGTGTTTCTCTGCCAGCAGCTTTTCGCCTACCGTCAACAGACTATCAGTGCTAAGAATACGGTTATGTACAGTGACCGCTGCATCAGTCGGCGGAACAGACAGCGCCTCGCTCATTGCCAGTTTAAGCGCTGGAAAGCCTTTGTAACCCAGCTTCTGGGCAAACTTGACGACCCCGGACTGGCTAACGCCTGCCAACTCGGCCAATTTTTGCGAGCTTAAGTGCCGCGCCTTGTCCGGATGGGCGAGAAGGAAATCGGCCAGTTTCCTATCGTTTTCAGCAAACTGGGGGTACATCTGACGGATGCGGATCATACTGCTCATGATGCTGAGTCCTGTCGAAAGTTATGTCCTGATGTCTCTAAGCTAGCAAAAAAAACTCGCTTTGCTGAATAAACTATTCAAATATGAGAAATGAATTTCGAATTAAATATTCCAGAGGTCATGATGAATTTAGGCGCACTTGTATCTGAAACCCGTAACGCTGCCACGACCCGCCTCGACGAAATGTCGACGCTGGAAATGGTCACTTGCTTTAATGAGGAAGACAGTAAAGTCCCCTTGGCTATCAAGGCAGTACTGCCGGAAATCGCCGTGGCGGTAGAACTGGCCGCGAAATCCTTTATGGCCAATGGGCGACTGATTTACCTCGGTGCTGGCACTAGCGGACGCCTTGGCGTGCTTGACGCTTCGGAGTGTCCGCCGACCTTTGGCGTACCGCACGGCATGGTGATTGGGCTAATTGCCGGTGGGCCGGGTGCTTTACTGAAAGCCGTAGAAGGGGCTGAAGATAATGCTGAACTTGGCGCCGAAGATTTAAAAAGTCTCAATCTTACTGCCGCCGACACTGTGGTCGGGCTGGCTGCCTCTGGACGCACGCCATATGTGATTGGTGCGCTGCGTTATGCTCACAGTCTGGGCTGTGCCACGGTGGCTATCTCTTGTAATCCAGATTCGCCGATTGCCCATGAGGCGCAGGTTGCTATCTCGCCAGTGGTAGGACCGGAAGCGCTAACCGGTTCCACACGCCTGAAATCAGGCACCGCGCAGAAGTTGGTGCTGAATATGATTTCAACCGGCGCGATGGTCAAAATTGGCAAGGTGTATCAGAACCTGATGGTCGATGTGAAAGCGACAAACGTCAAGCTGGTGGATCGCGCCTGCCGCATTGTGGTCGAAGCTACCGGAGCGCAGCGCGCCGAGGCTGAAGCGGCCTTGCAGCAAACCGCGTTCGAGGTAAAACCGGCTATTTTGATGATCCTCGCGCAAATCAGTGCCGAGCAGGCGATCGTACGTTTGAGTCGGCATCAGGGCTTCCTGCGCGCGGCATTGGCGGAGTAAAAACCAGTTTCAGGAGAATAAATGGCAACGGATAAAACTCAGATATTGGCAACGCAGATCCTTAACGGCGTTGGCGGAGCAACCAATATCATTAAACTTGAAAATTGCATGACCCGGGTCAGGATTGAAGTTGAAAATGAGCAGTTGCTGGATCTCCCTGGACTTAAAAAGCTGGAAGGGATTAAGGGTTACGTCAAGCAGGGTCAACAACATCAGCTGGTAGTCGGGCCGGGCGCTGCGGGCAGGGTAGTTGAGGCAATGCAGAGTTTGTTGGCCGACGGCATTAAACAGCCAAAGACTTTCGATGCCAGTCAGCGGTTCACCAGCGCTGTTCTTGACAACGATGTCACTAACAAAGACTTCGTTAACAATGACATTACTCAGAGTAAAGCCCAAGCCAAGGCAAAATATTCAGCACCGATGAGTGGCGCGCTGCGCCAGCTCGCCAACGTTTTCATCCCTCTGATCCCGGCGTTTATCGCCTCGGGCCTTATCACTGGCATTATCAACCTGCTTAAGCGGCCTGATATCGCCGGGCATCTGGCGCTGGATTATCCCAACGCGCTCGCGCTGCTCGGAGTTTTCGGCGGTGCGGTGTTTGCGATCATGAATATTCTGGTTGGCGTTAATGCCGCTCGAGTCTTTGGGGGATCTCAGGCGATGGGCGGAGTGATGGCTGGTATTCTTTCCAGCCCGCAGCTGGCGCAAATTACGCTGTTTGGCGAGGCGCTGCAGCCGGGGCGCGGTGGTGTTATTGCTGTGCTGCTGGTGGTGGCGCTGATGTGCTGGGTTGAAAAACGTCTGCGGCGTCTGTTGCCGGAATCGGTGGAACTGATCCTTAATCCGCTGTTTACCACTCTGATTACTGCAACACTGGCGATAGTGATCCTCCAGCCGTTGGGTGGCCTTATCTCTGACGGGATTGCTCAAGGAGTAAATATCGCCATTGATCGCGGCGGTTTGGCCGTTGGAGCGGTATTGGCAGGATTGTTTCTGCCGCTGGTGCTTTCCGGTTTACATCAGGGGCTGGTGCCTATCCACGTTGAACTGATTCAGGCGCACGGTTCTAATCCTTTGTTGCCGATACTTGCCATGGCCGGTGTCGGGCAGGTCGGGGCGGCCATCGCGGTGCTCATTAAAACTCGCAATCCAAGGCTTAAAAAGGTCATCAAGGGCGCATTGCCGGTGGGGATACTGGGTATCGGTGAGCCGCTGATCTTCGGCGTCACGCTGCCTCTGGGGCGACCTTTTATTGCCGCCTGTCTGGGTGGTGCGGTTGGCGGTGCGCTAATATGTTATTGGAAAGTGGCGACAGTCATTACTTTCGGCATTTCTGGTCTGCCTTTGGCGTTGACCATTATCTCCGGTAAAGTCATGCTCTATCTCACTGGGGCCCTGATCACTATGGTGGCCGGTTTTATTTTTACCTGGATTATGGGGTTCAACGATCCCGAGGAGTAACGCATTGGGCGCGAAGACGGATCGACGAATAGTTTTTTTTGATCTCGATGGTACGCTGCATCAGCAGGACATGTTCGGCACCTTTATGCGTTTTCTATTATGGAGAATGCCACAAAATCTGCTGCTGGTGGTTCCGATGCTGCCGGTTATCGGCCTGGGAATGCTGCTCTGTGGGCGCGCGCAGCGCTGGCCGATGAGCCTGCTGTTGTGGTCAATTACCTTTGGCCATAGCGAGGCGCATTTAAAAGGACTTGAGCTGCGCTTCGTCAACTGGTTCCGCCAGAAAGTCGTGGCGTTTCCGGTGGTGCAAATGCGCCTGCGTGATTATCTCGACCGCGACAACGCCGAGGTGTGGCTGATAACCGGCTCCCCCGAAAATCTGGTGCAGCAGGTGTATAATTCCTCTCCTTTTCTGCCGCGTGTCAGGCTGGTTGGCAGCCGAATTGCGCGCCGTCATGGCGGCTGGGTCCTGGCTCTGCGCTGCCTTGGCGAAGAGAAAGTATCGCAGCTGGAACAGCGTATCGGCTCGCCGCTGAAACTGTACAGCGGGTACAGCGACAGCAAGCAGGATAACCCGCTGCTGTTTTTCTGCGAGCATCGTTTTCGAGTGAGCAAGCAGGGCGAGTTACAGCAGCTGGAATAATGCGCCGCTGTTTGCCCATTCCTCTTGCTTAAGTCTAACTTAATAAATCGGCTGGCTACACTGGGTCTGCGAGGGAGAGCAGTGTATGATGGCCGCCGTTTTGGAGAGGGTGAGGTTTACGTGACAGAGCAATACAGCGATCAATACTGGATGCAGCATGCCATGGCGCTGGCAGTTAAAGCGCAGGATGCAGGTGAAGTGCCGGTGGGCGCGGTGTTGGTGTTAGGTAATCAGGTTATTGGAGAAGGGTGGAACCGTTCTATTGGGTTTCACGATCCGACCGCTCACGCCGAAATCATGGCGCTGCGACAGGGCGGGCTGGTGGTGCAAAACTATCGGCTGCTCGATGCGGTGCTGTACGTCACGCTAGAACCCTGCGTAATGTGTGCCGGGGCCATGGTCCACAGTCGCATTAAACGCCTGGTCTACGGGGCCGCAGATTTAAAAACAGGTGCTGCGGGGTCGTTGTTGGACATCTTGCGCCATCCCGGGATGAATCATCACATGGAGATTACCTCTGGCGTGATGGCCGAAGCCTGTTCTACCCAGCTCAGTGACTTCTTTCGCCTGCGCCGAAGTCAGCAAAAGTCATTACGTCAGGCTCGGCGCATGGCAAAAAATTGCGCCGATCCCGCCTCTACCGATCCTTCATCTGCAGATTGATAATTTATTACGCGAGAGAACTCAGCCTCCCGCGTTTTTCAATTCATCAGCGCTGACTGCCGGATAACCTGCTGCAAGCTGCGCCTGTAATGCCAAAGCTTGCGCTTTCTGCTTTTCTTTCTCCATCAAATATCCCACCAGGCTTATCTGATATTTGCGGATGTTCTCGACGTAGTTAAACGCCTGAGTGCCGCTGGCATAGCCGTAAGTCGTTTTGCTGTAATAGCGTTTTTGGTTGAGCAGCGGCAGGCGCTGTTTTACGTCAACCCAACTGTCTGGATTACCTTTTTGCGCCGCAGTGATCGCCCGCGCATCCAGCATGTGGCCATAGCCCATGTTATAGGCGGCCAGTGCAAACCAGATCTTGTCATCGTCATCAATGGTGGCCGGCAGTGTATCTATAATGTTGTTGAGATACAGCGCGCCGCCGCGAATGCTTTCTTCGGTATCAAGACGATTCTCCACCCCCAGGCCCTGCGCGGTCGCGCGGGTCAGCATCATCATGCCGCGCACGCCGGTCGGCGAGGTTGCGCTCGGGTCCCAGTGCGATTCCTGATAAGAGATAGCCGCCAGTAAACGCCAGTCGATTTTGCCCGCATACTTCTCAAACATCGGTTGCAGAGTAGCGAGTTTGTCATCGATGCTATTAAGGAAGGCGCGGGTGTCAACAAAGTCAAAGCCTCCGACGTGGCCGAGATATTTTTCCTCGAGCCTTTCCAGCGTGCCGTCTTCGGAAATCTGGCTATAGAAGTCGAGCATCGCCGCATAGAGGCTGTCGTCATCGCTGGCTTTGTTGAAATACCAGGTCACCGGCTCGTCTTCGGTGGCGTCAAAGGCAACTGCCAGGCGTGGATAAACCCGCTGTAACAGTGCGACCGTCACGGAATCGCCCAGCGTATATTTCAGCTTGCCGTCAGCCACCTGCTGCATCAGTTCTGCCGGAGAATAGCGATGAGTAATGCCCCAGCCGAGGTTCGGGAACTTCTTTTTGGCCTCTTCCAGCGTGGTGATATGTGCCGCCCCGGCGGAAACCACCAGATTACCTTTGATATCATCATAGGTTTTTGGGCGCACCGAGCCTTGCCGATAAAGTACCTGCTGAGAGACGGTGTAGTACTCCGGCCCGGTACGAAATGACTTTAAGCGCTCGGGATTATAGATAAGCCCGGATGCCAGAATGTCGGCTTTGTTGCTTTTGAGATCGCCAAACAGGCTTTCAATGTCTTTGTGCGGTATCAATACCAGCTTGACGCCAAGGTAGTCGGCGAAACGGCTGGCTAATTCATAATCAAATCCCCGGTCACCGGTGGTGCCGTTAAAATATGTTTGCGAAGAATCGAGCGTGCTCACGCGCAACTCACCACGAGAAAGGATATTTTGTAGCTGATCTCCAGACCCACGTTGCCAGGGAATGCTCGGCCATAGGGCCAACGCCAGCAACAGGGTGATCAGACCTACAATTAAGTAGGTAAATTTTATGCGCTTCAAATAGTTATCTCTCTACCGCGCTATTTTTTTAATAAGATAAAACAGTGCTAAAAATGGGGTTAAGCCCCTGGTGCCGACGCATTTTGCTCAACAAATCGTCAGTCTGCAACTTTATTCCCAATAACCCATATTAACTGTAAGGTTAAAGGTATTATCAATATTCCCTGCGCAAACGGTTTCGTCGCGCTCGAGGATTCTCTATAATAGCCCGCGTTTTCCCCCCTGTTGCGCCCAATGAAGCACCTACGGTCAGTTGCTTCGAAGACGAGAGATATTTGATTATGGAAATACTGCGTGGTTCGCCCGCTTTGTCGGCTTTTCGCATTAACAAACTGCTTTCCCGTTTTCAGGAAGCACAGCTTCCAGTTAACGACGTCTACGCCGAATTCGTACATTTCGCCGATGTCAGCGCTCCTCTGACAACGGATGAACAAACCAAGTTGCAGCGCCTGCTCAAATATGGTCCTTCTCTCGCCGAACATGCTCCCGTTGGTCGACTGATTCTGGTTACTCCGCGTCCGGGTACAATATCCCCGTGGTCTTCAAAAGCCACCGACATTGCCCATAACTGCGGCCTGTCACAGGTTATTCGTCTCGAGCGCGGCCTGGCGTTTTACGTTCAGGCTCCACAACTGACCGAAGCCCAGTGGCAAACTCTTGGCGCGCTATTGCATGACCGCATGATGGAAACTGTCTTTACCGACCTTTCTGATGCGGAAAAACTGTTTGCCCAGCATCAGCCAGCACCGGTTCAGCACGTAGACCTGCTCGGTGAAGGCCGCGTGGCGCTGGAGCAGGCAAATATCAAATTAGGTCTGGCACTGGCAGAAGATGAAATTGACTATCTGGTCAACGCCTTCACCAATTTGGGCCGTAACCCGACAGACATCGAGCTGTACATGTTCGCGCAGGCCAACTCCGAACACTGCCGCCATAAAATCTTTAACGCCGACTGGGTTATCGATGGCGAAGTACAGCCAAAATCGCTGTTCAAAATGATCAAGAACACCTTTGAGCACACTCCTGACCACGTATTGTCTGCTTATAAAGACAACGCCGCGGTAATGGAAGGTTCGAAGGTTGGCCGTTTCTACGCCAATGCCGAGTCCGGGCTGTACAATTTCCATCAGGAAGATGCACATATCCTGATGAAGGTAGAAACCCACAATCACCCGACCGCAATCTCCCCATGGCCGGGCGCCGCGACAGGTTCAGGCGGTGAAATCCGTGATGAAGGCGCAACCGGTCGCGGAGCCAAGCCAAAAGCTGGCCTGGTCGGTTTCTCGGTTTCCAACCTGCGTATACCTGGGTTTGAACAGCCTTGGGAAGAGAACTTCGGCAAACCGGATCGTATCGTGACCGCGCTGGAAATAATGACCGACGGTCCTCTGGGGGGTGCAGCCTTTAACAACGAATTTGGTCGCCCGGCGCTTCTGGGTTACTTCCGTACCTATGAAGAGCAGGTCAACAGTCATAATGGACCAGAACTGCGCGGATACCATAAGCCAATAATGCTGGCGGGCGGAATTGGGAATATTCGTGCCGACCACGTGCAGAAGGGTGAAATCACCGTTGGCGCCAAACTGATCGTGCTTGGCGGACCGGCAATGAACATTGGCTTAGGCGGCGGCGCAGCTTCTTCCATGGCTTCTGGCCAGTCTGATGCCGACCTGGACTTCGCCTCCGTGCAGCGTGACAACCCGGAAATGGAACGTCGCTGTCAGGAAGTTATTGACCGCTGCTGGCAATTGGGCGAAGCCAACCCGATTCTGTTTATCCACGACGTGGGCGCGGGCGGTTTGTCCAACGCTATGCCAGAGCTGGTCAGCGATGGCGAACGCGGTGGCCGCTTCCAGCTGCGCGATATCCTTAACGACGAGCCGGGCATGAGCCCGCTGGAAGTCTGGTGTAACGAATCTCAGGAACGCTACGTGATGGCAGTTGCTCCGGCTCAGCTGGAGCAGTTCGATGCTATCTGTAAACGTGAGCGCGCACCTTATGCGGTGATCGGTGAAGCCACGGAAGAAATGCACCTTTCGCTGGAAGATAGTCACTTTGGCAACCAGCCGATTGACATGCCGCTTGACGTGCTGCTCGGCAAAACACCAAAAATGACCCGCGACGTGGAAACCTTGAAAGCGGTGGGTGACGAGCTTAACGGTGAAAATATTCAGATTGCCGAAGCGGTAAATCGCATTCTGCATCTGCCGGCGGTTGCCGAGAAAACCTTCCTGATCACCATTGGTGACCGCACCGTGACCGGCATGGTAGCTCGAGATCAAATGGTGGGTCCATGGCAGATCCCTGTTGCCGACTGTGCAGTCACCACTGCCAGCCTCGATAGCTATCACGGCGAAGCAATGTCACTGGGCGAACGTGCGCCGGTAGCCTTGCTGGACTTCGCTGCGTCTGGCCGTTTGGCCGTGGGCGAAGCGCTGACCAACATTGCGGCCACCGAAATTGGCAGCCTCAAGCGCGTGAAACTTTCTGCAAACTGGATGTCTGCAGCGGGCCACCCGGGCGAAGACGCAGGTTTGTATGCCGCGGTTAAAGCGGTTGGCGAAGAGCTGTGTCCGGCACTGGGCATTACTATTCCAGTGGGCAAAGACTCAATGTCGATGAAAACTCGCTGGCAGGAAGGCACTGAGCAGCGCGAAATGACCTCGCCATTGTCACTGGTGATTACCGCCTTTGCCCGTGTCGAAGATGTTCGCCACACTGTGACGCCTGAGCTGCGTACCGACAAGGGCGACAGCTCCTTGTTGCTGATTGACCTTGGTGTTGGCCACAACGCACTCGGTGCAACGGCGTTGGCACAGGTTTATCGCCAGTTGGGCAATACTCCGGCTGACGTGCGCAGCGCCGATCAACTGGCAGGTTTCTTCAACGCAATGCAGAAACTGGTTTCCGAACAGAAATTACTGGCTTACCACGACCGTTCAGACGGCGGCCTGCTGGTTACGCTGGCGGAAATGGCCTTTGCTGGTCACTGCGGCCTGACTGCTGATATTGCCTCTCTGGGTGATTCCGCGTTGGCAGCTCTGTTTAACGAAGAGCTGGGTGCGGTGATTCAGGTTCGTGACGAACAGCGCGCCGAGGTTGAGCAGATTCTGGCGCAGCACGGTCTGGGCGACTGTACACACTTCCTGGGCAGCGTAAATCAGGGCGATCGCTTCGTGATAACCTCTGGCGACAAGCCGGTTTACAGTGAAAGCCGCAGCACGCTGCGTACCTGGTGGGCGGAAACAACCTGGCAGATGCAGCGCCTGCGCGACAACCCTGAGTGTGCCGATCAGGAACATGAAGCCAAGAAAGACAACAGCGATCCGGGACTGAACGTCAAACTGACTTTTGCACCGGATGAAGACATTGCCGCGCCATACATCGCGACAGGTGCGCGTCCAAAAGTTGCCGTTCTGCGTGAGCAGGGCGTTAACTCTCACGTTGAAATGGCCGCTGCGTTCCACCGCGCCGGTTTCGATGCGGTAGACGTTCACATGAGCGACCTGATTGCAGGCCGTCGTGACCTGCAAGACTTCCACACTCTGGTAGCCTGTGGCGGCTTCTCCTACGGCGACGTGCTGGGTGCCGGCGAAGGCTGGGCGAAGTCAGTGCTGTTTAACGATCGCGTTCGTGACGAGTTCGAAGACTTCTTCCATCGTCCACAGACCTTGGCGCTGGGCGTGTGTAACGGCTGCCAGATGATGTCTAACCTGAAAGACATTATTCCAGGCACCGAGCATTGGCCGCGCTTCGTGCGCAACCTGTCCGACCGCTTTGAAGCGCGTTTCAGCCTGGTTGAAGTTACTGCAAGCCCGTCGCTGCTGTTGCAGGGGATGGCCGGTTCACGTATGCCAATCGCCGTATCGCACGGTGAAGGTTTTGTAGAAGTGCGTGATGCAGTGCATTTGTCTCAGCTGGAGCACGCGAATCTGGTCGCACTGCGCTTTGTGGATAACAACGGACGCGTGACCGAGAATTATCCGGCGAACCCTAACGGTTCACCGAACGGTATCACGGCGGTAACCAACCTCTCAGGCCGCGTCACCGTGATGATGCCGCATCCTGAGCGCGTATTCCGTAGCGTGAGCAACTCCTGGCACCCGGAAAACTGGGGCGAAGACAGCCCTTGGATGCGCATATTCCGCAACGCCCGTAAGCAGCTTGGCTAATTAATGCCCTCAGGCTGACTCTAAAAATCCACAGTACTTCGGTCTGTGGATTTTTTTTGCCAAATTTCCGTATTGGCCAACTCGATATGCTCGATGAGCATTTCGCGGCAGGTGCCGATCAGGTTGCCGCGATGCACACTTACTCCGTCATAGGCAGTATCTGCCAACGCAGGAAAGGTCGGATATTTAATATCGCTATTAAACAGAGGTCGGCAATCGTTATTGAAGCGATTTTTTTTAAGATTTGAACTGGCAATATTTTTCGCTTCTTTATCCAGCACTGAATCACACTCATCCTGAAGTTGATAAATCTCGTCACGCGTTTTTTGCACTACCGCCAGTTTGCCGTCAATAATGTTGCGAACCTGCTCGGCGTCGTCAGCAATAGGCAGATTATTTTCCAGCGTCCGAAGTTCGAAATTTAGATGACCCTCGCGAAAGCCCAGATTGTCCAAATTCTCATTAAGTTGCCTGTTTGTTTCTTCACAGAACTTCAGGCAGCTGGTGGGAGAAATCTCGGCGAGTTTGATTGACAGTTTATTCTCGGCGGCGCTATTTATCTCGGCCATATGGCTGCAGGTTTCGCTCTCAAATATTTGAGGTTTAATAATTTCGTCCAGTGAATACAGGTCGTTAATGACCTTTTTTAGGCATTCGCGCTGACCCTGATATTTTATTTTACTTGGCGAAATGCCTCGTCTGGATTTATTCCCGTCATATTCTTGATGATCTAAAAATGAAAAATCATGGAACTCGAGCAGCTCGCTGATTTTGTTCTCCAGATGAATGACATTATCCATCGAAGATGGAACAAGCGTATTATTCTTGATTGCACTGAGATGTTTGGTCGCAGAAAAATCGGGTGCGGTTAATACAGATGAAATTGCAGGCAATGCGAAGATGCATTTTATAACGTTTTCAACAGATATTTGCATGATAATCCTCGCTTTAATTGATTCGGCTATTAAAATTTAGAGCGAGTAAAATATTCCCCTTGGTAAAAATTTAATATTAATTTTCGCTCAAAAATGTTGCTTGATTTCTTTCAGATCAAACCCTATCGTTGTGCATCAAACTACATAACGGTGGCTAATCGTGCGTGAATTCTCGAATAAAAAGCTTAATAAAAAATTTAAGAATCTTGGTTCCGGGCTGTTACTGGCTTCAATGACTCTGGGCAGTGCGTCGGCGTTTGCAGCGGATAATATTAATGTCACCTATGCCGGTTCGATGGGCGTGGTAATGGACAAATATCTTGGCCCCACCTTTGCCAAACAGCATAACCTTAATTACCAGGGCCAAGGTCAAGGGGCTTACGGAATGGCGAATCTGCTGGCTTCAAAAAAAGTGGTCGCTGACGTATTTGTTTCTATTACACCCGGCCCGATTGAGGTCTTGAAGAAGGCTGGTTTGGTCGATACTTCGATGCCGGTTGCCAGCACGCGCATGGTGATCGCCTATAACCCAAAAGGGAAATTTGCGCAGCAGTTCGAGGCTATTAAAGATAACAAAGCCGGGGCTGCACCTTGGTGGAAAGTGCTGCAAACGCCGGGCCTGCATTTTGGTCGCACCGACCCGGCGACCGATCCGCAGGGTCAAAATATTATTTTCACCATGATGCTGGCCGAAAAGTACTATCATCAGCCGGGCTTGACCAAAAAAGTGCTGGGCGAGACGACCAATCCTCAGCAGGTTCTGGCTGAAGGGGGCTTGCTGACGCGTCTTGAGGCAGGGCAGGTCGATGCTGCTTCGGGCTACGAAAGTGCCACCCGTTCCGCTAAACTGCCTTACATCGTGTTGCCGGATGAAATTAACCTCAGTAACCCGGACATGTCGGCGCAGTGGTACGATACGGTAAGCTTCACCATCAAAGACAGCGCGGGCAAAGATAAAACACTGCATACTCAACCGCTGGTGTTCTATGCTGCGGTGTTGAAAAATGCCCCTAACCCTGCGGCCGCGAAAGAGTTTATCTCGTTTATGAAGAGCGCCGAAGGGCAGAAAATATTCCGGGAAAATGGCTACGACAAACCCAAGGGCCATGATTACTAAGCAAAACAGCCTAAACATAAGGTAACGCCGGATGATCAGTCTGTGGCTGGCCATTCCGGCCCTTGCCCTATTAGCTATTCCATTTATCACGCTTATTTCCATTACACCATGGCGAGGTTTCCATCTCGCCTATGGTGACTGGCATTCGGTCAGCATTTCATTGGGGCTGAGTGCGGTTTCCATCCCGATTATCATCATTTTGGGCATTCCGCTGGCCTTGTGGATGGCGCGTAGCCAGAGCCGCTGGCGTTCGTGGGTTGAGGTTGCCGTCATGGTGCCTCTGCTCACTCCGCCACTGGCGATGGGCATCTTGCTGGTCTCAGTTTATGGCCCTTATGGCAGTGTTGGCGAGGGGCTTTCCCGTATTGGTGTGTCGCTGACCAATAACGCGGGCGCTTTTGTGTTGGCGCAGGTCTATGGGGCATTGCCGTATTTTGTGATGTCGGCCCGCGCTGCGTTTGAAGGCGTCCCGGCAGATGTTGAAGAAGCCGGCAAAACGCTGGGTGCCTCGCGCTGGAATATTCTGACTAAACTCACATTGCCTATTGCTGGCAGAGGGTTAGCCACCGGATTGGCGATCGCCTGGGTCAGAGTGATCGGCGAATTTGGTATTGTGATGGTGTTCTGCTATTTCCCACAGGGCATTCCGGTAAAACTGTTTATCAACCTACAGAATGACGGCGTTAACTCTGTATACACACTCATGTGGATATTACTGATCACTACCTTGCCTTTCCCGCTGTGGTGTTTTTCTCGCATGGGTAATCGCCGTAAGGGGAATATGACTCTGGCCGAATAAATTAATGTGAAATAATATTAATTAATAAGATTCCTATTCTCGGCTTCATTAGGGTTGCTTTTTTTAAATGTTAAGCAACCTGTATTTTTAAGGCATTTCACCTTAATTTATTATTAATTTCCTTAATTACCTTCCCATTAAAGTCTTCCATATCAATTAGTTATTTAAAAGGTTTTCTTTATTAAGGCGACGTTTAATATTTCATAACGAAAGTTGCGTTATTATTGCTCATCGAAATTATTTTACTAAATATAAAGAAGACTGTTTTATGCGTAACTTTAAAAAAACACCTCTGGCTCTGATTCTTGGGCTTTGCCTGCTCGCATCTCCGGTATTGGCAGAAAATTCCATACCCGGTGTCACATCCGAGAGCTCTACCGAACAACCCTCCGGATTCAGCGGCTGGTGGTCATCGTGGAAAAATGATGTCTCCACTACCTGGAGTGCGCCGCAACGGCACGACCTGTATTTGCCAGTCATTACCTGGCATAACCGATTGACCTACGATCGTGCTCATACAGACAACTATAATGAGCGGCCTTGGGGCGCAGGCTACGGTATTTCTCGCTACGACGAAAAAGGCGACTGGCATGGCCTTTATATTATGGCTTTTAAAGACTCTTTCAATAAATGGGAGCCGATTGGCGGTTACGGTTATGAGAAAATCTGGCGACCGTTACAGGATCAGGGATTTAAATTAGGTCTGGGATATACAGCTGCGGTTACCGCGAGGAATAATTATAATTATATTCCGATCCCGCTGGTGCTGCCGCTTGCCTCAATCGGCTATGAGCGTTTGACCTTACAGGCGACCTATATTCCGGGAACCTATAATAACGGCAACGTGTTCTTTGCGTGGCTACGATTCGATTTTTGATCATGTCTTTTGTTAATACAGCGCTGTGAGCTAGATCCCTCTCTGCCACAGCCTGATCCCTTATGCTTGATTTTCCTTGTTTTACTTAGCTTTAACCCGTTATAAACATGAGAAGTCATTTATAACATCAGGAGAATCATGTGAAAAGATCGACCCGTCTTGCACTTTTAACTACCCTGGCATGCGTAATCTCATCCACTCTGCCTGTGATGGCGGCAGAGAATAATCTCGAGCTGGAACAGGTACTTATCTTCAGCCGTCATAGTATTCGTGCTCCTTTGGCCAATTATAATAATGCGCTGGGTAACGCGACCACGCACACTTGGCCGGTGTGGAGCACTGAAGGTGGCCTGCTAACGCCGAAGGGCGGTAAGGTCGAAGAGCACGTGGGTCAGTATTACCGTCTGTGGCTTGCGCAGAACAAACTGTTGCCAGCCAAAGGATGTCCACAGGCGGGGGAAGTGTTTACCTATGCCAACAGCCTGCCGCGGACCATCGATACCGCGAAGCATTTTCTGGTCGGGGCGTTTCCCGGCTGTGAACTTCCGGTGGTTAATCGCGTCGAGGTCGGCAAGATGGACCCCGTGTTTAACCCGATTGTTACCGCTGAAGTTACTGATCAATTTAACCAGGCAGCGATCGATGCAACCAATAAGTCTGCCGGTGAAGGTGGGCTAGATGGGATGAATAAGCGCCTGAAAGCCAATTACGCGCTGATTGAAAAGATCCTCGATTATAAAAACGGGAAAACCTGCCAGCAGGATAAAGTCTGCGATTTGGCCTCTCAGCCTTCAAAACTGGTGCTCAGTCAGGGTAAAGAGCCAGGTATTTCTGGTCCGCTAGGTTTAGGTACCGGCGTCAGTGATGCCTTCATGCTGCAATACTATGAAGGCTTGCCAGAGAAGGACGTTGCCTGGGGGCAGGTTAAAACGCCAGAGCAATGGCGTCAGGTAGAAGAATTCAAGAATGCCGCGCAGAAAGCCCTGTTTAGCTCGCCGCAAGTGGGAAGAAACACTTCTGCCACCACGCTGCAATTTATCTCTGGCGTGCTGGATAAGTCGCAGGCGAAAACTGCCGATCAGCAGGCTGGGCAGAAAGCTCGTGTGACTCTGATGGTTGGACACGATTCAAATATTGCAGCCTTTGTCTCGGCGCTGAAGATTAAGGATTTCACTCTGCCGGGCCAGTATGAGCGCACGCCAATCGCCGGAGCAGTGGTTTTCCAGCGTTGGCATGACAAGAAAACGGATAAAGATCTGATTAAGATCGAGTATGTTTATCCAACGGCGAAACAAATTCGCAACAACAGCACGTATAGCTTAAAGCAGCCGCTGCACAGAACTGTTTTACAATCTGCAGGCTGTCCTATTGATAATAAAGGTTTTTGTTCATCTGACACCTTTAATCAATTGCTGCAGGAAACTTTGAAAAACCAAGTTGTTAACTAATAAATCATAACAGGTCTTATTTTATTACATTTTAATAACAATCTTGTGGGCAATTAGATCTACACTGGTTTCAGTGATACCCCAGAAGAAATAAAGAAAGACTCTCTCTGATAGACCAGTTTGTTCTGCCCGTACCTCTGTGCGGGCTTTTTTTTGCCTGTCGATCAGGCCATGCTCTGCGCCTTTATTACCCCAGATAACAATATCCTGCGCGCCTTTACCGCTTAAATCTTCATCTGAAACTGCAGCAGTTTCATCACGGTGGGCTGCAAGGGCGAAAGTCATCACAGCCGTTGCGGAAAGGCAGACCGATTACTGAGTTTCGATCGGGTAATCTTCGTTAATATCACCCCATTCAGCCCAGGAACCGTCATAAATCAGCACATCTTCGAACCCAATAAGATGCAGGCCGAACAGCAGTGCGGCGGCGGTAACGCCAGAACCACAGCTGGCAATGGTCGGCTCGGCGATATTCACACCCAGACGATCGAAAGTTTCTTTTAGCGCCTGAGGAGATTTAATTTGGCCATCCTGCGTCAGTTCGGTAAACGGCACCGATAGGCTGCCAGGAATATGGCCGCCGTGCAGGCCCGGACGCGGTTCAGGCTGCTCGCCTTTAAATCGGCCCAGCGAACGCGCATCGATAATCTGCGTTTCGCCCAACGACTGTTTAACCTGCGCCGCAGTGACGACAACTTCACGCTCAAGTTTCGCGTGGAAAGAGGCTGGTTCGAGGGTGTTTATGCCACTTTCAGTGATTTTCTGCTCTTTTACCCAGGCGTTTAGGCCGCCGTCGAGAACTCGCACGTTAGTTGCGCCAAAGCGGGTCAGCATCCACCAGACACGTGGTGCGCTGAACAAGTCACCTTCGTCATACAAAATAATCGTGCTGTCATTGCTGATACCGCGCTCACTCATTGATAGGGTGAATGCTTCGGCGCTTGGCATCATATGCGGCAAGCCGGTGCTGCAATCCGAAATATCATCGACCTCGACGTAAATTGCTCCAGGAATGTGTGCTTCCTGATATTTACCACAAAAATCAATGGGTGGTGTGATGCCAGGTTTTGATTTACGGCAGTCGATAACGATAAGACCAGGCTCGTCGAGATGAGAAGCCAGCCAGTCGGTTGAAACGATAGATGAACTCATTAGTTCCTGATCCTGTGATAAAAGGGTTTAGGGTTAGACCAACTTTTGCGGCAAATCGCCGGGTATCAGCGAGTAAACCCAGGCATCCTCGGGCGTTCCCTGATAGTAAAGGCGATTGCGGTGACAGCCCTCGTCAAAGGCACCGGATTTTTCAGCAACTCGACGGCTGCGCTGATTTTTGGCCAACGCCACGATTTCCAATCGCGTCAGGCCCAGCTCTTGAAAAGCAAAGCGAGAAATAGCCTGCACGGCGGTCACCGCCAACGAACGGCCGGTAAAATCGCTGCGTATCCAGTAGCCTATATTGGCAGTTTTATACTCTTGAACAATACGGTTTAGCGCGATAGAGCCAATTATTTTGCCGCTGGCAACGTCAAACAGACAGAAGCGGTATTCCAGTCCACGCTGACGTTTAACATAAGATTCAATCAGATAGGTGCGGCTGTCCTCAAGACTATAGCCCGCATCGCACCAACTCTCCCAAGCGGAGATTTCCTTGACTGACGCCTGAATCGCCTCGAAATGCAGAGGCGCTTCAAGCTCGGTAGGAACGCGAATTTCAATATGCTCATCCCGAAAGATCAGACGGCTTGTCATATTATTATCTCCTGATGATCGATTCCCGCAGGGTAAGAATTAGACTCACATATTCAAGCAGATAAAGTCAATCGGGCACCGGTAAGCCAATACTCTTTTCTAAATCAAACGGTTGTTCCACCAATATTACCAATTTTAATTCATTATTTCCGGCTGGGAAAAACGTTTGCTGGCGATAGCGTACCGCGCCTTTTATCGGATGCATAAAACGCCGTTCGCCGCCTTCACGCGACAGCACTTCCTGCTGCGCCCACCATTGATTAAATACGCTGCTTTCATCTCGCAAACTTAATACCAGCTGGCGGATGTCCTCTGAATGGGCAAAATGGCTGGTTTCGGCGCGGAACTCAGCGACAATGCGCTTGGCTCGCGCATCCCAGTTAACCAGCAGCGTGCGGGCAAGTGGATGCAAAAACATAAAACGTAGCAAGTTAGGCTGCGGATCCTGTTCCAGCCAGCCGTGGAACAGTTGCTCGGTCTGGACATTCCACGCCAGCATATTCCAGCAGCTATCCAGCAGGTAGCCCGGGCAGCCAAGCTGGTGAACACACTGCGCCAGATATTCGTCGGGGTTCACGCCTGTCGCTCGGGCCTGAGGATCTTTAATCCCCGCCAGACTAAACAAATACTCCTGTTCTGCCGGCTGCAAACGCAGCGCTTGTGCCAGACGGCCCAGAGTGGCGGCAGAGATAGACACTTCGCGTCCTTGCTCGATCCAGGTATACCAAGTGGTGCTGATACCACTAATCTGCGCCAGCTCCTCGCGGCGTAACCCGCTGGTGCGTCGGCGCGGTGACTTTGGCAGCCCCACCATCTCCGGAGTGGTTCTTTCGCGATGCGCGCGTAAAAATGCGCCCAACGCCTTGGGGCCAGTTAACGGGTCAATCGTTGACATCATTACACTCGCTAATTTATCAGGGGGGTAACTCATACCAGTATAAATGGTCATATTGTACCCGTATATAACTCGGTATAAAGTTAAATTCTGTTGCCCACACGTAGAGAAAGGAAATTTGAAATGGAAAACAAAAACAGCCATGCAGAAAGTGTCAGCCAGCAATTTAGCCCGAATGCCAGTAACTATTTAACCAGCGCGGTACATGCGCAGGGGCCAGACCTGATTAAGCTGGAGGCGATACTGGCATCTTATCCGCAGGCAGTGGTGGTTGATTTGGGATGTGGTGCAGGGCATGCCAGTTTTAGCGCGGCGAAAGCGGTGAAGAAAGTCGTGGCGTATGATTTATCCGCCGAGATGCTGGCAGTCGTTAAGCAGGCCGCTGTCGATAAGCAATTAAATAATATCGAAGTAAAGCAAGGCTATGCCGAATCGTTGCCATTTGAAGATGAAAGTGCTGATATCGTGATTAGTCGCTATTCCGCTCACCATTGGCACGATGTCGGCCAGGCGTTGCGTGAAGTTCGCCGCATTTTAAAGCCGGGCGGTAAGGTAATAATGATGGACATCGCCTCGCCGGGTCATCCGATTCTGGATGTCCATTTACAGACCATCGAGAAATTGCGTGATACCTCTCACGTCAGAAATTATTCTACCGGTGAATGGCTGCAAAAATTTAATGACGCAGGATTACGAATTGAAGCCCTGAACAGCGGCAAATTACAGCTGGAGTTTAGTAGCTGGGTTGCCAGGCTGAAAACGCCTGAGCATTTTGTGATAGCCATTCGTGAACTGCAAAAAGTGTCTTCCGAAGAGGTCATAGAATATTTTTCCATTCTCGCCGATGGGACTTTCCAGGCCGATACAGTCTTTATAGAGGCAAAGAAAATCTGATAGTGGAAGATTCTGCTATTAGCGGGTTCTCAGACCGATGAAGATAAATGAAAAACGGGTCGTACTTAGACCCGTTTTAATTATTTAACTGATGGTTATTTCTTGAAAAGTTTGCTGCCCAGTGCAACGACTGCCAACACAATCGCGCCAACCAGCATACCGACCACTAAATCGGTTGCACCGGTTATCAGCGAATTAACCCAGCCCTCATGTCCTGTTGTCAGGCTTTCAAGCAAGCTATGCATGAATGGCAGCCCGTGACTGATAATGCTGCCGCCGACCAGGAACATGGCGAAAGTCCCGACGACAGAGAGTGTTTTCATCAGCAGTGGCGCGGCGTTGACAATCCCGCCGCCGAATGCGCGTACCGCACGCATAAATCCGCTTTCACCATTGAGTTTGCTCAGATAAAGCCCGGCATCGTCGATTTTTACAATACCAGCAACCAGCCCATAAACCCCTAGCGTCATGACGACGGCAATGGCGACCATCACCATGACCTGATCAATAAACGGCGCGGATGAAACTGTGCCCAGCGAAATTACGATAATTTCGGCCGAGAGGATAAAGTCGGTGCGCACGGCGCCTTTAACCTTTTCCTTTTCAAGTTTGGCAACGTCTTCCGGTGATTTGGTGGCGGCATTTTTTTTAGCTTTCTCTTGTTGTTCCGCAGCCTTGTCGTGAGGCATTAATTTATGCGCCACTTTTTCAAAACCTTCATAACAAAGATAGGCACCGCCGACCATCAACAGGGGAGTGATGGCCCATGGCGCAAAGGCGCTGATTAAAAGAGCTAAAGGTACCAGGATAGCTTTGTTGAGTAATGAGCCTTTCGCAACGGCCCAGACGATGGGTAACTCGCGGTCGGCCTTAACCCCCGATACCTGCTGGGCGTTAAGTGCCAGGTCGTCTCCCAGCACGCTGGCCGTTTTTTTGGCTGCTACCTTACTCATTGCCGCGACGTCGTCGAGAATAGAGGCAATGTCATCGATAAGTGCTAACAGGCTGGTTCCGGCCATAAAGTTCCCTTTGGTTTAAGAATTTGGTTATCTGTTTATTGTTGTAAAAGAATCATAACAGCGTTTGCTATAGGGAGTCGATTTGTACGAATCTGAACGCGCAAGCCAACTGTATAGTTTCTTCATTTTCTCATTCTGCACCATTAAAGCGCCTTTTTATTACATTCTAGCCAGCTGTTTCAATTTATGTAATGTTTGTTAATTTTTTCTCCTCATTTTCATCATAAATCTTAATTATCTTTACTCTCAATTACGCCGGCTTTCGATTAATGATCGATAATTAATACATGTGAACGTGAATGCACGTTCTGAAAATTAAGCATCATCGAAAATTTTATCTACAGAATAAATTCAAAAAATAAGGCGCATATCATGAAACTATTACCTCTGTTTGCAGCAGCATTGATTAGTACCGCTTCTTTTTCGGCATTAGCCGCCAGTGAAATTAGCGCAGCTCAGGTACAAACTCATAATTATCAATCATTGGGCGTGGTAGATGTTCGTCAGGACAATACTTCTGACTTCAATCTTAAAGCCGCAGTGAACGAAAAAGCCAATCAGGAAGGGGCCACACACTATCGTGTAATCGGTGTGAGTACTCCGGGTGACTCAAGCCTGGCGCGTGCCAGCGTTGAGCTTTACCGTTAATCAAGGCTTTTAAAAATACACCGTCGAGTGTGGGGATACCCTCAAATAGAAGTTGCGCCAGCGGCTTCTGTCCCCTGTGTCTCACTCGACGGTTCCCTACCGCCTAAACGTTCTGAAAATTTTCCAGATTATTAATCAAAACTCCGCTATATTTCCTTCATCTTGCCAATATTCCAAGATTGATATTCTGTATTGCCCATTTTGTGGAAACTTCCAGCCTGAATTGGCGATAACAATTATATAAGATTGGCTTCTCACTTCTACATTATTCCGGAATTTTCTTGTAATACAGGAATTAAGACGTTTCTTATTTGAATAAAATAATTAAAGTTTTTTTAAAATAAACAGTACAAATAATTATTCCTTAAGAATTTTTCGGTGTGATAGTGGTCTACTTCTCCAGGGGGTTATAAACATGCTGAATGCTACAAGACTAACTATCAATGCAACGAGATTAACTATCAAAAATCAATTTTCCTACTTGCAGAAATTTATCTCTTCACCCCGCACATTCGGGACGCTCGCGCCATCATCGCCTTGGTTGTGTCAGGCTATGGTAAATCAGCTCGACTGGAGCAAGACCCTAAAGATTGCAGAATTCGGTGCGGCAGATGGCGTGCTGACCAAACGTATTCTCGATAAAATGCGCGCAGATGCGCAGTTGCAGGCTTTTGAAATACAACCGAGTTTCATTCATCAGCTGAATAGAATCGACGATCGCCGTTTGCAGGTGTTGGGTTATTCCGCCGAGCATCTTGAGGGGGAGTTTGACGCGATCTTCTGCTGCCTGCCTTTACTGTCTATTCCAACGCGAATTAGCATGAAAATTTTGCAGCGTGCGCAACAGCGGCTTAAAGAGAAAGACGGTACGCTGATCCTTTTCCAGTACAGCCGCCTTTCTGAAAAGATGCTGTCCCGTTATTTTACCTGGAAAAAAATTCGTGTAGTTAAAAACTTTCCACCTGCCTTGGTCTATGTATGTAAGCCTTTATAATTAAAGGAGTAAGTGGTGTAATTTTTTCTTTACACCATGTTTACAGGGATTGCCAATTTATTTTTTATCGGTATGATGCCCAGCAGGTTAAAAGATGTCCCAGGCACATAAGGATAGCGGTGATGACGCAACCCATTTTCATGATCGGCGCACGCGGCGCAGGTAAAACCACCGTCGGCAGGGCTCTCGCTCAGGCGTTGGGCTATGATTTTGTCGATACGGATATTTATTTGCTGCAAACTTCGCAACTGAGCGTTGCGGAGATCGTTGCTCGTGAAGGTTGGTCAGGTTTTCGTCGTCGTGAAACGCAGGCGCTGCAAAATATCAGCGCGCCGCATACCGTGGTGGCCACTGGCGGCGGTGTGATCCTCGCCGAGGAAAATCGTCTGTTTATGCGCGAAAAAGGCCAGGTTATTTACCTGCGTTCGCCGGCCAGCACTCTGGCGCATCGCCTTGAAGACTCTCCTCAGGAAGATCAGCGACCAACATTGACCGGCAAGCCAATTAACGAAGAAATTTCTCAGGTTTTGCATGAGCGCGAAGCATTTTATCAGTCTGCTGCGCACTTTGTTCTTGACGGTACGCATCAACCTTCAGTGGTTGTTGATGACATTCTGGATGCGCTGGCGCTGCAAATCGCTCGTTAAGTTTCGCTTTATCCCGCCTTTTAGGAGGCTTCCTAGCCTCCTGCTCCCGTAATAATCCCCTGTTGTCTATACTTAAATACACGTGATTCATTACAGGAGTTCCCTATGCCGTCAAAACCACCGTATCCACGCACTGCTGAAATCATCGCAGTCGAGAAAGGTCTGCCAGGTCAGACCGAAACCTGGTATGAGCTTCGCGCCGACCATCCAAAGCCCGATACGCTAATTAGCGAGCATAAAACCAAACAAGAGGCCGAGGATTCAAAACGCCGTTATGAAGACGACAGTATCAGTTAGGTTTACAGCACTGCCGAGCCTTTCCCCGGCAGTGCTCTCTCTTTCCTCTCAATAAATCTCTCATTGCTAACTTTTTGCTTTCTGAATGAAAGCCATTAACCAGCGAAACGTTTCTCTGAAATACAGAGTAACCGTCTGCACAGACTTGGCTTGAAGACATTTTCCACTAATTTTAGGTGATTCCTTAAGCAAAATTTCCTCCAAAGCCGTGGTGTTAAATATCATCCACTGGTTTCATTGACCTGTTAAAAAATAAACAACTTGACGATAAATCGTATCAGCATTAGTTTTTAAGTTATCTTAATCAGGAACTGAGTTCCTAATAATGGAACTAGTCTGTGACAACATTAGAAAATGCTTCCGCAGTGCTTAAGCTTTTTGCGCAAAAGGGGATCAGACAGGGTCATCCCGGTCTTTCCTTCAGCGATGTTGTCGAGCAGTTGGGCCTGCCGAAAAGTACCGTGTCACGGCTGTTGATGACTATGGAGACTCAGGGGCTGCTGGAAAGAGATCCGGAAACGCGACTTTACAAGATTGGGCGATTATTGCTTGCGGTAAGCAGCCATTATCTTTCAACGCCGCTGGTCGATGCCTGCTCGCCTTATATGGTGCAGTTAAGCAAACAGACCCAGTGCACCGGCTATATTTCGTTGCTGGAAGGCCAAGACATTATGGTCATGCGTATGTTCCCGGGGCGCACTTATTTACAAGTAGTGACGCCAGCCGGAAGCCTGTTACCAGCAGCTGAAACGGCAATTGGTCGTGCAATATTAGCGCGAGAGACTGATCAGCAGATTATCGGGCGCTATCAGGCTGGCTACCGGGTTAATTCCCCAAATTCGCCGCAAACGCTGGATGAGTTACTGACCTGGTTGGCCGAAGTTCGCGAAACCGGCTGGTCATCGGCTAATAATGAAACTTTGCAGGGGATCAGTACGCTGGCCACCAGTATTGCCAACAAGCATCGCAGTGAAACGGTAGGGCTGTGTTTGTCCTTCCCATCACCTTACGAGGGCGATGCTGTGCCTGCTGGAATACGCGAAGGAATAATGACTGTCACCCGACAGATTGCAGAAAAACTCGGTGATGAATATTGGCAATAGACCAATAACGGACCGATTAAAACAATAATAATAGTTCATAAAAAAGCGCAGATACTTAAAGTAATCTTCGCGCCAACACTAGGGAATCATTGCATTTTTCGCCAACATCAGGGGATTTTATGACAGGCAATACCGGCAGTGAGAATAAGGTGACAGACGGAAGTTATAATCCGTTAAAAGAAATCGGCACGCTGGCAGTAATGGTTCTACTTTCTATTCTGGGCGCGATTATTGGCGTCCAGCTTATTACCACACTCGGCGTTACCCCCAATACTTCCATAATTGGTGCGCTGTTTGCCATGCTGTTGGCGCGCATCCCGTTAAAAGCTTTTCAGCGTTATCGCTCTATTCATACCCAGAATCTCGCACAAACCGTGATCTCTTCGGCCACTTTTGGCGCGGCTAACAGTTTGCTGATGCCAATCGCTATCCCTTACGTGATGGGGCAGCCGCAGCTGATTTTGCCAATGTTCTTCGGCGTTTCGGTCGCTATGCTGCTTGATGCCTACCTGCTCTATCGCATGTTTGATACCAAAGTGTTTCCGGCGAGCAATGCCTGGCCACCGGGCGTGGCAGCGGCAGAGGCCATCAAAGCGGGTGACAAAGGCGGGCGTCAGGCGTGGTTGTTAGTGGTCGGTGTGGTTATCGGCCTTGGCGGCGCGATGCTAAAAATTCCGATGGCTGCCTTTGGTACCGCGTTTATCGGCAATATCTGGGCGCTGGGTATGTTCGGAATCGGCCTGTTGATTCGAGCCTACACGCAACCGATTGCTGGTGTTGATATCAATGCATTGTACATTCCACACGGCATGATGGTCGGTGCAGGATTGGTGTCGTTATTCCAGGTGATTCAAGTCATTCGCAGCACCCGTGCCGATGCCAAAACCACCTTTACCCAATCTGGAACTGAAGTGCGTAAGGCTCTGGGTCTTGGCGCTGTTGGCTATATCGCGATTGCTGCCCTGCTGGCGTTGGCGGGGGGTATTTATACCGAAATGTCGGTGACAATGTTGGTGTGCTTTATTTTCTACGCTGCCTTTGCGGCTTTCTTCCACGAGCTAATTGTCGGCATTGCGGCAATGCACTCAGGCTGGTTCCCGGCCTTCGCCGTGGCATTGATCACCCTGATTATCGGCATCCTCATCGGCTTCCCGCCGGTCGCGCTGTGTATTTTAACCGGCTTTACCGCCGCGACCGGCCCGG
This sequence comes from Serratia sp. M24T3, assembly GCF_000257645.1. Lineage (GTDB taxonomy): Bacteria > Pseudomonadota > Gammaproteobacteria > Enterobacterales > Enterobacteriaceae > Rouxiella. The sequence goes on from NZ_AJHJ01000012.1 coordinate 103,916, forward strand.
CATTTGCCGATATGGGCTTTGACCTTAAAGCCGGATTTATTCTACGCGGCTATGGCAAAGACTTGCAGGTTGAATTGGCCGGACGCCGTATCCAGCTGTTTGCCGCGTTAATCGCTTTCATTATCGCCATCCCAGTAGTTTGGTTTGCCCACATCGGTTATTTCGCTCAGGATTTAGTGCCGCCGGTCGCGCGTGTTTACGCCAAAACCATTCAGGCAGGAGCCCAGCCGGGCATTGCCCACAGCCTGCTGATTTGGGCGATACCTGGCGCCATTATCCAGCTGATTGGCGGGCCCAAACGCCAGCTCGGCGTTCTGTTGGCTACGGGCTTGCTTATCAATAGCGTGATGGCGGGTTATGCCGTGGTGCTGGGGATTGTGCTACGCATCTTGATTATACGTATCTGGGGCGAAAAGGGCCGCACGCCAATGGAAATTCTGGCCGCCGGATTTATCGCCGGAGATGCGTTGTACAGCTTCTTCAGTTCGATTTTTACCACTAAAACCAAATAGATACTCAGAATATTGCGTCAACACCAGGGCTCATCAGAGCCACATAAATAAGACGGCTTTCTAAGAAAGTCGATAATACGCGGTTGTTTCGATGTTGCGCCTTGGGCGTCAGCCGCGCCGATTTAGAGGAAAATGACATGAGTTTGCTCCAGACCCTTACGGTTTTTGAATTGATCGATAACGCCCACGTCACTGGTCAGGACGTTGTGAACCTGTTTGCCGATTACCCAGGGATCACCGCCAGCACTCATCGTGTAACGGGTACAAAAGGCGCGACCGATTTCGTTCATATCACCATTCCGGGCAGCGCCGGTAAAAGTCAGGGCGGCAATGCGCCAACGCTGGGAATTATCGGCCGTCTTGGCGGGATTGGCGCACGTCCAACCCGTATTGGCGTAGTGTCGGATGCTGACGGCGCAATTGCGGCGATTAGTAGCGCGCTCAAGCTGGCGGAGATGCAGCGTAAAGGTGACATATTGGCAGGCGATGTGATAGTCACTACGCACATCTGCCCAAATGCCCCGACCCGTCCGCACGATCCGGTAGACTTTATGGACTCGCCGATTGACGACGTGACCATGAATGACAATGAAGTTGTTGCGGGTGTAGATGCAATTCTGTCGATCGATACCACCAAAGGCAACCGCATCATCAACCATAAAGGCTATGCGCTTTCTCCAACGGTGAAAGAGGGCTATATCCTGCGCGTATCTGAAGACTTGCTGCGCATTATGGAAATGACCAGCGGCCGTCCGGCAGTGACCTTCCCGATCACCACTCAGGACATCACGCCTTATGGCAACGGGGTTCATCACCTCAACAGTATTTTGCAGCCTTCGACCGCGACCACCGTGCCAGTTGTTGGCGTGGCAATTACCGCCGAGTCAGTCGTGCCAGGCTGCGGCACCGGCGCAAGTCATGAAACGGACATTGCTTTAACGGTTAAATTTGCCGTTGAAGTTGCCAAAGAGTTTGGGCGCGGCACCTGCCATTTCTACGATGCCGAAGAATATCAACTGCTGTTGTCGCTATATGGAAGTTTGCGCCACCTGCAAAGTCGAGACTAAAACCATGCTCAAATCCTTCGCTACGCTGACCATCGGACAGGCACCGCGCACTGACATTATGCCGCTGCTCGATAAATATCTTCCTCGCGACAAAGTGACGCACACGGGGTTGCTGGATGGCTTGACCCGCGAGCAGATCGAGCAGCGTTTTGCTCCCGAGCCGGGAGAGGACGTGCTGGTATCGCGCTTGCTTGATGGAACTCAGGTTCGGCTGGCATCGTCTCGCGTCGAGAAAGCCTTACAGCTGAAGATCGACTGGTTGGAGAGTGAAGGGTGCGAGACGATTTTGCTGCTGTGCACCGGTGAATTTCATCATCTCAAGGCTGACAAGGCGATACTGCTGGAGCCGGATCGCCTTATCCCACCGTTAATCAATGGGATAGTCGGAACACATCTGGTTGGCATAGTCGTGCCTGTTGCTGAGCAGATTGAGCATCAGGCGGGAAAATGGCTGAAGTTGGCCAAAAAGCCGTGCTACGCCACGGCTAGCCCGTATCAGGCCAATGAACAAACACTGATCGAAGCCGCTTTGTCTTTGAAAGAGCAGGGCGCTCAGGTGGTGTTGCTCGACTGCATTGGCTATCACCGCCGCCATGCAGACATTATTCAGCAACATATTGATGTTCCAGTGTTGATCTCAAATTCGCTGGTGGTAAAGCTGGCAGCCGAATTATTGAAGTAGCCACAATCTTACAGGCTAACCCTGGCAAAATTATTTAACAGTTAATGAACCAGAATCGCACCTGCGCCACCTAAAATCAATCGGTCAGTACGCGCTTTGCGGGCTGTATCGACAGACGCTCATCCCGCAATAAAAATCAGTGACAGAAGCTCGCCTGTACCCATAATATGGGGCTTCTGTATTTTGAATATTTATCGCGAAGGACCAATCTTTATGTTGAAAAATAATGAGTATTTCGAAGGCAAAGTTAAGTCGATTGGTTTCGACAGCGACAGTCTTGGTGCGCTGAGCGTGGGCGTGATGGTTAAGGGTGAATACACCTTTGGTACCGGCAAACCGGAAGAAATGACTGTGGTAAGCGGTTCATTGACCGTGCTTCTGCCAGGTTCAGACGGTTGGCAAACCTTCACGGCGGGTGAGACTTTCTACGTGCCGGGAAACAGCGAATTTAATCTGCAAGTGCCAGAAACCAGCTCCTATCTGTGCAAGTACTTGTCCAAGTAAATCTTGCGGTTGAGTTGCAGGTGTTGCGTGCAGGATTTAGCTTCGCGCAACACCTAAATTTCTTATCGGCATGAGAGCAATAAGGTGAAAGCCTTTGCCATCACCTCATCAGCCGCTGTTTATGATTCTTGCTGTATTCAATCCTTGCTGCAAGCTTGCCTTAACGCTGGGCTTCGCCACCCAAAGCTTCGATCAGGTTACTTATCAATGCTGCCAATTCGCCGGTCATCAGGATAAAGTCTGCATCGAAACGCGCCGCAAAGTCTTCACGGTCGATATCTTCATTCTGCTCGCGGATTGTATCGGCAAATTTCAAACGCTTGATACTGCCATCATCGGCCAATACCACCTGAATACGCTCCTGCCAGTCAACCGCCAGCTTGGTAACCAGTTTGCCATTCTCGATGTGATTGGCAATTTCGTCGCTGACCAGTGCCTGCTTCTTGCAGCGGATCACGCCGCCTTCTTCCAGAATCGCCTTTAGCTCTGCTTCATCCTGCAGCGCAAAACCGGCTGGCGGTTCGCCGGAGCGCACCCATTCGGTCAGCGTCAGTTCGATCGGGCTTTCCATAGTCAGTGGTACCACCGGCAGTGAACCCAGGCTTTTACGCAGCAGCGCCAGCATGTCTTCGGCTTTTTTCGCACTACCGGCATCAACCATGATCAGGCCGTTAACCGTGTCGATCCACATAAATGTCTGGCTAAAGCGGCTAAAGGCGCGTGGCATCAGAGTGTGCAGCACTTCGTCTTTTAGCGAATCTTTTTCGGTCTTCTTCAGTTTGCGATGCTGTTCGCCTTCAATCTGATCGATTTTGGCATTCAATTCTTGCTTAACGACTGAGGAAGGCAGGATTTTTGCTTCGGTGCGCGCACAAATCAGGATCTGGCCGCCGCTGCTGTGGGTCAGCGCATCGCCGCCCTGAGAACCCATTGGCGATACCCAGCCAGTTTTTGCCATATCCTGGCTGCCGCAAGGGGTAAAGGTGAACAAGCTCAGCTGTTTTTCCATCTCGTCAGCAGACAGTGAGATTTCACGGCTTAAGCGGTAAACCAGTAAATTTTTAAACCATAACATGATGTTATCCCTGTCTCGTCACGCTCGCGGCGTGCAAATAAATGGTAAGCAGGGCGGCATGATAACCAATTGAGCGGCATCAGTCCCTAAGAAAAATGCGCTTGTGCATACGGAGCCTTTTCGGAGCAGTGAACACTCTAACGGGTGAATATTGTTATAGACTTAAGAAATAAAAATAACCGGCAATGGAGAGACCCGTGCGTATTGGAATTGATCTTGGTGGCACTAAAATTGAAGTGATCGCTCTATCAGAAGAAGGCCATGAATTGTTTCGCAAGCGCGTTGACACGCCGCGTAACGATTACCAAAAAACATTGAAGGCGATTGAAGGACTGATCCACGATGCCGAAAAAGAAACCGGTCATCGCGGCAGCGTGGGGCTGGGCATTCCAGGCACGCTTTCCCCTTTCACCGGTAAAGTTAAAAATGCCAACTCGGTGTGGTTGAACGGCCAGAAGCTCGACGAAGATCTGGCGCTGCTGCTGGGGCGCGAGGTGCGAATCGCCAATGACGCCAATTGTCTTGCGGTATCAGAAGCTACTGATGGCGCAGGCGCAGGCAAAAAAACCGTGTTTGCAGTGATTATCGGTACCGGATGCGGCTCGGGTATTGCGCTGCACGGCGAAGCGCATGCTGGCGGTAACGGCATTGCCGGCGAGTGGGGGCATAATCCGCTGCCGTGGCAGGACGAAGATGAAATTCGCTTTCAGCAGGAAGTGCCTTGTTACTGCGGCAAATCGGGATGCGTGGAGACCTTTGTTTCGGGAACCGGTTTTACCGAAGACTATTTCCGCCTGTCAGGTCAAAGGCTTAAAGGCAATGAGATCATGGATTTAGTCGATCAGGACGATCCGATCGCCGAGTTGGCGCTGGGTCGCTATGAACGCAGGCTTGCGAAGGCACTGGCGGTAGTGATCAACACGCTGGATCCTGATGCAATCGTGCTTGGCGGCGGGATGAGTAACGTCGATCGTCTGTATAATACGCTGCCATTAATGATCCGGCAGTGGGTGTTTGGCGGTGAGTGTGAAACGCCGATCCTCAAGGCAAAACACGGTGACTCAAGCGGCGTGCGCGGTGCTGCCTGGCTATGGCCAGCGGACCGTTTCTCGCTGTAATGTCTCAACGTTAATTATGACGTGTCATGTCAACGAAAAAGGCCTGCATTGATAGCAGGCCTTTATGTTCACAGTAAAAGTTACTCGCCTGACAGCATCGCGTCCGGCGCTGCTGCATTACGTTGTGCCTTGGTGGCACCAAAGTAAATGTAGGCAACCAGCATAAACACCACGAAAATACCGGCAATTTCCAGATTGAACCACACCATGGCAATCAGGCATACCACGGCCAGCACTAGCGCAATCCCCGGCACAATCGGATAGCCCGGCGCGCGGAAGCTGCGTGCTAAATCCGGTGCAGAGCGACGCAGTTTGAACAGGCTAAGCATGCTCATGATATACATCACAATTGCGCCAAATACCGCCATAGTAATCATCGCTGCGGTCAGAGACATGCCCTGCAGGTTAACGACTCCGTCACTGAAAATCGCCGCAATGCCGATCACGCCGCCGAGAATAATGGCGCGATGGGGCGTCTGAAAGCGTGACAGTTTTGCCAGCCCAGATGGAAGATAACCAGCACGAGCCAGTGCAAAAAACTGACGCGAGTAGCCGAGAATAATGCCGTGGAAGCTGGCGACCAGGCCGAACAGACCAATCCACACCAGCATGTGCATCCAGCCAGAATGCTCGCCGACCACCATCTTCATTGCCTGTGGCAGCGGATCGTTGATGTTCGACAGCTTGCTCCAGTCACCCGCACCACCGGCCATGATCATCACGCCGATCGCCAAAACGACCAATGTCAGGATCCCGCTGACATAAGCTTTAGGAATGGTGCGTTTCGGATCTTTGGCTTCCTCGGCGGCCATCGCTGCGCCTTCAATTGCCAGGAAGAACCAGATTGCAAACGGAATGGCGGCAAAAATCCCCGATACCGCAGGCAGACCAAAATGCTCACCGCCGGACCAGCCATTGAGCACGAAATTGCTGAAACTGAAGCCAGGCGCGACGACGCCCATAAATACCAGCAATTCCAGTACCGCCAGGACAGTGACCACCAACTCAAACATCGCCGCCAGTTTTACGCCCAAAATATTCAGCGCCATAAACACGACGTAAGCGCCAAGCGCTGCAACTTTTGGATTAAGGTGTGGGAACTGCACATTGAGATAGGCACCAATCGCCAGCGCAATTGCCGGTGGCGCAAAGACAAACTCAATCAGCGTCGCCATACCGGCAATCAGGCCACCGGTCTCACCAAAGGCGCGACGACTGTAGGCAAAGGGTCCACCTGCGTGCGGGATCGCGGTGGTCAGCTCGGTAAAGCTGAAGATAAAGCAGGTATACATGGTAGCAACTAGCAGAGTGGTCACTAAAAAGCCCAGTGTACCGGCTACGCCCCAGCCATAGCTCCAGCCAAAGTATTCGCCGGAGATAACCAGCCCGACGGCAATGGCCCACAGGTGTAGCGTACCGAGCGTTGGTTTAAGCTGTGTTGACATGTTGCTCTCCTGAAGATTAATGAACAGCACGCCGCCGGAATCGGCGGTGAAAGCGGCCCGTATCGCCATCGACAGGGCCGGTAACTCGTTTTTTTGATGGTTTTTGCAGCAAATTAGAACAGCTTGCTGAGTACTTTTTCCAGACTTTCCACCAGGATCAGGCTGTGCTCGGCAGTGAAGACCAGCGGCGGGCGAATCTTCAGAATATTGGCGTGAGGCCCCGATGCGCCAATCAGAACACCTTCTTCACGCAGCGCATTGACCACTGCCAGCGCGGTCGCAGAATCCGGTTTGCCCTCTGGGGTGGTGAAATCGACAGAAACAAACAGCCCCGCACCGCGCACGCTGCCAATAGCCGGGAAGCGGGTCGCCAGCTCGCTGATGCCGTCGAGAATCGCCTTGCCGGCTCGGCCTACGCTCGGGATCAGATTTTCCTGCTCGATCACTTCCAGCACTGCCAGACCCACCGCAGATGACACAGTATTGCCACCGAAGGTATTGAAATAGCTCGATTCACTGCCGAAACGTTCAAGAATGTGCGGCTTGATGGTGATTGCCGCCATTGGATGACCGTTGCCCATTGGTTTGCCGAGGCTGACGATATCCGGCAGTACGCCGTGGCGCTGGAATCCCCACATATGTTCACCGGAACGGCCGTAGCCTGGTTGCACTTCATCGGCAATATACAGCGCGCCAGCCTTGTGGATTTCGTCGATCGCCTCTTTAAGGAAGCCTGCCGGATCAAAGAAACCGCCGTCGCTGGTAAAGAAGGTATCGATCATCAGGGCCGCGGGTTTGATCCCGTGGCGGCGCATGTCGGCCAGAGCAGCACGAACGTCGGCGGCAAATTTTTTGCCCACCGCGGCAGGATTGGCCGGGTCATGGATTGGGGCAGGGATTACTCGCGCGTCACCATTAACTTTGACGTAAGGACCCATTGAAGCAGACAGGCCGGCAATCGCTTTGGTCATGCCGTGATAGCTGAATTCGGTGATGATTACACCAGTGCCGCCTGTAAAGTCTTCGGCGATACGCAGCGCAAGATCGTTTGCTTCGCTGCCGGTACAGGTAAACATTACCTGGCTCAGCTCAGGCGGCATGGTCGATACTAACTTTTCGGCGAAGTTGAGCACATTATCGTGCAAGTAACGGGTATGTGTGTTCAGGGTTGAGGCCTGACGAATCATTGCTTCCAGTACATAAGGATGGCAGTGGCCGACTGACGGCACATTGTTGTAAACGTCAAGATAGCGGCGACCGGCGTCGTCATAAACCCACACGCCTTCGCCGCGTACCAGGTGTACCGGATTCTTGTAAAACAGCTGGTAGGCCGGACCGAGCAGGCGACGGCGGCGTTCGATCATTTCCAGCGCCTTTGGGGAAACGTCGGAACTGGCGGCGGCATCAAAAGCGTTTGTTTTCAGCATAATAGTTAATCTCCTGACGGATGCGGCTAAATTTTTTCCGGCTGACTTAAATCATCCGGCGAGTGAAGTTGATTCGATAATGCACCGCGTGCCGCCACAAAACTTGACCGCAGAGCGCTCACTCCTGCACTGCAAAGTCAACTTGACCCGCTTAAGGGGTTTTAAGTCATCTGCAGTCAACAATTGCTGTTCCCGGGTCAAGCGCGGAAGCGTCGTCGCTCGCATTCTGATAGCACGAACTCACAATGACTTGCCCCGGAGTGAACCCTGATGAATGCAAAACAGTCTGATACCCTGGACGAACAGAGCCTGCACCAGCTCGCTGAACAGGCACTGCGTCAATATCCCCAAGAGCTACAAGGGGAAATTGCCCTGATCTGTCGTTCTGAAAATGCCACTTTTGTGGTGCGCCTGGCAGATGGCAGTCGGCTTGCGCTGCGAGTGCATCGCGATGACTATCATCAACGTAATGAAATCGAGAGCGAGCTGTCCTGGCTCGACAGCCTGCGTGAAACCGGCATTCAGGTGCCCGAAGCGCTGGTGGGCAGTAACGGTCTGCGAGTGCAGACGCTGGCGCTGGATGAGCATCACAGCCGACACGTGGTGTTATTTAAGTGGATAGCAGGTGAAATGCCGACTACCGAGGTCGATCCGCGCGCCTTTGCCCAACTCGGTGAGGTGACTGCGCGATTGCATCAACACAGCCAAAACTGGGAAAAACCTGCCGGATTCAAACGAATCGTCTGGGATCATCAGACCATGACCGGCGATAAAGGGCATTGGGGCCGCTGGCAGGATGCACCGGGCTTGCGCGAAGAAGATCATCCGCTGGTGGAAAGGACACTGGCCCGCGTAGATCGGACCCTGCAAAAATATGGTAAAAATCCTCGCCGCTACGGGCTGATCCACGCCGATCTGCGCCTGACTAATCTGCTGTTGCACAAAGGCGAGACGCGAGTGATCGATTTTGATGACTGCGGCATGGGCTGGTATATGCACGACGCGGCAGCGGCCATCAGCTTCGTTGAGCATCATCCCCGAGCGCAAGAGTGGGTAGAACATTGGCTGGCCGGTTATCAGCGTATCTGCCCACTGAGCGAGGAATGTCTGGCGGTGATCCCGACGATGATTATCCAGCGGCGCATTCAACTTTTGGCCTGGGTAGGCTCACATGCCACTACCGAGATGGCGATAAGCCTGGGCGATCGCTGGGTTGCCGACAGTATCAAACTCTGTGAAGCCTATCTGGCGACAGAAGAGTGCGCACTGGCGGTGAGTTAGGCGCGACTTAATGACACACTGCACGTCGGTATGCACGCTTTACGTGCAGTGTGTTTCTTGCGGTGTTTAGCCCTGAGGCGATGCTTAACTCACGGTAACGCCTCGCTTCATTCCTTAAAGTCTGTGATTTTTTCCTGATAATCTCCTGATTTTTACCCCTCTGGTACAAAACTTGCAGTAATGACCTACCTAAAATAATCACAGTGGAAGCTTTGATGCAGACTGACGTATTACGGCAATCATTTATGTCCGGCCATCGCGAGACGGAAACCTACAGCAATCGGGGCGTATTGGCGGCAGCGGCCAGCGGGCTTAGCGATTTTATTATTACTAAAGGGGCAGACGTTGATCGCGTACTCGGGCTTTGTCATATCGACCCCGAGCTTTTGCAGCGGCCGACTCTGAGTCTGGGGCTGACCAACTATTGTCAGGTGCTGGAAGAGGCGGCCAGACAGTCGGGTTGTGATAACTTCGGTTTGCATTACGGCAAGCAATTCAAACCACAGTCATTAGGCCTGATCGGCTATATCGGTCTCTGCTCGTCATCGGCGGAAACTGCTTTACAAAATGTCGTTAATGCCTTTCCTTTTCATCAACATAACACACTTACTCGCCTGATTGATAAAGGCGAATACTATCGCTTTGACTATCAGGTGCGTCACGGCGGTATTTTATGTAAACGTCAGGATGCCGAGCTGACACTAGGGATGATCCTGAACCTTCTGCGCCACGGTTTAGGTAAAAATTGGGCGCCGCGTGAGGTGCATTTTGAGCATCCGCGCCCCGAGCAGTGGCATGAGCACTGCAAGATCTTCGATGCACCGGTCTATTTTGATCAACCCTTCAACTCGCTACTGATCGCCAAGCGCGATCTCCAGCGATCGATGCCGGAGCAAGATCAGACTTTGCTGCTAGTGATGCAGGATGCGATCCGCCGGCTGAATACCGACAGTCACTCGCAGCAGTCTGTAGTCGATCGCGCGCGATCGCAGGTTCGCCAGGTGTTAACAATGGGTGAGCCGGTTCTTGATGACGTCGCCGATAAGATGGGCATGTCGGTAAGTTCGCTCCAGCGCAGGCTGCGTGAGCAGAATCTGACCTTTACCGTACTGGTGGATAAAGTGCGCTGCGAGTTGGCTACCCACTATCTGCAGCAACAGCAGCTACCTATTTCAGAGATGGCCCTTTTGCTGGGTTATTCAGAGGTCAGCGCCTTTTCGCGCGCCTTCCGCCGCTGGTTTGGCGTCAGCCCTCGTCAATGGCGTCAGGAGCGACAACATTAATAAATACCTAGATAAGTTACGAAATTTTAACCGGGGACAAATTAAATCGATTAACCCCCACGATTATGGCAGTCTACTGGGTTTTACAGCTTAAAATTTGATAGTTGCACGGGAAACGAGCATGGCGTCAGGCTTAATTGGACGGGAAAAATTTAATCACTATCTGTTTATTTTCGTAGTTGCGCTTTTAATCTTTATTTTGCCTTACGGTTATACGCATGAAAAAACCAGCAGAGAACTTTTCTACTTTTGTAGCTATTTGTCTATAACGGGCATCGTTATAAATTACAGAGAATTTAAAAGGATATTTAGCTCCACGCGATTTGCCATGCCTTTGATTGCATTGGCCATCCTCTATTTTTCCTGGTCACTTTTCGCGACGGTTGCCACCCCGGATAAAGCGGATGAATGGGTACTGTTTACCGCCAGTAAACGCTGGTTTCTTAGTGGTATTATAGCCTTCTACGTTTGCTGGGCAGCGCAGGAGCACCGTTTATCGGCGAGTACTTTAAAGCGCCTGGCTTTGGCCTCTCTATTTGCCGCCTTTGTTGCCGCCAGTGTCTATGGAGTTTGGCTGCATTTCACCAAGCCGGACCGGGTCGTTTTGGGTATTAGCCGCGCCACGCTGACGGCTTACGCTTATAGCGCCCTTGCGCTGTCGATCATGACGCTTATCGCCCGTAACTGCACTTCAGGCAAAAAGTATCTCGGCATTCTGCTGATGACGCTGGTGTCGCTATACATTATTTTTCTCACCGAGACGCGTTCTTCGATGGTATTGCACCTGATACTCTCAGTGCTTCTGGTGCTGGCAACGTTGTGGCAGGATAAAAAATTGACCCCAAAATCGCTTGGCATACTGATATTGCTGGTGGTGGTGGTGGTGGGCGGCGGCTCGCAATCGAAGATAGTTCAATCACGCTTTGATCTGACGTGTAGTGAATTGCAGATGTATAAACAAGGCGACGATCAGTCCTCCCTAGGTTCGCGATTTACGATGTGGAAAATGGGGATTATTGCCTTCAAAGAGTACCCATTTGGGCAAACCGAGACCGGGCGCAACCAGCGTATCCGGCAGTATCTAGATAGCCACAACCAGTCTCATTCATTTGCACTACGTTACATCGATGTTCATTTGCATAATGAATTTATTCAGTTAGCCTCTTTGTCCGGAATTTTTGGCATCCTGGCGCTGCTGTATTTCTTTATTGCACTGATGTTCCGCAACGGCATTTCCGGATTCTTGTTGAATCCTGTGTCGATGGTAGCATTGTCGGCCTTCCTGTATGGCTTAACCGATGTGTTATTAATTTCCGAGCAATATATCGTGTTGTTCTCGATGATTATTCTCCTGTCATGGATTTGCACACGCTCAGAAAAACGGCCTGACTAAATAGAAACGGGCCGTTGAATTTTTCAGCGGCCCGTTTCTATTGTAATAAATAAAACTCTCTTTATTTTCCGTTATTTATTACTGCTTCTTTTCCATCGCATCTCTGACCTTTTTCACCTGATCCACCGTTACCGCTGGCGCGTTATTACCCCATCCTTGACGTACAAAAGTCGTCAAATCAGCAACCTGCTGATCGGAAAGTCTGCCCGCGAACCCTGGCATAAACAGTACCGATGGCGCGTTTTGCGTCGAAGGTGTTGCCGCGCCGTTCAGTACGGTACTGATTAATCCGGTAGGATTATCGGCCTGCACAATTGCGGCTCCGTTAAGGCGAGGGAATATGCCTTTGGCACCATTGCCGTTAGTCCAGTGGCAGGCTTCACAGTTATTGAGATACAGCAGTTGTCCCTGACTCAAGCCTTTGCCCGCCGTGAGGAATTGCGCCGTGTCTGCGGTGGCTTTTGCCACATCAGGTTTCTGATTTACGGCGGTTTTCTCCGCGGGCAGCGACTGTAGATAAACGGCGATGGCTTTGAGATCGTCGGGCGTCATATATTGCATGCTGTGCTCGACAACGCTGGTCATTTCCCCGCCCACTGAGGCAAAGTGGTTACGTCCGGTTCCCAGATAGTCAACAATATCCTGCGTTGTCCAGCCGTCCGGGCTGCGAATCGCGGGCACTGGCCAATCATTCAGTTCACTGCCGGACAGGAATGCCGGGTCGGAATCATTCAGCGCTTTTTCCTGCATCGCAACACCGCGTGGCGTATGACAGCTGCCGCAGTGGCCGAGTGTTTCAACCAGATATTTTCCTCTATTCACCTCTGCAGGCGCATTGCTGGCCGGTGCAAACGTTTTATCCGAAGTAAACATCATATTCCAGAAACGTATACCCCAGCGCTGGCTGAACGGGAAACTCAGCGACGTTTCAGGGGCAGATTTAGCAACAGGTTTGACCCCTTTCATGAAATAGGTATAAAGCGCGTGAATATCCTCATCGCTAATCCCCTGATAATCCGGATAAGGCATTGCTGGGTAAAGATAACTACCGTCCGCACGAACCCCTTTACGCACTGCATCAGCAAATTGCTGTTCGGTGTATTGACCTATGCCATGGTCCGGGTCGGGAGTGATATTGGAGGAGTAGATCACGCCCATCGGACTTTTGATCTGCAAACCGCCGGCGAAAGAGTCGCCCCCTTTGGACGTGTGGCAGGCAGCACAGTCTCCGGCACGGGCCAGATAGGCGCCTTTGCTAATCAGTGCATCGACATCATTGCTCTGTGCAGCCTGAACGCTGTGCATAAAAATCCCGGACAGCATGGTGAGAGATAACAGGCTAATGGCCTTTAGTTTCATGCTGCCTCCTCTATGCCTGAACCAATGGGCCAGGATTTTTAAGATACTGTTCACGAATGGCCTTGGCTGACCAGTAGGCTAAAGCGCCGACCAGTGCCGTTGGATTCGCCTGGAAGTTTTGTGGGAAAGCGCAGGCTCCCTGAACAAAGACGTTGTGAACATCCCAGCTTTGCAAATAGCGATTCACTGCTGAGGTTTTCGGGTTGTCGCCCATCACTGCGCCGCCGGTATTGTGGGTTGAGCTGTATGCTGGCGAAATATTGAAATGACTGTCGTAATCCGGAACGCTTTCCGTGTAGCTATCTGGATTTAGATTCTTGACAATTCCGAGCATATTTCCGCGCAGGAAGCGCATCAAACGCACGTCATTTTTGACAAAGTCATAGGTCATGCGCAGCAGCGGCATGCCGTGTTCGTCTGTATAAGTGGGGTCCAAATCCAGGAAATTGCCTCGTGTCGACATATTGGAAACAGTCATTTTCATGCCCATAGAATGCCCGTAGCTGTCTTTCAGACCTTTCTTCCAGCCATTGCCCCACTTGGGCGTACCGCCTTTGAGTGCAGTGGCCAGCGGTGTGCCGGTTGCCTGTGAGCTGTGGACTTTTGCGCCGCCAATAAAGCCCAAATGCGAAGCATCGAAATTGCCTGGTCCAAAGTCGTTAAACATCACGCCGGTTGGGCCTGCAGCAGCAAACGGATTAAACTCCATTTTGTCGAAGAACAGAGTAAAACCGCCACCGTATTGGTAGGCGTAATTTCTTCCCACCACGCCTTCTTCGGTTATTGGGTTATACGGTTTACCAATTTTCGAATTAAGCATCAGTCGCACGTTATTAAGTGCAAAGGAGGCGAGGATGACAATTTTGGCAGGCTGGAAAACTTCATTGCCATCGGCATCAATATAAGTGACACCGGTCGCTGTTTTGCCATCAGGCGACTTTTCAACACGAATTACGTTAGCCTGAGTGCGATAATCGAAATTAGGATAAAGTTTAATCGCATCCAAAATAGTGGTCTGTGGAGAAGCTTTAGAATAGTTTATGCAGGAATAGAACTGGCAAAATCCGCAATAGTTACAGGGTGCGATCTGCTGTTTGTATGGATTAGTCCAAGGCTCAGTTATAGCAGCGGAAGGGTTGGAAAACGGATGATAGCCCATTTCGCTTGCTACTTTTCTAAACATCGCGCCATTCAGCGTATCTTCCAGCGGTTTAGTAGGAAATAGATTGGATCTCGGGCCTTCAAACGGGTCGCCATTGGCCAAAATTTTGCCGTTTAAATTCCCTGTTGCGCCAGAAGTGCCACAAACCTGATCAAAGAAATCAAAATGCGGTTCAATTTCTTCCCATGAGAAAGGGAAGTCCATGACCCGCAATTCCGCGTCCAGCGCATTTTTATCGTAATGCTGATCAACAAAAGTTTTTAACTTCAAGTCCGTCGGTGAAGGGCGAATTAACATCGCCGTCCAGTGCAGGCCAGCACCGCCAACGCCGTCCCCGACGCGAAAAGCGCCGAGTTCACGCATGGGTAGTGCGGTCTCAGTCGCATTATGTCGAACCGTGTAGGTTAGCGTCGAGGCCTGCTGCATCAGGACGTGGCGCTTGGTATTTGCCAGTTCATCTGCCGGAATAGGGTAACCCATTTCAGAACTTGGGCGGTCGTGACCCCGTTCCAGCGCTCTGACCTTGAGGCCGGCTTTCGCCATTTCTATACTTAATATCGATCCGGCCCATCCAAGACCGACAACAACAACATCAACTGCATCATTGGTTTTTTTCATTGTCTTATTTCCAATATGTCAGAATATCAAGCCTGCTCGCCACTGATTGAAACAGGCCCTAATGGATATTTAACGTTGTGAATTTTTATCCATTCAGGAAAGCTTGCTCGTGCGCCGGGAAAACCAATCATTACCCACGAAGCCATATTTTTATTTCCGCCATATTGTGGATCGGATAAATACCCTTCTTTGGTATTATCCATGACGCGGGTAAAGAAATAGCCGGATGTAAGATCCTTTTCCCCTAATTGCGAGAAGTCTATTTTGTTATTCTCAAGTGCAGTAATAACCTCATCCTTCTGCGAAGCGGATAATGAAGAGAAAGATTGGTTGTATTTGGCTTTTACATATTGTTCTGTAGCGGCAATACCTTTGCGGTAAAGCGTTTGTAGACTAAAAGGCAGTTGATAACCGAATAAATGACTGGCTTGGCTATTAAAAGGACCGTGCATATACCAGCTTTCGCCTTTGCCATATTTGGTCAGCATTTGTTTATCAATAAATATCGGGACATGAGTTTCCAAAGCTCCCGGACCATCACTGCTGGAGGGAATTAGGCGATCGCATAAGGAGTTCAAAAAAGTCCATTCATCAGCATTGAAATACTCAGGTTTATATTCTGATAGTTCCTTCATGGGTGCCGAAACAGCAGCAAATACGTTTGATAACCCTCCTTTGGCAGTAAACGATCCTATTACGACTAACGATCCAAAAATAAAACGCCTTCTGTTTAATGGAATACTGTTCATATTTTGCTCACATGTTATACGAAATCGTACAAACACTCCCTGGCGGAAGTTAGCTAGTGGTAGGGTGAGGCCGAGTGCCAGCCTGGGCGGCTGATCGAATTTCACTCAAGATACAATGGCTAACCTTTGTCTCCGTGTGGGTTTTGGTAAACAAATGTGTTGAAAATGCATAACAAAATTTTAACTATTTGATTTTAAATTATTAACTTGTCAGTAAATTTATTTCAGAAGTGAATTTTTTCTTTCAAATTAAAAAGTCATTATTAAAAAGTGCTGTGCATTGCGCGCAGCACTTGGAGTTCATTGCTAATTACCACTGACCGTTTTCGGAGTGTTTTCCATGAATAACAGGCTGGATTAATCAGAGTCAGCCGTTGACCCTGAAGATACTGTCCAGTCTGCTAATGCCCAGCCCGTTAACTTTTTTCACTTTGATCTGCACCGGTATGCGGTCTTTCATTGCTTCAACGTGGCTGATTACGCCAATGGTCTTGCCGCTGGCGTTCAGACTGTCCAGTGCATCTAGCGCGGTGTCCAGCGTGTCAGCATCGAGGGTGCCAAAACCTTCATCGAGGAACAGTGAGTCGATGCGCGTTTTATCGCTGACCAGATCTGACAAAGCCAAAGCCAGCGCCAGACTGACCAGGAAACTTTCGCCGCCTGAAAGTGTGCGAGTGTCGCGCACGGCATCTGCCTGCCAAGTATCTACCACCTCCAGCTCCAGCGCCTCGCTGGTTTTTCTTTGCAGGAAATAGCGGCCGTGGAGTTTCTCCATTTGCCTGTTAGCCAGATAAACCAGATGTTCCAGCGTCAGCCCCTGAGCAAACTTGCGGAATTTTGCGCCATCGCTAGAGCCGACAATCTGATTGAGGTAGCTCCAGTCGTCATAGGTTTCCTGTGATTCGGCAATCAGCTGCCACAGCGCCTGTTGACCGCTTTGACGCTGAGTATCACTGGTTAGCTGGCTACGCAGTTCGCCCTGGCGCTGTTGTAGCGTCCTCAGCTGGACGTTGAGTGCGGCGATCTGTTCGGCGAGCGTTTCGACATGACTTGTATGCTCGTTGAGCCCGGCCGGGCGTGATTGTAGATGTTGTTCCAACTGCTCGCTGGCCTGTTGCAGCAGAATTTTGCTCTGGGTCAGCTGTCGCTGCACGCTTTCTTTAAGCTGTTGCAGCTGCTGGCGTAGGGTCTCTTCGATTAATGCATCAATCACTGCCTGCTCATCGCAGAAATCACTGTTTTGCAGCGCCTGTAACCAGGTCAGTTCCGCCTGATGTAAATCAGTTTCGCCCAGCTTGTGACTGTGATGCAGGGTGACCAGTTGACCGCCGAGCTGGTCGAGCTGCTGCTGCACCGTCTGCAATTTTTCATAGGCTTGTTGACGTGTTTGCTCAGCCATTTGCAGCTGTTGGCGCAGCTGTTCACGAACCTGTGCCACCTGTCGATCACCAAACAGTTCAATGCGAGAGCTGCGCTGCTGAGTAAGTAATTGCTCACTTTCGGCTAACAGTTTTGCCTGCTGTTCCACCAGTTGCCGACACTCACTGTGCTGTTTATGCAGCGTGAGACTGCGCTCGTTTTGAATTACCACCTGCTGTTGCAACTGATTCTGTTCAGCCTGCGCCGCATAAAGCGTTTCTTTGGCTTTCTGGACTGCCTGAGCGGCCTCATCGTGCTGGCGGATAAGCTGCTGGCAGCGCTGCTCTTGCTGTTCAGATTCTTGCAGCCAGTTTTGCAGCGCCTCGCTGTCTTGCAGGGTGAAACCTAATGCAAGCTGTCCACAGGCCTGTTGCCACTGTTCGAGATATCCCGCTTGCTGTTTTTTATCCTGTTGCAGCGCAGTTTGCAGCCGTTGTTGCTGTTCTTTTAATCCTTCGGTACGAGTCCGTAACTGTGTGCCATTGGTATGCAACTTTTCAGTTTCTTCACGCATGTGCTGCACCCGCAGCGCGGTCTCGGACGGACTGACGGCCTGATAGGATTCGATAGCCGGATGCGTCGTCGAACCGCACAGCGGGCAAGGCTGACCGGTTTGCAGGCGAGAGCGTTCTGCTTCAAGACTGACAATCAGCTGCTCCTGCGCCAGCAGTTTTTCGACATCGTTCAGATGCTGTTTTTGCTGCTTGTACTTTTCACGCGTCTGGTTAAGATTTTTTTCAGCTTCGAGCAGCTCACCCTCGCGTGCGTCAAATTCCAGCTGCTGCTGGCTAATCCGCTGGGATACTTGCTGAAACAGCGGCTGGAGGGTGGAGAGTTGCTGGCGAACGGGGCGCAGCCCGACCAGTTCCGAATGTTGACTGCGTAAAGCGGCCTGCGGCGACTGTGCCTCCAGCGCGCTTTGCTGCTGCGTTTGGCTATTTAACTGTGCAACAAGTGCGGCCTCTTTAGCCTGAAATTGCTGATTTCTTTGCGCCGAGGCAGTTTGCTCGCTAGCCAATTTTTGTAGTTCTTCAGCCAATTCCCGCTGCTGGTTTTGCTGTTTAAGATGCCTTTGCCGATCGTCGCTCAGCTTTTCCTGCAAATGATGGATTTTGCTGTCCAGCGGCTGGACCTGCTCCTCGATTAGCTTCTCTAGCCGCAGTTGTTCGACGGCCTGTTGCTGCTGATGATGCAGCGCTTTTTCCAGAGCCTCATTCACAGGGGTTTTGGAATGTTGCAACTGTTGCTGCTGCTCACCGAGCTGCGTTAGCTGCCGCTGTAAATCAGCCTGCTGCTGTTGATAGCGCTGGCGATCTTTTAACAACGGGCGGAGCTTTTCCGCCGGTTCGCTGCGCGCCAGCTGCTTTAATTGCGGCTCGGCCTGTTGCGCCTGACTTTCGGCATCGGCAAGCTGTTGTTGGTATTGTTGCTGTTTTTGCTGAATGTTTTTCCACTGTTGCAGCCAGTTTAGACCTTGCTGTTGTTCCACTGTTTGCTGGCTGAGCGTGGTTTCCTGCAATCCCAGCTGAGTTAATTCTTGTTCGAGCAGTTGGCGTTGTTCCTCGCTGAGTAATTCAATACCGGCGGCGCGCTGGTGCAGCAGATCGAGGTCGATCTTCGCCTGTTTATGACGATCGAATACCTGTGCAGACAGTCGTCCATAAATCTCGGTGCCGGTCAGCTCTTCCAGCAGTTCGGCTCGTTCGTTGGCCTTGGCGTTAAGGAAGGCGGCAAACTGCCCCTGGGAGAGCATCATCGATTTGGTAAAACGGCCAAAATCCAGCCCCGTCAGCTCGGCAATCGCCGGAAGCTTATCGCGAACTTTGTCGGCGAGAATTTTGCCGTCGGCCAGTTGTGCCAGCTCGACCTTGGGTGCCTGCAAATTACCGGTTGGCGAATTACCCGCCCGGCGCTGGCTCCAGAAGGCGCGGTAGCCCACGCCCTTAACCTCGAACTCGACCTCGGCCAGCGATTCTGCAGTATGGCGGGTCATCAATTCGTTCTGGCTCGGAGACACATCCAGGCGCGGCGTTTGGTGATACAGCGCCAGGCAAATTGCGTCGAGCAGGGTGGTTTTACCGGCCCCGGTTGCGCCAGTAATAGCAAAAAGTCCATTGCTGGCGAAGGGTTCGGCGGTGAAATCAATTTTCCATTCACCTTCCAGTGAATTGATATTTTTTAATCGTAATGACAGGATTTTCACTGGCTGGTTTCTCCGGCAGAATGGCCGTTTTCGACCTGTTCCAGCACCTGCGAGAACAGGGTGCGTATCCGCTGCTGGCGGCCCTCTTCAGGGGTATTTTCCTGCGCCAGTCGGCGTTCAAACACTTCGCTGACGCTAAGCTCTTTCAACGTTTCTTTCTCTTGCTGTAACAGACCGCTCAGACGCTGCTCTTTACTGCGCCGAAGTAGCACGACCTCCACCGGCAACGGATCGGTAAGCTGCTGGATACGCCGTTGGATATCGCTGAGATAATCCTGCGTCGCGACTTCAATATCGAGCCAAACCGGCAGCGTTTCCTGATTTTTTTCATAGCACTGCAGCTGTTTTTCAATCTCGGCCAGTGTGCCCTTAATGATTTCCATCGGCTGAGAGCGCGGGATCGCCAATGTTTCGATACTGTTAAGTTGATCGGCGGTGTAATCCAGCAGATAAACGCTTTTTTCATTGCTGGCTTCGTCAAAACTCAGGGGAATTGGCGAGCCGCTGTAGCGAATATGCTCGGTCTTGGCGATTTTTTGCGCTTTGTGAATGTGCCCCAACGCCACGTAATCTACCGGCGGAAAGGCCTGAGCCGGGAAGGCGTCTAAGGTACCGATATAAATGTCTCGCACCGAGTCGGAAGTGGTTACACCGACAGTGGTCAGATGGCCGGTAGCGATAATCGGCACCGCCACGCCGAGATGCTGGCGATGATCGCATGCTGCCTGATAAAGCGCTGAATAATGTCCGGCGATAGCTTCTTGTAATGCAAGCTGTTTTTCGCTACCGGATTGCCCTGCCTGACTAGCCAGCAGATCGCGCGGGCGTAAAAACGGGATGGCACAAAGTATTGCCCCCGGCTGACCCTCGCGGTTTTTCAGGGTAATCACCTGACGAGAAATATCCTCACCGACAGTTGCGATCACCTGAGTATTGAGGCAGGAAAGCAGCTCGCGAGATTCGTTAAGCGTAGCGACTGAGTCATGGTTTCCCGCCAGCACAATCAGCTGGCAGCCTGTCTGCTGTAAGTTCACCACAAAGCGGTTATACAGTTCGCGCGCATAGCTTGGCGGCGAGCCGGTATCGAAAATATCCCCCGCGACAATCACCGCATCGACCTGATGCTGTTCAACCTGTCCGATTAGCCAGTCAAGAAAAGCCTGATGTTCAGGCGCACGGCTTTTGGTAAAAAAGTACTGGCCGAGATGCCAGTCAGAGGTGTGAATCAGTCGCATGGAGGTCTCGCGGTGGCTGTAACAGGCGGCAAGTATAAACGCCCACGACCTTCTCTGTCCCCGAAAAATCATAACCATGTCATGTGCCTGAACTTAATATGAAGGCTTGGCTACACTTAATTACACGCGAAATTGTTTTTCATAAATCTGTCACAAAACTGACGCATAATGGCGCCCGAAATCAAAATTAAGTTCGCTAACTTATTTGGCAGGCTATCAAAATGGCTAGACGCATATTAGTTGTGGAAGATGAAGCACCGATCCGTGAAATGGTTTGTTTTGTGCTTGAGCAAAATGGTTATCAAGCCATTGAGGCTGAAGATTTCGATTCGGCGGTCAATCGTTTGATTGAACCTTACCCGGAATTAATTTTACTCGATTGGATGTTGCCCGGTGGATCCGGAATTCAGTTTATTAAACATCTAAAACGCGAAGCGCTGACCCGCGATATTCCGGTGATGATGCTGACCGCCCGTGGCGAAGAAGAAGACCGCGTTCGCGGGCTGGAAGTTGGCGCGGATGACTATATTACCAAGCCGTTTTCGCCTAAAGAGTTAGTGGCGCGCATTAAAGCAGTTATGCGTCGTATCTCACCAATGGCGGTCGAAGAAGTTATTGATATGAAAGGGTTAAGCTTGGATCCATCCTCGCACCGTGTGATGGCCAACGAGCTTGCGCTGGACATGGGGCCTACCGAATTCAAGCTTCTGCACTTCTTTATGACCCATTCCGAGCGCGTTTACAGCCGTGAACAGTTGCTCAATAACGTCTGGGGCACTAACGTATACGTCGAGGATCGTACAGTGGATGTACATATCCGCCGCCTGCGCAAAGCACTGGAAACCAGCGGTCATGACCGAATGATCCAAACGGTGCGTGGAACGGGTTATAGATTCTCAACCCGCTATTAATTAATACCTCAGCTATTTCACGTTGCACCTTTACGGGCATCGTGAAATATATTGGGTATGAATTGATGATGTTATATCTTTCACTCACAGCGGAGATACTGTGTGCTAGAACGATTATCGTGGAGTCGGCTGGCCGGCGAATTATTTATGTTTTGCTGTCCGGCGCTGATATTAGCCATTTTTATTGGCTATTTGCCCTGGTTATTGCTGGCTTCTTTAGTGGCGGCTCTGGGCTGGAATTATTTTAATCAGCTTAAACTTTCACACTGGCTGTGGCTTGACCGAAGTATTACTCCTCCCAGCGGATTATGGAGCTGGGAACCGCTATTTTATGGCCTTAATCAGATGCAGATGCGTAACCGGCGCAGAAGGCGCGAACTGGCGCTGCTGATTAAACGCTTCCGCAGCGGAGCTGAATCCCTCCCTGACGCCGTGGTGCTGACGACGGAAGAAGGCAATATCTTCTGGTGCAACGGCCTGGCACAGGAACTGCTTGGTTTCCGCTGGCCGGAAGACAACGGCCAACACCTGTTTAACCTGCTGCGTTATCCCGAACTACGCGTCTGGATCCAGAGCCGCGACTTTACCCGTCCGCTTAACTTGCACCTTAATAACAATCACTACGTTGAATTTCGAGTCATGCCGTATTCGGAAGGGCAGCTATTGATTGTGGCGCGTGATGTCACCCAGATGCGCCAGCTGGAAGGCGCTCGTCGAAACTTCTTTGCCAATGTCAGCCATGAACTGCGCACGCCGCTGACAGTGTTGCAAGGGTATCTTGAGATGATGGACGACGAGGCGCTGAAGGAGCCGTTCCGCAGTAAAGCGCTGGATACTATGCAGGAACAGACGCGGCGCATGGACGCGCTGGTTAAACAGTTGCTGACTTTATCGCGTATCGAGGCGGCGACCAACATTGATTTGCAGGAGAAAGTCGACGTGCCAGGAATGTTGGGCATGCTGGAGCGCGAGGTGCAGACGCTAAGCAATGGTCGCCATGAAATTGTATTCAAAATCAATGAACAGCTTAAAGTTTATGGCAACGACGAGCAGCTGCGCAGTGCGGTTTCGAATCTAGTGTATAACTCGGTCAATCACACGCCAGCGGGCACGCGCATTGAAGTTAGCTGGCAGCAGACCGCGCAGGGCGCACAGTTCCAGGTCAGCGATAACGGCCCGGGCATTGCACCACAGCATATTCCTCGGCTGACCGAGCGTTTCTATCGTGTAGACAAGGCGCGCTCACGGCAGACCGGTGGCAGCGGGCTGGGGCTGGCTATCGTCAAACATGCGCTCAGTCATCATCATTCAAAGTTGGATATAGAAAGCGAAGTCGGGGTAGGGACGCGGTTTCTATTCACATTGCCTTATCGACTGATTGTCGATGCTCCTCAATTGCCTCACCATCACCGCGTTAAGCATTAAATCTTCACAAAAACGGATCAGCGATGGTCCGTTTTAATCTTATTTAATCAGTTCACACTTTGGGCAACGTGAAATTGTGACGCCCGATCATGAATTTATTTCATGTGATGTGAGAATTCCTCATTTGGTGATGAACACTATTCATGGCAGCATAGATTTAAAGCCGTTTAGACATCCAGATGTCTAATGTAACTTCTCGGTATTATTAACATTGTTAACTAATCTCCGGGATGTCGTGCTGCCCATTAATCAATGTCACGGCGACAGGTTCGTCGGGGCTTTTGCCAGGAGTTCATAATGTCAGTATCAAACCCAATTTATCGCGCCGAAGTCGTTGGTAGCTTTTTGCGTCCAGAAGCGCTAAAGCAAGCACGTCAGCAGTTTAAAGCTGGTGAAATCGATGCTCAGCAGCTGCGTGCGGTTGAAGACAGCGAAATTCGCCGCGTGGTTGAGCAGCAGCGCGAAGCCGGTTTGCAAGTGGTCACTGATGGTGAATTCCGCCGCGCGTGGTGGCACTTTGACTTCTTCGAGGGTCTGCAGGGCGTTGAAGGTTATGATGCAGAGCAGGGCATTCAGTTCAACGGCGTGCAGACCAAATCTCGCAGTATCAAAGTGGTTGATAAGATTGCCTTTGGCGATCACCCGATGATTGAACATTTCAGCTTTCTGAAAAGCATCAGTGGCGACGCGGTAGCTAAAATGACTATCCCTAGCCCAAGCGTGATGCACTTCCGTTTCAACCGTGATGCGGTTAAAGGCGTGTATCCAAATCAGGAAGACTTTTTCAACGATTTAGCTCAAGTTTACCGCGACGCTATCCAGGCGTTTTACGCCGCCGGTTGTCGTTACCTGCAACTGGATGACACCGTTTGGGCGTACCTGTGCTCAGAAGACCAGAAAAAGCAGATCATTGCCCGTGGCGATAATCCGGAAGAGCTGGCGAAAACCTACGCTCGGGTGCTGAATCAGGCTATCGAAGGCAAGCCGGAAGACCTAATCATCGGTCTGCACGTGTGCCGCGGTAACTTCCGTTCAACCTGGATTTCAGAAGGCGGCTACGAGCCTGTGGCAGAGATCCTGTTCGGTACTGTAAATATCGACCGTTTCTTCCTGGAATATGACAACCAGCGTGCCGGCGGTTTCGAACCACTGCGCTTCATCAAGCCCGGCCAGCAGCAGGCAGTTCTGGGCCTGATTACCACTAAAACTGGCGATCTTGAATTGGCAAAAGACGTGGAGGCGCGGATCGCCGAAGCGGCTGAGTTCTTGAATATCAACCAGATCTGCCTAAGCCCGCAGTGTGGTTTTGCGTCCACCGAAGAAGGCAATAGTCTCAGCGACAAGCAGCAGTGGGACAAACTGAAGTTAGTTGTCGATCTGGCTGAACGCATTTGGTAAAAGCTTGATCTTTCGAGCTACAGCGGCGTTCGCCTCCCTCGTTCACCCCAGTCACTTACCTGCGTAAGCTCCTGGGGATGAACTCGCTTGCTGCCTTGCTCTCACTCGAAATCTCTGCGCTTTGGCAACAGTTTGATCTTTCGAGCTACAGCGGCGTTCGCCTCCCTCGTTCACCCCAGTCACTTACCTGCGTAAGCTCCTGGGGATGAACTCGCTTGCTGCCTTGCTCTCACTCGAAATCTCTGCGCTTTGGCAACAGTTTGAT
>NZ_AJHJ01000013.1 GCF_000257645.1 Serratia sp. M24T3
GTTGAAAGAATTGGATAAAGCGTTCGATAAGTACGTGATTTAATAGCGTATATAGTGTAGAGTAAGTCAGCAGTAAACGGACGCGGGGTGGAGCAGCCTGGTAGCTCGTCGGGCTCATAACCCGAAGGTCGTCGGTTCAAATCCGGCCCCCGCAACCAATCTAATGTCTTTTAGAAAAGAAGCTGTTAAAAACAAGCACCCAATAGGGTGTTTTTTTTGCCTGTAATTTACCCCCTTCTTAATCATTATTGGTTCGATCTAGCGCCTTGCCAGCATACCGCCATCGGCGAAGTAAGCTTTGATCCCTGCTAAAATCGACTCGGCTATCTGCTGCTGGAAATGAGCAGTTCGCAGTTTACGCTCTTCTTCAAGATTACTGATGTAAGCCGTTTCAACCAGAATTGATGGAATATCCGGCGCTTTCAACACTGCGAACCCGGCCTGATCAACTTTGTGCTTGTGTAGATGATTGACCTTGCCGATGCGAGTTAGCACCTCTTTACCAAACTTCAGGCTGTCATTGATAGAGGCGGTTTGCACCAAATCGAATAAGGTGTGATCCAGATAGCGATCGCCGCTTTTACTGACTCCACCTATTTTATCCGACTCATTTTGTGTGTGGGCCAAAAAACGCGCGGCGGCACTGGTTGCCCCTTTGGTCGAAAGTGCGAACACAGAAGATCCTCGTGCGGCGCGACTGGTAAACGCGTCGGCGTGAATCGAAATAAACAGATCGGCTCGCTGCTTGCGCGCCTTGGCAACCCGGACCTTCAATGGAATAAAAATATCCTCATTGCGAGTCATATAGACAGTCATATTGGGCTGCTGCTTGATCAGTTTTTGCAATCGCCGCGCAATTTGCAGCACCACGTCTTTCTCTCGAGTTTTATGTTTACCTATTGCTCCCGGATCCTCACCGCCGTGACCGGGATCGAGCATAATAATAATTGGTCGTTGATGCCCTGCCCTCCCATCCTTTTTCTTTTCTGGCGGTAAGGTTCTGGCAACATTTCCTCGATTGTAATCTTCAAGCAGCGCCAATAGCGGATCATCGCTCTCACCATCACTGCTGGTTTGCGGATTATTCTCGGGATAAAGATCGATAACCAGCCGATGACGAAATTCTGCAACTGGCGTCAGGGTAAAAAGATGTGGGCTGATGGGTTGCTTTAACTCGATCACCAGGCGAACGGTTGATGTGTCGAATTGCCCAACCCGCAGTTGCTGAATATTTGGATCCGTTGAGGTGATTTTCCGCCCCAGCTCTTTAAGCACCGAGTTAAGCTGAATTCCGGAAATATCCACCACCAGTCGAGCAGGGTTTTGTAATCTAAACTGCTTATACTTGAGCGAATAGTTGGATTCAAGAGTAACGCGGGTATAGGTCGAGGAAGGCCAGACACGGACTGCAACAACATGCGAAGAGGCAGCCATACCGATACGACTCACGCTCAACAACCAGGTTGCCGCAGCGCTTTGCAGGAGAAGGCGGCGGCCAGAATTATGTTGTTCGTCAGGCATGTAGTCTCAAAGATATCTAAAGATGAATAAAGGTAACAAAAAGCAATGAGACAAACTTTAACGAACTCTTCTCCCACTGTCACCCACAGGATTGTCAGGATTTTTCAGTTTTTGGTAGGTTAGAAATAATTGAATTTCAAAAACAGAGAT
This sequence comes from Serratia sp. M24T3, assembly GCF_000257645.1. Lineage (GTDB taxonomy): Bacteria > Pseudomonadota > Gammaproteobacteria > Enterobacterales > Enterobacteriaceae > Rouxiella. The sequence continues at coordinate 1,672 of NZ_AJHJ01000013.1, forward strand.
TTCTTACTTGCCACACAGCCCTAAAAGAATAAAAATACGAAAATTACGAATAAAAATGCAAAAGAGGTTTTGCCGTGAAGGAACGAAGCACTGAATTGGTCCAAGGTTTTCGCCACTCAGTTCCCTACATCAATGCTCACCGGGGTAAGACTTTCGTTATCATGCTCAGTGGTGAGGCCATCGAACATGAGAATTTCACAAACATAGTCAATGATATCGGGTTGTTACATAGCCTGGGCATTAGGCTGGTTGTGGTTTATGGCGCACGCCCACAAATCGACAGCAATCTTGCCGAGCATGGCTATGAGCCGACTTACCACAAGAATACTCGCGTTACCGATGCCCGTGCTCTGGAGTTGGTGAAACAGGCTGCCGGACTTTTGCAGCTCGATATTACGGCTCGTCTGTCGATGAGTCTGAACAATACGCCGCTGCAAGGCGCACATATCAACGTCGTCAGCGGCAACTTTATCATTGCGCAGCCGCTTGGGGTTGATGACGGCGTGGATTATTGCCACAGCGGCCGCATCCGCCGTATCGATGAAGAGGCGATCCATCGTCAGCTCGACAACAATGCAATCGTGCTGCTGGGTCCGGTTGCTGTTTCCGTGACCGGAGAAAGTTTTAATCTGGTGTCCGAAGAAGTGGCGACCCAGCTGGCTGTTAAACTTAAAGCAGAAAAAATGATTGGCTTTGGCGCCGAGCAGGGTGTCAGCGACGAAGATGGCAATATTATTTCCGAACTGTTCCCCAATGATGCGCAAATTTTCATCGACAAGATTGAAGACGTTGGCGAGTATCATTCAGAAACCGTGCGTTTCCTGCGCGGGGCGGTTAAAGCCTGCCGCAGCGGCGTGCGTCGCAGCCATTTGATCAGCTATCAGGAAGACGGTGCGCTTATACAGGAGCTGTTCTCGCGCGACGGTATTGGTACACAAGTCGTGATGGAAAGTTCGGAACAAGTGCGCCGAGCGACTATCAACGACATTGGCGGAATACTGGAATTAATCCGCCCTCTTGAACAGCAGGGTATTTTGGTACGCCGTTCTCGCGAGCAGTTGGAAATGGAAATCGACAAATTTACCATCATTGAACGAGATAACCTGACCATCGCCTGTGCGGCACTGTATCCGTTCCTTGATGAGAAAATTGGCGAGATGGCCTGTGTTGCCGTTCATCCCGACTATCGCAGTTCTTCGCGCGGGGAAATGCTGTTGAAACGCGTTGCGAGTCACGCCAGGCAAATGGGCCTGACCAAACTGTTCGTTTTGACTACGCGCAGCATTCACTGGTTCCAGGAGCGTGGCTTCAAACCTGCAGACGTTGATGTGCTGCCGATTCAAAAGCAGGAAATGTACAACTATCAGCGTCGTTCCAAGATCCTGATTGCCGACCTGTAAATAAGCCTGCTGTAGACCATTTGAAAAGGCGGGGTGAAATGACCTCGCCTTTTACTTTATCTCAATTCAACCCGCTGTTAGCCTCTCAACTAACCCACTGCGTCGCTGTGTTGGAGTTCGAATTGCCAATCCCAGCACTTTCTCACTGGAATACAGCGATAACTGCCGCTTGGCTCGAGTAATCGCGGTGTAGACCAGCTCGCGCGTCAGCACTGGTAAAAAATGATTCGGCAGAACTAATAGCGTATGCTCAAACTCCGATCCCTGAGATTTATGCACTGTCATGGCATAGGCGGTATCGTGAATTGGCAAGCGGCTCGGCTGTACTGACTTGATTTGCCCATCCGGCAGTTGGAAATAAACTCTTAACTCACCCAGCTCATTATGTAACGCAATTCCGATATCCCCATTAAATAATCCCAAAGCACTGTCGTTGCGGCTGATCATTATTGGACGACCGGCATACCAGCGACCGCCGAGGGCTATCGGTCGGCGAATTAACCCCTGACGTTGCAACATTTGCTCGATACGCTCGTTTAAACCTGCCAGCCCAAACGGGCCTTCGCGCAAGGCACAGAGCACTTGAAAATCACCAAAAGCTTTTAAGATCACCACAGGATCGGCACTCGCCGCTACCGCCTGCAAATAAGGGCGGTAACCGGCAACACAGGCGTCGAGCAGGGATTTAAAATCGTCAGTCTCGCTAAGCGGAAAATTGCCGAGATCGGCTAAATTACGTGACAAAATCCGGCGTGCCAACTGGCTGTCACCGGCATTCACCGCTGCCGCCAAAATGCCTATCCCCGAACTGGCATCAAAGCGATAGCTCTTACGTAACAGGCATAGCGCATCACGCACGCTGGCTGGATGTTCCAGTTCATTACCCTCTACCAGGCAACCCGTTAGACGTTGCAACTGCTCGGCGCGAGCGGGACTGTAACCCTGTTCCGCAAAACGACAGATATCACCCAGCACGGCACCCGCTTCAACAGATGCCAACTGATCGCGGTCACCCAGAAAAATTACCCTGGCCTTCGCAGGCAGCGCGGCAATCAGCCTCGCCATCATCGGCAGATCCACCATCGAAGCCTCATCAACTACCAGCACGTCAAGGTGCAGTGGATTGCCCTGATGATAGCGCATCCTCTGGCTATTAGGCTGAGCGCCCAACAGGCGGTGCAGAGTAGAGGCTTCATCAGGAAACTGGCCGCGCTCTTCATCTGTTAAATCAAGCTGACGGCTGGCCTGCCCCAGTGATTCAGTCAGCCTTGCCGCAGCCTTGCCGGTTGGCGCAGCAAGCTGAATACGCAGGCGCCTGTCACTTTGTAGCTGTACCAGCGCGGCTAATAACCTGGCCACGGTGGTAGTTTTTCCGGTACCGGGTCCGCCTGATATAATCGAAATTCTTCGTGTTACTGCCACCGCAGCGGCAACTTTCTGCCAGTTAACCTCATCGCTTTCGGCAGCACCAAACAGCTGGTCAAGCACCGCTCGCAGGCGAAGTTCATCCACCGCCAGTTCATTACCCTGCTCACCCAGCGCCAATAAAGGATTGGGCTCATCATTGATAAAGAATGCGGCAACCTGGCCTTCATCCTGCCACATACGCTGCAGATAAAGCCGCTGTTGCTGCAAGACTATCGGGGTGGCCTGACCACCGTCCCCCACCGCTGGATTACGGGCCAGCAGCTCTCGCCAAACCGCCTCATCTGGCTCACCGGCAGCTTGCCACAGGCCGCTGGCCAAAGCAGGAAAGCGCCCCTCAAACAGCGTATCGGGTTGTAATTCACTTAACCGAAGACAAACATGCCCGCGCCCGGCTTCGGCGCTAAGACTGGCAGCCGCCAACATTATCGCCGGATCATTTCCTGCTACCATGCGAGCAAACTGCACATCCAGCGCACGTAAAGCGCCCAAAGCGATCGCCTGTTCATAAAGCGCCATCATGATGCATTCTCCTGTTGCAGGGATGCCAACCTCGGCAACTGCTCACCTTTAAACAGGGCGTCCATCGAATGAATAAACTCTTCATCGGGCCGTCGACGGAAAATGCCGTTGTCAGGCTTATTTGAGTCAACCCCTCGGAGAAACAGGTACACCACGCCGCCAAAATGTTGTTGATAGTTGTAGTCCGCCAACCGATGCCCAAGATATCGGTGCAGGGCCAGAGTATAGAGCTGATACTGCAAGTCATAACGATGCTGCGCCATGGCATTTTCCATGGCCGACTGGGTATATGCGCTGCTGTCTTCGCCAAGCCAGTTGGATTTATAATCAAGCAGGTAATAACGACCCTGCCAGCAATAAACCAGGTCAATAAAGCCCTTTAGCATGCCACGAACTTGCTGGAAATTTAGCGGTGGGCACTGTGCTGACAGCGCATCGTAATGCTGCACCAACGCGTTGAGATCCTGCGGTTTCAACAGGCCGTCGATAGGCAAATAAAACTGCAATTCGGACTGATGTTGCGCCGGTTCCAAAGCGCTAAGCGACATACCGGTGTCATCAAGTGGCGTGGTCAATACGGTATCGACCCACTCTTGCAAAATCGGCAACCACTCAGCGCTATAACCCTGTGCCTCAAGCATCTCGTGCAACCACTCCGGGTCGACGGGTTGGCTAAAATCAATTTCTTCGAACAGGCTATGCAAGAACGTACCGGGGGACGCGCCACGCGGAAAGCTATGCGCCGTCATCTGCGGCTCGCTGTCCTGCGGTTGTTCACCGGCAGCATCAACATCAAGTTTTGGCAGCAGATCTTGTGCCAGCGCCGAGCCGTGCTGTTGTAGCCCGGAATAGCTGGTAACGCGCCAAAAATCGGCCAAAGTCCGCGTCAGGTGCGCGGCGGCAAGCTGCGGCTTCTTTAGCTCGGGCGGAATCCAGAGTGTCGAATCAATCGGTTCGACGGCAGTAACGGCAACGTTTTCATCAGCCAGATTTTGCAGGCATTCTGCAAGATATGCCGCATCACCCGCCTGCCCGTTCTGAACCAGATAACCCAAAGCGCCAAGATGCAGGTCGGTGTCACCCTGCTTCTTGCGCGTGCCCTGAATCAATGGCGCAATCCCGATACTGCAGTGATAGATCGAACGAGTCAGGGCGACATACAGCAGACGCAAATCTTCTGCCAGACGTTCCTCCTCGGCGAGCTGAAGAGTTTGCTCATCCTCGCTTAGATCCAGCAAAGCGGCAAAATTTTCACGATCGTGATACAGGCCCCGCTGTTGCTGGCGGAAATTGCTGATAAATGGCAACCAGACCAGTGGGTATTCCAACCCTTTGGATTTATGGATTGTGACTACTTTTACTAGATGTTTGTCACTTTCCAGACGCAGCTGCTGGCTTTGTGCCTGAGTGTCGGGTTGCGCTATCTGCTGTGCCAGCCAGCGTACCAACGCATGCTCGCTGTCGAGCTGTGCCGCCGCTTCCTGCAATAGTTCGCCCAGATGCAGTAGATCGGTCAAACGCCGTTCGCCCCCGGGATTTGCCAGCAGGTCTTCGGCAATGTGCCTCTGCATTATCAGGTTTTTAAGCATCGGTAATACACCGCGTTGCATCCAGCGCTGACGATAGCTGTCAAACTCGTCTACCAGTTTGTCCCAGGCGATCTCATCCTGACTCAGCGCGTCTAGCGTCAAGGCATCCAAACCCATCAAACCGGTTGCCATGGCACTGCGCAGGGTTCTTTCATGTTCTGGCGTCAAGACCGCCTGTAGCAGCCAAAGCACATCGAGCGCTTCCGGCGTATCAAACACACTGTCGCGATTTGAAAGATAAACAGAAGGGATGTTGAGCATGCTGAGCGCATCGCGGATTAATGCCGCTTCGCGACGGCTGCGGATCAAAATTGTGATGTCGGAAGCCTGCACCGACCGACGTTTTTCGCCTTCGATTAACCACGCCTCCTGCTGCTGCCCAGCAGTTAACCAATCGCGGATCTGCGCCGCACAGTGTGCCGCCATAAATTGCTGATAATCGTTTACCCCAACGCCTTCTCCCGGCTGAACCCAGCACTGCATCCCCGGTTGAGTTTTGCCGTGAAGCTCGAAACCGAGCGCCGCGTTTTTTGACGCAGGTTGCACGGATATAAACGGAATTTGCGAAAATAGAAACGGTGACGCTAGCCGGGAAAATAGCTGGTTCACGCTCCTGACCATCGACACAGAGGATCGCCAGTTAGTGTCCATAGTGTAATGAGCACTGACCTCAGAGCGTGCGCGCATATAGGTAAAAATATCGGCGCCACGGAAAGCATAAATTGCCTGTTTTGGGTCGCCGATCAGCAGCAGTCCACACTGCGTTTGATTACCGTAAAGGCAATTAAAGATGCGATATTGTTGTGGATCGGTGTCCTGAAATTCATCGATCATCGCCAGTGGATAACGCTGACGGATCGCCTGTGCCAATAGATTTCCAGAAGGCTGCTGTAAGGCATTGTCGAGACGGCTCAGCAAATCATCAAAACCCAACTCGGCGTGCTGACGCTTTTCTTCAGCTATCGACTGACGTATTTCGGTGAGCGCGCGAGCAATCACCAAATCGCGAATCGTCAGTGATTCTTCATAAAGCCGGTCAATCGCGTCAAAAATTGCATGCTGTGGCGGCTCGCCTTTTTTTGTTTTCTCCAGCAGAACCGACTGCCGGAAACGCTCAAGCTCCTTCGGCAAAGTGTAGCTTTCGGTGGATTGCGAGGCCCAGGCAGCCACGGCCACCAGCCAGTTGGGCAGAAAACGAGTACTGTAGCTGCGTTTATCTACCCCAGACTGAGTGATGATGGCCTCGATATCTGCCGCAGCGGATAACCACTGTTGCTTGATATCATTCAGTCGCGCAACAATTCGCTGATGTCGGCTCTCCAGCGTTTCCCCTTGTTCCGGCGGAAAGCGCAATTGTGGAGCCTCTCCGTGGAGATAAGATGACAAATCAGCTAACAGCGCTTCAGGGCCGCTCCACTCTTGAGAAATAATCCGAGCAATATCAAGCGGCAATGGGTAACAATAGCGTCGCCAAAAATCGGCGCAGGCCTGTCGACGCAGCGGCATCTCGTCTTGTATCAGCGTCTGCTCAAATAAGATCCCGGATTCAAAGGCATTGTGCATCAACATGCGCTGGCAGAAACCGTGAATGGTGTAAATTGCCGCCTCATCCATTTGCCGCTCTGCCGCCAATAAAGTCGATGCAGCTTCAGAAAGGTCAGCAATTTCAGTCATTAACGCCGCCAGCATTGGGTTATTGCTGGATTTACGAATACAGGCAAGCCTTAGCTCATGAATATTGCTACGGATGCGCCCACGCAGCTCTTCGGTTGCCGCTTCGGTAAAGGTCACCACCAGAATTTCTTCTACCGTTAATCTGCGGGCGAAAGCTGCCTGCCCGCCCAGCCCCAATAGCAATCGCAGATACAGCAGAGCCAGGGTGAACGTTTTTCCAGTACCCGCAGAAGCCTCAATAAGTCGTTCGCCAGATAGCGGCAAAGTCAGAGGATTAAGCTTGTGCGGGATTATTACTGTCATTATTTATTAACCTGATGTGGAAAGGTTTTTTGCAAACTGGACGTCGTCGGATAGGTTTTCCAACCGACAGGAGCCGCATACGCAGGCGTTTGGCTATCCTTTCCTGAAACTTGTGAAAGCATGGCAAACCCGGTTTGCTTAATCACCGCCTGATGATAGAAATCAGCCAGTTCTTTCTGCGTCAGCCCCTGGATGACCGCAATCACTTTCTCTCGGGTATTAAACCGATCGTTGCCACGGCTAAAGTCTTCAGAAAATCGTCCAATTTCCTCGCCCATAGTCTGCGGGCGTTGCTGCATATCGCTTAATAGCCCCTGCTTATACTGACTAAACTCGCTGTCTTTCATTTCACGCAGGCGTTTTTCAGCCTGCGGGTAAAACGCCAGATAACGCTCATAAAGATATTTAGGCTGTTTACTGTTACTTTGCAGCAGGAAACCTATTCCCCACTGCTTGCCAACCGGCATTGGGAAGGCGAATACAGCATAGCCAAGCTGTTCCTGCGTTCTCAACTGGCTATAGAACCAAGGCTGGATAATCTGCCCTAACAAGGCGCTGTAGCCCATGCTGCGGACTTCATCGTAGCCCACAGGAACATAGACTGCCGCCAAAGCAGAATCGGTTGAAGTACCCACCCGCTGCATGTTGACCTTCTGAGGGTGGTTTACAATGATGCGGCTACCTCGCCACCATGTTGTTCCCTGAGGCTTCACCCTGGCCTGAATATTGCTGACCATTTTCTTTACTTCATCAGCAGTCATATTGCCGTCGACCAATACTTCCAACGCCCCTTTATCCAGCAATTGTTTACGATAATTTGTAACCTCTTGCAGAGTAATGTCTTTCACCAGCCTCTCGCGCACATCACGCTCGCTGTATGGGATGCGGGAGATCAGCTGCACAGGTTGTAACGCCAGTTCAAACGCCTTGCCTTTGTCGGCAGAATCAAGCCGCTCCAGATACCATGATTTGGCCTGATCGAGCTGCTGCTGGGTCGGCACTACCTTTGGATATTCCTCCACCAGCTCGCTAAGCAAATCAGGCAAATGATCGGTGAAGCCGTTGGCATTGAACTCCAGGCCGTGATCTGGACTAGTGGAAAAACTAATACCGCCGATCGACGCCTGATAGCTCAGCTGGTCAAAGGCTACACCGGTCAGGTAATCATTCAGACCATACATCACCTGCTTTTTAGCCGTATCTAGAGACTCTTGGCTACGAAATGCCAAAGTAACGTCGGCCTTGGGTTCAGCACTGAAATAGTGGCTTGGCATATATAGGACGCGCAAACCTTTCTGATTAACAATGAGTTCAGGATGCGTTTGCGTATCGCTTTTGTTTACCAGATCCAAATTTTCAGGAATATACGGGTTCAGCTTAGGTAAGGATAAACTGATTTGCCCCTCCATCTGACGCCATTTAGTAAAATCATCGGCTGGGACTTTATCAACCTCATAGGGTGCATCAACAAAATAGGCCATTTTATTGTGCGGCTCATCAGGGCTGATGAACCAGTAACGCGCCTTCTCTGGCGTCAACCCGTCCAACCGGTTATCAATCGCCTGCGGATCAAATCGGTCGGTGATATAAGGCGAATCCAGCACGTGATCGACCGGTACACGAATCATGGTATCAACCAACCACTCTACGTAGTCCATGTCGCGGGTGACCGCCGGATAGCGGAAATCCAGCGCCATTACGTGAGCGATTTCATCGAAATACTCTTTTTTCACACCTTGAGAGCGGATAAGAGACAGATAATTGAAAATAGCGGCAATGACCTGATCTTTATTAGCCATGCCCTTATCAGTGAGGGACACCGAAATAGCGAAGATCCCCTGATTTCGCTGCACCATCGGGTCTGCCCCAGCACTGATACCATCTGCCAAACCTTGTTTTTGCAGCCAGTCAGACAAGGTATTAGTGCTTCGATTTCCTATGAGATAGCTGACATAGGTGTCTGTCTTGCTCCTGAAGGCTGCACTGTTATTGTCGATGGCAAATTCCAGACGCAGCTGTTTGCGCGGCTCGGCCGGAACATAATGAATGATTATTCCCTGTTGGGCAGGCGTAACGCTCGGTACAGTGATAGGCGGCACTGTAGCGTTATGATTAGCGATTTTGCCAAAGGTGTCGGAGGCAATCTGTGCCAGTTCAGCCAAAGGCTTGTTGCTGTAAATGACTCCGACCATTAGATTTGCGGAGTAATAGCGATGGTAAAAGTCCACCAGCGCATCATGCAGTTTATTTCCCGGCTTATCGCGCAGGGTTTCGAGATTCCCCCCCGCATAGCGAGAACCAGGGTGCGCAGGATTCAGTGTTTCAGCTCTGACCTGGCCCATGCGCATACCGTCGCGTGAGCGCGCCATCGTCAGTTCAGCGTTTACGGCGTTGCGTTCTTTGTCGGCATAGTTGGGGTCCAATAGCGGCTCACCTACCGCATCGGCAAGGCGATCTACCGCCTCTTGCAGGGCATCGTTTTCAACTTCAAGGTAGAACGCAGTGCGATAAGAAGCCGTACTGCCGTTATGGCTGCCGCCGTGCATTTTCAGAAATTCTGACAGGCTTTCAGGTTTCGGATATTTTTTTGAACCCATCAGCAACATATGTTCGGTAAAATGCGCCAAACCTAACTGTCCATTAGGGTCCTGAAGAGAACCCACGGAAACGGCAAGTGCTGCCAAGGACTTAGAAGCCTGATTATCAGAGACCAGCAATACCGTCATGCCATTAGCTAATTTAATAGCCTGATACTGACGAGGATCATTCTGGCTTTTATGAATTGTTTCTGTAATTGGTTGCCAGTCTGTTGCGGACCAGACTACGGGGGCCCAAAACGTCATCAACAACAGTAACCCGCTTACACGGGTAAGCTGTTTCAACATTACCTGTCTCCCTTGAATAAAAAATAAAAAAGAGGCTAAAGAGTCGGATGGTGCGAGCCCGTAACCAAAAGCGTACTTAATAATTAAGACCTCAGGGGTAGCAGATAGTTTTGGTTTCTCTGCCCTTTTCAGACTTTGCAGGTCTTTATGCCAGATTATGTTGTACCACTGGCAAAAGAAAGCGTTGAGCCTCAGCGATTATTGTCTGAATATTTTCTGAATCAAGCTGACGCATCACACGTTGAACGTAAGGGTCCTCCCCTTCGCCCGGTACTCGGCTATCCCCTTGCCAAGCCTGCACTAGCTTATTGATTCCTTTATTTTGTATCTCAGGATCACTATTTATGGTCCCATTGGTCTTGTCAAAGCATACACTTAGCCACGCCCAGCCGCTTTTAGTTAATAGTTTCAACGGTAAGCAAAGACCTTGTTTGTAGCCATCGATTAACTGTTGAAGATGCTGTTTGGCGACCTCAGGTTTCAGATTGCCATAGCGAAAAGCAGTGCCAGTCCGGCCAAAAATACGGCTTTCGCCCATACCGCCACTGGCACAATAGATAACGTGCTCAATCCACAACAAAAGGCCATCACGAGCAAGCAGTGCGGCAGGACGCCAACGCAAAAGGCCATCGTCTTGTACCTGGTGCATCCAACCGGTTATCTTGCAGTCCTGCAAACTAAGATCCAACTCGGTACTGCTGCTATCGGCACGTTCTTCACGCACAATTGCTGCAAGTTCTGCCATGTCCTCACACTGTTTGTTCCAAAAAATCTCACCAAAAGAACCATAAGGCAATCCACCGGAAGCTTTGGTATGACTGAACAAAATAGCGGAATCCTGCTCTTCGATCAGAGAATTCAGAAGCTGCGTATTCAACTGATAGCGATTGAGGTTATCAACAATAAAAGGCTCTTCATCAGACAGCTCGGTCTCTTCAATCAGAAAGCTGACATTAAGACGCATCTGGAAAAAAGCTTTCACCGGATGCCGGTAAAAACGCAACAGGTCATCCAGTGAAATCTCAGTTAAGGTTAATTCGCTTAGTGGTTGATTGAAGTCACTGGCCGGGGTTCCTAACCCTCCCGCTGCGGGTAACCACTCACTGGCGAAGCTTGGTGCCTGAGCATCAATGTCAAAGTTACCGGCATCAAATGGCGTTCTTGAATGCAACTGTTCAAGATGCTCACGTACTCTTCTCTCACTCTCATCGGCATTGAGTTTTTGGTCATCCTGCAGGCAATAACTCTGCCCGACATACTCGAGTAATTCACTGACTAACACCGAGGGATAGCGCACGCTGTTGTCTTGGATTGAACGGCTGATATAGCTGATATAAAGCTGATTCTGAGCCGAAAGGATCGCTTCAAGAAACAGGTATCTATCATCATCACGGCGGCTTCTGTCGCCCCGCTTAACCTGCTTTGCCATCAGGTCAAACCCCAGGGGCGGCAAAGTTCTTGGATAAACCCCGTCATTCATACCCAACAGGCACACCACCTTGAAGGGGATAGAGCGCATGGGCATCAGGGTACAAAAATTGATTGGACCGGCCAAAAAACGCTGACTTATACGTTCTTGATCCAGTCGAGATGCTAGTTCATCACGCAAAATCGAAATAGGCACATCGTCAGGATAACGCGCAGCTACCCCCTGATTCAGCACTTTTTGCCACTGTTGTTCAATTAGCGCCAATGCAACTTCGGTTTCGCCTTCAGGAGAAAAGAAGGTCATCAATAGCTCATGACAAACAGGCAGCCAGTCTGTCAGGCTTCGCGCCTGCGAGAGGCGAATGCGCCACTGGCTAAGTTGCATCAGCAACTCGGCCAGGTGCCCGGCAAGCTCCGCAGCCAACCCCGTAGACTCATCATAGGGCAGTACCCCTTGCCAATCCCCGGCGCGGCTATCCATGGCATAACCCAGCAGCATGCGGGTTAGTCCAAAATGCCAGGTATGTTGGCCAGTAGCTGGTAGCGCCAATTCACGAACGTTATCATCATCCAATCCCCAGCGAATACCAGACTCGCCTACCCATTGGCGTAACAGCCGCAGGCCGTCTTCATCAATCGAGAAACGCGTGGCTAATGCGGGTACTTCAAGCAACGCTAAAACCTGCTCCGAGGTAAAACGGCTCAAAGGCAAGTCCAATAAAGAGATAAACGCTTGCAGTGCCGGATGAGATTGGCTTGCTTTACGGTCAGAGATAGCAAAAGGTAAATAACGCTCTTTAGGGGCATTACCAAATACCGCCTGAATGTAAGGCGCGTAGGCATCGATATCTGCCACCATTACAATGATATCGCGCGGCGTAAGGTCTGGGTCATGCTCCATCATCGCCAGAAGGTTGTCGTGTAAAACTTCAACCTCTCTCTGAGGACTATGACAGAGATGCACGCTCACGGAATTGTCGGAGGCCTGCAAAATGCGCTTTGTTTCGCTACTGTTGAGTGTTTCCGCAGTCATGCCAATAACCGCTCGGTCTTCAAGATCGAGCATATCCTGTTGAATGGCGTGTAACAGCGTTTCATTTCCGACATCTACAAAAGCATGTACTTCCTGAATGCCATCAACTTGCGACAGCAGGTACATGTGATCCCGCCCCAATTTGCCCCAGGATGCCAGCAGTGGATTGCTAAGGTTTTGCTCACCGTCTTCATTAAATAATTGCTCTGCCAGCGCAGGGTCTCTGAACAGCCCTGATTCACTTTTCTCAAGATAATGTCGCCGCTTGCGACTTTGCAGCCGTGCCAAAAAAGCGTAGTTCTGAATATCGCCCCAATAATATTGGCAAGGGTTGGTAAACATCAGATGAATATCAATGTGTTTACCCAAAGCTTGCAGCGCTTGCAGATAAACCGGTGGCAGAGCAGAGATACCGCAGATGAAAACTCTCTTCGGCAATCCATCGGGGCAGACAGCAGCTTTATTCAGTGCTTGAATAAATCGCTCATAGAGATTTGCCCTGTGCCATTCAGGTTGCTCCAGCTCTTGAGTGTATTCGCAAAGCGCTCGCCACAGCGGAGCCTGCCATTGTTGAGAGGCATCTAACTCTTCATCTACCAGACTGCCCTGCTGCCAGGTTTTAAGCCATTCGGGGCGATAAACCAGATATTGGTCGAAGAGGTCAGCAACTCGTGCCGCAAGTTGGTGGATCTTTCTCTTATCGCGATCGTCAGTCAGATAATGCTGCAACGGTGCAAATTCTGGTTGTTCAAGCTTGCCCGGCAGCAGCCACATCAGCTTCCAGGTCATCGCATCTTTACTAAAGGCACTTTCTTTGGGAATACCAGGCAGAACTTTGGTAAACATGTCCCAGATGAATGTCGCAGGCAGAGGAAAAGCAATGTTGGCGGCAATCCCAAATGACTGAGCTAGTTCCATCTGTAGCCATTGAGCCATTCCGGGACTTTGAACCAGTATGACCTCTTGCTCAAAAGGATTGTCCAAGGGACGCCCCTCTATAAGGCTGGTCGTCAGCATTTTTAGCAGGTCTAGCTGATTGGAATGGTACACCGTAAACATAGCTGTTTCCTTGAGGCCCTTAAGCAACAGTTAAGTGGATCCGCTGCAACTCAGAGAAAAGTTACCGGGATATTTCATACTTTACCGACCGACCACGTTATTGCAAAGGAAGCTGGGCAGTCTGAGGCATTATTGTTTAGTAAATCGATTTTTTGCCCTAAAAGTCGTCAATTGGTTTGCAAATCAAACGACTCAGCTGACTGGTATAGCGCATTGGCGTCGTGACTGTCGCAGTCACCTGTTGACATGCCGGTGACATCTGAACCAGACTTATATCCACCCGCCAGCCAATTTTATCAATGACCTTGCCTTTGCCTGTAATGGCAAAACTCTCAAGCTGTTCGTGAGCCTCGCTCCATGCCTGCCTAACCTGCCACTGACGAGTAAACCCCTGACTTAATGACTGATAATAATGCAGTAATCCCAGAACCGAGATTGAAAGCAGCAACATAGCGATCAGCGTTTCTGGCAGACTTAATCCCGTCTGATTCTTTTCGACACTTAATTTATTCATAGCACTGGGTTTCGTCTTTAAATGGGCAAAAATCAAGCCAGCCATTTTGTATGGATTCAAAGCGACTTGCTCCTGCTTCTGCCGTTTTCAAGGTCGCCAATTGATAAAGGTAGACCGTTAAAAACCCGGCCAGATACCGCCCTTCCCCTCTTAATACATATTGCCCTTCCGTTGCCGAGGGCCTAACGCAGCTGCGCAATGTGATACCTGAAACCAAAGTTGATGAAGCCTGAGTTCCCGCCCTTGATGGTTGCTTAAGTTGCGAAGACTCGACGCACTGCCATTGCTCGGCATGCTGATAACTCCCGCTTTGTGCCAAGCCCCAATTGAGCGAAGAAACTGCAAGCTCCCAGGATTGAAAGTAAGTTTTCTCACTACGGGTCAATGCCAATGCCGCATTCAGATGTTGATTGACTGTATTCAGGCCCAACAGCCCCAATGTCATCATCATCATGATAGTCACGATTAGCGCACTGCCGCGCTGACGAAAATTAAACCCACCAATCTGCTGACTCATTGGATTTTCACCACTGTATTCAGCCAACTACTCACTTTTGGCGTTTTCTTCCAGTTTGCTTTTATTTCCATGGTTAGCAATGCGCTACCGCTGGCTGCGCGGATAAGCGACAACTCAAACTGACTGAATTTCACCTCGCCGGGGTCAAGCATGCGCTCCCAACCAGAGCCATTGCAGTTAGCCACCCCGCGCTGACTTTCGATCATGCCGTCACGTAATCGGTAACCAAAATACTCTGACTCTGCATTCCCGATAGGTTCCCATCGTCCATTACGATTGAGATCGTAGGCTACAATAATGCATGAGTTTTTTACTTCACCACTCGCCTGGCCGATGACCAACGGCTTGCCACTGCAGGTTCCCGCGCAAAATCCTGCTCTTCTAAAATCCTTTTGTAGTGTGCGTGCCGTTTGCCGCAACAGCTGATCTAGCTGGTAATGTTGGCTCAGTTGCTGTGTTCGCTGCCTGAGCATCGGCAAAAACTGCATCGCCCCCAAAATCAACATGCTGCCAATCCCCATCGCAAGCATCGTCTCAGGTAGAGTAAAGCCTTTGGCATTCAACATACGGCCATCCCTGCGATCGATTTTCCTTCACTGCACAAACGGATCCTGCCACGGGCCGAGAGTATGACTCTTATGGTACCTGCGGCATTTGTTAATGTGATATGACCGGCCTGAGCCATATTTCGCAAGCCGTAAAACCCCATAGTTTTTTCAGAATAAACACCCACTGTTATATCAGGTGCCGTTGGCTTAAAGAGGCTGCCGCCAGCCGAGGCACAATCCACTGGTTTAATGCCGCTGCCTACGCAACCAGACTTGCCGACGATCGTCCATAGCAAATGACTTAGATTGTATTGGTAGGACTGAGCCTGTAATCCGCTCAGATAAATCCGCAGCATCTGTGCCTGTTGCTCAAGCCGGGCTCGTTGCTGATGTTCTCGCCAGCCTTGCAACGACCCAATGCTTAGCATCGCTATAAGGCCAAGCACCAGCATGATTTCTATCAGGGTCATTCCGCGCTCTTTTGCCGATGTGTGATTTTTCATGTGGCAAGTTTACGGGGAGAAAAGGTGATGAAAAGCAGGGAAAATGGGGTTTCCAGGACATCTCGCAAAAAAACGTTAGAGATTGCAAGAGGTGACAATCAAACAGGAATCTCTATTCCAAACTCTGACATTGGCATCACAAAGTAATTGGAAAATCACATAACAGGAGTAAAAAAGAGGGAGAGGAATATGGGGCCAGGAAGAGAAACTGCCCGACAGGATAGCCGGGCGTTAAAGAAAGTTTAGATTGCAACAGGCGCTTTAATAGCCGGATGCGGGTCATAACCTTCGATTTCAAAGTCTTCAAAATTATAATCGAACAGCGAGGCAGGCTTGCGTTTGATGATTAATTTCGGTAGTGCGCGCGGTTCACGGCTCAGTTGCAAATGCGTCTGTTCCATGTGATTGCTGTAAAGGTGGGTATCACCACCGGTCCAGACAAAATCACCGACTTCAAGGTCGCACTGCTGCGCCATCATGTGCACTAACAGCGCATAGCTGGCGATATTAAACGGCAAGCCGAGGAACACGTCGCATGAACGCTGATAGAGCTGGCAAGACAGTTTTCCGTCCGCAACGTAAAACTGGAAGAACGCATGGCAAGGCGCCAAAGCCATTTGATCGAGCTCGCCTACATTCCAGGCAGAAACAATAATACGTCTGGAATTGGGATCATGCTTCAGTTGGTTAACCACATTGGCAAGCTGGTCTATCTGCTTGCCGTCAGGTGCGCCCCAGGCACGCCATTGCTTGCCGTAAACCGGGCCAAGGGAGCCATTTTCATCGGCCCACTCGTCCCAGATAGTGACATTGTTATCACGCAGATAAGCAATGTTGGTTTCACCCTTCAGGAACCATAGGAGTTCATGAATGATTGAACGCAGGTGGCATCGCTTGGTAGTGACAAGCGGAAAACCTTCTTGCAGATTGAAACGCATCTGATGACCGAAAATCGACAAAGTACCTGTTCCGGTACGATCGGCTTTTGGCGTGCCTTCATCAAGCACTCGCTGCATTAATTCCAGATACTGTTTCATATTACCTCAAGACAATTGTTTCTGCGGGCGACGGTAGGCCCAGACGAACATAATGATACCAAAGACGATCATTGGGATGGAGAGAATTTGCCCCATACTGATGATACCGTCGAATAAACCGAGCTGGGCGTCTGGCTGGCGGAAGTGTTCCACAATAATACGGAAGGCACCGTAGAAGATCAGGAACAGGCCAGAAACGCTGCCCATCGGGCGCGGTTTACGGATAAACAGGTTAAGAATGATAAACAGCACCACACCTTCAAGCAACAGTTCATAAATTTGCGAAGGGTGACGTGGCAGAACGCCATATTGGTTTAACAGCGGTTGCCATTTAGGATCTGCAGCCGCGATAGCCACGTCCTCATCGTGAGAACCTGGGAACAGCATCGCCCAAGGCACATCGGTGGTAACTCGGCCCCAAAGTTCGCCATTAATAAAGTTACCTAAACGACCAGCACCCAGACCAAATGGAATTAAAGGCGCAATAAAATCAGAAACCTGGAAGAAAGTGCGTTTGGTGCGGCGTGCAAACCACAGCATCACCAGAATTACGCCAATCAAACCGCCATGGAATGACATGCCGCCATCCCAGACTTTGAACAGATATAGTGGATTATCAATAAACAACGGCAGGTTGTAGAACAGCACATAGCCTACTCGGCCACCGACAAAGACACCCAGGAAGCCCGCATAAAGCAGGTTTTCGACTTCTTCCTTTTTCCATCCGCTGCCGGGTTTGTTAGCACGACGGACGGCCAGCCACATGGCAAAAACAAAACCAACCAGATACATCAAGCCGTACCAGTGAAGTGAAATCGGCCCTAATGAAAAAATGACCGGATCAAACTTGGGAAACGCCAGATAGCTGTTACTCATCCATCACCACAAATTATAAGTTGTTGTGGGCCAAAAGTTTAACTCGATCATTATCATACCAGCAGTAATTAGCTTCCCGAGAGGGAGTTGCGATGGGTGCAGCTCGGCGGCGTATTAGCATGCCAACATAACTACAGCTTCAATCACGACAGGTAACAATATGAACGACTCAAGGCCAGAGGGTGCAAAGCATAGCATAAGAGAACAGTTGTCTGTTCCAACGGAGCGGGAAAAGATCTGTAAAAAAAAGTCTCCTCACGATGCAATGCATTAACGTGAAAAGACTTTTTAGCTAGCAGAAAGTGCTAGTTAGTGCGTTATTTACCGCCGCGAATAAGTCCGCCGAGGCCACGGCGCTCCATAAATGCTGAAGTCATGTGTCGCACCTCGCTGGTAAACTGCGCCTGTAATGTGCGAGCTACCAGTTCCTGGGCATCGGCAAGATCAATCTGCCGCAGGAGATATTTGACTCTGGCAACGCTGCGGCCGTTCATGCTCAGATTGCGATAACCCATGCCCACCAACAGTAGCGCCCCCATAGGATCGCCAGCCATTTCACCGCATAGGCTAACATCAACACCGGCGGTCGCCCCGTCGCGTGCTATCTGGTTCAGTACCCTCAGCATAGCTGGGTGAAGGCTGTCATAAAGCCCGGCGACGCGGGTATTGTTGCGGTCTACGGCCAGCAAATATTGCGTCAGGTCATTAGTACCGACAGAGATGAAATCCACACGCCCGGCAAGAGATGGCAGCATGAAAATCATCGAAGGAACTTCAATCATCACGCCAATACGCGGTTTTGGCTGTGCGTAACCCAGCGCCTCCTCGACCTCACGTCCGGCGCGATCAATCAGCCTGCGAGCTTCATCGATCTCTTCGAGACTGGTGATCATCGGTAACAAAATACCAAGATTTCCCGTCGCCGCATTAGCACGCAGCATGGCTCTGACCTGGATGAGGAAAATTTCCGGCTGGTCGAGGGTAATGCGGATCCCGCGCCATCCGAGGCAAGGATTCTCCTCACTGATAGGCATGTAAGGGAGCTGCTTGTCGGAGCCAATGTCCAGCGTACGCAAAGTTACTGGTTTAGCCGGGAATAGTTGAAGCATCCCCTGATACTGCGCGACCTGCTCCTCTTCAGACGGAAACCCGCTTTGCAGCATAAAAGGAATTTCCGTGCGATACAGGCCAATACCATCGACACGGCCGCCGAATAATTTCTCATGGTCAGCGCTTAGGCCAGCATTCAGCATCACCTGAACTCGCTCGCCGCTTTGCATTTTGGCCGGTTGTTCGACATCGCTCTCGGCGCGCTCACTCAGTTCCATTTCTTCACTGATTAAGCGGCGGTACTCCTTGACCAACACCGGCTCAGGATCGATCAGCAGCTCGCCGCGATAACCATCAACAATCAGCTGCCTTTGGTTGAGGAGCGAAGGCTGAATATCAGCCCCCATAACTGTCGGGACGCCCATGGCGCGTACCAGAATTGCCGCATGAGAGTTGGCTGCACCGTCACGCACCACCACACCTTTAAGGCGTTCCTGAGGAACTTCGGCGAGTAGCGTGGCCGTTAATTCATCTGCGACCAGAATAAAATTCTCTGGCCACTGGGTATCACCCTGAATGCTATCGTCAAGATGGAAAACAAGGCGTTGCCCCAAAGCACGCAAATCGCTGCCTCGTTCACGCAGATAGGTATCTTGCAGGCTGGCAAACTGTGCTGCGAACTTCTCTACAACCTTTTTAACAGCCCATTCAGCCACCGCGCCCTGATCAATTTCATCAAAAAGCTCGCGCTTGAGTCTGGCATCGTTAAGCAGGTGAGAATAGAGATCGAAAATGGCTGCACTTTCTTTCTGTGCGCTGGCGGTAAAGCGTTTGCTAAAACGACGAAATTCGGCACCCGCCTCTTCCAAAGCGCGCGTCAGGCGTTCCCGCTCGCGGATGGGGTCGAGCGTCGAAGCCATATAAACGTGATCGAGCGAGGGCTGATTGCTATCCTGCCAGCCGATGCCGATAGCTACACCGGGTGACGCAGGTAGTGCTTTGACTCGTGTTTGACGAAAACGCCCGTATAACACGTTGAGTTGAGCCTGCGAAAGAATCGCCGCCATCTGGGTTGCCAGCGTGACCATGAAAGACTCTTCGCTTTCGTCAAACTGACGGTGCTCGCGCTGTTGAATAACCAAAACGCCCAGCAACTGACGGCGGTGAATAATCGGCACGCCCAGAAACGAGCGGAACAGATCTTCTTTAACCTGCGGAATATATTTGAAGCTTGGATGGCTCTGAGCATCTGCCAGATTGATAGGCTCTGCAAGACGGCCTACCAACCCGACAATGCCTTCGTCAAATGCAAGCGCGATAGTTCGCCCACGAGGCTTTTTCAAACCTCGCGTAGCCATTAGGTAGTAACAACGACGATCGTTATCAGCGAGATAGATCGAACACACTTCTGTGTCCATCGCCATGCAGGTTTCATTAACCAGCACATCCAGCGCATCATTCAGGCTGGACGCCATCGCCACCTTTTCAACTATTTCTCGCAACCGCGTGAGCATTTCTTCGTGACTTAGCCTCTTTTACGACGATAAGCAGGAGGTGTTCGGCTAACCGGCACTTCCTGCATTGGCATCACAGTGGTGGAAAATTCCTTCATCACCCGGCGATACACGTCACGTTTGAATGACACTACCTGACGAACCGGATACCAGAAACTCACCCAACGCCACCCATCAAACTCGGGCGTGCTGCTGCGCTGCATATTGATGTCTGCATCATTACACATGAGTTGTAGAAGGAACCATTTTTGCTTTTGGCCGATACAGACCGGCTTTGTGTCCCAACGCACCAAACGTTTTGGCAATTTATAGCGTAACCAGTTGCGAGTCGAAGCCAGGATTCGAACGTCTTTTCTACTCAATCCCACTTCTTCAAACAGTTCACGATACATGGCTTGCTCGGCCGTTTCTCCGGGGTTGATGCCCCCCTGCGGAAACTGCCATGAGTGCTGTCCATATCGACGGGCCCATAACACTTGCCCCTGTTTGTCACAGATTACGATACCAACATTCGGGCGGTAGCCATCATCATCGATCACCGGACTACCTCGATAAGCTTAAAATGCATAGATACACTGATTGTTTCATACTACTACTAGGCGGTAAACCACTGGTTATCACTCAGTTCAAATGGGGAAATCAGGGATAACTTTGTCAAATTATCGAAGTTATAAACAGCCTCTCGCGTTTTACGCCAATTTTATTCACTTTTTCTGTGGATAGGTGTGTGAAGAACATAAGAGTAAGAGGGGTAAAACTAATTCCAACCTGCGTGGCACCTCTCAAAAATATAAAATAAAATTCATATAAAACATATAAATAATAAGATATCCACCGCTTTAATACAGGTGTTATCCTCAGGCGAAACCAGCAGAGATCCTAAAGTGGCGAAAGATCGCACAATGTTGATTTTATCCACAGATAAATCCCCATTACAGGTTATATATGGGACAAAACCTCATAAAAACCCCCTAGTCAAGCCTGTAAATGGAAACAGTGCTATCAAATATTGTGGGTTATCCCACAAATCTGTGGATAACTAGGTGGAAGATCCTGTTCATTATGCCCTTCAACGGGTGGTCAACTCTAAAAATTAGCTTAATCATTGGGAATGAAGGACAAAAAAACCTGCGGCAAATCATGCTATTATTCGGGTTAATCACAGCGTCGAGATTTAATTTTCTGTCGACGCGAACGGTTGTTTGTTTTTTGACCAATAAAAATGAGACTTTTTTATGTCGATCCCTCTGCCCGCTCTTAAGCCACCTCAAGATGAACATGCCCTGTTTCACCGTGCTCAGTCTTTGGCAGGTTATAGCTTAGGGGAGCTTGCCGAGCGGGCTAATATGGCGATCCCTCCTGACCTGAAAAGGGAAAAAGGTTGGGTCGGCATGTTGCTTGAAGTTTATCTAGGCGCTAGTGCAGGCAGCAAGCCAGAGCAAGATTTTCCGGAGATAGGCATTGAACTCAAAACTATTCCGATAGATGCCTCAGGCAACCCTTTAGAGACAACCTTTGTCTGCGTGGCGCCGTTAACTGGCAATAGCGGTGTGACCTGGGAAAGCAGTCACGTCAGACACAAGCTGGCACGCGTACTGTGGATACCTGTGGAAGGCGAGCGACAAATCCCGTTGGCGGTGCGCAGAATCGGCAGCCCGCTGCTTTGGAGTCCATCAGTAGAAGAGGACGAGCAGCTACGGCAGGATTGGGAAGAATTAATGGATCTTATCGTTTTGGGAAAAGTTGAGAGTATTACAGCTCGTCACGGCGAGTTCCTGCAACTACGCCCTAAAGCAGCCAATAATAAGGCCAGAACCGAGGCTATCGGGGAAATGGGCCAGCCAATCATGACCTTGCCGCGTGGCTTTTATTTAAAGAAGCGTTTTACTCGTGAATTGCTGGCTCGTCATTTTTGGTTATAAACCTTTTTATTACCAAATAACACGCCACAGCCAAGCTCGGCGCTGCATTATGCTCTTTTTTTGCTAATCTTAAATGAGTGGTCTGTGATGACCAATTCCAGGGGATACATAATGAAAAATGCAGTGAAGATCGTCAGTACGATAGCTTTGGCATTTATCCTCGCAGGTTGCTCGAGCGACTATGTGATGGCAACTAAAGATGGCGATATGATTTTAACCAACGGCAAGCCAGAGCTTGATAAAAGTACCGGCTTACTGAGCTATGAAGACCAACAAGGCAATCATCGCCAAATCAATAACGATCAAGTTACCGAAATTATGGAACGCTGATTTGGCGAGTGCCTTACCCATTGAATTCAGCAGCTTTAACATCCGTTAAATTTAAGCACCGGCGTGAAGTTATGCCGGCACTTGTGTTTACAATGGATGTGTTCTGCGAATGGCGGGCACTGTAGCGACAGCAAGTTCAAGGCTGGCTATCACCGCCACAAGGCTTATAAAACACACTTTTCCAGCTTCTACCAATACCCAGCCTCCAAATACCGGAAAACCGAAGATTCCAACAAAATAAGAAATAACAAACCAGGTCAGTGCTGCATGCCTATTTTCTAAATCAGATTCATTGATAGCCCAGGTTTGGATGACTGGATAAACCAGTCCGTATCCCAAACCGGTCAACACGGCAGACATTATCTGGAACGACGGATGAATATTGAGCCCCAGCATGCACAGAACGCCGAGTATTAAACACAGCATTAATGAACTAACCAGTTTTAAACGCGGTAATACAGAAAGATAGCGAGCAAATAAGAGTCTGGAAACAACCACTGTAACAGCGTGGACGGCAAAGAAAGTGCTTGCCCGTGAACCTGTACCATCAACCAGTGAACTTTGAAAAGTCATTATCGCAGAAAATACGCAACCGCCCAGGCCCACCATAATGATGGGCCTGATTGCGCTACTTAAGCCAATTTGGGGCAATTTTTTGACCCATGATCTGGTAGCTGACTCATGGATACTCCGCCTTTCTTTAACACCAAACACGATCAATAAAAAAGATGCCAGTACACCGGCAAGCCCAACATAATTAAATGCAGAATGCAGACTCACTTCTGACTGTTCAACGATTGCGGTAAGTAATATCGGGCCGCCACAAATGCCTGCCATTTGGAAGGCACTAAAACGAGTAAACCAACTGCCTCGATTTAAATCATTGATACGTTCTGATAATGCCATTGGCCCGCTGATATAAAACATTCCCCATCCCAGGCCAATAAGCAACGCGGCAAAATTGATTATGTGTCCGGAATTATCACTCGACGAGCCAAGCATCAGAAACCCTGCCGCTAAGGTCAAAGCGGCTATTGCAGCAAGCCACGCGGCTTCAACCAATCCGGCAAACCACCCGACTAAAGGTACCCCTATCAATGTGCCTATCAATGCAAAACTCATCGCTATGCCGGTGTCTATGTCACTCCCTCCCTGCATACTAAAGTAGCTTGATATCAGAAAGGTAGCGCCATAACCCGCGGCCATGAATAAGGTTCCAAATAATAAAAACAGCGCTGAGGTCGTTCGCATTTTAAACTCCATTTAAATAATTATTTAGTGATGAAGGGCGTGGGCACCATCTTGCGAAGTTTTTTTAGAACCTCATTAATTCTCAGGCAAACGTATTTTACTTCTTCTTCGTTATTAAACCTTCCGAACCCCAAACGCACACTTGACCGTGAGTTGGCATCGCTTAGGCCGATCGCCTTAAGAACATGGGAAGGTTGTCTCCCAGCCGAATTACATGCTGATCCCGCCGATAAAGCTATTTCAGGGATCTCTAATAATAAAGAGTCGGCATCAATACCCAAAAAAGAAATATTTAATAGACCAGGCAGGCATTCCAGATGATGACCATTGATGCAAAACCCATCGTGATCAACATTAATGTTTTCAAGAAAAATACTTTTTAATCCTTTTAATCTAATCGACTCTTGTTGAAGAGTTTCCATTGCGATTCTTACTGCATGCCCAAAACCGACAATTCCAGGAACATTCAAAGTCCCAGAACGCAAGCCATTTTCTTGCCCTCCGCCTACGATCAAAGGTTCCAATATTATTTTTTTTAATGAATTATTTATATACAGCGCTCCAGAACCCTTGGGGCCGTAAATCTTGTGCGAGCAAAACGAAGCCATATCAATATTCATTGCCTGAACGTCAAAGTATATTTTACCTACCGCTTGCGTGGCATCCGTGTGAAATACGACATTTTTATCGAGACAAATTTTCCCTATTTCTTCAATTTTTTGAATGGAACCTATTTCATTGTTAGCAGCCATTATCGACACAAGGTAGGTATCATCTCTTACTGCATCGTAGACTGCCGAAGGTGATACTACTCCATCCCTTTGTGGAGCTAAGTAAGTGACTTCAATACCTTGGCTTTCAAGTCTTGCACAACTTTCCAGCACCGATTTATGTTCAATTGCCGAGGTAATAATATGACGGCCAGAAGCTTTTTTTTGCATACCACAAATTGCCAGATTTACTGATTCAGTAGCCCCTGAGGTGAACACAATTTGATGTGAATGATGAGCATTTATCGCTTTAGAAATCTCGGCCCGTGCCTGTTCGACAGCACTGGAAGCATCCCATCCCAAGGAATGGCTTTCACTTGAAGGATTTCCATAATTGATTGTTAAATAGGGAATCATGGCATCAAGCACTTGCGGATCTATCCTGGTAGTTGCAATATTGTCTAAATATATAGGTCCCTTGCAGCTGCTCAATTTCTTTTTCCTTTATAAGATTTCTTATTTTAAGAACTGATGAATTTTGGAGGAAAGATGATCTCTCCTCGACTAATCTCACCGGCTTCGCTGACAAGATTTAACCTAATTGCAGTATTGAGACCTAGCAAATGACTTAACTGTATGCCGCGTGCAAATATCAAGCTTTTTGACCAGGGGCTTTCTTCAAAGAACACGTCTAAAAATGCATGAGCATCCTTCTTTCCTCCTGCAGCTCTATCAAAATATTCTTTTGTTATAGCTCCGCAAGTCAATTTCAGGCTTTGTGCCTGAGCAACAATTGAATCATCTTTTATAATTTCATTAACATGGACTTTAGTTACAAGCCTTTGATAAATATCTTGCGAAATATCTTTAGTAGAAATTATATGCATTAAATGCTGCCTGGCAGAATCCTCATGAATGGCGATTATTTTATCCAGCGGTATTTGGTACTTTTCTGAAACAGGTTCGTATATCTTTCTTATGGTTGGATGTAAATTATTTATTCGAGGATGCCGTTTTTGAGAATTAGTCAGTCCTTCAGTTAAAAACTGAAGGCGAAAAATACCTATATGATCGAAAGCTACTGATATTTTTGGAAGATACCCCTGCTCCTCTCTAATCTTATAAGCGAATTTGAGGGCAGCCTCAAAAGCTGCCACTTGGCATTCAATATCAATGTTATTATTATCATTTATACTGACTCTTGAATTGCCAGCAAGAATACTAATCTTTTTGACAGGCTTGAACATGAATGAGCACCTCCCCCTTCCTTGAGGATAAATGGCTTAAGCTTTATAATAACTTTTAGTAAAAACAACTATCGCACTGGTTAGCGAGAACGATGAGAATAGTAATTTATTAAGCAAAAAAACAGCGCGAACTTGATATTTCACCACTATTTTACAAAATAGAGATCCACTTCAAATTACTACTGCAAAACAAACTCTCATGATTTTAATAATTAAAACAAATATTAATATGTATTTAATAAATCAATTTATTTTAAATAAAATATAACTTACTAATGAATAAACTCTGATAAAATTCGCTTTTAAAAACGAAAAGTATTTACTCCGGCCCACACATACCTCAAGGTAGCAAAACTGGCGCTTTACTCCTTTGCTCTTCCCCCTCCGGCATCCCTTGTATATAGTCAATAATGCGTGGCTGCTTAGATACGCGCTTGTTTGGCTATAAGAGGGCGATGCCTGCTCATGCAGCACGGTTCAACGACCACACATTCAAGCGCCAGCCAGACATTCTCAGACACTAAGGAAGACAGGCAATGCAATATCACCGTATACCCCACAGTTCTTTAGAAGTGAGCGTACTGGGATTAGGCACCATGACCTATGGTGAACAAAACAGTGAAGCAGAAGCTCACCAGCAACTTGATTACGCCGTTGCGGCAGGGATCAACCTGATTGATACTGCAGAAATGTATCCTGTCCCTCCGCGTCCGGAAACACAGGGTTTGACTGAAAGCTACATCGGCAGTTGGATTAAGGCGCGCGGTAATCGTGAAAAAATTATTCTTGCCAGTAAAGTAGCAGGACCTTCACGAGGCAATGATGCGTCGATTCGCCCAGGGCAGGTGCTGGACCGCAAAAACATTCGTGCGGCGCTGGATGCCAGCCTGAAACGTCTTAATACCGACTACCTTGACCTGTACCAGTTACACTGGCCGCAGCGCCCGACCAATTTCTTCGGCAAGCTTGGCTACACCTACAGCGAAGACAACTCGGCGGTAACCCTGCTAGAAACTCTCGAGGCACTGAACGAGCAGGTGCGTGCCGGTAAAATCCGCTATATCGGTGTGTCAAACGAGACGCCCTGGGGTGTGATGCGTTATCTGCAACTGGCAGAAAAACATGATTTACCACGCATTGTCTCCATCCAAAACCCTTACAGCTTGCTGAACCGCAGCTTTGAGATTGGTTTGGCGGAAATTAGCCAGCACGAAGGGGTCGAACTGTTGGCTTACTCAAGCCTGGCATTTGGTACGCTGAGCGGCAAATATCTGAATGGCGCAAAACCGGCAGGCGCGCGTAATACGCTGTTTAGCCGCTTTACCCGTTATTCTTCAGCCCAGTCGGAAGCAGCGATTGCCGAATACGTCGGATTGGCGAAAAAGCTGAATCTGGATCCTTCGCAAATGGCGCTGGCATTTGTTCGCCAACAGCCATTTGTTGCCAGCACTCTGCTGGGTGCAACCACGCTGGAACAGCTGAAGATTAACATCGACAGCCAGGACTTGACGCTGGACGAAGAAGTGATTAATTCACTGGAAGCTATCCACAAGCGCTTTACCATTCCTGCGCCATAAGCGATTACAGAATTGCAAAAGGGCGCACGCAGCGCCCTTTATTTTTTCTACGGAGTTTTACTTTCTGCTGCGTTTTTGTTTAATCTGCCAAGCCCATAGAGCCGCAATCGCCAGCGCGAATACCACGCCGAAGCCGACGCCGATAGCAATAACCGGCGCTCCCACCAATACCACCAGCGAGTAAAGCCCCAACATCAGTAGCATCGCGGTATTTTCACCAAGATTTTGCACGGCAATCGCATTGCCCGCGCCGACAGTCTCTTTGCCTAAATGCTGCAATAGAGCATTTAATGGCACCACGAAGAAGCCGCCGAGCACGCCAATCAGTGCCAGCAGAACATAAGCATTCAGCATGTTATGTTGCAGGGCAAATAGCACCACCACAACGCCAATGCCGATACCCGCAGGCAGACAACGCTGCACCGTTTTCAGGGTTATCAAGCGTGCTGCAGCACCGGCACCAAAGACTATCCCCACGGCGACCATGGCGTTTAGCAGAGTAGGTGTAGTGTTATCGCTAATCCCCAATGCTACCGGCACCCACAGCACCAGCAGGAATCGCAATGTCACCCCCGCTCCCCAGAACAGGCTAGTGCCAACCAGAGAGAAACGCGTGTCGGCATCGGCCCACAGTGAACGGCAGGCGTGGAAAAAGGTCGATGACATGCGGCGAGGATCCCAGGATTGCCCTGGGCGTGCCGCCGTGAGTTTGGGAATAAACACGTTGGCCGCCACGGCAGCCGCATAGGCCAGCCCGCAGATCATCAGGGCCGCCGTGATATGCCAGTCGGCCAGAGCGCCGCCCGCGACCGATCCCAGCAGGATTGCCGCGATGGTCGAGGACTCCATCAGACCGTTGGCCTTGACCAGCTTATCGCCGGAGGTGATTTCCCCGAGAATGCCGTATTTGGCCGGAGAATAGGCCGCAGCGCCAACGCCAACCAGCCCGTATCCCAGGAATGGGTTAAAGCCAAAGCAAATCACCAACGCGCCAATGAGTTTCAACCCGTTGGCAAACATCATCACCCTGCCCTTGGCAAAGCTGTCGGCAAACTGGCCAACAAATGGCGCAAGAATAATATAGGCAGCCACAAAGGCCATTTGCAGCACTGGCTGGCTCCAGTCGGGATAAAGCTGCTGTTTGATCAGAGCCAGCGTCGCGAACAGCAAGGCGTTATCACCAAAGGCGGATAAAAACTGCGCGACGATAACCGCAGTCATGCCACGGGACATCAGGGGAAACTTGCTCCCCAGGGGCTTAATCATGCTTTACTCTCCGGTTTTTCTGCCATTTCGCGCAGGGTAACAAAATCAGGTTTTCCGCTTCCGAGCAGCGGCAGCGCTTTGATAACGCGAATATCACGCGGCACGGCCAACTCTGGAATGCCCAGCTCGCGAGCACTTTTGCTGAGCTGATCGCGCGTCAGCTGCGGGTCAGTGGTGAACAACACCAGCGCTTCCCCTTTAGCATTATCACTGCGAGAAGTGGCGGCATGCTGGGCTTCTGGAGATCCGTGTTGCGCCAACAGCTCAACGTTTTCCAGCGACACCATTTCGCCGGCAAGTTTGGCAAAACGCTTCACTCGACCGCGAATAGCGCAATAACCTTGCTCATCCAGCGTGACAATATCGCCCGTGTCATACCAGCCCGGCTCAATTTCCCCCAGCGCGTTTTCTGCCGTCGGCAGTTCAAGCACGCCCGGATTCTCTACGCGCAAATAGCCTTTCATGATGTTAGGGCCGCGTAATTGCAGTCGACCGCCTTTATCGATCCCCGTCACCGGCATCAGGCGTGATTCCATACCCGGCAGGATTTTGCCCACGGTATTGATTTTGGTCGACATTGGCACGTTGATGGCCACAACCGGCGCGCATTCAGTCACGCCGTAACCTTCAAGAATGCGCAGGCCAAACTTGTCTTGCCAGATTTGTTTGGTACTTTCAGAAAGCTTTTCGGCACCGGCCACGACATAACGCACGCGCGCGAAATCGTACGGATGGGCAAAGCGGGCGTAGTTACCCAGGAAGGTCGAGGTGCCAAACAGCACCGTACAGTTTTGGTCGTAAACCAGCTCCGGCACGATTCGGTAGTGTAATGGGCTTGGATAAAGAAACACGCGCGCACCGGTCATCAACGGGGTAAATAAGCCCACGGTAAGGCCAAAAGCGTGGAACAGCGGCAACGCTGACATAAAGCGATCGCGCGGGGTGAAATCAGCGACCGTGCGAATTTGTTCGACGTTGGCGATAAGACTAGCGTGTGAATGCACTACGCCCTTGGGATTGCCTTCGGAGCCTGAAGTAAACAGCACCAGCGCCGCATCATCTGGCTGTTGAAAGAGCATCGCGCGGCGCGGGAAAATGAGATGGAACAAGATCCACAGTTTGTCCTCCTTGGTCACCGTATCTTTTAGATCTTCCAGATAAACCCATTTGACTTCAGTGACCTGCTCCGGCAGGTGGGTAAGCTTGCCCTTCTCCAAAAATTGTCTCGAGGTGACGATAGTTTCAATCTGCGCCGCTTTCACCGCGCTTTTGATCCCCTTGGCGCCGGAGGTGTAGTTAAGCAATGCAGGAATACGGTTGCGCATCGAGGCACCGAAAATCGCCGCCGCGGTGATGGTAGCATTGGGCAGCAGCATGCCGACGTGCTCCCCCTCGCGGGTGGAGCGTTGCAAAATACGGCTTACGCCCAGCGATTTTTTCAACAGCCCCTGATAGCTGTCTTCTTTGAATGCGATATCGGCAATGCAGGGTTTGCGGCGGCCATAGCGAGTCTGCGCCGAAAGCAGTGCCTGATACAGTGTTTCGGGGGGGCGGGTCGCCATTCGGGCGTTCATCATGATGCCGTGCAGCTGCTGCCCTGCGAGAACACGACGGTCACGAGCGCGCGGAGCCTCTGGCATGGCCACAGTTTGCGCGGGCAGAATGTTGATTGAGATTTTCGGGAACCAGCGCAATTTGAAGCTGCCCAAAAGCCGGCTAAAAATCGTGAACTCTGCGCCATCGATGCGGATAGGGATCACCGTTGCCTGGGATTTTGCAGCAACAAAAGCCGCGCCATCATAGATTTTCATCAACGAGCCGGTCACGGTAATACGTCCTTCAGGAAATACGACTACCGGTCGCCCTTTTTCGATTTCGCGCACCAGGCGTTTAATCGCCATCGGTTTGGCAGGGTCCAGCGGCACAAAGTCGATATAAGTGCTCAACCAGCGCATATACCAGCTCTCGTTGATAGTCGAGTACACGGCGAATACGGGTTTTATCGGCAGAAACAGCACCAGCAGCATGCCGTCGAGAAACGAAACGTGATTGGGGGTCAGCAACATTTTAGGATAGGTGAACTGGGCGTTTTCCGGCGTTACGCTGATGCGGAATATCACCTTAAACAAGGCGCGAAAAAATGAGTGTAACAACCGATAGAGCATCCCGTTCTCCTGTTATATGAACCTATTCGAATAAGAACAGGCAGTTAACGAGGTTAGCATAATGGGGCTTTGGTTGACGACAGGTAAGGGAGTTTAAGAAAAAAATCAGAGAAAAATCTGAGGCAAAAAAAACCTACGCATCTGCGTAGGTTGGTGCAATTTTAATCGGTTTCAACATGCAGAACATGTTGGATGATTCACCAATCAATACCTCTGGGATCACCAACATTAAAGAACACTGCCGCAATGCACTACCTTTCAATCGCAAGAGTTCTGCGCAAACTGCAACCAACTGTAAAATTACCACACTGGATGTAATATTAAGGTTCTTTAGATGTGAATAAAAAGTTAACACCACGAATGCAGGCGAAAAAAAACCTACGCATCCGCGTAGGTTGGTGCAAGTGTAATCGGTATCAACACACAAAGTATGCTGATGATTCACCAATCAATACCTCTGGGACTGCTAATGTAGCCGCTCGGGCCAGCCAACCTCCAGCAGCCAATCGCAACATAGCTTCGCAAAGTGTAACCAGCGGTGAGATTCAAACAGCCGATACTTCTACCAGGCAACTCATGGCGTTAGGCCCTTGCGTCAGGCGCGATGTGCCGATATCAAGCGTCAGGACATTCGGATTGCCTGACTGCTCGGTTTCCTGCCATTTTTTGCCGAATCCCGGATTGAACCATGACCCGGTAGCCATCAGTACGACACTGCGGGTAATACCGTCATTAAAGGAAATTCCAGCCAGACAGCTACCCCGCTCATTACTGACTTTCACCACATCACCGTTTTTAAGCTGGCGCTGGGCGGCGTCCTCAGGATGCATAAACAGCGTTTCCTTACCGCCGATTTTATTGTTTTGCGCCAACGATGTTTGGTCAAGCTGACTGTGCAAACGGTCCTTCGGCTGAATAGATATCAAGTGCAGCGGCCACTTTTTCGCCGTTTGCGATCCCAGCCACTCGATCGGCGGCTGCCATTCTGGATGAGGGGCGAAATCTTCATAGTGATAGTCAGCAATTTTCTGACTGTACAGCTCAATCTTGCCGCTTTGCGTGCCTAGAGGGTTAGCGCGCGGACTTTTACGGAACGAGTCAAAGAACACATAGTCTTTCTCCGGTTTGGGCAACTCGATGTAGCCGCGCTCCCAAAAAGTCTCAAAATCGGGCCACTCAATGTTGGTACCGTCCTGCGCCTGCCCGCATTGCTTATAGATGAGGCGCAGCCAGGCGTCTTCGTCGCGCCCCTGGGTGTAAGCTTCGCGATATCCCAGCCTGTCAGCCAGTTCGGCAAAAATATCGAAATCATTTCGCGCCTGATGCTGCACAGGAACAGCCTGATGCATCGCCAGCACGAATCTGTCGCGCGATGAGCCACCAATATCATTGCGCTCGAGCGATGTCGTCACTGGCAGCACAATGTCGGCCATGCGGGCCGCGGGAGTCCAGACATTGTCCTGCACGATGACCGTGTCGGGCTTTTGCCAGCCTTCGACCAGCCGATTGAGCTGCTGATGGTGATGGAACGGATTGCCGCCGGCCCAATGCACCAGATGAATGTCTGGATAAGTCTGGGTTTCTCCCTGAAACTCGTAGGATTCTCCGGGGTTAAGCAGCATATCGCTGATTCGCGCCACCGGGATCGACAGGCCCGACGGGTTTGGCCCCGTGCTGAGCGCAGGCCCCGGCGTATCAAAACGCGGGTTGCCGACGCCGTTCATCGAACCGTGACCAAATGAAAAACCGCCGCCCGGCAGGCCGACTTGCCCTAACATTGCCGACAGCGCAATCATCATCCAGTAAGGCTGTTCCCCGCGATGGGCTCGCTGAACCGCGTAGGCACAAGTGATAAAACTGCGCACGCCAATCAGCTGGTCTGCCAGTTTCGCGATACGCGCAGCAGGCACTCCAGTGATAGCACTGGCCCACGCAGGCGTTTTCGCTACACCGTCTTTAACACCGTTGAGATAGTCGGCCAATTGCGGATAACCCACGCAGTGACTGGCGAGAAACGCAGTATCCTGCGCCTCTTTTCTTTGGATCTCATAGCCTAATGCCAGCATCAATGCGACATCGGTATTCGGGCGGATAGGTATCCATTCGGCATTGACAAATTCAGGGCAGTCATCGCGCATCGGGCTGATATTAATTACCGGTGTGCCTTTTTTTGCCAACTGCTCCAGCGCAGGTTTCAGGGTGTGTTCCACCGCGCCGCCGGAGGCAACCTGGGCATTTTTCAACGCCAGCCCACCGAACGCCAGCAAAATATCGCAATGCTCAACCACGCTCGGCCAGGTGGTAACCCTGCCAGTAAGCGGCGTGTAGGTGCCAATCACATAAGGCAGGAAAAACTGCGCCGAACCCCAGCTGTAGTTACCCTGCTGATCGACAGCGCCGCCGCCGGCGAAATAAAAGCGTCGCACCAAAGAGCGGGCATGATGAAGGCGTCCGGCTGATGACCAGCCGTAAGAGCCGCTGAAAATCCCGGAGGCACCGTAGCTGTCGCGCACGCGGCGATTTTCTTCAGCCACCAAATCCAGCGCCAGATCCCAATCAACTTCAACAAAATCCTCTTTGCCGCGCAGGGTTCGGTCGCTGTTTTCGCGTTTTTGCAGCCAGGAACGACGGACTGCAGGTTTGCGAATACGCTTGTCGGAATAAACCAGTTCTGGAATAGAGGCCAGCATCGGCGAAGGGTCGGCATCCGCAGAGTAAGGTTCACACCTGACTAAGCGGCCGTCTTCAACCACGGCCGTGTAGGCACCCCAGTGAGCAAGCTGCGGATAGCGTTTAATTGACATGATTCTCTTTTTTGCGATTTGATGGTTATCGCTAACAAAATAGCAATCCTGCTTGCGGTACTCAAATCACAAATCGGCATAAAAGAGTGAATAACGTCTTAACGCGCCATTTCAAAAATCTGACGAGCTTTAAGGCTTAAAATAGCCCCTTTTGCCGAGGTTTATTCGCTGTTTCAATGCGCTTGCTTGAGAAGTTGCGATCTACGTCCCTTGCAGACACCGACTTTTTCCGCAAAACTAGGCAATGTAAACGTTTACCCTCAATTCGTTGGATACTCAAAATGGCTACGATTAAGGATGTCGCAAGACTGGCGGGCGTTTCTGTCGCAACAGTTTCACGCGTGATAAATCACTCCCCCAAAGCCAGCGAAAGCTCGCGCGATGCTGTAATGAGCGCGATGCAACACTTGCAGTATCATCCCAATGCCAATGCTCGAGCACTTGCCCAGCAGGCGACCGAAACGCTGGGCCTGATCGTCTCTGACGTCTCCGATCCTTTTTTTGGTGCCATGGTAAAAGCGGTTGAACAGGTTGCCTATACCACCGGCAATTTTTTGCTGATTGGTAACGGTTACCACAACATTGATAAAGAGCGGCAGGCCATTGAGCAACTGATCCGCCATCGCTGCGCTGCGCTGGTGGTCCACGCAAAAATGCTGCCTGAGGATGAGCTTGGCAGCCTGATGCAACAGATCCCGGGCATGGTGCTTATCAACCGAACTCTGCCGGGTTTTGAGCACCGCTGCGTGGCGCTTGACGACCGTTACGGCTCCTGGCTCGCCACTCGACACCTTATTCAGGCCGGGCATCAGCGCATCGCTATCCTGTGTTCGACCCACGATATTTCCGACGCCCGCGACCGGCTGCAAGGTTATCTTGATGCATTGAATGAGCACGGAATTCCGGTCGATGAAAGGCTGATTGTTTCTGCAGAACCCGATGAAATCGGCGGCGAGCAGGCGATTACCGAACTGCTTGGCCACGGTAAGAACTTTACCGCGGTGACTTGCTATAACGATCCGATGGCCGCTGGCGCGCTGTCAGTGCTGAGCGATAACGGCATCGATGTGCCGGGAGAAATTTCGTTGATTGGCTTCGATGATGTGCTGATCTCACGCTATCTGCGCCCAAGGCTGACCACTATTCGTTATCCGGTCATCGCTATGGCCAATCAGGCCGCGCAGCTGGCACTTGCTCTCGCCAAAGGCCAACCGCTGCCGGAAACGACCAATATGTTCAGCCCTACGCTGGTACGTCGCCACTCGGTCAGCGTACCCAACCAGTAGCTTGCTATCCCCTTGTTATTAAAAATAAATAATTTGAAAACAAGGGGAACTAAGTCACACGACAGGTTAACGCTTAGGTTATACCATTTTACCCTGGAAGATCGGCACCGACTCAAACAGGTAGCCGTCAAACTCGGGAGCATCGACATCAGAAAGCTCCATCAGAGTATTTTTGACGTTTTCCATGTGCTGCCACATCGCCTGGTAGGCGCCCATCACGTCGCGTCGGCGCAGTGCGGCAAGAATGTTTTGATGATCGGCCAACCACTTCAGGCGATAACCACGGGTAGCAATATGGCTGTGCAGCTGTTTCCATAACGGGCTAGATTCTCGATGGGCCCAGATGTTTTTAACAGAATCCAGCAGCATCTGATTTTGCGTAGCCCCGGCAATCAGCAGGTGGAACAGCTTGTCGTTATCGCCGCTTTCATCATTGGCAACAATGGCACTCTGTTCCTGCTCCAGCGTGCGGCGCAGGTTTTCAATGTCCGCTTTAGTGGCCATTTTGGCAGCAAAAGCAGCGATGTTGCTCTCAATCAGCTGTCGCGCCTGCAGGAGTTCAAAAGGCCCAATCTGCCCCTGATACACAGAATCATCCCGCCCTTCTTCTTCCAGAGGAATGCGTACAACGTAAACACCTGATCCCTGACGGATATCGACAATCCCTTCCAGCTCAAGCATCAGCAGTGCTTCGCGGACAATAGTACGGCTCACGCCATAAGTTTCAGCCATATTGCGCTCGGGGGGCATGCGCGAGCCAATAGCAAAATGTCCCTGTTTGATTTTTTCACGCAGATCGTGACCTATTTCCTGATACTGTTTTCTTTCCTGCGAAACCACGGCCTTGTCCACTTTCCCACCTTACCCGCGGCAACAACCGCAAATTATGCCCCGTGACAGGCCGCCCTCACGCAGAGAAGCGGCCCTCGTTGTGGCCTAGTCTACCAAACCCAGCGCCTGATCGAGTACCTTTGCACCATTTAAGGTGCCATAAGCTACAGAATCAATCACCGCGATGGGAATGTGATAGTGATCGGTAAGTTTTTTATTTTCAGCCAGTTTGAAACGAACCTGCGGGCCTAGCAGCACGGCGGTGACATCCTGCGCGTAAGCTTCCAGCTCATCACGCAGATTTTGCTCGGGAATGGCATAGATTTTATATTCTAGCCCTCGCGCCGCGGCCTCTTTCTCCATTTTGGTCACCACCAATGAGGTCGACATGCCCGCCGAGCAGGCTAATACGATACGTTTCATAGTCATTCTCCGGGTTATTTTTCTTCATCATCCAGGGTTAATGAAAGCTTGCGTTGGTCGACCAGCGCTTTAAACCAGTGCGAAGATTTCTTGCGGCGGCGCTGGCGTTGATTATCCAAATCTATTTCGATCAGCCCATAACGATTCTTGAAAGCATTCATCGGGGAAACGTTGTCGGTGAAGGCCCACAGCATGTAACCAAGGCAATTCGCGCCTTCTTCCCGCGCCTTTAAAGCCCAATAAATATGTTCGGCAATAAACTCGATACGGTAATCGTCCTGTATTTCCCCACTCGATGCCTCCCGGAAACGGCCTTCATCCTCAATACCCATGCCATTTTCCGAAATAAACCATGGCTTGTTGCCGTATTCAGTTTTCATCCGCATTGCCATGTCATAAACAATTTTTGGATAAATCTCCCATCCGCGCGACTTGTTCATACGGCGGCCTGGCAGCTCAAAATGCTCGTAATAATAAGCAGGATGGAAAGGCGTTTCTTTATTCCATTCCCGACTTGGCGCTTTTACCCGATGCGGGTAATAAAGATTAATTCCCACCTCATCGACAGTATTTTCGCGAATAATATCCAGCTCTTGCTGCGAATAAATAAAGTCAATCCGGTGTTTAGCCAGCAGATCGAGTAACTCCTGTGGATAAGCGCCCTTGATTAATGGGTCGAGAAAGACCCGGTTATAAAATAGGTCATAAAGATGCGCAGCCTGCCTGTCATGAGCGGCAGAGGAACGGGCGTAAGTTACTTCAGGATTGAGAATGACGCCAATACTGCCGTGATGGGAATATCCCTGCTCGCGGAAAAGCGCTACGACTTTAGCGGTTGCCAATACCTTGTGATGATTCCACTGCATCCATTTAGTGGTATTTTGCTCATAAGGCCAGCGAATAGCGTCGAGATAAACTCGCGTCTGCACTACAATCGGCTCGTTGAAAGTAAACCAGCGATTCACTTTGTGAGCAAAACGCGCAAAGACTTTCTCGGCATAAAGCACAAACAGCTCAACGACCTTTTTTGAACTCCAACCATCATATTTTTCAATTAGATAAGCGGGAAGTTCATAGTGTTCAAGGCACAGCATCGGCTCTATGCCCGCGCTGCGCATTTCGTCCAGCAAGCTGTCGAGGTAGCTGGCGTACTCTTCATCAACGATGCCGTTTTCATAATCGGTAAAAAAGCGCGCCCAGTTGATGGAGGTGCGGTAATGGGTCAGGCCGCTGGCTTTCATCAGTGCCACGTCTTCTTTGTAACGATTGATAAAATCCGTAGCTTTGGCCGGTCCGAAGCCGTTGTGCCACACGTGACGATCGTTTTTGTACCACAGGTCTAGATACGAATCCTGCCCCTGTTTTTTGCCGTCCCATCCTTCTGTTTGCCACGCTGACGCGGCGGCTCCCAGGATAAAATCTTCTGGAATATTTATCGAAACCTTACTCATGACTTACCTCCATTTTAAAGTCAGGCCGGGCGCTGTACGCCAGCAGATTGATTTTGAAGAGCTTCTTTCTGTGCCTGTTCTGCGCGACGAGAAGCGACTTTGACGAACGGCAGATAAACCCCGGTCGCTACCACAATGCACACCAACTGAGTGACCACGGCTCCCATTGAACCCGCGGTTGACAGCCAGGCGTTGATTACGGGCGGCGTAGTCCACGGCACCATCACCACCGCGCGTCCCGCAAAGCCGAGGCTGGTCGCGAAATAGCCAATAGTGCCGGTAATAAGTGGTGTGATAACGAACGGAATGGCGAGAATCGGATTAAGCATGATCGGCATGCCGAAAATTACGGGTTCATTGATATTGAAGAAGCCCGGACCAAGTGAAAGCTTGGCAATTTCTTTCATCTCTTTGCGGCGAGTCGCCATCAGCACGGCCAACAGTAAGCCAATGGTGCAGCCGGAGCCGCCAATACTCATATAAACGTCCCAAAAAGGCATGGTAATGATGTTGGGAATTTCTTTACCTTGTTCAAAAGCGGTCATGTTGACCATGATTGCGCCAAGCAGCAGCGGTTCGCGGATCGGTTTAATCATCTGATTGCCGTGAATACCGATCACCCAGAACAGTTGCGATACAAACATCAGCAGCAAAATACCCGGCAGGCTTTGCATTACTGATTCAAGCGGGCGTTGAATTACCTGATACACGGCGTCGTAAAGATAAATACCCGTCAGACGATGGAAGACAAACCCAAAAGTCGCCACTACTATCACGGTAATAATGGCCGGAATCAGCGCAGAGAATGAGGCAGAAACGTTAGGCGGTACGCTTTCTGGCATTTTGATGCGCAGCCGGTCAAAAGACTCAAGCTTGGAATAGACTTCGACGGCGAGGATTGCAATAAACATTCCCAGGAACAGACTTTTAGTATCAGAGAACTGTTTTGCCAATACGTCTTTCACCTCCTGCATATGTCCGTTAACCATCATATCCAGCGTGGTTGGCGTGACTGAAATAAAGCAGATGACCGCCAGCAATCCTGGAAATAATGAGCGTGAGCCGTTTATTTTTCCGAGTTCAATACCAATCAGAAATACGGCACCGATAGTCAGAAAACTCAGCGTGGCGTAATTAATACTGGTCATGATCGGTTTTAGTGTGGCGAGAAACGAGAACATCTCGAAATGCGCCAGACCGTTTTTCGGGTCCATCACCATATTGGAAATAAGCACTGAAAATGCACCGACAATAATCACCGGCATCAGTGTGATAAAAGAGGCCTTAATCGCCATAATATATCGCAGGCTATTAAAGGTGTTGGCAAAGCCCCCCAGAGAATCAATAAAACGGTCTTTATAAGACATGACAGCACCTCTGCGAATTGCATGGTTGTGTTGTTGTGTTTTTACACTCATTGGTATGCCAAAAAATAGCGTAACTGAGCTTTATTTCTGTGACCGCATTCGCAGAAGCAAATATTGGAATTCCAATATGATGAATTACGCCAATTTTGGTATGCCAATATGGATTTATCTATGACTTTTGACCTTGAACAGACCAGTCTTGAACAAACGATCATGGAACTGCTGATCAATTCAGGAGAAGCTCGATCCTGTGCCATGATGGCGATTCAAAGCGCTCGCCAGCAAAATTGGCAGGAAGCACAGCGGCAATTAGAGGCGTCACAAACTGCGGCCCGCGAGGCTCACAAGATTCAGACGCTGTTGATTGGGCTTGACGAAGGGAGTGGGAAAATCCCGATGACGCTGATTATGGTGCACGCACAGGATCACTTAATGACCGCAATGCTGTGTCGCGATCTGGCAGAGGAAATTGTGCTACTGCGGCAAGAGATGTTCGCCAAAAATATCTCGGTGTAAAAGTAATAAAAAAGCCGTGGCGCTTATCACGACACGGCTTTTTCAACTCATTGATAGGTTAGATGAGTTCTAACGCCAGCAGCTCTTCAATGGTCTGACGGCGGCGGATAAGACGCGGAACGCCATTCTCAAACAGCACTTCCGGGATCAGCGGACGGCTGTTGTAGTTTGATGACATTGAAGCGCCATAAGCGCCGGTGTCGTGGAAAACCAGATAATCGCCGATGTTTGCCTCAGGCAGATGGCGAGTCTCAACGCCGCCTCCAGCTTGCTGGGTAAACACATCACCGGATTCACATAGCGGCCCGGCAATCACCGATTCGCGCAGCGGCTGCTGGCTAAGGTCACGCCCATCA
This sequence comes from Serratia sp. M24T3, assembly GCF_000257645.1. Classification (GTDB taxonomy): domain Bacteria; phylum Pseudomonadota; class Gammaproteobacteria; order Enterobacterales; family Enterobacteriaceae; genus Rouxiella. The sequence goes on from NZ_AJHJ01000013.1 coordinate 41,051, forward strand.
ACAGGCAGCACGGAAATATGGTGATAGCTACCGTACATCGACGGACGCATCAAATCATTGAAACCGGCATCGACCAGCACGTAATGACGGCTGCCCATCGCTTTGGCAGCGCGAATTTGCGCCACCAGCACGCCAGATTCTGCTACCAGGAAACGACCCGGTTCAATCTCAAGGCTGACCGGATGCCCAAGATGTGCGGCAATCTGCTCACGCGCACGGTTCCACAAACCATAATAGTGGCCGGTGTCGATTGACTCACCGCCAAACTGGTAAGGGATTGACAGGCCGCCACCGGCAGAAATCGCTTCAATATCATGCCCCAATTCAATAACCTGCCGCACCATGGTATCGCACACCTGCTCGAGATGCTGGTAGTCAACGCCAGACCCGATGTGCATATGAATGCCCACCAGCTTGAGTTGATAAGTACGAATTTTTTCCAGCGCCTGCGGCAGATCGCCAAACCAGATACCGTGCTTGCTGTTTTCACCGCCAGTATTGGTTTTTTGACTGTGGCCGTGACCAAAACCGGGGTTAACGCGCAACCAAATCGGATGTCCAGGCTTCTGCTGACCAATCTGCTCCAGCATATCAATAGAACCCGCATTGACCGGGATTGATAATTCGGTGACACGATCCAGCGTCCCCTGATCCAGCAGATCGGCGGTAAACACTATTTCACTGTGCTCTCCCGACTGATAGCCCGGCTTAAAACCGGCGGCCAGCGCGCGCTCGATTTCGCCTAAGGAAACTGAGTCCACTTTTACACCTTGCTCGCGCATCAGGCGCAGAATATGAATATTGGAGCTGGCCTTCTGGGCAAAACGGATCACGTCAAACTGGCGCAACTGATTGATACGTTGCTCAATAACCTGTGCATCATAGGCCCAAACCGGGCAGCCAAATTCTTTAACCACTGCCAGCAAATTATCAGCGTTGAGGGCGTTTTCTTTATTCAGAAGATCAAAAGGCATCACGTTCTCCGGCGGGAGCCACGCTGTTTCAGCGCCACTCTCGATATTAAGGGTTTCTAACAATCTGGCTTGATTATGCCGCAGCGCTTTTCGGGATTAAAATATCTATTTAGCGATAGTCTATTCATTTATGATATGGCTTAACCCAATCGAGGAGACAGAACATGCCTGCCCTGTCACTGCGCCATATCGAAATATTCCACGCTGTAATGACTACCGGCAACCTGACGGAGGCCGCAGCGTTATTGCAAACGTCTCAGCCAACGGTCAGTCGCGAACTGGCGCGCTGTGAAAAGCTGCTGAATCTACAGCTTTTTGAACGGCGGCGTGGGCGGTTATTCCCCACTGCGCAAGGGCTGCGGCTGTTCGAAGAAGTCCAGCGTTCCTACTATGGCCTTGATAGAATTATCAATGCTGCCGCAGGTATCCGCCAGTTCGAACAGGCGCAACTGTCGATAGTTTGCCTGCCGGTGTTTAGCCAGTCGCTGCTGCCCGCTGTCTGCCAGATTTTTTTGCAGCAGCATCCACAAGCCAGCTTTAATATCGTGCCGCAGGAGTCGCCGCTGCTGGAGGAGTGGTTATCGGCGCAGCGTCATGATTTAGGGATTACTGAAAACTCGCACACTCCGGCGGGCACCGAACGGCAAACGTTGTTGACGCTCAATGAAGTCTGCGTTTTACCGGCGGGTCACCCTTTGGCAGAGAAAGCGATTATCACGCCGCAGGACTTTAGCGATTTGAACTATATCAGCCTGTCGGCTACTGATAATTATCGTCAGTTGTTGGATGCGCTGTTTAGTGAACACAACATTTCGCGCCGCATGGTGATGGAAACTCACAGCGCTGCCTCGGTGTGTAGCATGGTCGCGCAGGGGATTGGTGTATCGATCGTTAATCCGCTTACCGCGCTGGAATACGCGCAAGCAGGTTTGAAAGGCGCTGGGCGAATCGTTGTCAGGCGGTTCAGCGAAAATGTACCTTTTACCGTAAGCCTGATCCGACCGCTGCATCGCCCGGCCTCGGCGCTGGTTGACGCCTTTATTAACCACTGTCATCAGCAGGCCGAGCATTTTCCTGTTCGCCTGGCCGAAGCGCTTGGAGAATAGAGGGCAAAAGCCCCATCAACGAAAACAAAGCGCAACCCTCTATGATCAGTAATCTTCAACCTTCACGTACTGCCCTGTAGCCTGAACGTTTTCCCCAAACCCGCAGTCTCCGGTGGTTTTCAGGCTCAGGCTCTGCCCGGCAAAGCTCATGGCTACTGTGCAGTCGGAGCCTGCAGCGCTGGCATCATTAATCGAGTTATAAAGTGCCTGATGATGTTTAATCGCTGTCATGGTAGAGAAATCCCCGGTATTAGGACCGTAGTACAGTGACATCGCGCCCATAAACATTCCCCGAAATTGAATAACATACTGACTCTCTTCAGGTTTTACCTCGACAGTGTTCCAGCTCCCCTGCCCGGCATACTGCCAGTAAAGTCCGGCAGGATCTTCTGTGATCGGTTTGGCGAGCAGCTTATTTTCAACTTTTTTGAAGTTGAATTGGGTCTTTCTGTCCTGCGGTGCCAGACTTAACCAGGCTTTGGCTTTGCCATATTGGCCCAGATGTAGATAGGTCAACGCAATATTGTTATACGCAGTAGACGTCTCGCTTGCAGGCAAGTGGCAGAATTCGCTCCAGGCAACCTGATTGCGAAACAGGTTTTGCGCCTTGGTGTAATCGCCCTGCTGGTAGGCCACCTTGCCTGCCGAAGCATAAATACCTGTCTTCAGGCAGTCAGTTTTAATATCGGGCTCATCAATCTTTGCCCAAACGTTAAAGCACATAAACCAGCCTGCCAAAAAGCATGCAGGCAACCAAAATTTCATTGATCTCCCCTTTGTATTGCTAACTTACTCACTGTGGCAAAGGTATAGAACTGTGGCGGACGAAAAACATCCTTACAAGTAGGGCATTGCCCTCTCGCACACTGTCACTCATTCTGGGATGATTAGGAACCACCACTTATTAATATTTTATATGGCTATTTATGACTAAAAAACCTGGGAAAACGGCACGGTGGCGTGCAGTCTGGCAGCTGATTAAGCCCTATTGGCACTCTGAAGAGAAGTGGAAGGCCTGGGGCATGTTGGCGGCAATCATCATTCTTTCGTTGGGATCTGTCTACCTTAGCGTGCAGTTTAACGAATGGAACCGCGTTTTCTACGACGCACTGCAAAACAAAAACTTCCCGATCTTCAAGCAACAGCTGTTTAAATTTACCTGGCTGGCTCTGATATTTATTGTCGTATCCATTTACAAGGTTTACCTGACGCAAGGTTTAGAAATGAACTGGCGTCGCTGGATGACCAACCAATACATGGATAGATGGCTTCATAATCACGCCTATTACTATACCGAGCATCAGCATCAGGTCGATAACCCCGATCAGCGTATTGCCTCCGACCTAAGCGCGTTGACCTCGGGCACTTTGTCGCTGTCTCTCGGCCTGCTTTCGAGCCTGGTCACGCTGTTTTCGTTTGTCACTATCCTGTGGTCGGTCAGCGGGCCAATCAGCTTTATGCTCGGCTCGCACAACATAACCATTCATGGTTACATGCTGTGGTTTGCACTGCTTTATGCGCTGGTAGGGTCGGTTATTGTCGGCTTGATTGGCCGTCCGTTGGTTAAACTGAGCTTTAACCAGGAATGGTTCGAGGCAAACTTCCGTTTCGGTCTGATTCGTATCCGTGAAAACAGTGATGCCATCGCGCTGTATCACGGTGAAAAAAGCGAGAAAAAACAGCTGACCGATAACTTTGAAGCGATCAAGTCTAACTGGTGGTCCTCCATGCGCGTCACTCGACGCCTGAACTTTGCCAGCTCGTTCTACGGTCAGTTTGCGATTATTTTCCCGATCCTGGTTGCTGCCCCGCGCTATTTCTCAGGCGCTATTCAAATGGGTCTGCTGATGCAGATTTCCTCCGCATTCGGGCAGGTACAGGATTCCCTTTCCTGGTTTATCAATGCATTCAACGATCTGGCTAGCTGGAAGGCCTGTGTTAACCGTCTTGCCGGTTTTAATGCTGCCATCGATCAGGTTAACGCCCAACCGCGCAATATCTCTCTGGGTCACGCAAAAGGCAGTGATTTGCAGTTAGATAATCTGACTTTGAACCTGCCGAATGGCAACCCGCTGTTCTCATCGGTTTCTGCTTCACTGGCGACCGGTGAGCGCGTACTGGTGGCCGGGCCTTCAGGCTGTGGCAAATCTACGCTGCTGCGGGCAATTGCAGGAGTATGGCCTTACGGCTCTGGCGAGATTAATACCGCCGAGAACAAGAAACAGCTTTTCTTGCCTCAGCGCAGTTATATTCCCATTGGCTCACTGCGCGAAGCTTTGACTTATCCAGAGGAGACCAGCCTGGAATACACTGACGAGCGGCTTTGCGAGGTGCTGGAATGGTGTAATCTCAGCTATCTGCAACCGGGGCTGGATCAGTACGCTAACTGGAGTCAGCGCCTGTCTCCGGGTGAGCAGCAGAGGCTGGCATTTGCCCGCGCGATGCTGATTAAGCCTGAAATTTTGTATCTCGATGAAGCGACAAGCGCGCTTGACGATGATACCGAGCAGCGAATGTATTCCCTGTTATTGGAAAAACTGCCGAATACCACCGTGCTCAGCGTCGCCCACCGCAACAGCGTGGCCAAATATCATCAGCATTGCTGGCGTTTTAGAGTTCAGGATGATGGCCAGTGCAATATGACGGCGTCAAACTTGCATCCAGAACTGGTAGTAAATAAGTAATTGTTAAGCCCTCCTTTGATTAAGGGAGGGCTTTCTCTCTGTAGATTCTCTTCTTTTTAGTCACACTATTCTTCTCGACGATAATCCGTTGCGCTGTCTCATACGACGAAAATCCTGTTGCAGCTTATCGAACAGTTTGATGCTTTTGAGTTCATCTTTATCATCGAATGGCGCTGTTTCTATTTTTAGCGGAGCCGTTTGCTCGCGACTTACTTCAATGATTTTTTTCGTCCACGGAATTTTTGCTTTAGATTTTAGGTACTGATTAAAAACAACGGAAAACTCCTTTAACCCAGGTTCAGGGGCAGCTTCCGGCTCTAATTTTCGAAGTTTTAAAAGATGAGCAGGCTTGGGCGGAACAGGAGGCTTACTCACCACCGGCGGCTTCTCAGGCACAGGCTCGCTGATTTTTGCTGATCTTAAACTTTCGTATTTCCCCACATTATCAATATCGTTATAAAAATCGACCAACCCTTTAAAACTAACCTTTCTTTGCCCATAAGGCGTTGCGGCTTTAACGGCTGGAGGATTGATCATATTTAACCGGCTAATTTTATAGCCATGCAAAGGCTTTTTTGGCTCGGCTTTACCTCCATCAGTAGACTTTTCAATCAATGGCTGGGTCTGGATTCTGGGCGTTATATTTTCCTGAGGAATCACAGCATCAGTTTGCGTTTGCTTATCCGCGAACTCTTTTACCGTAAGTGTTCGCCAACTTGATGAGCCGTTATCCCCGAAACTATTTTGGACCTCATCAATATCAGCATATAACGCCTCATATCTAGCTCGTGTATTATTTAATAGCTTCATATAATCTTTATTAAAAGATATCTCCTCCTGAGGTATATTTCTTACTGTAGTCATTGCCTGGCAAAAATTCGATGATTGCAAGGTGGCTTTGACTTGCTGATACGGCGTTACGTTTACTTGCTTATTTAATGGCGTGTTATTATATATTCTCAAAAGGTTGCCCTCCCTGGCATAGTCAAAAATCATAGAATCATTGATTTGTTATTCAACATTTTTACGAGAAGCTAAATCAGCATTAGCTTCTAATGCAAGTTTTGTATAGAGCGAGCTCTGTCCGTGGTTATTTATTCTTTCGGCCGGATCTTTTTTATTAAAATCCACTGAAAGCACGGGTGATCTTACTACACCGTCCCAGATGTTAAATTGGCCCTGAGGCTGCCTAAAAACCATGCTACTTTCAAGTTCAGCCGGGGTCATTTCTTTCCTCATCCAGGAAAACTTATCGCCGCCCAAAGATTTTTTCTCATATTTATCAAGAATAGAACCGGTAGGCGAGTTTGGCGTTAGTGCTTCTTTAATGCTCACTTCCTCTCCGGCGCTTTTATTCTTGCCAATAGGGCCAAACTTGGCATAGACACTGCTGATAATTTTAAATTTTTCTTTCCCCACCTGCTCTTCAGGTTTTATTTTACCTCGAGAAATAGCATCTAAATTCAATTTACCTACAGCAAGACCTATAACACTACTTTTCTGATATGACTTTAGAAAGTTTGTGACTATTTTCTTCTCCGTGTTGAGGTGATTTATTTCACTGGCAAAATTTGACGTTATTTTCTTGGCAGAGTTTTTCAGTAATTCAATTAAATGATTGGTTCTAGGGGCGATATTTGCTTTTTGAATAAACTCTGCTCCTATTCTTTGGGAGGCAAAACTTAATTGGCTAATTGACATGGTAATTCCCTCGGCAGTTTGGGTCTGAAATGTTTTGACGTCTAGACATTACCTCCCTGCTGGAAATATGAACAGTCAGAAAACGCTCATTTAAAAAAATGAGCGTTTTCTATAAGACTTTATTAATAGAACCTTTAACTGGCTAGCTTAACTTTTACATCATTGGCTATTTTTTCCACCTGCGGACCATAAATCACATGGACATCTGTCTCGGTTACTCGTTTCACGCCCATAGCTCCGGTTGTCATCAGCGTTTTATCCACTACCTGCGACATGTCTACGACTTTTACTCTCAATCGCGTAAAACAGCAGTCGACGCTGGAAATATTACCCTCTCCCCCTAATCCTTTAATTATATTGGTCGTCTTTTCGCTCGCGGAAGATGTTGCTGCAGAGGTTGAAGCAGGGCCCACCGCCGAGATTCCACGCAGGTCTTCGCTTTCGGCATCATCTTCACGGCCAGGCGTTTTGATGTGCATTCTGGTAATTACCCAATGGAAAGAAAAATAGTAAAGCGGTGCGTAAACGATCCCCAGAATCAGTGGATACCACCAATGCGTTTTGCTCCCGCCAAGAATCCCAAATATCACCCAGTCAATTGCCCCGCCCTGCACATTACCAATCATCACGTGCAGTGATTGCATCAGTACAAAGGAAATACCCGTCAATACGGCGTGCAAAATGTAGAGCACCGGCGAGATAAAGATAAAACAGAATTCCAGCGGTTCTGTGATGCCCGTGGTGAATGAGGCTAGCGCCCCTGCCAGCATCAGCGCCTTTACGCGCTCTTTATGCTCAGGTTTGGCGGTGTGGTACATCGCCAATGCCGCAGCAGGAAGGCCAAACATCATGACCGGGATTTTCCCCTGTGCCAGAAAACGGGTTGCCTCCCGCGTGACGTCATCGCTCACAGCTCCGGGATTAGCCAGCGAGGCGTTGAAAATATTCAGCGCGCCCACCACGCTTTGGTGGTCCACAGTCGCCACGCCGCCCAGCGGTGTAAAACGCACGGTTTCATTAATAATGTGATGTAGTCCGGTGGGAATAAGCAGCCGTTCAGAAGTCGCGTAAATAAATGTGCCGACTTCTCCTGTTCGGCCAATCAGCTCACCCACCCACTGAATCCCCAGCGCTACGGTCGGCCAGACGAGAGAAACCAAAACGCCAACGATTGGCAGCACCACTACGGTAATAATCGGCACAAAACGGCGGCCACCAAAAAACGCCACTGCGGTAGGCAAAACGATCGTATAAAAGCGGTTATGCAGGAACATGGTAATTAGCCCGACCAGCACCCCGCCGAGGACACTCATGTTGTAGGTAAAAATCCCCAGCGTGTTGGTGAACTCAGAGGCAAAGATCATCGCGTCGCTGGACGACATGCCCTGCGCAGTAAGATGCTGAACCGACGTAGTCGCCGGAGTAATGTTTTGCGCCAGCAGGCTGTAATTAATCCCGACATGCAGCCCGACGAAACCAATCACTGCGGAAAAGGCAGCGGTTGCCTTCTCTGCATTGGCCAGTCCCATTGCCGTAGCCACGGCGAAAAATATCGGTAGATTGGCAAAAAGTGCGCTCGACACCTGACGAATAAAGCCTATGACCAGCTGCAAAGCCCTCAAATGGGTAAATGTATCGCCAGTGACATTGGGGTTTTGTAAAGCCGATGCCAACCCAAGAAAGATCCCCGCTGCGGCAATAACCGAGATGGGTGTCATCAGTGCCTTGCCTAAGTCATGGATTTTGCTTCCTAATTTCAACATGTGCTATCCCTCGGAGTTCGTTGCTTAAAAAGCGTTCACTATTGAGTAAAGTCACACAATGAATTGCTGTATAGACCTGTAGGCCAGGACTATGAAAGAGATCACAGTTTGTTAACATTTAGAAAGCAGAGTATAGTGTAGCAGTTAGTGCTATCGGCTTAGGGAAAGTAGGGGTTTTGCAGAAGGTTTGGGCGAAAAAAAGCCCACATCGGACAGTGGGCATCAGGGTTGCGATATACCGATTTTTATAAACCGGTTGCAACAATGCAAATGTGAGAACTGCTCGCTCTCAAGGAGTACGTTAACGGCATTTATCGGATAACAGCAGTCATTTCTGGTAAGGCCACTGTTAAAAAGTATTTCTTACTTTGATCGGGATCATACTTTTATGAATTCCTGCAAAACCTGAAAAGCAGAATATCCTTCTGCTTTATGCTGATAAAATAGTTTTGTATGTGACTACTTTTCGCCCTTGGGTTTTAAAAGTTCTAAAATTTGATAGCTATTCACAAAATTCATTATCAGATTTGACTTTTCTTGTCACGAAACATTGAAATATTTAGACATATCTAACAACCAAATACTTACAGAGTGAATTGACCGCCTCTCGTATAGTGGGGGACTTATTGAGAATGATTGTTCTCAACCCCCCTAAGAGAGTGAATTCTATGCGCCTGAAGGTTCTTTCTGTCAGTACTGTGCTACTGCTTTCCGCTTGTGATGGGTCCAGTTCGGCCCCGCAAGCAGCTGCCCAAGCTCCAGCTGTTGAATACGTCAACCTGCAATCAAAACCAGTTACCTTGACGACTAGTCTGCCAGGCCGTACCGATGCGGTAAAAACTGCAGAAGTTCGTCCTCAGGTCAGCGGCGTTATTTTGAAACGTACCTTTGTTGAAGGTGGTGAAGTCAAGGCTGGTCAACAGCTTTATCAAATCGATCCTGCAACTTATCAGGCAGCTTATGATAAAGCACTTGCCACCTACAAAAGCGCAGCGGCAACCTCTACTCGCTACAAAGGTCTGGTTTCCTCCAACGCCGTCAGCCGCCAGGTTTATGACGATGCTGTAGCATCGACCGGCGAAGCAGCTGCCGATCTGGAAACAGCCCGCGTCAACCTGCAATACACCAAGGTTTATGCACCAATTTCTGGCCACATTAGCCGCTCTACCGTGACAGAAGGTGCATTGGTCACCAACGGTCAGACTACTGACCTGGCAACCATCACTCAGCTGAATCCTATCTATGTTGACGTCAGCGAATCATCCACTGATTTGCTAAAACTGCGTCGCGCTCTGGCTGAAGGCAAAGTCGCTTCCGCCGGTGAAAATGCGGCCAAAGTTCAACTGACTCTGGAAGACGGTAGCCAATACAGCCTGCCGGGTAAACTGGAATTCTCCGAAGTGACCGTAGATGAAGGTACAGGTTCTGTTACGCTGCGTGCCTCGTTCCCCAACCCGAATGATGAGCTGTTGCCAGGGATGTTCGTTCACGCAACCCTGAGTCAGGCTGTTGATCAGAATGGTATTCTGGCTCCTCAGGAAGCCATCATGCATAACAACAAAGGCAAACCTTATGTCTATATTGTTAATGCAGATAACACCGTTGAAGAGCGTGACATCAGCACTGGCCCAATGATTTCTGGTGACTGGCTGGTCACTTCCGGCTTGAATGCCGGCGATAAAGTCATTACTGACGGACTGCAAAACGTACACCCTGGCGCCAAAGTTAACGGCAGCGAACGTAAAGAAGCAGCCCCGAAAGTGGACGCAAATCTGTCAATGACTGATCCATCCGCGCAATAGAGGAACACAGATGTCTACTTTCTTTATTAACCGCCCGATATTCGCCTGGGTGGTCGCGATTGTCATTATGTTAGCCGGTGCGCTATCGATAATGAAATTGCCAATAAACCAATATCCAAACATTGCGCCTCCAGCCATCTCTGTTGCCGTTACCTATCCTGGTGCATCAGCCGAGACGACTCAGAACACTGTGGTTCAGGTAATTGAACAACAGCTGAACGGTCTGGATGGATTACGTTATATCGAATCGCAAAGCGCCAGCGACGGTAGTGCAACTATCATCGTTACTTTCGATCAGGGTACTGACCCGGATATCGCTCAGGTTCAGGTTCAGAACAAAGTGTCTCTGGCCGAATCTCAGCTGCCGACTGAAGTTGTCAATCAGGGGATCCGCGTAGCCAAGTATCAGCAAAACTTTATGCTGGTAGTCGGCCTGGCCTCGACTGATGGCAAGCTCAGCAATTCCGACTTGGGTAACCTGCTGGTGACCAAGATGGAAGACCCGATCGTGCGTACCAAAGGCGTGGGTGACTTCCAGGTGTTCGGTTCAGAGTACGCGATGCGTGTCTGGCTCGATCCGGCCAAGATGTACAAATACTCGCTGGTTCCTAGTGATGTTACTACTGCGATTGAAGCCCAGAACGTTCAGGTTTCATCTGGTGCGCTTGGCGGTCTGCCAACCATTAAAGATTCAAAAATCAACGCCACTATTATTGGTAAAACGCGTTTCGACAGCGTTAAACAATTCCAGAACGTGCTGTTGAAAGTGAATCCGGACGGTTCTCAGGTTCGTTTGAGTGATATTTCGAACATTGATCTGGGTCCTGAAAGCTACTCTATTTCCGGTGCCTACAACGGCAGTCCGGCTACGGGTATCGCATTACGTCTGGCTACCGGCGCGAACGTGCTGGACACTGCCAACGCGGTTAAAGCCACCATCGCCGGTTTGCAGTCTTCATTACCTGCAGGCGTGAAAGTTGTTTATCCGTACCAGACTTCACCCGTGGTTAGTGCATCGATTCATGAAGTGGTGAAAACCCTGATTGAAGCGATCATCCTGGTGTTCTTCGTGATGTTGCTGTTCCTCCAAAACCTGCGTGCGACTCTGGTAACGACCATGGTAGTTCCAGTGGTGTTGCTGGGTACCTTCGGTCTGTTGAACGCATTTGGCTTCTCGATAAACACCCTGACGATGTTCGGGATGGTGCTCGCCATCGGCCTGTTGGTGGATGACGCCATCGTGGTGGTAGAGAACGTCGAACGTATAATGCACGAGGAAAAACTGTCGCCGAAAGAAGCGACCATCAAGTCGATGGCGCAGATTCAGGGCGCGCTGTTTGGTATTGCACTGGTACTGTCTGCCGTATTGGTTCCAATGGCATTCTTCGCCGGTTCCACCGGTATTATCTATCGTCAGTTCTCGATAACCATCGTTTCCGCGATGGCGCTGTCAGTGCTTATGGCGCTTATCTTTACCCCTGCGCTGTGTGCAACTATCATCAAGCAGGGTTCTGAAGAACAGAAAACCACCGGATTCGCCGGCTGGTTTAACCGTAACTTCGACAAGGGCGCTGCTAAATACACCTCCAGCGTTGCGGGCGTAATCTCCCGTCGTCGTCTGTTTATGGTGATTTATCTGCTGATCGTGGTCGCCATGGGTTATATGTTTACCCGTGTTCCAACCACCTTCCTGCCGGATGAAGACCAGGGGATTCTGTTCGTGCAGGCAACGTTGCCAGCCAACGCCTCGGCTGAACGTACTCAGGCGGTTCTGGATAACGTCCGTGAATACTTCCAGAAGAATGAAAGCGCCAACGTGGTTTCCGTGTTTACTGCCAACGGCTTTAGCTTCGCCGGTCGTGGTCAGAACGTCGGTATCGGCTTCGTTTCATTAAAAGACTGGGATTCCCGTCCAGGCACGGCAAACAGTGTGCAGTCCATCGCCGCACGCGCCATGGCTCACTTCTCGACGATGAAAGATGCCAAGGTATTTGCCTTCGTACCGCCAGCCGTACTTGAGTTGGGTAATGCCACCGGTTTCGACTTCTATCTGCAGGATACCAACGCGCAGGGCCATGCAGCACTGATGGCAGCACGTAATCAGTTCCTCGGAATGGCGGCCAAAGACAAACGTCTGATGGCAACGCGTCCAAACGGTATGGAAGATGAACCACAGTATCAGCTGGAAATTAACGACGAGAAGGCAAGTGCTCTGGGCCTCAGCCTAAGCGACATTAACGCCACCTTGTCTGCGGTGTGGGGTTCAACCTACATCAACCAGTTCATGTTTAATGACCGTGTCAAGAAAGTCTACATGCAGGGCCGTTCTGCATCGCGCGTAACGCCTGAAGATTTGAACAAATGGTATTTCCGTAACAGTTCTGGTCAGATGGTTCCGTGGTCTGCGTTTGGTTCAGGTAAATGGGTCTACGGTTCTCCACGCTTCGAGCGCTTTAACGGCGTGTCATCGGTAGAGATCCTGGGTTCACCGTCTGCGGGTTATAGCTCCGGTGATGCCACTAAAGCTGTGCTCGAAATTGCCAAGAAACTGCCACCGGGCTTCAAAATCGCATGGCACGGTTTGTCATACGAAGAGCAGGCAGCAGGATCGCAGACTCCAGCACTGTATACTCTGTCGATTATCGTGGTATTCCTGTGTCTGGCAGCACTATATGAGAGTTGGTCTATTCCATTCTCTGTCATCCTAGTGGTTCCATTGGGTATACTGGGTACAATCGGTGCAGTATTACTCCGTGGATTATCCAACGACGTCTTCTTCCAGGTAGGCCTTTTGACTACGGTGGGGCTGGCAGCCAAGAACGCCATCCTGATCGTTGAATTTGCCAAAGAACTACACGAAAAAGAAGGAATGTCGCTCATTGATGCAGCCGTAGAAGCAGCTAAACTCCGTATCAGGCCAATTATTATGACCTCGATGGCGTTTATCCTCGGTGTTATACCTCTGACCATTTCGCATGGTGCAGGTTCTGGTAGTCAGCACTCGATCGGTACTGCGGTAGTAGGTGGGATGATAACGGCAACATTCCTGGCGATTTTCTTTGTTCCAATGTTCTACGTGGTCGTGGTTAACCTATTTACACGTAAGTCAAAAAAACAAGATAAGCCGCATTCAGATACTGAGGTTTCGAACCATGAATAAACCACGTTTTGCGCTGCCAATGTTCTCAGCGCTGACATTGACTATTTTGGCCGGCTGTACCATGGAGCCCAAGTACAACCGACCGGCACTGCCGGTTGCGAGTGACTGGACCACCAGCAAAGGCGTTGATGCTGGTAAAATCCAGGACATCGGCTGGAGTCAATTCTTTAATCAACCTGATATGAAGCAGGTGATTACTTTAGCTCTGGCAAACAACCGCGACCTTAGGGTCGCGGCATTAAACGTCGATACCGCGCGTGCGACCTTCCAGATTGATCGTGCAGCACTGCTGCCGACGCTGGATGGCACCGCCAGCGGCACCGGTACTCACCTGCCTGCCGGAATTTACTCGACCAAAAGTACCGGCGCGGTTACCTATCATGATTACTCGGCTGGCGTGGGTGTAAGCGCCTACGAACTTGACCTGTTTGGTCGCGTTCGCAGCCTGCGTGATCAGGGTCTGGAAACTTACCTGGCAACCGCAGCAACTCAGCGAGCAACCCAAATCAGCCTGGTAGCCCAGGTTGGTGAAGGTTACCTGAGCCTGGCGGCAGATAACGACTTGCTGAAACTGGCTATCGATACTGCCAACAGCCAGAACAATTCTTACCTGTTGACCAAACGCAGCTACGATCAGGGCGTAAGCAACTCGCAGGATCTGGCTCAGGCCGAAACCACCGTACGTAGCGCGCAGGCTGATATCGCGCAATACACCCGTCAGGTTCGTCAGGACGTTAACGCCCTGACCCTGCTGGTCGGTGCCGAAATCCCAGAAAAATTGCTGCAAAATGCCAGTCTGAACAACAACTGGAACTTCCCGCAAACCCCGGCGGGTCTTCCTTCAGACCTGTTGACGCGTCGCCCGGATATCATCGCAGCCGAGCACACACTGAAAGCGGCCAACGCCAACATCGGTGCAGCGCGTGCAGCGTTCTTCCCACGCATCTCTCTGACCGGTTCTTACGGTACCGAGAGCGGCAGCCTGAGCAACCTGTTCAGTGCTGGCAGCGGCGCATGGTCATTCGGTCCGTCACTGAGCATTCCTATCTTTGACGGCGGCGTGAACCGTGCAAATCTGGATATTGCCAAGGACGAGAAGAAAATCGAGATTGCCAACTACGAGAAAGCCATTCAGACCGCCTTTAAAGAGGTTTCTGATGGTCTTGCCGGTCAGGCAACCTACGGCAATCAGTTGAAATCTGTTCAACAGGCGACCGATGCCAACCAGCGTAACTTCGACCTGTCACAGCAGCGCTTCCAGGGTGGCGTAGACAGCTACCTGAGCGTACTGGTTGCGCAGCGTTCACTGTATGCCTCTCAGCAAACGCTGATTTCTACCAAACTGGCGCAGTTGAACTCTGACATTACTCTGTTCAAAGCACTGGGCGGCGGCTGGAAGGAGTAATCTTCCGTCCCCTGTCACCAGAAACAAAAACGCCAGCAAATGCTGGCGTTTTTTTTGACAATGAATAATTACTCTTTGGCTTGCCAGCCACCGCCGAGAGCGGCGATGAGTTTGACGCTGGTCACCATCTGCGTGCCGAGCAGGGACAGTACATTCTGCTGCTGGCTCAGACTGGTATTTTGCGTCGTTGCCACGTCAAGATAGTTAATCATCCCCGCCTGATACTGATTGAAAGTCACCCTCGCAGAGTCTTTGGCTGACTGGGCCGCATTTTGCTGGGCAGTCATCTCGCTGTCGATGGTGTGCAACTCAACCAGATAGTCTTCCACCTCACCCATGGCGGTTAACACGCTTTGGCGATAAGCCGCTACGTCTGCATCATACGCAGCTTCCGCTTCGGCAACCTTGCCGCGCGTTGCGCCAAAATCAAGCACCGTCTGGCTCAGCTCGGGTCCTAACGACCAGACGCGATTCGGCAATGTGAACAGGTTATGCAGCGCCGTGCCGGTAAAACCTCCGCTGGCGCTGAGGGTTAAGTCAGGATAGTACGCGGCTGTTGCAACTCCCACCGCCGCATTGGCCGAAGCCATGTTGCGCTCGGCAGCAGAAATATCCGGGCGGCGCTGCAACAGTTGCGAAGGCAGGCCCGCCGGAATGGACGGCAGCGTAAACTTGATAGGCTCTGCCGCAAGGCTGAACTGGGCCGGAGGCTTGCCGATCAGAATGGCGATTGCATGTTCGAGCTGCGCGCGCTGCCACTGCAAATCCAGCGCCGAAGCTTTGGTGGTTTCGAGCTGAGTTTGCGCCTGCGCCAGCGTCGCCCGCGAGGTGTTGCCACCGGTATACTGATTCTGAATAACCGTCAGGTAACGCTGATAGTCATCAACGCTTTGCTGGTAGAGCGCAATCTGCGCGTCCATCACCCGCAGTTGGAAATAATCCTGCGCCAGCTCCGACTGCGCGCTCAGCGTGGCGTTGGCCAGATCCGCCGCGCTGGACTCCGCATTGGCACGCTGTTCTTCAACCGTGCGGCGCAGCTTGCCCCAGATATCAAGTTCCCAGCTCGCTCCGAGACTCACCGACTGTTTGTTGCTGGCAACCGACCCAGTGCCGCTGCGCGTGCTGTCACCCGTGGCGGTAACCTGCGGGAAAAGCTCGGCTCGCGCCTGTGTCACCAATGCCTGCGCCTGACGATACTGCGCGGCATACTGCGCCACGTTCTGGTTGGAAATTTGTACCAGGCTCATCAGAGCAGAAAGCTGTGGGTCCTGATAAACCGACCACCAGTCGCCCTTGCTCTGGTTATCTTTTGGCGTAGTCGCCGTCCAGCCCTTGGCCTCTTTAAAGGCGGTCGGCATTGCTACCGCAGGACGGTGATAGTCAGGGCCAACGGTACAGCCGACCAGCGCTAACACCAGCGCCAATGGGGCCAGACGAAAAGTCCGGGAACCTGCTTTAATTGATGTCATCACGGGCTTCACTTTATTAAAAATCATTTCGAATGGCCTTCAGATCCGGCTGGCGTAGGGTGCGGACGAATACGCGCCCATAAACGCCTGGTCGCACGGCTGCTTCTGTCCATATAGAGATAGACAACGGGTGTGGTAAACAGCGTCAGTATCTGGCTCATTGCCAGGCCACCGGCAATGGCCAGTCCCAGCGGGCTTCGCAGGTCAGCATCGCCGCCGCTGCCCAGTGCCAAAGGTAATGCACCGAAAAATGCGGCCAGCGTGGTCATCATGATCGGACGAAAACGCATCAGGCAGGCCTGAACTATCGCCTGCTGCGGCGTTAAACCTAGCCTGCGTTCGGCATCGAGCGCAAAGTCGATCATCATAATGGCGTTTTTCTTCACGATACCGATCAGTAGCAAAATACCGATCAGCGCAATCACCGTTAGCTGCGTATTGGTTATCAGCATCAGCAACAATGCCCCCAATCCCGCCGATGGCAGCGTTGAGAGGATGGTCAGCGGATGAATATAACTTTCATACAGCATGCCCAGCACGATATAAACCGCAGCCAGCGCCGCCAGAATCAGCCACGGCATTTGCTGCGCCAGCGCCTGAAACGCCTGCGCAGTGCCTGCATAACCTGCCTGAATCGTATCCGGCAGCCCAATTTTAGCCATCTCGGTTTTTACCGCCGCCTGCCCCTGCTCAATGGAAACACCATCGGCCAGGTTAAAGGAAACCGTGGTGGTTGCCGACTGCCCCTGATGCGCCACCGACAGCGGTGCGTTGGCGCTGCTGAAAGTCGTAAATGCCGACAGCGGCACCTGAGTGCCGGAGCTGGTCACCACATACATTTGCTTAAGCACATCAGGGTCGTTGGTGAAGTCCGGCGTCAGATACATCACAACGTGATACTGGTTCAGCGTTTTATAAATAGTGGCAACCTGGCGCTGCGAGAACGCGTTATTGAGCAGCGCATCAATGGTTTTAACGTTCACTCCGAGCTGCGTCGCTTTGTCGCGGTCAATATTCAGCATCACTTCCTGGCCGCCGGTCTGAGAGTCAGAATCGACCCCGGTCAGTTCCGGCAAAGTGCTTAGCGCCGCTTTGACTTTCGGTCCCCACTCGCGCAGCAGCCCGAGATCGTCGGCCTGAAGACTGTATTGATACTCAGAATTGGAGCTACGGCCCCCGACCCGCAAATCTTGTGCCGCCATCAGGAACAGCTGCGAACCCGGAAGCTTGGCGGTTTCCATCATGATGCGGTTGGCAACCTGATTGGCTGTAGATTTACGCTGGCTGAAATCTTTCAACCTGACGAAGAACAACGCAGTATTGCGCGATCCAAAACCGCCGTTGCCCGCCGAGCTTAATACAGCCGAAACGTCAGGATCGTGCTGGATAATCTTGGCATAGTTGATCATCTGCGGCTGAATAGACTGGAATGAAGTGTTCTGGTCGGCGCGCAACATGCCCATTAACATGCCAGTATCCTGCTCGGGGAAAAACCCCTTTTCGACCACGGTATAAAGATAAAAATTCAGCACCACGGTGAGCAGTAAAACCAGCATGGTCAGTGGCTGATGGCGCATTACCCAATTCAGCCCGTTGGAGTAGGCCTTCAGCAGGTTATTCAGCCAGCGTTCAATAAGGCGATAAATATGCGGCTGGCGTTTTTCTACCGGCGGTTTGCGCTTCAGGAAACGGGCGCACAGCATGGGCGTCAGGGTTAACGACACCACCATCGAAATCACCAGCGACAGCGACAGCGTGACCGCAAACTCGCGGAACAGGCGGCCAACAATACTGCCCATCAGCAAGATAGGAATAAACACTGCAATCAGCGACAGCGTCATCGCCAGCACGGTAAACCCGACCTCCCCGGCACCGCGAATAGCCGCCCTGACCGGACTCAGCCCTTCTTCTATATGTCGGGTAATATTCTCGAGCACTACGATGGCGTCATCGACCACAAAACCCGTCGCGATGATAAGCGCCATCAGCGACAGGTTATCCAGGCTATAGCCCAGTAAATACATGATAGAACAGGTACCGATCAGCGAAACCGGCAATGCCAGAGCCGGGATCAATACTGCCCGGCCATTGCGCAGGAATACAAACACCACTGCAATAACCAGCAGAGTAGCTTCCAGCAGCGTGGTTTCCGTGTCGCGCAGAGATTCGGAGACAGTCGGTGAACGGTCCAGCGCCATATTGAGTTTAACGTCGCCCGGCAGCTCTTTTTCCATCACCGGCAATGCGGCTTTAATCGAGTTGATGGTGTCGAGCATGTTAGCCCCGGCCTGGCGCGTCACCGCAATCATTACCGCTGGCGTGCCGTTGTAATAACCGACATTGTATTTGTCTTCAACCGAATCATAGACGTTGGCAATATCGCCCAGGCGAATCGCGTTACCGTTTTTATAGGCCACAATCAGCTTGCGATACTGCGCTGCGGTGCTTTGCTGACCGTTACCCTCGACCATCCACGATTGATCGTTGCCCTGCAATACCCCCTTCGGCAGATTGGTGGTGCTGTCGGCGACAGCGGTGCGAATGGTGTCGAGTGAGATGCCAAAAGAGCTTATCAACTGCGGGCGCAGGTCGATTCGCACGCCCGGCAACGCACTACCGGTCAGTGAGACTTGCCCCACGCCGTTGACCTGCGCGATTTTCTGCTGCAACTGGCTCGAAGCGATATCATAAAGCTGCCCGTTGCTGCGCGTTGAAGAAGTCAGCGCCAACATGACGATCGGCGCATCTGCCGGGTTGGCTTTACGGTAGGTCGGCAGCGAAGGCATGCTGCTCGGCAACAGCGAGCGAGAGGCGTTGATCGCCGCCTGCACATCTCGCGCCGCGCCGTTGATATCGCGGTCGAGATCAAACTGCAACACGATGCGCGTGGAGCCTTGCGAACTGGATGAGGTCATTTCACTGACCCCTGAAATGGTGCCCATCGCCCTTTCCAGCGGCGTAGCTACCGTGGCCGCCATGGTCTCCGGACTCGCGCCCGGCAAGCTGGCGGTGACCATGATAGTCGGAAAATCCACCTGTGGCAGCGGAGCCACCGGCAGCAGGTTATAGCCCAGCAACCCCAGCAAAACAATTGCCGAGGTGAGCAGCAGCGTAGCTACCGGTCGAAAAATAAAGAAGCGGGAAATATTCATTCCTGTTCCTGTACTTTACGGCGAGCCGGACGCCAGCGGGTGGCCAGTCGGTCAAACATCAAATAGATTACCGGCGTCGAGAACAGCGTCAGAACCTGACTAAAGATAAGGCCGCCGACGATGACCAAGCCCAGCGGCTGGCGCAGTTCTGCACCACTGCCGCTGGCCAGCATCAACGGCAGTGCGCCGATCAGTGCAGCCATAGTTGTCATCAGGATGGGGCGAAATCGCAGCAGACAGGCCTGATGAATGGCATCTCGCGGCGACATATGGTGCTTCTGCTCCGCCTCCAGCGCAAAGTCGATCATCATGATGGCATTCTTCTTGACGATACCAATCAGCAGTATCACCCCGATTAGCGCAATCAAACTGAACTCTGTGCCGCTGAACAGCAGAGAAAGCAGCGCACCCACCGCGGCTGACGGCAGCGTAGACAGAATAGTCACCGGATGGATAAAGCTCTCGTAAAGGATGCCCAGAACCACATACATTGTCAGTAAAGCCGCCAGAATCAACCACAGCGTATTGCCGGTGGCGCTCTCAAACGAGGCCGCAGAACCCTGATATCGCAGAGTAATACTGTCTGGCAGAGCTATCTCCTGAGTGGTTTTCTTAATCGCCTGCTGCGCCTGTTCAATCGAGTAGCCATCATTAAGGTTAAATGAAACCGTGACCGCTGGCAGCTGATTAAGACGCGCCTGCAACAGCGCACCAGTGCGCATGTGAATAGTAGCGATAGACGTCAGCTTGATCATTCCGGTCGTCGAACTGTTGGACGTAGACGATGAGCTATTGCTGTCGGTACTTGTCGAGCTACTGCTGCCAGTCGTTGAACTGGTACTGCTGCTGGAACTGGAATTTGAGTTCGTCGAATTACTGCTGGTCGAACTGCTGGTGCTGGTACTGCTTGAGTTATTGCTGTTGCTGGTCGCCAGATAGATATCATCGAAAGAGGCCGGCGATTGCTGGTACTGCGGCGCAACTTCAAGCACCACGCGATACTGGTTGGACTGAGTAAAGATAGTTGAAACCAGACGCTGGCCAAAGGCGTTATACAGCGCCGTATCGACATCAGAAGCGGTAATCCCATAGCGCGATGCAGCATCACGGTTGAGTTCAACATAGGCCACTTGCCCCTGATCTTGCAGGTTGCTGACTACGCTGTTGAACTCCGGCTCATGACTAAGTTTGTCGAGCAGCTTGGGCGTCCATGAAACCAGATTGGCGCTATCAGTGTCATCAAGGGTAAATTGATACTGGCTCGGAGTGACCTGATCATCAACGGTCAAATCCTGCGAGGCCTGCATATATAACTCAATACCCGGCACAGAAGACGTTTCCTGCTTTAGACGGGCAATCACCGCTGGGGCGCGATCGTCACGCAAATTGATGGCTTTGAGGTTTATCTGAAAACGCCCGCTGTTGAGGCTGGTGTTATTGCCATCGACACCAATGGTCGAGGCCACACTTTCAACGTCTTTATCCTTGAGAATTGCCGCGGCCAGCGCCTGCTGACGGCGACCCATCTCACTGAAGGACACGTCCTGCGAGGCCATGGTAATACCTTGGATCATGCCGGTGTCCTGCGATGGGAAAAAACCTTTCGGCACAATCACGTACAGCAGCCCGGTAAATACCAGCGTTGCCAGCGCCACCAGCAGTGTCAAACGCTGATGGTTAAGCACCACCGTCAACATGCGGTCGTAACCAGCGATCAGTTTGTCAAACACCTGACCGCCCTTGCGATAAAACTTGCTCTGTTTCTCTTCGGGAATGTGCCGCAAAAGGTAGGCACAAAGCATGGGCGTCAGAGTCAGCGAGACCAGCATCGACACGACGATCGACACCGCCAGCGTAATCGCAAACTCGCGGAACAGACGACCCACCACGTCCCCCATAAACAGCAGCGGGATCAGCACGGCAATCAGCGAGAAAGTCAGTGAAATGATAGTGAAACCGATTTGCTGCGAGCCTTTCAGCGCCGCCTCCATCGGACTTTCTCCGTCCTCGAGGCGGCGAGAGATGTTCTCGACCACGACGATGGCATCATCAATGACAAAACCGGTGGCGATAGTCAGCGCCATCAGTGACAGGTTATTCAGACTGAAACCGCACAGGTACATGACGCCAAAAGTGCCCACCAGCGACAGCGGCACCGCCACGCTTGGAATAAGCGTCGCAGCAATGTTGCGCAGGAACAGGAAGGTCACCATCACTACCAGCGCAATCGACAGCAGCAGCTCGAACTGAACGTCGCTGATTGAGGCGCGGATGGTTTGAGTACGGTCAGAAAGAATGGTGACTTTGATTGAATCCGGCAGCGAGGCCTGCAGTTTTGGCAACTGAGTCTTGATGTCGTCAACCACGGAAATCACGTTGGCACCGGGCTGGCGCTGCACGTTGATAATGATTGCCGGTTTATTGTTGGCCCAGGCAGAAAGATATTCGTTCTCCGGTGCTTCGCTCAGAGTCGCGATATCTTTCAGGCGCAACGCGGCACCGTTGCTGTAGGTCACAATAAGATTGCCGTACTCGTCGGCGGTACGCAGCTGATCGTTGGCATCAATAGTGATGGAATGGTGTTTGCCATCGAAACCACCCTTGGAGCCGTTGACGTTGCTGTTGCCGATAAGCGTATTAATGTCTTGCAGCGTCAGGTTGTGTGCGGCAAGAGCGCGGGGATTCACTTGCACACGTACCGCAGGCTGATGCCCACCGGCCAGCGTCACCAAGCCTACGCCCGAGATCTGCGACAGCTTGAGCGCCACGCGGGTGTTCACCAGATCCTGTACTTTAGTCAGCGGCAACGAGTCAGAGGTCACTGCCAGCGTAATTACCGCGCTGTCGGCCGGGTTAACTTTTTTATAGGTCGGCGGATTGGGCAAATCGCTGGGTAGAAGGCTGTTGGCGGCGTTAATGGCCGCCTGAACTTCCTGCTCGGCTACGTCCAGCGACAAGTCGAGAGAAAACTTCAGTGTAATAATCGATGAACCGGTGGAGCTGGTGGAATACATCTGGCTCAGACCAGACATCTGCCCAAGCTGGCGCTCAAGGGGAGCCGTAACGCCGGAGGCCATCACATCCGGGCTTGCACCTGGATAAAGCGTGGTCACCTGAATAGTCGGATAATCTACCTGCGGCAGCGCCGAGGTGGACAGCATGTTGTAGGCAAAAATGCCCGACAGCAGCACCGCCACCATCAACAAGATGGTGGCTACCGGCCTTTGGATAAAGAGGCGTGATGGATTCATTTAGTCCCGCTGTCTTTGCCGGTGGTGGCTTTATCTACGCCGGTTTTATCAGGCTGTGCGGTGCCTGTCGCCGCGGCTGCCGCACTCGCCGCAGTCACGACTTGAACTTTGGTGCCGTCGTTCAGTCTGTCGATACCGGTAGTCACCACCCGATCGCCCGGCTTGACGCCAGACAACACGGCAATCTGATCGTCGCCATAGTTTGGACCCGCTTTGACAGCGGTACGGGTCACGCTGCCATCGGTCTTGATGACATAAACAAAGTCGCCGTCGGAGCTTAGCTGTAAGGCAGCAGATGGAATAACGGTAGTGTTTTCGAGCGTTCCAACCTGCAAGCGCGCATTGACAAACTGATTCGGATACAGCGCATCATCGTTGTTGTCGAACACCGCTTTAAGCTTGACGCTGCCGGTACTGGTGTCGATTTCATTGCTCATAAACTGTAGCTTGCCTTGCGCCAGAACCTTGTCGCCGTCCTGATCAAATGCCGTCGTAGGCAGAGTTTGCCCGCCACGCAAAGCTTTAAGGATGGTTTGCAGGTTGCTTTGCGGCACGCTAAAGGTCACTGCGATCGGTTGAGTCTGGGTAATAGTGACTATGCCAGTAGTTGAACCGCTGCTGACAATATTGCCCGGATCCACTAGGCGCAGGCCAACATGGCCGCTGATTGGCGCGGTAATACGGGCATAAATTAGATTTAGCCTGGCAGCATCAATTTGAGCCTGATCGGCTTTGACTGCGCCACTGTACTGACCAGCTGTGGCAATCTGGCTTTCCAGATCCTGACGCGCCAGAGAGTCCTGAGCATAAAGTTTACGATAACGCGCCAAAGTCAGCTGAGCGCTTTTCTCAAGTGCCTGATTCTGCGCCAAATCGCCCTGATACTGTTCCAGCGTGGCCTGATAGCTGCGCGGATCAATCTGTGCCAGCAACTGCCCGGCTTCAACTTTCTGCCCTTCGGTGAAAAATACCTTCATTAACTGGCCATCGACGCGGCTGGTCACCGTCACCGAAGCATTAGGGATTACCGTACCCAAAGCGCGCAGATACACTGGCACGTTAGCCTGTTCTGCAACTCCAGCCTGCACCGGCGTTGGCCCCCCCGCTCCTGCCATACCGCGCATGCCACCGCGCATCCCGTGCTGGCGATGATCGTTACCACCCGGCGCACCATCGGATGTGCTTGCACTCTTGTGAAAAAAGAAAAACCAGGCCAAGACCGCCAATACGATCACAGCAATGATAAACCACAAAGTTTTGCGGCTTTTGGAACGAGGTGAGGCAGTTGGCAGCATAAATTTCTTAAGTTCGCACGAGTGATGGGAAGAAAACAGCTGAAAAGGGTCGTTCAACCGAAAGGCCCATTATCCAGAATTTACCGGTAGACTGTTTTTAGGGCAACGTAAAGATTACGTAAGCAAGTATGACAAAACAAGTCACTAAGAGTGATAATTTACACAACAATATAAAGGATAAGGTTTTGTGATTATAGAGGTTATTGCGAAGACTATAAGGGGAAAGGCTCTCAGTTTAGAGAGCCGCAATAATTGTTATTTTCCGCCATCCACGGAGAGGATCTGGCCGCTGACCCAGTTGGCCCAGTCGGAAGCAAAGTACAGCACTGCGTGGGCGATATCTTCAGCGGTTCCAAGGCGCTTGAGAGCAACATTTTGCACATGCCGCCGCTGCCCTTCTTCGCCCATCGCTTCCCACTGCCTTTCGGTAGAAGGATTGCTGCGCACAAACCCCGGCGCGACATTGTTGACTGTAATATTCCACGGCCCCAGCTCGTGAGCAAGCTGCCGAGTCAGGCCAATCTGCCCGGCCTTGGCACTGGCGTAGGCCTGAATGCCAGTCAAACTAACCCCCAACCCTGCTCCGCTGGAAATATTAATGATACGGCCGAATTTGCGCTGCTTCATTCCACTCACCGCAGCCTGTGACATCAAAAACGCGCCGTTAAGATTCACCGCCACGATGGCCTGCCACTGGGCAAAAGTCACCTCTTCCACCGGCTGGCCCTGCTGCCCGACCACGCCACCCGCATTGTTGACCAGCGTATCGACACTCAAGCCCTGCTCTTGCAGCGCAGCAAACAGCGCGTTTACCGCAGCGGGATCGCTGATATCCGCCTCGACAGCGAGGCAACGTTCGCCAGCCAGCGCAGCGGTCTCCTCCACCAATCCTTTCTGGATATCGCAGGCAATCACCTGCGCACCGCGCTCGGCAAAAGCCAGACAAATTGCACGACCAAAACCTTGCGCCGCGCCGGTCACCAACACCGTGCGCTGCGAGTAATCAAAAGGATTTTGCATAGGGACTTCCAGCCTCGTTAATTTCAAGCAGCGCCAACGTTTCCAGGGTCTGCGGCAATTCACCGCGCTCAACCAAGTGAATCAGGTTAACTAACCGCGTGGTCAAAGGCATCGGCAGATTGAATCCGATACCAATATCAATAGCGGGGGCTATCTGCGCGTCGATCTCGGTCTGGCGCTTGCGAACCGCCAAATCACGCCAAATTCCCGAGTGGGATTTGGCCGAGCGACGATTGTGAGCCACCATGTCGTCAAACGATTGCGAGGTGTGCTCCTTCGTGGCATCCGGCAGAAAAGCCGAGGGGTCAAAGCCATCAAAGCCCTGCAAAACAATACTCTGCGCGTGCGCGACAGCACCTAATTCACGCGCCAGCGCGGTGAGCACCGGTCTGAATTTTGGCATTGCCAGCACGTCGGCGATGCTGTCATCGGTGAGCGCAGTGGCAAACAGCAGCGCGCCGTAGATCATCTTGGCCCACAGAAATCCCCAGATATTCGGGGTCAGGATTGCCGATGAATCAAAGTTAAGCAGCAGGCTGTAAAGTTCTTCGGTACGCGGGCGAGTAATGCCATCCAGTTCGCCGAGCACGACAGCGCCACGGCCGCCATGATGAATCACGCCCGGCTCAATGAAATCGGCTCCGAAATTAAGGAATGCCCCGACCGTGCGCTCGACGCCAATGACATCGGCAATGACTCGCTCGTTAAGGCCGTTCTGCATTGAAACAACATAGCCTTCCGGGGCTAACAGAGGCGCTATCTGGTGAATTGCGTCAGGGGTATGATGAGATTTGACCGCCAGCAGCACGCAGTTATAAAAACCTTCAAGCTGTTGGGGCAGATAGGCCTGAGCCTGAACCTTTCGCTCTCCGAGCGGGCCGGTAATACGCAGGCCGTGCAAATTGATCGCCTCGACATGTTCGGCGACATTATCAACAAAAATAACCGAGCGGCCGGATTCAATAAGCGATGCGCCTATTGCGCCGCCGATGGCGCCTGCGCCCCAAATCACGATGGGCGACAGCGCCTGCGGCTGATAGGGATACATATCTTCTTCAACCAGAGTGGCTACTGACATCAGTTCTACCTCCGAGTTAAAAATCTTCGAAACAGCGGTAGCATCGTTGCGGATTAAAGCGCGTCAATAATCTCGCGCGTTTCCGCCAGAGCGATTTCCCAGATTGCCAGCATCTCCTGGTCGGGACGCTGATAATATCCGCCGTAGTTGCCGTCCCCGAGATAGGCCCGCGCCCTTGTCGGGTCGAGTTTGCGCAGCGCCGTCAAATCTACCATCGGTTTCTGTTGCTGCGGCTGAGTTATCCCCGCCAACCGTGTCCACGGGAAATTTTCCATCCACGAGGCGTGCGAAGCCACCGAATCGATAGAAAGCACTTTTTCCAGCGTTTTAGGCGCATTCCACCAGTTATGCAGCTGCACCGTCAGGCCGGGATTATTGACCATCCACTCGCTGATAATGTTCTGCGCCGGTGAGTTACCGCCGTGGCCGTTCACAAATAATACGCGGCGAAATCCCTGACGTTTCAGGTTGTTGAGAATGTCGTTGAGCAGAGCCACATAGGTGTTCATGCTCAGGCTGATGGTGCCGGGATAATCGCTAAACGCGGGTGTCATGCCAAAAGGCATAACCGGGAAGACAGGTATACCATAAGGCTCTGCGGCCTCGGATGCTACCCTTTCTGCCAGAATCGAGTCTACGGAAAGGCTCAGGTACGCGTGCTGCTCAGTACTGCCCAGCGGCACAATCGCACGATCGTCGGTGGCAAGATAGTTCTCCAGCTGTTGCCAATTCATCTCACTGATTTTCATTAAGGTCCCCGGTGTTGGACGCTTGAAAAATACCCTGTTGCAGCAGCGGTACGACCACCCGCTGAATTTCCCCTGCATCAGGAACATGCCTGTATTCAAAAGAAATTTGCCCCTCACGAAGCTGTGAGATGAGATCCTGAGCGCCTGTTGCGTAAACCAGCGCATCGGTCTCTTTGATAAGCTCGGCAAGTTGCGGATCATTGCGATGAACCACAGTGACCAAAGTAACGTGCGGTGCAAAACGCTCGACACCGTGAGTCATCAACGAGGTAAATTCCGGGAAAATCGACACCACTAACGTTTTGGTCAACGGCTCCAGTGAAGCCAGCGAGCGACGCGTTGATTCAGAAGGAATAAAGCTGATATTCAACAACGGCTGTCCGGGCATCAACTGACTGACTTCACGCCGACGATGGGCAAATGTCAGCAGTAAATCGGCGTGACCTACCCGTTGACGCAGCAATTCATCATTTTTCAGACTGGTTAACGTGGTAGCTTCAACCTCGGCAATTTCACCCAGCGTTTCGGCGATACAATTGGCGTAATCGCGCGCCGCATCAATAAAATTACCAATAAGAATGACCGTTTTCTTTCTTAACTGACGCTGCCTTTCGCTGAAGCGGTTACTTACTAACGCGCCCAAGTCGGTGGCGTTGTAACCCATTAAAATTCCGCAGTTTATCAAGGCATCAAGATGCTGATGCAGCTCGCTCAAATGCGCACCGGATGAACCCAGCAACGCCGAAGCATCAGCAATAAAAGTTCCTGCGCCGGGTTTGCTGTAAACCAGCTCTGCCGCTTTTAATTCACGATAAACATGCGCGACGGTCATTGGCGCAACCCCGAGCAGATCGGCCATTTCCCTGACCGAAGGTAGCTGCTCGCCGGGCTTCAAAGCGCCAAAAGTGATTGCATATTCAATGGTTCCGCGCAGCTGTGCGCCCAACGGAATCGAAGAGGTACGGTCGAGGTGGAATTCCATAGCCTGCCTTGGTAACTGTACTGGTCTGATAATACAATAATGCTGTTTTTTACATCAATGCAAGCCGTTATCATAAAAAAACGCGCAAATTATCTCCATACTCAACCCTCACCCACTTTGTTGCATTTTTTTTGCACGAATTATTGACAATCCGTGACCAATGCTTCAAATATCGTATTAGTTAACTAGAACACAATCCTCAACAGCATTTTTACAGGTTTCGCCTTGGCAGTTTAGAAGGCAAAAATATTTTTCCTGACGAGCACTTTATTCTGATGAACAGAGGGGCATGGTAATGAAAGTTAAGACAAAATTGACCTTGTTAGCCTTACTCGCAACCGGCGCGTTCAGCACGCTGTCCGCGCATGCCGCCGAGGTAGTACAGCGCGGTGGCACACTGGTCTATGGCCGTTACGCCGACAGTAATTTCCTTGAGCCAGTCCTGAACGAAAGCAATAACGATATCTGGATCCTCTCGAACCTCTACGACACGCTGCTACTGCCAACCGATGACGGTAAAGGGATTAAACCGGGCCTCGCCACCGCGTGGAAACTGTCTGACGATGGCAAAAGCCTGACCATCACCCTGCGTCCAGATACCAAATTCTCGGACGGTACGCCAATTACTGCGCAAGATGTGAAATGGTCGCTGGAACGTGCCGCCAAACCAGGCAACGGCGTATGGCAGTTTCTGGTCAGCGCAATCGATAACGTAAGCATCAGCGATCCACATACCGTGGTGGTGCATCTTTCTCATCCAGACCCGGCGATCCTCAGCGCGTTAACCGTATTTAACACCGCGATCATGCCGGAGAAACAGTTCGAAGCTGAGCCCGGCGCGACCGATCACGACAAGGCCGCGGCGTTCGCCGAACATCCAGTAGGTTCAGGGCCGTTTATCCTCAAATCCTGGCAGCATAACTCCACCATGACGCTGGTGCGCAACCCTTATTACTGGGCGAAAGGTGCGGACGGCAAGGCGCTGCCATACCTTGACAGCATCAAGTTTGAAATTGTGCCCGATGACGCCACGCGTATTCTTAAACTCCAGTCCGGCGAGCTGGACGGTGCGGAATTTATCCCTTACTCACGGGTAAAGGAGTTGCAGGGCAATGCTTCGCTTAACATGAAACTGTTCCCATCGACCCGCGTAGAAGTCGGCAGTGTTAACGCTCGCCCTGAAATCGACGGCAAACCGAACCCGCTGGCCAATCCCAAGGTTCGCGAGGCTCTGAACTATGCGACTGATAAAGATGGCATTATTCAGCTGGTCACTTTTGGAATCGGCAAACCGATGACCTCGTTTATGTCGACCTCGACACCGCTTAACTCCGGCACTAAACCGTTGTATCCGGTTGACGTCGAAAAAGCGCAGGCGTTGATGAAAGAGGCCGGTTACCCCAACGGTTTTACCACCAGCATGAATATTTTGGCGGGTAACGAAGACAGCCTGAGCATTGCCACCGGCTTACAGCAAATGTGGTCACAGATTGGCGTTAAACTCACGATCAATCAGATGGATAACGCTACGCTGAACGCCAACTTCCGCAAAGGCAACTTCAGTACACGTATTGGCCCCTGGACCGATGACATCGCCGATCCCAACGAAATCACGTCCTATTACGCCTATTCGAAAAATATTCAGGCACTGCATTCAGGCTGGAAAAGCGACAAGTTAGATCAGCTGTTCGAGGCCTCGCAGAAAGAGACTGATCCAGCCAAACGTAAGGAAGAGTACAAAGAAATTCAGGACATTTATAACAGCACCGGCCCAACGATTCCGCTGTATGAAAGCTCCTATCCCGTTGCGTTGAAAAAAGACGTACAGGGATTTGTGCAGATCCCGCTCGGGAATAATATCTTCACCTCAACCTGGCTGAAGAAGTGATCAAACACGATTAAAACCCACGACTTAAGGCTGTAATTAATTAAATTGCAGCCTTGAGTATCAAGGTTTGAGGTCATCCCTTGACTGAATTTTCATATATTTTAAAACGCATACTGTTAATCATCCCCACGCTGCTGGTGATTTTGGTGGTGACCTTTACCATCGTGCGCCTGCTGCCGGGCGACCCGGCGAGTGCAATGATTGGCGATCGTGCGACCGACGCCGACGTGGCGCGAATCAATAAAGAATTGGGTCTGGACCAGCCCTTACCGGTGCAGTTCCTGTATTTTGTGCGTCAGGTTGCGACGGGGAATCTGGGCAACTCTTACGCCATGCACGCGCCGGTCACCTCAGTGATTGCCGAACGTTTACCGGTCACTTTGCTGCTGACCGGCATGGCGGCGTTGTTCGCGATCGTTATGGCGATCCCGCTGGCCTTTGTCTCGGCGTTAAAACGCAACAGCGCTACCGATATCACCATTCGCGGCGCGTCGCAGGTCACGCTATCGATGCCCTCCTTCTACATCGGACTGGTTTTACTGACTATTTTCGCCGCCCAGTTGCACTGGTTTCCGGTAGGTGGCTACGGCGACAGTTTTGGACAACGCGTTTATCACCTGTTTTTACCGGCTTTAACGCTGGCAGTGAGCATCACTTCGGTACTGATTGGCAGCCTGCGAAACTCGATTATCGCCGTGCTCGACGCTGAATACGTCACTTTTGCACGCGCCAAAGGCCTGAGTACGCGAGTGATTCTGATGCGCCACGTATTGCGTAATTCACTGATCCCGATGCTCAGCCTGTTTGCCTTGAATATCGGCACCACGATTGGCAGCGCGGTTATCACCGAAACCGTATTCGCCGTACCGGGCATTGCCCGCCTGATGGTCGACAGCATTTTCAGCCGTGATTATCCGATGATTCAGGGGCTGGTTATCGTGCTTTCGGTGCTGGTTTCACTAATTTTCCTGATAACCGACATTGTGCAGGTGATGATTGACCCAAGGAGAGCAAGATGAGCGAGCTTATTGTCCAGCGTTCGATCACCCGTAAATGGCGCAAACATCTGCCGTGGTCATCGGTTTTGGGCTGCGTAATCCTGGCGTTTAGCTTGCTGACCGCCTTTTTCCCGCATTTAATCGCAACCGCCAATCCGTTGAAATTTGACTATCGTGCAATCCTTAAAGGACCGAGCCTGCAACACTTTTTCGGCACCGATAACTTTGGTCGCGATATCTTTTCGCGGGTGATTTATGCCTATCAAATCGACCTGCAGATTGCCTTTTTCACCACTCTGTTCCCGATGGTGTTCGGCACCTTGGTTGGCCTGCTAGTAGGATATTGTGGCGGGATAGCCGAAACGCTTTTCCAGCGCATCGTCGATGCAGTAGTGACATTTCCGCTGCTGGTGCTGGTCATCGCCATCGTGGCTATTCTCGGCCCCGGCCTGAACAGCATGTATATCGCCGTTGGCATCATTTACTGGGTGTTCTACGCACGTTTGATAGCTGGCGAGGTCAGCATTCAAAAGCGCCTCGAATACGTTGCGGCCGGTAAAGTCATGGGCTACAGCCCGCTGCGTATCATCTTTCGACACGTGCTGCCCAACGTGATTACTACCACGCTGGTGTACTGGATGACCGATATGGCGCTGGCAATCCTGCTGGGTTCCAGCCTGGGTTATCTCGGCCTCGGCGCGCAGCCGCCAACGGCAGAATGGGGCGTGCTGATTGCTTCCGGGAAAAATTTCATGGATACCGCCTGGTGGCTCACTATTTTCCCCGGCATCGCGATTGTGTTGACCGGTTTGGGATTCAGTCTGTTTGGCGATCTGTTGTCAGACTGGCCTCGTCCGGGCAGCCGATAGCCCGGCAGCAACAAGGAACCGACCTTAAGCCGTTAGCAAATGATGAGAGCAAACTATGCCCAGCCAAACGCGCGAACAGAATATTGATACCGAAAATTTGCTCGATGTGAGCCAACTCAACACCCAAATTCACACCTCGCGCGGCAGCCTGCGCGCGATTCAAGACGTTAGCTTCAGCCTCAAGCCGGGTGAAATTCTCGGCTTGGTGGGCGAATCCGGCTCGGGAAAAAGCGTCACTTTGCGTTCTTTGCTGCGCCTGATGCCGCCAAGTGCAGAAATTTCCGGCTCGGTAAAATGGCAGGGTCGGGAGATCTCGACCATGAAACCCGCCGAGTTGCAGTCGATCCGCGGCGGCGAGATAGCAATGATCTTTCAGGAGCCCATGATTGCCCTCAATCCGGTGCTTACCGTGTGGCGGCAAATCGAAGAAAGCCTGCACGCGCACACCGACTTGAACCGCAAGCAACGGCGTTTGCGGGCTATCGAACTGCTGAATCAGGTTGGGATCCCCGCTCCGGAAAAGCGCCTTGATGACTATCCGCATCAGTTTTCCGGCGGTATGCGCCAGCGAGTCATGATTGCGATTGCGTTGGCGGGCAACCCTCGCCTGCTGCTAGCCGATGAACCGACAACCGCGCTGGACGTCACCATCCAGGAGCAAATCCTCAAGCTGTTATTCAGCCTGCGTGACCAGCTTGGCATGGGCATTATCTTTGTTACTCACGACCTTGGGGTGGTTGCCCAGCTATGCGATCGCGTGGCGGTGATGTATGCCGGGCGTATCGTCGAAACCGCGCCGGTCGAGGAGATCTTCAGCCGACCTCGCCATCCTTATACTCAGGGATTGATGGCTTCTGTCCCGCAAAGTGGCGGCGAGCGAAAACCGCTGTTGTCGATTGAAGGAACGCCACCTTCACTGCTCGACCTGCCGTCGGGGTGCAGTTTTAATCCGCGCTGCCGCTATAAAACCGAGGTTTGCCTGCGCGAGGTGCCGATGCTGGAAGTGATTAACGCTGCTCATCAGGTGGCCTGTCATCATCACGCCGACCTCAAGGACAGTTTAGCGACGACACAATCCCCGCAACCTTCGCTGGAGGAGCTTTAAGATGAGCGCAATCGTAGGCGATAAACAGGCCAAACCCGGAATGCCGATCGTCAGCGTTGAAGAGGCGATGGTGCACTTTCCTGTCACTCATTCGATTATGGACAAGATTCA
This sequence comes from Serratia sp. M24T3, assembly GCF_000257645.1. GTDB lineage: Bacteria > Pseudomonadota > Gammaproteobacteria > Enterobacterales > Enterobacteriaceae > Rouxiella. Next base: position 73,613 of record NZ_AJHJ01000013.1, read on the forward strand.
GGGCAAGCCCCGCCAGTTCGTTCAAGCATTAAACGGCGTGCGCCTTGAGCTGATGCGCGGCGAAACGCTGGGCGTGGTTGGCGAGTCCGGCTGTGGAAAATCTACCCTTGCTCGCACTATGGTTGGTCTGCTGCAAACCAGTGAAGGCAAAATTTATTTCAACGGCAAAGACATTTCTACCCTGCGTGGTAAAGATCGCCGCAGTTTTAATCGCCAGGTACAGATGATTTTTCAGGACCCCTACAGCTCGCTGAACCCGCGAATGACCGTAGGCCAGATGCTGACCGAGGCGTTGTCCGTTCACAAAATGTGTGCCAAAAAAGACATTCCGGCGCGTATTCGAGAGCTGATGGAGCTGGTGCGCCTGCCGATAGATGCTATTGATAAACTGCCCCACGAGTTTTCCGGCGGTCAGCGCCAGCGTATTGGTATTAGTCGCGCGCTGGCGGTCGAGCCGAAAGTGCTGATTGCCGACGAGCTGGTTTCTGCGCTGGACGTCTCGGTACAGGCCCAGGTAGTGAACCTGCTGCTGGATTTGCAACAAAAATTGAGCCTCACCGTGCTGTTTGTAGCCCACGATTTACGGCTGGTGCGGCATATTTCTCACCGCGTGGCCGTGATGTATCTCGGTGAAGTGGTTGAAGTGGGCGATACCGAGACGCTATTTCAAACGCCGCTACATCCTTATACACAGGCGCTTTTACGCGCGGCTCCGACTATGGATCCACGCGACAGAGGAAAAAATGTCAGTCTGACCGGCGAGCTGCCTAGCCCGCTTTCGCCACCTTCTGGTTGCCGTTTCCATACTCGCTGCCCTTATGTCACCGACCGCTGCCGTAAGGAAAGACCTATTCTGCTCATTAAACCCGGCGGCCAACGGGTAGCCTGTCATCTGGTTTAAAAACCCGTTATCAGATCAATAGTTCAAAGGGCGAACCAAACGGTTTGCCTTTTTTTGTTTAAATTGAAGAATAATTAATATTGACCTCCGAGTTGCCCTTGATATCTTAAGGTATTGAATATTTTCTCAGCACCCAAGCGATCCCTGCGAGACATGCCGGTGCGATTTTAAAAAGGCAAAGCGAGTCACTATGAGCATTAATCCTCATTCCAAGCCCGTTATCGGCGTAACGTTGGATAGTGAAGAAGCAGGTGGATACGCAGATTATCCGTGGTACGCATTGCGCCAGAACTATATGGCCAGCCTGGCCGAACTTGGTGCCGTGCCTTTGGCCTTGCCGCATCACGCGGAGCTGTCTGACGAATTTTTGTCATTGTGTGACGGCATTATTATCACCGGAGGCGCGTTCGACGTCTCTCCCGAGCTGTTCAACGAGCAGCAAGTCAGCGATCAAATCCGACTCAAACCCGCTCGTACCGAGTTTGAAAAAGCGATTGTGCAAGGCGCAATGCTGCGAGATATGCCGTTACTGGGTATTTGCGGTGGCGAACAGCTGTTGGCAGTGTTGACCGGCGGCAGCCTGATTCAGCATATTCCAGATGCTTTACCGGATGCGCTGGAGCACAGCACAACGGTTGATACCGAGAATGCGGGCGGAAAGAAGCGCGCTCGTCATCAGGTTGAAATCCTCGACGGCACTAAGCTTAGCCGGTTAGTCAGCGCTCGCCATTATGAGGTTAATAGCTCCCATCATCAGGCAGTTAAAACCTTGGGTAAAAATTGCCGCGTCAATGCTATTTCTCCAGACGGCGTAATCGAAGGCGTTGAATGCGATGACTATTACTTTTGTCTCGGCGTGCAGTGGCATCCGGAATATTTACAACACGAGCATGACCGAGAGTTACTGAAAGCCTTTGTTGATGCTGCCGATGACTATAAAAATGCGCGCCGTTCATCGGGCAAGGCGATGGCTAAGGCGATGAGTCAGTCGCACGGGCAATAATTCGTTATGACTGCAATCGCAACTCAACTATGACCATTAAACTATGACCCTTAAAACATCGACCACTAAAACATCGACCCAGCCTGAGGCTGACCTTGAAATAGCTATTGAAAATCAGGCGCAGATAGTTGATTGGCTTGGAAAACTGGGCATTCGCAGCGAAGTGATTGCTCACCGCACTTTGCCGTTTTTCCCGCAGGTCGATGAAAAGTCGCTGGTGACTGCACAAACCAATGCCGACGGTAAAGCGTTTCTGTTAACTCTGGAAGCGGCGTCTGCCTGGTGGAAAATGTGCGAAAGCGCCAAAGTTGATGGTATTGAGCTGTATCTGGTCTCGGCCTTTCGCAGCGTCGAGTATCAGATGAACCTGATAAAAATTAAACAGCAGCTGGGCATAGCTCCTGAAGAATTTTTCACCTACCTCGCCCCTCCAGGCTGTAGCGAGCACCATACCGGCTGCGCGATTGACATTAATACTCCCGATTGCGACGAGGTCAGCGGCGTGTTTGGCGACACTCCAGCCTTCGAATGGCTTCGTGATAACGCCTTCCGCTTCGGCTTTAAAATGTCGTTCCCATTAAATAACCCGTGGGGATTTATCTACGAGCCGTGGCACTGGTGCTGGCATCCCGCCGCTGATTAAATCTGATTTACGAGTTGAGATAATAAGGATAGGTAAACAGCAGCAGCTGGCAGAGGTTCAGCGCGAAATGGAACAGGGTTGAGGTCCACAGACGGCCGCTCCACATCCATGCCAAACCGTAGATAACCCCAGCCAAGGCGGCAAACACCATCAGCATTACGCCTCCGGCAATATGTGCCAATCCAAACACTAATGCCGTGACAAACAGCGCGGGAATAGGCCCTAACCAACCTGCCAGACGCTGTTGCAAATAACCACGAAATAGCGCCTCTTCCGCCAGCGAGACAAAAAACAGGTTTGCCAGTACGAAACTTCCCAACCATTCAGGAAAATGCGCTTCGATCCGCAATCCACCAAGACCTACCGCAATCAGCAACAGGGCCGGAACGCTCAATATCAACAGTAGCCAGGCCCAGCGAGCAGGACGATAGACTGAGGGTCGATAAAAAAGAGTGGGAAGCGCCATTAGCAGAATGAACGGGATGATCGCTTTGTCGAAGTTGAACCACATCGAAAATGGCGCACTTTGCTGACCGACTTTAACGGCATCGATTATTTTGGGGTTATTAAAGCCCGGGAAAATATGCACGAACAGCCCTATCGCGCTGGCAAGCAGCAGAACCTCGCCTGCGGGCTTTAAGCCGCGCCAGAAGCCGTCTCCGGCTTTAACGATCAGACAGATTAAGCCGATGCCGGCAATCGCCAGCAGTCCACTAAAATCAATAACTTTATCTATCATGCCCCAGCCGAGGGCTATCAACATCAAACAAACGGCGGTTCCACGATGCAACCGCAGCATCGCTAATGAACCCGCTAATATCCACCACATAATCAGAAGCTCCCTGCTTTCCATTGGCCTTCACAGCCTTTTGCGGAGGCCAATATACAGGATTTTCGCTTACGATTTTGACTCGGGTGGCAATGCGTTGAGGATCCGTTTCGCCTGGCTCGCCGTCAGAGGATAATTAAAGAAGCGACGATAAAAATCCTCTGTTGCAGAAACAATATTCAAATCAGGGAAAAGTTCAGGATGTAATTTCTGCGCAGCCCACTGGATTTGCAACGCGGCTTCGGTGCCGTAACGGTCCCAAGGGAACACGCCTGACGGATTTTGCCACACCTTGTGCTGCTGCACCGCTTTCAACGATTGGAACAGCTTGCCATAGTCCGAGTTGTCCAGTGTTCCTGCCCCGGCGCCGATGATAATCACGTCGGGTTTCCACGCCAACACCTGCTCCGGCGACACCTCTTTCATATTGCCTTTCACTTCGCTGGCGACGTTAATGCCACCGGCCAGGCGGATCCAGGTATCAATCAGCGTATCGCTGCCGTCAATTTTCAAAGGATGCAGCGACTCGATGTGCAGCACGCGCGGTTTTTGTGCCTCGGTCAGCTTGCTGGTTTTCGCCTGAATTGCAGCAATCTGCTGATCGAGATATTGATTATACAGGCGAGCCTGTTTCTCGGCCTGCGGCGTTCCCAGCACCGCAGCAGTGGTCAGCATCGCGTGTTTCATTGACGGAAAATCGTCGAATTGCACCTCGACGGTCGGCAGCTGTGCCTGACGATACGCCGCAACGTCGCCGTTGCCTTTCGAGGCAAAAACTACTTCGGTTTTATCCGCCAGCAGCGTTTCGCTGTTAAAAGTCACGCCGCGCACGCTTAACGCCTTGTTGAGCGAAGGCTGAATTAGAAACATCCAGGGTCTATCTTGGGCATGATTAACCGTGGCGATGATTTTATCTCCGGCTCCCAGCGTCATCAGCAGTGAATGATGCGCATACCACGCGTCGGCAATGCGATTGACGTGGTCGGGCAACGTTATCTTTGTTCCCGAATCATCAACAACCTGCCGCGCAGCCAGCGCGGCGTGCAAAGGTGTGAGTAATAGCGTTGCGGTCAACACCAGCGCCTTGGTTTTAATACTCATAACAAGCCTCGAATTCCGGGTAATTAGAAATCAACCTGCATGGAAAGCTGCGCCATGCGAGGATCGCCCAACGAAGCGCTGGCGTAACCACTGCCGGTATAACCGTTCAATCCGCCCGGAACAATATTGGTCCAGTAATGACGATTGGTCAGATTGGTCACGTCCAGACGGAAAGTCGTGGCGGTGCCGAGCAAAGTGGTGCGGTAAGCAGTGCCGAGGTCAAAAGTCGCATAGCTGCCGACCCAGGTCGAATTGGCGTTATCCGTTGAACGACGGCCCACATAGTGACCTGCAGCATTGATAGACAACCCCTGCACCTGCGGCAAATCATAAACCACCAGCAAATCACTGGTCACGCGAGGAAGACCAACGACCTGCTTGCCGTCGGTGCTATCCGAGCCGGTATCGTGCAACAGCGGGTCGAGCCAGGTGATGCCACCAAAAACGTGCAGGTTCGAAGTCAAATCGCCGTCGGCCAACAGTTCAAGGCCCCGATTGCGCTGCTTGCCGGCAATACCATAATCGCCGTTGGTCAAGGTGTAAGCATACGGGCGCTGGATTTGGAACACGTCTGCCGTCAGCAGCAATTTATCATTGACTGCCAGCTTGCCGCCCACCTCGACCTGCTTGCTGCGATAAGGAGACAGAATAGCCCCGGCATTATTACTGCCGCTTGGTGCAACATCGCCCTGTTGCAGGCTGTCGGCATAGGTGGAATAGAGTGTCAGGTTTTCAACCGGCTTATACATCAGGCTGGCAGAACCGCTGAGGCCGTGGTTATCAGACTTGCTGCTGCGAGTACCGGTTTTCGCGTAATTGTTGGCGGTCAGGAAGCTTTCGCTACCGGCCAGCAGCAGACTCCACTGCGGGCTAAAGGTTAAGGTATCGCCCAACAGGAATGACTGCTGAGTGCTGGTCGCCGAATGATAGCGGTCAGTAAAGTCAGGGTAATCCGGCTCTTTGAATTGCAATGGATCGTCAAGATTCGCCGAGCCAAGCGTGGTGGTTGCGCCGCCAATCGGGTTGAAGTTTTTCCAGACAAAACCGCGCATCCCCATCGACAGATCGTGCGAAATCCAGCCAGTATCAACGCGACCGGTCAGGTTCGCCATATAACTGTTGATGGTGAAACGACTGGCGGTAGCGCTGGCAACGGTAGAGGTATAATCCCCTTTATTGTCTGTCAGCGTATTGGTTACCGCCGTGGACTGACGATCCGCCACCTGATGCAGGAAGCCGAATTCGCCGAGCCAGTTGCCGTCGAAGTCGTACTTGAAATGCACGCTTTCGGTAGAAGTCTTGTCATCGTCACCGGCGTAATACTGCCCAAAGCGACCGTTGGTCGGATTGAGCGCGCTCGGAAACGAGGTGCCTTTCGCCAGTGCAAATTTACCCGGCAGGCCTTTCTGATAAAAATGGTAATAGCTGAAATTGGTCTGCATGGTCAGCTTGTCGGTTAGCTGGAAATCCAGCCCCAGACTGGCCAACTGACGGCGGCGGGTGCTGCCGCTGGCGTAACCACGACCGTCGTCATCGAGCAGGTTCAGACGATATTTAACCCGGTCTCCGCTGTCCAGCGGCCCGCTAAGATCGGTGGAAATCTGTGGCCCTGTACCGGTGCCGCCGCCAACGGTAATGCTACGCTGTGGCGTATCGGTAGGACGCCTGGAGACAAAGTTGAAGATCCCCGCCGGGTTGGCCGGGCCGTAAAGCGATCCTGCCAGTCCGTTCAACACTTCAATCGACGAAAATTGCTCGGCAGGATAATCAGTAGTAGAGACCACGTTCAGGCCATCGATCATCGAATTCTGCACCACACTGCCCTGCATACCTCGGGACTGAGGGCGCGCGCCGTCGCCCTGAACAGAAGGCAGGTAGCGATAAAGATCCGTCACGCTTTGCAACTGCTGACGTTTAATCAGCGATTCCGGCAACACTTCAATTGAATAAGGGGTATTGGCAATGTCACGCTTGCCCAGACTGCCTAAAGTGGCCTGTTTATCGGGTGAGGCCGGTTCTGATTGCGTGGTCGCTCCAGGCGCCGTGGCATTAACAACTACGGTATCGTCGGCACGAGCGTGCGCCGACAGAATTAAAAAAGACGCTGCGCAGGTAAATAAATTTTTATTTAACATTTATATTTTTATAAGTAACAAGATCCCCACCGCACATGCAAATGTTGCGGTTATGTTGCTGAGATGCCTCAATAAACCGGGGGATAATTAAACAGTAAAATAATGCTATCATCGATATATACTGGTGTACATAACGAAAAACTTATAATTTATTTACGTTTCTGCCTTTCAAATAGTTAATTTAGGTAATTAATCATATTATTATTTGCGCAGCGTATTTTAATATTTCCTCCTGATATTTGGCGTGATGTTTTATAACTATCTTAATAGTTTCAGCGAACCGGTTAACGACTTGACCCACTTTTCCGGCCCCGCCAGTCCTAAGCCGTCCAACGTTTCCAGTGACAGATTACGCGCAGGAAAAGCCTGACGATAATCTTCAAAACTGTGCATCGCTCGCGCAAATGCAGGAAAAGGTACGATAGCGACCTCACCGCCAGCCTGCATGGCTTTATGCAAAATGGCCTGAATCTGCTCTGCCGTGGCCTGCAAGATTGGCACCGGTAATTTTGAGCTGACATCGACGGCTTTTCCTTCTATATCAGCCAGTTGTTCACCCGCCAGCATCGGGAATTTAGCCGCCAGACCAATCGCCACCGCGCTGCTGGTATTTGCCAGCAGGCCCACGGGAAGTTCTGGATTTACAATCACTGCAATGCGCATCGTCTCTGACACAATAGATTCCTTTTTCAGGTGGTTAAAAGTTAGAAAATCATAAACCTATCCCACGGAAAAGTGCTTCCTAATAATCTTCAAAATGCGCTAAATTTGGTAACCTCTACCGAATAGATACTAATAATAGGAACTTTATGCCCACTAGACTGTTTAGTCTGTCCGATATCAAACTCTTGAAACAGCTGCAGATCTCAGGGCGCATCACCAATCAGGAATTGGCAGAGAAAGTCGGCATGGCAACCTCCCCCTGCTGGCGGCGAGTAAAACAGCTCGAGGAGAGTGGCGTAATTGCGGGCTATCAGGCTGTATTGGACCGTCGAAAGCTTGGCCTCGGCATCCTGGCCTTTATCAGAGTAAAAATAGACAGCCACAGCGAGGAAGAGGCCCAGCATTTTGAGCGTCAGGTCGAGGCGCTGGAGCCGGTAATTGCCTGTTATGCCGTTGCAGGCGATGCAGATTTTCTGTTGCAGGTAGTGGCCAGGGATCTTGACAGTTTCTCGACCTTTGCCATGTCTACCCTACGCCGCCTGCCCGGAATCAAAGAGATGCAAACCACGCTGGTATTGCGTGAAGTCAAACCGCTGACCGCGCTGCCGGTGGGGTATTAACCATTTCTTAATCCCTGAGAGGGGCGTTGCAGCGTCGGGTCAAAAGGATTGATATTACGGCCAATAATTTCGGCTTCTTTTTGCAGCAGGCTGACAACCACCGGTAAACGCTCCGGATTCAAACGTTCGGCCAGTGTACCGACACTGAGCGCGGCTACCGCGCGGCCCTCGCCATCGATGATAGGCACCGCCACGCCCGCCATCCCCTGCAAAACGCCAGTGCTGCGGGCGCAATAACCCTGAGTGCGGATGTGTTCGATCTCGGTACGCAGATAAACCTCATCGTAAACGTTATAGTCTTTCAGACGCGGCAGATTGTACTGCAACACGTCTTCACGCTCCTCCGGCGGCAGAAATGCCAGAATCGTCAATGCCCCCTGCCCAACCCCCAACGCCACTCGCCCACCGATATCTCCGGTAAAAGTGCGGATAGGATAAGGGCCTTCGTTGCGATCCAGGCACACCGCGTCATAACCATCGCGCACCAGTAAAAAAAGTGCATCGTTAAGCCTCGCGCCGAGTCGCAGCAACACTGGGCGGCATAGCGTGCGCAGCCCGTTAACGTTGCCTGCCTTGGCTGCCAGAGTGAAAAATGCGATCCCCAGTCGATAACGCTTGCTGCTCTCGTCCTGTTCGACCATACCCTCTTGCACCAGCGATTGAATCAGCCGATGCGTGGTGGCGGGCGTCAGGCCCACGGCGCGGGCAAGATGCGTGACGCGCCCTCCCTCCTGCTGGCAATCGGCCAATGCGCGGATCACCTGAAAGAGGCGAGAAGCACTGCCTGCCGATGTATCGTTCATGAAATTTCCTCTTCAAGTGCAAACGCTCACCATTACTGCGCACAACTTTTATTCGACATTACCTCGCACTGTCACCTATTCAAATAGCTGAACACATTATTTTGTATTTATTTCACTGAATGGAATTAATTTAAAAAACATTCCTTTAAATGGAATGAATTCGTTAACTGGCATGAAGACTGCTTTTTGTTTTGAACAACTCATCAGTGAATGGAGAGCGCGCATCATGTCTTTTCTGACCTTGCACAACGTAAGCAAGTTTTATGGTGAACGACAGGTCGTCAACAACGTCAGTTTGTCGATCAAACAAGGAGAGTTTGTTTCCCTGCTGGGGCCTTCGGGCTGTGGCAAAACCACGACCCTGCAAATGATTGCCGGCTTTGTGGATGTCACCCATGGTGCTATCAGCCTCGACGGCAAAGATATTACCCGCGCCGCCTCCAACACGCGCGGTCTGGGGATCGTCTTTCAAACTTACGCACTATTTCCCCACATGACGGTGCTGGAAAATATCTGTTTCGGCCTGCAAATGCGCAAACTGCCCAAACAGCAGCAGCAGCAAAAAGCCGAACGAATGGTTGAGCTGGTGCATCTCAAAGGTTTTGAACATCGCTACCCGCGCCAGCTTTCGGGCGGCCAGCGTCAGCGTGTTGCACTCGCGCGCGCGTTGGTGATTGAGCCGCCGGTACTGTTGCTGGATGAACCGCTGTCCAATCTAGATGCCAAGCTGCGCGAAGAGATGCAGTTTGAACTGCGACGCATTCAGCGCACGGTCGGCACTACGACCTTGATGGTGACTCACGATCAGAATGAAGCGATGTCGGTCAGCGATCGCGTGGTGGTCATGGAACAGGGGCACATCGTGCAGGTCGATAATCCTTATACCCTTTACGAGCAGCCGCGCAGCGAATTTGTCTCGTCATTTGTCGGCAAAACCAATCTCATTCCCGCACACGTGTTGAGCGACGGAGAATCTCCTCGCCTGCAATTACCGCAGCAGCAGGAACTGACTCTGTCGCGCCCGGTGCAGTTCCGCGCAGGCGTAGACGTGATTTTTAGCCTGCGTCCGGAAAAGATTCAGATGGTGCCAAACGGCAGCGGTCGGCTCGACGCGATGCTAAAAGAGCGCTTTTTCATGGGCAGCTACTGGCTTTATCAAGTGGAAACTACATGGGGTGAAATCCAGGTCATGACCCCGAATGACGTCGCGCCGACGTTGAATATCGGCGATAGAGTCGGCCTTGACTGGGCAGACGATGCCTCGCGCCTGCTGCCTGCGGTGCCGGGTGAAAGGGAGATTGCCTGATGGATATGAGCCTGCACGCCGGAAAGTCACCGGCCCCCTTGCTGCCATTAAGGCCGTGGTTCCTGTCTGCACCCGGTATCCTGCTGTTTCTCGTGATGCTGATAGCACCGCTGGCGATGACGTTAGTGCTGGCGTTCAATGTCAACAATCCGGATCTTGGCGCGCAGGCCGGGACTTTTACTTTCGATAATTTTACCACCATCCTTAGCGACCCTTGGTATTACGGCATTTTTTGGCGCACCTTGTGGATTTGTCTGGTGGTTACAGGGATTTGCCTGCTAGTTGGCGTGCCGCAGGCGCTGATCCTTAGCCGGATGAAAAGCCCGTGGCGCTCTATTTTACTGGTGGTGGTTCTCGCGCCGCTGCTGGTGTCGGTGGTCGTGCGATCGTTTGGCTGGAGCCTGTTGCTCAATGACAATGGCCTGATTAATCAATCTCTTGCCGCACTGGGGATTGGCCAGGTGCATATCATGTACACCTCGGCGGCAGTGATTATCGCGCTGGTACACGTCATGCTGCCGTTTATGATTATCCCCGTCTGGACCTCGCTGCAAAAAATCGATCCCAGCCTTGCCAATGCCGCGCTGTCGATGGGAGCTTCACGTTTCACCACTCTGCGCCGCATAATTTTGCCGCAGCTCACGCCGGGGATTTTATCCGGCAGTCTTATCGTATTTGGCCTCGGCGCCAGCTCGTTTGTTATTCCGGGCATTCTCGGCGGACGGCGTCTGAAAATGGTCGCCACGCTGGTTTATGACCAGTATCTGAGCGAGCTGAACTGGCCGCTGGGTGCGGCGATCGCACTGATTTTACTGCTTGCCAATCTGCTCATCATGCTGTCGTACAACCGCCTGCTGGAACAGCGCTATAAAAAGCGCCTGGAGGAATAATGATGCCGAAAAATGGACCGTTGGCGCTGGCTTTTAATGCTTTGGTGGTGGCTTTCATGCTGGCTCCGCTGGTGATCATCTGCATTATGGCTTTTACGCCCTATCCGACGTTAACGCTGCCGACCACACATTTTTCTCTCCGCTGGTTCCGCACGCTGTTTAGCCACGACGAGTTTATTCACTCCTTTTACATCAGCATTATTCTCGCCATTGCTTCGGCAACTCTCGCCTGCGTAGTGGCGGTGCCGGCCGCGCTGGCGATTGCACGTTATGAATTTCGCGGTCGCGGGCTGTTGAGTAGCCTGCTGCTTTCGCCGCTGCTGGTGCCGCATCTGGTGCTCGGCGTGGCGCTGATGCGTATGTTTACCCTGCTCGGTGGCAACGGCAATTTTGGTTGGCTGCTGCTGGCACATACCATGGTGATTACCCCCTACGTGCTGCGCCTGGTCCTGTCGGCACTGGCCGGTTTCGACCGCACGGCCGAACAGGCGGCGATATCCTTAGGGGCAAGCCGTGCAACCGTATTTTGGCGCATTACCTTGCCGATGATCCTGCCGGGAATAAGCGGCGGCTGGATGCTGGCGTTTATCAACAGTTTTGATGAGGTCACAATGTCGATTTTCGTGACCTCACCCGCCACCGTAACCCTGCCGGTGCAGATGTATATGTACACCACCGAATCCATCGACCCGATGATGGCCGCCGTCTCGGCGCTGATGATTGCCATTACCGCCGTCGCCATGCTGGTACTGGATCGCTTCTACGGACTGGATCGAATTTTGGTAGGTCGCGGATGAACAATAATCTGAATGCTCCTGCTGGACAGTTACAGCGCGTTAAAGAGTTTAACCGCCAAGCGCTGACTTTCACCCTGGACGGCATCACGCTGGCGGCTTGCGAAGGCGATACGCTGCTCACCGCGATTCTGACCCAACGTCACCGACTGCGCGATAACGAATTTAGCGGTCAGCCGCACGCCGGATTTTGCCTGATGGGAGCCTGTCAGGATTGCTGGATCTGGCGCGAAGACGGCACCCGCCTGCGCAGTTGCTCAACGCTGCTTGAGGCTGGTATGCGGTTAAGAACACGGCCTGCGCTTGAGGGCATCGACCATGAATAACGCGTTTCCCCCGGTGGTGATAGGAGCCGGTCCTGCGGGCGTTCGTGCGGCGCAAACGCTGGTCGAGCACGGCCTGCATCCAATAGTTATCGACGAATCACCTCGCGCGGGCGGGCAAATTTATCGCCAGCAGCCGCCTCATTTTCAGCGTACGCCGCGCCAAATTTATGGCTTCGATGCCCGCGCGGCGCAGGCAGTCCACCAAACTTTTGAACAACTTACTGGCCAGATAGACTATCGCCCGTCTGAACTGGCATGGGGAGCCGACGAACAGGCGCTGGATCTGTGGAATGCGCACAGCCAAAAGTTTAGCCGCGTGCCGTGGCGGCAGGTGATCATTGCCACGGGCGCTACCGACCGGATCCTGCCGTTTCCCGGCTGGACCTTGCCGGGCGTCTACTCACTCGGCGGCGCACAGGTGGCGCTGAAATATCAGGGTTGTTCGATTGGCCGCAAGGTGGTGTTGGCAGGCAGCGGCCCACTGCTTTACCTGCTGGCCTGGCAGTACAGGAAAGCCGGTGTCGATGTACGCGCAGTGCTCGACTACGCCGATTCTGCCCAAAAGATGGCCGCACTGCCGGCACTGAGTAAAGCACCTAAAGTACTGATGAAAGGACTGTATTTTATCGCCTGGTTGCGCAGTCAGGGCGTTGCTCTGCATTCCGGCGCACGTATCCTCTCCGCGACCGGCGAAACTCAGGTCAGCGGCCTGCGTTGGCAATCTAAAAATCATCCGCAACGAATTGAGCAAATTGACTGCGACGCAGTGGCCTTTGGCTATGGCCTGCGATCAGAAACCCAACTGGCCGACCTGTTCGGCTGTGAATTTGACTATTCCACTCGCCAGCGCGCGTGGCTGCCGCGCCAGCAGCAAGGAGCCAGCAGCAAAAAAGGCGTTTATCTGGCGGGTGACGGCGCGGGCATTCTCGGCGCCGCCGCCGCTGAACTTAGCGGAGAACGAGCGGCGCTTCGTCTGCTACAACAGGCTGATATCCCGATTAATAATCGTAGACTGAGTGCAATCAACCAGCGTCTGGATCGCTTCAATCATTTTGCTCGCGGGCTGGATAACGCTTTTCCTTTTCCCGATGATTGGGCGTCCAGCGCACCGGACGACACGATTATTTGCCGCTGTGAGCAGGTGAGCGCCGGAGAAATACGCCGCACTATCGCCGAAACCGGCTGTCGCGAAATAAACCAGCTCAAGGCGTTTTGCCGCAGCGGCATGGGTCGCTGTCAGGGTCGGATGTGCGGCATTGCGACTGCAGAACTGCTTGCCTCCACCAGCGGTCAATCTACCGAGCAGTCTGGCCGCCTGCGCGCACAAATTCCGATCAAACCAATCCCAGTGTTTACTGCGGAGAAAGAGCATGATTAACCCTCAATCTGCGGACGTTGTCATTATTGGCGGCGGTATTGTTGGCTGTTCGGCGGCGCTGTCGTTGAGCCGTCGTGGATTGCGGGTCATTTTGCTGGAAAGAGACACCTGCGGCAGTCGCTCCAGCGGAGTCAATTTTGGCGGCGTGCGTCGCCAGGGGCGCACCATCGAGCAGCTTCCTCTGGCGGTGCGCGCGAAAAGAATTTGGGACACCTTGCCCGACTATATCGGCATCGACGGGGAATATATTCAAAGCGGTCACCTCAAGTTGGCCCGATCACAGCAGGAGTTTGCCGAACTGGAAAGTTACCGTGAACGCACGCGCGACTTTGGCCTCGATTTGCAATTGATTGGACCCATGACGCTGCGCCAGCGCTTTTCGTGGCTGGCCAGCAATGTCACCGGCGGCTCTTACTGCCCGCAAGACGGACAGGCTAATCCACGACTGGTATCACCGGCCTTCGCCGCAGCGGCACGTAGAGCCGGAACTTTGATTTTTGAACGTTTCACCGTTAGCGGCATCGAGAAGCTGTCTGAAGAATTCCATGTCAGTGGCGCGGACGGGAGCCGGTTTACCGCGCCTAACCTGCTAAATTGCGCCGGGGCCTGGAGCAAGGATCTCGCCGCACAGTTTGGTGATGAAGTGCCGCTCACTCAAGGTTATCCGGCAATGGCGGTCACCGAGCCGCTACCGTTTTTTATCCCTTATAGCCTGGGTGTATGCGGCAGCGAGGTGTATTGCCGCCAAGTTCAGCGCGGCAACGTGGTGATGGGCGGCGGACGCGGCATTGGCCTAACCGATTCTACCAGTCGTTCCACCGCCGAGATGCTGCAAACGCTGATGGCTCGCATCGTCCGGCTGATCCCCTCGATGCGCAATGTGCAGATTATCCGTACCTGGAGCGGCGTCGAAGCCTATACGCCAGACAAACAGCCAATCCTATGTGCCAGCCCGACAACCGCCGGACTGTTTCACGGCTTTGGCTTATCCGGCGCTGGTTTTGAGATAGGCCCGGCAGTGGGAGAAGTTCTGGCCGACCTGGTCATTGATGGCCGTACCGAGACGCCGATCCATACTTTTGATTTACAGCGATTTACCCTGTCGTAGGCCGCTGGTCTGCAGGTTTAGCATCTTGAAAATTTCCCCACTACTCAGGAGTCAACGATGAAAACTGTTTCTGGTTCGCGAATTTCCTTCATGGCGTTTAGTCTGGCAGCGGTACTGATGTCGTCTTCTCTGGCGGCTCAGGCAGAAACTACGCTTTATGTTGGCATGAACGGTGGCACCATGCAGCAAACCTATACCGATTACGTATTCCCGCCATTCGAGAAGGCCAATAACGTTAAAGTGGTGGTCGTTCCGGGAACCTCATCCGATATTCTTGCCAAGGCGATCGCCAGCAAAGAACGTCCGCAGATGCACCTGATGTTCCTTGACGATGGGGTAATGTATCGCGCTATCAGCATGAATTTATGTGAGAAACAGCAACCGTCACCCGCGAGTGCACAGCTGTATCCTCAGGCGCACATTGAAGGCGATATGGCGACCGGGATCAGCATGGGGCTAACCGGATTGGGCTATAACACCAAAATATTTGCCGAGAATAAATGGCCGGCACCCACCTCGTGGAACGATCTTGCCGATCCTAAATACAAAGGCAAAGTGGTATTCCAGTCGCTGCCGTCTTCAACTTTTGGCCTGCACGGTTTCCTGATGATTAACCGCCTGCACGGCGGTACCGAGAGCAATGTCGAGCCGGGATTCAAGGCGTGGCCAAGCACCGTCGGACCCAACGTGAAGGTGTACATCGCCAACTCGGCCACGCTTGCAGAAATGATCCAGACCAGTCAGGCAGCGATTTTTCCCTTCACCCCAACACTCGCCGCGGCGCTGAAAAGTCAGGGTCTGCCGGTAGCCTACGCCTCGCCGAAAGAAGGCGGCGTGCTGCTGATGTCAGCGCAGTGTGTGCTTGCCAACAACAGCTCGCCGGAATTGGCGCAAAAACTGGCGGCCTGGGTTATCTCGCCTGAAGCGCAGAAACTGGCGCTGGATCACGCCGCCTACAGCCCGACGAATACTCAGGTTACGGAAAGTGGCGCTGCCGGAGAACAGTTAAAACAGATGCAGTCTTACGTTAAAAACGCCGTGGTGCTGGACTGGAAAACCATTAATCAAAATCGTCCTAAATGGAATACCCAGTGGAACCGCAGCGTCGAGCAATAAGATAATCACCTTTTCCAACTCAGGCAGGGGCGTGAATCGCCCCTTAACCCAGCACTCTTTTCACGCAGCCTTTAAATACTCTTACGCCAATTTCTAGCGCCTCAAGGTCAAAGCGCATCTCAGGATGATGTAGCCCCGGCGTCAGATTGGCACCCAAACCCCAGAAACCCGTTTTCACCTGCGGACACTGACGCGGATAGTGGAAGAAATCTTCACTGCCCGGCGTGAATTTCGGCTCGGTCAGACCTTCAGGTCCTAACACTTCGACAATCGACTCGGCAATGATTGCTGTTATCTCATCGTTAACGATAGCCGCAGGCATCTCCTTCATCACTCTACTCTCAGCGCTGGCACCCAATGCCGCCACGCTGTGTTCAATAGCTTTTAACACCTTGGCTTTAAGCTCATCCATCGGCTCGTTGTACTGCGAACGCAGATCCCAACAAACGGTCGCGATATCAGGCACCGAGTTGGTCACGCCTGCATCGCAAAGGAAACGCGTAGCCTTGACGCTCCAGGTCAGGTTCGGCGCAAGATGAATCGTATTGACCGCCTGTACGGCAGCCACGGCGGCGTCCAGCGCATTAATACCAAGATGCGGGCGCGCCGCATGCGAAGGCAAACCGGTAATCGTAGCCTCGACGGTCGCGCAGGCCGAATACAGCATCGCCGGAACCGCCTGCCCCATAGGGCATTCTTCCAGTGGACGAACGTGAAAACCCAGCAGCATATCGACGTCGTCCAGCGCGCCGCCTTCTACCATCGCCAACGCCCCCGTTCCCAGCTCTTCGGCAGGCTGGAACAGAATTTTAAGACGGCCTTTTTTGACTATCCCTTCCTTTATCACTTCCTGAGCAGTGGCCAGCACCACAGAAGAATGACCGTCGTGACCGCAGGTGTGACGCGCGACCAGCTGACCATCGATAATATGACCGAGCGCATCCATATCAGCGCGCAACGCCATCACCGGGCCAGGTTGGCCGCTGTCCAGCTCGGCAATAATGCCGGTGGTGCCGTTAACATTTCGGGTGACTTTAAAACCTGCCGCTTCCAGTGCCTCGGCGATATAGGCCGAAGTTTTGAACTCCACGAAGCCCAGTTCGGGGATCTGATGCAAATGCTGATAGTGAGCTAATGTTTTTGACACGAAATCGTCTCCTGTAAAACTTCACAGTTACTGTTTAGGCCGAAATGCGTTATCAGGAGATAATCCGCATAACAATCATGGCGATAATAGAGTTAAAGATGCTGGTCAGCATTAACAGCGGCCAATATTTTTTTGGCACATCGGCAACGCCCAACAGGCGGCCCATGTATTGCAACTGCGACCCCATCAAGAAGATTGCAGGAGCCAAAATAGTGATTTGCGCTGGGTCCAGCGTGCCTTTGGTCAACAGGCTGATCGCCACACCAGTACCAGCCGATGATGACAGCCAGGCGGTCAGCAACACGGTTACCGCCTCTCCCGGCAGCCCCAGCAAGCCCATTAATGGTGCAAAAACGTGACCAATCAGGTTCATTACGCCCAAGAGGTTCAGGATCTCGGAAATGACGTAAGCCATGACCACGTTCGGCATCAGGTTATTAATTGCGATATTGAAACCTTTGCGCGCACCAATAACGAAAATATCAAACGGATTATTATTAACTTTGGCTACATTACTCATTCTCAAAATCCTTCTTATAAACAGTACTCAACATAAAGCGAACAAACACGGCACCGACAAATTTCAAAACAAACATCAACAACAGCGGGATAATCACCGGCAGCGTTAATGAAGCAAACATTGCGGACCCAATCGAAAAATAGTTATTAATAAGTCCCGCGCCGGAATACTGCCAGGCTCCCATGATCACCACGTCTTTGCGGGTGATGCGTTTGCTGTCGTACAGCTCTTTACTCAGCGCTGCGCCCGCGTCGGTACTTTGCAGGTCAGTAATCAACGCCAGTCCGGTATGCCCCGGAATGCCGAGGATCGGTTTTAGCAATGGAGTCAGTAACTTGTGCGCCGCACGAATAGCGCCGTAATGGGTGAAAATTTCCAGCAGGCCCAGTGCCAGCATCACCGTTGGCACCAATGACAGCGCGAACAGGAAGCCGGCTTTAGCTGAGAGTCCGCCTGCGCCGACGAAAGTATCGGTAGCCGGATTTTTCATTGTGCCAAACGAGCCACCTAGGGTAGTAAAGTCAAAAGCACCCAGCCAGGCCTTGCCGTCAACTTTCAAAAACGCGCCCGAGAACATCAGGATTACGGCGATCAGCGCGATGTAAGCGCCCTTACCCACCTTCCACTCTTCGGCCTCTGCCGCCGGTTTATCTTCAGATAGTCGTGTGTCTGTCATGCTACTTCCCTTCTTCAAAGTAATATCAAAAAATCAATTAATCTGGTGTGTTAATGGCTTTGCGAATAATTAACCTTTCATCTGCCGGTATTTTTTTTCACTTAATTAAGAGAAGGCAGGATCCGTGCCAATATCAGTTAAATAACTAAATAAACTAAAAGATCGATTATTAGATGACTAAAGAGAAATAAATAAGAAAATAACACTTAAGAATGCAATAAAATAAAAACAGAAAAACCGCCCCTAATTAAATAAGGACGGTAATAAAAAGCCTAATAGCCATATTAGTGATTACACATCTCAACGCACCACCTCAGGATAATATGCACCAAAATAAGGCCCTGCTTTGGAGAGCAATTTAGGCGTTATTTGATCATCCTTGCGGCCCGTCTTCGCCGAGAATAATTTCGGCAATCAACGCAGCGCGTAAAGGGATGTCGGCAATAATAATATGTTCATGACGGGCATGAATCCCCAGGCCGGTAGCCCCTAAACCATCAAGAGTGGCAATGCCGAGTGCCGAAGTAAAATTGCCGTCACTGCCGCCGCCCACTGATTTACCCTTGAGATCAATGCCCAGACGTTTTACTGCCTGCTGCGCCTGTTTGAACAACGCCAGATTTTGCGGTGTCTGTTCCATCGGCGGGCGCGTCATGCCACCAGTGACTTCAACTTTCGCGCCAGCAAGGTGTGGCACACAGGCTTTGATTGCCGCCTCTACGCGCAGCCCTTCAGCCAGATTGGTTACCCGCAAGTCGACGCCGAGCTGGGCATGGTCGGCAACAACGTTTAACTTGCCCCCGCCTTTTGCGACACCGATGTTAATGGTGGTACCGATTTCAGGTGCGCCCAGACTTTGCAAATAGAGAATTTGGTGCGCCATCTCCAGCACCGCACTAATCCCTTCTTCGGGGTTATTCCCGGCATGGGCCGCGCGACCGGTGATGTGAACCTCAAAACGCCCGGACCCTTTGCGAGCTATCTTAGCCTCATAGGTTTCCGCCACTGCCGGTTCAGCGACTAACACGCGGGAAGAACCGCTGGCCTGCTGCTCAATCCATTGACGAGAGCTTGGACTACTCAACTCTTCATCAGATGGACAAATAAATCGAATACTGTGAGCCGCCAAACCGCCGGTTTGCTGAAGTGCGCGCACTGCCCAGATTGACTGAACCAGCCCGGCTTTCATGTCCAGCACGCCCGGCCCGTAAAGCTTGCCGTCTTTTTCGATCATCGGAATTTCGTCAATGTCCCACACGGTGTCGAAGTGCCCGAGAATGCTGGTTAGCAGCGGTCCGTTACCGACGTTGAACGACAGATGATTGCCAAGTATCTCCTGATGGCAAACCTCTGCCGCAACGCCGAGGCGCTCGGCGACAATACTTTGCAAGACTTCGCCACAGAGATCGGTTGCCTCTTTATTTAACGAAGGGGACTGTGCCTGCACTAGACGTTTAATATCGCCAAGGATCAGCGCGGCGTTCTGTTGCAGGTAATCATATGCAGATGACATAAAGGTTCCTGGTGTTGGCGACGGTTTATTAGTCTATTTCGATTATCACCAACCTAACGGGCTAGTTAAATGTCCATTCAATAACTATATTGTTGACCTATGGGCAACACTCGCGAGCGCAAAAAATGAGCCAGCTGTTTCACGAAAAACAAATCAGCTATTTGTATGAAGTCGGCATTCAGGGCGGTATTCGTCGAGCCGCAGATATTCTGGGGATTAACGCCTCAGTGATCAGTCGCCAAATTTCCCTGCTGGAACGCAATTTGCAACTGCCTCTGCTCGAGCGTAAAGGCCGTACCGTGGTGTTGACTGAGGCCGGAAAATTGCTGGCCGATGATTTCTTTGAAAGCCGTGAACGGCGCACGCGGCTAGAGCGCCATTTAAAAGATCTGCGCTATATGAAAGGCGGTGCGATCACTATTCGCGTTGGCGCGGGTCTGGTCGATACTTTTGTCGAAAACGTGCTGAAGACTTTTGCCGCCTCTTATCCCAACGTGTTTGTCGAGATTGTGGCGGGCAATATGCAGGAAACGCTTGCGTCTATTGTGCAGGGCGAGGCAGATATGGCGCTGGCGTTTGGGCCAATTGGCAACCCAGAACTGAAACGTCATAGCTTCCCGTGGGGGCCGATTTGCGCGGTGGTCAATCCGCAACATCCGGTCGCAAAATTAAAAACGGTGACTATCGAGGAACTGAGCAAGCATCGGTTGATCTCGCTGAGTGAAACGTTTGGTTTACAGCGACATATGAACGCAATGTTCCAGAGTCAGGGCTATTTGTTTACCCCGGCTTACCGCTGCAACCTGTTTTCAACCGCCATGAGCCTGAGCATTTCGGGCATGGGAATTTCATTTATGAGCGCCCAGGCGGCGGGCGAACGCATCGAACATAACATTCTGGTCGCAGTACCTATCGACCATCCAATAGCCAGCGAGGCGCAGTGCCACCTGCTGCGTAATTCCGACCGGCGGTTTACTCCAGCGGCGCATCATCTGTGGCAACTGCTGCTGAATTTTTTTCAGCAAAAGGGGGAATGAATCCCCCTATTCACTTAGTGAAACGCGCTCATCAACTTGCCGAGAATGATGCCCACAACCCCAAAGTCGGCATCGCCAAAGGTGGTTGAATTCGACAGGCCGCCGAGCACCGAGAGCAGAATCGCGGGCAGAAAGGAGATAATCAGGCCATTGACGAAAGCGCCGACAATAGCCCCGCGACGCCCGCCGGTTGCATTACCGTAAACTCCCGCGGTTGCGCCGCAGAAAAAATGCGGCACCAAGCCGGGAACAATAATGCTCAGCCCCAACATCGGGAAGAAGAACATACAAATCAGACCCGCGCAGAAGCTACTCAGGAAACCGATAATCACCGCGTTCGGCGCAAACGGGAATACCGTCGGGCAGTCGAGAGCGGGCTTGGCGTCTTTTACGACTTTATCGGCAATGCCTTTAAACGCCGGTACGATCTCGGCAATAACCATACGCACACCGGCCAAAATGATGTATACGCCCGCAGCGAAGGTAATCGCCTGAATAATCGCAAAGATAATATAGTTCTGCCCACCGCTAACCTGAGTTTCGGTAAACTCTTTGCCAGCGACCAACACCAGCACAATGAACAGAATTGTCATGGTCAGCGCAATGGCTATCGATGAGTCATGAAGGAATTTCAGATGCTTGGGCACCTTAAACTCTTCAGTAGAGCGACTGCCCTTGCCAATAAGTTTACCGACCAGCGCCGCGCACAGATAACCCGTTGATCCGAAATGGCCTAGCGCAAAATCGTCGCTGCCGGTAATTTTACGGGTGAACGGCTGCAGAATGGCTGGCGATATCACCATCAGCGCACCGAGGATCAGCGCGCCAGTCAGTACCAGCGGGAAACCGCTCATACCACCGGTCGCTAAAATAACCGCCAGCATCGCCGCCATATAAAGCGTGTGGTGCCCGGTCAGGAAGATGTATTTCAGCGGCGTGAGTCGCGCAAATAGAATATTGAACAGCATGCCCAATATCATAATCATCGCGGTTGAGGTGCCGAAGTTTTTCTGTGCAATCGCCGACACTACGTCGTTATTTGGCACTATGCCTTGAATATTAAACGAGTGAACAAATAACTCACTGAAGCTGGTTAGCGTGGTGGCAATAACCCCTGCACCGGCAATTAAAATCAGGAACCCCATAATCGTTTTCAGGGTGCCTGAAATAGTATCGGAGAAAGATTTCTTCTGTAATAACAGGCCAATTAATGAAAACAGGCCGACAAGAATAGCAGGTGTCCCTAGAACATCATTAATAATAAAACTGAGCATAAAAGACTCCAAATAATCGGTAATATTATGCCGCTGAATTTCTTTTTTCTAAGCCCGGCTTTCAGACACAGGGTCATAGCGGCGGCCGGATGGCAGCCTGAGAGTTCAGTGATTTATCGTTATAAAAGTTATAAATTATTGCTTAGGATTTCTTTTATTTTTGCATTATCCAGTAAATTATTCAGACCAAACACCGTGCGTTTTCCGTCGTCGAGGCTGGCTATAATTTCATTTGAGCCGATATAAATATCCGCGGCTTCAGACTTGGCCGAGCTTAAATCTGTGTGGCTAACTTCAGCCTCTTTTCCCAGTTCTTTAATGATTTTCTTGACGTTCATTTCAACAATAAAGCTACTGCCCAAACCATTACCGCAAACAATCAGGATCTTTTTCATTTTGTTCTCACACCGTCGATTAGTATTTTTGGATTAGTGCATTCAGTGCCGGATAGGTATCGGCCTTAATTAATGCCTGGAAGTCATCTTCATCACTGAACAGCTCTGCCAGATGTGAAATCATCTCCAGATGTTCCTCGCCGTTGATGGCGCACAGCATCACCACGACATACACCGGATCGTTTTCCTCCGATTCGAAATGCACGCCTTGTTTGACATACAGCAATGATAGCCCGGGGGTAATCCCCCCCTCTTCCGGTCTGGCATGCGGCATCGCCAGCCCCGGCGCGATCACGTAGTAAGGACCCAGCTTCTCGTGCGAAGCGAAAATGGCCTCGACGTAGCAGGGAGAAATGGCTCCGGCGGCCAATAAAGGCGCGGCGGATAGCCGGACAGCATCACGCCATCCAGCGGTCTGTTCCACGATTTTGACCCGGTCTGCTGTTAGCCATTTGGCGAGCATGGGAACCTCACTGATTAAACGTTTTCAGGAGTATATGTGATGCATCCGATTGTTTTCTGTGATGGGAATCGCAAAAGCTGTTAGCGCTAACACGCAATTCGATAACACAATGTTAACGCTAACAATTATAAAGTCTATCGACTATAATTGCCGACAGGCGTAAAAAAGGTCCAGGCGATCGCGGCACTATTGCGCATCAGACGACAGGGGAAAAAATGAAGGCAAAACAACGGCGAAACTCAGGGAAGAGTACTCTGGCCGACGTCGCAAGAATGACCGGCGTCAGTACGATGACCGTTTCGCGCGTGCTTAGAGAGCCGGAAAAAGTGTCGCCGCAGGTGAGAGAAAAAATTGAGGCGGCGATCAGCGAACTCGGTTACGTGCCTAATCTGGCCGCCAGTAATCTGGCCTCGTCAACCTCACGTCTGGTTACTTTGGTGGTGCCTTCCACCAGCACGCCCGGTTGTTCGCAGTTTTCCGAAGCGCTGCATCAGGTATTGAAACCTAAAGGCTACAATATGATCCTCGCGGAGGATCATTTTACCGCCGCCGATGAGTCAAGGCTGGTTGAAATGATGCTGTCTTATAACCCTGCCGCGATGGTGATGTATCAGTTCGATAGCAGCGAGGAGAGCAATAATCTGTTGCTAAAGTCGACTATTCCGGTGGTTCAGGTCGGCGGCACTATCGCCACCCCGCTTGGCATCAATATCGGCACTAATTTTGGTTTGGCAATCAAGCAGCTGATTAATGCGCTGGCATTGAAAGGCTTTCACAACATTGCTCTGCTGTGCGCCGCCCACGAACATCATATGGTGCAACAAATTCTTAGCGGCTGGCACTCTGCCATGCTGTCTCTAAACCAGTCACCGCATCGAGTGGTTAGCACTTCCTTACCGCCAACGGTTCAAACCGGCCAGCAATTGCTGCCCGAAATTTTGCTGAACTGGCCCGAGCTTGACCTGCTGATTTGTACGTCGGACGAGCTGGCCAGCGGAGCCATCGCCGCCTGCCACAAAAAGGGCATTTCAGTACCGGCACAGCTGGCGATCGCCGGTCTGGGCGACGGCGATATCGCGCAAGTTTGCTCACCGGCACTGACTACCGTGGCGATCCCTTACAAGCAGATGGGCACGCTGACCGGCAAACTGATCCTCCAGGCCATTCAGGGAGAAGAGGTGGAAGAGAACAGCACATTGCCGACCCAGCTTATGCTACGTGGTAGCACTGCCGTTCACTAATGTTGCGTGCACCAACTGGCGTAACCAACGATGTGCCGAATCGACCTCAGAACGCGGATGCCACATCTGAGACACAGTAATACTTTGCGTTTTAACCGGTAACTCAAAGGCGTAGAAGCTGGCTGCTGTTCCCTCTTCCGACAGATAATTCAGAAAAGACGCCGGCACCAGAGCGACCAGGTCAGACCCTCTTGCCACCGCCAGCGCGGAATGAAAGCTCGATACCACGGCGGCAATATTGCGCTGCAACCCCAGCTCTGCCAGCGCTTCATCCACGGGTCCGCTGGCTTTACCACTGCGCGTCGCGACAACGTGATCGCAGGCAGCATAATCTTGGGCGGTAATTTCCCGACGATTTTCGAGAGTGTGCCCTTTACGCACGACACCGATAAAACGATCCCTGAACAGTGCCTGCAAGCGGATTTCCGGCCCCATTTCCCCCAAGACGCCAATTTCGAGATCGACCAAACCTTCGCGCAAAGGCCGGTCGCTCTTCTCCGGCTTGGGCGCAAAACGCAGCCGCACGCGCGGTGCCGCCTTGACCGCAGCCGCAATCAGCGCCGCGCCGAAAGCCTCAACGAAACCGTCATTGGCTCGCAGGGTAAAAGTGCGGTCCAGCGTGGTTAAATCCAGCTCGGCCTTCGACGGGCTTAGAACCGCTCGCGCCTCGGCCAAAACATGATGCGTGCGCTCGCGGATCTCCTCGGCGTAAGGCGTCAACACCATATTTCGCCCTGCTCGTACCAGCAAAGGATCGCCGGTTGCCTCGCGCAAACGCCCCAGCGTTCGACTCATCGCCGAGGCACTTAATCCCAGACGGCGAGCCGCGCCTGCTACACTTCTTTCTGCCAACAGCGGGGCGAGAGCAATCAGTAAATTCAGATCGGGTTCAGTCATGGGCCTGCCTTTTCAAGTGAGAAATCACTTTGCCAGAAAGCGGATTTTGGTCTCTTTGCGCCTGAGCCATACTAATGCCCTCGCCGAAAACTTGAAAGGCGCTCTATGCAGCTTATCAATGCAAATGCTGCGTCTTCCGCCTTATCTGAGACAGGCGTAAAGTTTCTCAACCGGCAGCAATCCTGCTTAAGTAACCCTCCAGAGGAAATAGAGATGACAACAGATTCTGTACAGAAAACCGTTTTGCTTATCGGCGCCTCGCGCGGTCTCGGCTTCGCAATGGCGGAAGAATATCTCAAGCATGGCGCGAAAGTGATCGCCACCGGGCGAGCTTTATCAACAGATAAGCTGTTGCAACTGCAGAAAGTCTGGCCGCAGCAGCTTGAGGTTGAGACCGCCGATATCACGGTGCCGCAAGACGTCGATGCGCTGCATGAAAGGTTAGGAAACCGCCAGATTGACCTGCTGTTCGTCAACGCCGGGGTTAAAAATGCCGACGGAGAAACGATTGCCGATGTTTCGACAGAGGAATTTATTCGCGTGATGGTGACCAACGCACTCAGCCCGCTGCGAGTGATTGAGAAATTTGAAGATTTGGTGCCGCCGACGGGTTCAATTGGCATTATGTCATCGGGTCAGGGCAGTCTGACCAATAATACCAACGGCAATTATGAAGTTTATCGCGGCAGTAAAGCGGCGCTGAATATGTTTATGCGCAGCTTCGCCGCCCGCCATAGTGAAGACCCGCGTACCTTGCTGCTGATGGCACCGGGTTGGGTGCAAACCGATATGGGAGGGCCACAGGCGCGCCTGACCATTGATGAAAGTATTCCAAATCTAGTGAAAACTATCGAGACCTATTCAGGCGTTCCGGGACTACATTATCTGGATTATCAGGGGAAAGTCGTGCCTTGGTAAATCCGGCGCTGCTTTGTTTAATCGAGGGTCTGAGAAGGTATCTGTAAAGCAGAGTGTAAAATGAAAATAAAATGCCTCCTCAGACTTTGTATGCGCAGTTCAAAACTCTTTCGCAGTTCAAGGTCCGAGGAAGCATTCATTCACGCGGTGATTAAATTAAGACTTAGAGACCCAGCGCCGTAAAATCCGCTGCATCATGGCGTTCAGCCAGTTGTTTCTCCCCCCAGGTGCGGTTGACGATACGTCCACGCGCGACTGCTGGTCGAGCTTCAATCTCATTGGTCCAGCGAAGCAGGTTAGTGTAAGACTTGGCATCGATAAACTCTGCCGCCTCGTAAAGCAGGCCATTAACCAAAGCGCCGTACCACGGCCAGATAGCAATATCGGCGATTGTGTATTCGTCACCGGCGATAAAGCGGTGCTCGGCCAGCTGCTTGTCGAGCAGGTCCAGATGGCGCTTGGCTTCCATGGTGAAGCGGTTAATGGCGTATTCGATTTTTTCCGGCGCATAGTGATAAAAATGACCAAAACCGCCGCCGACGTATGGCGCAGAACCTTGCAACCAGAACAACCAGTTCAGGGCTTCGGTGCGCTTGGCGCGATCTTTTGGCAGGAAGAAACCAAACTTATCGGCCAAATAAAGCAGGATTGCGCCGGATTCAAACACTCGCACCGGTTCGTCGCCGGAAACGTCAAGCAGCGCGGGGATCTTGGAGTTTGGATTAACATCGACAAATCCTGAGGAGAACTGATCGCCCTCGTTGATGCGGATCAGATGCGCGTCATACTCCGCCCCTGTCACACCCAGCGCCAGCAGTTCTTCCAGCAAAATAGTCACTTTCTGGCCGTTGGGCGTGCCCAGGGAATAGAGCTGCAATGGATGTTTGCCGACGGGCAGTGTTTTCTCGTGAGTCGCGCCAGCCACGGGGCGGTTAAGCTTGCCCCATGCGCCGCCAAGTTCGTTATTGGTCCAGACTTTAGGTGGTTGATAACTCATAACACTTCCTCTGTATTTGTTAGATTGAAGGCACGGCTTTACCCCAGTGTAGACCAGGCCCGTTGACTGCGGATACTCTGCCCGTGCTGTCGATGGCGCGTGATAGTTCTCACAGTTTACGAATTCATTTTTAAAAGCCGCCATTCTTCACCCAGCAAGAAGCAGCAAAACAAGCTCAATTGTTAAGTAAAAGTTAAATTAATGATCTAAATATCTAATAATTTAACATGATGGCATTGATTTGGTGGATGAGTTAGCGTCATTCGAGATTAAATTTAACCATAAATTAACATTATTTATTATAAATAATAACAATAACGGGCTTTTATCACACATTGTTAACTTTTAAACGATGGGCCAGTTCGACCTTTGTTAATCTCGCTGTGTGGAAAAAATAACCACCCTACACATAACAAAGGTACAGCCATGAAATTTAACCACGCATTAATCAGTGCATGTGTAATTTCAGCATGCATGTTGATCTCAACGCCAAGCTTTGCCGCCAAGCCTTACGATATTGCCGTCGTCGCTAAAGTCACCGGTATTCCATGGTTCACACGTATGGAAGTCGGGGTAAAAGAAGCCGCTACCAAATTAAACGTTAATGCCTATGAAGTCGGCGCTTCTACGCCAGATCCGGCACAACAGGTAAAAGTCATTGAGGATTTGATCGCTAAAAAAGTCGACGCGATTATTGTGGTGCCAAATGATGCCAAAGTATTAGAACCGGTGCTTAAAAAAGCTCGTGAGGCCGGAATTGTGGTATTGACCAATGAATCTCCCGACCAGCGAATTGGCCAATGGGATATTGAAACCATCGACAGCCAGAAATATGCCGAAGCCAATATGGATGCGCTGGCAAAAGCTATGGACAGTAAAGGAGGCTACGCTATTTATGTCGGTTCACTGACTGTGCCATTGCATAATGCCTGGGCCGATACCGCGATTAAATATCAAAAAGAAAAATATCCCGATATGCATGAAGTCACCTCGCGCCTGCCGGTGGCTGAAAGTATTGATAAGTCCTATTCCACTACTCTCGACTTAATGAAAGCCTATCCGGATCTGAAAGGGATTATTGGATTTGGTTCATTAGGCCCAATTGGTGCAGGTCAGGCGATTCAGCAAAAACGCGCCAAGAATAAAGTTGCCGTCGTCGGCATAGCCATGCCAGCGCAGGCCGCGCCGTATCTGGTTCGCGGTGATATCAAAAAAGTGCTGCTGTGGGACCCGAAAGACGCGGGTTTCGCGCTGGTGAGTCTGGCAGATCAAATGCTACAGGGTAAGGCAGTCACCAAGGATCTGACTATTGACGGCCTGGGCAAAGCCGACGTCGATATGGATACCGGCGTGATCCGCTTTAACCGTATTCTTGAAGTTTCGGCAGATAATGCCAAAAGCCTGGGCTTCTAAAATAATAATCGCTTCGGCACGGTTTTTTAAAATTACAGTTAGTTATTTTTAGTAGGTTATTTAATATATCGATGCCTAACCCGCATCGATATATCACCAGTGCAGTAAGGAAAATGTCGATGAATAATATTGCGACGCTTGACTCCAGCCAGAGTCATTCTGCTTCCTCATCCGAGGCATTAATCAGCCTCGAACATATCAGTAAAAAATTTCCCGGCGTATTAGCGCTGGATAACGTCACTCTGACTTTGAATAAGGGCGAGGTTCACTGTCTGGCCGGGCAAAATGGCTGCGGAAAGAGCACAATTATTAAAGTTATCTCCGGGGTTTATCAGCCTGAAAAAGGCGCGGCAATTATGCTGGATGGCAAATTATTCCATTCGCTAACCCCGCAGCTGTCTTCTTTTTACGGCATTCAGGTGATTTATCAGGATTTATCGTTATTCCCTAATTTATCGGTAGCCGAGAATATTGCCATTCACCGTTATTTACCCGGCGGCGATTTCTGGGTGCATAAAGACGCAATGCGCCAAAAAGCTCTGGCGGCGATGAAACGCGTTGGCGTGGCGCTGGATCCAGATCGCAAAGTTGAAAAACTGTCGATCGCCGATCGCCAACTGGTCGCTATCTGTCGCGCCATCGCCGCCGACGCCAGCCTGGTTATCATGGATGAACCCACCGCCTCGCTGACGCGTACCGAGGTCAATGGCCTGTTGCGAGTCGTGAACGAGCTTAAAGCGGCCAATATTTGCGTAGTGTTTGTCAGCCATCGCCTCGATGAAGTCATGGAAGTCGCCGATAGAATCAGCGTGATGCGAGATGGCAAGCTGGTCGGCACCTATCCAGCCAGCGAACTTGACAGCAATGAGCTCGCGTTTCTCATGACAGGCCAGCGTTTCAGCTACAGCCACCTGCCCCATCGCGCGCCCGCTGAAGTCACGCCGCTGCTGGAAGTCAGTCACCTTAGCCGCGCCGGGCAATATCAGGATATTTCCCTGTCGCTGCGTCAGGGCGAGATCACCTCAATCGTTGGACTGCTCGGCTCCGGGCGAACCGAGCTGTGCCTCAGCCTGTTCGGCATGACCCGCCCCGACAGCGGCGAGATCCGCATTAATGGCAAGCCGGTGAGTTTTCGCAGCAACCGTGACGCGATTCGCAATGGCATCGCCTATGTTTCCGAGGATCGCCTGACTCAAGGGCTGATTATGGAGCAGTCGATCTACGACAACACACTGGTTTCGATCTTCAACAAGCTGCAAAAACCCAGCGGACTGATGAATCATCGCAAAGCTAAATCGGTGGTTAACGATCTGATCCGTGATCTGAATATCAAGGTCTCTGACAGTGCGCTGCCGGTGAAAACACTGTCCGGCGGTAACGCACAGCGCATCGCCATCGCCAAATGGGTCGCCACCGAGCCACATATTCTGATCCTCGACTCCCCCACGGTTGGCGTTGATATCGCTAATAAAGAAGGGATTTACCGAATTGCCCGCGATCTTGCCGAGTCGGGCATGGCGGTGCTGATGATTTGCGACGAAATCCCGGAGGCCTATTACAACAGCCACCGCGTGTTGGTCATGCGCAAAGGTGAGCTGGTCGCCGAGTTCTCGCCGCACCAGTGTAGCGAACAGCAGATTGCGGAGGTGATCAATGCGTAATCATTTATCTAAAGCCCTCTCTTATCATGAGTTTTGGCTTGGGGTGCTGGTGCTATTACTGGCGGTTGGCCTGAGCATCAGCACCAAAGAATTTCTGACCATCGGCAACCTCACCGATGTCGCCACCAGCTATGCCATTCTGGGGATTCTAGCCTGCGGCCTGTTCGTAGTGCTGATCGCTGGAGGGATCGACATTTCGTTTCCGGCGATGACCTCGATGGGTCAATATGTAATGGCGAGCTACATCATTCATCACGGCGGCAGCTTCCCGGTGGCTTTCGCGATGGCGATGGGCGTCGGGCTGTTGCTCGGATTGGTCAACGGTTTTCTGGTCTATTGGTTACGCGTGCCGGCAATCATCATCACCATTGCGACGCTAAATCTTTACTACGGCCTGCTGGTGTATTTCACCGACGGTACCTGGCTGTACGGCTTCCCCGACTGGTTTATGAACGGCATAAACTGGTTCTCGTTCACCGCTTCCGACGGCAACGATTACGGCCTGACGCTGCCGCTGCTCAGCCTGGCGGCGGTGATTATCGCCACTGGCGTGCTAATGAACCGCACCCGTATTGGTCGGCAAATCTATGCCATGGGCAGCAATCGCGATGCAGCATCGCGGCTGGGCCTGAACATTCTGCGATTACACTTTTACGTTTACGGTTTTATGGGGCTGCTGGCGGGCATTGCCGCCGTGGTGCAAGCGCAAATCACCCAATCGGTAGCGCCAAATTCGCTGTTGGGCTTTGAGCTAACAGTACTGGCGGCCGTGGTATTGGGCGGCACCAGCATGACCGGCGGTCGCGGTTCGCTGACCGGCACCATTCTCGGCGTGATGCTGCTGGCCTTCCTGCAAAACGGTCTGACGCTGCTGTCGATCTCCTCTTACTGGCATCAGGTGTTTAGCGGAGTGATCATTCTGGTCAGCATCAGCAGCACCGCGTGGAATGAAAAACGCAAACTGGCGAAGGGTATTTAACATGAGCACATTAACCCGCTTTATCCCCGCTGACAGAATCATCCGTTTGCAGGTGTTGATCATTATTGCCGTCGCCCTGCTGTTCTCGTTCACGCTGGGTAAAAGTTTCTTTAGTCTTGGCAACTTCCAGTCCATCTCTTCGCAACTGCCGATCCTTGGCATGCTGGCACTGGGAATGGGCATAACCATGTTAACCGGCGGCATTAATCTGTCGGTAATCGCCGGAGCCAACGCCTGCTCACTGGTGATGGCGGCTATTCTGGTCGCCCACCCTGATCAGCCGCTGTATTTTGCGCTGGCAATGCTGGCGGGTATCGCCGTGGCAATCGTGATTGGCCTGCTTAACGGCTCGCTGATTGCCTACATTGGCGTCTCACCCATTCTCGCCTCATTGGGCACTATGACCCTGATTGCCGGGCTGAATATCCTGCTTACCGGAGGAACGGTGATTTCCGGTTTTCCATCTGCTATTCAGTATCTTAGCAGCGGAAATCTGCTAGGAATACCTATTGCGCTGGTGCTGTTTCTACTGGTGGCGTTTCTGCTGTGGGTCGTGCTCGAGCACACTACGCTGGGCCGAAGTTTGTACCTGATGGGCTCCAACGAGCAGGCCACGCGCTTCAGCGGTGTCAGTACCCATCGCGTGACGCTGGTGGTCTATGTACTGTCGGCGCTGTTTGGCTGGGCGGCGGCGCTGCTGATGATGTCGAAATTCAACTCGGCCAAGGCGGGTTATGGCGACTCCTACCTGCTGGTCACTATTCTGGCCTCGGTGTTGGGCGGCATCAATCCTGACGGCGGCTTTGGTCGAGTGATTGGTCTGGTGCTGGCGCTGGTGGTATTGCAGATGCTGGAAAGCGGCCTGAACCTGATGGGCGTCAGCAGTTATCTGACCATGGCGCTCTGGGGCGGCGTGTTGATCCTGTTTATCGCATTACAGAATCGTAAATCATAATCGACTTTAAAAGACATTGATTACAGAGACATAAGGATCTAAACATGGCGAGTTATTTTATTGGCGTGGATGTGGGAACTGGCAGTGCTCGCGCAGGCGTGTTTGATTTGAAGGGACACATGGTCAGTCAGGCCAGCCGCGACATTACCTTGTACCGCCCGAAAGCCGATTTTGTGGAACAATCCTCGGATGAAATTTGGGCCGCCGTTTGCAACGCGGTAAAAGATGCAATGAATCAGGCAGATATCAACCCGATTCAGGTCAAAGGCATGGGCTTTGATGCCACCTGTTCGCTGGTGGTGCTGGATAAAGAAGGCAAACCGCTGACCGTGAGCCCCTCGGGTCGCAGCGAGCAAAACATTATTGTCTGGATGGATCACCGGGCTATTTCACAGGCCGAACGCATTAACGCTACCGGCCATCGGGTATTGGAGTTTGTAGGCGGCATTATCTCGCCAGAGATGCAGACACCGAAGCTGCTATGGCTCAAACAGCATATGCCGACTACCTGGAGTAACGTTGGCCATCTTTTTGATTTACCTGACTTCCTGACCTGGCGCGCAACCAGCGATACTGCCCGCTCGCTATGTTCTACTGTCTGTAAATGGACCTATATCGGCCACGAAGATCGCTGGGACACCAGTTATTTCAAGCAGATCGGTCTTGAAGATTTGCTGGATAACAACGCGGCGAAAATTGGCAGCGAGGTGAAAACCATGGGCCAGCCGCTAGGACACGGCCTGACGAAAACTGCCGCCCGTGAACTGGGGCTGATGCCGGGCACCGCAGTGAGTGTATCGATTATCGATGCCCACGCCGGCAGTCTGGGAATTCTTGGCGCAAGCGGCGCATCCGGCGAGACCGCCGATTTCGACCGCCGTATCGCGCTGATCGGGGGTACTTCGACCGCACACATGGCGATGTCGCGATCTGCTCGCTATATTGGCGGCATCTGGGGACCCTATTTCTCTGCACTGTTGCCGGATTACTGGCTCAACGAAGGCGGTCAATCGACCACCGGCGCACTTATCGACCACGTAATTCAGTCACATCCCTGTTATGCCGATTTGCTGAAGCAGAGCAAAGAACGCGGTAAAACAATTTATGAAACCCTGAATGCGCTGCTGCGCGAGATGGCGGGAGAACGCGAAAATATTGCTTTCCTGACCCAGGATATTCACATGCTGCCCTACTTCCACGGCAACCGTTCACCGCGCGCCAATCCGACCTTAACCGGCACCCTCACCGGCTTGAAACTTTCTCGCACGCCGGAAGATATGGCGCTGCATTATTTAGCGACCATTCAGGCGCTGGCGCTAGGTACGCGGCACATTATCGAAACCATGAATCACAGCGGCTATGCGATAGACACCATGATGGCCAGCGGCGGCGGTACTAAAAATCCGGTATTTGTTCAGGAGCACTCCAACGCGACCGGCTGCGCGATGCTGTTACCGGAAGAGAGCGAGGCGATGCTGCTAGGCAGCGCAATGATGGGCACGGTGGCTGCGGGAGTGTATGAATCGTTACCCGAGGCGATGGCGGCCATGAGCCGTATCGGCAAGACGGTGACACCGCAGACCAACAAGATCAAAGAGTATTACGACCGAAAATATAAGGTATTTCATGAGCTTTATAACGATCACATGAAATATCGCCGCCTGATGCAGGGAGGATAAGCGCTTAAAGAATGATGTCGTACTGTTTGCGGCTGACTTTGCTAAAACCGGTGATCAACGCCTGGCGGCAGAGCTGCTGATAACGCGGCTCGCTGACCAGCCTTTTCAGCGCTTTTCTCAGCCCGAAGATTTGATCGGCAGAAGTGTTGGGGCCGGTAATCAGCGGCAACCCCGGAGTAAGCGGCGTTTCACCGATCACCTTCAATTGGGCAAGCGCCTGCGGCTGATATTTCTTTAATAAAGCAAAAGTCACGCAGTCGATAGCGGCAATATCCGCTTCGCCCTGCTGGATCACCTGCAAAGATTGGCGATGGCTACCGCTAAAGATAATCTGACGAAAGAAGCAGCCGTTTTCACTCAACGGCTCAACCATTTTGCGCAGCGCATTAAAACCCGACTGCGAATCTTCGCTGTTGCACACCACTACGCGCTGGCGAAAATCGGTTACCCCAGCCCCCATATCTTTCTGGCGCGTGACTAAAAAACTTCGATAACCCAACCCTTCACAGCCCGGCGCTGAATAGTGGAAACAGCCCAGCGGTTGCACATCTTTTAGACGGGTCACCAACGGATAGCCGCAGGTTTGGCTTAACAACAACTGTGGCTGTTGCCAATGTTGAATCAAATCTTGTGGCCAGGATAAAGACGCATTGCCAGCAGTAAGGCCCTCTTCTGCCATCAGCTCACGCAAACCCGACCATAGCGCGTCAACATCAGGAGGATTTACCGCATACATCGGTAAAGAAACTGCATTATTCATGCTTTTCGCCTACGTTTTACAGGGATGAGCGCCCCGGAAGGTTGTGCTGCACTGAGTGATAATTAAGATTAAGAAAAAGTATACCCCAGATCAAGGCTGCTTGATTAATCACCGTTCTGGCCTGCGGGTCTTCTGCCGCCCATTGTTCGAGAAAATAGCGGATTTTGGTTAGATGACTCTAATATTTATTAGGCTCAGAAATATCAACTAATTTACGGATGTTGATTATTTATCGTAATTTTAGTTTTAAGCCAATGCGCATACGCCACAGGGGCTGCTGTTAAAATCTTTTGTGAACCACAAAACATGTATTTTCTGACTTAAGGAAGGCTCAAACAGAATTACGCGCGATAATTTAACTTAAGTTATTTTTTCTGCGTCAGAAGTGCTTAAGTCACTGTCGTAAAGTTGCAAAGCGGCAGCTTCACTCTATAGTTCGATGACTAAATTGAGTTTCAGGGGAAACACATGAGATTAAGCGGCATTTCCAAGGGATTTTTCATCCTGATACTTTTCATCGTGACATGGGCGTTTCTGGATGTTTTACAGCCGTACTATTCGTCCGTACTGTGGGCGGCTATTTTAGCGATAATTTTCCATCCGCTAAAAACCAAGTTCCGAGACTGGCTTGGAGACAAGAACGGCATCGCGGCATTGCTGACACTGCTGGTGATCTGCCTGATTGTATTCACGCCATTGGCGGTTATCGCCTCTTCACTGGCGATTGAGTTCAATATGGTTTACAGCAAGCTGCAGCATAACAATACTCAGCTTCCAACTATTATTGCCG
This sequence comes from Serratia sp. M24T3, assembly GCF_000257645.1. Classification (GTDB taxonomy): domain Bacteria; phylum Pseudomonadota; class Gammaproteobacteria; order Enterobacterales; family Enterobacteriaceae; genus Rouxiella. Next base: position 108,544 of record NZ_AJHJ01000013.1, read on the forward strand.
ACGTTATCCAGCATTTGCCGGTCTGGGCGCAGCACCAAATGGCCGAATACAACCTCGACACTGCTGCTGGCATTCAGCAAAAGCTCTCTGGTTTCGCACTCAAAGGCAGCCAATATCTGGCTGGCAGCGTGTTCCTAATCGGTAAAGGCACCTTTAGTTTCGTGGTCGGCTTCGGCATTATGCTGTACTTGCTGTTCTTCCTGCTAAAGGACGGAGCTTATCTGGTAAACCTGATTCTCGAAGCACTGCCTCTAACTAAACCCGTTAAACATCATCTGTTTATGAAGTTTGCTGCGGTATCTCGTGCCACGGTTAAAGGCACCGTTATCGTCGCCATCGTGCAGGGCGCGCTGGGCGGATTGGCGTTCTGGATAACGGGTATTGAGGGCGTTTTGCTGTGGGGCGCGCTAATGGCCTTCCTGTCTCTTATTCCGGCGGTAGGTTCTGCCATTATCTGGGTTCCGGCGGCGATTTACTTCTTCGCCTCCAGCCAGCTGTGGCAAGGTATTTTCCTGGTCGTGTTCTTTGTCGTTATCATCGGGCTGGTGGATAATATTCTTCGCCCGCTGCTGGTAGGTAAAGATACTAAAATGCCTGACTACATGATCCTTATCGCCACGCTGGGTGGTATGGAAGTCTACGGTATTAACGGCTTTGTGATCGGTCCACTCATCGCTGCGCTGTTTATTGCCTGCTGGAATATTCTTTCCGGTCGCGATAATGAAGAAAATATCGAAGAGATTGACGAAGACTTTATTGAAGACGGCAAAGCACCGCCTGAAAACTGATAATTTCGATTGCTCACAACTGAGAGCGGCTAATCACCGCTCTTTTTTATTTTTTTGGATCCGCCAGCAATATTCCCTCTTGTAGCCCATCATTCCCCATTTCAAATACTGTCACTGATTACCCTCTATAAACTTCAACTTAATGCCGAATAAAACTCTGTGACCTGGCGCGCGTTTACCTTTTGCTCTCACTTGTCATCGTTGATAAAACGTGCAATGTTTATTTTCACAAAAAATAAAACATCGGTTCACCTAACGAACCTACCGATAATAAAAGGAAAAAAATGAATGAGCCTGGCGTAGCAAGCCTCGACGGCGCTTTGCAGCTGTTAAACCTGCTGGCAGACCGCCCTGGGATCGGTCTTAGCGAAATTGCGCGCCGCAGCGGTATTACCAAGTCGCGCGTTTATCGCCTGCTATCGACCCTCGAAGCACGGTTCTATGTCCAAAAAAGCGGCGATCCGGCGACTTATCGTCTGGGGCACCAAATTTTGGTGCTTGGCATCAGTGCTCGAAGCCAGAACTTGCTGCTCTGCGCGGCAGAACCGTGGCTTGACCAACTGAGCGAACGCCTAAACGAGAATCTACAAATTCGCCTGCGCGAGGGTGAAGAAGTGGTTCAGATTATTTCTCGCACCTCAAAACAGACGCTTCAGGTGAGAAGCGCGGTAGGTAATCGTCGACGTTTGGGCGAAGGCCCTTCGGGAAAGTTGCTGCTGGCCTACGCCACGCAGGCTTTACAGGACCAATATGTCGAACAGGCAAAAGATCCAGCGCAGTTATCCGCTCAGCTAAGAGAGATACGCCAACAACAGCTCGCCCGCTCGCGGGGAGAACTGACGCCGGGAGTCTGGGCCTTTGCCGTGCCGATATTTGATAGCCGCCGTGAATGTATCGCGGCGTTAAGTCTGAGCGCACCTATGCAGCGCGCCGAGCCGAGCGCCGATGAGGTCATCGAACAACTAAGCCAGGCAGCGGCACAAATTTCGGCGCAGCTGGGATGTTCATCCTACTGCACACTTTAGCGGTTGTTTTATCTTGAACAGAGGGCAACACCATGACTGAATCCAGCCTGACAACGCACAAGAAATTCACCAGCGGCAAGCAAATGAATCCGACGCTGGTTTTACTGTTTATCGTGGTCGTGGCAGTCGTCATGACCTGGATACTCAGCTCGGGGGAGTTTCAGCATCAGGGTCAAAAGGTGATCCCAGGAACCTATCAGGTCATTGAAAAACATTATTCACTGACCCAGATGCTAGGTCTCGGAGCAGCTCCAGCCGCGGGACAAGCCGCGCCGGTCGGCATTATTGACGGCGTGATGGCTATCCCAGCGGGGATTGTGAAACAGGCAGGGCTGATCGTCATGGTACTGTTTATCGGCGGGATGTTTGGCGTACTGAACCAGTCGGGCGCGATAGAAGCCTCGCTGGAACGTCTGCTGGGTATCACCAAAGGTAATATTTACTTTCTGGTACCCACGCTGATGCTGGTGTTTTCAGCGGGCAGCACCTTTATGGGGCTGGCGAAAGAGTATTTGCTGGTCATCCCACTGGTGGTGGCCTTGATGAACCGGCTTGGCTTGCCCAATATTCTCGGGCTGGCGGTTGTCGCTGTCGCCGTCAAGGTCGGCTATCTGGCGTCTGTCACTAATCCTTATGCGCTTTCCATCGCGCAGCCGCTGGTTGGGGTGCAGATATTTAGTGGCCTGAGCATGCGTTTGGCGGCCTATGTGCTGTTTATGCTGACAGGCGTCGCTTTCGTTTTATGGGCGATACGCCGACACGGCCCCGTTGGCGGCACGATCGACACTTCGTTCTCTACTCAGCCGCTTTCGCTGCGCCACTGCCTGATGATGTCGACTCTGCTGGTTGGCATAGCCTTTATGGTTTTTGCCGCCAATCAGTGGCATTGGAAAAACACCCAACTCTCGGCCTACTACCTGTTTTTAAGCATGATTTTCTCGGCAATGAGCGGCATGGGTGCCAGCGCGTCGGCGGATGCCTTTGTCGGCGGGATGAAAAAAGTGCTGATTGCCGGATTGCTGATTGGGCTGGCAACGGCGGTTGAAATCGTGCTCAGCCAGGGCAAAGTGATGGACACTTTAATCAACGCGCTGGTGCAGCTGGTCGGGCAGCACGGCCCGTACATTTCGGCTTACGGCATGTTTATCTGCCAGCTGTTACTGGACATTGTGATCCCTTCAACCTCGGGCCAGGCTGCTGTCACCATGCCGATACTCGGGCCACTGGGGCAGCTTTCCGGCGTTGCGCCACAGACCACCGTGTTTGCTTTCCTGATGGGCAACGGGCTAACCAACATGATAACGCCCACCTCCAGCGGGCTACTGATTTTCCTCGCTTCTGCACAAGTGGGATGGACTCAGTGGGCGAAGTTTCTGCTGCCGCTGTTTCTTATTTTTGCCGCGCTGGCGATTGCGATGCTAACTGTCGCAGTCGCCATCGGCTACTAACTTATCCTTCGATGGAAAACGATAATGCAATCTGAAACCACAATGACTCTGCTTGAAAACGTGATGATCACCCTGCGCGATGGTGTAAATCTGGCAACCGACATTTATTTACCCGCTGGCTCAGGCCCTTTCCCGGTGGTGGTTGAACGTACGCCTTATAACAAACGCGGGCAGTCGCGCTCTGAGGTAAATGTCGATGGCAGCAAACTTTCGCGTCGCGATATGGCGCAGGCATTGGTCAATCGCGGCTATGCGGTGGTATTTCAGGACTGTCGCGGCTGTTATGGTTCCGAAGGCGTGTTCACAAAATATACCTCAGAGGGCGTCGATGGCTTCGATACCCTGCAATGGATTATCGAACAGCAGTGGTGCAATGGAGATATCGGCAGCATGGGGCTATCGTATGCTGCCCATACCCAGCTGGCGATGGCCTGTCTTAATCCACCCGGTTTGAAAACCATGGTGCTGGATTCCGGAGGTTTTCATAATGCGTTTCAGTGCGGCATTCGCCAAGGTGGAGCCTTCGAACTCAAGCAAGCAACCTGGGCGTATAAATGGTCGCAGGAAAGCCCGCTGGCGCAGCAAAATCCGTTGATTCGCAAGGCATTGGAACAGGAGAATATTCTCGACTGGTTTGCGCAAATGCCGTGGTTTCCCGGACACTCCCCGCTGCGCCACGTCCCGGAATATGAAAATTATTTGTTCGAGCAGTGGTCGCAGGGCGAATTCTCGGATTATTGGCGACAAAACGGGATTTATGCCGCCGAGAGTTTTGAGCAAATTCCTGATATGCCGGTGATGTTTATGTCCAGCTGGTACGACGCTTATGTCAGCTCGACGCTGGATAATTTCAAGGCATTTTGTCAGGGCAAAACCTACCCACAGCGATTGATCATGGGTCCGTGGTTGCATGGCGACCGTAACATCACCTTTAGCGGCAACGCCGAGTTTGGGCGCGCCGCGGCATTTGATAACAACGTTGCAGCCGACTGGATGACCTGCAGGCTCGACTGGTTCGATCGCTGGTTAAAAAATTCGGCCAGCAAAGAGGCACCGCACGAGGTTGAAGTGTTTGTGATGGGCGGCGGTGGCGGCGATAAAAATGATGCCGGGCGTTTGCAGCACGGCGGAAAATGGCTGAACAGCGATCAATGGCCGTTAAAAGGCAGCCAACCCACCACCCTGTTTTTACATCGTGACGGCGCTCTGTCTTGCGAGCAACCCTCCCGCTCTGCCGCCCCGCTGCGTTATCTCGCGGACCCGCATCACCCAGTGCCGACGATTGGCGGTTCCGTGACCTCGGGCTTGCCGGTATTTCAGGGCGGCGCGTTTGACCAGCGCGAAAGCAGTGAATTTTTCGGCACGCGTGGCGATAATTTACCGTTGAGCGCGCGCGCAGATGTGCTGGTATTCCAGACTCCAGAACTTGAAAAGGATCTATTGGTCGCAGGAGACGTGACTATCAAGCTGTGGATTTCCAGCTCGGCGCTCGATACCGACTTCACCGCCAAGCTGGTCGACGTTTATCCGCCCTCAAAAGATTATCCGCAGGGCTATGCGATGAACATCACTGACGGAATTATTCGCTGTCGTTATCGCCAGGGTTGGGAAAAAGAGCAGCTGCTTTCACCCGATGAAATTGTCGAAGTCACTATCGCGCCTTTTGCCACCTGTAATTTGTTCAAAAAAGGGCACCGCATTCGCCTGGACATCGCCAGCAGCAATTTCCCGCGCTTTGACAGCAACCCCAACAGCGGCGAACCGGAAGGTCAGGCAAGATTAAAACAGACGGCGACCAATCAGGTATTTGTCGATTCTCTGAGGCCATCGAGACTGATCATCAGCGTTTTGCCCCTCTGATCAGGCGATGGCGAAACTGTGATCGCGCTGAACGAACAACAACCGTGAACCAAGATTGTGCAGGTTTAAA
>NZ_AJHJ01000014.1 GCF_000257645.1 Serratia sp. M24T3
TAGGCCTGCGAGTCAGGGAAATTGTCAAAAGTTTTAACGCATTATTGAGGTAAAACTCAGGCAATACGGCGGGTATCGACAATCGCTTCACAGCGGCGAATTGCCACAGGGATAGATTTCGAGGTTGGCGTATGAGTCTGATCGCCAAAGCTCGACAGCGGAACCAGTGGGTTGGTTTCCGGATAATAAGCCGCCAGATTACCGCGTGGAATATCGTAGCTAACCAGCTTGAAACCAGAAACTTTACGTTCGATACCGTCGCTCCACAGCGTTTCTATCTCAACCAAATCGCCGTCTTTCATGCCGAGATCGGCCAGGTCCTGAGGATGGATAAATAACACCTCACGCTGACCATAAACACCGCGATATCGGTCATCAAGGCCGTAAATAGTGGTGTTGTACTGGTCATGTGAGCGCAGCGTTTGCAGAGTAAACGGTGCGTCGTCATTTTCCATCGGGATCACCCGTTCAGGCAATGGGGCCGCGCTGAAATTAGCTTTTCTGCTCGGCGTATTAAAGCTCAGGTCCGCCGCCGCATTGCCAAGATAAAAACCGCCTTTAATATCGCAGCGTTTATTGAAATCGTTAAAGCCAGGGATGGTGGCCTCGATATGATTGCGGATCAGATTGTAATCATCCGCCAGCGCCATAAAGTCCAGGTAACGTTTGCCGAGAACGGCGTCAGCGATACCGCAGACAATAGCAGTTTCAGAACGCTGTTCTTTCGACAGAGGAATGCCTACACCCTCCGAGGCGTGCACCATGCTGAAAGAATCCTCAACGGTAATAAACTGTGAGCCGGTGGCTTGCATATCCAGCTCGGTGCGACCCAGAGTAGGCAATATCAGCGCTTCATGCCCCGGCGTCAAATGACTGCGATTAAGCTTGGTGCTGATTTGTACAGTCAGATCGCAGTTACTCAGAGCTTGCTCGGTACGTGGAGTATCCGGCGCGGCGGCGGCCAGATTACCACCCAGTGCAATCAGTACTTTAACCTCACCGCGCAGCATGGCTTCCAACGCTTCTACGGTGTTATGACCCGGTTCGCGCGGAGGCGTAAATTTGAAATGATGCTCCAGGCTATCGAGTAGCGGCTTTGGCGCTTTCTCATCGATACCCATGGTGCGATTGCCTTGCACGTTGCTGTGGCCACGTACCGGACACAACCCCGCGCCCGGCTTACCCAGTTGCCCAAACAGCAGTTGCAGGTTGGTAATTTCGCGCACGGTTGGCACCGAATGCTTATGCTGCGTAATGCCCATGGCCCAGGTGCAAATAACCCGTTCGGCGTTCATATAAATGGCGGCCGCTTCGCGAATTTCGAACTCACTCAGGCCAGACTGCTGGGTGATTTGTTCCCAGCTGGTCTGATCGACAATCTCCAGATACTCATCCATGCCGTGGCAGTTGGCATCAATAAATTCTTGATCAAACAGGGAAGGCTCGCCGGAAGCAATTCGTTGACGATGAGTCTGCAATAGCACTTTGACCATACCGCGCACTGCGGCCATATCGCCGCCCAGATTCGGCTGGTAATAGGCCGAGCTGATACGACCGGCTTTCGGTGTGACGACTTCCAGCGGTTTTTGCGGATCGGCAAAACGTTCCAGACCGCGCTCACGCAGGGTGTTGAAGCTCACCACTTTTGCGCCGCGATCGGCAGCGTGGCGCAGGCTGTGCAGCATGCGAGGATGGTTAGTGCCTGGATTCTGGCCAAAAACGAAAATGGCGTCGGCCTTTTCGAAATCGTCAAGACGAATGGTGCCTTTACCGATACCGATGCTTTGCTTCAAGCCAACGCCGCTGGCCTCGTGGCACATATTTGAGCAATCGGGAAAATTATTCGTGCCAAACATGCGGCCAAAGACCTGATAAAGATATGAAGCTTCATTACTTGCACGGCCAGAAGTGTAAAAATCGGCCTGATTTGGGCTTTCGAGTCCGTTTAAATGGCTGGCAATCAGTGAGAATGCTGCGTCCCAGGTAATGGGTTCGTAGTGGTCGGTGGTGCGGTTATAACGCATTGGATGCGTCAGGCGGCCTTGATACTCGAGGAAATAGTCGCTTTGCTCGCGCAGGGTAGCAACGCTGTGCCGGGCAAAAAACTCGGGTTCAACGGCTTTGCGAGTGGCTTCCCAACTCACGGCTTTGGCACCGTTTTCGCAGAAACTGAAGGTGCTGTGATTATCGTCACCCCACGCACAGCCAGGGCAGTCGAAGCCGCGACCTTTATTGACACGCAGCAGGTTGCGCAGGTTGCCAAGAACTTTTTTACTGTCGAAAACGTAACGCGTGGTAGCTTCCAATGAACCCCAGCCACCAGCCGCGCCGGTATAAGGTTTAATCTCGGATTTGAATTTCATATTAGGTCTTCGCAGGTGAGTGTCTGACAATCCCATCCAGCACTAAACTTGAGATTGTTAATTTTATGTCACAATTTTATGAGCGATTTGAGAACTCGTCTAATCGAATGTTGTGATAGTGGGATAGAGCGCATCAATGATGGGCTTATTTTTAATGGGGGATTCTGAAATTGTAAGCAAATGGTTTCATTGTGAAACTTTCAGCAAAGGTCTTATTGTTTAGCTTCTCAATTATTTGATGCAACCTATGCCGCGAAAGGTACAATTCGACCTTGCCCGGCTGCCCCAATGATTCGGGTTTGGCTGACATTATAAGTGCGTTTGAGGATGATTAAGTGAAGCGTTTAGTATTGAGTATTTTGTCCGGAGTAATCTGTGTCTCTGCCAGTAATGCGTGGGCTGTTGCACCGATAGATTTTCAGGTAGTGCCACCCAGCATTGATGCTGCTTCTTTTGTTCTTATGGATTATGCTACCGGCGATGTACTGGCTTCCGGAAATCCTGACGAACGCCGCAACCCTGCGAGCCTGACTAAATTGATGACAGGATATGTCATCGACCGTGCTCTGGATCAGCACAAAATCACCATGGATGACGTGGTTACCGTTCCTCAGGAAGCCTGGGTTGCCGGTAATAAAGTCCTCGCGGGTTCTTCACTGATGTTCCTCAAACCTGGCGATCGCGTCACTGTTCGCAACCTGATTCAGGGCATTATCATCGATTCTGGTAACGATGCCTGCGTAGCGATGGCCGACTATGTTGCCGGAAGTCAGGATGCTTTCGTGGGTATCATGAACCAGTACGTGCAAAAACTCGGTTTGACCAACTCGCATTTCGAAACCGTTCACGGTCTTGATGCTCCGGGTCAGTTCACCACGTCATACGATCTAGCCAAGCTCTCGCGCGCCATTATCGGCGGGGAACCTGAGGAATATCATATGTATGACGAAAAATCCCTGACCTATGACAATATCACTCAACAGAACCGTAATGGTCTGCTGTGGGACAAAAGCCTCAACGTCGATGGTTTGAAAACCGGCCATACCGAAACTGCAGGTTTCAACATTATTGCCTCTGCGACCGAAGGCAACCGTCGTTTAATCGCGGTAGTCATGGGTGGCAAAAGCTCGAAAGGGCGTGAAGAGCAGGCGCGCAAACTGCTGACCTGGGGCTTCCGCGAATTCACCAGCATGCAGGTATTTAAAGCCGGTCAGAGCGTGTCCACCGAGAAGGTCTGGTTTGGTGATAAACCACAGATTAAAGTCGGCAGCCTTAGTGATGTTTATCTCAATATCCCTCAGGCAGACAGCGAGAAGGTTAAAGCGCAGTACGTGCTGAACAATCAACAGATTGATGCACCGCTGACCAAGGGGCAAGACGTAGGGACCATTAATATTGTCGATAACGGCAAAATCGTTAAGACAGTGCCATTGGTTGCATTGGAAGATTTGCCAAAAGGCGGCATTGTTAGCCGCGCTATCGACTATATCAAGTTGAAAATCTAACTGATCAAAATGATAAATAACCTGTACTGAAGTGCAGGTTATTTATCTCCCTGTTGATTATCTGGCAATTTTTCTTTTTTACAGCCAAGAACCTGTAATGAGGCTACCAGGAACGGCAGCGCGGGCTTTTTCCACTCATCATTGTTCTCTATTCTAGTATTCACCTCTGCCAGAATTTGTCGGTATGATAACGGAGGGCAAACGCCATTGCCGTTATTTGAAGCTGATTGTGTCGCCGCAGCCATAAATCCAATACACAGTTCTCTTTGCGCATCGGCAGCTTTGGTTCCTACATACTCAGCGCCATTAAAACATTGGCGATAAATATCTCCAATCGTTGGTGTTACGGTTGCGACTTGCTCTCCCTGAGCGGGAACGATGGTTCTGTCTAACGCATCGTCCGCTTGTGCAACCTGAAGAGAGCTAAATGAAATGAGCAATGTGCCTAATATAATATGCTTAATGTTAGTAGTCATATTCCACCACTCTCAAAAGGGGAACTTGAAAGTTAACTCTATAACGTAGTTAAGTAAAGATCGTCCTTACTGTTCAGCGATAAACTTTTCTCATTTTTCATACCTGATATACTTTCATCAATAATTCTTATGGGCCTGACGGTTTTATGGACATAAAGCAACTTCAATATCTATGTAATTTAGAAAGAGAAAAGCATTTTGGACGTGCTGCCGAAGCCAGTTTTGTCAGCCAGCCCACCTTGTCGATGCGATTAAAGAATCTTGAGAAAGAATTAGATCTTAATTTAATCAACCGCGGCAATAATTTCGAAGGTTTTACTGCCGAGGGCGTCAGAGTATTGAGCTGGGCGCGCGAGATTGTTTCTGTCTATGAAGGATTGAAGCTGGAAGTGGCTTCGCTAAAGCAGGGGCTGAGCGGGACCTTGCGCATTGGTGTGATGCCTCAGTGCAGCATTTCCCTTGCTGCGCTGCTTAAAGGTATTGGCCAGCAACATTCCGGGCTTGAATACCGCGTTTCTGAGGTCAGTGCCGACCAGCTGATTGAGGCGTTGAGCAGCCACTCAGTAGATATCGGCATTGGTTTTTTTGAGTTTTCGACGCTCAATGAATTGAAATTTCAGCTTTTCCCATTGCAAGACGGCGGCGTGGATCTGATTTATCATCCTGAACACTTCCCGCAGCTTGAAACGTTTAGCCAGCTGAGTGCGCAGCAGGTCGCCGAGCTGCCGTTGTGTCTTTCGGAACCGAGCCGCTATTTTCGGCGCTATCTCGACAATTTCTTCCGCACTAACGGTCTTGAACTGCATCCAATCCTTGAGAGCAGCTCGATTTTCCAACTGATGCAGGGCGTATTTGTTGGGCTGGGCTGTGCGCTGGTGCCTCGTGGACATTTGATTGATGACATGACCCCGGCGCTAAAACGTTGCGCTCTTGATATAGCCCCGATGAGCCGCCACGCCGCGCTGGTGGTGGCAGAAGCCGGAAGGGCGACGCCGTTGGCCCAGCATTTCTTTGGTGCCGCCAGTCAGTGGCTGGCAACGCAAAGTGTCGATTTCACAGGTCGTTGAATTTGAGCCTCATGATGCGGTCGATTCCTATTGCGCAAGCCCGGCATTCGCGACAAGCTGAATTCGATTAAGTTAAATGTTTCTCAATAAACGCAAAATGGATGGAGCAAAAGATGAAAGCATTTCGTACCAGCATACTCGCCCTGGCAGCAGGTGGACTTCTTATTGCAGGGGGCGCGCAGGCGGCTAGTAATCTTCTTGGGCAGCTGTCTGACGCCGCGACTCAGCAACTCAGCGGTAACAGTGGCAGCAGCACAAGCGGCAGCGGTTATTCGATGGGGCAACTTACTTCACTGCTAAACGGTAGCAGCAGTAATTTGACCTCCAAGAGCAGCACCAATGCGGCTGGCGTACTGCAATATTGCGTACAGAATAATGTCCTGTCAGCAACCAGTGCGACATCAGTCAAAGACAAGCTGGTAAGCAAACTCGGTATCCAGGATAGTTCGACGACACAGAAAGCAGATTATCAGGACGGTATTAACGGTATTTTGCACACCGGCACGGGTCAAAACGTGGATTTAAATAGTTTAGGTGGCGGAACTGCCGGGTTATCGCAAATCAAAGAGAAGGTGAAAACCAAAGCCTGCAACGTGGTGCTTAAACAGGCGAAATCTTTCCTGTAATTTCAATTAGTCGATGTTAAAAGGGCGTACAGTGTGCGCCCTAAATTGTTTGCATTAACCTTCCGGATAAACCTTTTCTTTACTCTCGCACAAATCCTCAATAATGCAGGACCCGCAGCGCGGCTTGCGCGCGACGCAGGTATAGCGGCCGTGCAAGATAAACCAGTGATGACAGTCGAGTTTAAATTCAGTGGGAACCACTTTCAGCAGTCGATCTTCTACTTTCTCGACCGTTTCGCCGGGAGCAAAACGCGTGCGGTTACAGACGCGGAAAATGTGGGTATCGACGGCAATCGTCGGCCAGCCAAATGCCGTGTTCAAAACCACGTTTGCAGTTTTGCGCCCAACGCCAGGCAGCGCTTCAAGCGCCGCGCGGTCTTCGGGAACGATCCCTTGGTGCTGGTCGAGCAGAATACGGCAGGTTTTAATCACATTCTCGGCTTTGGAATTAAACAGGCCGATAGTCTTGATATATTCCTTAACACCGTCGACGCCGAGGTCCCAAAGGGTCTGCGGCGTATTGGCCACCGGATACAGTTTAGCGGTGGCCTTGTTGACACTGACGTCAGTGGCCTGAGCGGATAACAGCACCGCAATCAACAGTTCGAAGGGCGTGGTATAAACCAGCTCGGTTGTCGGATGGGGATTGTTTTCGCGCAAACGTTCAAGAATGCTGATGCGTTTTTCTTTGTTCATCAAGCCTTCTCGGTATTGCCTTGCGGAAGCTGATGCGCAGCACGCGCTTCGGCACGGGCTTTCATGCGCTGGTCGATCAGGTATTTTCCTGCCAATAGCATTCCCAGACCGATAAACGCCCCCGGTGGCAGCATCGCCAGCAAGAAGGGGTTATCGAGATGGATAACCTGAACGCGCAGCACTTTGGCCCACGGGCCAAGCAACAGGTCAGCACCGTTGAACAGCACGCCAGAGCCGAGAATTTCACGCATCGAACCGAGAACAAACATGGCTCCGGTGGCACCAAGGCCGGTCATCATGCCGTCAAGTGCGGCCAAATGTATCGGACTATTGGCCGCCACCGCTTCGGCACGGCCCACCACAATGCAGTTGGTGACAATAAGCGGAATGAAAATCCCCAGCGCTTCGTACAGGGCAAAAGCGTAAGCGTTGATCAGCATCTGCACGGTACTGACTACCGAGGCGATAATCAGCACGTAAATCGGGATGCGGATCTCGTTGGGTACCCAGCGACGGAACGCCGAGATCATCGCGTTGGTGCAGGTCAGCACCATGGTGGTTGCCAGACCCAGACCCAGGGCGTTGGTTGCCGTCGAGGTGACCGCCAGCAAAGGGCAGAGGCCGAGTAATTGAACCAGGGCGGAGTTGTTTTTCCACAGCCCGTTAACGATTAATGTTTTTGCTTCACTCATCACGTGCTCCACAAGGGGTGAGGTGGGAAAGCTGCGCAGGCACAGTTTCGATAAACAGTGCGGTGCGTTTTACAGAGCGGACCACGGCCCGAGGTGTAATAGTCGCACCGGTGAATTGGTCAAACATGCCGCCATCTTTTTTAACCGCCCAGCGAGTATCGTTGGCACCGTTAATGGTTTGATTGGCGAAGCTTTTGATCCAGTCGGAAATTCGCACTTCGATTTTGTCACCGAGGCCCGGCGTTTCATGCTGTTCCAGTACGCGCGTACCGTATACCTTGCCATGAAAATCGGCGGCAACCAATAGCTGAATCGCCCCTGAGTAGCCGTCTGGCGCGGTGGTTTCAACCACTGCCGCCACCGGCTGGCCATTTTTTCGCGCCAGATACATGCGATGCGGTGTCTCGGTGCCCAGCGATTCATTGGTGACGTTGTAACACTCTTGCTGCATGTTGTTGTCATACACGCTAGCGGGAATAACCTGATCAAACAGCGACTTTTGCGAAAGCATTGCCTGATGGGCAATCGTCGGCTTGGTCAACAGATTCACCAAGGCAGTCATACCGGTCATGAGCACGCCAAAAAAAGCCAGCGTCAGTCCATAGCGGCGCATTGTTGCAAACATACTCATTCCTTAACGATGTCCGTAAACGCGTGGCTGGGTGTAATGGTCAATCAATGGGACCGTGATATTCGCCAGCAGTACGGCAAAAGCCACGCCATCAGGATAACCACCGTAAGCGCGGATCAGCCAAACCAGCAGGCCAATAAGTGCGCCAAAGATAAGGCGGCCTTTCGGCGTAGTGGACGCGGTAACCGGGTCAGTGGCAATAAAGAACGCGCCAAGCATTGTTGCACCGGAGAACAGGCCAATCAGCGGTGGCGAGTAACTTCCCGGCGCGAGCCACCATGCCAGCGTGCCGCAGAAGGTCATCATGACCAGCATGCTCACCGGGATGTGCCAGCTGATAATACGACGCCACATCAGATAAAGGCCCCCGACCAGGAAGCTGAGATTAACCCACTGCCAGCCCAAACCTGCAAGCACACCGCTGAACATCGGCCCGTCGAGTACTTGTCTGGCGGTATGACCCGCGCGTAAACCCGTTTTAAAGCCGTCAAGCGGGGTGGCTTGAGTGATGCCGTCCACATTTTGTTGCAGCTGGTAGGCGGTCATATTTTGCGAATCGTGACCGCCAAAAATGGTCATCAGTGTATCGGTAAAGCCGATGTGATGCGCCTGCAAGGCATCCGGCGGAAGCCAGGTAGTCATCTGCACCGGAAAAGAAATCAGCAGCACGACATAACCCACCATGGCTGGGTTGAAAGGGTTCTGACCCAGACCGCCATAAAGCTGTTTGGCAATGATAATGGCAAAAATCATACCGATGACTATCATCCACCACGGAGCCAGCGGTGGCAGGCTGACGCCCAACAGGACTGCCGTGAGCAGGGCAGTATTATCGCCGAGACGTTTGGCAACCGGCATTTTTCGCAGCTGTAACACCGCACCTTCGGCGAGCAAGGCAATGATTATCGCCAAAGCAATCTGCACCAATGTGCCATAACCAAAATACCAGACTTGGGCTGCTATCCCTGGAATACAGGCCAACACAACCATCAGCATAATCGAGCTGGTGCTCTGCCGATTGTGGGTAAAAGGAGAACTCGCGATTCTAAAAGCCATTTATTCCTCGTTCGACATTTCGCTCGACAACGTGTGAGCTTGAGCGGCTTTACGGGCCTTAACGCGGGCAATCGCTGCTGCAACCGCAGCTTTACGTGGATCGCCTTCTGATTGTGATACTTCTTTTTCTTTCGCAGCCTGCGGTGACAGTGTCACTGATTGCGGGTCTTTAACCTCTGGCTCGGGGCTTGCAACGCGGGCTGCTGCTGGCTTGGCAGGAGTTTCACCTTCATCCACAGTTTCGGCCTTAACTTCACCTTCACCCGCGGCTTTCCTGGCTTTTGCGCGGGCAATGGCGGCAGCGACGGCGGCTTTGCGTTTATCTTCAGGCGCTTCCGGTGCAGCTTCTTCGCTGACGACAGGCGTTGCAGTTTTAACGTCTGGCTTGGCATGAGTTTCACCTTCACCCGCAGTTTCGGCCTTAACTTCACCGGCAGCCGCGGCTTTCTTGGCTTTTGCGCGGGCAATGGCGGCAGCGACGGCGGCTTTTCTGCTGTCGCCCTCAATTGGCATGTCGGCTAAGGTGCTAATCGGCTCATTTGATACCGGTACGGCTTCAACATCAGCCACCACGGCAGCTTTTTTAGCTTTGGCGCGCGCAATTGCCGCGGCCAGAGCCGCCTGACGCGGATCGACTGCCGCTTCGGCCTCTTGCGGCTGTTCAGCCTTGGCTGCTGCACTAACGCGAGGATTAAGCGCAGCGGTCTCTTCGTCGCTGAGTTTAACCGCAGATTTACTGTGTTTCTCTTCACGCGCCAGCTTTTCACGTTCCATACGCAACTGTTTAGCTTCGAAACGAGCTTTGGCTTCCGTAGCGCGGGTCGCCTCAAGATCTATCGCGCGGATCTCGGCTTTTTCCTGACGATAATATTGCACCAGCGGAATATTGCTTGGGCAAACATAGGCGCAGGCACCACATTCGATACAGTCGAACAGGTTATGATTACGGGCCTTTTCGTGTTCCTGACCACGACTAAACCAGTATAACTGCTGCGGTAACAGACCCGCCGGGCAAGCGTCGGCACACAGGCTGCAGCGAATGCAGGCTTCTTCCGGCTCGGGTTCGCCCATCTCACTGACCGAAGGTGCCAGCAGGCAGTTGCTGATTTTTACGACAGGGACATCTAGAGACGGCAGGGTAAAGCCCATCAGCGGGCCGCCCATGATCACCATCTTTTGCTGATTCTGCGGCTGAAACTCGCCTTCACGCATCAGGTACGCAACAGGCGTGCCTAATCTTGCCCACACGTTACCTGGCTTTTTAACGGCTTCGCCGGTTAACGTCACCACGCGTTCGATCAGTGGTTCGGCATCGATAATCGCGCGCTTGATGGCAAATATTGTGCCGACGTTTTGCATCAGCACGCCAATAGCCGAAGAGTGTTTACCTTTTGGCACTTCGCGACCGGTGAGGATGCGAGTTAGCTGCTTGGCACCGCCGGAAGGATACTTGGTCGGCACAACGCGCAGCTCAATTTTCACGCCCGGATGATTTTCGTTTTTAATGGCTTTTTTCAGCGCGGCGATGGCTTGCGGTTTGTTGTCTTCAATGCCGATCATGACCTGCTCAGGATGCAGCATGTGGCAGAGAATACGCGTGCCTTGCAAAATTTCAGCCGCGTGCTCTTGCATCAGGCGGTCATCGGCGGTGATGTACGGCTCACACTCGGCGGCGTTGAGGATAAGAATCTTGGTGTGATCCAGGCTACCTTGAATTTTGCTGGCAGTCGGGAAACCTGCACCACCCAAACCGGCAATACCAGCCTGATGAATCAGCTGGTTAAGAGCATCGGCGTCAAGCTGGGTATAATCTTCAACCCACTGGCGTTCACACCAGCGGTCTTCACCGTCGGCGTCAATAATCACACACAGCTCTTTCAAGCCTGAAGGGTGCGCGGTGATGTGCGGCTCTATGGCGCTTATCACGCCCGAAGTCGGCGCGTGCACGGGCACAGTGCGGCCGCGCCCGGTGGTCAGCGGCTGACCTTTAGCAACCCGATCACCGGATTTAACGCACAGCTCGCCTTCAGGGCCAAGATGCTGCTGTAAAGGAATAATAAAGCGCTCAGGAAGCGGCATCCGGCGCAGAGGCACCAGGCTCGACTGAGTCTTCATTTCAGGAGGATGAATGCCTCCGTCGAAGTCCCAAATCTTCTCTTTCTTGAGCGTAGCAAACAGATTGAACATGTTACTCCGCATGAATAATTTGCACAGGAATGGTGTTCATGTCCCATTTCCAGTTCGCGGTGGTGGTTTTAATCGGCAGCATTTCAATGCAGTCGGTTGGGCAGGGCGCGACGCACAGGTCACAGCCGGTACACAGGTCAGTAACCACGGTATGCACCGCGCGCGTTGCGCCAACGATGGCATCGACCGGACAGGCCTGAATACATTTGGTACAACCGATACAGTTGCTCTCATCGATGTAGGCAATGCGACGCACCGGCACGACTTCAACTTCTTCGCCCATCGGCTGCGGCTCGACGTTGAGCAGCGTGGCAAGCTTGAGCATCACTGCTTCACCGCCGGGTACGCATTTGTTGATCTTGTCGCCGTTGGCCACCGCCTCGGCATAAGGTTTACAGCCGGGATAGCCACACTGGGCGCACTGGCTTTGCGGCAGGATATCGTCAATCTGATCAATAACTGGATTCCCCTCGACCGCAAAACGGCGCGAGGCGTAGCCCAGCAGTAAACCGAACACCAGCGCCATCGCGCTGAGTGCAGCAATAGCAACCCACAATTCAAACATTAGAATTTCACCAGCCCGGTAAAGCCCATAAAGGCCAGAGACATCAGACCGGCGGTTACCAACGCAATGGAGGAACCACGGAACGGTGCGGGCACATTGGCGACAACCAGGCGTTCACGAATGGCGGCAAACAACACCATGACCAGTGAAAAGCCGAGCGAGGCCGAAAAGCCATAAAGCGCGGACTGCATAAAGTTCAGCTGTTGGTTAATGTTCAGCAGCGCTACGCCCAATACGGCACAGTTGGTGGTGATAAGCGGCAAAAAGATGCCAAGCAGGCGATAAAGTGACGGGCTGGTTTTACGCACTACCATTTCGGTGAACTGCACCACCACGGCTATCACCAATATAAATGCCATGGTACGCAGATACACCAGACCCAGCGGCATCAGGACAAAGGTGTTCACAATCCACGAGCAAATATTGGACAGCGTAATGACGAAGGTAGTGGCTAACCCCATGCCAATAGCAGATTCCAGTTTTTTGGATACGCCCATAAAGGGGCAAAGCCCAAGAAACTTGACCAAAACAAAATTGTTTACCAGTACGGTACCGATAAACAGTAAGAGGTATGAAGTCATGATGTTGGTGCCTAACTATTGTGTAAAAGTCTCTTTAACTCGGCGAGAACGCTTAAAATAAGGCACCAAAAGTGCCGTTGCCAACAGATGCGATAAAAGATTGCGTACCGCTAAATTGTCGGTAACTGGTGAAAAAGCAAAGGCTTTAACCGCCAGCAACACTGTCACTAATAACCAGACAATATAAAGTTTGGGCAGCATGTTAACTCGACGACAAAATTGCCACAGCACGACCAGGGTAAAAACGCCCATCGCCAAAGTGGTGGCTACCGAAAAATACCACTGCAAGGTGAATGCCTGAGAATTGGTGATGAGGTAATGACGCGATTCCGGTTCAAAAATAGCCATGGAAAACAGCATCAACGTTAGAAATACACTCACCAAATTGACGATCAGGTACGCCAACGGGGCCAGTAGCCAGCCGCCAATTCGCTGATAGCCAGAAGTTACAGACATAAAAAACCTTATTTTAATCAAGTTGATGACAATCCATAAACGCTCAAGCGGGCATAGACCCCGTGATCGTAAACAGATTTAGACATTCAAGGCGCGATAGCTTAACGCGTGAAAGGATTCGTCGCTATCGTGATCATGTGATTGCGGTGCAACAGCGTAAAAAATATCACTTTTTGTAAAAAAATCAGCAAAGGTGCTGGTTAGTTAGTCAATTAGCGGGCAGAAGGTTGTTTAGGCAGAAGATTGTTATGAGCAAAGGGCTTGCTGAATGGAAAACGCGTGAGGATAAATCTCTGGTTGGCATTTCCCCCACTTTTTTTAGCGGGGGAAACGTGTGATAAAAGCAACGATACAGATCAAACAGTTAGCTCGCGCACAGCTTGTAATAAACTTCATTCCAGCGCAGCTGATTTTTGAAGTCAGCAAGCGTGGTCTGGTTATCTATTACCACTAGCTCAATGTTGTGCAGCTCAGCGTAAAGGCGCAGGTAATCGATGTTCAGGGCCTGAGAGAACACGGTGTGGTGCGCGCCGCCGCCGAGGATCCAGGCTTCTGCAGCCGTAGCCAGTGAAGGCTGAGTTTTCCAGATGGCGCGGGCGACCGGCAGTTTCGGCAAGGGTTTCGGCTGCTCGATAGTATCAACAAGATTTACCATCATGCGGAAGCGATCGCCCATATCGATAACCGTAACGTTGACCGCCGGGCCAGCAGGGGTTGAAAAAATCAGCCGCGCCGGGTCGGCCTTGCCGCCTATGCCGAGGAATTGCGCATCGAGAATCGGCTTCTGATCGTTGGCGATACTCGGGCAGACTTCCAGCATGTGAGAGCCAACCACCAGATCGTTGCCTTGCTCAAAGTTATAGGTGTAGTCCTCCATAAAAGAGGTGCCGCCATGAAGTCCGCTGGCCATGACTTTTAAAATGCGCAGCAGTGCCGAGGTTTTCCAGTCGCCTTCACCGCCAAACCCATAGCCTTTTTGCATCAAACGTTGCACTGCCAGACCCGGCAACTGCTTGATGCCATAAAGATTTTCAAAGTTTGTGGTAAAGGCTTTGAAACCGCCTTGCTCCAGGAAGCGGGTCATACCGAGCTCAATGCGCGCGGCGTCGATCAGGTTCTCACGTTTATCGCCGTGCATTTTTACCGCATCGGTCAGTTGATAGCTGGACTCGTATTCTTCTATTAATGTATCGACATCGCCACGGCTGACTTCGTCTATCACACTTGCCAGATCGCCCACGCCAAAGGCGCTGACGGTGTAGCCGAATTTCATTTGTGCCGCGACTTTATCCCCTTCGGTGACCGCTACCTGGCGCATATTATCGCCGAAGCGCGCCACTTTTAGCTGCTGGCTTTCATTTTTGGCCGCCGCCACGCGCATCCACTGGGCAATGCGGCGATGACTTTCTTTATCTTCCCAATGACCGGTAACCACCGAGTGCTGCTGGCGCATGCGAGCGCCGATAAAGCCGAATTCACGGCCACCGTGCGCGGTCTGATTGAGATTCATAAAGTCCATGTCCATGGTATCCCAGGGAATGGTGGCGTTGAACTGGGTATGAAACTGCATCAGCGGTTTATGCAGAATACTCAGTCCGGCAATCCACATTTTGGCCGGTGAGAAGGTGTGTAGCCAAGTAATAATGCCAATACAGTCCTTGTGATAGTTAGCTTCGCGGCACACGGTGGTTATTTCATCGGGCGTGGTGGCCAGCGGTTTCAACACCAGTCTGACCGGCAGTCCGGCAGAATTATTCAGTCCGTTGACGACGTTTTCTGCGTTTTCTTTCACCTGACGCAGCGTTTGCTCGCCATAAAGATGCTGACTGCCGATAACAAACCAGACTTCTAGCGGTTTAAATACGTCCATTTCTCTACTCCTGCACGATTAGCGATAAGCGGCTGGCCAGATGAGACCAGCGCGAAATTCAAGAAACCTCAGCGATGCCAAATAAAGGTTCTGATGCCTGGCACCACTGCTGGTAGCGTTCATAAAGTCGCTGGAACTGTTCGGCGCGCTGCGGGTCCGGCAACAGGGTTTTTTCAATATGGCAGGCCATCGATTGCTGGGCTTGTGGAATGGTGGCAAATTCACCGGCGGCGCAGGCAGCAAAAATTGCCGCGCCCAGCGCACAGCACTGATCCGAGGCAACAATCTGCAGCGGGCGGTTCATCACGTCGGCACAGACCTGCATGATGACCGGCGATTTACGCGCGATACCGCCGAGGGTCAGCACATTTTCGACCGGAATATCTTGCTGCTCAAAACATTCCATAATTGCACGAGCACCAAAGGCGGTAGCCGCGATAAATCCGCCAAACAGCTCCGGCGCACGGGTACCAAGATTGATGTCTGTAATCACGCCTTTCAGTCGCTGGTTGGCAAATGGCGTGCGGCGACCGTTAAACCAGTCAAGCACCAGCGGGAGGCTGTCGATATTGGGTTCCTTGGCCCAGGCGGCGGTAAGGTCTGATAGCAGCGATTTTTTCATCGCGCCGAGTTGCGGTTTTAGCTCGGGATGATTCAGGCTGAGTTGCTCCAATGGCCAGCTCAACAGTTGGCTAAACCAGGCATACATATCGCCAAAAGCCGACTGACCGGCCTCCATGCCCACCATTTCGGGCACTACGCTGCCGTCAACCTGACCGCAAATTCCGGCGATCGCGCGGTCACCGACGCGTTCTTTGTCTGCAATCAGAATGTCGCAGGTCGAGGTACCAATCACCTTAACCAGCGTATACGGCTGGGCTCCAGCGCCGACCGCGCCCATATGACAGTCGAACGCACCGCCAGAAATCACCACTTTGCTGGATAATCCTAGCCGCTCGGCCCATTCCTGACTCAGCAGGCCTACCGGTTTCTCGGCGGTTTGCGTGTCGCGAAACAGCGGGTAAGGCAGATTTTCAACCAGGCACGGGTCCAGTGCCGCGAAGAAATCACGCGGAGGGAAGCCGCCCCAGGAAGGGTGCCAGAGCATTTTATGACCGGTGCTGCAACGCCCGCGCGCGATGGCGTCTGGTGCGGTAGTGCCGGAAAGCAAGGCGGGCACCCAGTCACACAGCTCAACCCATGAAGCCGCCGCGGCTCGCACCGCGCTGTCTTCCCGCGTGACGTGGAGGATCTTGGCCCAGAACCATTCCGAAGAATAAACGCCGCCAATATATTTGCTGTAATCAGGAAAATCCCCACTGCGACACAGGCGGTTAATTTCTTCGGCTTCGTTAATGGCGGTGTGGTCTTTCCATAGAACAAACATCGCGTTGGGGTTGTCGGCAAATTCGGGGCGCAACGCCAGCACCTGACCCTGACTATCAATCGGTGCCGGGGTAGAACCCGTCGAGTCGACACCGATACCGATTATTCTGGCACTCTGTTCTGGCCCTAATCTGTGCACCAAATTTTGGATTGCACTTTCCATTGCTTCTATATAGTCGAGTGGGTGATGGCGAAAGCGATTTTTAGCCGCGTTACAGTACTGGCCCTGTTGCCAGCGCGGGTAATAAACCACATCAGTATCAATCTCTTTGCCGCTATGGCAGTCCACGGCCAGCACTCGGACCGAGTCGCTACCAAAATCCAGACCAAGAGCAATCGCGCCTTGCGCCATGGTTTTCTCCCCTGAAGTTAACTGAATGAGCCAGCGATGCGGCGTGGCTTACTTTTACTGTTGGTAACTCTTGCTGTTGATAACTCAACCATAGGAGCAGTGGCGTTAATTCTGTGAGGAGGCATTTGCTGGAAGTATGTACTTTTCTGCTTCCTGGCGCGGATGTGTGAAGCCGGTCATAAAGTTAAGGGTTGGTTAAATTTGCTGAATATATGCACGAATTGGCTGCAATTTTAAACTGTGATAGCGCTCTACATATTCGGAAACTATTCCAGCTAAAACTTACCTCGTCTTATCTCAATCCATTAATGCATTGCCCATAAAGCTGGGTTTGTTAATGGATTTTTTTGGAAAACCCCTACTGATAACGTTTTTATGCCTTTGGCGAATATTCCCGGTCACGGTGAATTTAGCCGGGTAACAACAATAAAAAGTCGGAGAGCATCATGCATATATTCACTAAGGCGCTAACGGCGGTGGCACTGGCAGCCGTTATGTCACATTCGGCTATGGCGGACACTGAAAAACTGGGGTTCCTGGTCAAGCAGCCGGAAGAACCGTGGTTCCAGACTGAATGGAGATTTGCCGACAAGGCTGGCAAAGATCATGACTTCCAGGTGATCAAGATTGCCGTGCCCGATGGGGAAAAAACCTTGAATGCTATCGATAGTCTGGCGGCCAACGGGGCCAAGGGTTTTGTTATCTGTACGCCAGATCCGCGTTTGGGGCCGGCTATCATGGCGAAAGCCAAAAGCTATGGCCTGAAGGTTATTGCCGTTGACGACCAATTTGTGAACTCCAAGGGTAAACCGATGGAAGAGGTGCCGCTGGTGATGATGGCAGCCAGCAAAATCGGTGAACGTCAGGGGCAGGAACTTTATAAAGAGATGCAAAAACGCGGTTGGAAAGTGGCAGATACCGGCGTGATGGCAATTACTGCCGATGAGCTGGACACTGCCCGTCGCCGCACCACTGGCGCAATGGACGCGCTGAAAGCCGCAGGTTTCCCGGCAGCGCAGATTTATCAGGTGCCGACGAAATCCAATGATATTCCTGGGGCACTCGATGCCGGTAACTCGCTGCTGGTGCAGCATCCCGGCGTTAAAAACTGGCTGATCCTCGGTATGAACGATAACACTGTGCTCGGTGGTGTCCGCGCCACTGAAGGCCAGGGCTTCAAAGCGCCAAACGTCATTGGTATCGGCATTAACGGTGTTGACGCGGTAAACGAATTGTCGAAAAAAGAGCAGACCGGTTTCTACGGTTCGTTGCTGCCAAGCCCGGACGTACACGGCTATAAAAGTATTCAGATGCTCAATGACTGGGTGACCAAAGGCGTTGAGCCGCCGAAGTTTACCGAAGTCACCGACGTGGTGCTGATCACTCGTGACAATTTCAAAGTCGAACTGGATAAAAAAGGGTTGGGGGGTAAATAAGCCCGCCGCTGAACGCCACGCGTTTTTTAATGCATGATTTTGGATAAAGGTACCGCTATGTCTTCGTTAGCTCTTACATCGTCAGCCGTGATCGAGCCTTCGCTGGAGGCGTTCGATCCCAGCCAGCCGTATTTAACTTTTCAGGAGATTGGTAAAACCTTCCCTGGGGTCAAGGCGCTGGATGGTATTAGTTTTGACTGCTATGCCGGTCAAATTCACGCCCTGATGGGGGAAAATGGTGCAGGGAAATCGACCCTGCTCAAAATCCTCAGCGGTAACTACAAACCAACTCAAGGGCAGATTCTGGTGAAAGGTCAGCCGGTGGTGTTCAGTCAAACCACTGATGCGCTGGACGCCGGGATCGCCATTATTTATCAGGAACTGCATTTGGTGCCTGAGATGACGGTGGCCGAAAATATCTATCTGGGCCAGTTGCCCAGCAAGCGTGGCTGGGTCGATCGCAAGCTTTTGCACTATGAAGCCAAACTGCAGCTGGAGCATTTGGGGTTGGATATCGACCCCGACACGCCGCTGAAATATCTGTCGATTGGGCAATGGCAAATGGTGGAAATCGCCAAAGCGCTGGCGCGCAACGCCAAGGTGATCGCCTTTGATGAACCGACCAGTTCGCTGTCGGCCCGTGAAATTGAACAGCTATTTCGGGTGATCCGCGAGCTGCGTGCCGAAGGTCGGGTCATCATTTACGTGTCTCACCGCATGGAGGAAATTTTTGCCCTCAGCGATGCGATCACGGTGTTTAAAGATGGCCGCTATGTGCGCACATTTAATGAGATGCAGCAGGTTGATCACGACATTCTGGTGCAGGCGATGGTGGGGCGTAATCTCGGTGATGTCTACGGTTATCAACCCAGGCCGCTGGGTGACGTGCGCCTGCGGCTGGATGCGGTGCAAGCACCGGGGGTGAAAACGCCTATCAGTCTCACGGTGCGGCAGGGCGAAATCGTCGGCCTGTTCGGGCTGGTAGGAGCCGGGCGCAGTGAGCTGATGAAAGGGCTGTTTGGCGGCACCAAAATTACCGGCGGGCAAGTGTGGCTTGACGGTGAACAGGTAAAAATTACCTCACCTATCGACGCGATAAGCGCGGGGATCATGCTGTGCCCGGAAGACCGTAAAGCCGACGGCATCATTCCAGTGCATTCGGTGCGCGACAACATCAACATCAGCGCCCGTCGCAAGAGTATCAAAGCCGGTTGCTTGATTAATAATCGCTGGGAGGCGCAAAACGCAAGTCATCAGATCAAGGCGTTAAATATTAAAACCCCCGGGCCAGAACAATTAATCATGAATCTGTCGGGGGGCAATCAGCAAAAGGCCATTTTGGGGCGCTGGCTGTCAGAAGAGATGAAAGTCATTTTGCTCGATGAGCCAACCCGTGGAATTGACGTTGGGGCCAAGCATGAAATTTATAATGTGATTTATGCCCTTGCGCATCGGGGGATTGCGGTGCTGTTCGCTTCCAGCGACTTGCCCGAGGTGCTGGGTCTGGCCGACAGGATCCTGGTGATGCGCGAAGGGGAGATAACCGGCGAGATGACACACGAGCAGGCAACAGAAGAAAAAACATTGGCAATGGCGATGCTGCGTACCCCGAAAGTAAGTTGAAAATAACCCCGTATGCCGCCGGTGGGCGGACCAGAGCAGGAGTTTAACGATGTCCAGTATGACCACTAATTCAAGCAAACCCGACCAGCCCAATGTTGCCGCACGCGGTGGGCAAAGTCTGATGCGTATTTGGGACAGCTACGGCATGCTGGTGGTGTTCGCCGCGCTGTTTATCGCCTGTTCTATTTTTGTGCCTAACTTTAGCTCTTTCATTAATATGAAGGGTTTGCTGTTAGCGATTTCCATGTCAGGCATGGTGGCCTGTGGGATGCTGTTTTGCCTGGCCTCCGGCGATTTCGATCTGTCAGTCGCTTCGGTAATTGCCTGTGCCGGTGTTACCACCGCGGTGGTTATCAACATGACCGAAAGCCTGTGGATTGGCGTCGGTGCCGGGCTGTTGCTGGGCGCGCTTTCGGGGCTGGTCAACGGGTTTGTGATCGCTCGTCTGAAAATCAATGCCTTAATCACTACCCTTGCAACCATGCAAATCGTTCGCGGCCTGGCTTACATCATTTCTGATGGTAAAGCGGTGGGCATCGATGACGAGCGCTTCTTTGCGCTGGGCTACGCCAACTGGTTTGGTCTGCCTGCGCCTATCTGGATAACCATCGGCTGTCTGATTGCCTTTGGCCTGTTGCTCAATAAAACCACTTTTGGCCGCAATACGCTGGCAATCGGCGGTAATGAAGAAGCGGCAAGGCTTGCAGGCGTGCCGGTGGTGCGAACCAAAATTATTATTTTTGTACTCTCGGGGCTGGTGTCGGCGGCGGCAGGAATTATTCTCGCTTCCCGTATGACCAGCGGCCAGCCGATGACTTCACTCGGCTATGAGCTCATCGTTATCTCGGCCTGTGTACTGGGCGGTGTTTCACTGAAAGGCGGCATAGGCAAGATTTCCTACGTGGTTGCCGGAGTGCTGATTCTGGGCACCGTGGAGAATGCCATGAACCTGCTGAACATTTCCCCGTTCTCGCAGTACGTAGTGCGTGGGTTAATCCTGCTGGCAGCGGTGATTTTCGATCGCTACAAACAGAAGGCCAAGCGGGCGGTGTAAACGATTCCAACTTTTTAAACGGGCCTCTCACAGCAAAAATTGCCAGAAAAGTGTATTTCCTTCACATTTCTTTAACACAATTCGGCAAGATTTCCATGGCCCGATAGAATGGTAAGACCAGCGTGATGAATTCAGGAGGCCCGATGTATCACCGCATGATTCAGGATCAGCAGTCTAATCCGTTACTTCCCGGATATAGCTTCAATGCCTATCTGGTTGCAGGAATGACCCCCATTTTAGCCGATGGGCCGCTAGACTTTTCAATCGACAGGCCCGGCGGCATGAAGGGCTTTATCCTGAATCTTACTGTCAAAGGGCAGGGCAAAGTTTTCGACGGCGACGATACCTTTTACTGTAATCCCGGCGATCTGCTGCTGTTCCCACCTAAAGCACGCCATCTTTATGCCCGCTCGAGCAACAGTGACTGCTGGTATCACCGCTGGGTCTATTTCCGCCCGCGGGCTTACTGGGCTGATTGGCTGGAATGGCATAGCAAAACGCGTGAAGTAGGCCGTTTGTCGTTACCTAACAATACCTTGCTACTCGAGTTTGACCGTATGTTTGCGAATATCGAACAAACGCAAAAATCGGGACGCCGCTTTGGTGAAGAGCTGGGAATGAACCTGCTGGAAAGACTGCTGTTGCGTGCAATGGAGGAAGATCCGCAGAGCCCGCAAAAAATCATGGATCCGCGAGTCATTGAAGCCTGCCAGTTTATTACCGGCAATCTGGCGGGTGAACTGCGCATTGATGAGGTTGCACGCCACGTTTGTCTGTCTCCGTCTCGCCTTGCGCACCTGTTCCGTGAGCAGGTTGGGATAAATATTTTGCGCTGGCGAGAAGACCAGCGAGTGATCCGCGCCAAGCTTTTGCTGCAAACCACTCAGGAGTCGATTGCGACTATTGGCCGTGTTGTTGGCTATGACGATCAATTGTATTTCTCTAGAGTATTTCGCAAACGTGTCGGGGTAAGTCCAAGCGATTTTCGTCGCCGCAGTCTTGAAATTAACTATCCTGCCAAGCCTTATCGCTCGCATCCCTGGCCGGAAAATGAGGTGACTCCCGCCTACAGCTTCTAATTGCAGCATTGTTCGTCAATCTACTCAAAACCCCGGCAACAGACTCAATCAGTAGCCGGGGATTTTGTGTCGCAGCCTGTAACGCCAGCAGGTGCAACGAGTAAAAAAGCCAGGCTCATCAAGTCATTTTACATCAGTCGTTTATGCTATTTAAGTGCATGATGAGTCTCTTTTTGAGCTAAACTCTTTGCACGTCTTTTTGCAGAGCTTAGGAAAAAATATGACAACCTCCTTACGCGTTGGGCTTATCGGTTATGGTTTCGCCAGCAAGACTTTCCATTCGCCGCTGATTTCCGGGACTTCAGGTCTTGAATTGGCCGTCATATCTAGCAGCGATGCTGCAAAAGTTCAGGCTGACTGGCCATCGGTTAAGGTCGTCGATTCTCCCGAGCAAGTGTTCAACGATCCAACTATTGATCTCGTGGTTATTCCAACGCCTAACACTACGCATTTTCCTCTGGCACAGCAGGCCCTCGAGGCCGGAAAGCACGTCGTTGTCGACAAGCCTTTCACGGTGACTTTGGGTGAAGCACGCTCGCTAAACATCCTTGCAGAAGAACAAGGCAAGCTATTATCGGTGTTTCATAACCGCCGCTGGGACGCCGACTTCCTGACTCTGAAAGCCTTGATCAAAGAAGGTTCGCTGGGCGAAATCGTTTATTTCGAATCCCATTACGATCGTTATCGCCCAGAAGTACAAACTCGCTGGCGTGAATCGGCGGAGTTGGGGAGCGGTATTTGGTATGACCTGGGTTCACACTTGCTGGATCAGGCGCTTGATTTGTTCGGTATGCCCGAGGCGATTCAGTCTGATCAGGCCTTGGTACGTCCTGGAGCCAGGGCGGTAGACTATTTCAATACTGTCTTAACTTATCCGCGTCTGCGCGTAGTGCTGCACAGCACGGTTTATGCCGCTGCGGAAACTGCGCGTTATATCTTGCAGGGTGAAAAGGGCAGCTATGTAAAATACGGGCTTGATCCGCAGGAAGATCGTCTCAAGGCAGGTGAACGCCTGCCACAGCCAGATTGGGGTTACGACATGCGTGATGGGGTCGTCACACTCAGTCAT
This sequence comes from Serratia sp. M24T3, assembly GCF_000257645.1. GTDB lineage: Bacteria > Pseudomonadota > Gammaproteobacteria > Enterobacterales > Enterobacteriaceae > Rouxiella. The sequence continues at coordinate 22,771 of NZ_AJHJ01000014.1, forward strand.
GATGGCGTGCTGGCTGAAAAAAGCCTGCTGACGATCCCGGGTAACTATCCCGCCTATTACGCCGGGGTTCGCGATGCGATTAATGGATTAGGGCCGAATCCGGTGACCGCCGAGCATGCAATCCGCGTTATGGAGCTTATTGAACTGGGAATTGAGTCTGCACAGCAGCAAAAAACGCTGCCGGTTGCCAAAAAATAACGCCCCGTTTTGCAATAAAAAAGGCCAGACAATTTCTGGCCTTTGACGTTTTTAAACCTGAATTACCCTTGAACCTTTACGCGAATACGCTGTTTGTCGGCGTCGCTAATGAAAGCCATCTCAAGGCCGTTTTCCTGTGCCTGACGAATTTCAGCCGGCGTCAAACCTGCTGCCGGAGCGGCGACGTTGTACTCGTGGGCAATCTCGATGCCCTGAACCGCCGGGTCATCGGTATTGATCGATGCCAGCACGCCGTGGCGCAAGAAGGTTGCCAGCGGGTGTTTATCCAACGCAGAAACGGTGCTGGTCTGAATATTTGAGGTCAGGCACGACTCGATACCAATCTGATGCCTGGCCAGGAAATCCATCAGCTCAGGGTCTTCAGCGGCTTTCACGCCGTGACCGATACGTTCGGCTCCCAGCTCACGAATGGCCTGCCAAATGCTTTCCGGACCTGCGGCTTCTCCCGCGTGTACAGTAATGCGCCAGCCCGCGTCACGTCCGCGATTGAAATGATCGAGGAACAGACTCCCCGGGAAGCCAAGCTCGTCGCCGGCCAAGTCCAGCGCCGTGATGCCTTCTTTATGTGCCAGCAGGCCATCAAGTTCTTGCAGACACGCATCCTCACCGAAGGTACGGCTAAGAATGCCGATGAGGTTTACATCAATATCGTGATCGCGACAGCCGCGACGCACGCCATCAATCACCGCCTCTACCACGCCGGCGATGGGCAGCTTATGGTTCATTGCCATGTAATAAGGCGAAAATCGCAGCTCGGCGTAATGAATACCGGCTCTGGCGGCATCGGCGACGTTTTCTTGCGCAATGCGATGACAGGCGTCCAAAGAGCCCAGCACGGCGACGCCCCAGTCAAGTTTCTGCAGGAAACTCACTAAATCAGGCTCGGTTTTGGTTACCTGAACGTGTGGGCGCAAGGCTTCCAGCTCGTTGGCAGGCAGAGTGATATTAAATTGACGACCTAAGTCCAGGATGGTTTGGGCGCGAATGTTGCCGTCGAGATGGCGGTGAATATCAGTAAGAGGAAGTCGAGAGTCAATCATTGGCAGCACCTGTTTTTATTATCAATAAAGTGCAAAGTATTATAGCGTCTTCGGCCCGCGTTGGCACTGAGTGTTGGTTTAACTGCTGATTAAGTAAACCAGATGGTCAAATAAAAAGGGCGCAAAGTCTGCACTTTACGCCCTTGGGCCAACTTACAACTTATGAATTATTAATCATTGCGCAGGCTGGGCAGGGACTACTGGAGGCATTGGCGCATCCGGTTGTGCCTGTGTTTCTGGCTGTGCAGGTGCATTTTCAGCCGGGATCTGCGGTCCACCGAACACGCCAAACAAGCCGGCAAACTGTTGCAGTGTCATTTTCTGGCCATTAAGATCAACCTGATTGTCAGCGTAATGGAAGCTGCTGGTAATCGCGTTGTCTTGCAGGGTGGTGATTTTGAACATCTGGCCCATAGCTGCCAGTCCCTGAACCTGCTGTTTAGCCAGCTTCTCGGCGTCATCGCCGCTGTAACCTTCAACCTTGGCGGTTTGAGTGGTCATTTCAGTGGCCATATCCAAAGGAATGGTCAACTTGGCGTCAACATTGTTGACTAGCCGGGAAATCAACTGGTCTTCAGTCTGCGCTTGCCCGTTGCCTGCCGCCGGGTCTTTCAGGTCAAGCTTAAGCGTGAAGGTGCTCTCGCCTTTGCTGTTTTTCCAGCTCAGCGGATCAATTGTGATGCTCGGACTGCCTTTAAGCAAAATCGGCAGATTAGAAACCAACAGTGCTACGGCCTGCTGCTGGTAAATCTCCGGACTCAGCTTGTCTGCCTGTTGCATCAGTTGCATCGCTTGCTGATTGTAGGTGTCTGAGAACTGCTTCAGCGCCTGCTCGTTAAGCTTATCAAGCTTGACGGTCAGTTTGCCGGAGCCACAATCCGCGCCCTGAATTTTCAAGGCATCGACGCTGTAATCCAGCTGACCTTTCAGGTTTTGCTGCTCTTCGTTAAAGTTGCTGTGAACTTTCATGCCGACAAGTTGCGCTGCGTCTTTACCATCAATATTGACGTTAATGTTATCGGTACTCAGATCACCATCACCGATATAAAGCTGCGACTGTCCGAGATGCGTTTCGCTTTTCACATTAATACCGGAAATAGCCACTTTCTCCAGCTGGCCCAGCTGATTAGGCGAGGTAAACGCCAGATTGCCGATTTTAGTGTCAATATTGACTTTTTTCATCTCGTTGGCGACGTCGAGATTAATGGTGCCGCCAGCAAACTCCAGCTTGCTGTTATTTTTCTCGTAACTCAATGGCAGTACGTTAATCACCGAAGCCGTATCTCCGCTATACCCTACGCGGGTATCGGCGCTAACCGGTGATTTGCCCTGAGTCAGATCGAAGAGATTTTTTACCGTTGGCGTATTTTCCAATTCGGAATGCACTGACGCGGCGCTCGGGATCAGATTGAACTTTTTAAGCTGCGCAAGGGGGAATGGACCATGATCGATTGTCTCAATCAGGGAAATTTCTTCACCCGGTTTCAGTAAATTTTCTGTGGAGTTGCCGGTAGGCTGTACCACAAAGCGCACGTGGCTGCTGAATAACCCGCGCTGATAGTCCTGATAAACAACTTTCGCTCCGCTATTCGGGTAGTGCGCTTGTATCTGCGCATTTGCCGCGTCAATAGCTGCGCCCATGTTGTCTTCAAGCTGTTTCCCGGTGTACCAGGAGGCGCCTGTCCAGGCTGCACCCAGTACCACAATGACGCTTACAGCGACTAAAGATTTTTTCATAGTTCTGTTCATCCTTTTAACAACTATCTTTAAGACAGCTTAACTACAGATACCTAAAGCTATCAAACTTAACGGGTTAGTGCTTCCATTGTGGTGGAAAAAACGGCCAATAGGCAAACATTTAGGAAAATTGGCCGTTTTTAAACATCATTTTGTCGGTTTGTTTACTAATGTTGGCTGAATTGCCGCCGCAGATTACGCCAGCTGGTTATACACCCGAGCAATCCGCCCGTTGCCGCTGACTTCAACCGGTGATTCGCTGGCTGCGATATAACAGGATTCTCCCGGATGCAAAACCACCTGCTGCTGTGCTTTTTCAAGCACCGTCTGGCCTTCAACACAGAAAATAATTGCCGCGCTGTCCTGCGCCAACGTTTGTGGTGCAGATCCCAGGTCGTGCAACGAGAAGGCAAAATCTTCGACGGGAATAGGGAAGCTCAGTTCTCCGCCGCGCTGTTGCCCGGTTGTCAGCAAAGAAGCATGAGGTTTGGCTTCAAACTTGAGATTGGCAAACAGCTCGGGAATATCAATGTATTTCGGGGTCAGCCCTGCACGCAAAACGTTATCTGAGTTAGCCATGACTTCAAGGGCAACGCCTTTGAGATAGGCATGGGGCGTTTCAGCGTAAAGAAACATGGCTTCGCCCGACTTAAGCTCGATGACGTTTAGCAATAGAGGTGAGAACAGCCCGCTGTCATCGGGATAATGCTGCGCAATACTGCTGATTGTGGCCCAAGGCTCACCGTGCTGGGTGTGCAAGGCATTTTTAAGAATATCCAGCGCCAGCGATTTTTCCTCTCCCTTAAGACCAAGCAGGGCGGCAAACAGGTTTTTCAGATGTTCAAAGTCTGGATTAATCAGAAAATGTGCGATATCAGGATGCGCGCCTGAAACCGGCTGTAACAGTGATTGAATCTCGCCCAGCTCGCGAAAACCGTTCATCGCCGCAAAGGGCGTCAAGGCAAAAACCAGTTCTGGCTTGTGGTTGGCGTCTTTATAGTTTCGTTCGGCGGCATCGAGCGGGATCCCGGCCTGATTTTCCTTTTCGAAACCAATAACCGCATTGCTTTTACTTGGATGTACCTGAATCGAAAGCGGCTGATCGGCACACAGCACTTTGAACAGAAACGGCAGCTCACCAAAACGATTGGCGACATTTTCACCCAGATTTGCCGTTAAATCCTGACTGATCAGTTCACGCAGCGAAACGGTATTCCCGCTTTCATCTTCAACAGAAGAACTGCTTTTCGGATGAGCCCCCATCCACAATTCAGCCATGGGTTGATGCTGTGGATTTTCGATTCCGTACAGGTTAGTTAGCGCGTCAACGCTACCCCAGGCATAATTTTGTACATTGTTATGCATCTTTTTCATTGATTAATCCTGAAATGACAGAAAATTTGCTGATAAGTAGACACCGAGTCTCATGTGTTTAGCAACGGGTAATGAATAAAAAGTGCGGTGGGAGACAAATCCAGAAATTCCTACAACAACTCTTTAACCTTATGGTTATAATTGCCTATCCGTCGGCACAGGCATTGGGAGCGTCGTCGGTACCCTGCAACTTATAATTTTATTTAAGAAACCGCGTAAGGAGACAGTAATGGCAGCTCATCGCATTGAAAAAGACTCAATGGGGCCGATAGAAGTACCGGCTGATAAGCTTTGGGGAGCACAGACCGAGCGTTCACTAGAGCATTTTCGTATTTCCAATGAAAAAATGCCCACCGCGCTCATTCATGCCCTCGCTCAGACCAAACGTGCAGCCGCTCGCGTAAATATGGATTTAGGCCTGCTCCCGGCCGACCGTGGTAACGCTATCATTGCCGCCGCAGATGAAGTATTGGCCGACAAGCACACCACCGAATTCCCGCTTTCTATCTGGCAGACCGGTTCCGGTACCCAGACCAACATGAACATGAACGAAGTGCTGGCAAACCGCGGCAGTGAAATCCTCGGCGGCGAGCGTGGCGAAGGTCGTTTGATTCACCCTAACGATGACGTTAACAAGAGCCAGAGCTCCAACGATGTATTCCCTACGGCAATGCACGTTGCAGCGGTGGTTTCTGTTCGCGAACACCTGATCCCTGAATTGAAAGTGTTGCACAAGACGCTGACCTCAAAGGCTGAAGCGTTTAAAGACATCGTCAAGATTGGCCGCACCCATTTGCAGGATGCAACTCCGCTGACTCTGGGACAGGAAATTTCAGGCTGGGCGGCGATGCTGGCTCACAGTCTGGTCCACATTGAAGCGAGCCTGCCTCACATTGCCGAACTGGCATTGGGCGGCACGGCTGTGGGCACCGGCCTGAATACTCATCCGGAATATGCGGTTCGCGTAGCTAAAGAAATTGCCGCGCTGACTGGTCAGCCATTCGTTACTGCGCCAAACAAATTTGAATCTCTGGCTACCTGTGATGCTCTGGTTCATGGGCATGGAGCCTTGAAAGGTCTGGCTGCGTCACTGATGAAAATTGCCAACGACGTGCGCTGGTTGTCTTCTGGCCCACGCAGCGGCATCGGCGAACTTTCTATTCCCGAAAATGAACCGGGCAGCTCGATCATGCCTGGTAAAGTTAACCCAACGCAGTGTGAAGCGATGACGATGCTTTGTGCTCAGGTAATGGGTAATGACGTTGCCGTGAATATCGGCGGTGCATCGGGTAACTTCGAGCTGAACGTGTTCCGTCCGCTGGTTATCCATAACTATCTGCAATCTATTCGCCTGTTGGCCGATGGTATGCAAGGTTTCAACGAGCATTGTGCGGTAGGTATTGAGCCAAATCGTGATCGAATTACACAGTTGCTTAATGATTCCCTGATGCTGGTGACAGCGTTGAACACCCATATTGGCTACGATAAAGCAGCCGAAATTGCTAAAAAAGCCCACAAAGAGGGCCTGACGTTGAAAGCTTCGGCGCTGAAACTGGGTTACCTGACCGAAACTCAGTTCGATGAGTGGGTTCGTCCGGAAGACATGGTTGGCAGCATGAAAAAATAAGTCGTTAATTTTCCATTTTAGAGGAAAAGACTGACTTCAAACTCTGTTCGTTCGCGGGCAGAGTTTTTTTATGCCTTGATTTTGTCTTGCTCGATCAGCTTAATAATTTGACCAGAGCTTGTACTTCGATAATGTAACTGATACGGTGTTGTTTATGACAATGAATACGAAAATGGCCAGCGCCATTCAGATCCTGTGCTTTATCGCTTACGTCGATGAACAAAGTACCCATTCTGAAGCGATTGCTAAAAGTCTGAAAACTAATCCTGTGGTGGTGCGCAAGCTCCTGAAACTCATGGAGCAGCAAGGTCTGGTCTATCTTCGTCAGGGCAGAAACGGCGGGGTAGAGCTGGCTCACGATGTTGAAAATATTACTTTAGCGCAGGTTTATCAGGCTTTAGAAACGGAGCAGGGGCTTTTCTCCCTGCGCGAACAGAATAATGAAAGATGCCCGGTTGCTCGTAGCATGAAGGGGTCGCTGGACCCCATTTTTGATGCTGCAAATAGCGCGGTTATTGCTTCACTAGGCCAAACAACGCTCGCCGATTTGCTTAACAAGGTGCGTTGATTTTTTTTAGATAAAAATGTAACCGACTCAGTTATATTTATAAGGTGTTTTATGACAACCCCAGCCATTGCCTTACCCGCTAGCGGAACACGACAATTGTTGATCCTGCTTTGTGTCTCTGTTCCCTCATTTATGATAAGCCTTGACTCCAATATCATCGCGGTATCGCTTTCCTCTATCGCCTCGAGCTTACATGCCGAATTCGCCGATATTGAGTGGGTGGTTAGCGCCTATACGTTAACTTTTGCGGCGTTACTTATGCCCGCGGGAGCCCTGGCAGACCGATTTGGCAGAAAGCGCATATTAATGATTGGGTTGGCGATATTCACACTGGCCTCTTTGCTGTGCGGATTATCTCACCAGGTACTGCTGCTAAATATCTGTCGTGGGTTTCAAGGCATTGGCGGGGCATTGCAGCTCAGCGCTGCGTTGGCCACGCTTTCGCATACCTTTCGCGGAGCTCAACGAGCTAAGGCATTTGCGTTTTGGGGATCGGTAATCGGTATTGCTATCACTTTAGGGCCCGTGGTTGGCGGATTCATTACCCAGCATTTTGGCTGGCAATGGGCATTTTATATTAATGTGCCAGTGGGGCTGGGAATGATCATGCTGACAGCACGGGTCGCTGAAGAGTCGCGTAATCCTCATGCGGGTCGCCTCGATAAATGGGGATTCATCACTTTTAGCAGCAGCCTGCTTATGCTCACTCTGGCGCTGATATCTGGAAATCACCTTGGCTGGAGCAGTTTTACTATCGTTACAGAATTATCGTCGGCACTCATGTTATTTGTCCTGTTCATTGTTATCGAACTGAACCTCGAACATCCGATGCTTGATTTACGTCTTTTAAACAATAGAACCTATATTGGCGCTAGCATTGCAGGGCTGGCCTATGCTTGCACACTGCTGACTATGCTGGCGTACCTGCCTTTGTATTTTCAAACCGCACTGGGTCTGGACCCGCAATCGGCTGGATTACTGATGTTACCGGTGGCGCTCCCGCTTTTTATCGTCCCTCGAGGGGTCGTCATGTTGCTGGCGCCGCGCTACAGCGGACGCGCGCTGTTGACCGTGGGGTTACTGATCGTGAGCCTCGGATTGTGTTACCTGGCAATCACCGCGACGCGGATAAATTATCTATCGATGCTGGCGGGTTTGCTTTTGATAGGCTGTGGAGCGGGGATACTCAACGGTGAAACGGCTAAATCGGCGATGAGCGTGGTGCCTCCTGAGCGGGCCGGAATGGCGTCGGGTGCCTCGGCAACGATTCGTTTCAGTGGTATGGTGATTGGTTTCGCGGCGCTTGGCGTGATTCTCTATAGCCAGATTTATCATTCTCTCATCAATGATTTACCAGCTTTGAACCTCGACAGCGTGCGTGGAATAGCGAGAAATGTTGCCGCGGGAAATCTGTCTTCGTTCAATCATGACAACTCTTTGCATCGTGTTGCCGTCGCCAGTTTTGCTGCCGGTTATCAACAACTGTTTATTTGGGCTGCTGCCATCAGTGCGATTTGTGCCGTAATAACTTGGCAATTAGTTAGTGCCGAAGATACCGCGCCTTATCCGCGATTGGATAACTAACCGGCACACCCTTATAGTTACAACATACAAGGAAACCAATTAAACTTAGAGGTGCGCACCTAAACAACTCAGATGTCTTTATTATTCTTCAGGAAACTACAAACCAGGCAAGGCAAAGAGTAGTTATTACTCATTGCTCCACATAACCAATACGCTATTTTAATTTATAATACTAAATTACTATAATAGTTAACGGTTAATGTTTGCCTTGCAGTGAGCGGCACAATGAATTTATATGAAAAACAAATGGCAGAAATAAATAATGTTCTGAGTGAATTAATTGGAAGTTTGGAAAGGCTGTCTTTACTGATGTGCGAAGATAAAAAGGAATCAGTACAGCCCTGTGCCAAAAAGCCAGCAACTCTTCAAATATTATCTCATAGAGAGTGTGAAGTTATTTATTGGTCGAGCATAGGGAAAACTTACCAGGAAACTGCCATTATTCTGGGCAATAATTACCCACAGTGAAATTTCATATGGGTAATGTGGTTAGGAACTTAAAAGTATCTAACTCTAGACAGGCAATACGGCGTGCTTTTGAGTTACAAGTCATTTGCAGCTTTGACTAAGCTGATTGACATACCAAACTGACAACTTTATTCCATTATCCCCTCGTCGAAATCTCCTTCGTAACCTATTCTTTTGCTTGATAATAACTTGCCTGGAAGATAACGATGAAGATTGCGTTTTTCGCAAAAGTCCCGAAAGTCATCGAGATGATTGACACCTGCTCTTATATACATAATTGATAATCTATTTTCAATTGTTCTGGGAGAAAGATGTAATACATTACCGATGTCCTTGCTGCTCATACCTTGAAGCTTAAAAAATATAATTTCACACTCTTTCTCGGTAAAAAAATCATCAGGCTTACTTAGCAGCAATGAGCCTGGCAACTTTCCTCTGATGAAATCATTAGGACTGAATACTTCGAGGAATCTTGCGGATACTGCCATGCCTACACACTCATTATCTTCATTATAAAATGGCGTCTTTTTGGTAATGTAAGGATAGTCGACAGATTCAGGATGCACTTCAAGTAAAGTGAATTTTTCCTGAGTGTTTATAACGTGATGGACCTGTTGCTGCCATAATTTCGCGATGTCATCATTCTCTAAGAGGGCAGCAGGAATTTCATTGTCGAGCCGACCTATTATCGAGTCAGGTGATTTTAATCCGGCTAACTTTGCCATGGCCATGTTGGCATAAATATATCGAGTGCTTTTATCGCGAATCCAGAACGGGGTTGGTAACTGATTGAGAGTATGCGTTAACATTTTTGGGAGAATTATAGAATTTGTATCCATACGGAATATCCTCAGTAAGATAATGAGCTATCAAAGAATAGCTTACTCTATTTTAGAGTAATATGGCGAGAGGTGAATCAAACTTTGTTTTTATTAAAGTGTATTTAAAAAGATAAGTAACCCATTGCTGTTTTAGAGATGAAAAAACCGCAGAGAAATATTTCCCACTAAAACTAGAGTATTTGACACCCATAAGTTAAGCGATTAGCACCCTTAAGTCAGCGCATTTATTGGTTGGGGTTATTTCTTGGTGTGATATAATAAAAGCTAATTATATATTTATTATCAATGGGAGGCGGTTAGGATATAAGTAATTAGTTTGTGTTAAATTCCGTTAAAATTTCATGCTTTAAATTGTTGTTTGATGAACTTGCCTGTGACTAATCGATGTGCGGCTACAGGAAAAGCTTGCCATTACTTAGGCAAGTTTTCTCCTGCGATTTAATGCGGGATAAATTACACCGGCTGATCGGTATACAAATGCAGGCGTTTAATCAACAAATTAAGCTGCTGAGATTCTGGTTTGTACTTATGTTTGACTGTACTGGCATCGTAATTACCGAGCTCGCCCAATTTTGGAATTTGTAAAAGGGGTTCTCGCGGGCACAAGGTAATAAATGGTGACGGGCAGGGATGCTGCACTTGCTTTTGGCTATTGCGATACCAAACGCGCGCAATGGGTTGTACCTTTACCGGGCGTTTAATTTTCAGTATCGCGTGCGCAGGAAGTTTTTTCACATCCATGATTTCGCGATTTACGTTATCAATCCACTGTTCACGGCTGAAAGGAGGGACCGCGCGACCGGCAACGAGGCTTTTCTCGAGCTTTTGCAGTAACTCTTCTCGAGTCAGGTTCTTAATAATGTGTTTGTTGGCCCAGCCAAAGCGCACGGAGTCAGGCTGTAAAAGATAATTGATTGAGCGATATGCGTTGAGGGTGATAAGACCTCGCAGCTGGCTGTGCACAAAATCAAAACGCTGCTCAGAGGGCAGGCCCGACTCAACGGTAACAATATGTTCAAGCTCGCTTTTGAGCTTGTTAACCTCTTGAATAAGCAACTGAGCTGCCTGATATTCCGCTTGATCGACGGCATAACAAAGCGCACCTGGAAGCCTGACCGCGGCCTTACTGCTGGCATTTAGCCCGTTGTGATGGATAAAAAGTTTCTGAAAATGTTCCATTGCCAGCTGGTGGGCGGTTTCTCCCTGCTGTGGAGTCACTTCGATGATAGACGCAGGATTGTGCTCGGTGCCTTTTTCGATTTCTGGCAAGCAGAACACTTTTGCTTCAATGAGTTCCAGCTGGTCTAGAAAGCGGGTTAAGTCCGCCGTCGAAAGCTCCAATTCTCTGAAACATTCGCCCATCCGCAATTTTAGATCGTAATGTACCATCATTCCTCCATTTAGTTACAACATACAATATAACTCATTAACCTTGACAGTGCACACATCAGCTGCGGAAGTTTTTAAATTTCAGCAGTGCTTAATGGAATTTAAAATCTCTCATCAGGCCGCAAGGGTAAAATCGTGCACGCATAACGTCCATTTTAATCTGCATGATGCCATGTGATTCTGGTTTATTTGCCAAGAATAGAAGGGTGAAAATAAATTTCCAAAGGTGTCATAAATCAATAAGTGTGTTGTCTTAGATAACTGCTCAACATATTGATTCTTTTATAACATCCTGAACAGGATATTTGAAAAATAATAACTTATAAATAAGGCAATACATATCATGAGAGATAAAAAACACCCGTCCATATTGGCGCAGTATGTTAATGCGCCTAAAAGCTATATTTATTTTTTAGTGTTAATAATTGCGGCTTTTATCATTCTAATGAGCAATTCACCTCGTGATGTTTATCCTCTTGTCACTGCCGCCAGCGCCTATATCTTTTGCTGCGCGATGATGTATTTACTCACGGCGAAGGCTATGTTTGCCATTACTGTTAGCAGTATGCTGGTTATCGTGTTGCAGTTTGTTAATCAGCTCAAGGTACATTTTTATAAAGATAAGCTACTCCTTTCCGACATCTATTTGATGTCAGATTTATCAAATGCGGGCACGCTGATTCATTATCCATCTGCCGGGCTTGCTATCGTCGGATTGATTATATTCGTTGTCTTAACGCTAATTATCGGATGGCGTGCAATACCCCGGCGACCAGGTTTTATTCCTTTGATCATTGCTCTGGGAGTGATGGTGGCCAATGGTGTACTGCTAACTCAATGTATTAATCGCTATCAGCACGCGTGGGCTGGTAGTTTACCGGGAGGGACAGGTGTTTTATCTAACCTGGTGATGTCAGGTAGCAAGGCACGCTACGATTCGCCGTCTTTTTCTGATAGCGCAGAATATTTTACCTTCAGCGCTACTGCTCTTGGCAAGATGACTCAGGTATCCGCGGGAGTGCATCCTGATATTGTTTTGCTACTGCAAGAGTCAACGGTTGATCCGACACTTTACAAGCTGCCTGATCCAACGTTGCTGCCACGTTTCTCGATGTTTGAACAAGGAGACGCGGTGAAAGCGCATACGCTAATGCGAGTTCAAACCTTTGGCGGAGGAACCTGGTTATCGGAGTTTTCGGCACTGACTGGATTGCGCAGCGATGATTTTGGCGCAATGAAAAATGCGGTGTTTTACTCGGTCATAGACCACGTTAATGACAGCCTGTTTAAACAAATGAAAGCCAATGGTTATTATACCGTAATCATCACACCGTTTAATAAGTCAGCTTATAATGCGGGCCATGCCTATAGGATGATGGGGGCCGATAAAATTATCCAGCCTCAGGAGTTAGGTTATCCCGGAAGCCTGCAGGATAACCTTTGGCATATTACTACTGCCGATATGCTGGGTTATGTCAAAGAAGTCTTGGCCACGTACACTGACAAACCGTTATTTATCTACGCGTTGACCATGTATGAGCATGGGCCTTACGACAGCCACCATAACGATGACTATCAGTTAGGCGCGGTAGTGAAAAATGCAGAATCTGCCGGTAAGTTCAGCCATTACTTGGAGAAAATCAAAACATCTGAAACGGCGCTTGAAGATTTTTTCCAGTTTGTCGCCCTGCGCCAAAGACCCACGATGTTTATGCATTTTGGTGACCATCAGCCAAATATCAGCTGGGAGAACGGCTATGCGTCCTCCTCGGCGGATGCCATGCACCTAACGCAGTTCAGTCTGCGTGACAACATGAGCACGCCTTCGGTTTCAGACCTTGGTCCGGTGACGGATATTGCCTTTCTGGGAGGGATGTTACTCGAACATGCGCAGCTGAAAGTGTCCCCATTTTATCAGGCCAATATCGATATGCGCCATCTGTGCCATGGCGCTCTGAGTGAATGTGCGGACAAATCGCTTTATAACAGCTACAGACATTACGTCTATGACGTCCTAAAGGCAGCTTCTCAACCTTGAGGAGTTTTCAATATTAAAGAGGGCTTAACGGCCTTTCTTTTTACGCCCAGCCTGGGCAAAGCGTTTACGAGAGGAAGCGTTATTGTCTGTTTTTTCAGGTTTTTTTACGCCTGAAATCATAGGCTTTTTAACTGCAGAAGTTTTGGCAGGCGCTTTTTTCGCTGGTTTTGCATCTTCCGAACTTGAGTTTTCAATCAGTTTAAATAACTCGATCAGCTCATCATCGGTCAGATCACGCCATTCACCCAGCGGCAATCCTTTCAGATTGACGTTCATAATACGTGTGCGTTCAAGTTTGGTAACTTCAAAGCCAAAATGCTTGGTCATACGACGGATCTGGCGATTTAGCCCTTGCACCAGCGTAATGCGGAACACAAACGGTGCTTCTTTCTTCACTTTGCATTTTTTAGTCACTGTGCCAAGCATCGGAACACCGGCCCCCATACCGTGAATAAACTCATCGGTGATAGGCTTATTTACAGTCACTAAGTATTCTTTTTCGTGATTATTTCCGGCGCGAAGAATTTTATTAACCAGATCGCCGTGATTAGTGAGGAAAATAAGTCCTTGAGAGTCTTTATCCAGGCGGCCAATGGGAAAAACACGCTTGCTATGGTTGACGAAATCGCTGATGTTGTCTTTTTCGCCTTCTTCCATCGTGGTAATAATGCCTACCGGCTTATTTAGCGCGATAAGCACCAAATCTTCTTCGTCACGCGGCTCAATAAGCTGACCATTAACTTTGACCACATCACCGGCAAATACCTGATCGCCAACGGCGGCGCGCTTACCGTTAATAAAAACGTTGCCCTGTTCAACATAACGGTCGGCATCACGGCGAGAGCAGATACCGCTCTCGCTAATGTATTTGTTCAGACGAATGGAGGATGGAGTCAGCATGATCTTTTCCGCAAAAGGCGGAACTATACCTCAACACAGTTCCATTGCGAAGCCTAAGAGCAACGAATCTTGCCGGTAAATCTCACCGCGATTTAATTGCGTACAACGCGCGATTCAGCCAGACGCATGAGTCGATAACCAATCCCAATCGCTATAGCCAGCATCACACAAATGTAAGCGGTGATCCCACCCCAGGCAAACTTGTTCCAGAAAAAGCCGCCTAGTGTCCCGGCAACGCTGGAACCGGCATAATAGCTAAATAAATAGAGTGAAGAAGCCTGTCCTTTAGCGCGTCTTGCGCGTTTGCCGATCCAGCCGCTGGCGACCGAGTGGGCAGCAAAGAAGCCACCGGTCACCATCGCCATACCGATAAACACCAGCCAAACCGGCGAAAGCGCAGTGATCAAAATCCCAACCAGCATCAGCAGCAGTGAGCCAATCAGCACCGGTCCACGTCCATAAACCGCGGTGAGGGCACCGGCCTTCGGAGAGCTATAAGTTCCCATCAAGTAGGCTATCGACAAAATACCGACAATCGCCTGACTAAGATGGTAAGGAGCACCGAGCAGACGATAACCAATGTAGTTAAACATGGTCACAAAGCTCCCCATAATCAGGAAACCTTCGGCAAACAGCAGCGGCAAACCGCTGTCACGCCAGTGAAGTTTGAAATTAATCAATAGCTTGCGTGGACTCAAGGAGCTGGCGCGAAAATGGGCAGAAGCGGGCAGGATTTTCCAGAACATCGCCGCAGAAAGCAGCGCAAAAACGCCAATCACCGCTACCGCAGTACGCCATGACACAAAATCGGTTAACACACCGGTTAATAGACGCCCACTCATGCCGCCAATCGAGTTGCCGCTGATATACAGCCCCATCGAGAACGCCACGACACTTGGGTGAATTTCTTCGCTGAGATAGGTCATCGCCACGGCTGCAACGCCGCTCAAAGACAGGCCCACCAAGGCACGCATCACCAGAATTGCGTGCCAACTGGTCATCACCGAGCAAATCAGGGTGCAAATAGCCGCCAGCATCAGGCCAACTACCATCACGTTTTTACGCCCCACGGCATCGGAAATGGGTCCGGTAAACAGCAATCCAATGGCTAACAGACCGGTCGCTGCCGAAAGTGACAAACTGCTTGCCGCCGGAGAAACGCCGAAATCTTGCGACAGCACCGGCATGATCGGTTGAACGCAATAAAGCAGGGCGAAAGTCGCCAGACCGGCAGAAAACAGCGCCAGCGTGACGCGAATAAACTGCGGCGTGCCGCGCTTGATATAGATACCTTTAACCTGCGGTGAGACTTGCGATGTGGAAGCGTGCAGTTCGTCATCGTTTACCGATTGGCCTGCCGAGTGGGAAGCTGGCTGCCGACGCGTGGTATTCACGTGAAATCCTTAATTAAATTAATATGACAAATACGGGAATGTTTAAAAATTTTACTCAGGTTTACAGACTTTTTCTAATATATTAATTCCTATGGTTTGATACTTTAAACATATCAATGGAGGTTTAATGCTCAATGTAGAGCTAAGACATTTGCGCTATTTTATTGCCGTTGCCGAAGAGCTGCATTTTGGCCGTGCTGCGGAGAGGCTCAATATTTCACAGCCCCCTTTAAGCCAACAAATTCAGTCGCTTGAAGCTCAAATTGGCGCAGTTTTATTGTATCGGAACAACCGTACTGTGCGCCTGACTCAGGCGGGGGAAATGTTTCTTAAAGAAGCCAAAAGTATTATCGGCAAAGTTGAGGATATTTCACAGCAAGCCGCGCGAATTCATCGGGGAGAAGAGGGCAAATTGACCATCGGTTTAACCTCGTCAGCCCCTTTTCTTAAAAAAGTTTCTCGCGTATTACGGCGTTTTCGCACCGCGCATCCTCTGGTAAATATCCGTATTGAAGAACTAAACAGCCAGCAGCAGATGAACCCTTTGGTTGAGGGAAAGCTTGATTTAGGGGTTATGCGTAATGGCGTGTTGCCAGATGCTTTACAGCATCATCTATTGCGATCCGAACCGCTGATTGCCGTGGTCCCCTCTAATCATCCACTTACCCACTTGCCTGCCGGCGAGCTTACTTACCGTCATCTGGCCGATCAGCCCTTCGTATTTTTTTCCAAAGATGTCGGCACCTCGCTTTATGACGATATTCTTAATCGTCTGGCCGAGGCTGGAATTACACCGTTTATTACCCAGGAAGTCGGAGAGGCATTGACCATCATCGGGCTTATCTCGGCAGGCCTGGGGGTTTCCATTTTACCGTCTTCCTATCAGCGGATTCAGGTAGACGGCGTGAAGTACCTTTCATTTAAAGATCAGCAGGTCAATACCGAGGTCTGGCTGGTTAGCCATCGACATCGACCGCTGTCGGCACCTGCTTTGGCGCTGGCAAAAATGATGATGGAAGAAGATGATTAATCGGTGAAAACCGCTAACTTGATTCGGTATTAACTGCAATATGTGCACTAAATCACATATCGAATCAAATAGTTGATGATATCTGACAAAAGTAGGCAGATAAGATTTACTATTTATTTTGAGGCGTGAAAAAATAGCGAGGCAAGTTGAGTGATAGTGGAAGGACAGCCGGGACATATCGATCAAATCAAGCAAATTAATGCCGGTGCGGTCTACCGTCTGATAGATCAGTTTGGTCCAATTTCCCGCATCGAATTGTCTAAAAAAGCACAGTTGGCTCCGGCAAGTATCACCAAGATTGTCCGTGAACTCGTGCAGGCACATTTGGTTCAGGAAACCGAGTATCAGGAACCGGGCATGCGCGGTCGTCCTGCAATCGGACTGCTCCTCGATACCCAGGCCTGGCACTATCTTTCTGCGCGCATCAGCCTTGGGACCTTGACTCTGAGCCTGCGCGACCTCAGCAGCAAACTGGTCGCCGAAGACGTGGTGCCGCTGCCTGCAGAAGACGCCGTGCCATTCCTTGAGCGCGTTATCGCGCATATTGATCAATTCTTCATTAGGCACCAGCAAAAACTTGAACGCCTAACAGCGATGGCCATTACATTGCCGGGCATGATCGACGCCACCCGTGGCGTGATTCAAAAAATGCCGTTTTATCCGGTAGAAGATGTTCCACTGGGCACTGCGCTGGCAGAACGCAGCGGTTTGCCGGTTTTCGTACAGCACGATATCGCCGCCTGGACTAAAGCCGAATCGCTGTACGGCGCTTCACGTGGTTTTCGCAATGTAATTCAAGTGGTGATTGATGACAATGTCGGCGCCGGGGTCATCACCAGCGGGCAGGTTCTCCACGGCAGCAGCAGCAGTGTTGTTGAAATTGGTCATACTCAGGTTGATCCCTACGGAAAACGTTGTTATTGCGGCAATCATGGATGCCTGGAAACACTGGCCAGCATCGAGAATATTCTTGAGCTGGTGAGGCAGCGTTTATGCGTGACGAATAATTCGTTGCTCAGCGGTCAGCAGATTACCGTTGAGAATCTCTGTGACGCCGCCAATCGTGGTGACGCGCTGGCAAAAGATGTGATTGTTGGCGTTGGACAAAACGTCGGGCGAATTTTGGCTATTATGGTTAATTTGTTTAATCCAGAGAAAATCTTGATTGGCTCGCCGTTGAATCAGGCTCAGGCTATCTTGCATCCGGCCATTATGTCTTGCATCCAGCAGCAATCCCTTCCGGCTTACAGTGAGCATATCCAGCTCGAATCCACGCTATTTTCCAATCACGGCACCATGCCGGGTGCCGCACTGGTTAAAGATGCACTTTATAATGGCTCTTTGCTGGTCAAACTGTTGCAGGGTTAATTAAGCTGGCAGTAGGCCTGCGGCCCGATAATTTTCAATTAGCTCATCAAATAAGGCGAGATCAGAACGACTTCTTGCCAAGAGCTGGGCGCCTGCCACTGCGGCGTAAATTGCCCGGGCACGCTTTTCGCTTTGCTCTGCACTGACTATCCCCGCAGCGAGTAATACCTTGCTGAGCCATGCAACATGCACATCGGCATAGGCCTGAACCTCTATTTTCACTGCTTCGGGAAGCTCATTGTATTCTGCCGCCATATAGCTGCCGAGACACAGCCGATTATCGTTTTCCAACGATCGGCGAAATATCTCCGGGTACTGACGAAGCCCGTTCAATGGGTCTTGCGATTCTGACCACATGGCCTGGAGATCAGCCGCCGAACCTTCCCAATAGCGCCTCGCCACCGCGGCACCCAGGTCAGCCTTACTGGGAAAATGATGATACATACTGGCTGATTTTATACCGACCAGCTCGGCAAGATCGCGAAAGTTCAAACCACCGTAACCACGCGCCTGCGCCACACCTCGTGCGGCCTCAAGGATATTTTCCCGAGAATTGGTCTTGCTCTGATTTCCCATCATTCTGTCCATAACACTAATAATCTGCACATTATATCTGCAAAGTTAAAACCTACCAAGTGGAAGGTAGATTTTTTGATTGACACTCTAAACAATTGCCTCTAACTTAAACCTACCAAGTGATAGGTAGTCTAGTGCTTTTGCATTCACCATGGATTACCTGACTCTTTAAGCGGAAGCTTTCAACAAGGCATGCCGAAAAATCACTCAATTTTAGGAACCTATACGATGAACACTAAATTACGCCTATTTACTTCGCCATCAGCTTTTCCCAACCCACAGCGCCTGCGTATTTTCCTGCACGAGAAGGGGATAGCCGATCAGTTTGAGGAGCACGTTTATGATATGTCACCCGTTGGCGAACAGCGTCAATGGCCGCATCTGAAAATGAATCCGTGGGGTGAAACCCCGACATTGCAATTAGAAGATGGCAGCTTTATTTCGGAAACGGCGGCGATCGTTCGTTACCTCGATCAGGCTTATCCAGGACGCAAAATCATGGGAGAAACGCCTTTGCAGCAGGGGCTGGATAATATGTGGGACAACCGCATCTGGGTGCATATTCTTTACCGCATTGTGACTGCGTTTCACGTTCTTTACCAAGGGCTGGGGCCTAAACTGGAACTTACCACCAACCCTGGTTGGGGTGAACACTGTCGCAAGGAAGCATTGGCTCATGCCGGGCTGGTAAACATTTGTCCGACGGCCGGCAGTGGTTACTGGGTGGCGACCAGCCAACGTTTTCAGACATCACGCTGGCAACCGCCATTGCCTTCTCTAAGTTTCCTGTTAATGCTTTGCCATTGGATGAGCGTTTTGAGCATCTTGATGCCTTCTGGCAGCGCTGGCAGTTACGTCCGGCTTTCCAAAATGCGTATGCCGATAGTAACAGCGGTGTTAAAGAGTTGGACGAAAAATTGCGCTAACGCAAGTTACTGACCATTTCATTCCCCTACACTTATTGCGTATTTGACCCGTTTTAGTGGTCAACTCTCCGTGTTTATTACAGAGAGTTGAATTAAATGGAATTTTTCGGGAGTGAACTGCATATGTTGACGCACATTTTTGTAACGGGATCGGATTCCCGTGTAGGTAAGACCATTGTTTCTCGCGCATTATTACAGGCCATGGCGGCGCAGGGAAAAATTGTGTTGGGATATAAACCTATCGCAACCGGCAATCAGGATTTAGCCGATGGCGTCCAAAATAAAGATGCTGAAACTCTGCAAAAGTCATCCTCGCTGGCTTATCCACTGGCTAAAATAACCCCTTTTGCTTTATCTGATGAGGATATTTTCACCTGCGATCTGCCAGTTGATATTTTTGAGCAAATGAGCGAAGGGCTGTATTTCCTGCAACAGGAGGCTGACATTGTTGTGGTCGAAGGCTGTGACGGATGGCGAACGTTGGTAACTTCACAACGGCCGTATGCCGATTGGGTCATTGAGAGCGATATGCCGGTTATTTTGGTAGTCGGGATACAGCAAGGGTGCGTCAGTCAGGCGCTAATGACCGCGCAATCAATTATCAATGATGGTGTGCCATTATTGGGCTGGATAGCGAATCGAATTAACCCCTGTCTGGCGCATTATGCTGAAACCATTGAAGTGATTAAATTGAATATTACAGCTCCTTTGTTAGGCGAGATTCCTTATTTACCCCGCGCAGAATCGCGTGAAATGGCGCAGTTTCTTGACCTCGATTTACTTGAAGCCATTTCTATGGCTTAAGGTTAAAAGTTACAGCAGACTCCCCGTGGCCGTGGTTTCAATAATAACGCTAAACCGCACGAGATAGTGAAAACCATAATTGACGGCGTCATATGTTGATGGTTTGTTAAAATGAAACGCTGATAATTTTGCCTGGATACGCCTCGCAAATTGTTACGATAAGCAGAATGCGTTGGTAAAGTGGCTGATATACTGGGCAACTGCCAGTAGAGGAGAATCGATATCGCTACCAATACTTTACCCGACGTCCACGTCGACAGCCGCCATCGCCCACTGGTGTTGACGGCCTGCATGCTTTCAATGTTTATGGCCGCCGTTGAAGTGACCATTGTTGCTACCGCCATGCCAACAATCATTGCCGATTTAGGAGGCTTCAGTCTTTTAGGTTGGGTGTTTGCGATTTATTTGCTGACTCAGGCGATTACTGTACCTATTTATGGGCGTTTGGCCGATTTGTATGGCTGTCGACGAATGTTTTTCATCGGCACCCTGTTATTTCTGACCGGGTCGGTGCTGTGCGGCTTTGCACCTTCACTGGTGTGGATGATCGCTTTTCGTGCACTGCAAGGTCTGGGGGCAGGAGCGATTACGCCGGTCGCCACGACTTTAATCGCCAATATTTACGGACCTCACGAACGGGCCAAAGCTCAGGGGTATCTGGCCAGCGTGTGGGGCGTTTCGGCAATTATTGGGCCATTACTTGGTGCATTTATCGTTAAGCATTTCCACTGGTCAATCGTGTTCTGGATAAACCTGCCAATTGGCGTGGTTGCAATGATTATTCTGGCGCGATATTTACCGCCAGACGCGGCGAAGAAAAACCACGCGCTTGACCTGGCCGGAACGGCATTGTTGTCTTTTGGCGTCGCGGCGCTGTTGCTGGCATTATTGCAGGCAGAAGAGCTGGGCTATTATTCATTTCTGCTGCTTGGCGCGGCGATTATCGCAATTTTGCTGTTGGTTTATCAGGAGCGCAGGGCGCCAGAGCCTTTATTCCCGCTGTCGCTGTGGCAAAATAACGTGGTTATTGCCGCCAATATAGGGGGATTGGTGCTGGGTGCCAGCATGATGGGCATCAGCGCTTTTTTACCCACTTATATTCAGGGCGTTCTCGGCGGTTCCCCGCTGCAGGCGGGGGCAACATTAGCTTTAATGTCACTCGGTTGGCCGTTGGCGAGTACCCTCAGCGGTAATTTAATGCAGGCCACGTCTTATCGATTTACCGTTTTGCTGGGCACGCTTTCACTGATTTTGGGCAGTCTGGTCTTGCTGTTGTTAACTCCGGGATCGGGCCTGTGGTGGGCGCGCGTGGCAGCATTTATGATTGGGGTTGGGATGGGATTGTGTAACACCACCTTCATCGTATCGGTACAAAACTGGTTGCGGTGTCGATTCGCGGGATTGCCACCGCGTCAACGCTTTTTACACGCATGCTCGGCTCGGCGTTGGGAACTGCGGTTCTTGGCGCAACGCTGAATCTCAATCTGCAAAGTCGCCTGCCGGGGATGAACGATCCGGTGCAAACGTTGATGGACAAACCCTTAAGACAACATTTATCTGATGACAGGCTAAGCCAGGTGATTGCACAGGTTTCAGCTTCGCTGCATTGGGTGTTTATCCTCGCAGCGGTAATTTCATTTCTGGCGTTAGCGGCGGTGTTTTTGATTCCCAAAGGCCAACGGCCTGCTAAGAAGGAAAGTCCTTAAATAACATTATTATAAGATCTCGCAGGTCTAAAGGTGATTTTCGGCGTGATATTTTACGCGTAATTTTACTTTTGACCTGTGAGTGCAGTAATGAATAAAAATCAACAAGAGATCATCCTGACAGTAGGTCTATTTTTCGACGGCACCGGAAATAATGCCATTAATGTCGGGAACATGCTTGATGACTGTAAAAACGATAATTTTAATGTGTATTCCGTCGAGGCAAAAACCCTTCTCGGGCAGCATGCCGTAACACATAAAAAACTGATTGGTAACCATGCTTTAAGTTATACGAATTATTACTCGAATGTGTACTGGTTAAGTTATCTCTATAAGCAAACTTATTCGGCGCCGAGCAATTATTTTCAAAAATCTCTATATATTCAGGGGATTGGAACTGAATCGGAGAAGCCTGACAGCTTGTTAGGCTCAGCGTTGGGGGTTGCAGGAACGGGTATTATTGCCAAGACAGATGTAGCTATAAACATGATTTCATTAGCTATACAGCAAGAAATAGTTGCGATCAAAAAAGTGTTGGCCACAGATAATTTTATTATTAAATCCCTTCAGTTCGATATATTTGGTTTTAGTCGCGGTGCGGCTTCGGCTCGCCATTTTTCCAACCGAGTATTTAATAAAGATCCCGCCCTTATACAAGCAGTAAAACGCGGAGTGGGCTGTCTGGAATATCATGGCGAGCCGTGCGGAAAAACACGATTTATTGGCATTTTCGATACAGTAACTGCAATAGGTGAGGTGGCAAATGGTTTGAATCCTCACAGCTCCAATACTGGC
The DNA here is from genome assembly GCF_000257645.1 of Serratia sp. M24T3. GTDB lineage: Bacteria > Pseudomonadota > Gammaproteobacteria > Enterobacterales > Enterobacteriaceae > Rouxiella. The sequence goes on from NZ_AJHJ01000014.1 coordinate 45,156, forward strand.
AGTGTAGATATTAGACTTCGGCCTGGAGTCGCGGAAAAGGTATTCCACATCACGGCTCAGCACGAATGTCGTTTTAACTTTGCCCTTAACAGTGTTCAACCGGCCTGGCCCGAACTCATGCTGCCTGGCAGTCACTCTGACATCGGCGGTGGCTATTTACCGTTGGAAAAAGAAAATGTCTTTCTGACCAGGCCCTATAGCCAGCCTGTCAATAAGCAACAACTTGATTCAGAAACACGGGTATATCGCCAAACTTTAGCTCAACGCAAGACGATAGAGTCTGCGCCAACACTTACGCCAATATTACGCAATCAAAAAGTGCAGGTCGAAAGCTGGTCTAAAATCTCTTATCAGCGGGATCGGTATAATAACGAGCAAAAATTTAGTTTCTCGGCGTTGGCTTTGCCTGAACGAATCATTAAAAATGATTGGTCAAGAGTGGTCTTGAGAGTCATGGTTGATGCAGCAAAAAAGGCGGGGGTTTTATTTGATCCTATCAGCGATACCCAGCAAGAATTACTGTTACCTCCTGAATTGACGCCCTTACTCAGCAAAGCGCTGGCGATGGGCGATGACGTCTGGCATGGACAAAAAAATGCCGAATTTAGCAACGACGAGCTAACATTACTCGGCAAAGATTACCTGCACTGCTCGGCAAACTGGAATGAGGTCATGGTTGATGCGCAGGGGGCACATTATGGCGAGTCGGCGGTAACGGAAATTATCGGCTTTACCAATCGTCCAGATGAACACTGGAAAAGAACTTGTTACGGTATGGACGGCATCCGGCAACAATCCGCCGAGAAAACAAAAAAGGCTTAAACAGTTGCCCGCTTAAGCCTTAACTCATTGGATTAACAACACCTTACTGTGCTGTGGCATCCTGACTGGTTCCAGTTTTCGGACTTGCAGTCGTGTCATCGCCACCGCCAGAAGTCTTGCTGTAAACAATTTTCTGTGTGTCGTTATCACAGTGACCCACCACCTGACCACCGGCCTGATCTGCCTGATCGTTCGCGACGATATCCAGTTTGAAGCCTGACTCAGGTAAGCCATTAGCCACGATTTTCTTGGAAATATCCGCTTTTACGCTGTCGCAAGAGGCCATTGCAGCCAGTGGAGACAGGGTCATTAGAGCCAGGCAAACCATCAGAGTCTTTTTCATATTTTCGTCCTTTAATGAATAGCTTGTATGCCAAGTTTAGCAGCTAACTACAATCTATCGAGCTGGGTTTGTAGGTCTGTTCTGAGTTATCAATAACAACGAGCAAAAATTTTGTTTACGCTAACCGGTCGATTAAGACCTGATGATTAAGGTGCCAGCAGCTGATTGCCAGTGCGACGGTCAAGGCAGCGCGAGGTGGTCGGTTCCCAATAGGCATTGAGATTGCGGCTGGCGTTGCATCTGTCGCGCAGCTGTTCCGCGTTGGCGTACTTGGCGTTGTCTCTTTCTTGAATTTCGATTCTCTGTTGGCGCAGTGTTCGAGTCGCGTTCCATTGCTCTTTACTTTGCTGAGCCTGTTCGTTGCTCAGGGAGTTATTGCCGCTACCGCCAAATACGCAAGTTCCGCCAGCGCAGTTGGTTTCAGCATGGGCAGCGATCTGCCAGGTGCCTGAAAGAACCAGCAGGGCGACTGGTAGCATCCGGCGGAGCAGTCGAGACTTCACTATTGTATTCATTAGCTCTTCCTTATAGGTTTACACATCGCAAACGCGATTAGTAAAATTATACCACCCTGACCGCATACGTCACCTAATGACAGGCTGATGGTTTAGATTTGATTCAACTAGATAGTAAAACTTTAGGGAGTTTCTCCGCCTCAATGTTAAAAACAACGCTGCTATTCTTTGTCACCGCGCTGGCCGAAATTATCGGCTGTTTCCTGCCTTACCTTTGGCTGCGCAAGGGTGGAAGCATCCTGTTGTTGGTTCCTGCGGCTGCAAGTCTGGCGCTGTTTGTCTGGCTGCTTACCCTGCATCCTGCGGCAAGCGGGCGCGTTTATGCAGCTTATGGCGGGGTTTACGTCCTGACTGCGCTACTGTGGCTGCATTTTGTAGACGGCGCAAAACTGGCGATTACCGACTGGATTGGTGCGCTGGTCGCACTGGCCGGCATGCTGATTATTATTTCTGGCTGGAAATCTTACTGATACGCCTCGGGCATGAAAAAGGGCGTCGTTTTCGCGATGCCCTGAGTAAATTTTTGTCACTTGTTTGCTTAACGATTACTCGTCGCGGTTAACGCGCAAACCGGCGAAGGACTGATTAACCGGCATCATCTCAATAGAGTTGATATTGACGTGCGCAGGCAAAGTTGCCGCCCAGAACACGGATTCAGCGACGTCTTCAGCAGTGAGCGGATCAGTTTTATCATAGGTCTGGTTAACTTTCTGATCGTCTCCTTTGAAGCGCACGTTAGAGAACTCAGTGCCGCCGCACAGGCCCGGCTCGATGTTGGTTACGCGCACTTTCGTACCAAACAGGTCGGTTCGCAGATTAAGACTGAACTGGCGTACAAACGCCTTGGTCGCGCCATAAACGTTACCGCCCTGATAAGGCCAGTTACCGGCGATAGAGCCGATATTGATGACGTGCCCGGTATTGCGCTCAACCAGCCCCGGCAGAACGGCGCGGGTCACATACACCAACCCTTTGGTATTGGTATCGATCATGGTTTCCCAGTCGTCCAAAGAAGCTTTGTCAGCCGTTTCAATACCCAGTGCCAGACCAGCGTTGTTCACCAGAACGTCAATTTTTTTCCATTCAGCAGGCAGTGAAGCCATCGCTTGCTCGATAGAGGCGCGATCGGTGACATCCAGCTGAGCAACATGCAGTGCGTCACCGAGTTCGGCTTTCAAATCATCCAGACGTTCTTTACGACGACCGGTGGCAATAACCTGGTGTCCGGCGCTAACGAATTTACGGGCAATAGCGGCGCCAAATCCGGCTGTAGCGCCGGTTACGAAAATGATCATCTTTGCGTTCCTTAAAATAATAAGCCCTGAGAGCAGGGAAAAGTTTAGGCCATAAAAATTGCTGGGTTTACTAATAACACATTGTTAACTAAGGCGGCTAGAGCGATCGTGCGCGAGCTTATTTGTGGTGCTTCAAATAAGGCGCAATCAGTGACAAATCGGCATCCGACAGGCGATCGGAAGCAGTCTGCGCCTGATGCCAGTAAGGATAAAGCAGCGGAGGCTGGCTGACCTGATTCAGTCGCTCAAGCTCTTCGGTGCTCAATTCCAGATGCGCCGCTTTCAGGTTATCTTCCAGCTGTTGCTCACTGCGCGCTCCGACAATCACCGAACTCACCAGCGGTTTTGAAAGCAGCCAGGCCAGTGAAATCTGCGCTGCCGAAACACCTCGCGCCTCGGCCATTTCAACTAATACATCAACAATATCATAGAGTTTATCTTCATCACGCACGGGTGGTTCACCCCATTCAGCCAGATGACGAGTCCCCTCCGGCTGCGGCTGATTGCGGCGATATTTCCCTGACAGCAAACCGCCCGCCAGTGGGCTCCATACCAGCACGCCCAGCCCCTGATCGTGACTCACCGGCAGCAGCTCATACTCGGCTTCACGCGCCTGCAGGGTGTAGTGAATTTGCTGGCTAATCGGGCGCACCCAATGATTGGCTTCACTCACACCCAGCGTTTTCATCAGATGCCAGGCCGAAAAGTTGGACAGGCCGACATAGCGCACTTTGCCACTGCTCACCAAGTCTTCCAGCGCGCGTAGCGTTTCTTCCAACGGCGTCAGGCCATCCCATTGATGTAATTGGTAAAGATCAATATGATCGCTATTCAGGCGCTTAAGGCTGGCCTCGCATGCGCGCAAAATATGATGGCGTGATGAACCGGCGTTATTCACACCTTCACCCATCGGGAACCGCGCCTTGGTCGCGATCAGCACGTCGTTTCGCTGCTTGCCCAAGGCCTCGCCAAGAATTTCTTCGGACATACCGCCCGAATAAACATCAGCAGTATCAAACAGGTTAATACCGGCGTCGCGACAGAGCGTAATCTGGCGTCGCGCATTCGCGACATCGGTCTGACCGGTTTTAGCAAATTTACCCTGACCACCGAAGGTCATGGTCCCGAGACTCAGCTTTGAAACTTTGAGTCCTGAACGGCCAAGTTGACGATATTCCATCTTGTGTCTCCTTACCTGTGATTTGCATTGATAGGTAGTTTGTAGCGAATGTTAATCTTCTAAATTTGTGGCGTTTTTTCTGTTGGCTTTGCGGATTCGACTGAGTTTGCCGCCGCTTTCTTTTTCTTCTGGCGGATCTCGTCGCCGTCGGTGATGCTCAGGGTCATACTATCGAACATGCCAAAAATAGCGATGCAGCCGACAATAATAAATGCCAGTCGGAAACTGCCCAGCGAGATGCCGTTGCTGCTTAGCGGTGCAAAATGTTCGGCAACACGCAGCGCCAGCGCGCCAATGGCAATACCGAGTCCGGAAGAGAGCTGCTGGGCGGTGTTAAATAATGTGTTGGCACCCCCCATCATCGGACTCGGCACCTGCGAAAACGCCAGAGTATTCACGGCGGTAAACTGCATCGAGCGCGTCATACCGCTGACAAACAGCAATATAAAGGTTAACGGCGTCGGCACGGCCGGAGTGAGAAAGGCACAGGCAAAAATAGTCAGTGCATTCAGAAAGCCGTTAACCACCAGAATGGATCGAAAAGGAAAACGGAATAAAATTGCCGAGGTAAAAGGTTTCATCGCCAGATTACCGGCAAACACCGACAGCACAAGCAAACCGGCATCAAAGGCGTTCATGCCGTAGCCAAGCTGGAACAGCAGCGGCAGTAAAAAGGGTAACGCACCGATTGCGATACGAAACAGCGACCCGCCAATAACCGTGACATTGTAACTTTTTATCTTCATTGCAATCATTGGCAGCAGGGGATGAGGCGTTTTTAACGAATGAGTCACTGCCAACGCGCCGACCAATAAACTGCCGATCACACACAGTGTCGGCTGCCACAAAGAGGCTCCCCCTTTATTAAACCAGTCTAGACCAAACATCAGCCCCAGACAGGCGACCCCGGTCAGCACAAATCCTAAAATGTCGAAAGGCACGCCCTTTGGACCTGTTTCGTTGGGAATAAGCTTTATACTCAGCAACAGCGCGATCACTCCCAATGGGACATTCAGGATGAAAATCCAGTGCCACGAGGCATAGGTCGTAATGAAACCGCCGAGCGGAGGTCCGAGTATCGGGGCAACCAGCGCGGGCCAGGTAATGGTTGCAATGGCTTTTATCAGATCGGCCTTGGCGGTATTGCGGAGCACCACCAGCCTGCCAACGGGGACCATTAATGCACCAGCAAACCCTTGCAGCATGCGGGCTGCGGTAAATGCAGGCAAGCTGACACTCATTGCGCACAGGATTGACGCCAGGGTAAACAGCACAATAGCGGAAGAGAAAATAGTTCGCGTGCCGAAGCGGTTGGCTATCCAGCCACTGGCCGGGATAAACACCGTTAAAGTCAAAATATAGGCAGAAACGCCAATGTTGAGGTCGATAGGGTGAACCCCAAACGCTTGCGCCATTTTTGGCAAGGCAGTGACGATAACCGTGGCATCGAGGTTTTCCATAAACATCGCGCCAGCCACCAGCAGTGGGAGCGCAGAACCTGATGGAAGTGTAAGTTTTTTCATTGGCATAGTGCCTGAATATAAAGGAAGTTCCTTGTGCTGAACATCAATAAGTCCCTGAATAAAAGCAATAAATTAGCTTAGTTTATGCCTGTTTTTGCAAAGCGGAAAGTGCCGTAAAATGCAGGCATATAGATTAGCAAGCTCATATTTGGCCTGGCAATTAACAGCCAGTCTGCCTCTGAGCATAGCCGATTCGGGTGGGCGATCAACTGCAAAAGTGTGTGTAAATTTTGTTACTTAATTGCGCCATTAAAGTTAAGGCTGATATTGGGAGTTCACAACGCCAGCCCGATCAATCGATCAATTAATTAATCAATTTGTTTAGCCAGCGGGCCATAGGTTTGGCTCATTAATTTGTATGCCGAAGGAAAAAATAACCTTTATTTGCTTGTCGGTAGCCAAAAGATGAAATCCAAAATTGAGTCGTTGCAGGTGCTGCGTGCTTTCGCTGCTGTCTTTGTGGTGGTAAACCATTTGTGGGGAGAATACGACACAACAATTACCCAGAGTTTAGGGCTTAATATTATAGGTAATTTCGGCGTAGATGCCTTCTTCATTCTTAGCGGGTTTATCATGTGTTATAAAACACGTGAAGATTCACGGCTGGGATTGAGCACGGGGATTGATTTTATAAAAAAGAGAATCGAAAGGATCTATCCAATTTTTTTAATCATATTAATCCCTTTTATGCTGCTTTATCTTAAGCAAACGCACCCTGCAAGAATATATGAAATTATAGGCAACATTTTCCTGCTACCGTCTTTTACCAGTAATCCTAGCTATCATATGCTTATTGGACCTTCGTGGTCGCTGGTTTACGAAATGTTTTTTTATATTATCTATGCGGTTGTCATGATGCTGGTAAGAAATAAAAAACAGCTAGTCATTTTTTCAGTAGGATTCTTGGTATTGATGGTCGTCACCATAGACGCCTTCTCGCTGCGAGGCCCGGAATTGGGGGCGTCGAACTTCTCCTACATGATAGGCGATCCGCTGATGATCAACTTTGCAATGGGCTGTCTTTATGCCCAATGCTTCAATAAACTGCATCAGGTTAAAATATCAATACCATTAGCCACTATTATGATTCTGGCCTTTTTCATACTTGGGATGTGGTTAAATGAGAAGGGGATTGCCAGATTTGTCTCTTTTGGACTTCCGGCGATGGCAATAGTGATTATATTTAGTCTTATGGATGCATCAGGCTCTCGGTCTTACCGTTTGCTGGTTTATTTAGGCAATGCTTCGTACAGCATTTATATTACGCATTTCTTCACTCAAGTTTGCGCGCTGATTTTATTCTCCCATATGAATATCAATCATGATTTATATGGCATTATATTTTCAATGGTTTCAGTGATTGCCGCCTGTCTATTCTATTCATTGATTGAGAAAAGGATTATTTTGGCCTTTCAAAAAAGGTCATTGCATCAGCGAGTGCCCAAGGATGTGATTCAATAAAATGCCGCTCAGGCAATACCCGGCAGAGTATTGCCTGTTGTTAAGTATAATAACCAACCCAACACATTTATTAATCTATTAACTGTCGCTTTCTGCTAATCGCTGCCCGCTTTGAGCATCAAACAGATGAATACCATCACTGCGTGCCTGGAGATAAACTGGCGTATCGACGTGCGCACTCACGCGGCCTGCGCACTGTACGTGCAGTGGGAATCCACACCAGTCAATATGCATCAGACTGCTTTCACCGGTCACTTCCAGCAGGCGCAAAGTTGCGGCAGGCTGCGTGCCGGGGTCAGTTAGCGAAATATCGTGCGGTCGCAAACCCAGGGTTACAGGTTTTCCGGCGCAATTTTGCGCGCCTGGATGCCATTTTTTCGGCAACGGAAACCACAGCTCATCACACTGTACGCCTGGCTGGCCCGCTCTCTCACTGAACACACCGTTAAAGAGATTCATCGGCGGTGAGCCAATAAAACGCGCCACAAAAGTGTTGACCGGCCGGTCATAAATCTCCAGCGGCTCGCCTTGCTGCACGATAAACCCGTCTTTCATTACCACAATACAGTCCGCTAGCGTCATCGCTTCAATCTGGTCGTGAGTAACGTACACCGTGGTGGTTCGAAACTGCTGGTGTACCGACTTTATCTCGGCGCGAAGCTCCATACGCAACTGGGCGTCAAGGTTAGACAGCGGTTCATCAAACAGAAAAACTTTCGGACTGCGGACCAGCGCACGGCCCATGGCAACGCGCTGACGTTGGCCGCCGGACAGGTCTTTCGGCAAACGTTTCAGCAGGTGATCAATACCCAGCACTTTGGCGGCCTGCAATACTTTGCTTTGCTGCTCTGCTTTCGGAACACGTTTTACCTGCATGTGAAAGGCCATATTTTCGGCCACTGTAAGGTGCGGATAAAGCGCATAGCTTTGAAATACCATGGCAATATCGCGATCGGCCGGATCGTGATTGTTGATTTGTTTCTGGTCGAGCAGAATTTCTCCCTCCGACACCGACTCAAGACCGGCCAACAGGCGAAGCAAGGTGGATTTACCGCAGCCGGAAGGGCCAACGAGTACGGTAAAACTGCCGTCCTGAATAGTCAGGTCCAGAGGTTTGAGCACCTGCTGTTTGCCATAGCTTTTGGCCACTTTTACCAATTCAACGCGTGCCATTTATTGAGTCTCCTGATTATTTGCCAACGTAGGATCGGCGACAAGGGCTTGCCAGGTAGGATATACCCGCGGCGAACTGCCAATGGCGGCGCTGGCGACGCGAACTCCCCAACGCAGCGCAGTTTGCTCGTCTTGCCCATAGAGCAGCGCCGATAAATATCCGGCGTTAAAACTGTCACCGGCCCCGATGGTATCGACCACCTCGATGTCCTGTGCTGCACTATGTCGATGCTGGGACGTGCTCCAGCAGTGAGCGCCGTTAGGCCCGCATTTCACGATGCAGCGAGCCTCGGCAGGCATCAGAGCCAATAAAGTTTGCGCCGCAGCCTGTAAATCTTCGCCATCGCCGAGGCCCTGAGTTTCGACCTCGTTCAGCAGCAAAGCATCACAGTATTGCAGCCACTGGGGGATCTTTTCGCGCAACTCGAGACTCCACCCCTGAGGTGGCCAGCCGCTGTCAACCGCAACCTGATACCCGCGATGTTTCAACGTTTGCAGCAGCGCGGGATAATCGGCATACAGCGCAGTACACAGGAAAGTACCGCACAGCAATACCCAGTCACCGGGCGTTGCCAGCTTCGGCAATTGGTTCAGTACATCAGCCATTGTCAGGCGAACAATATGTCCCTGATTGCTGAAAAAGGTGCGCTCGTGGTCAGGATGCGTCACGCCAAAAGTCAGCGAGGTTTCGCAGGCATACTGCGGCCAGTGCGCCGCGCTGCCAGTAAATAGCCCGGCGAGCCAGGGAGTGAACTGATCGTTGCCCTGATTTGCCACCAGTCGGTAAGGCGTATCGAGGGCCTGCAACGCCAGCGCGCAATTGCCCGCCGAGCCGCCAGGGCGCAGCGAACTGGTTTCGAGCATGGCCTCGGTGCCTTTCTCTGGCCACTGGTCAAGGGTGCTCATAATTAAATCCACGTTCAGGTTTCCCACCACGTAAAGTCGGGCCTGAGTTTCAGGTTTTTTCATTTTATTTTCTATTCCTGTACGGATGATCTTAGCCTTTGCTTCCTCCGCTGGTTAAACCACTCACCAGCGTTTTCTGAAGCCACAGAGCAATAAAGAGCGGCGGGACGGCGGCCAGGATCCCCACGGCGGCAATCAACCCGTCGTCGGTGGCGCGACCTGCGGTAAATCCGGCGATGGTCACCGGCAAGGTTTGGGCATCAATATTGTTGGTAAATAACAAGGCATAAAAAAACTCGTCCCACGCCAGCAGCCAGCCAAACATCGCCGATGCACCCAGCGCCGGTTTGGCCAGCGGCAGAGTAATGCGCAATAACACCTGCCAGTAACGCAATCCATCAAGTCGCGCAGCTTGCTCGATATCCAGCGGCAGGGCATCGAATTGATTTTTTAGCATCCAGGTCAGGAATGGCAGGATCATCGAACAGTAGACCAGGATTAGCCCTAGATGGGTGTTAAGTAGGCTGACTTGCTCGAGGATAAAATACAGCGGCAGTACGAAGGCGACCGGCGGCACCATGTAAATTGCCAGACTGCCATACAGCCAGCCTTCACGGCCTGGGTAGCGCGAGAAGCTGTAAGCCGCCGGAATTGCCAGCAAGAGCGAGATAATCGTCGCACCACAGGCCACCAAAAGGCTGTTCGCCAGCGCGTGCAAGAACAGCGCGCCCGGCTGCCCGGCCTGTAAAGTCAGCAGACTGGCATAGCGGCTAAAGTCCCAGTGCCGTGGCAACCAGCGCAGCGGAATTTGCGCCAGATCGCCAGCCGAACTGACGCTCATCAAAAACAGCCACAGCATGGGTGCCAAAATTGATACCACAACCAGCAGCGCGGCAAAATAGCGTAATAGCAGTCGAATTCGCTGTTTCATTCGCTGACTCCCTGTTTGCGCTGACGCAGCAACAGCAGCATATAAATGCCAATCAGCAGCGCGCAGATTATGGTCATCAACACCGCGTAGGCTGCGCCGCTGCCGGCACGCAGGTAACTAAAGGATTCTTGATAGACAAAAAAGCTCACGGTTTTGGTGCTGTCCAGCGGGCCACCGCGGGTCATCACGTAGATGATATCAAACACTTTGAAGGCATCGATGGTGCGAAGAATAAGCGCCACCGCCAGGGGGGCGGCTATGGCCGGAAAGGTAATCGCGCGAAAACGTCGCCATGCCGAAGCGCCATCCAGACGCGCCGCCTCGAACAAATCCTCCGGAATGGTTTGTAACGCCGCCAGCGTCAGCAAGGTCACCAGTGGATAATTTTTCCAGATATCGGCGAACATCACCACGTTAATAGCCGAATCGGGCGAGCCGAGCCAGCTGCGATAGTGGTCGATCAGGCCAATTTGGGTGAGCAGGGCGTTGATGCTGCCATAATCAGGATTAAAATTCAGACGCCACATCGTGGCATTCACAATGGTCGGCAGCGCCCAGGGCAGGATCACCAGCACGCGTAACACGGTGCGCCCCCAGAATTGCTGGTTAAGCAACAGGGCGACCAGCACGCCGATAATTCCCTCGCTGATCACCGACACAAAGGTGAAATATAAAGTTCGCCACAGCGCGGCACGAAAATCAGGATCGGTGAGGGCGTAAAGAAAATTATCTGCTCCGACCCACGCTGGCGCGGTACCGTCGCCAATCAAACCGGCATCGGTAAAGCTGAGCCAAAAAGTGCGTACCAGTGGCCAGGCGGTCAGAACAAACATCATCACCAGCATGGGTGCCAGCAGCACCCATGCCTGACGACGCTCACGTTGCGGCAAACTGAGCATAGTCATTCCTTAACGTAAACGATCGGCGCTTTGGGTTGCAGCAGCCATCGCATCTTTGGCTGAAGCTTTACCCTGTAAAACGCTCTGCACGTTTTGCTGCAAAATAGTGGAAAGCTGGGAATATGAAGGCGTTACCGGACGTGACAGCATCACGTTTAACGATGTTTTCGCCGCAGCAATCAGCGCTTCCTGGCCTTTTTGCACTGCCGGATCGTCGTAAGATGACTTCCAGATTGGCAGGCTCAGTTTGGCGTATTTATCCTGAACCGGCTGTGAAGTCATGTAAGTAATGTATTCCCACGCCTGGTCTGGGTGAGCGCTGGCCTTGGCGATACCAAGCCCCATCGAGCCGTTAACGCCAGAAGCCTGACCTGCAGCATCACCCGGAGCTGGCACCACGCCCACGTCGCCAGCCACTTTGCTCTGCTTGGGATCGTTGGCCATGTTGTACATGTAGGTCCAGTTAAGAGCAAAAGCCGCGTCGCCGTTGGAGAATGACTTACGCACGTCTTCTTCGAGGTATTCACGGGAATTTGGGTTGGTCAGGCCTTTATCCAGCGTGTCTTTCATATAATCCATGGCTTTCATCGCCCCAGAATTAGTGAAATTAAGCTTGCCGCCCTGATAAAAATCCCCTTTGAAAGCCGAAACCAGCGTGGTGTAGTCACAAATTAGCGCCTCTGACTGCGACCAACTCCACACCAGAGGATATTTAACAATGTTCTTCTGTTTGAGGATCTCAGCCTGTTTCTCAAGCTCCTGCCAGGTCGTTGGCGGGGCGGTGATCCCGGCTTTGGCCAGCATTGCTTTGTTGTAATACAGGTATTTGGTATCGAGGATCCACGGCATACCCCAACGTTTGTCTTTATAAGTCACGGTTGAAATTGCGCCATTGAATATTTTGCCTGCTTCGTCGCTGCTGATACGTGAGGTTACGTCTTGCAGTAAGCCAAACTTGGTAAATTCGGCGGGCCAGATGGCGTCGAACAGCACCACGTCATAGCCTTTGTCACCGGCACCGCGCGCCGCAACAATCTTGTCATGCAAAGCTTCGTAGGGCACAAACTCGAGATTCACTTTGATATCCGGATGCGCCTTGGTGAAGTCGGCGGTCATGGCGCGGATATCACTTTCACTGTATGCGGCCTGAGTCATAAACAGCGCGCTCAGCGTGGTTTCGGCCAGGGCATTGGCGGAATAGCCAAAGGCGAGGGCAGACAACACACATAAGGTGGTAGCGGGGCGTAATCTTTTGCTCATCATCTTTCTCCGGTAAAAGGCTCGGTAGTGATTAAGTGATTAAATCAATTTGATTGCTTTAATAGCGGATAAAAAAATAGTCCGCTATCTCCTCGAGCGTCCCTGCGCTGCCTGCTTTACAAATTCTGGGTCAATCGGGTAGAGCTGCTTAGTTAACATGCTTTTAACATCAAGTGTTGTGATACAAGCGCCATTAATAAAATCAATTTGATTGCTTTAATCGCCGGCAGCATACTGCATTAACGATTTTCCTTGGTGCATAGGCAGTTATGACAACTTCTGGAACTAATCTCGAACATGCGCGAGCGCACAATCGTCGGGTGGTGATTGAAGCTATTCGTCTAAATGGTGAACTGACTCGTGCAGAATTGGCGCGCATGACCTCGCTGACTCCGCAAACCGTTTCCAATATTGCCACCGAGCTGGAACAGGCCGGGATACTGTCATCCCATCTGCCGCGCCGAGTCGGGGGAAGAGGCCAGCCCGCCACGCCGTTGACCCTCAATCCAGACAGCGCTTATTCGATTGGCATTCATCTCGATCATCAGTCGCTGTTGGTGGTGTTGGTCGATTTAACCGGCAGGGTGCGCTTTCGTCGATTAGTTAAAGTTCAAAAACCGCAGCCCGAGCCGACCTTCCAATGCATTGAGCAGATATTGCAAGAAATGCGCCAAGAATTGGGGGGCGAAAATAATAAAATCGATTGGCGCAAGATGCTGGGGATTGGCATTGTGATGCCGGGTCCGTTTGGTGTTGAAGGCATTTCCTCTCTAGGGCCAACCACTTTGCACGGCTGGGACAATATCGACGTCGAAAGCCGTTTGGGCGCCATGACCGGCTGGCCAGTGACGTTGGAAAATGACGCGACCGTGGCGGCCATCGGCGAGCGTTTTCACGGCGTCGCCAAGCAGCTTAACTCATTTGTTTATCTTTATATTGGCACCGGATTAGGCGCGGGTATATTTACCGACGGGCGAATTTACACCGGCCATGCACACAACGCGGGCGAAGTGGGTCATATGGTGGTGCAACCCGGCGGACGGGCCTGTTACTGCGGTAATAATGGCTGCCTCGAACGATATCTGTCTTTGCAGGCGGCTTATGAAGGCTGCGGATTAGACCCGATTTCAGCGGTGCCGGAAGACCTGTTGGCGGTAGACGAAGCCCTGTTCGATCAATGGCTTGAGACCGCTATCGAACCGGCTTGTCAGGCGATCAATATTATTGAATGCGTCTTTGATGCCCAGTGCGTAATTATTGGCGGCATGATGCCGCAACAGCTGGTTGAAAGGCTGATGAAAAAACTCAAACCGCTGTATAGCTCGGTGCGCAGCCGTTACCCCGACAGCATGCGCCTGCGACTTGGCATGACCGGCGCAGACACCGCGGCACTCGGCGCGGCGGCTTTACCCATATTCGACGAATTTAACCCGCAGTATGAAGTGTTGCTAAAATAGACGACAAAAAAAATCCTTCCGGTTTGACCGATTGGTCAAACTAATGGCACAAGCCTTGCTTATACTCTTAAGATTATAAAACTTCCTATTAATAACCCCAGTGTTGCAAACGCTGGGTATTGCCATTAAACAGGTAAATTTATGAACCAGAGTATTACGCGCGCCATTCGAGGAAACTTCTTCGATATCACTGGGATTGCCCAGGCTCCAGCCGAAATTGAGTCCATGGCTCGTTATATTGAAGATGGCATGATGTTTCTGAGCGACGGTAAAATCAGCTGGCTCGGCAGCCGGGAAGAAGGGGAACAGCGCCTGCTGGACACCCCATACCCCGTGCCATTGGATGATTACAGCGACAGGCTTATCGTGCCCGGATTCATCGATACCCATATCCATTACCCGCAAACCGAGATGATCGGTGCCTATGGCGAACAGCTGCTGGAGTGGTTGAACAACTATACTTTCCCGACAGAAGCGCAATACCATGACATTGAATATGCTCAGAAAATGTCGAAATTCTTTATCGATCAACTGCTGAATAACGGCACCACTACCGCACTGGTGTTTGGTACCGTTCATCCACAGTCGGTCGATGCGCTGTTTACCGTCGCCGCAGCGCTGAACATGCGCCTGATTGCCGGCAAAGTCATGATGGATAAACACGCGCCCGAGGCACTGCTCGAAACACCTGAAGACAGCGAGCGCGACACTCGGACCCTGATTAAACGCTGGCATAACCATAAACGCCTGAGCTACGCCCTGACCCCGCGCTTTGTGCCGACTTCATCCGCCGAGCTGCTCGATAAGGTCAAACTTATAAAAGATGATTATCCAGACATTTATCTGCAAACTCATCTCAGCGAAAATCTTGATGAAATTTCGTGGGTTAAGTCTCTGTATCCGGCCCATGAACGCTATCTGGATGTTTATCATCATCACGGTTTAACCGGCTCGCGCTGTGTGTTCGCCCATTGTTTGCATCTGGAAGACGAAGAGTGGGACTGTCTCGGCGAGACTGATTCCAGCATTGCATTTTGCCCGACGTCCAATCTGTTTTTAGGCAGCGGATTATTTAATCTCAAGGCTTCGTGGGAGAAGAAAGTGCGACTCGGGATGGGGACTGACGTTGGTGCAGGGACTACCTTTAATATGCTGCAAACGCTGGGTGAAGCTTATAAAGTCGGGCAGCTACAACGTTATCGATTGTCGGCCTTTGAAGCCTTTTATCATGCAACGCTGGGCGGCGCGCGCGCGCTGCATCTTGATGACAAGATTGGTAATTTCGACAGCGGTAAAGAGGCGGATATGGTGGTGCTCGACCCTGGAGCCACGGCGTTGCAGCAGTTGCGCAGCAGTAATAGTAAAACGTTGGCTGAAAAGTTGTTTGTTTTGATGACATTGGGTGATGACCGCAACATTTATCGCACTTTGGTGGATGGAAAAGTGGTTTATCAGCGTACTCATTAAAAACTACTGTATAAATATCAGGGGGTGCTGAAAAGGGCATCCTCTGCGAAGATTTGATCAGTATTTAACCTCTGGCTTAATCACCGTCTCGCGCCATAACAGGGCAAAAACTCGGGAAAGATGCACCAATGATGAACAGTGAAACCAGCAATAGTCGTGTTCGCCTCGCTCGCGAACGTACCATGGAAAGTATCCATGCTGCGGCAATCGCCGAATTCAGTGAAAAGGGTTTACAAGGCGCCACCACGCAAGCGATTGCGCAGCGAGCAGGGATGAAAAAAACCCAGCTGCATTATTATATCGCCGGTAAAGAAGAGCTATATGAAGAGCTGCTGCAAAAGGTACTTTGCGTTTGGGCCGAGATTATTCAGTTCGACGATAGCCTGGTTGAACCCGAAGCGGTGCTGAGTCGCTATATCAGAAACAAGCTGAATTTCTCCTTTGAACAGCCGGAATTGTCGCGCATTTTTACCAGCGAAGTGTTGAGCGGCGGCCATTACCTGAACAAGTATTGGCCAGGGGCAATTGACAAGATTATCTGCAAAGAAAATCTTATCAATCAGTGGATTGCCGATAAGTTAATCCGCCCGCTTGATGCCCGTTTGTTTATCATGAATATCTGGGCCGTGACGCAGTATTACGCCGATTTTGCGGTACAGGTGAACCATATGTATCGGGATATCAGCAGCAATCAGCAAAATCGTGAACACATCATTGATGAAGTCACCACCCTTATCCTGCGCGGTTGCGCCGTTTAGGTTTTCTTTCGAATAAACAGTTGGGTAACCTGGCTTACCCAACCCCTCGCATTTTCGGTCTATCCTTAAACTATCTTGGCATTTCAGCAGCGCGAATAAACCCCATCAATAGATACCCTTAACAATATTGTTGGCATCAATATTGCTTGGTTTTATCTATAAATTTGACCAGTTGTACAAATCGATTGGTTTGTTGGCAGCGATAATCAGAACAGGGTACGACCATGATCCAGTTTTTGTTGAATGACCGTTTGCAGCAGGAGACAACCTTGCCGCCAGACACCACGGTTTTACAGTATTTACGGCGCGATGCAGGACGGTGCGGAACCAAAGAGGGTTGCGCGTCGGGTGACTGTGGCGCCTGTACGGTGGTCATTGCTGAACCGCAGGGTGAGGCGCTGCGTTACACGCCGATCAACGCCTGCCTGACATTTATGTCGGCCTTGCAGGGTAAGCAACTGATTACCGTAGAAGATCTGAAACACCGGGGTGAGCTGCACAGTGTGCAGCAGGCGATGGTAGACAACCACGCCTCGCAGTGCGGTTTTTGTACCCCTGGCTTTGTCATGTCGATGTTTGCACTGCAAAAGAGTGCGCAAAAAAAAATGCAGTCTGCCGCATTGGCGAGCCGTGGCGCACAGCGCGAAGAAATATTGCAGGCGCTGTCGGGTAACCTTTGCCGCTGCACCGGCTATCGTCCGATTGTCGATGCGGCACATTCCGCTTGTGAATTGCAGGCTGAAGATCAGTTCGATCGCGGCGAAAAAGTGACCCTGCAACGTCTCAGGGCGATCGCGCCGATTGCCGGTCAGGTTACTCGTGCGCAGGATGATGTCAGCCTGCTGCCGTCATCAATTGATGAGCTGGCGGCGGCTTATCTGGCGAATCCACAGGCTAGACTGGTTGCCGGTGGCACCGATTTGGCGTTGGAAGTGACACAGCGACATCAGCGTTTAACCCAGCTTATCGCCCTAAGCCACATCCCCGAACTTCAGGCGATTAGCGTGACCCCGGACAGCCTGCTGATTGGCGCAGCAGCGACGCTGAGCAGCTGTTTGCCGCTATTGGAGCACGAATTTCCGGATTTTGGCGCGCTGCTTGAGCGTTTTGCCTCACAGCAAATTCGTAATCAGGGCACCTTTGGCGGAAATATCGCCAACGCTTCACCGATTGGCGACGGCGGACCGGTGCTGTTGGCGCTGGGTGCTTCTCTGGTTTTGCGCCGTGGAAAAGAGCAGCGAACATTGCCGCTGGAACAGTTTTATCTGGGCTATAAGCAAACTGCCTTGCAGGCCGGTGAGTTCATCGAGCAGATTATTATCCCTCGCGTGGCGGCGGATTCGAGCAGAACACTCAAAGTCTACAAAGTTTCCAAACGCCTCGACGATGACATTTCGGCAGTGTGCGGCGCGTTCCACATTGAAGTGCGGGAGGGCATCGTGATCCACGCCTCGATTGCCTATGGCGGCATGGCGGCGATTGCCAAACGCGCCTCACACTGTGAGCAGCAACTGGTTGGCCAGGTTTGGCAAAGCACTACCGTTGAGCGGGCCTGTCAGGCATTAGCCGTCGATTATCAGCCTATTAGCGATTTTCGCGCCAGTCAGGAGTACCGCATGCAGGTGGCAAAAAACCTGCTGCGCCGCTGCCTGATTGAAACGACCTCTTCTGAAACTTTGATGCGGGTGACGCAATATGTCTAAATCATCACCTATCCCAACTCAGGAAACCTTGGCCGAGCTGTTCCGCGCCGGTCTGGCCAGCGGCACCGGCAAGAGCATGAAACACGAAAGCGCCGACAAACACGTCAGCGGTGAGGCAGTTTACATTGACGACCGGCTGGAATTCCCCAACCAGCTGCACCTTGTGCCGCGTCTGAGTGACGTCGCGCATGCCGAAATTCTGCGTATTGACATCGAACCTTGTTACGCCATTCCCGGCGTGGTTAAAGTCATTACTGCCGCCGATGTGCCCGGCGAGCTGGATATTGCGCCTTTGACCGAGGGTGACCCTTTACTGGCTAAAGATCGGATTGAATATTACGGGCAAATCCTGCTGGCAGTGGCGGCCACCTCACAGGAAGCTGCACGTCAGGCGGCGGCAGCGGCAATTATTGAATATCGTGAACTCGAAGCGGTATTGAGTGTTAAACAGGCTCTGGCCGAGCAGCATTGGGTTGAAGAACCGCACGTTCACAAGCGCGGAGATTCAGCTACGGCGCTGCTCAACGCCGATCATCGTTTGCAGGGCGAACTGGAAATCGGCGGTCAGGAACACTTTTATCTCGAGACGCAAATTGCCACCGTAATGCCTGGTGAAGACGGGGCGATGCTGGTCTATAGCTCGACGCAACACCCGACCGAGGTGCAGAAACTGGTCGCTTCGGTGCTTGGCCTGCCGATGCATAAAGTTGTGGTGGATATGCGTCGTATGGGCGGCGGTTTTGGCGGCAAAGAAACTCAGGCAGCGGGCACGGCTTGTCTGGCCGCGCTGGCGGCGCATCTCACTGGGCGACCGGTTAAAATGCGCCTGTCACGGCAGGATGACATGATGATCACCGGCAAGCGGCATCCTTTTTATGTCAGCTATGACGTTGGATATAATCATCAAGGATTGATTCAAGGCATCGAAATCAAACTGGCGGGCAACTGCGGTTATTCACTGGATTTATCTGGCTCCATTATTGACCGTGCCATGTTTCACGCCGATAACGCCTATTATCTCGGCGACGCGACCATCACCGGCTATCGCTGCAAAACCAATATTGCCTCGAACACCGCCTATCGCGGTTTTGGCGGACCGCAAGGCATGGTGGCAATCGAGCATATTGTCGATCACATTGCCCGTGAACGAGGTCTTGACCCGCTGACGGTGCGCAAACTGAACTATTACGGCACCCACGATCGTAACGTCACTCATTATTATCAAACCGTCGAGCAAAATCTATTGCAGGAGATGACCGCCGATCTCGAACAAAGCGCCGACTATGCCGCCCGCCGTGAAGCGATTCGAGAATTTAACGCCCGCAGCCCGTATCTGAAGAAAGGGCTGGCACTCACGCCGGTGAAATTTGGCATCTCGTTTACTGCCAGCTTCCTCAATCAGGCCGGAGCGCTGGTGCTGGTGTATACCGACGGCAGTATTCAGCTCAATCACGGCGGCACTGAAATGGGTCAGGGCCTTAACACTAAAGTCGCGCAGGTGGTGGCCGAAGTCTTTCAGGTTCCGCTGTCGCAGATTCAAATCACCGCCACCGATACCGGTAAAGTGCCGAATACTTCCCCGACAGCGGCTTCTTCCGGGGCAGATTTAAACGGTAAGGCCGCGCAAAATGCAGCGGAAATTATCAAAGGCCGCCTGACTGAAATGCTGATGCGCAACTATCAGGCGCAAGAGCAGGAAATCGCCTTTAGTAATGGCCAAGTCAGGGTTAAAGAGCAGTATTTCACTTTCCAGCAGGTGGTACAGGAAGCCTGGCTGAATCAGGTTTCGCTGTCGAGCACAGGCTTTTATAAAACGCCGAAGATTTTCTACGATCGCAGCAAGGCGGCCGGGCATCCGTTCTATTACTTTTCTTATGGCGCGGCCTGTTCGGAAGTGTTGATCGATACCCTAACCGGTGAATACAAGCTGTTGCGTGCCGATATTCTGCATGACGTGGGTGATTCGTTGAATCCGGCCATTGATATTGGGCAGGTCGAGGGCGGATTTGTGCAGGGTATGGGCTGGCTTACCTGTGAAGAATTGGTATGGAGCGGCAAAGGGCGGCTGGAAACCAGCGGCCCGGCCAGCTATAAAATCCCGGCTATTGCCGACGTGCCACAGGATTTGCGAGTTAAACTGGTGGAAAATCGCAAAAATCCCGAGGATACCGTTTTCCATTCCAAAGCCGTGGGCGAACCGCCGTTTATGCTGGGGATCTCGGTCTGGTGCGCGCTGAAAGACGCTATTGCCAGCGTGGCAGATTATCGGCTGCATCCACAGCTTGATGCGCCAGCGACGCCAGAACGTGTGCTGCGCGGCGTAACCCTGCTGCAAGATCAGATGGCGCTTTCCAGTGACGTTGTCACTCAATGGTCACTGATTTCCGCTACCCAAACCACGGCTTCAACCGCCAATCGCTGATTCTGGAGGCCTTATGCGCACCGATGATTGGATAACCCAGCTCAGTCAGTTGCAACAGCGCAAAGAATCCTGCGTGATGCTAACGCTGATCGAACATCATGGCTCAACGCCGCGTAACAGCGGCTGTAAGATGTTGGTGACTGCCGATAATCAGTATTTTACTCTTGGTGGCGGCAATCTGGAGTTTCAGGCCACGGCGATCGCACGGGAAATGATCCAGCAAGGCGCGCAGGAAAGTCGTGTTGAGCGTTTTAATCTCGGAGCCAGACTGGGGCAGTGCTGCGGTGGCGTGGCGACGGTATTGCTGGAGCCGCTTTGCCAGCAGCAGCCTCACGTGGTGGTTTACGGCGCGGGGCACGTCGGACGCGCTCTGGTGGCTATTTTGTCAACCTTGCCGTGCCGCATTAGCTGGGTAGATTCGCGTGCCAGTGAGTTTCCAGCCAGCGTTAGCCCGGAAATCAACTGCCTGGTCGATGAAGATCCAGCAGAGACGGTGCAGCAAATGCCTGCCAACAGTTATTTTATCGTGCTGACTCACGACCATCAGCTGGATCTGGCGTTGAGCGAAAAAATCCTTAAACGCAATGATTTCAGCTATTTTGGCCTGATTGGCTCTGAGACCAAACGCAAACGCTTTGACTATCGGCTTGCTGGCAAGGGAATTAGTGAAGAAAGTCTGGCACGGATGCGCTGCCCGGTAGGATTACCCGATGTCAAAGGTAAACTTCCGGCAGAAATAGCGGTGGCTATCGCCGGAGAGTTTATTGCTGCCTATTCGACGGCGGGTCAAGGGCGCTAGAAAGAGTCAGGCGATGAGTCATTAGCGCCTGACCTGGCGCAACGCCCTGAGTTGACGGCATAAACCGCCTAGTTCGCATTGCCAATCTTCAGGATTGCGCGTCCGGTCACTCCGCCATGCTGTTGCTCAATCGCTTCGGCGGCCCGAGCAAACGCGTAAATTTTACCGATTTTCAGCATCAGCAAGCCGTCGGCAAGCTGCTGTACCAGTGTTTCCAGCAGCGCGTTGTCAGGATGCATTTGCAGGAATACCGGCTCAGATGCCGTGCTGATCAACGCAGCAATATCGGGTCTGACCGCACTGACCACGCGCGCAAGCGGTTTTAGCGTCGGGCTCAGATTTTCATAACCCGCACCGGCCAAATCAAGCAATAAATCAACGTTTTTAATAGACGCAAATTCTTGCGGATGATGATAATCGATAACCTTATTGGCTCCGAGATGGCTTAAATAGTCGTGATTTTTGGCCGAGGCGGTGGCAATGACTTCGGCACCGGCCTGATGCGCCAACTGTACCGCTAGAGCCCCAACGCCGCCCGCCGCACCGTGGATAAGCACCCGCTGGCCTGCTTTAAGTTGCCCCTGTTCGAATAATCCCTGCCAGGCGGTGGTCCCGCTTACTGGCAACGCGCTGGCTGTTTCGTCAGTGACTCCGGCTGGCACTCGAACCAACTGGGCTGATTCGACAAGAATAAACTGTGCGAAAGCGCCATGGTTTCCAGTTAAACCCATTACGCGGTCGCCTATTTGAAACGTGGTTAATCCGGCAGGAACTGAATCAACAACGCCCATAAACTCGCTGCCCGAGGTGACGGGGAATTTCAGCGGGAAAAATTCACTCAAAAATCCGCTGCGGACCTTCATATCAACCGGATTAATCCCCGCACTGATAACTCGGACCACCACTTGAGAACCTGTGGCCTCCGGGATGGCGACATCTTCAATTTTAACCACCTGCTGATTACCGTATTGATGGAAACGCACTGCCTGATTGGAAATAGTCATTTTTTGTTCTCCCGTTAAGTTGAAAGCTACGATAATGGTTTTAAAAATGGTTTGATAGATGGCAAGATTGGCACAAGTCGTTCCAAAAATGGACCACACTATGGATCTCAACGGATTAAAAAGCTTTATTGCCGTCGCGGCTGCGGGCGGATTCGGAGCTGCCAGCCGCCAGACCGGGATGGCTAAATCCAGTCTTTCGCGTCATGTCAGTCAGCTTGAAGACCAGCTCGATGTGCGTTTGCTGGAACGCACGCAAACCGGCTTTCGGCTTACTGAAGAGGGCAGTTTTATGCTGGAAAAAGCCCAGCCGTTGCTCGATGAACTGAATGACTTGGCCGAGGCGCTGGGCACTCGTCGGCAAAAACCTTCCGGCAAACTCAGAATCAGCGTGCCGACCCTGATGGTGACCTCCTCTTTTGGCGCAGTGGCGGCCCGTTACGCCCGCCTGTATCCCGACGTACAGCTTGAGGTGGTGGCAGAAGACCGGCGAGTTGACCCGATCCGCGAAGGTTATGACGCCGTACTGCGCGCGCAGCCCGTCAATGATGAAGAGTTGATGGGTAAAAAAGTATTCAGCGACCGCGTTCTGTTAGTCTGCAAGCCTGAAATCAGCGGCGAGCCTTTACCGTTTATCGCTTTGGGCAATCTTTATCGTGATCAACATATACCAATAATCCTAAATGGCGAGGTTAGCCAGATTGCGACCCGTGAAGTTATCCGCCTGTCATCACCGGCAATGATTTATGACGCGGTTTTAACCGGAGTTGGCGCGGCTTTGTTGCCCATTATCATGATTGGCGATGACGTTAAAACGGGCAGGTTGATTTCTCTGGGGGAACAAATTGACGGGGAGATCAATTTCTGGTTCTTGTATCCCAGTCGCCGCCATTTAAGCCTGCGTACAAGGGCGTTAATGAATCTGCTGGTAGCGCATTTTGCTGAATATTCTGCTGGTGCAGAAGCAGGCAAGTCAGAGGTCTAGATTTTCGGCTGCGGGCATTGGAAATCAAAAGTCGGTTCGGTATTCAGTGTGAAATAGCGCTAAGATAAACTTTATTCAGAAACGTTGATCAACGTGCAGGCGGAAGGTTATGTCAGAAGACAATCGTTCAGACCAAAACAGGCTCGGCAATTATCTTAAAGACCGTCGTAGCCGGTTGGATGCCGCCAGCCTGGGATATCCGCCGTCAAGAAGGCGCACTCCGGGACTGCGCCGGGAAGAGGTGGCTCTGCGCGCAAACGTTAGCACTACCTGGTACACCTGGCTGGAACAAGGCCGCGAAGGAGCGCCATCGAGCGAAGTGCTGGAGCGTTTGGCCCGTGCGCTGGTGTTGTCAGAAATTGAGCGCGAATACTTATTTTTGCTGGCACAGAATCGGCCGCCAGCCTTGCAGCATCCTCCAGAATCAACGGTATCACCGCAGTTGCAAAGGTTGCTCGACGCGATGGAGACCATTCCCGCATTTATTAAAACCGCCGATTGGACCGTGGTGGCCTGGAATCGGGCAGCGATTACCGTTCTTGCGGATTACTCGGCCATGCCGCTTAAGCAGCGTAATGTGTTGCGTATGGTGTTTCTGAATACGGAAAAGCGCAGGCTGATGCCGGAGTGGGAAAATATTGCCGGTTTTCTGGTGGCAAATTTCAGAGCCGAAACGGCTCGCGCCGGAATGAGTGACACGGCTCGCCTGCTGATAGACGAGCTTAGCGCAGCCAGCCCTGAGTTTCAGGCGCTTTGGCTTGATCAAAATGTTCGCAATCACGGCGAAGGCACCAAGAAGATTCAGCATCCTGAGGTCGGCATTATCGCTCTCGACTACTCGTCATTTGCCGTGGATGGTAATCCCAATCTCAGCATGGTGGTCTATAACCCGGCGACTGAACACGATAAAGCCAACGTTTTGGCCTTGCTAAAGCGCTCTTCCGGGCAGCACTTTGCCTACGACACTGTGGATCGTGAAGTTTATAAATAATTCAATTCAGTTGGCGATTTTGCAGCCTGACAGCCAACAGCATCACTGCCAGAGTCAGTAACACCGCCAGGCTGGCCATTGCCATTCCGTCGCCCACCGAACCCTGTTCAAACTGCCGCCAGACAAATACCGAGACGGTTTCCACTCCGGCGGGAGCAAGCAATAGCGAGGTCACCAACTCGCGCGAAGCAACCGCAAACACCATCATCATCGAGGCGAGCAGGCTGGGCCAGACCAGCGGCAGTAGAATCAGCCGCAGCGCCTGTGCCGCGCTGGCCCCGTGAACTCTTGCCGCTGATTGAAGATTTTCGCCTATCTGCTCAATGGCCGCACTGACGTAACGCACCGGATAAGGCATCAGCAGACAACAATAGGCCAACAGCAAAATCCCCACGGTATTATAAGGTGTGACCGGCCAAAAGCTGCGGTTCCACGCCAGAATCAGCCCTACGCCAACGACAATGCCGGGTAATGCTGCTGGAAATAGCGACAACGCATCAATCCACGCCGCAAAGCGCACTCGCTGTGAGACAACCAGCCACGACGCCAGCAAACCGATCGTTCCGACAATCAGCGCAGTGGCGAGCGCCAAACCAAGACTGGTCGTTAGCGCGCTCAGCGCATCGCCCTGTAGGTCAAACAATGCATTGAAATGACGCCAGGTCAGATTGTTCATGCTCAGCCCGCCAGAGAGCGTGCGGCTAAACGCGGTCGCCAGCATTGACGCTAAAGGAACGCCCACGGCAATCAGCGCTATCAAGCAAAAAATTGCCATAACCGGAAAACGCCAAACCCCGAGTTGACGAGGGGCCACGGCAATCGGTTTACCCGAGGTGGTTGCAACATTTTTACCCTGGGTGATGGCCCGCTGCACACAGAAGGCACAACAGGCGATAGCAACCAACACCACGGAAATGCCCGCCGCGCCCGGCATATCGATAGGCCAGTCCGCCAGCCGCTGTTCGATTCCGGTGGTCAACACGGCGATACCGCTGCGGGTTCCCAAAGCTGCAGGAACGCCGTACTCCTCAATTGCCAGCGTAAAGGCCAACAGCAGGCTTGAAGCCATTGACGGCAGCGCCAGGGGTAAAGTAATTCGCCCAAAGGCCCGCCACGGACCGGCCCCGTGAACTCTTGCCACCTCGGCGAGGCGGCTCCCGCTGGCGGCCATGCTCCGCGATACGGCAAAATAGACCACCGGGAAGACGTTCAGCGTCATGACGAACACCATTCCCGGCAGCGAAAACAGGAGGTTATTTAAATCCAGGCCTACAAGCTGCTGCAGGTAGCCGTGAGATTGCAGCGCCAACATCCAGGAAAGGGCGGCAAGATAAGGGGGGAAAAGGAAAGGGATCAGAAACAATGCATCCCAAAACGCAGCGGCGGGTAAAACAAACAATCCGCGCAATGCTCCCAATGGAATGCCGATCAGCGCACTGCCAAATGCCACACCTAACCCCAGCTTGACTGTTCCGCCCAACTCGGTTGAAAACTGGGCATCGTGCAACAGTCGACCAAAGGTGCTGAACGGTGCAGAAAATACGCCACTGGCAAAGTGTGGAAAAATCGCCTGTAACAGTACAAAACTGACCGGGACTGCCACCAAAAGCAGCAGCGCGCCACCGGTAAACATCGGTAGACAGGAATTTTTATTCATCACAAACTCCGAAGCCCGACAAGTTTCCCTGTCGGGCGATGATCAGGTTTTCACCATTACTGTGCTGCAAACAGGGCCGCAAACTTGTCCAGTACCTGTTTACGATCGGCGGAACCGGCAGTCTCGGCGGGTAAAACTTTTAATGTTTTAAAAAGCGGGCGTTTGGCGTCAATGTCTTCGCGCGCGGGCATCAGCCAGGCATCGGCGACCAGTTGCTGACCCTCCGGCGACAGAACATAATCAACAAAAGCTTTGGCCTGAGCAGGCTCTTTGCTGCTTTTGAGGATCATCATCGGGCGTGGCGCAATCACTGTACCGCTGGTTGGGAAAATCACTTTTACTGCTTCCCCCGCCTCGACGCTGTTGTACGAAACATAATCCACCGCGCCAAAGACGGCGGCCTTGGCGCCTTGCAATACGGGGGTGAGTGCCTGAGCGTTAGGACCGGCAACTATCATGCCGTTAGCCTTAAGATTATCAAACAGCTTCCAGGCCTGATCGCCATAAGCATTTTGCAGACCGATCAGCAAATCCAGCGAAGCGCCGGAGAGTGAAGGGTCCGGCGTGGTCACTTTGTCTTTGAATGCCGGAAGTGCCAAGTCCTGCCAGTCGTGTGGTTCTGGAGTGCCGCTTTTAGTATTCCAGACAATACCCAGCGCCGAAATTCCCTGGGCAACATAGTAAGGATTTTTGAATTCAGCCGGGACGTGGGAAGCATTGGGGCTTTGATATGCCAGCAGCCAGTCGCGTTTTGCGAGGCTGGTTGCCGTGTCCCATGAAGCAGAAATCAGTACGTCGGCGCGCGGGTTAGCCTGTTCCGCATCGAGACGCGCCATCACTTTGCCGGTTGTCGCCTGAAAAATATCGACCTTGACGCCGGTCTGTTTTTCATAGCCCGCCGCCAGTTTTTTAGCCAGCGAGCCGGGGCCGGCAGTGTACACGGTCAGTGCCTGTGCAGCGCCGGTTGTCAGAGCAAAAGAAAGAGTCATTGCAGTTAATAAACCTGTTTTGATTACAGAAACGTTGTTCGAATTACGCATTTTTTAAAATCCACCACCGATTAGGCAACAAAAGGAGAAACGCGGGAAAGAATGGCCGGAGCAGAAGAATCGAGGCTGTCGATGCGCCTGATGGCCCCTTGTTCCATGCGCGCAATACAGTGGGCCAAAGCCTCGGCTTCATGCGGGTCATGGGTGACATACACCGCAGTGGTCCCGAGCTGGCGCAGCAGTACGGCCATTTCCTCGCACAGAGTTTCACGCAGGTTGCGGTCAAGGTTGGATAGTGGCTCATCGAATAACAGGATTTGTGGCTCGGCGACAATGGCACGGGCCAACGCCACGCGCTGTTGCTGCCCACCGGAGAGTTCGGAGGGGCGACGATGAGTAAAATCTGCCAGCCCCACGCGGTCAAGCGCCGTCAATACCCGCTGCTGACGGGCTTTGGCCGGCACACTGCGCATTTGCAGCGGAAACGATACATTCTGGCCGACGGTCATGTGCGGCCACAGGGCGTAGTCTTGAAACACCATCCCTAAATCACGTTTTTCCGGCGGCAGACTAAATCGACCATCTACCACCTTTTGCCGACCAAAAAACACTTGGCCTGCCTCGGGGTGTAACAGCCCGGCCAGCAGTTTAAGAAGGGTGCTTTTACCGCAGCCGGACGGGCCAAGCAGCGCCATAATGATCCCTTTTGGCACTTGCAGGCAGATATCGTCAAGCACTCGATTGGCCGCAAAATGATGAGTAACGTGTTTAACCTGGATTGCGGGCGGGAGAACCGTTAGCGCAGAGCACATGAAGCACCCCGCGTTTTGGCTGATTTTAAAGTTTCAAAATTATGGAGGCGCGCAGGCACCACCGGCCGGATGGCTGGCTGTTTCATGGGAACTATCCTCTTTGGGATTTATTGATTCGGCCAGACTAATGATGATTTATTACGCCAATATGACGGTGCGACTGCAGGTGAACGGTGGGATAAAAGCCTTGCACCTAGCAGGACGGTTGGCTACTTTATTGATTAAGTTAGCGATTAAATTGTGAATCTGCCTTTTAAATCGGGCACTTGGCGTTTGTGACCTATCACTTTCTGGAGTTTTAATGAAAATAATCGTTATTGGCGCCGGAATGATCGGCGCGTCTCTGACCTGGGAACTGACCGAGGCGGGTTTTACGGTTACGCTGCTAGACGCGAGCGAGGCGGGCAAAGGCACCAGCGCGAATTCTTTTGCCTGGATTAACTCTCACGGCAAGCCACCCGAAGCCTATCACCGCCTGAACGCCTCGGGTATGCAAGCCCATCGTGACCTGGCTAAACGCTTTGGACAGGCTCCATGGCTGAATCTCACCGGCTGTCTTGAATGGCAAGCGCCAGCAGAGCAACAGGCGATGAAAGACAACGTCGCTCGTTTGCAAAACTATGATTATCCGGCCGAATGGATCAGCGCAGGGCAGTTGCAACAGTATGAACCAGAAATACATCTCGACGGCACTCAAGGAGCCATTGGCTGGTTCTCGTCGGAAGGATGGGTTGATACCCAGCAGTATATTCATCTGCTTTTGCAGGCCAGCGCAGCAGAGGGGGCAAAAATCGTCACCGGCAGCAAAGTCGTGGAAATCTTGCAGGACGGTGACACTGTCACTGGAGTTAAAACCGCTGATGGCACCTTGCACCGCGCCAGTCTCACTATTAATGCCAGTGGTCGCTGGTCAGACAAACCGCCTTATCTTGGCCAGCAAGCAACCCAGCTTGCGCCGACGACCGGGATACTCATTCGCGTTCCTGCCGAATACGTGCCTGTTAACCACGTTTTGGCAACGCCGATGTTTCATTGCCGCCCCGATGGCGAAGGGGTAACGCTGCTTTGCCCAAATGAAGGGGTTTACGATATTGATGAATCGACCCCACAGTCGCGGATTGATGAGCTGGCGGCAGACATCATCCTCAAGGCTGCCGAGGTTTGGCCAAGGCTGGCGGCTATCAGGCCGGAGCAGTATAAAGCTCGCATGGGTATTCGCGCCTTGCCGGTCGATGGATATCCTATAGTTGGCCCAACGCCTGGTTTAGCGGGTTATTACACCGTGGTGACTCACAGTGGTGTGACGCTGTCACCTTTACTGGCGCGCCTGGTGACCCAGGAAATCAAAGGCAAACCCGCCGCTGAGTTAGAGCCTTACCGCCCGCAGCGCCTGCTTAAAGGATAAAACACATGAAAGAACCGGTACGCTGTGCCTGGGGCGAAAACGATCTTCTCATGCAGCAATATCACGACCGCGAATGGGGCGTGCCGGTGTATGACAGCCGCGCTTTGTGGGAAAAGCTCATGCTCGACGGATTTCAGGCCGGGCTGTCATGGCGCACAATTCTCAATAAGCGAGACGCTTTCAGAAAAGCTTTTTGCGGATTTGACCCTTACAAAGTTGCTGAATTCACTGGACAAGATGTTGAACGTCTGGTGACTAATCCTGACATTGTTCGTTCACGAGCCAAAATTAACGCGGTGATTAAAAACGCCCGGGCGTATCTACGAATGCAGGAGCAGGGGGAAGATTTTTCACAATGGATTTGGTCAAAAGTCGGCGGCAAACCCATTCAGCATCTCGGTCCGATACCCACTCAAAGCGAGCTTTCACAGGATATCTCCAAACAATTGAAAAAACGCGGTTTCAGCTTTGTAGGCCCGGTGATTGTCTATGCCTGGATGGAAGCGACCGGACTTATCAACAGCCATCATCCTGACTGTTTTCGTCGTCATCTGTAGCCCTCATTCTGACTTTCTGATTTTAGTTCCTCGTTAGATCATGAAAATTTCACACAGTCGTCATAAATCTGCTTACTTTTTACCCAATCCAATGCTTTGTTGTGGTTTTGTTTATAAAACTCGGGGAAAGTTCCCTGCGTGAGCAATAAAAGTTAAGAATTTTCCGGTGCCATACTTAAAATAACCTTAAGACATATATGAGACGAATAATTTTACCATTTTCATGGTAGCGATTTTCATTTGAGGCAAATGGCATTATGAACACCAGTGAAAGCTTACTTATTTCAGAGGCTATTTTTTTTAAAAAATTAGTCATGAATGAAGTCATGCACGATAGATATTGGGATTCAAAATCAAATAGAGCGAAATACATTATTCGCAGTTTGCTGATGCCAAAATCAACCTTCAAAGTCCTTGGTTTTCTGGCGACTAATCCAGATGCCAAGCGCCTTATGGCAAGACAACCTTCGTTGCCTTACAAGCTTCATCGCCCTTATTTGCGGGCCAATTTAAAGACAAAAGATAAAATCAAGTCAATCTGTGAAGGGTCTCGCCTGATATTCACAAGTCTTGAGAGTTCGGTTTATAAAAAAATATACTCGAGTGATGGTTTACAGCTGGCGAAAATAGAAGGAAAAAACGGCGATTACACCATCAAGATGGGAATGGAGAATAAGTTTAGCCGAGAAGGAGAACTGGTACTTAATCTAAAAAATAGCGAAGGAATCACGCTTGCCTCTTGTGCTTTTGGTTTTGTGTTTGAGAATGACATGCCGTGTTTGTTCATCGGCGCTATGCAAGGTGGCGAAAAGCTGTGTACGCCGGAGCTGATAAAAGAGGCCACCAAGTCTTGCTATGGGCTGTTCCCGAAGAGGATATTGATTGAAATAGTGTGTTTTCTCGCCAACAAGTTCGAGTGTTCAAAAATACTGGCAGTGAGCAATAAAACACACATTTTCCAAAGCGGCCGCTATAAGAAAAGAAAATCGAGCCTGATGCTGGCGGATTACGACGGCTTTTGGGAATCATTATCTGGCCACCGCAATGCTAAAAATGACTATGAATTACCGCTTGAGATCAAAAGAAAAGATATTGAAGAGGTAACCAGCAAGAAAAGGTCTGAATATCGCAAGCGCTATGTTTTGCTTGATGATTTGAAAGCAAACCTGATTGCTGTTCTTAATTAGCAATACTGTTCCACCGCTTGTCATTCCCGCTACGATCATTATTTTTGTGACCTGAAAATAAAGGATACGGGCGGGCATCGGCGCTTTGTTGTCTATTTTAAATGAACGCTGTTTGAGCAAGGGAAATATCGCAGGCTTTGAAATAAATGCGGAACCCATTAGTCAGCTTTGTTTTTGAAATAGCTGCGATACTGAGCAGGGCTAACTTTAAGCTGCCGTTGAAACGCTCGCCGTAGTATATCAATACTGCTATAACCGCATTTCGCCGCAATCTGTTTTGGTGACAGCTCGGAAGACTCCAGCAGATAGCGCGCCTGATTAATTTTCTCCTGCTCCAGCCAATCCCCTGGCGTAAGACCTATTTCCTGAGTAAATATCCGAGTAAGGTGGCGAGTGCTAACACCTAAATGCTCCGCCAAAGACTTGATTGAATTGATACTTTCCAGATTACCCGTCGCCCAGCGCTGTAAATCCTGCAATGCCGAACGGCCACTGAGTGAAGTCTTCCCCGAGCGACTGAATTGCATCTGCCCGCCGGGGCGCTTGAAAAACATCACCAACTGCGCGGCAACGTCCATCGCAACTTCACGGCCTAGATCCTCTTCCACCATCATTAATGCCAAATCCAGGCCCGAGGTCACGCCAGCCGCGGTACGTAATGGTCCTTCGGCGATATAAATCGCGTCGGCATCGACCTGAATTCCCGGATAACGGCTGGCCAACGTTTCCGCCACCGCCCAATGAGTGGTCACGCGGTGCCCTTCAAGCAGCCCTGTCGCAGCAAGCAGCAGGGCACCCGTACACACTGAACCAAAACGGCGGCTGTTTAATGCTCGATCGGTAATTGACATTAACAGCGATGCGGAAGGGGCAAACTCTGCCATATCCGGCGCACCCGCAACCAAAAAGGTATCGATGGCCAGCTGCGGTGGCTGCTCAAGACACTTCTCGGCTAGCAGGCAAATTCCTGAGGAGGTTACAATCTTCAACTCTTCAAGCGCAACAACTTCCAGCTGATAAATTTTACGCCCCATTTGCTGATTAACTTCGGCAAATACGTCCAGCGGGCCAGAGACATCGAGCAGTTGCACGCCTGGGATCGCCAGAATCTGGATAGTTTTGATCATTCGTATGCTCCGGTGTCTGAGTTCGTCATTATGTCTCTAATCGTCATAATACTACGATTGAAGACAGTCGGTGCAAGATTTATTGTTAATGCCAGAACAGTAAACATCACTTTTAACAGGCGGGAAAAATCATGACATTTAACATTAAAGGCATTCAGATACCGGATAGTCAGATGGCGCGCCAGGCAACGGAACTGGTTCGCGATACAGAGTCAGAACTGTTGTTTAATCACTCGAGCCGCGTCTACTACTGGGGGGCGTTGGCGGGTCAACAGCGCGGGTTGAAAGTCGATCACGAGCTGCTTTATATCGGCTGTATGTTTCATGATATGGGGCTGACCCACGATCATTGCAGCTGTGACAAACGTTTTGAAGTTGATGGAGCCAACGCCGCGCGCGACTTCCTGCGCCAACATCAAATTAATCAGGCTGATATTGATAAAGTTTGGACGGCAATTGCTTTGCACACCACGCCAGGGATCCCCGAGTTTATGGACCCGGTGATTGCACTGGTAACGGCGGGGGTTGAGATGGACGTATTAGGGATTAACTATGAAGGCTATTCTTCGCAAGAACGGGAGGCGGTGGTCAAAGCGCATCCGCGGACTCCGCAGTTTAAAGAAGATATTATCAACGCTTTTTATCAGGGCGTTAAAGATAAACCACAGACCACTTTTGGTAATGTGAAAGCCGACGTGATTGCCGATAAACAGCCCGATTTTGATAAGGGTAATTTCTGCTCGATTATCCGTGGCTCTCATTGGCCGTCATAACCGGGATGATTACGACGATGATTGGCAAAGCGTAAATTCAATCTTGTAGAGTTCGGTGATCCCAGGATAAATTTCGGCGATCACCGCTTTCAACTCGGCAAGTGTCATATTTTCCTGCCGGGCTTCAGCGTCAGTTAATTGGTCATACATTATTGGGGTGACGCTGATAACCTTTAGGTGGCAAAAGAAATGATTGTCTTCGTAACGAGCAACGCTGACTTTATCGCCAGCCAGATAATCGGCATCACTTTTTTCACGCAGAGTAATGGTTTTGCGACCGGCAAGAATGTCGGCTTCGAAGCGGGAGAAAAAAGTGATGTTTTTCATGGTTATCTCTACAGTTGTGGCTTGAAATTAGTTTCTAGGCGAGACAGTAAAATGCTAGTTAAGGTATGTCAAATATGCCAGAGCAGATAATACAATTCCACTATTCATAATGGTGGAATAGGGTCTTTGATTACTTCAAGCATGATTTTTATACCATAGCTACCTGCCTTCAATGGGACGTCATATCGGCCTGGTAATTTGTATAATGAGAGGTATTTATCATCAGTCATATCAATAAATACAGGCCCCTCCAAAGATGTTGCCTCTACACGTCTTAAAAATTCTTGTTTGGATAGAGGATAATTCCACGCGGCAACAACTCTATCGCTCTTAATTTTAATTGGCAGATACAAGTGGCCTATTTTAGCTGCTGCTCTCGGTGCAACAGTGGCAGATTTGATATCCCGCTTAACCAGAATATACTCACTGCCTGGTACCAACGGCTGGTTTTGGTAATCTTGTCTGAGCGACGATTCATCAGTCAGGTAGGTCCAGAACTTGTTATCCACTGGAGTAGTCGGGAAATACCCAAACGGTTTGCTTTTCAGGCTGAAATAAAGTTCATGACTTGGGTAATAATATATAGAGCCCAGCTTCTCGTCTTTATCACCCCAATCGTAAAACTTATTCACGGCAAATTTCTTAAGTTTCCATTGGGTAAAAGCAGCATCCATATCTCTTTGTGGGCAAGTAATACGCACAGATTTTGGCTGTTTACTTTCGAGAACGTTGATATGGAATTTATTCATATGTCCCGCTTGCAGACGCACGCCATCAAGGCCGAATTTATCGGTATTGCCATTGGCATAATTAATCTCCGCCCTGCATTGGCCCGTTTTCAGCGGCCGTGGCTTATAGGTGTAACCATAGCTACCGTGCAGTGCCGGATAAATGTAACTTTCCAGTTCTCCACGCGGGTCGTAATATCCCACGAGCGTCACCACAGGGACACCAAAAGCATCGGGCTTACGATATACCACGCCTTTCGGTTCGATCATTTTTCTCTGCTGTTCATTCCAGATCAAATAGCCTGAAGGTGAATGCGGTGCAATGACTGCCTTTGCTTCCAGCCATTGTTGAATACGTTTTTGGGTGTAGCCGGTATGCAGTGTATATTTAGAAAGCGGCGAGCTAGGTCCACCGCCCCCCATGGTGTCATTATTAAACTGGTAAATACCGAGGAAAGGGGGCGTAACATAGCCTTGGGTTTCATTATTACCTCCCTTATTCCAGAAGAAATTGGCAATAAAACGATTCTGAAAGCTGTCCCAGCCCCAGCCGGAATTACGATTATGGGTAGCCCATTTACCGCCGCCGGGATAATGTCCCATATTATAACCGTGGCCGAGTTCATGGCTGAATTCATTGCCAACAGTATCGTAGACTGTCGCCATACCATTACCGCCACTAAGACCATGTCGAACAACGCCATTACTATAGCGCCCCCAGGATTGATGTACTGCCACCTGGTGAAATAATCCGGGCTGCCACTGCTGTTCGCCTTTAGAGGAGTTAAAGCCGAAGTTGGAATTATCAATCCCCATTGAAATAATACCTTTGCCAATATTTTCGCGCAGATCACCCTTATAAACACCGCCAGTGTCATCACTACTGTAGGTGTATTTTTTTCCGGAAGAGAGAATGACCTGGTCTAATGTTATAGGTGCATAGTTACCGACAATAAGTTCAGATACCGGGATCTTCTGATAATAATCTTTCGCGAGTTTAAAAGATTCTTTCTCCAGAGGATTTTTATCCAATGGGCCGGGGGCTGTGAGCATACCGATACGAATATTTTGCAAAACAACCTGTGTTTCGCCACCAATATCAATCGTATTCAATTTCCCGGATCGTTGGCCTGATGTTACAAACTCAAGCGTCAGCCCAGGCTGCACCCAGTCTGCTGGAAGAATTTGACTCCACGCTTTATCGCTATAAACCACATCCGGATTTGGACTGTTGCTGGGACGGTCGGCACGAGGGAGCTGTTGCGGAGAAAGCATATACAACGATCCGAGCAGTGTCCCTGTTTTGTTTTTAGCGAGTAAAAGCAGTGAGTTCACGCTATTGTCCGTAGGGATAAGCATGACCAGGGTGTCCCGAGTGCTGGTTAGTCTAGGCATCTCCTGCTGGCTGTTGTTTTTTGCATTGATGGTATGAGTTTGAGCAAATTTCACACTGCCGGATAGTGTGCCATTCAAATCATTTTTTAAGGTACTCCCATCGAGGAAAACATTCACTTTGGCACTGACGGGTACAATTACCAGTGATGAGATTAATGTGAATGCTATTACACTTGCCAAGTATTTAACTTTCATAAAAAATATCCTTTTTGATTTAACATTTTCGCAAATAAATAATGATGCTGTTTATAATTACTCATTCATTTAATTAATGTAATTAAAAGCAATTTAAGCCATTTTTTCGTTTAGAGAATGGAAATATATGAGGCGGGAGACTTGCCTCGTTTACTCAGCCTCTATAAATTACAGCTCATAGAATATAGTTTGGATTAGCGATAAACCCTCGAAGCTCGGGGGTGCCATTTTTAAATAAATAAGCGCGCGCCCCAACTATTTACAGTAATTTTCCACTCGCCATCTCCAGCTGATTAAAGCGTAGAGTAATAACAGAGTGAACGGCTTTAGCTTATTTAAGAAATATAACTTTTATCAGTAGGTTAGCGCGTGTTGGTTGTGAGTTTTGCTGAGGGCTATTTCATCTGTATTTAAGGTTTTCTTCAGGCTCCATAGCGTTCGTCCTGAAACAGGACCCATAACAAGGCAGCAGTTTCTCCGTTCATGTCGGGTTCGGCTCCATTTTTGATTGTAAAAATCTTATCGATAAACTTTTTGTTAACCATGGGTGGCTTTTTGGTCATTCTATCGTTAAATTAGGGAATGAACATTTCCTAATTTCTTATAAGGTTTTAATGACCATGCAAAATCAAACACTTTCCATCTCCAAGGCTTTGGCTCCCAAAGGTTTCTCCCATTATTACCGCCTGGTTGATGGTGTAAGAATTCATTATGTCGCGGGAGGAAATCCCCATGGAGAAACGCTGGTTCTGTTGGCTGGATTTCCTGAAAGCTGGTATTCATGGCGCAAAATTATGCCTGCCTTAGCCGATCACTATTGGATTATTGCCCCTGATTTGCCGGGTCAGGGCGATTCAGATAAACCGCTGGAAGGTTATGACACTCAATCACTGGCAACTGCGGTTCATTCCCTGTTGCAGCAGCTTGATGTAAAAGATTATTACCTTGCAGCCCATGATGTGGGGGCTTGGGTAGCTTATCCTTATGCGGTGTTGTTTGGTGATGAAATCAAGAAACTGGCCATTCTGGATGCGGGGATACCAGGAATAACTTTACCTGATGCGCTGCCGCATTCTGGTGATAAAGGCTGGCGTACCTGGCATTTTGCGTTTCATGCTATTGCTGATTTGCCCGAAGAATTGATTGCCGGTAAAGAACGTATTTATCTTAATTGGTTCCTGAGAAGAAAAACCGCTGCTCCCGATGCTTTTACCGAGGAGGATATTAACGAATATCTGCGTATTTTTACTCAAAGCGGGGCGGTTCGCGCCGGCATGGCCTATTATCGTGCGTTGGGATTATCGTCTAGGCAAAATGCACATTTTAAAACTCTGGGAAAATTGACAACCCCGGTTCTGGCTTTCAGCGCTGAACAGGGTTCAATTGCTGATATGGCAACCCCGTTGCGGCCATACTTTGAAAATGTCGAAGGAGTTATGATTGAGAACAGCGGGCATTTTCTTCAGGAAGAGCAACCAGAGGCCATTGCAAAAGAATTCAGGAATTTCTTTAAACAATAACGGGTAGCTTGTAGTGAGAAAAAATGAGACAGAAAACCTGTCTCATTTCGCTTAAGCAATAGCTCATAAAATATAGTTTGGATTAGTGATAAATCCCTGAGGTCTAGGTATTTGATTGATGGATAAATAAGTATGCGCCCCCTTTATATGATGTGTCGGGACTGAGCTTACTGCTGCAATTTCATTCTCTGTACTATTTAGGTGTTTTAGATCTAATGCATAATCCAAGTGATCAACCTCATAAATATAGGAATGATGAGGGCCTTTTGGAAAGTAAGATGAGAATGGGGGAAAACACTGTTTCGGTTTAGCGAATTTTTTGGCACATTCGATATCATCGGTAAACGAAATAAAGTGGCTTTTTCCTGTACGCGCGCTATTCATAAAATGGTCATTATAATTTCCATTGAGTCCCTTGGCCTGAAAACCCTGTTCAAATATGGTTTCTGGGGGTCTATTATCTGAACGATATAAAGGGCCATTGAACCGTTGAGTTTTAATCCCACCTTTGTTTAATAAATTTCGCTCATTAGAGGTGAAAATATCAATTGCCAGAGTATCACCGGAGGCACCGGCCCGCTGTTGCACGGCTCCGCCTTCCATCATAAGGCCGCCAAACGGCCTGTTACTGGTGCCTTTTAGCAGACTGACCAATGAATTAGCCCCAGGTGCGACGCCTGAAAGTGCAGCCGAACTTATTCCGCTGACTGTCCCTGTTCCAAGGGCGGCCCATCCCAGTGCGGCTGCGGTTTTGGGGGCTGACTCTTCAACAAATTGTTGCGCGACTGCTAATCCGCTAGAAATCACCGCAGTCGATACGCCAGCAATTGATAGTGCGACTGCCAGTGATGAACCTCCCGAAACTGGGGTGAGTAGCGCCCCCAAAGCCGCGCCCGCGGCAATGGCCATCCAGCCCCAGAGACTGTGATGCCCTGACGGGTCAGCGCGGTTAACCGGGTCGCCATCACAATAAACATAAGGGTTTATCCCGCCTATGCCGAACGGGCTCAGGCTGTCGGGGCAGTGAAAACGCATCAATATCGGGTTATAGGCGCGGTAGCCATTGCCAAGATGCGTGGTGCCGCTCGCGGGATCTGCTCTCACGCCGTTAAAACCTAAAACGCAGTAATTATTCACTCGTTATCTCCAGCTGATTAAAGCGTAGAGTAATAACGGAG
Organism: Serratia sp. M24T3; assembly: GCF_000257645.1. GTDB lineage: Bacteria > Pseudomonadota > Gammaproteobacteria > Enterobacterales > Enterobacteriaceae > Rouxiella. Next base: position 82,897 of record NZ_AJHJ01000014.1, read on the forward strand.
TGAGCAGCTTTAGCTTGTTGAAAAAAGGTGATTTTTATTACTAAGCGAGTGGGGGCAGGCTGTGAGTTTTGCTGAAGATTATTTTATTTGCTTTTATACTTTATTTTTTTACAGCTTGGGTATTTGAAAGGATGATGAACAACAAGTTAGGGGATTTAAATTTTATCGTTATCAAGAATCCTGCAGAAGATCTGCGTGTAACGGCGTTGATTGACGATTTGAATCAGTCGCTGGAAGTTATCACGGGTGCCAGCGGCAGTAAAAATGCCGTGCTCACCGATTTTGAGCATCATAGATCATCATTTGTTATTGGCCTGCGTGATGAAAATGCCGTTGCCTGCGGAGGTTTTAGGCCAGTTGATCGCCAAACTTGTGAAATCAAACGCATGTTTTCTATTGAGAAAGGCAAAGGGATCGGTGGGCAGCTGCTGGCTGAATTAGAACGGCAGGCGGGTGAGCTGGGTTATACAATGATTCAACTTGAAACGAGGCAAATCAACCAGGGAGCTGTAAATTTCTATCTCTCAAACGGTTACCAAATCATCGACAATTACGGTATTTATCAGGGCCGTGCGGAAGCGGTTTGTTTTGCAAAACGGCTGTGCTGAGCAGCGTTAAAATTCGAGTTATGGAAACTTATTATCACAGTTAGCCACATAAACTCATAATTTTAACTAATATTTCACAAGTGCATCCTGCATTGTGCATCATTTTTGGTGCATTGATTTTTTATTTGCATAAGGAGCTTGTGAATGACCTCTCTGCGATCCCCAAAGAATTCGGCGTTAGCCGTAGGTATTGTGGCGCTTCTTGACCCGCTGCCGATCGGCTTTTTCGCCGCAGCCTGGATATTCGATATCATTTATATCTACAGTACAGAAATTGCCTGGACTCAGGCCGCAAGCTGGCTGATTGTCTTCGGACTGTTTATTGCCATTATCCCCCGTATTATCAATCTGATACAGGTCTGGGTCGGCACTGGATATCCGCAAGGCTCACCGGTAAAAGTGCATTTTTGGGCCAGCGCGCTAGCCATCGTCTTATCTATTTTCAATGCATTTATTCACAGCCGCGATGCCTTCGCCGTGGTTCCCGCTGGCGTAACCTTATCCACTGTCGTGGTGCTGTTACTGCTGTTCGCCAATCTGCAACTCGCGCTGCGCGAACGCCTGGCTTAAGGAGGAGTGACAATGAAAAATATCTATGGATTATCAATTTTAGCGTTAACTTTGCCGCTATTGCTGACCGGCTGCGACGAGGCGGCAAAAATCTCTCCCGAGCAGCAAACCGGCAGCGACCCGGTATTACCTGCGGCAAAAAATTTCCTGCTACCGCCGATGCAAGTGCCGAGCGGCACCCCGTGGAAAGATGGAGAAACGCCAAAGGTCGCCGCAGGATTGAAGATTTCGAAAGTCGCCGATGGCTTTATGCATCCGCGCCAGATTACTGTATTACCTAACGGCGATGTGCTGGTGGTTGAAGCCAACAGTCCCGCTGGCGTTACCAGTAAACCAAAAGAAGTGATTATGGGTATGGTGCAGAAAGCTTCTGGTAAAGGTGGGCCGGGCGGCAACCGAATTACTCTGCTGAGAAATGCCAACGGAGACGGCAAAACGTGGGAGAAACATATTTTCCTCGAAAACCTGCATTCGCCTTTCGGCGTACAGTTAATCGGCGACCAACTCTATGTCGCCAATGCCGATGGCCTGATGCGCTATCGCTATCAGACGGGTGACACTAAAATAACTGATCCGGGCACTGAAATTGCTGATTTACCCGGTGGTCCTATCAACCATCACTGGACCAAGTCCCTGCTGGCCAGCCCGGACGGTACTAAGTTGTACGTTGGCGTCGGTTCGAACAGTAATATCACCGAAAATGGCATTGGCGCAGAATATCGTCGAGCAGATATTCTTGAGGTTGATGTAGCGACCGGTGCAAGCCGTATTTTTGCCAGCGGCCTGCGTAATCCGACCGGACTCCAATGGGAGCCGCAAAGCGGTAAACTGTGGGCGGTGGTCAATGAACGTGACGAAATTGGTGCCGATCTGGTGCCGGATTATATGACTTCGGTTCAGGAACACGCTTTTTATGGCTGGCCATACAGCTATTACGGGCAACATGTCGATCAGCGCGTGCGGCCGCAGCGCCCTGATTTGGTTGAAAAAGCTATCAAACCGGACTATGCGCTGAGTTCACACGTCGCACCTCTGGGCCTGTGGTTCTACACCGGAACCAATCTCCCGGCTGAATACCGCGGTGGCGCGTTTATTAGCGAGCACGGTAGCTGGAATCGCAAACCGCTCAACGGTTATCAGGTAGTTTATGTGGCGTTTAAAGACGGCAAACCCGTTGGCCAGCCAAAACCGGTGGTCACAGGATTTTTGACGGATGATCAAAAACAGGTGCGTGGATTGCCGGTAGGTTTGGCAATGGACAAGCAGGGCGCTCTGCTGATTGCCGATGATGCAGGTAATGCGGTCTGGCGGGTAACCGGTGCCGACAGTCAATAAATTAAGCTATAAAGTTTATCTGAACCACACTTGTTCAAAGACCTTATATAGAGTGACTTGCCAATAGTGTTAAGAGTGCCTGTGGAGAAATTAAAGCAGCAGGCACTCATTTATAAAGTGACATCATTTCAAACAATCTCTCCATTATTTACACCTCAACTTTACGAATGTTTTACGTCCTCCACTGATAACACTTGGCCTAAGCAGGCGTATATTAGTACTAATCATTTTTCTCATCTCCATTTGAAGGTTTGTGATGAAAAAGTTAACTCTGTTGAGTCTCTGTGCAACGTTGTTGGTGGGATTAGGCGCAACTGCCGTTTCCCAGGCAGCACCTTATCCTCATGGAGGCGGCGGTGGCTTCCACGGCGGCGGCCCTGGTGGTTATCACGGCGGTGGCGGTTATCACGGCGGCTATCATCATGGTGGTTGGGGCGGCCCACACGTATTTGTTGGCGTAGGACCTTATTGGGGGCCGGATCCTTACTATTGGGGCCCGCAACCTTATTATGCTCCGCCGCCGGTAGTTTATGTGACGCCACCTGCGCCGCAGGTTTATGTCGAAAAGCAGACGGCGAGTGCCAGTTATTATTGCCACAATCCGGTTGGTTATTATCCACAGGTGCCACGCTGTCCGACAGGCTGGCAAAAATTAGCGCCAAGATAAGACTCATTACGAGAATTTCGGCAATTTGAGGTTAAGTTAACATGAAAATTTTTGCCTACGCGCCTGTGGCTGTTGTTCTGGGTGCAGTCATGCTGTCTGGCTGCGTTAGCCCGCCATCCGGACCCGATGTCCGAGCGATGCCGGGAAGCGGTAAATCTTATGAGCAGTTTATGGCAGATGATTCAACCTGCCAAAGCTATGCTCGTGGCAACGTTAATGGGGATTCTCAACGGGCAAATAATAATGCGGTCAATACTGCGGCAGCAGCTACGGTAATCGGGGCTGCAGGCGGCGCATTGTTAGGTGCGGCTTCTGGTCATGGCGGTTCTGGCGCACTGATTGGTGCGGGTAGCGGCTTGTTAGTCGGTAGCGCGATGGGTAATGATTCCTCGATGGGCAGTTATGACGACATACAGGAACGTTATAATGACGTTTATGTCCAATGTATGTATGCCAAAGGGGAAAAGGTGCCGATGCCAGCAGGATTTAACCAATCCTATCAGTCTCAATCTTCTGATGCAGGCGTACCGCCGGATTATAATCAGCAGAGTGAGGGTGCGCCGCCAGATTATTACCCACAAGATAATCAAAGCGTACCGCCAGACTATTAACAGTTGAAGTTAACGTAACATTGCTGAAAAAGTTGGAGCCCGGAAATCATGCGATAAAATATCGCTGCCTTTCCGGGCTTTTTTATAGCGCAACCTGACGGCTGATTTCCACGACCCGATCGCTGGGCAGGCGATAATGGTCAGTAATATGAATGTTGTTGCGAACCATAAGTGAGAAAATATGCCGCTGCCACGAAGGCAGTCGTTTGCGGCCTTCACCACGAACAATGTTTTCATGTCCAACGTAGAAGGTCAGATTTTCTCTGTCGACGTCGAGATCGGCAATTTCCTTATATCCCAGCAATTGCGCAATATTAGGTTCTTCGATAAATCCATAGTGGGCAATGACGTGCCAAAAGTTAGGCGCGATTTCCTCGATCTCTAATCGCTCTTTGGCTGAAACCCTCGGAATATTTTCAATCTGGATATTCAATGAAATAACCTGAGCATGCAGTGAACCATTGCGAGTAACGTGCCAACGCATAATAGTCGGTGTCTCCGTTGATCGCGTTAAAAATACTGCAGTACCGGGTACCCGTGGAATTTGATGAGTTTCAATGTCAGTCAGAAATTCTTTAACCGGCATGGTTTTTTCACGGACCACCAGAGTGGCAATTCTGACGCCATGATGCCAAATCATCATTACGCTATAAAGTGCCAACGCCATAAGCAGTGGAACATACCCCCCTTCGAGTATCTTGACCAGGTTAGCGGTTAAAAAGCTCAAATCTACGATAAAGAATAAACCGGCAATCAATCCGCTGATGACTATTCCCCAACGCCATACTTCACGCATCGAAACATAGATTAATCCACTGGTCATAATCATGGTAAAGGAGACGGCAATCCCATAGGCAGCGGCCAGGCGGTCGGAAGACTGGAAGAAAATAGTGAGGAAAACGGTCGCAATCATGAGTAACCAGTTAATCGAGCCAATATATATTTGCCCGTAACTTTCTTCAGAAGTCTGTTTTATTCTTAACCGTGGTAACCAACCAAGCTGCATTGCCTGTCGAGTCATGGAAAAGGCCCCACTGATAATTGCCTGGCTGGCAATAATAGTCGCAAGAGTGGCTAATATCACCAGCGGAATAAGCATGCCGGGCGGGCAAAGGCGATAGAAGATATTCTGAGTGACATCAGCGCCGGATAAGATCAACGCCGATTGCCCGGCGTAGTTGAGCAGTAGGCTGGGGAAAACCAAAGCAAACCATGCAAGCCAAACAGGGCGTTTACCAAAATGGCCCATATCGGCATATAAGGCTTCTGCTCCGGTCACACAAAGGAATACGCCTCCTAATACTAAAAAGCTGCTTAGGCCATGGGAGAATAAAAATTTGAAGGCGTAATAGGGATTAACCGCGGCTAACACCGCTGGATGCTGCACAATCCCCCAGATACCAAGCCCGGCAATGACCACAAACCACAGTGCCATTATTGGACCAAAAAGTTTGCCAATCTTCGCCGTACCCATTGCCTGGATAGCAAATAGGGCGATTAGAATCGCAACGGTCACTGGCACAATATAAGATTTTGATTCCGGCAAGACTATATTGACCCCCTCAATGGCTGAGAGGACAGATATCGCCGGGGTGATGGCACCATCGCCGTAAATCAGCGCAGCACCAAATATGCCGGCGAAAACAACCCATGGCCGATTTTTCTTTTGCGTAAACAGCAAAGACATTAGTGCCAGTATTCCGCCTTCACCATTATTGCTCATACGCATGGCGAACATGGCATATTTTAATGTAGTCACAATCACTAATGTCCAGATTATTAATGATAATAATCCGAGAACCACCTCATGGGAGGAGCCGCCACCTGACAAATACAAGACTGTTTTCAAAGTATAAAGCGGGCTAGTGCCGATATCCCCGAACACGACACCCAATGCGCCCAGTGCCAGCAATTTTGTTCCTGCCGGAGCTTGATCTTCCGTTACATTGTCACTCGACATCCATTAATCCTCAACATTTTCTAAATCAAATAGTTAATTATCGATAGCTGAGTTTTTAAACTGTTTCCAGCAACCCTACATTCAGAATAGTCACTTAACACCGTGATGCTAATTTAAAGATGTTTTATAAAATTACCGTGAACACTGAGCTGTCGAGAACATCTATTTAATAAAAATATTTAATATCGCACACAGGCGCGCGCCCCACAGGACCAGTGAGGTTTATGACTTTCTTTTAACGGTGCTTGTTGAACAATATCGGGGATTGGAAATAGGGCGCTTTTCCATTGATTTTTAATTGGATTACGAGAGGAGGCTCGGCTGCACTAACGTCGAAGTCACTCTTTTTTACACTGGTATGATCACCCAGCTTGCCTTTCTCGTGCCGCACGGCGATAAAGCGTGCTGCGCGCAACGCCCAGTACTTTCGCCGCCTGGGAAATATTACCGTTGCAACCCTGCAAGGTTTCAGCGATGAACTGGTCATCATGTTGTTGCAGGGCCGAATGCGGCGCAGTGTCTTCAAGCTGATATTTACCGGGCAGGCTGTCGCAGTCAATAAGTTGTCCATCATCAGCCAGTGCCATCAGTACCTTAAGCAGGCTACGCAATTGGCGCACATTTCCCGGCCATGGGTGTTTCGCCAGCCGGTTTATCAAGGCCGGTGCGAGCTGAATATCTCTCTGCTCGCTGCCCAACTCACGCCACAGCTGCAAAATAAACGACTGAAGCGAAGGCCATTCGCGCAGTGGGGGAATAGTGATTGAAAATTCTTGCAGCCGATAGAACAGGTCTTCACGGAATTTACCTTCCTCAACCAGTTGAGTCAGATTACGGTGGGTCGCGCAGATCACGGCAAAATTAACCGGCCAGCTATGGCTCGATCCCAGCGGGGCGACCTCTTTTTCCTGCAATACACGCAGCAATCGGGTTTGCAGTGCCAGTGGCATATCACCAATTTCATCGAGAAACAGCACGCCGCCGTCGGCTTCCCGAATTTTGCCGACATAGCCATTTTTACTGGCCCCGGTAAACGCACCTGCCTGATAGCCGAACAGCTCGGATTCAATCAATGACTCGGGAATGGCCGCGCAGTTTATCGCCACAAACTTCCCTTGATGCCATTGACTCTGCTGATACAAAGCGCGACTGACATACTCTTTACCGCTACCTGTTTCACCTAAAATACACAGCGAGATCCCGGCATTTAGCAAACGCACCAATTTCTGATTTTCGTTGCGCAGCGAGTACGAATAATCGGGGGGGTTAATGGCGCTGGATGGCTGATAGACGCGGGTTGGCGCGCGTAAGCGAAAATAATAGCGTTGCAGATTGTGTGTGATGAGCGGTTGCGCAACGCTGTTGGCGCTTTGAATATTATGCGGAAAAAGTTGCTGGAAAGTGGTGTTGCCAAAATTTTCTCTACATAGACTCAGCTCCCTCATCGCCATACGGTTTGCGGCCATTAGAATATTGTCTGAAAAAATAAGCAGCATCTCGTCAGCATTATCAATACCTTGCACCTGCGGATGGAGACTCATTAGCCACTGGTCAGTGTGCAAACTCTGTTTCATCCACAGATATTCAATATGTTTCGCCGCTTCTTTCACCCAGGCCAGCGTGTTGGGATGGGGAAAGTTGGCCGGTCCCGAGATATCCAGCACTCCGGCAATTTGACCATCGGGTGATTGCAGAGTCATCGCAGCACAGTACAGCCCTTGATTACTGGTCAGATAATGCTGATCGGCATAGATTTCACAGCTATCGTCAATGGCCAGCGCAGTGCCAATTGCATTGGTTCCTCGTCCGCCTTCGCTCCACAAATTTCCCGGTTCCAGAGCAAAACGCTGGGCTTTTTGCATTGCTTGCATATCGCCAAAAGTGTTTAGCACCAGCCCGCTGGCATCAGAAAGAACCACTACCGACTGCTTATCTGCAGTCTTTTCGGCCAGCGCTTTTACGCCGGGTTGGGCCACGCGTTGCAAGGCGGCATTATTGGCCAGCAGGTCAGCGAGTTCACCTTGTTGAATGCGCGGAAAATCGTCGGCCAAACGGTCGATGCCATAGAGTTGGCTGCGGAACCAGGATTCACTGAGCAGCGGATTGGCGTCCTGAGCGGTGGTATTGGCAACTGACGAATTTCCCTGCATTGGCAACCTCATGCTTGTATCGAAAGTGTTTCAATAGTGTAGCCAATGAGTTTTTCAAGTGTTGCGATTTGCAACACAGATACGAAAACTTTCTATCCTTGAAAATATCTGAAAATTAGTGATGAATTTATTTTATTGATTTACATCAGCTTTTAATTGAATTCAGCTTTAGATCATTGTTGGCACGATGGATGCTACACACATCATGCCATCGCGAATTTGTAGAGTGCTTGCAGCGCTGATGGCCAATCTCAGAAAGTAGTACCCTACATAAAACAAGGAGTTTGCGATGCGTTACGCACATCCCGGAAAACCGGATGCTTTGGTTACTCTCAAAGCAACCTATGGCAATTACATCGGTGGCAAATTCGTAGAACCGCAAAGCGGTCAATACTTTATGAACACTTCACCCGTTGATGGCAGTGATATTGGTCAGTTCCCGCGCTCCGATGCCAAAGACATTGATGCTGCTCTCGATGCTGCTCATCAAGCCGCTGACGCCTGGGGGAAAACCAGTGTTCAACATCGTTCCAATCTGCTTTTACAGTTAGCCGATCGTATTGAAGAAAACCTTGAGTATCTGGCGGTGGCGGAAAGTTGGGATAACGGTAAGCCTATCCGTGAAACCCTCAATGCTGACTTGCCACTGGCGGTGGATCATTTCCGCTATTTCGCTGGTTGCCTGCGTGCTCAAGAAGGCAGTGCTGCAGAAATTGACGAAAAAACAGTTGCTTATCATTTCCATGAGCCGCTGGGGGTTGTGGGGCAGATCATTCCGTGGAACTTCCCACTGTTAATGGCTGCGTGGAAACTGGCCCCGGCGCTGGCTGCGGGTAACTGTGTGGTGCTTAAACCCGCAGAGCAAACGCCGCTGGGCATTACCTTGCTGCTCGAATTGGCCGGTGATCTGTTCCCCGCAGGCGTGCTGAACGTTGTACAAGGTTATGGTAAAGAGGCAGGCGAAGCGCTGGCAACCAGCAAACGGATCGCCAAAATTGCTTTCACCGGCTCGACGCCGGTGGGACGACACATCATGGCCTGTGCCGCGGAAAATATTATTCCGTGCACCGTCGAACTGGGTGGTAAATCACCGAATATCTACTTTGCCGACGTGATGAACGCCGAACCCGAGTTTATCGAGAAAGCGGTTGAAGGGCTGGTGCTGGGCTTCTTCAATCAGGGCGAGGTCTGTACCTGTCCTTCACGCGCGCTGATTCAGGAGTCTATTTACGAAGAGTTTATGGAGCGCGTGATTGCCAAGGTGGCAAATATTCGCCGTGGTGACCCGCTGGATACCGACACGATGATTGGCGCTCAGGCATCCCGCCAGCAGTTCGACAAAATCCTCTCCTATATTGATATTGCCAAAGAAGAGGGCGGTCATATTCTTACCGGCGGTGAACGCGCCTCGATTGGTGCAGGATTCGACAACGGTTTCTACATCCAGCCGACTCTCATCAAGGGCGAAAACCAGATGCGTTCCTTCCAGGAGGAAATATTTGGGCCAGTTATCGGCGTTACCACCTTTAAAGACGAGGCGGAAGCGTTGGAAATCGCTAATCAGACACAGTTTGGTCTCGGCGCAGGGGTGTGGACTCGTGACACTAACCTGGCTTATCGCATGGGCCGCAACATAAAAGCGGGTCGTGTCTGGACCAACTGCTATCACATGTATCCGGCTCATGCAGCCTTTGGTGGCTACAAGCAGTCAGGCGTGGGACGCGAAACCCACAAAATGGCGCTCAGCCAATATCAGCAGATTAAAAACCTGCTGGTCAGCTACGACATTACACCGTTAGGTCTTTTCTAAGACTCTCTTTACCTGTAAGGAAAATACAGATGAAAACGATGAAAGCCGCAGTAGTTAAAGCCTTTGGTGAGCCATTAGTGATTGAGCAGGTGCCAATCCCGGAAGTCGGGCCGGGCCAGGTACTGGTGAAAATTGTTGCTACCGGTGTATGTCATACCGACCTTCACGCCGCAGAAGGCGACTGGCCGATAAAACCGCAGCCGCCGTTTATTCCGGGCCACGAGGGCGCGGGGTACGTGGTGGCAGTAGGTAATGGCGTAAAGCATATTCAGGAGGGGGATCGCGTCGGCGTGCCGTGGCTATACTCCGCCTGTGGCCATTGCGATCATTGTCTAGAAAATTGGGAAACCCTGTGCCTTTCGCAGCAAAACTCTGGCTATTCCGTTAACGGCAGTTTTGCAGAATATTGCCTGGCAGATGCTAACTATGTCGGCATCTTGCCAGATAATATCGGTTTTAATGAAATTGCGCCGATACTCTGCGCCGGCGTTACGGTTTATAAAGGTCTGAAAATGACGGATACAAAACCGGGCGACTGGGTCGTGGTTTCCGGAATTGGCGGCCTTGGCCATATGGCAATTCAGTATGCGGTTGCGATGGGGCTGAATGTTGCCGCGGTAGACATCGACGATGACAAACTCGCTTTTGCCAAACGTCTTGGCGCCAGCGTAGTGGCCAACGCCAAAAATGTCGATCCGGCCAAAGTGTTTCAGGAGGAGTTTGGCGGGGCTCACGGCGTGCTGGTCACGGCGGTATCGCCAAAGGCATTTGAGCAGGCGATTGGTACGATGCGTCGCGGTGGAACCATGGTGTTAAATGGCCTGCCACCGGGTAAATTTGACCTGTCTATTTTTGATATGGTGCTCGATGGCATCACTGTTCGTGGGTCAATTGTCGGCACGCGTAAGGATCTGCAGGAGGCGTTAGATTTTGCCGGTCGCCACAAGGTAGCCGCCAATATTGCCGTCGAACCGCTGAGCAATATCAATGATATCTTTGCCCGTATGCATGCCGGCAAAATTGAAGGGCGCATTGTGGTAGATTTAGCGCTTTAAGACTGTCGCTTTCATTCAAGAAAAATCAAAAGGCTCTCTTTCGGGAGCCTTTTCTCATGGTTGGTGTGTGCATTTATTCGCATTACAATTTTTTGGCGTATTCAACCAATTGGTCGGTGACAATTCCCCAGCCGACATAAAATCCCATATCTTCATGAGCCTGGCGAGATTCTGCACTGCGATGCCGCGCAACGGCGGTGTATTTAGTGCTGTTTTCTCCCGCATCTTCCAGCAGAAGAATCGCTGTCATAAATGGGTTCTCGCTGGGCTTCCATCCTTCGCTGAAAGCATCTGTAAATACCAGTTTTTCATTTTCGATAATTTCCAGATAGACGCCATTATTGTTCATTACCTTGCCATCCACCTCAAAAGTGGTGTTAAAACGCCCGCCGGGGGTGAGATTGATGTCGCACTCAGTGACTTTATGCGGTCTGGGAACAAAGAAATTCTTGATGTGCCGGGGCGTTGTCCAGCATTGCCAAATCAACGAACGAGGAACCTCAAGGATTTTCTCCAGCTTGAGATCTGTCTTCGGGTCAAAGTTCATTTCTCATATCCTCTTAAGATTGTTTACACAGTAATACGGCTTTTCAGTATTAGAATATACGCCTGATATCGGCCTGGAAGGGTGCGGCAGGTCTGGAATTAGATCGATTTTTGACTCTTTGGAGAGTCGTGATTTGTTTCATATCATAAGCATGACATTCATCTTGAACCTGATTTCAGTTATATTGTCAGATATGTCACAAAACAATTGATAGGAAGACGTCGCCACATGATTAAGCGTTTCACACTTGTTGTATTCACAGCAGCGTTTGCGTTGACCGGATGTGCCAAGATTACTGCTGCCGGTTCAGCTGCTAAATCTGCCGCAAACTCTGTTCTGATACCAACTCTGCCAAACACGCCAGATTTTTCTAGCGGTCCAACTTTGGTTACCGTGAAACATGTTGCGACCCTGGGTGACGACGGCGAGCCGCTGTATGTCACCATTGACGGCACAGATGCGGGAATTCTTGCCATGGGCCAAACCGTGTCACTGCATGTGGAAGCGGGTAAGCATAAGGTTGGCGGCTACGCGCGCTCATTGATTGGTCGAGTCACGCTTTCGCCGGTTGAAGTCACTACCAGCACTCACTCTGACCAGCATGTTCAATACGCGGTGACCAATACTTCACCAGCATTTACCGTGCGTCCCGCTACGCCTAAAGTTGTCGTCGCCCCAGTTGCCGCGCCAGCACCAGTGGCAGCACCGGCAGTTACAGCGCCTGCGGCCACGACGACGCCAGCAACCGCGACTCCAACGGCCACAGCCCCAGCGACAACCACAGCTCCGGCAGCGGCTTCCACCACCGCGACGCCGTCAACAGCAACGTCTTCTTCGACCACAACCACGACGCCATCTACCAGCACAAGCACAACGTCAGGTTCAACGACTGCGTCACCGCCTTCCACAACTACGCCTTCCACAACAACGCCTTCCACAACAACAACAACGCCATCCAGCAGCACAGGCTCATCGACTGCGACACCTTCGACAGACACGGTTCCAACTGCGCCTAGCCTTTAAGGATCAGTATGTTATCTGTTGCCAACCCCCTGTAGTTCTGGGCAGGGGGTTTGATGAGGCATTACTATTGGGAAATTTAATTGAGTGTTATGGGCATGTATCTTGCCCAGCTAAATATATTGCCCTGGCGACAAGATAATCAGCGGTATTTAAAAGTATTTTATAACGTTCATTTTTCCACGTGCTTAAAAATTCATCATGGCTGTTAAACTCACAGCCTACGCCTGCTAAAGAATTTTCGATTATGGATTCTGATGTATTAATCTCGTTATCGGTGTCTATTATGTGCTTAATAGATGCAGTAGAACTGTTGAGGTAATTTATGGTTTTTTTGGCTATAACTTCAGCGTTATCTTCTGGCAAATTAATATAAAAATAGTCCATGGTATTACAAAAAATGTGAGAAAGTTCATGCATGATTGTTATAGCCATTTCGGTAGAACTTCTTGAATCCAAAGCTTCTATGTTTATGAATATTCTTTTCTGCGGATCTAGTTTATCAACTCTTGCAACAATGAAGTTTTTGCTAGAACAATCAATTTTAAACAGCGTGAAAGCAGGATCAAGGAGTTCGGACATACCGGTGTAGAGTTCAAATATCTGCTTTTTCTCATACCTTCGTTCTTTACTATTGAATTCAGCCAAGCCTATGACATCAGAAGCCCTTGAATTTAGTACGTTCATTGCGCCATCAAGCCAATATTGAGCAATGCTTACGGCTTCATTGATTTTATTTCTTGATTGCGGCGTAAAATTATTCAACCCGCGAATTAACAGCTTTCCGTCATTATCTTTTATGATATTTTTTTCATAGCTATCTTGAGGTTTTAATATCGGCAATACTGAATTTTGTTGATTAAAAGGGTTAGCGCTGTTATTAACTGCTGTAACTCCTGATGCTTTCATAATCCCTTACCTTGAAAAGTGATCCAATATTTATTTTATCGCATTAATCACGAGCGCTTTTTATTTTCCGTGTCGATTACAGAATTGCTCGATATTATCTGACTGGAAATCAGCTAGATTTGCCATCAATTTATCTAATGGCCAGTTCCACCAGGCAATCTGTTGCAACTTTTCTGCGATTTGCGGACTAAAGCGGGAGCGCAGTAGTTTAGCCGGAACGCCGCCAACGATAGAGTAGGGAGCAACGTTTTTCGTCACCACGGCCCCTGCAGCCAGCACCGCGCCATCGCCAATCGTGACACCGGGTAGAACAATAACTCCGTGACCAATCCAGACATCATTGCCAATAACCACGCGAGCCTCTCTTCGTTCAGCAAAAAATCCATGGTCGCGCTTGGCCTCAGGATCGTAATATTCAGGGCAATAGGTAAAACGATGCTGTGACGCACGATCCATAGGATGATTCGGTGCGCCAATACGAACCTGGTTGGCGATAGCGGTAAAGCGACCAATTTCGGTATCTGCAATACAACAGTGTTCGCCAACGTAAGAAAAATCTCCCAGCGAACAGTACTCGAGATAACTGTGTGCGAGGATTTCGCACTGTCGGCCGATATGCGTTTCCCGCATACGAACGCTGGTGTCGATAACGGTTTGCCCAAGTTTGGCAGGGGTAATGGCTGCAAGTGACATTGTAACTCCATTAGAAAATTAGAAATCGGGAAAATGATTTCGGTACCTATAAGCACGCTTGAATCTCGATATTAGCTGATCAAAATGACAGCAAATTGACATGGCTTAAAATGTAGTAAAATTCACGTAGCGCGGTCAAAAAGGAGCATGGATGAATAGGCAAAAGCTGGTGGATAAAATTATCGAGCTGGAAAAAAAACTGCATCATTGCGAAGTCCGGCGAAACGCCAAGTTGCTCAATGAATTGCTGCACCCAGAGTTTATTGAGATTGGTCGTTCGGGAATCCGTTACGACAGAAATGCGGTGATAAAAAGTCTGGAGCGGCAAGCTGAGCAGCCAGAAATTCACAGCACTGATTTTAAATTGAGTCTGATTGAAGCAAATGTGGCGTTGCTGACTTATAAAAGCTTCTATTTGGATGAAGCGGGCAGCAAGATACGGCAAACTTTACGGACATCAATCTGGCAACAGAGCAGTGAGGATGAACAATGGCAAATGCGATTTCATCAGGGTACGCCAGCGGCCAGCAGTGAATGACTGGGTTTTAGGTGGATAAGCGCGATAAAGGAGAACGTTCAGCAAAAGTGCCGAAATTGAAGATAACAGATATTGGGCCCAGTAAAGCCCAAAACCTCAGAATCCACGTAACGACACCTTGGTGCGCATAATGTATATTATGTTAAATAGGATATTTGGATTACGAATGAACTCCCTTACCTATCTGATATCGTGCAAACTGCTGCATCAAACTCTGGGGATTTGAAGAACGGAAACCAGAGTTTGTTTTCCGCTGGGCCAAAGCTATGACCCAGCACTTGACTACTAAATATCTTTAACCGCGACACCTGAGTGGCTGTCGTAACCCACTCGGCCAATAAACGGTAAACGCAGCGCCGGTGATGTAAACTCAACGCCAAGATTTAATCCCAAAATATTGAACTCAATGCCCTCCTGCGCGCCTACCGTGAATCCTAATAATCCGAGCAGTGAAACTTGCACTCCCTTTCCTGATGGTGGTAACCCGATTGGGCGTGTCAACGGGCGGTAATCTTTACCTATCGCATTTGAAGGTAAATCGAGTCCTAAATCAGGAACCGCGCGGCCGATATGTGCCATAAAGGTATTACTATTCGGGCCTGGATAAGCATGATAAGTGCGTGGGAATGGATAGCTTTTAATGGCTGCTTCAATCTCTGGGATCATTGCCTCGGCCCCCGGCCCACGATGGTCAACCAGAATTCGAGGTTTAGAACCGAACCAATAGCCATCGGGCACAGCATAATTTTGGCGGACAACATTTCCACTGCCCCAACCAATAACGTCATAGCGGGTGTACTGTGTTTCCCCTACTCTTTTGAAAATAATCCACGGATGTACGGCAAATAAACCACGCCAGCCGTAGGTGGGCGCAGTATAGATTTGAACGATCGCTGTATTACGGAACTTAATCGGATCTGGAGCCAGAGATGCCGAATCCCGGCGGGTAGTTGCCCAATTATGGCCAATCGGATCTTCTTTAGTTTGAGACGCTTTTGCATAACTGTAGCCAAATGAAATAAGCAAAATGCAGAGATAACCCAGGCCGATCCACTTGATGTATGTCATAAATTGTTGTTGATTCCTCGCGGTAATTCACTAAACCCTAGAGCAAAAAAATCCATGCCGCAAGCAAGCTGAATTATCATCAGCCAAGCATAGGAAGTTCTTATGGACTGGCGTGCTCCACAATCAATTTAGATGAACATATTTCACTACATATCAATGGATAAGCTGCAATAAAACTCTGTATAGTAGTAATTGGGTTCTAGCGAATATATAAGCTTAAATTATAGAGAAGTGTAATTATGAAAAAATTGCTGTTATCTGCCTTGGTAACCACCTCGGTTTTGATGCTGTCTGCCTGTAAACAAAGCGATGACAATGATGTCAAAGTGGCTATCAATACCGGTCCAGACCAGGCTATTTGGCAGGTAGTACAAAAAGTGGCTAAAGATAAATATAATCTGAACGTAGAGGTCATTCCTTTCAATGACTACGTTCTGCCGAACGAGTCTTTAAATAGCAAAGATGTTGATGCCAATGCATTCCAAAGCCTGCCTTACCTTGAGGCACAGTCTAAGGAACGGGGATATCATTTCGCTATTCTGACCAAGACCTTTATTTTCCCAATTGCTGCTTACTCTAAAAAAATCAAAAACGTTAAAGATTTACCTGATGGCGCAACCATTACTATCTCTAACGAGGCAACCACATTAGGTCGCAGCCTGTTGCTATTGCAAGCCCAGGGTCTGATCAAACTCAAAGATGGCGTAGGCTATTTGCCGACCACTTTGGACATTACCGAGAACCCCAAGAAACTTAAACTGGTTGAAGTTGATACCCCTCAGTTGACCCGCACGCTGGATGACCCTAACGTCACCCTATCCATTATCAACACTAACTTTTCCTCACAGGTAGGCCTTTCCGCCTCTCGTGATGGCCTGTTTATGGAAGGTGCAGCCTCACCTTACGTGAATGCATTGGTAGCACGCGCCGATGACAAAGACAGTAAGAAACTTCATGAGCTGACAGAAGCTTTCCAGACCCCTGAAGTTGCAGAAAAAGCCAAAGAAGTTTACAAAGGCGATGCTATTAAAGCCTGGTAAAAAATAAATACAAGGGGCAAGCCCTTCAAATAAGTTACTTGAAGCCTGGTTTTCCACGCCCCTTAATTCGCTTAGTAAAAGAGAAAATCTTCAACTGCGTCTTGCTAAGACGGTGGATAATGTAATAATAATGCACGAAACTGTTGTTTTCATGCGAATATTCTTATAAGACAGTATATTAATCTTGTTAATGTAATTTAATATTTTTGCATGCTAGTATCTCACTAGATTGATTGATAGCCATAAACAGATGCATAAATCAACGAAAGAGATCAAAAAATGAGAACATCCTTTGTTATATTGACATGGAATCGAGGAGAGATGCTTCCTGTATGTCTTGAGGCTTTGTATGATGCTATCAACGATAAGAAGCAATCTGAGATCATTATCTTCAACAATGCATCAACTGATTGA
>NZ_AJHJ01000015.1 GCF_000257645.1 Serratia sp. M24T3
TCCATGGAGTTTGATCTGCAAAAGAACTGGCAGCTTACCTGTCGCTGTATTCGTCAGGCATTGGCCGCCGCTCAGCTTCCCGCATCCGCTATTGCCTCGGTAGCAGCCTCTTCAATGCGCGAAGGGATTGTTCTTTATAACAAATCGGGCGAGCCGATTTGGGCCTGTGCCAATGTGGATTCCCGCGCCAGTCGCGAGGTCAGTGAGCTCAAAGAAATCCACGACGGCGAGTTCGAACGGGAAGCCTATCATCATTCGGGACAAACGCTGGCGCTGGGCGCCATGCCTCGCCTGCTGTGGCTGGCCCATCATCGGCCCGATATTTATCGCGAGGCGGCAACCCTGACCATGATCAGCGACTGGCTCGCCTATATGTTGACCGGCGAGCTCGCGGTAGATCCTTCCAACGCCGGAACTACCGGCATGCTCAGCCTCGAGACCCGGCAGTGGCATCCGCAATTGCTTGAATTGGCGGGTTTACGCGCCGATATCCTATCGCCGGTGCTGGAAACCGGCAGCCGATTAGGAAGGATTACAGCACAAAGTGCCGAACAATGTGGGCTGCTGGCCGGCACGCCAGTGGGTGTCGGCGGTGGCGATGTCCAGCTCGGCTCGCTGGGATTAGGTTTGGTTCATCCTGGACAAACGGCGGTGCTAGGCGGCACATTCTGGCAACAGGTGGTCAATCTTCCTCGCCCGATTACCGATCCGGAAATGAATATTCGCATTAATCCGCACGTAATCCCCGGAATGGCACAGGCGGAATGCATCAGTTTCTTCACCGGACTCACCATGCGCTGGTTCCGCGATGCCTTTTGTTCAGAGGAAAAAGGGCTTGCCGAACGCCTTGGCGTCGATACCTATAGCCTGCTCGAGGATATGGCAGCGCGAGTACCAGTGGGATCGTGGGGCGTAACGCCAATTTTCTCCGATGCCATGCACTTTAAGAGCTGGTATCACGCCGCGCCATCATTTATTAATTTGTCGATTGATCCACAACGGTGCAATCGACAGACCTTATTTCGCGCCTTAGAGGAGAATGCAGCGATCGTTTCAGCCTGTAATTTAGAGCTGATTGCCGGATTTTCCGGCGTCAAAGCGTCATCTCTGGTGTTTGCCGGAGGCGGTTCCAAAGGCAAGTTATGGAGCCAGATCCTCAGCGATGTGACCGGTAAACCGGTAAAAGTTCCACAAGTCAAAGAGGCTACGGCGCTGGGCTGTGCGATTGCCGCAGGCGTGGCGGCTGGCCTTTACACATCTTTGGCGGAAACGGGCGAGGCGTTGGTGAGCTGGGAGCGGGAATATCAGCCAGATGAACAGAATCATCAAGCTTATATAAAACAAAAAGCCAACTGGCAGGCGGTTTATGCCGATCAGTTGACTCTGGTAGACAGCGGCCTGACGACCTCGATGTGGAAGGCGCCAGGGCTATAAGAATTAAGTATTAACCAACCGCCAACAGCGGCCTGGCTTCTTCACGCTCACGGCCTTCCGCCACCAGCGCCAGCAGTATTTTTTGGACTGCCTGTGCCGGTTGCGATAGCGGCAAATGATCGGAAACGCACAACGAGAGCGGAGCCTGAATTGATGGGCTGTTAATGCAAGACATCCAGGCGTTGGCTGGTCCAACAATCGCGCGAGCCGCCGATTCTGGCAAAATCGTCGCGCCAAGGCCGCTGGCAATCGCCTGAGTCAGCGTGCTGGCGGACTCGATTTCGCCAATCACTTTCGCCGACAGTCTTCTTAATGCCATCGCGTCATCCACCAGCTTGCGCAAAACGTCATGAGTGCGCGGCAAAAACAGGTTCAGTTTAGCGACGTCGTTAAGTTCAATATATTTGCCCGGATTAGGCACGGTATTGGTCGCAACCAGGTAAAGGTCTTCTTTAATCAGCGGCACAAATGACAGCCCCGGAATGGCTTTATTACCGTATAACACCGCCATATCCATTCGACCATTGACTGTTTGCTCGGTCAGTTCGCTGCCAAAGTTTTCATTCAAATACAATAAGATGCCCGGATGCTGTTGGCGGACAGCCTGTAACAATGGCAGTGCCAGCAGCGATGCCGCCGTGCCTGGTGCCATGCCAACCGAAACTTGTCCGTTCAACGCCAGACCGGCACAGTTTACCGCGCTATGGGCCTGTTCACACTGGCGCAAGATTGTCTGAGCGTGGGCATAAAGAATATTACCGGCTTCTGTAGGTGTCACGCCGCGCTTGGTGCGAACCAGCAGTTGCTGTTTCAGCTCCCCTTCTAGCGTCGCCAATTGCTGGCTCAGGGCCGGTTGAGCGATATGCAACACATCTGCGGCCTGCGTGAGACTGCCGATATCGACGATTTTCACGAAGTACTTTAAGCGTCTGAGATTCATGTCTGTCTCCATCGATCCTGGTAGATATAGAAACTGGAAAAGGGCTGCCCCTGACTGAAGCAAAATGTCTTTATCATAATTTCCGCGAATACTTTGTTCATCGGAACATGTTAATTAACAAAGCAAGATCAAGGCCAATCAGGCATTTAACTCAGTAATTTTCATGAAAAAATCATCTAATCATCTATAAAATAAGAAAAAACCGGCAGGCATATAGTATCTAACTCAAGAATTACAAATAACTTGTCTAATAATTAAACAGGCGTTGTGCACCAACATAATGCAAACTTATGGGTCTTAGGCAAAAGCTGCCGGATGTACTGAATCCGGCAGTGATAAAGCGGGGAGTATTTAGATTGAAGGGATCATGCCGCCATCAACGCGGATAACCGAGCCGGTCATGTATGACGCCTGACGGCTAGCTAGAAATGCCGCCACCGCACCGTATTCTTCTGGCTCACCATAGCGCCCGACAGGGATAGTCGCAGCACTCTTGCGCGCCACGTCTGCAACCGAAATGCCTTCGCGCCCTGCCCGAGCTTCATCGAGCTGGCCCAGACGTTTGGTGGAAATCCTGCCCGGCAGAATAACGTTGACGGTAATGCCTTCGCTTGCGACTTCACTGGCCAGCGTTTTTGACCAACCCACCAGCGCCATGCGCAGAGTGTTCGACATTCCGAGATTCGGGATTGGAGTGACCACGCCAGAGGAAGTGCTGGTGATGATGCGGCCCCAGCCCAGACTGCGCATATCCGGCAGGACTTTGTCCGTCAATTCAATCAGTGAAGTTACCATTGTTGAAAACTGTTTAGCCCAGGTCTCAGGCGCTACGCCGCTGGCTTTTGACGGCGGTGGCCCACCGGAGTTATTGACCAGAATGCCAATCGGCCCCAGATACTGGTGAATACCGGCCAGCACTTCATCAAATTTCTCAGGCTGGGTAAGGTCCATCACAAAAGCCTTGGCCTTGCCACCCTGCGCCTTGATCATATCGGCAGTTTCAATCAATGCCGCCTCGGTGCGGCCACAAACGGCAATCACTGCGCCCTCGGCTGCCAGCGACAACGCCATTGCGCGCCCTAATCCACCGCCCGCGCCACTTACCAGCGCCACGCGTCCTGTAATTCCAAAATCCATCACATACCTCTGTCGTTTGATTTACTGACTTTATTCAACACCATTTGATAAGCGGACTGCAGGTGACTGCGCATCATTTCGGCAGCCTCCGCCATGCGTTCTTCAAGCACCGCATCAATAATGGCAACGTGTTCCTGACACCATTCCCGCACCCGCTGCTTGTTGGTATAAGAGCCAAATTCCAGCAGGCGACGCAGCCGGTTTTGCTGCTGTATCGCCTGAAGTACAAAGATATTGCCGCTGAACTCGGCGAGCATTTCGTGGAACGTGGCATCGGTTTCGAAAATCTGTCGACCATCAACGCCGAGAATATCCGGGTGATTAATCAGGTAGATATGCTGTAAACGCAGTCTCTTGAGCGCACTTTTATCGGCACGGAAATTGGGAGATACCAACCCGCCCGGCTCGATCATCAGGCGAAACCCGTAACCATTGCTCAGCGCGACCTCACTGTTCAGAGTCGGCAGGAACGACCAGCCGTGCCCTTTGTTACGGGCGATCAGGCCGTCTTCCGAAAGCCGCAACAGTGTGCGAGACATCACCCCGCGATCGGCGTCATAGCGTTGGGCAATTTCAATCTGAGTTAAAGAATCAGGCAGTTTGCCGGCAATGCGGTCTTTCACCAGTTGCTCGTAAAGCTCCTGGTCGCTGCTGGTTGGCACATCAATGCTGATCCGCTGTAACTCGTCATACGCTTTGAGCAGGAAAAAGCCCTGATTACGGCGGGCTTCGATAATGCCCAGCTCACTGAGTAACTTGAGTGCTCCACGCACCGGCGTGCGGGATACCCCAGCCAAATCAGCCAGCTGTTGCTCACGCAAATGGTGTCCTGGCTCAAATTTTGCTTCACGAATAAGGTCAAGGATCTGGTTGGCCAAACGCCTTCCACTGGCGGTCGCTGTTTGTGTCATAAAAGCAGGCACCTAAAGTATTTAATGCGATTAATATACAATATCACAGTGTTCATAAATGGTGAAGCCTGAGCAATAAGCCCCCAAATCGTGCATTAATGCACCATAAAAGAGCCTTGACTCACGATTTTAATTGTATTTAATGATACACAAAGAGCAATCCTGCTCGTGAGAAAATGGAGCCTGTCATGCTGAAAAGATCTTTTTTGCGTCGATATACCGCCCTATCTCTGGCCGCGATGTGCCTGAGTTTCCCACTTCTGAGTCAGGCGGCAGCCCCGGCAATGGTGAGCAAAGGTGAACTTACCTACGGCACGGCAGCGACGTTTATGCCTTTCGAATTTACCAAAGATGGCAATCTCACCGGCTTTGATATCGATTTGATCACCGCATTGTCGAAAAAGCTGTCTCTTAAACCGACGCCAATGTCGATGGAGTTTAAAGGGCTGATCCCGGCCTTGCAGGGCAAACGTCTGGATGTCATCAACTCCGCGATGTACATCAACCCTACTCGCGCCCAACAGGTAGATTTCGTGCCTTATCTGAAAATTGGCAGCCGCGTGATCGTCGCCAAGGGCAACCCTGAGAAAATCACCGGTCGCGACCTGTCGCTTTGCGGCAAGACTATCGCGGTGACCCTTGGCGGAATCGAAGAAAGCCAGGCCCGCGCCGATAACCAGAAATGCCTAGACGCCAAAAAATCCAGTCTCAACGTGCTGACCTTCCCGGCTGCGACCGATTCAGCAGTGGCCGTCGCGCAAAAACGTGCCGATGCCGAATATCTGTCCACTCCCGGCGCCGTGGCGCTGTTGAGCGAAAAAGGCGATACCTTTGAAACCACGGGTCCAGAGTTTGAGGCTGACACTCATATCGGCTTCGCCGTGCGCAAGGGCGACAGTGAAATGAAAGCGCTGCTGGAAGCCGGCCTGAAAGACATGGTTGCAGACGGCAGCTATCAAAAGTTAATCAAAAAATGGCAGTTCCCGGCCTCGGTTTCGATTTTCTAATACGTCGTTCGCTTTGGATTTTGTATTTATTGCAGCAACGCAAAACCTGCCAAACGTTTTGCAGGTTTTGCTCCCTGACATCGAGGAAAAATCATGTCGCTTGATCTGGTCTGGCAATACCTATTGTCACCGGCGTTCTTTCAGGGCGCAGTAATGACTCTGCTGATCACAGTATGCTCACTGTTTTTCGGCATTATCATGGGGTTAGTACTGGCTCTGTTGCAGGAATCCCGCTTTCGAGCAGGCCCTATTTTGGCTTTCTTCTATTTATGGCTGTTTCGCGGCACACCGGTGCTGTTTCAAATCATCTTTGTCTACAACGTTTTGCCTAGCTTCGGACTGCGATTTTCTGCCTTTACCTGTGCAGTGATGGCGCTGTCGTTAAATGAAGGGGCATATATGGCCGAGATCCTGCGCTCAGGCTTACAGGCAGTGAGAAGCGGGCAGCGCACCGCCGGCATGGCGCTGGGCATGACCCAGGGTCAGATTATGCGCAAGATTGTTCTGCCTCAGGCGGCGCGCATCGTTTTACCGCCAATGGGTAATCAGATGATAAGCATGCTGAAATCCAGCGCACTGGTATCAGTGATTGCGGTTCAGGAACTTTTGCTGATAGCCAACCAGACTGCCAGCGCCAGTTTCCGCTACTTTGAGGCCCTGTGCGCCGCGGGAATTTACTATCTGGCACTCACCACCGTTTTCATGATTGGTCAAGCCTGGCTGGAACGCGCGCTGGACCCGAAAAAGCGCAAAAAACCGGCGCTGTCATTAACCGAACGCCTGCTGCGCAGCAGCTCTTCCAACTAAGGGTAATTCGATGAAAAATGAAAAACCTCTGCTGGAGATCATCGGTGTCGATAAGCATTTCGGCAATCAGCACGTATTAAAAAACTGTTCCCTCAGCGTAAAACAGGGTGAGACCGTGGTGCTTATCGGGCCTTCAGGCTCGGGCAAATCTACCCTGCTACGCTGCGTAAACCTGCTTGAGTCTATCGAAGGCGGCAGCATTTTTTTCCGCGAGGCCGAGATTACCAAATCAAACGTCGAGCCTCATCGCCTGCGCCAGGAAATCGGCATGGTGTTTCAGAACTATGAGCTATTTTCGCATCTGACCGCTGCCCAAAATATCATGCTAGCGCCGATGACCGTGCTCGGCGTAAGTCGTGCCGAAGCTGAAGCGCAGGCGCTCGAACTGTTGGGAAAAGTGCGTATTCCCGACAAGGCCGACAGTTTTCCCGATGAACTTTCCGGTGGCCAACAGCAGCGCGTCGCCATTGCGCGCGCATTGGCAATGAAACCCAAGCTAATGCTGTTTGATGAGCCGACCTCGGCGCTGGACCCGGAAATGATCCGCGAAGTTATTGATGTCATGGCTGATCTCAGTGCAGAAGGCATGACCAGTATTGTGGTAACTCACGAGATGGGCTTTGCCCGCCGCGCCGCCAATCACATTGTATTTATGGAAAACGGCGAAATTATCGAGCACGCCACTGGCGAAAAATTCTTCGGGGGAGAAGTCAGCCAAAGAGCCCAACGCTTCCTCGACCAGATTTTACACTGAGTTAATTTTACTGTGCCTCACCAGGGCCATCTTAGGAGACGTCGATGACCACATCATCGCCAGATATCAGCAGAATGAAACGTGACCTCGCCGCACTGGTGGCGATTAACACTGAAAATCCGCCAGGCCGCGAACGTGAAGCCGCCGAACTGATCAGTCACTGGCTGAAAGACGCAGGCTTTGACCTGACCCTCAGTGAATATGAACCCGGCCGCACCAATGTGATTGCGCGACTGGAAAACGGTGCAGGTCCTTGTTTTGCCTTCAATACGCATATTGATGTCGTACCTGCGGGCAGTGGCTGGAGTCAAGATCCTTTCACTCTCACCGAGCGCGACGGCAAGCTGTTTGGCCGCGGTTCCTGTGATGCCAAAGGCCCGCTGGTTGCCATGATTGAAGCCATGCGCATGCTGGCCAGCAACCCACAAAGCTGGTCGGGTACGCTAATGGGCATCTTTGTTGCCGATGAAGAAGTGGCCAGCGAAGGGGCTAAATTTTACGTGCGCGAGGCTCCGGCAAAAATCGACTTTGCGGTGATTGGCGAACCTACTTCCAACACCACTTATTCAGCACATAAAGGCAGCCTGCGACCTCTGGTGCGCGTCCACGGCGTAACTGCCCACTCGGGAACACCTGAACTGGGGGAAAACGCGATCTTCCGCGCCGCTCAGCTACTGGGATTAGTTGAACAACAGCATGAACAGAGTGTGCGCTGCCGCTGCCATCCGCTAGTCGGTTCGGCCAGTCTGACGGTGACCCGTATTTCAGGCGGGCACGCGGATAACGTGCTGCCAGACAGCTGCGAACTGCTGCTTGACCGCCGCATGGTGCCGGGAGAAGACGAAGAACAAGTCAAACAGGAACTACGCGATTTACTGGCCCTCGCCCATGAAAAATTTGGCGTGCGCAGTGAAATTATCACCTTCAAACCCACCACCGGTGGAGCCACCGAGACCGCTGTCGATGAGGTTATTGTGCAGGCAGGACTTGATGCCTGCCGCGCACAGGGGCTCGAAGAACCCGGCCCGTTTGGCTTCCAGGGCGGCTGTGATCTCGTTCATTTCCGCAGCCTCGGCACCAAAGGCATTGTTATCGGCCCCGGGTCACTGTCGGTCGCCCACAAGCCCGATGAATTTGTGCCGCTCGATGAGTTTATTGCCGCCGGTGAGATCTATCGTGATGTCGCCCTGAAAATGCTGACGCGAGGATAGGCCAGTGAAAGCCACGCTGTATCGCGCCGAGCTGCGCTATCCCCATCTGCAACTTTATACCGCGTCATCGGGCAGCATCGCCATGCTCGAAGAACTGTATTTATTGCTGGAAGATAAAGCCGTTTCCGGTCTCGGAGAGGTGCGCATCAACATTGCCTATCTCAACGGTTACAGCGCTGAACTGGTACTCGGCGATGTGATAAGAACCCTGCGCGCAGTGGACTGGCAACAGTCACCCAGTGATTTGCTGTTATCGCTGGAAAACCTGCTGGCCAGCAGCCTGGCCCCGACCCGCATGTTGCTGGACATGGCATTGCACGACTTGATTGCTCGTCAAAACGGTATCAGCGTCGCCCGGCTGATTGGTTCTGATTTCCCGCAGCCGATTTGCTATGCCACCAATCAGACACTGTTTTGGTCTTCTCAAGAGCAAATGTTGAGTCAGGCCACGGCATATATGGAGCGCGGCTTTAATCATCTCAAACTGCGCGTCGGTATTGGTTCAATTGACGATGATATTGATCGCCTGACCGCCCTGCGGCGGCGTTTTGGCAGTGAAGTTGATCTTTCTGCCGATGCCAACGGCCAATGGCAACCGGAGCAGGCGCGCAGCCATTTGCTGGCGTTACAGAAATTTGAGTTGAGCTACATCGAACAGCCTGTTTCTGACGCCAACGCGCACTTTTATCCCACGCTGGCCGCTAACAGCCCTATTCCGTTAATGCTCGACGAGAGCATGAGTTCAGAGGCCGATCTGCAACGCATTCTGGCGATGCAGGGCAAAGTCTGGGCGCATATAAAGCTGGTGAAAATGGGCGGGATAGCTCCGGCCATCCGCGCAGCGCAGCGACTCAACGCGGCGGGGGTTCCCTTTATGATTGGCCAGATGAACGAAGGCGCGGCGGCCACCGCAGCAGCATTGCACGTGGCCCATGCCTGCCAACCGGCCCACGCCGAACTGTATGGCGCAGACGGCCTTGGCAATGACCCGGTGACGGGGCTGACTTATTGCCAGGGTTTAGTCAGCAGCAGCGAATTACCGGGCCTGGGTATCGAATTCGATCCAGCTCAGGCCGAGCTTATCCAAACTTTTTCTTCTTAAAAACCTGATTTTATTCTGAGAGTGAGGCGTAATTATGCAAAAACCAGCATTGCCCGATCTAGGCCGGGTTGTCCCAGGGGCTGAATCCGCCTTTGCAGAGACTGAATACCAGCTGCGTATCGAGCGCGCACGGCAGCTGTTGACCCAGGCTGGGCTGGATCTGATGGTGATCACCAGCCCGGAAAACATTTTCTATTTAACTGGCCAGCAAACTCCCGGTTATTACACCTTCCAGACTTTGGTCCTGCCGGTTGAAGGCGATCCCGTCTTTGTAATCCGTCAGTTGGAGTATTTCAACTTTATCTCCAACACCTTTATTCGCGACGCCGCGATTTATACCGATGGCGATAATCCGGTTAACTTCTTGCTCGACGTGCTGAAAAACCGCGGCTGGACCCAAAAACGCATCGGTATCGACAAACGCGGCTGGTTCTTGCCGATTGCCGTTTATGAAGCGCTACAGGCCGAGCTGGGAACTATTCACGATGCAGCGGGAGTGATTGAACAGCTCCGCGCAGTAAAATCTGCCGCCGAGCTGGAAAAGATGGCTCATGCCGCACGCTATGTCGATGCAGGCATGCTGGCCGGCCGCAACGCCATTGCCGCCGGAGCGACAGAAAACGATCTGGTTGCCGCAATGATGGGCGCCGCGATTGCCGCGGGTTCAGAATATATGGGCATGGAACCGCTGGTTTCTTCCGGCCCGCGCACCGGGGTACCGCACGGTACCTGGCGTCGTCGCAAAATTCTCGACGGTGACCCGATTTTCCTGGAAATGGCTGCCACTCACGACCGTTATCACGCCGCGCTGATGCGTTCTGCCTGGTTGGGTAAACCTCCTGCTGTCGCGCTGGAAATGGAAAAAACCTGTCAGGAAGCCTTGCAGGCAGCGCTTGACGCAATTCGCCCGGGCGCGACCTGCGAAGCCCCGCACATTGCCTGTCAGAAAGTCATCGACCGCGCGGGTTATACCGATAACTTCAAGAAACGCACCGGATATTCCATTGGTGTTTCATTCGCACCGGACTGGGGCGAAGGCGCGATCCTCAGCCTGTACAGCGGCATTACTACAGAATTACAGCCGGGCATGACTTTCCACATTCCGCCAGCCCTGCGCATTTACGGCGAATTCACCGTTGGTGTCAGTGAAACCATCGTGGTTACCGAGACCGGCTATCGGGTTTTAGGCTCCGTGGAACGCCCACTGGTTTTACTTTAATTACGTTCAGATTCAGCAAGGAAAAGATCGATGAAAGATATCTATGAAAGTCAGGCGCGCTTACGCGGTATTTTCAATATTACCGTGACTCCCTTCACTGCCAATGGCGAATTCGATTTTGCCGGACTGGCGCGCAATATCGAGCGCGTCATTGAGCTGGGCTACGACGGCATCCTGATCGGCGGCACCTACGGTGAATTCCCGACCATGACCACCGAAGAACGCGCCACGATGTTCCGCAAAGTCATGGATGTGGTTGGCGATCGTGTACCAGTAATGCTGTGCAGCGCCGGTTCCGATGCTCGCGTCGTCAGTGAACTGACTCAGTTGGCTGGCGATCTCGGCGGTCTGCCAATGGTCACCCCGCCATTTGTTTCTGAAGTTACCAACGCACAAATCGTCAGTTTTTTCAAAAAGATGGCCCCGCTGTCACGCACCGGCATTCTGGTTTACAACGCGCCGGGCATCGGCATTACCCTTCCCCCGGCGGTTCTTGAAGAATTGGCTGATATTGAAGGCGTGGTCGGCATTAAACAGGGCGACCTGAACCCGACGGCTATCGATCAGATTGCCAATCGGCTTGGCGGTCGCCTGCGTCTGTTCTGTGCCTCGGACTTGGCTTTCCTTGGCCCGATGATGTGTGGCTTCGACGGTATCAGCACCACCAATAGCGGCGCGCTGCCAGAGATTATTCTCGCGACCTATCGTGCTTTGGAAAAAGGTGATGCCAACACGGCTCGTGAACTCCATCAGCTTTGGTATCCGTATCGCGCGCTGGCACGCCGTCTTGGACAACCTCAAGTCGTCAAGGCAGCGATGAACCTGCGCGGATTTGATGGCCATCACGTGCGCTCACCGTTAATCGATCTTGTTGGTCCAGAGATTGAAGAAGTGAAAGCTGAGTTGCTGCGCCTGGCCGCAGATAGCAGAACGGGTGTGACGCTCAAGTAATCAAAGCTAAGGCCCCGGTTAATTAAGGGGGCCTTTTTCAGCTTTAGCCAGCGGCCTGCAAGAAGGCAGCAATCAGCGGATGCGGTTGTTGCGCCGTTGAAGTCAGCTCAGGATGGCCCTGCACGCCGAGGTAAAACGGGTGCGCCGCGTATTCGATGGCATCGGCAATTGAACCGCTTGGGTCTGTCCCCGAGACGGCCAGGCCGTAAGCTTCTAAATCGTCAATAAACAGCGGATTGAGCTGAAAACGGTGGTTGTAGCGCAAGGTAGTTTTGTCGCCCAACACCGCGGCCATCCTTGAGCCGTTGCGTAATGTCATCACGTCATCGCCCAGCCGATGTTGCGGATGCCCTGGCGTTTCAGCCAGCGGCACAAAGGTTTTTATCGCCGCATGAGGATCGGCTTCGGCAAGATTGGCAAACAGGCTGCCGGTCATCTGCTGAATAACCGCAGTGGCCATGGTTTGCATACCTAAACACAGGCCCAGAGTCGGAATTTGCTGACGAAGACAATAATGGGCAACGCGAATTTGTCCGGCAACGTTTTGCATATCTGAACCGCCGGGCAAAATCACGCCGTCAATGTCCGGCATCAGATTATGCAGAAGCTGTTCAGAAGATCGAGGGGGAATAAAGACTGTTTCAACGCTCAATCCCAGAGCTTCGGCAGCATCGCCAATCGCGGCTAACGTGGCCGGATAACTTTGCAGCTGGTCCTGATAAGTGCCAATCAGGGCAATTTTGAGTCGACGGGAAGTGAATGGAATTGAAAGATTGGCAGCGGAAGTCAGTCGGCCATAACTATCGCGCCGCCATGCAGTTTGTGTCGTATCGAGACTGCCATTATGGCTGAACTGGAATCCCTTTTGGTTGCCAACAACCTCGAGAAGCCGGTGTTCTATCGAGTGATAACGAGCCTCGGCCACTAATTGAGCAAAGTTTGCCAATCCTGAGGGGCCTAGCGGAATGACCCAGTCTCGATTGCCGTGCGCGCGGAGTAATTCGGCGAGATTCCAGGCTTTTCCTGGGGATTTTTGATTGAGGCGCTCATGCCATAGCAGTCCGCTGGAAACCAGATTTCCTTCTGCGGTGACATGCTGGCAGGCATCAGCGTAGCGAGACGTATCCCAACTCTCGGACAGATGGGCTAATTCTGTCCCGTATTGTGCAGAGATTACCGAGGCCATTGCGCCGTAAAGTGCTGGCTCAGGGGTGTTGTGGGCAACAAAAGTCAAAGCCATATATTTATTTAACCTGATGGTAAATTATTAATTTAACAGCGGTTTTCTATGAAACCTCTGCCGCAACTCTGAGAAAAACCTCAGCAAGTTCTGAAGAAACTATGAGCAATACGGTATAAGCCATGATAATTTAAATTGGTTTATTTGATACAGATAATACAATTTTTGATTAAATATTATAAAAGGGTAAAAGATGTCAGCTGAACTTACTGCGCCGAGATTGCGACGTGTACGTCCTTCACCAACGGCGGTTATTTCCGATCGAGTCCGTGCACTATCTGATGCAGGGGTTGATGTCATTAATCTCGGCGAAGGAGAGTTAGACTTTGACACCCCTGACCATATTAAGCAGGCAGGTATCGACGCCATTGTACAAGGAGACACAAAATACACGGCGGTCTCGGGTACTAGTACGTTAAAGAACGCCATTATCAATAAATTTTCGAAAGAAAACCACCTTTGTTATAAAGTAACAGAAATCATTGCAGGGAGCGGAGCTAAGCAACTCATTTTCAATGCTTTTTTAGCGACAGTTTCGAGTGGAAAAGAAGTGATTATTCCCGCGCCTTATTGGGTTTCATATCCGGATATGGTTTCACTGGCGGACGGCGAATCGCGCATTGTTGCCTGCGTGGAAGAACACGGCTGGAAATTGCAGCCTGCCGACCTTGCCGCAGCCATCACTCCACAAACTCGCTGGCTAATCCTTAACTCGCCTAACAACCCTACCGGTGCCGTTTACAGTGCCGATGAGTTGCGCGCTCTGGCTGACGTCCTGCTCGAAGCACCGCACGTACTGATTATGGCTGACGATATTTACGAGCAC
This sequence comes from Serratia sp. M24T3, assembly GCF_000257645.1. Classification (GTDB taxonomy): domain Bacteria; phylum Pseudomonadota; class Gammaproteobacteria; order Enterobacterales; family Enterobacteriaceae; genus Rouxiella. The sequence continues at coordinate 13,540 of NZ_AJHJ01000015.1, forward strand.
ATTTGCCACGCTCCGGCACAGTTCGCTACCTTGGCACAAATTGAACCGAGGCTGTTTGACCGAATTTTGACAGTCAACGGGGTATCTAAAGGTTATTCGATGACCGGCTGGCGTATTGGTTATGCCGGAGGCCCCGAGTGGCTGATTTCTGCCATGCAGATCCTGCAATCGCAAAGCACCTCGAATCCTAGCTCAATCTCGCAGGCCGCTACGGTTGCTGCACTGGAGCAGGACAACGGGTTTCTTGCCGAGTGGCGTGAAATTCTCGATACGCGTCGCCAGAAAATCATGGCCTGTATCAACAGCATCGACGGACTCAGTGCCGACCTTCCCCCTGGCGCGTTTTATGTCTTTGCCAACTGTTCCGGGATGTTGGGAAAGACCACGCCAGCTGGCTCAGTCATTGAAAACGACGTCGACTTTGTTGAATACCTGCTTGATGCCGCCCACGTTGCAACCCTGCAAGGCTCAGCCTTTGGCGCAGCGTCGTACCTGCGCATTGCCTACGCAATTGACGACAACCGACTAAACGAAGCCTGTGAAAGAATGATTAAGGCCTGTTCGGCATTGAAATAAAAAATCTAGTGGCGAGTTTAATTGGCAAACATAGGCATAATTAGCTGTAAAAGGTGAAATAGGGGTGATTTTGGCTCAATTCTCAACAACTTGAGCAAACTAGCAGCAGTCGCGCACAATTTTGCAGTTGCCCTTTGACATGCACAGCGGCAGTCGCTATTATTCGCCCCGTTCACACGATTCCTCTGTAGTTCAGTCGGTAGAACGGCGGACTGTTAATCCGTATGTCACTGGTTCAAGTCCAGTCAGGGGAGCCAAATTTAGAGAAGCCCGCACAAGGAAACTTGCGCGGGCTTTTTGCTTTCCGAGCTTTACCCTTGCTGCACGCGCCTTCGTCGGTTATTCACTCTTCTCGGCCTATCTTCAATTATCTCTCTGCATCGAGATAAATTGGGGGTCAGAATGGGGGTCATATTGGTTTGATAATACAATAACCCGCTGGAGCGGAATAATTATTCTCATTTAAAAGCAGACTGCAATGGCAGGGATTCTAAAGACACTTATATTCCGATCGGTTATAATAATGGCAGTAAAATATTAAAAGTATTTAATAATTAGGTTTATATATTTATTAATATTTAAATCACATTAAAAACCTTATTCGAGAAAGCCTACCGATGCTGAAAATACTCGCTCATCAAAATAAACTTTATGAAATTCGTAAAGCAAGTCAACATAACAAACGCTTTCCAACTATTGATAAGATCTCTATGAGCTCGAAAACTCCGACTTCTGTTGTTCAGAAAGAGGATAATTTTCCCGCTCCCTCCCTTGCAGGACGGCCAATGAGTGCGCTGCAATGCATTCCACCAACAAGTCCGGAAACAGGCAAAACTATCCCCCAGCTCGCACACTTTCATCTGTATTTATCACCGACGGTCACAACACCAACAGATCTTGCTTGGAATATTTATACGCGAAAGAATAGAGGTGATAAATTTTTATTCGACAGCACTCCATCAGAGCGAAAATACTCAATAGACATCCAAGGCGCGCTATCAAATATCATAGATTTTGTCGAAAAAAACCCAGGTCACAAGGTCTACCTTTGGACAAATAAGGAGTCGGAAAAAATTATAAGAAAAACTTTATTAGACAATGAACTCAGTCCTGCTTTATTTAAAAAAATTACGTTTAGCAATATAGATGGATTATTTGAAAAATGGGACTTTGATCCCAATGAAAAGAAGCTTTTATATAAATTTTTCAGACAAGAAATGGCCGGTGCCGGGAAAAACCTGGCTGCTGCAAAAGACATTGCGCAATATGCCGTATTGGAAGCGTATGGTGGATTAGGCATAGATTGTGATGTTGCTACTAAGAGATCCATCGGCCAGCTTAAAAGCCCAAGTGGAATACTTATTAATTTGCAAAAGAAGCCACTCTACCATCCAACAATCAATAATAATGTTCTTGCAGCAACTCCTCACCATAAAACAATCTTAAAAACTATTGAACATATTAGCCACACCTATCAGGGGAATTGGCACCCTCTTCCAGAAATAAAATTAAAGGCTTCCGAAAGCTGCGCTATTTATCATGATTACTTGCCTGAGCCTGGCAAGTTAACACAAGAAGAATCATTTGAGTTACTGACAAAAGCTATTAATAATGAAAAGCGTTTTGATTACTCTCATAAGCAAGTTGGGGGGACATTGTTTAACTATGCAAGGGTCGGGATTACTGTAGCGGCATCAGGCCCTGGAGCTCTTCGTTGTGGTATGCACCGTACCGTGTCTATTACACACGAGAAAAATGAATATAGTTTCGAAAATAATGCTGAAATTTTTGGTCATCTGAGTAAGAGTAATAAATTAAAAAAAAGATTTAATGAGTCAAGAGAGAATAACATAAACCAAAATCTACTATGTGATAGTAAGAGCTGGAGCGCTTTTGGCAACGTAAAACGCAGAGATTCTTTTTAAAGAATAAAGCCTCATTATAAAGTTAGATGGTGTTAGTGAAAAAACTATGGCAGGAGCTTTCCAGCAAGGGTTATAATCACTCTTGGGAAATACACCGCAACTGTTCTAGACAATAATATTAGAATTCAGGAAAAAACTCTGAATTCTAATAAGCATTATAATAATTAAAATGGTTATAATTTTTCCGCTGCACGAGGGGGTTATATCGCTGCTTAAACAAATAAAGGGCTTCTCGCACAACGGGTTTTAGAAAGCTACGGTGATAAACATGGCACTACGATGAAAGACATAATCATTGTCTTTAGCCTAAAACCGCCCTCGCCCCCTGAGCCGCCTCTTTTGCTAACATTGGGACATCAATATCCTGCAGTTTGCCGTCCTTTTTAACGATCCGTCCATCGGCGATTACCGTATCAATATCAGCAGGCGTTACGGACTGAACCACAGCTGCCACTGGATCAATCATCGGCAGCAGGCCAAGTCGGCGTGCATCGATCAACACTATATCGGCTCGTTTGCCAACAGTAATCGAACCGATTTGCTCGCCTAATCCCATGGCATTCGCCCCGCCCTGCGTCGCCCAATACAATACATCCCGAGCGGTTAATGCCAGTTCATTGCCGCTGCTCCCGGTCGCCAGATTCAACGCTGTTTGCATTACCATAAACGGATTGGCGTTGCCGCTTAGCACCAGAGTGTCGATACCCAAACTTAACGGTATTTTAGCCTGATGCATTGCCGCAACCGGCGCGAGGCCATAACCGACACGCATCTCACTCAATGGCGTAAAACATACTGAAGCACCGCTTTGTTTAATTGACAAAATATCTTTTTCGTCGGCATGAGTGGCGTGCACCAATTGCACCGAGGGGTTAAGCAGATCTTTATCTACTAGCTGCTGAATGGCTTTTTTCTTTTGCATCTCCTGAGTCACAGCGATGTGCGTTGATATCGGCAAATTATGCTGTTTTATAAACGCAAACTCCTGCTGCCAGATTTTAGGTCCAGTGCGTTCAGGACCTCGAATCGCCAATCCAAGGCTAACGCGACGGGAACCTGCAGCCATCAGTTGCTGCTGCACACGTGCGATATCTTTAAAATCCATCGGCGCAGTAGCCGCGAGATCTTGCGGATAGCCATACCAAAAACGGGCCCGCAATCCGCTAGATTGCAGCGCCTGAAGTTCTGCATCTGCAAACGCCGGATTGCGAATATTGTGCGCCCAGTTATTGACCGTAGTGATACCCGCATTTGCAGCTTCTGCCAATCCTAACCGCACACCTAACGCGGAGAGTGCGGGAGTAAAACGCGCACTGGTTTTTAGTTGTGACTTAAAGAAAGTTTCCCCCTGCGGGGATGGCGAGCTGTTTCGCAAAAAGCTGTTCCACATATGCCAGTGGGCATCGACCAAACCAGGGATCAGGATCATTCCAGCGCCATCGAGCACTGTTGCACCTTCAGCAGCAATATTTTTACCGATGGAAACGATCGTCCCATCGCGTAGCAAAACATCGCCGTCAGGAATATTCCCTAGCTTAGGGTCCATGGTGATCACGTTGGCATGACGAATCAACAGCGCTGTAGAGGTCTTGCCCGGTAATAAATCAGAACTGTTGTTGTCCGCCCTGGCATTCATCGCTATGCCTGCGCCCAAAGCAGCACCAAGTTTGAGTAACGTTCGCCGATCGAGGCCGGAGCGATAAGACATGATCCTCTCCTTAATCCGTGGGATTCGTTAAACCAGTTGATAACTATGGTAGTGTTTGCGGGACAAGGCAAATCAATGCGGGTAGCGTCTGATAGCAGAATGAAAGACTCTGGGATAGAGATCATCATCAATTTAGAAACTTGATCATTTGATAGATGGCGATTTTGCAAACACATTTGGTCTAAATATCAATGATTTGACTATTATACCAGCAAATGAAACTTAATTTGGTATAACTCTTTGACATGCAAAGCGACTGCTATTAATATTCGCCCCGTTCAAACGATTCCTCTGTAGTTCAGTCGGTAGAACGGCGGACTGTTAATCCGTATGTCACTGGTTCAAGTCCAGTCAGGGGAGCCAAATTTAGAGAAGCCCACACAAGGAAACTTGCGTGGGCTTTTTGCTTTCCGAGCTTTACCCTTGCTGCACGCGCCTTCGTCGGTTATTCACTCTTCTCGGCCTATCTTCAATTATCCCTCTGCATCGGGATAAATTGGTGGTCTGATGTGGGGTCATTTCGGTTCGATTATGGAGTGACCACCAAATGTCTCTGAACGATACTAAAATCCGCAGTCTCAAGCCTTCTGATAAACCTTTTAAAGTCTCCGATTCCCACGGTCTATACCTTTTAATCAATCCAGGCGGTTCACGTCTTTGGTATCTCAAATATCGCATCAACAAAAAAGAATCTCGCCTTGGTTTAGGTGCCTACCCTCTCATCTCTCTCGCCAATGCTCGTCAACAGCGTGATGATATTCGACGATTGCTTGCGCAAAATATCAATCCCGCCCAACAACGACTCGCCGAAAAAAATACTCACTCTCCTGAAAGAACTTTTAAATCCGTTGCCCTTAACTGGCATGCAAATAACAAAAAATGGTCACAGAATACTGCCGACCGTCTACTTGCCAGCATGAACAATCATATCTTTCCAATCATTGGCAATCTGCCGGTAACAGAACTCAAGTCCCGTCATTTCATAGAATTGCTTAAAGGAATTGAGAAGAAAGGCCTGCTAGAAGTCGCGTCCCGAACTCGGCAGCACCTTTGTAGCATCATGCGTGATGCCTTACACCAAGAGCTGATTGAAAATAATCCCGCTGACAATCTCGACGGTGTAACCGCCCCTCCCCTAAAACGCCATTACCCTGCTCTGCCACTCGAACGATTGCCTGAACTTTTGACTCGCATTAACGATTATCAGCAGGGACGGGAATTAACCCGGTTTATTGATGGAGTCAAACGCGGCAATTTTCGTCTGCACCCTATAGGGCCAATGAAGTTAAGCGAAGGATGTATCACTCTCAAACGCAGTTCTGACTTTGAAAACTTACATAACCAGCTGCTACGGACAAGCATGATTAACACTCCTGGTTCAACCCTCAAAGCATACGGAACAGTAGAGGTAAAATGATGAAAAAATGGAGCAAACGGTTAATTGGATTTTTGGTGCTGTTAGTTTTGATGAACCTTGCGGTTGGCTGGTTTATAAGACTTTTCGCACCTGATTTCGCCTCAACACTTGGCAGTTGGTTCAACAGCTCAGGTGTAGAAGACTCATTAGACTTGTTAGTCGATTTCACGTTTCTGACGGCGTTGGTTATTAGTCTTGTGATTTCTATATTGATCGTGCGATTTAAGAGACATAGAGTGTAATACTGAAATTGAAGGTTTTAGTGACATGGAGGCCAGTTTTAGTTGACCACTTCAAACCAGCTGGTGGTTATATGAGGCAGCCATGAAGCTCTCCGCTTGTTTCACCAGGTCTTCCAACGTCAGTCCCGGTGACCTGCTCCCCGCAGATTAGTACATCCCGATGTTAGCAACGTCCGCTCTTGGCACTTAGCTGCCTGTAGACAGCTAAGAACGAAGAACGAACATAAATTTTATGGCCGACACAGTTTTGTTATGTCCATACGGCCTAGGACTTCGCCAGATAAGGGGATAGAAAATTCTCTACCTCTCGTTTACCAATGCCTAGCGTAAAGCTGACCCCTGCTTTTTTTAAAATTTTGAGTCCTTCTCCACGGTTTCTAGGGTGCGGGTCTTCCATGGCTATATAGACATGGCGTGGTTTCAGTTCAGCAAGTGTTAAGGCACAGGAGGGGGTTCTTCCTTGATAGGAGCAAGGTTCAAGTGTGACAAAGATTTCACATTCACCAATTGGAACCGTTAGTTTTGAAATGGCGTCTATCTCTGCGTGATGATGGCCTGGAAATTGAGTGAAGCCTTCGGAAACGACCTCCCGTTTATGGACAATCACGCACCCTACAGGTGGATTTGGTCTGCAGCCAGGTAAGGCTTGACGTGATTTTTCAAGCGCTAACAACATGAATTCTAAATTTTCGCTCATCCGCTTTCATGCCCGAATATGTAAATCATAGAATTACGATTTTCAAACCATCCGGCATGAATGTCTATTATTTAGATTAAAGCGAACCGTTAAACCTGCTTTACGTAACCAACAACTGTTACTGGTCATTCTAATAGATTTAAAACGTCCATCTACCAAGATAGCCATTTTATCGAATTCTTTAATTTATCAGTCGATCTTTGAAACACCCCAGACCATCGTCCGAAAACAATGGTCTGGGTGACTACTCACTATTTTGTCATGCATCCTCTGCATGAGCTTAAGACGAGACCTGATTTTCCTTCAACTGATGAATATCGGGGCGGATCTTGAACCAGATAGCATACATTGCCGGCAGGAAAACCAGCGTGATGATGGTGCCCCCAAACGTACCGCCAATCAGGGTATAGGCCAACGTTCCCCAAAATACAGAGTGCGTGAGAGGAATAAATGCCAGAATAGCGGCCATCGCGGTAAGTAGTACCGGCCGTGCTCGCTGCACCGTGGCCTCCACGATTGCATGAAACGGCGCTAGCCCTTCCTGTTCGTTTTGGCGGATCTGCCCCAGGAGGATCAGAGTGTTACGCATTAATATTCCCGATAACGCAATTAACCCTACAAGTGCATTGATGCCAAAAGGCTGGTTAAAGAGCAGCAGCGTAGGCACGACGCCAATAAGACCCAATGGCGCGGTGAGGAAAACCATCACCATCGCCGACATCGATCTTACCTGCAGGATGATAATCAACAACGTCATGGCTATCATGATAGGGAAAAGCGGCGCCATAGCCTTGGTAGCTTTTCCTGATTCCTCAATTGACCCCGCCTGCTCAATGCGATATCCAGCTGGAAGCTTGTCGATGACTGGTTCTAGCTGTTTCATGATTGCCGTGGAGACATCCGGCGGCTGTAGGTTATCTGCAATATCTCCGCGCACGGTAATCGTCGGGGTGCGATCGCGACGACGCAAAACAGGATCTTCCATTCGTATCTCAACGTTTCCTATCTGAGATAGTGGAATGCGCTGGCCTGCAGAACCCACCAGCGTAAAACCGGATATTTTTGCAGGATCCAGCCGAATATTTCCCGCCGCACGCCCTATAACCTGCACTGAACGAATGTCCTCACGCACTGTAGTGACAGGAATACCTGAGAGCAAAAATTGAAGCTGCTGAGCGACAGCATTCGATGTCAGCCCTACCGCCTGCAAACGGTCCTGGTTGAGCGTGAAATGCAGCGTCGGCACCGGCGCGCCCCAATCCGTGTTAACCGTTCTCATCATCGGACTGTTTTGCATCACCTTTTCCACACGGTCAGCAATCTGGTGCAATTTGGCGACATCCGGCCCCATAACCCGGTAAGCCACCGGATAAGGAGAATAAGGGCCGAATACCAGCTGAGTGACGCGGACCCGCGCCTCAGAAGCAAGCCCGTCGGCCACCGCTTTACGAAGTCGAAATTTTAGCGCCTCACGTGCTTCCTCGCTGTCTGTCAGCACAACAATTTTCGCAAACGAAGGGTCCGGCAGTTCTGGCGCCATTGCCAGATAAAAACGCGGTGAACCTTGACCAATGTAAGAAGTGACGATTTTTGCCTCTTTCTGCTTTTTCAACCAGTCCTCTATTTTCGCCGTTGCGGCACGGGTTCGCTCAATTGAGGTGCCATACGGCATCTGGACTTCAACCAATACCTCTGGGCGATCGGACGTAGGGAAAAATTGTTTTTTAACTTGCCCCAGGCCAAGAATAGCGATTGTAAATATGACGATAACGGCACCGGCCACAGCCCATTTGCGCGCAATAACGCCGGTCAATAGCCGCCGAAAGCGATTGTAATGACGGGTGTTATAGATAGCCGCATGTCCACCTTGAACTATCTTGATTTTCGGCAACATCTTCACACCCAGATAGGGTGTAAAAATCACCGCCACCAACCAAGAGGCAATAAGAGCAATACCCACAATCCAAAACATGTTGCTGGTGTATTCGCCGGCAGTAGACTGTGCAAAACCATTGGGCATGAACCCGACGGCCGTTACCAACGTACCTGACAGCATGGGAGCGGCAGTATGGCTCCAGGCATAGGCCGAGGCTTTGATACGGTCATAGCCCTCTTCCATTTTCACTACCATCATTTCGATAGCAATAATGGCGTCATCCACCAGTAATCCCAGTGCAAGGATCAGGGAACCCAGCGTAATTCTGTCAAAGTTTTTACCGGAAGCCTCCATCACCACAAAGACAATCGCCAGCGTCAAAGGCACGGCCGCTGCAACAACTACCCCGACACGCCACCCCATACTGACGAAACAGACCACCATGACCACCAGCAACGCAACAAAGAATTTGATCATGAACTCATCAACAGCCGAGCTGATATTAACTGACTGATCGGTGACTTTGGTCAGTGTCATACCCAGTGGCATGCCCTGGTTGATTTTTGCTGTTTCCTCATCCAGCGCCTTACCCAAGTCCAGACCGTTCCAGCCGTCACGCATTACAACACCCAATAACAGTGCTGGTTCGCCCTGATTTCGTACCATAAAAGTCGCCGGGTCTTCGTAACCACGCGCTACCGTTGCCACGTCTGATAGCTGTAACGTCCTGCCTCTTGCGACAATGGGCGTCTCGCGGATATTCTCCAATTTATCGAAGGCACCATCCAGGCGGATAAAGACTTGCGGTCCGTGAGTATCAATCGAACCCGCAGGCGTGAGTAGGTTCTGATTATTGAGCGCGGAGAAAATATCCTGAGGAGATAGACCAAGCGTTGCCAGCCGGTCATGCGAGAACGAGACAAAGATACGCTCTGCCTGCTCTCCGATAATATTGACTTTATTGACCCCGGGTACATGCAAAAGACGCTGACGAAGCTTTTCAGCATCCCGCACTAACAGGCGCTGCGGTTCCCCTTTTGCCTTCAATGCAAAAAGTGCAAAGGTCACATCGGAGAATTCGTCATTAACTGCCGGCCCTATCACGCCAGCGGGCAGGTTTTTGGTTTCATCGCCGAGCTTCTTGCGCGCCTGATAAAACTCCTCCTGCACCTGAGAAGGCGGCGTAGCATCCTGTAAGGACAACATGGTAAACGCCAGTCCAGGACGCGTGTAGGTCTCGGTTCGGTCGTACCATTTAAGCTCCTGCATGCGTTTTTCAAGCGGTTCAGCGACGAGATCCTGCATTTCCTGCGCGGTGGCGCCAGGCCATGCAGAAACGATAGTCATCTGCTTGACGGTAAACGGTGGATCCTCTGCCCGCCCCAGTTTGAAAAACGAGAGAATACCGGCAACGGTAATCAGAATAATAAGGAACAGTGTGATTGAGCGCTCACGAACGGCAAGTGCTGAAAGATTGAATCCCCCTTTGCTCATTGCTGGCTCCCGGCGACGCTGGCTTCGCTTTGTTCAGCCATTCGGACTGCCTCACCGTCATGTAACAGGTGTGCCCCCAAGGCCACCACTTGCTCGCCCGGTTTTAGGCTACCGGTCACTCTTGCAGTATTGTCCCCCAATCCAAGTATCTGAACCGGCTGCCATGACACTGTGGCCGGTTTACCTGAAATTTCCCAGACACCAGGCCCTTTGCCAGGATCATAGATCGCAGCCAAAGGCACCTGCATCACCTGGGCCATTATTTTATCTGCTGCAATATGAAGTGTAACGGTGGAACCGAGAGGAGCGTTCGCCTGTGCCCCCTCGAGTACATATCTTGCCTCAAAGGTGCGGGTCACCGGGTCGGCAGCATCAGAGAGGAGACGCAGTTTCGCAGGAGCTGGCTGTTTGTCATTGCCGTACAAAGTTGCCAGAGCCTCGCTTGCGACCATTGGCCGCAGCGTTTCGGGTAACTGCACGATAGCTTCGCGTTGCCCTGCTCTGGCCAGACGAATAACTGGCTGCCCGGCACTCACAACCTGACCGGGTTCGGCCAGCGTATCTACAACGACACCATCAGAATCGGCTAGCAATAATGCATAACTGGTAGCATTTTGCGCCACATTCGCCTGAGCCTGGGCAGCAATAAGGTCTGCTTTGGCCGTATCTGCTGCGGCCTTTATTTGATCATAAGTCGATGCAGATACTGCGCCTGCCGCGACCAGTCCGCGATAACGCCTCTCATCATCAGCCGTTTGTCGGGCGTGTGCCCGCGCAGCCGCTACAGCCTGTTGCCGAGCTTGCGCCTGCAGGCTCAGATCAACGGGATCCAGGCGCATTAATGGCTGCCCACGTTTAACGGTTTGGCCGGTATCAACCAGACGTTCAAGGATTTTACCCTGAACTCTAAAACCAAGGTCGCTTTGAATTCGTGCGACAACAACGCCAGTGAATGCACGAGAGGCATCGGCAGCACTTACCACGCTAGCAGACCTTACCAGAGGAGGCTGATTGCGTGGATCGTCATTTCCTGACGAGTCGCCGCATGCTACAAGCGCAAACGGCAACAGAAAAACGGTATAGGTGGCAAGTTTGACCCTGAGCATGGGTTCCCTTAATGAATTAACAGGAGAGTAACCGCATTCTCAGACTAGTGACCAATAATGTCAATAGTCACAAACTCACCGTGACTCACTCACGGTGACAAACTTCTCAAAATTAACGATGAAAGTAGCGCCGCAGCTGCGGATGCTGTCTCAAGATTATATTGCAGCAGAACGGGGTTGATGTAAGGCCGCATCACCAGATATAAGGCATAGGCAGCCTCATCAAGTGGCGTTTTTCTCTCAAACTCACCGGTTTTACGCCCCTCAAGAATGATTTGCTCAATCAGCTGACGCACGCGCTGTTCATGCTTTTGTGCTGAAGGCCACCCATCTCGCCCGGCGACTGCAGCAATGTCGTAAAGCTTACGGTCATGAAAAAATAAATCGCTCCCTGCTTCAGTCAGCGCTCTGAATAAACGCCTCAATTTTTCCGAGGCCGTTGGCGCATCTGCAATTGCCGAATTAACAATCGCCATGATCATTTCCAGCCGGTTAGAACAGATAACCTCACCAATAGCCTGCTTGGAATCGAAAAATTTATAAATGTATGCTTTTGAAAAACCGATATATTTAGCCAAATCAGATACGGTGGTTTTTTCATATCCAAAATGTCCAAAATGCTCTGTGGCGGCTTCCACCACCTGATCTCGGACACTGTGGTCCGAGGGTCCCCGCGAGGGATTTGCGTCTATGCGTTTCGTCATTTTTCCAGCTTAGCTCAATGAGCCATAATTGACAACGAGTGACCATTTGGTAATCTAGTCACAATCCAAAATTGACTCAAGGAATATCAATGTTCCCTATACGGACTCTTGCATTGGTGGTTGGCGCCAGTTTATTGACAAGTTGCACAGTCGGGCCTGATTATCATCGTCCTGACGTGTCACTCCCGCCACGGTATCAGGCTCAACCTGTTGTCCAACCGAAAAACGCATCCCACCCCGCCAATTTTGCAGTGTGGTGGGAGAGCTTTAACGATCCTTTGCTAAGTAAATTCGTTTCTGACGCTTTGGCACAAAATCTCACTCTCGCCCAGGCAACAGCTCGTATGACACAGGCCCGTGCCGGACTTGGCGAGGCAACAGCGGCTCTGTTGCCATCCGCAAACGTCAGCGGACAAGCCGCGCGCGCCGAACAGTCAGTCGAAACTCCGCTTGGCCAGGTTCTAAATTCGACCCAGAATTATAATCGCTACGGCAATGCCTATGAAACTGATCTGAACGCAAGCTGGGAAATTGATGTTTTTGGCGGACTGCGCCGGAGTCGCCAGGCGTCATTGGCTGACTATCAGGCTTCTCAAGCTGACGTCATCGCAACCCGCCTTGCCGTGGCAGCCAAAACTGCTGATATTTATATCACTGTACGTGGATTACAAAGTCGGCTGGCGATTGCACACCAACAAGTCACCACACAGCAGGCGCTACTGGAAAAAGTGCAGCTACTCCAAAGCAAAGGGCTGGCTCCCGAGTATCAAGTCCGTCAGAGCGAAGGGGAATTGTCACAGGTTCAGGCAACCGTGCCGATTATCAAGACAGGACTTGATACCGCGATGAATGCCTTGGACGTTATGCTTGGCACTCCTCCTGGTACCCATCGTGCTCAGTTGGCTTTGCCGGCCAGCATCCCTCAAGTACCGCAGATGACCTCAACGGGAACGCCTGCCGATCTGCTCCGGCGTAGACCCGATATTATTGTCGCCGAGCGCCGTCTCGCAGCCTCAAATGCACGCATCGGTGTGGCCATCAGTGAGTATTATCCGAAGTTTTCACTCAGTGCATTGCTTGGCAGCGCTACGGCTGTTTCGAGCGGCAATCTCTTCTCCAGTGGTGCCAACCAGTCGGCTGGCGTACTGGGACTACGCTGGCGGCTCTTCGACTTAGGCCGTATCAATGCCCAAATTGATCAGGCAAAAGGTCAGCAAGCAGAGGCGCTTGCCGTTTATCGCCTGTCAGTATTACAAGCCACTGAAGATGTTGAAAACGCGTTTTCTGCCCTTTTCAATCGCGAAATACAGACGGCAACGCTTACCGTAGGTGAAACTGCTTTGGCTAGCGCCCGCCAATCTACTTTTATTGCCTATCATCAAGGCACAGCCAGCCTGATTGACGTCCTGCATAACGACGAAACCTTGTTGCAGGTTTCTGATGCAAGGGCGCAAGCACAGACAGAATCGGCGCGCGCAGCTGTTGCCACATTCAAGGCGCTTGGAGGTGGCTGGCAGCCGCCAGGAACTTTACCAAACACGCCATAAAAATGATGCCCGTACTGAGAGATCACAAAAAAGAGGCTACTTCCTGCTCCACGCTGGTCATAGGTCAGTCGCTATCCTGTTAGTCAAAAGCTCGGCATCTTTCAATCCTCATAGAAGTTGCCGGTTTGGCATCAGCGCATGTCTCCACTCAGCCGCGAGTGGCCAAAGTGCTGCCTGTCACGCGCTGACAATGACCTCAATCAGATTCGGCATGCCGCTGGCAATCGCCGCCTCGATGGCCGGTGCAATATCCTGAGCACGACGAATCTGTTGCCCCGGCAACCCCATCGACTGCGCCAGCGCCAAATAGTCAACTTTGGGATTAACAATGTCCATGGCGATAAACGTGTTGGTTTGTGCAGAGGAATAATGCGCCTGGCCGCGCATAAAGTTCTTCAGGATGTTGTATTCCTGATTGTTCATGACTACGTAGGTAATGGGCAGATTCTCATGGGCAGCGGTCCACATCGCCTGCGGCGAGTACATTGCCGCGCCGTCGCCGACCAGACATACCACCGGCTGTTTGCCTAACCCGAGCGAATAACCAATTGCCGCTGGCATCCCCCAGCCCAATGCACCGCCGCGCATAAAAGCGTAATGCCCGGAATTATGACTGGTAAGGAATTTGCGCATCAGCGGCGACACACAAAGTGCTTCATCGACGATAGTCACGTCGGGGCCAATCGCTCTTACCACCTCGTGGGCAGCAACAATCGGCGCTATCACCGGCAGGCTGAATTTTTCGGCGACGATTTTCTCCAACTGCTCGCGGGCAAATTTCCGCTGGTCACTCGCCTGAGCCATAAACGCGTGATAGCTTTCACGCTTCGCCGCCGTTGCCTGCTCCAGCAGCGGCAAAAAGGCATTAAGTGAGGCCTTGATATCCCCGACGATGGATAGCTTGGTTGCATAGGAACGCCCCAGGTCATTGACATCCGCCGAGAGCTGGTAAACCGCGCAAGTATCGGGTACCGCCGGTCCTTCACTGTACAGAATGGTGATTAGCGATTTGCCGCCGAGGGCAAAAATCGCCTCGTAGTTATCGAGAATTTCGGCGATACCGGTCGCCGTTGTCGGCATATTGCCGCGCCACAGAGCGTGTGAGGTCGGATATGGGATCCGTGATGGCCAGGAAGAGCCATAAACGTGCGCGCTCAACAGTTCGGCCACCTTGATGGTTTGCTCTGTCGCACGGCTGGTATGAATTTCATCACCGGCAATAATCGCTAATTTGCCTGGCGTGCACTGCGCCAGAACCTCGGCCAATCGCGGCAATGAGCCTCCAACTGCCCGGCGATCAATCTCTGAACGCTCGCCAATGCTGACGTCACTGAGCTGATCCATGATGTCCATCGGCAAGGAGAGAAATACCGGCCCGCTCGGCGCAGCATTACAATCATGAAAGGCGCGGCGCAGCAAAACCGGCAACTGGGAAGCGTTAGAGACATCCTGAGCCCATTTCACCGCCGGTGACGCAATGCTGACCAAGTCGTCATATAAAAGCGGATCGCTTATTGAGTGGCGGGTATCTTGCTGACCCGCCGTTACTATCAATGGCGTCTGTGAAACTTTGGCATTGAGCAGGTTGCCCATGCCGTGTCCCAGCCCACCGGCAGTGTGTAAATTCAGAAATCCCGGCTTGCCGGAGGCCTGGGCATAACCGTCAGCCATCGCCACTGCGCTGGCTTCCTGCAAGGCGAGGATGTATTTCAACGCCGGATGGCGTAACAAAGCATCCATCAGTGGAAGTTCAGTGGTACCGGGGTTGCCGAAGATATATTCGACACCTTCACTGTGCAGAGTTTCCAACAGAACATCTGCCCCACGGCGATTATTTAATGCTGAAGATTTAATGACAGTCACGGTATTGAACTCCAATGATTAATTAAGCCCGTCCAGGTTAATAAAGAGGCAATTAAATGTAGCCGGAAAAATAGGATTATTAGCCATTGATTATTTATTTAATTATGTAATTTTATTTTAGATGATGATTTTTCTTCACGAAGGGAAAATAAGGTCAAAAATACTATTATTCTGTATCTGCCTGGGTGGCAGCATTCGTGAGCGCACAGCAACCCTCTCAGGTACTGGAAAGCCTGGGTTCTTGGAAAAAATGGCCACCAGCGACTACACTCAAGGGTAGAGCCCTATAAAATAATTGTCGCTATTAAGATTTATCATGTTCTTGTTCATTGATTTCAAGTCACAAATCTTACCGTCGTGGCATTAATAACTTTCGATGCAGTTAGAAGTTTATGTTGTTAAAAGTTTATGTTGCTAAAAATTTAGAGTAAAGCGCACCTTTTACGAGTTAAGTGAAATTAATTCGTTAGATCCTGCCTTAACGCCACATGCCTATATCATTTCGAACCGTGCATGTTTTCCCTATCAAAGGCAGAAGCAGACAGGAGAATTATTTTGAGTACCGTAGTGACAGAGAATTCAACAGATTTACCGCCTCCTTCTTTTCAGGCCAGCCATCAGTACGCCTTCTTTTTCGACGTTGACGGCACCTTGGCCGAAATACAGCAAAATCCGGGCGCCGTGACCATCCCCGAAACAGTACGCGCCAACTTGCAGTCGCTTTCAGCTATCTGTGGCGGAGCGGTGGCGTTAGTATCTGGACGCCCTATTACTCAGCTCGACCAGCTCGCGTCCCCACTCACTTTACCGATGGCCGGCGTCCACGGCGCTGAACTTCGTGATGCCGGTGGCAATGTTCATCGGGTCCAGCTGCCTGAAGATGTGGCGCAGCCGTTGCAAAAAATGCTTGAAGAAAAAATGTCTACCCTGCCCGGCACCCTGCTCGAAGCCAAAGGTATGGCCTTTGCCCTGCACTATCGTCAGGCCATGGAGTATCAGCAGCAGGTGCTGGAACTTGCCGAAACGGCGGTGGCTCGTTTCCCTGAACTGGCGCTACAGCCTGGCAAATGTGTGGTAGAAATTAAACCGCAAGGCATCGATAAAGGCGCAGCTATCGAGACCTTTATGCAGCACGCCCCGTTCGCGGGAAGAATACCGGTTTTTGTCGGCGATGACCTGACAGACGAGAAAGGATTTCTCACGGTAAATGCCGTGCAGGGAATTTCAGTCAAGGTCGGTGATGGCGCAGGCCATGCCCGATATCACCTAAGTCAGGTTGCGGACGTTTACGACTGGCTGGAAAAAACACTATTACAATTAAAACAAGATAATGCAGGTAAGGGGTCAAGGTTATGAGTCGTTTAGTGGTAGTTTCTAACCGAATAGCAATTCCTGATAATTCAAAAGCCAGCGCGGGCGGATTGGCGGTCGGCGTTCTGGATGCGTTGAAAACCACCGGTGGACTATGGTTTGGCTGGAACGGAGAGATAAGCGAAATATCTGGCGAAGAAGACGATGAATTAAGCGTGGTCGAGCACGATGGGATCACTTATGCCTCGATGCCGTTGAATCAAAACGATTACGACCTTTATTACTGTCAGTTTTCCAATGCCGTTCTGTGGCCGGCTTTCCACTATCGAATCGACCTGGTGGATTTCCAGCGTGAAGCCTGGGAAGTTTACTGTCAGGTCAACGACTTGCTGGCCAAGCGCTTAAAACCGCTGATCAAAGAAGATGACGTATTGTGGATCCACGATTATCACTTGCTGCCATTTGCCGCCGCGTTACGAAAAATTGGCGTTAATAATCGCATCGGTTTCTTCCTGCACATTCCTTTCCCAACGCCTGAAATATTCAATTCGTTACCGACGCATCAGGAACTGCTGAAAATGATGTGCGAATACGACCTGCTGGGATTCCAGACCGAGGCCGATCGCATGGCTTTCGTTGAGAATCTCAAGCAACAAGATCTGTTGGAGGAAATCGACGAGAAAACGCATCGCGCCTACGGCAATACCTTTAAAACCGAGGTCTACCCGATTGGTATTTCACCGGACAGCATAAAAGAGATGGCCGAAGGCCCGTTGCCGCCGAAAATGGCCGCAATGAAAAAAGATCTCGGCGACGTGCAAAATATTATTTCATGCGAGCGTCTGGATTATACCAAGGGCCTGCCGGAACGTTTCCTGGCTTTTGAGGCTTTATTGGAAAACTTTCCGCAGCATCGAGGCAACGTGCGTTATTCGCAGATTGCGCCCACCTCGCGCGGCGATGTTCTTGCTTATCAGGACCTTCGTCATCAGTTGGAGATGGAGGTTGGCCGCATTAACGGAAAATACGGTTCATTGCACAGCACGCCTCTGTTCTATCTTAACCAGCATTTTGATCGCCGCCTGTTGATGAAATTGTTCAGACTTACTGATGTCGGCCTGGTGACGCCCCTGCGCGACGGTATGAACCTGGTTGCCAAAGAGTACGTTGCGGCGCAGAATCCTGAAGATCCCGGCGTGCTGGTGCTCTCACGCTTCGCCGGTGCCGCTAACGAGATGACCGCCGCGCTTATCGTCAATCCTTACGACCGTGACGAAGTGGCCGCAGCGTTGCATCAGGCATTGAATATGCCGTTGGAAGAACGTATTTCACGCTACAACGAGATGATGGAGTTACTGCGCAAGAATGATATCGCGCAGTGGAGTAAAAGCTATGTCGAAGATTTACAGGCCATCCCGGTTCGTAACAGCGGCCATGGCGCGGTAGCGGAACACGCCGCTTCCTGACCTGATGACCGTTTTCTTACCTAATCAGCCCCAGATCGGGGCTGTTCATAAATAGTTTCAAACAAATCACCTCAAATTTAGGTGTTTGCCCCAACCGTTAGTGTCTTTTTTTAGCAGCGTAATGAATATGTTATGGATTTCTGGACCATTCGTGCTCCATGGAAATGTGATGAAGCGCACGCTTTTACGGTTGATAAGCAGGCGAATGTCTACACTTATTAAAGATAAGCACGGGATGCATCCCGTAAATTTGGACGCAATGAAGAGGTTTGTAGCGTATGCACAACTCTAAATTACAGACAGTTGAAGAAATAGATTTCGAGCTCGACCAGAACAAAGAATTTCAGCTTGAGCCACTCGAGCTGATCTTAGAAAAAATGATGGATGCCGAGCCAGAGCCGGAAATGATCGAAGGGTTGCCGCAGTCGGATGCCCTGACCCCGGCCGACCGTTATTTAGAACTTTTTGAGAACGTGCAGACAGCGCGAATTTTTCCCGACAGCAAAACTTTCCCCGATTGTCCGCCTAAAATGGACCCGCTGGACATTTTGATCCGTTATCGGAAAATTAATAAGCACCCACAGTTCGACTTAAAGAAGTTTGTCGAAAAGCACTTTTGGATGCCCAAGGATTATGGCAGCGATTACGTTTCCAACCCCGGCGATACCCTTAAGGAGCACATCGACAACCTCTGGCCAGTGCTGACACGCGAGCCTGAACACCATATTCCGTGGTCATCGCTGCTGACCCTGCCGCAGGCCTATATCGTGCCCGGTGGTCGTTTTAGCGAAACCTATTATTGGGACTCATACTTTTCGATGCTCGGTTTGGCCGAAAGTGGTCGCCACGATTTGCTGCGTACCATGGCGGACAACTTTGCCTGGCTAACAGAAATTTATGGCCACATTCCCAACGGCAACCGGACCTATTATTTAAGCCGTTCCCAGCCGCCGGTGTTTGCGCTGATGGTGGAACTGTTTGAAGAAGACGGAGTTCGCGGAGCACGGCGTTATCTCGACCATCTCAAGAAAGAATACGAATTCTGGATGGACGGTTCTGAATCGCTGGCGCCAAATCAGGCCTATCGACACGCGGTCAGAATGCCCGACGGTACTCTGCTTAATCGTTACTGGGATGACAGGGACACGCCGCGCGATGAGTCATGGCGCGAGGATGTCGAGACGGCGAAGCACTCGAGCCGTCCGGCTAACGAGGTGTATCGCGATCTGCGTGCCGGGGCCGAATCAGGCTGGGACTATTCGTCACGCTGGCTGCGCGATCCGGATCGCCTGGCGAGTATTCGTACCACAAAATATATCCCGGTCGATCTCAATGCCTTCTTGTTTAAACTGGAAAGCGTCATTGCCAATATTTCAGTACTCAAGGGCGAGAAAGATACCCAGGCGCTGTTCCGCCAGAAAGCGGAAGATCGCCGCAAGGCGATGAATAACTATTTGTGGGGCGAAGATGAAGGCTGTTTCCGCGACTACGATTGGCATCGCCAGCAGTTTGGGCTGTTCTCGGCCGCCAGCGTTGTCCCGCTCTATGTCGGCCTGGCCACGCATAATCAGGCTGACAAACTGGCAGAAGCGGTGCGTAAGCGTTTATTGACTTCGGGCGGCATTATGGCGACCGAGTATGATACCGGCGAGCAGTGGGACAAACCCAACGGTTGGGCGCCGCTTCAATGGATGGCGATTCAGGGCTTCAAACAGTACGGCAATGACGCCTTGGGTGACGAAATTGCTCGTAGCTGGCTGAGAACGGTGAATACTTTTTATAAGCAACACCACAAACTGATCGAAAAATACCATATCTTCGGTGACACAGCCCAGGGAGGCGGCGGTGGTGAGTATCCATTGCAGGACGGCTTCGGCTGGACCAACGGCGTTGTCCGCCGGCTCATCGGATTGTATGGCGAGAATTTTGATTAAATCAATCTAGACGCCTCTCAAATGATAAAAAGCCACTTTAAAAGGTGGCTTTTCCATTTCTATCGCTCCCCTCCCCCAAGATCCTTGCTTCAAACTCCCTGCAAATTAACTTTTAGTGCTTCAAACATAAACGAGAAGATAACTAAGCATTTTCGGACGTTGATAGATAAAAAAGTCGTTACTAAAGTGGATTGAGTATTCACTGTCTGAATGAAATAGGGTCATTCCTAGAGTGAAAGTTTATTAGAAACAGCGCTATCTGCTTTCCCTTAAGTTGTTGCAGGCTCGGAGCGCAAAGTGACGTTATCAGACAGGGAGTTAATCTCACTATGCAAGATATTCAAGAAAACAAACCCAAATCGCGTCCTCTCTGGCGTCGGTTGCCTAAAAAAATCGCTAAACATTTTTTACGCTGGAACGGACGTTTTCAGGCGCGCCATTCTCTGATCTCTACGACCCCAAAAATCAATAATGATGAATTTGACTGGGTAGAGCGTCTGGAAAGTGCATGGCCTGAAATACGCGCGGAGCTCGATCACTTGCTTGAGCACCCGGAGGATATTCCAGCTTTCCACCAAATCTCCCCGGATCAAAAGAAAATTTCCAAGGGAGACAACTGGAAAACCTTTGGCATGTATGTGTACGGCCAGAAAATTGAGCAAAACTGCGAGATCTGCCCTCGCACCGCTGAAGCCATCAGCTCCATCCCGGGGATGTATACCGCGATGTTCTCGATTCTCAAGCCGCATTACCACATCGTTCCCCACAAAGGCCCGACTCGTGCCGTAGTCCGTGCTCATTTGGGTCTTCAGGTGCCAAAAGAACGCGAAAAGGTCTGGATTCGCGTTGATGATCAAATCCTGCATTGGGAAGAAGGTAAAGTTCTGCTGTTTGATGACTCTTACGAGCATGAAGTGCTGAATGATACCGACGAGATGCGTGCCGTGCTGTTCCTGGACGTCGTTCGCCCGATGGATAAAGTGGGCACCTTCTTCAACAACATTCTGTTTGCCTTGATCAAGGCAAGCCCGTATGTCAGAAAACCAATCAAGAACCTTTCGAACTGGAAAAAAAGTACCCACTAAGATTTGGAGCTCCCAAGGATCGGCAGGCTGCCTATTGCTGCTGAATCTCAGGCTCTAAAATTTCTGCCTATCCAGCGTCTTGTTTTATATACAACAAAATGAGGCGGCTGGAAGGCAGTCTCCTCACACAATATCTCGCTCCCAACTCCCCTGTGAACCCGCGACTCTGCGCGCTATATCCCTGCGCAGCTTAAACCTGCCCATAAAATTTAATGATAATGCTTTTCATTTGCGGTAGTTAATGATAATTATTACCGCGAAAAAATTCAGCCTTCCTTTCGCCTGATATCTGTTGAGAACAGGACTGGTTTTACAGCCTGAAAACACGAGGCAGGAAGGGAATAATCAGTAATTTAGGGAGAAAATAATGTCATCTCGTTTTACACCTGCCAAAAAGGGAATTACCTCGGCATTGCTGCTGACTTCGGTTCTTTTTTCAACCTCGCCGTTCGCTGAAATTCACGTCTCAATGGAAAGAAAAGCGGTCGACAAAGGCGTTTATGAATTAGCCTATAGTGCTGATCAGAAAGCGCTATTTGTCGCGTCCTCTCAGGGTCGCCAGGATAAAAGTGGTGCATTATACCGTTTGGACCCGAGCAGCCTTGCCGTGAGCCAATCCATAAAAACCAACCTCAAACCTTTTGGCGTGGCGCTGAACAGCAAAACGGATACTGTTTTTCTGGGCAATACCACCAGCAGCGCAGTGACTTCGGTTGATGCCAAAACCAATAAAGTGCTGCAAGAACTGGTATTGGATAACCGCCCGCGCACTGAAAAGGAACGCCCGCTGGCACCGCGTGAACTGGTTGTAGACGAGGCGACCAACACGCTTTACGTCGGCGGTTTGGGTAAAGAGAGCGTGATTTGGGTAGTCGATGGTGCAAACCTGACGCTTCGTCACACGATTGAAGGTGCTGGGAAAATGGCAACCGGCCTGGCCATTGATGCCAAAGCTTCTCGCCTGTACATCACCAACGCTGATGGCGAGTTCCTGACAGTAGACACCAAAACCGACAAGATTCTGTCTCGGGTGAAAATTGATAACCCCGGTGAACACTTTTACCTGAATATCAGCCTGGATACCGCGAAGCACCGTGCCTTCGTGACCGATTCGAAAGAACCAAGCCTGCTGGTTTTAGATACCGAAAACGGGAAAATAATCCACAAGATAGCGATTCCAGCCTCTCTGGCGGTGCTATTCAACCCGGCACGTAACGAAGTCTATGTGACTCACCGTGATGCGGGCAACGTTAGCGTTATAGATGCGACTAGCTATAAAGTACTGGAAACGCTGGATATCCCGACGCATCCACAGAGCCTGGCCATTTCCGACGACGGGCAAACCCTGTATGTCAGCGTGAAGCAAGAATCCAGCCGACAGAAAGAGGCCACCGCGCCTGATGAAGTCGTTCGCGTAACTTTTAAATAACTTTTGAATCTCAACCCCTCGGCCGGTGCCAGTTATAGCCCTGGTCGAGGGCATTAATGAGGCGAAACTGATGACAACGGCTATATTTTAGCTGTTACCTTTTCTGTTCAAATCTTGAAATCACTTTTCCGAAGTTCTCATTCCAACATCAGATTCATCACATCGGGAGTTGCCATGACACGCCTGACAGCCAAAGATTTCCCCCCTGAATTGCTTGAACTTTATGACTATTACGCTCACGGAAAAATCACCAAGCGCGAGTTTCTTTCAATGGCGGCGAAATACACTGTCGGTGGCATGGCGGGCATGACACTGCTGAGCTACATGAGCCCAAACTATGCGCTGGCCCAGCAGGTCGAGTTCACCGATCCGGCAATCGTACCTGAATATATTCATTATCAATCCCCTGAAGGCAACGGCGATGTCAGGGCCTATATGGTCAAACCGGCTGGAGCGACGGGCAAAACGCCGGCGGTTGTGGTGGTGCATGAAAATCGTGGTTTAAATCCATATATCGAAGACGTCGCCCGCCGCGTCGCCAAGGCCGGATTTATCGCGCTGGCCCCCGACGGTTTAACCTCGGTTGGCGGCTATCCAGGCAATGATGACAAAGGTAAGGAGCTGCAGCAGAAGGTGGATCCGACCAAGTTGATGAATGACTTTTTTGCCGCTGTTGATTTTATGATGCATCACCAGCAAACCAACGGAAAAGTCGGGATTACCGGTTTTTGCTATGGCGGCGGCGTCGCCAATGCCGCGGCGGTGGCATTTCCCGAGTTGGCAGCTGCCGTGCCTTTTTACGGCAGGCAGCCAAAAGCCGAGGACGTTCCGCGTATCAATGCCCCCTTGCTGTTGCACTATGCCGAATTGGATAAAGGCATCACCGATGGCTGGCCGCCCTACGAGGCTGCGCTAAAAGCCTCTGGAAAAACCTATGAAGGTTACCTTTATAAAGGGGCCAATCACGGCTTCCACAATGACTCTACACCGCGCTATGACAAAACTGCGGCAGATCTTGCCTGGAGTCGCACCATAAAATGGTTTAACAAATATCTGGTGTAACCCCTTGTTGTATAACATGGCAAATTGTTTAACATGGCAAATTATACGACATGGCAAATTGTACAAAATAGCAAACCTGAACGCGCCAGCCTTATCTCTGGCTCGCGCGTTTAGGCTCGGCATGCAAAGTAAAATGCTGCCTCAAACCCAGAGGGCGTGAAACTCCACGAGGATCGCTGAGCAAAGGCAAGCGTAATGCAGGATGCGCAAGCGGTCGAAGCCGCCAGACAGTATCGCCGATAAACCTGAAATGAACTTCGTCACCGTGCAACTGCACATCGCGTAAATCCCCGGTAGACATCGCCGACCCAATGAGCGCCTTGTCGAGTAACTCAAATTTTTTGTTGCATAACAATACCGTGAGAAACTCTTCCTCAGGAATATCATCGGTAATGAACAGCAGGTAGCCGTTATCCAACGCCACGGCTTTTTCGAGTATTTTTCCCTCGATAAAGGTGCCAGTGGGCGTCGCCTCAAACAGGATTTCACTCTTGGCCGGGGTAAACTCGGTATCTTCGTGAATAATATGTAGCGTAATCGAATCAGTAAAATTCATCATTACTCCTTGTTTTACCAGGCGAGGCTCATCCCCATCGACGCCAGCGCGCCGCCCACAAATGCACCGATCGTGACACAAACCGGGGCGCCGGGGCCACACATCAGTCCTGCAACAGCACCGCCCGCCATGCCGCCTAAAATGCCGCTCCCTGTGACAACAGCCTCCTGCTTGACCGCGGCGACCTTGTCGTCCGAAGTCGCAATCACATAAACCGACACCGCCAATGACAAGACCAATAGCCCCTTGCCCGCTCGCGAATAGGTCAGCATTTTGGCATTGACGCGGGGATTGGATTTCCCTGCAGACTTTACAATATCAGCATAGATTTTATTTTTCTGTAGTTCGCTTAAATTATTAAAAATCGCCGATTCGCCGAAATTCTGCCGAGTTTTGTAAGCTATCAAAGCATTTAGGGTTTTACCCTCCCTTTTTAGCTGCTGGGCCATGGCACGCCCAAGGGGTGTGCTTCTGCCTCGGATCATTTCCATGATGCTATTGCGCATATCCTGTGCTTCGCTGGCGGCCTGCTCCCAGCTTATTACACCACTTGCGGCTCTGCCGGTAAGGTCATTAGACGTCGCTTTTATCAGTTTAGAATATTCAAGCCTAAGCCTGGGATCGATAGTGAGATAGGTGCCACCGTTCGCTAATTCGCCCTGTAAGCCATCAAGAGTAGCCTGGCATATTTTTTTATAATCTTCTTCTGTTGTATCCATAATCGCCCCCCACGAAAACTAGCTCATAATTTCATTGTAAGTGCTAATAGAGAAAAAATAAGATTTTTATTACCTTGCTCTGCCGATGAATTTCCCTCAGGATCTCATTGAATATTTCTCACATAAAATTCACTTAAGATTAAGTTTAATTTATACCCATAAATATGCTCTTGATAACTGCAAGATAAATAATTAACAATTAAAATAAAATAATTTATGCGTACAAATAGGACATTATTCCTAATAATCATGACATTCATTCCTCTCAGGCATAATAAAATGAAATGATGCCACCATTTAATAACCCTATAAAACTACTTATTGGATAAACTTACTTAAGTTTCGCCATCTTCTAAAGTCAATTAAAAAGCTCAAAAAAATATCGATCCGCATCACATAGCTAAAATATGGCTATAAAATTGTTTCTGTCATTAATTACATGATTTAAATAAAAATTAAATATTAAATTATGATTTAAAATCAACAAGTTAAATAATGCTAGCAATTATAAAAACACTTGATGAATCATTATAATTTCTGTAATAAAAAGGGAGCCAAGTCATAAATATTGGCTTTAGGAGTAATCCTATCTTGATCAATTTATGCGGATCGATTATTTGTAAAGGTATTGTCAAGATTTGGTAATTAATAAATTCACGTTATTTCTTCTCGCTATGGACAATTTATTTGTCCCTAGTCGTGCGGTAGCTATGCCTCAAGGGTGCTTTTTTATATGGATCGCGTCGTCATTGCACATACCTCTCTCGGCAGTGGATTGTTATTTAAATCCATGACCGGCAGCGAAATATTATCCGGTTGTTATGAGTTCAATGTTGAATTACTCAGCACTGATAATTCAGTGGATATCAAGAGCCTGTTAGGCCAGCCGCTGACGTTGGAGTTACGACCGAATCCCTTCACCGTCCGCTATCTGAGCGGCATTATCATCCGCACGGAGTTTATTGGTCACGAGGCACATAACGAGCAATATTTTGTTTACCGGGCCACGATCCGCCCTAATCTTTGGTACCTCACCCAGAATTACGGCTTTCGAATCTGGGAAAATAAATCCGCCAGGGAAATTATTACTGCGGTGCTGGGTGAATATAATATCACCTGCGAAGACAAGCTCTCCGGTACCTACCGCGTGTGGGATTACTGCGTCCAGTACCAGGAATCGATGTTTGCTTTCATCAGCAGGCTGATGGAGCACGAAGGGATCTATTTCTATTTCAAACACGAAATGGACAACCAGACCTTGGTACTCGCCGACTCTCCCTCGGCACATGAACCGTTCCCGGGATATTCGACGATTGAATATCATCAGGCCAGCAGCGGGCTGTATGTCAACGAGGAGAGTATCGATACCTGGCACGTCACAGAATCCATCAGTCCCAGCATGTATCGACACGATGATTATAACTATCTGAAATCAGACGCCGATCTCTCCTCGACAGCTCAAGTCAGTGACTCGAAGGCTGGCAATACCGCCACGCGCATCGAGTGGCCGGGGCAATATAGCGAACCGGCTGACGGAACTCAGTACACTCAAATCAGACAGCAGGAATATATCGCCCAGCAGGCTAAAACCCACGGCGAGGGCGACGCATTTGGTCTCGCGCCCGGTTATACATTTTCTTTGGCCAAAGCGCCTCGCAGCAGCGATGAAGGCCAGCAATACATGATTACCCAGGTGGCTTACACCCTGACGGAAAACAGTTACACCACCAATGACGAGGATATCAATGAACATCGTTTTGTGTTCTCCGTCATTCCCGCAACCGTTAATTATCGACCACAGCGATCTTCACCCTGGCCACGCACCAGCGGACCTCAAACGGCCATGGTGGTGAAAGATCCCGGCACGGGGGATGAAACCATTTCCACTGATGAGTATGGCCGGGTGAAAGTGAAGTTCCTGTGGTACAAGCCTGCAAACGAACAAGAGCTTTATTCGTGCTGGCTGCGCGTCTCCAGCGCCTGGGCCGGAAATCAGTACGGAAACTATCAGGTTCCGCGGGTTGGCGAGGAAGTGATTGTCGATTTTATCAATGGCGATCCGCATTCGCCGATCATCACCGGTCGGGTTTATAACAATCTGCGAACCCTGCCTATCGCTGTCACCTCGAGCGATGGAACCGAGGCGGTTGCGGGAGAGTGGTCAGAAACTAAATCAGGTATCTGGTCTCGGACCAAGGGCAGCACTGAAGTCACCAACGGCAGCTTTTTGTATTTTGATGATGCCGAGGGTGAAGAGACCATGGATATTCACTCGCAAAAAACGCTGAATATCTCCGCCAACGATGACATCAAGCTGTACTCGGCGTCCACCAGCGACGAAGCGATAAAAATCTGGTCACCGGGAAAAATCGATATCACCAGTGATGATACGGTGTCAGTAACTGCTCCCACCACCAACCATACTTCACGCGGATCTTACTGGATTGTTACCGGAGCCAGCTTCGCGACCACCGGAATTGGCCTGTCGATCAACGGCCTTAACGGCACGATTAACGCCATTTCATCAGTGACCGCAACCACCAGCGATTTTGGGGTCAAAGGCGTGGCGATGGCCTATACCTACCTTTCGCGAACTAAAACGACCGTAGATTATAAAACTGACCTCAAGCGTTTCACCAACGTGCCGTTTTATCAGATTCAAACCACTCTGATGTCAATAAGATCAGGGGTTAGTGTGGGCGGCACTGAAGACAGCGAAGCCCAGAAGAAAATTAATAAACTCAAAGAAATCATGGAGTACCGTAAGGATAAAACCAAGGTCGACAAGAAAGAAGCCCGCAAGAAAGACGCTGATGCCTATGAGAAATTCCAGAAAGAAGGGCCGCAAAAAGACATCGAACTTAAAGAAACGCCGAAACCTAAAGACGGTAAAGATGGTACTGACGGTAAAGACGGCAAAGACGGAGCCAATGGCAAAGACGGCACCAACGGCAAAGACGGCACCAATGGCAAAGACGGAGCCAATGGCAAAGACGGCACCAACGGCAAAGACGGCACCGATGGCAAGGACGGCACCAATGGCAAAGACGGAGCCAATGGCAAAGACGGCGCTCAGGGCCCGAAAGGTGACAAAGGTGACACAGGTCAAGACGGTTGGGACGGATTCGATGGTTTTGACGGCAAGGATGCTTAAGCCCTATTCAACTCTCTTGAAAATCAACCAAGCCATATTCCTCACGCATTTTCCTGGCAAGTCTAGAAATCATTGCGGCTCAGAGCACCCCGCAGGCTGAGGTCAACTAGTCGAAAGTCCCTTATGAAAATTATAAAACCATTGCGTCTGGGATTGATTCAACGTCCTTACCGCTGGCAGCGCCAGCACCACTTGGGGGTTTCAGTGCTGGCTTTGGCCGATATGAGCGCTAACCCTCAGCTGCGTCCCGATCAGGAATTATGGCAACTTGCGGCAGAAGAATTGCAATTTAGCGGCGGTGTTTTAGATTTCGGCTTACCCAAAACTCACGCTGAATTTCTGGCTACCGGCTTTGCGTGGCCCGATCCCCAGCAGCAAGACAGCCATCAGTGTGTCGCCCGCATTCAAGTGGGGGAGCTCGGCAAAGCGCTGAAAGTCAGCGGCGATCGTCTCTGGCAAGAGGGTCGCCCGAGCAAACCCCAGCCGTTTGAAAGTATTCCTTTGGACTGGGCGCACGCTTTTGGTGGCCCGGCATACGCAGAAAACCCACAGGGAATGGGATTTACAGCCGAGGGAGAAGCGAGTGAAGAATTACCTCCGCTGCCCAACGTGGAAAGACTTTCGCAGCCCATCACCGCGCCGCATGATACCCCTGTTCCTGCAACTTTTGATGCGCTGGCGCTAACGCTGCCCCGGCGTACACAGCTGATGGGCCAACAGTATGACGACGAATGGCAGCAGCATGAATATCCCGGTTTTGCCCGCGATACTGACTGGCGAGCATTCAATAATGCCGACAGCGATCAGTGGTTTGAACAGCCGGAACTGCCTGTCGGGGCGCCATGGCGAATCGAAAATATGCACCCGCAGTTTCCCGTTCTTGAAGGCAACTTGCCGCTGTGGCAGGCGCGCTGCTTTATGCAGCGCCAACGCCATGACGGGGTATTGTTTGAAGAAATTACTCTGCGCGGCACCACGGTTCATTTCTTTCCACATCGCCAGCAGATGGTGCTGATTTGGCACGGCAGCGAGCGTATCAACGAGGATGACGCCGCCGATGTTTTAACTCTGATGCCTGCTTTGGAGCAGCGAGGAAAGTCCCGTTCCCCCAATCATTATCGCAAAGTTTTACAGCAGCGTACCGAGTCTGAACATGCCATTCTGCTGAGTTATCGCGAAAAAGATTTATTGCCTGAAAACGCCATTGGAGCCTGGGCCGACATGGAATTACCGCTGCAACACAGCCCGATGCAAAACAATATTCTTAACCGTGAAAATGCAGTGCGCGAGCAGCAGCGCCAACGTCTCGCCCGACAAGGCATCGATATCGACGAGCTAATCCCCGTATCGCAAAAACCGGGCCCCAAGCCTGATGAAGACTTGTATGACTACATTCTGC
This sequence comes from Serratia sp. M24T3, assembly GCF_000257645.1. GTDB lineage: Bacteria > Pseudomonadota > Gammaproteobacteria > Enterobacterales > Enterobacteriaceae > Rouxiella. The sequence goes on from NZ_AJHJ01000015.1 coordinate 42,810, forward strand.
GCCAGGAGCTTGAGGCTGAAGCCAGCCATGAAAGGCTGGCGTCGCAGTATGATCAGGCGCTGGAGCGCGGCGAAGGTGTGGTACCGGAAAACAAAGACTTGCCGGGGGGTGCCGAAAACTATCGTCGACAGCAACAGATGCTGCACAACAATCGTCAACAGCTCGGCGTCAGTGATAAAAAATTCTCGCAGAGCGAGCAGGCGATTTACCAGACCTATCTGATGTCGGCGCAGCACCAAAACGCGCCACCTCGGCCACAGGAAGCGGAGTCACTGCTGCAACGCCAGCGTGCGCAGGCGATTATGGATGATGACCGCGATTTTAGCGGCCTCGATTTCACCGCCGCTGATTTGTCGGGTATGGACTTGCGCGGTGCCGATTTTTCAACGGCACTGCTGGAAAATGTCGATTTTAGCCACAGCCAGCTTGATGAATGTGATTTCCGCAATGCGGTGCTGGTTCGTGCCGAATTGCACCACACGTCGGCAAAAGCGTCGCTGTTCGATGGGGCAAATTTCTCGTTGGCGCAGTGTTATCACAGTGATTTCTCGGGTTCGAGTCTCAAAGACATTCAGCTCGAAGATGCTCAACTCGAGCACTGTATTTTCGACAACGCGATAATTAGCGAGCTGATGATCAACAAAGCGACGCTGGCGAACTGTCGTTTTCATCAAGCAGAGATCGATCAGTGCCTACTGATGCAGCTTAAGCTCGAAGGTATGGACTTTAGCCGCGCCACGATTAAACAAACCTCTTTTGTGGAATGCCATTTCGATGGGTTAAACCTGCAAAAAACCACCTTACTCGGCGTCACGTTAGTGACTTGTGTAGCGCCTCAGGCCAACTTTTTCGCCGCCAGGCTGACTCACTGCGCCGTGGTTTCCGATAGCCAACTATTGTCCGCCAATTTTAGCCATACGCAGTTGGTTGAGTGTAATTTTCGTCAACAGATGCTGCATCAGGCTGATTTCTCCCGGGCAATACTGAACAACTGTGATTTCAGCGAAGCCTCGCTGCAGCAGGCAAAAATGCTGGAGATCAAGGCAGCAGACTGCCTGTTTATTCGCACCGACTTTCAGGGCGCGGCACTCACCGGCAGCTCGCTGATTGGCGCAATCATGCAGAAAAGCAATCTCACCGGCTGCGATCTGCGCGGCTGCAATCTGTTTCGCGCCGACCTGTCGCAGTCGCTCACCGAGGGCGGCACATTGTTTGACGATGCCTATACCGAAGGGATCAAAACCCTACCGCGCCGCGACAAGGAGCAGATATGAGTGATTACACTGCCGAGACTCTGGTGCAGGCGATCAAGCGCGGCGAAATCATTGAAAATGCCCAGTTGGACGCGGTAACACTCTGCGGGCTGGACTTGTCAGGTGGCTGTTTTATCGAAGTTAATTTTACTGCCGCCAATTTCAGCGGCAGTAACCTGCATGACACTCAATTTAATGAATGCTCGCTGAACGGCGCGATTTTTACCCAGGCGAATCTGATAGAAACGCTTTTTAACCAGTGCAGCATGACTGGCGCTATGTTCGCTGACTGCGTTTTTCGAGATTGCCTGTTTAACCAGTGCCGGCTTGAAGAAAGCGATTTTGATTCGACCATTCATTTAAATACCCAGTTTAACGAGGGGTCGCTGGAAGAAAGCCGCTTTACCTTCGCCAGTCTGGAAAAAAGCGGCTTTATAGACACTTCGCTGCTGGGGGCTGATTTTAGCGATGTCGACTGCCAGCAAGGCACGTTTATGAATCTCGACCTGCGAAAAACCACGATGCGCGACAGCCAATTTGTACGCGGGGTATTTTTTCGCTGCGACCATCGTGAAAACCGCTATCACGGGCAGGATTTTACCGGCAGCCAGTTCACCGAGAACCAGCTGGATCGCGTGGATTTCAGCAACGCCAGACTAGTGCAATGTAATTTCAGTCAGGCCTCGTTGCAACATGCCAATCTTGGCGGCGTCAATGCGGCACAAACGCTGTTTCCCAATGCCAATCTGCAACATGCAATTTGTACGGGTGGATTTTTTGATCGCGCCATTTTCTCGGCCGCAAATGTGCAGCACTGTGATTTCAGCCACAGCCACCTTTTTCAGGCAGTGATGCAAAACTGTCAGGCCAGCGGTGCCCGTTTTAATCAATGCGACTTAGGCAACAGCGATTTTTCCAATGCTGACGTCAGCCACGCTGATTTTCGCGATGCGCGGTTCAACCGCAGCCGTTTTCATCGTGCCGAACAGGAAAAAACACAATTCTCATCACGCAGCGGCATTATCGAAAAAGATGCAGCGCTGTTTGCCGCCGAAGAGTGGCGCAGCAGTGTCGGCCCTGCTTCCACGAATCACAAACTTTAGAAAGCCCCACAAGGTAATCACTATGAGTGTTGCTGTGAAAAAACCTACGGTTGCCCATGCCCTGCCCGCGCAAACCTCGGGCCAGGTGGTGGAAATAAAAATCGATGGAAAACTGCTGGTACACAGTGAAGGCCGCGGCTGGATTTGTCAGCGTGCCGCGAGCTGTTTACTGGAACCGCAGATTGATGACCGCGTGCTGCTGGCCAATTGCGGGGAGAAAATTTGGTTGCTGGCAGTGCTGGAGCGCGCCGATACGCAGCAGCCGTCGAAGCTCAGCATTGAAGGCGCACTGCACATCACCGCCAGCGAATCCCTGTCATTTAACAGTCCGCAATTTAACGTAGAGGCACAACAGGGCGACTGCCGGGTCAAGGTCATGAACTATCGCGGCGAATCACTATCTGCCTGGGTCAATCTGAGCCGAGTGATGGGCAAATGCTACGAAAGCGTTTGGCAGAGCGTGACGCAAATCAGCCATCGCCTGCTGCGCAAAACCACTCAGCTGGAACAAGTCCGTGCCGGCCAGCTCGACGTTAAAGTCGAAGAGTTTTCCCGTATGCATGCCCACACCACGATTATCAGCAGTAAAACGCTGACCAAAGTCGACGCCAAACAGATCCACATGGGTTAAGAGTTTTTTAATCGTTAGCAAGGAGTTGCCATGTTTGCCAACTGCCAGTGTGGCGGTACCGATCAGGCACTGCCGGATGTCTGTAAAACCCCGGTCCCCGTGACTTATACCAATATTGCCCTGGGCAACACCGCTATTCCGCGCGCCAACAATATTCTGATTGAAAATATGCCCGCGCATAATCTGATGACCATCACCCCGATAACCAACGGTGACGAAGCCGGAGTCGACGGCGGCGTGGTGTCGAGCACCTTTATGGGGCCGTCGCGCCACACTACCGGTTCAGTCACCGTGCTGATGCAAGGCTCACCCGCTACGCGCATGACCAGTACCACGATGCAAAACTCCACCAACGCCGTCGGCGCGCGCATTACCCCCAGCCAGCATATTTTAATGATCCTGGCGACTTAAGAATTTTTGAAGCAGTAACACAGCAAACGTCGATGTCCGATGAGCTTAATTGATTAAGTCATTCGGTAAAGAAGAGCAGCAATTATCGCTGCGAGATCAAGCAAGAAGGCTATTTCGTGAAAAAAATCATAACTTTGGCATGTCTATTTGCTCTGGCCGGTTGCCAGGCACCCAAGCCGTCGGCACCTACCGACGACACCCTTGTCAGCAGCACAGTCGACGGTGTGAGCCTGACCTATCGCCACGTCGTGCAACCGCCAAAAAACTTCACTCCGTTAAATCTGAATTATCGTGCGCTGTACACCGCCTCAGTGATGAGCAACGCGAGCTACGGCGGCAAGCTAATCAAATACGTTAAAAACGGCGAGCAATTCGAAGTGTTGGGTATTGCCGAAAGCAATTGGCTGGCTATTTCGGATCGCCCCGATCATCAGCTGATTGGTTATATGCCACTGCAAGCCGCGGTGAAAAGCGATCTTTATGAAGGGGTGATTGCTCAGCCTCGTCGGCGTTCGGGCGCAACACAGTGTGTCAAAGTTGACGGCGGCACGCAGGCCTGCCGTCAGGGCAGTTCAGCCACCTGGGTCATTAAATAACTTTCGGGGCGGTAATGATGATCAGACACAATTTTGCCGCCGGGCTGGGCGGTTTGCTGTTGTCAACGCTGCTGCTAACAGGCTGTATGTCCTCGTCGCATCAGGTGCCCGCCAACTATCGGTTACAGGTTGATAACACGCCAGCCACCAACGGCGGCGCGCCACTTAAGGTCCGCGTACTGCTGCTGAAATCCGATGCCGATTTTATGTCTGCCGATTTTTACTCGCTGCAAACCCAGGCCACTACGCTGCTCGGTGCCAATCTGCTCGACACCAATCAGTTCTTCCTGACTCAGGGAGAGCCAAAGCACAGCCTGACCGGACAACCGCCGCTTGATGCCCATTACCTCGGCATCATCGCGGAATATCAAAATATCAACGGTAAAAAATGGCGCATCTCAGTGCCGCTTCCCGAACCGAAGAGCACCAATTTCTACAAGTTCTGGCAAATCTCGGCCGACGAAATGAAGGCGCACATTATTGCCACCAGCAATGGCTTAAGCATCCAGCAAGACAAAAATTAAACTGATTGATGGAAGGTCGAATGAATACAGCAGATAAGGTGATATGGACCGAGGGGATGTTTTTACGCCCTCACCATTTTCAGCAATCAGAACGTTGGCTTGAAGCCTACAGCCGCAGCTGGGGAAAAATTCAGACGCCCTACTATTGGGGATTTATGTCACTCGAGCTTGACGCCTCACTGCTGCGTCAGGGAAAACTGGCCATCGCCTCGGCCAGCGGAATTATGCCCGACGGCACGCCGTTCAATATTACCGGAGCCGATAACGCCCCCGCCCCGCTGGCACTGCCGGAAAACCAGAGCGACGTCAAAGTCGTGCTCGCACTGCCGGAATGCCGCAGCGGGCGCAATGAAGTGATCTTCTCCGAATCCAGCGATTCACTGGCACGGCTGGTGACTTTTGAAAATGAGGTCGATGACCTCAACGCTTCTGCCGTCGGCACTGCCGCCATGCAGTTCGGCAAGCTGCGTTTCAGCCTGATGCTGGAAAGCAGTCTTAATGCTGAATGGACGGCTATTAGCGTGGCGCGCATCACTGGACGCAGCACCGATCGCAGCCTCAAGCTCGACCCGCAGTTTATTCCGCCGGTGCTTAACGCGCAGAACGATGCGCAGATAACTTCATTCATCAACGATATGCACGGCGTACTCAATCAGCGCAGTGAACAAATGAGTCAACGGTTGCAGCAGGCAGGTCGTGGCGGCAACTCAGAGATGATCGACTTTATGCTGCTGGCGCTGATTAATCGCCACATCGGGCAGATTTCCCACAGCCGTCAGTTACCACAGCTGCATCCTGAGCGGCTGTTCAGTGAATGGTTGCAGTTTGCTACCGAGCTTTCAACCTGGTCAGCGACGCGCACGCCGGGCGCTACTTTGCCTGTTTATGACCACGACAATCTGGCATGGACTTTCGGCAAGCTGATGCTGCATCTGCGTCAGGGACTGTCGCTGGTAATGGAGGAAAACGCGCTACAGCTGACCTTGACCGAACGTTCGCACGGGCTGTTCGTCGCCACTGTTTCCGACGTCAAAATGATTCGCGAACTGGGCTTTGTGCTGGCGGTGAAAGCCGACGTGCCGAGCGAGATGCTGATGACCCACTTTGCCGCGCAAATGAAAATTGCGCCGGTAACCCGCATCCGCGATCTGGTGCAGCTGCAGCTGCCGGGTATCGGCCTGCGCGCCATGCCTGCCGCACCGCGTCAGATACCCTGGCATGCTGGCTATGTCTATTTTGAACTGGAAAAGAGTGGTGATCTGTGGCGTCAGATGGAGAAGTCTGAAGCCTTTGCCCTGCATTTGGCGGGGGAGTTTCCCGGACTGGACATGCAGCTTTGGGCTTTGCGCAATCTGCGCGACTGATCAATAGGACCTCTATACCTTTATGACTCAGCCACTTTCTATGCAACCACTTTACATGCAACCCAATAGCGCTTCATCGGCCACGGAAAGTGCGACGCCAAACAGCGGAATCAACCCGTTGGTGACCGTTGCTAACCCCTTGCTCAACGCCATTCCCCACATCCGTCATTCGGCCACTCACGATAATCCCGATGGCCTGCGCGCGCAGTTGATTGACGAAGTCCGCCGTTTTGAGGTCCGCTGCCAGCAGGCGCGACTGCCGTATGAGGTGATCATCGGCGCGCGCTATTGCCTGTGCACCGCGCTGGATGAAGCCGCCTCGCTGACGCCGTGGGGCAGCCGCAATGTCTGGCCGCGCAGCGGTTTACTGGTGACTTTTCACAATGAAACCTGGGGCGGCGAGAAGTTTTTCCAACTCCTGGCCAAGCTGTCGCAAAATCCGCAAGAGCATATTTTTCTGCTCGAACTGATTAATGTCTGTCTGCTGCTGGGCTTCGAAGGTCGTTATCGCATTCTGGAAAATGGTCGCTCACAGCTCGAAACCATGAAGCAGCGTTTATTACAGGTGATCCGCACTGTGCGCGGCGGTTATGCGCCTCCGCTTTCGCCGCAGCCCATCGACGAGCCTGTCCAGCAAAAACTCTGGCGACCGCTGATTCCCGTGTGGGCGTGGGCGGCCCTGATGGCGCTGATTGGCTGTCTTTTTTATATCGGACTTAACTTCCGCCTAGGGCAATTTACCAGCCCGGTGCTGTCGGCGATTTATCAAACCAATCTGCCGCAGATTGATATTCCGCATCCGGCCAAACCGCTGGAGCCGCCGCTGGATCTGCGCCGTTTCCTCAGCCACGAGATAGCACAGGGGCTGGTGACGGTGCGTGATGAATCTGATCGAAGCGTGGTCGTGCTGCGCGGCGACGGGCTTTTTGATAGCGCCTCAACCAACGCCCGCGAGCGCTACCTACCGGTAATCAGCCGCATCGCTCAGGCCATGGATAATGTCAGCGGCCAGATTCTTATCACCGGTTATACCGACAACGTGCCTATTCGCAGCGCGCATTTCAGCTCCAACTATGAGCTGTCACTGGCCCGCGCCAAGTCTGTGCAGGAACTGCTCGCCGAGCATCTCAAGCAGCCGGAACGTATTCGCGCCGAGGGGCGTGGTGAAAACGATCCGCTGGCTCCCAACACTACGGCTGACAATCGTGCCCGCAACCGTCGGGTAGAAATCACGCTGATGGTGGCGCCAAAACAGACTCAGACCGAACTGAATAGTTTGCGATAAGGAAATAATCAGCAATGTTAAGAACATTATTGGCCATGATCACCAGCAGACTATTGTGGGGCTTCGTCGGCATTACTGCGATTTGCGTCATGGTCTGGACCATCGGTCCGCTGGTATCGATTGGCGACTATCGCCCCCTTGAGTCCGAGTTCAACCGCTTTGCCACCGTGCTGGTGCTTTACCTGCTTTGGCTGTGCTTCCGACTGGTACCTCGCGTCTGGCGCTCATGGCAAAACCGTCGTCTGGTCAGAAGACTGGAAGCCGATAATCGCCCGCAGGAAGAGGCTGCGCCGGTAGAAGATAACCCTGAGCAGCGCCTGCTGACCGAGCGTTTTAACGAAGCGACTCAACTGTTGAAAAAAGCGCGTTTCGTGAATCCTAAATCGCGTAAATGGCCCGCCTGGATGCAGTATTTCAGCCGTCAGTATCTGTATCAACTGCCGTGGTACATCATTATTGGCGCGCCCGGAGCCGGGAAAACTACCGCGCTGGTCAACTCCGGCCTGCATTTTCCGCTGGCAGAAAAGTTTGGCAAAGCGGCGCTGCGAGGCGTGGGCGGCACGCGCAACTGTGACTGGTGGTTTACCGACGAGGCGATCCTGATTGACACCGCCGGGCGCTATACCACGCAGGAAAGTCAGCACGAGCAGGATGCCGGCGAATGGCGCAGCTTTATGTCGCTGCTGAAAAAGTATCGCGCTCGCCAGCCGATTAACGGCGTGATGGTGACTATCAGCGTTGCCGACCTGCTCAGTGAATCCGAGCAGGTGCTGCATGCGCAGGCCACCGCGCTGCGCCAGCGTTTGATGGAGCTGCACGATCGCCTGGGGATTCAGTTTCCGGTCTACGTGATGGTCACCAAAAGTGACCTGATGAAAGGTTTTACCGCCTACTTCTCCGAGTTCAACAAACAGCAGCGTGATCAGATCTGGGGCTTTACCTGGCCGTGGCGTGAAAGTGAATTAAACCTGCCGCAGGAGTTCGACTATCAGTTTTCTCGCCTCCATCAGCGCCTGAACGACGGCCTGCCAGACATCATGATCGTTGAGCACGACAGCCAGAAGCGCGCAGAAAGTTATCTGTTCCCGCAGGAATTCCTGTCGCTGCAACCGGTGCTGAAACAGTATCTCGGCGTGCTGTTTGCCGCCTCTGGTTTTGAGCGCCCTTTGCGACCGCGCGGCGTGTATTTCACCAGCGGGACACAAGAAGGTCTGCCGTTTGACCGGGTCATGGGTCAGCTTAATCGCGCACTGAACTTGCCGCCGCTGGCCAGCGATACCCGAGGCAATGACTGGCAAAGTCTGGATGCTGCCAATCCTATTCCGGCGGCGCGCGGGCAGAGTTTTTTCCTGCAGGGCCTGCTGCAAAAAGTCATTTTTCAGGAATCGGGTCTGGCGGGCAGTAATCCCTGGTGGGAAGTCCGCAACCGGCTGTTTAACTGGATTGGTTACGGGGTAATGACATTTCTGCTGCTGATCGGCATGGCCTGGTGGCTAATCAGTTATTCACATAACAAACAGTATCTGGCCGATGTGCAAGCCAAGGTGCCAACGCTCGAGAAGCAAAGCGCGGCGCTGCCGCCGCTGAGTCAGAGCGATATTTATACCTTGCAGCCGCTGCTTGGCAATCTTGAACAACTGCCACAAACGCCAAAAATTGATGTTAATTCACCGCCGTTCTCCTGGCAGGCGGGGCTGTATCGCGGCGATCAGGTGATTGACGCCTCGCAGTCGCTGTATGAAAAAGCCTTGAAACAGCTATTACTGCCGATTGTTGCCCAGCAGGTAACCAGCTGGTTGCGCAGTGATGACGGCAGTGACGTCGATTACAGCTATGAGGCACTCAAGGCCTATCAGATGTTGTATATGCCAAAGCAGTACGACGGCAAGCTGCTCAGAACCTGGATCATGCTCAACCTGCAGCGCCAACTGCCCGCAGGCGTGACTCAAAGTCAGTTAAAGCAGATTGATGATCATCTCGGCAATCTGCTGGATGACCAGATCAACACCTCGCCCTACGAACGTGACGACGCGCTGATCGCCCGCGAACAGGCCGTGATTAACCGCGCGCCGGTAGCACAGCGGGTTTATGGTCGACTGAAACGCCTGTTGGTCGCCACGGTGCCCGGCACGGTAACGCTGGTCGATCTCGGCGGCCCGCAGACGGAGCTCGCCTTTTCACGCAAGAGCGGTCAGCCGATCACCAACGGCATTCCGGGCCTGTTTACTCCGAAAGGCTATTGGGATTTTTTCAACAAGAATATCGACAGCGTGACCGCCAGCATTCGCACCGACGATGTCTGGGTGCTTAATCGTCAGGGTGATTCTGTCCCGCAAAAAGATATGGAAAACACCGTGCGGCAGATGTACATGGAAGATTTTATCGCCCATTGGGACGCCCTGCTCAACGACGTGCAGCTTAATCATATTGGCGATCTTGGTCAGCGCATCAACACCGCGCGCATGTTATCGGGCCGAACTTCACCAATGCGTAATCTGATGATTAATGTCAGCCGTTACGTCACGCTGGAGCGAGCCGAGAAGAAAAGTACTCAGGGGATGATAGAGAAAGGCAGCGCCATGTTTACCAACACGGCGACCCAGACTTTACAAGCCCTGTTCCGCGCCCGCAAAGCGGCACAGGACGGCAACCTTGAAGATCCTGAACAGCAAGTGATGGCACATTTTGCACCGATTATCGAGCAGGCGCAGTTTACCGATGCCAAGAACAAAACGATTCCGTTTGATGAACAGCTGAAAGATATCGATGACCTCTACAGCTATCTGACGGCGGTACAGGACGCCTCCAACACCGGCATTCAGGCCCCTTCAGGCGATGTCATTTCGCGGATGCAGGCCGATGCCGGTCGCGAGCCGGAGCCGTTCCGCTCGATGTTACTGTCATTGGCCGTGGGTGCCAGCAGTGACACGCAGCGCCGCGACATGGCCAATGTGCAAAAGCGCAGCAGCGTTGAGGTCGGCAGTTTCTGTCGCCAGGCGATTGCCGGTCGTTATCCGTTGGTTCACAGCTCCTCGGTGGATATCACCCCGGACGATCTGGCGCGCATGTTTGCGCCGGGAACGGGCCTGATGGACACCTTCTTCCGTGAGAATCTGGCGAACAAGGTCGACACCACGCGAGCCAACTGGCGCTTTGCACCGGGCGTCGACGGTAAAAGCCTGCCGGGCAGCGAATCAATGCTGCGGCCTTTCCAGCAGGCACAGACTATTCGCGATGCTTTTTTTGCTACCGGTTCAACTACCCCGTCTTACCGCATCACCATTACGCCGGTCAGCATGGACAACAACATTCTCAACCTGACCCTCGACGTTGACGGGCAATTGCTGCGTTACAGCCACGGGCCGCAAACGCCGCAGGTGGTGAGCTGGCCGGGACCGGGGCAAACCGGGCAAGTGAGGATGCAGCTGGGATTAACCGACGGCACCACCGATACGCTGTCCACCTCGGGGCCGTGGGCGCTGAATCGCCTGTTCGACAAGGCCAGACTGTCGCCCGGAAGCACCAGTCTCAGCCATATCGCCCGCTTCAGCATCAGTGGCCATCAGGTGGAATTGCAATATACCGCCAACAGCATTCGTAATCCCCTCCAGCTGCCGGGTTTTAGCTGCCCATAAGCCGTGAAAGGAAAAACAAGATGACGCAACCTTCTACGCCCGACAGACCTGCGCCCGGCTGGTACGGAAAACTTCCCGGCAATGGCGATTTTTTGCGTCGTCGCTTGCCGGACGGGCTGATTAACAGTTGGTCTCACTGGTTTCAGTCGGGGATTGCCTGGCAAAAGCAGCAGCCCGCAACCGGCGTACCGGTGACGCAGTTCGCCATGGCGCCGGTATGGAATTTTATTATCCCCGCCGCGCTGAGCGGTCAACACATTCAGATGGGATGCATGTTACCGGCACAGGACCGCGTCGGGCGTCAGTATCCCATCTGCGCGATGAGCTTGCTGACTCTGGAAGAATGGCATCCGCTACAGTTGCGCATTGCCGGTCCGTGGTATCGCCAACTGGGCATGACGCTTAACGAGGCGGTGAATCAGCGCTGCACCGCCGACCAGCTCGATCAGTCTCTGCTAACCATGCCCGCGCTGCCGAAACCGGATACCGGTGGGCTTTCGGACATTTTCGACGTTATTGGCTATCGCGACATTCCCGGCACGCTGAACTGGCCGCAGGTCGAGGAGTATTTTAACCCGTCGCAGTACACCAGCTTCTGGTGGACCAACCAGAGCGATGGCAGCCCGCTGTTTACACACGTCCACAGCGGAAACTTTACTACACGTCTGTTCTCACTGCTGTTTCAGTCGGCCAATGCCCGACACACCGGGCGCAATGGTCTCTATCCGCCGATGTTTGAATGAGGCGCTTAATTTATTGCAAGACAGGAACGTGGATGAATATCGAACCGCTGCTGGCACCCATCAGTGCCGAACATCCCTGCGGGGAAAATCTCGAATATGACGCCGAGTTTATGAGTTTCGAACGCGCCTGCGAGGGCAAAGCCGAACAACAGTTTGGCAAAACCATTATCCCCGCCGAAGCCCCGGACTGGCGTCAGGTTGAAAAACAGGGCCAGGCGCTGATGACTCGCTCCAAAGATTTACGGGTCATTTTACCACTCACCGAAGCCTGGACTCATCTCAACGGGCTGGAAGGTTTTGAAGCTGGGCTAAGTTTATTAACCGCGATCACCGAGAAATACTGGGAGCAGCTTTATCCCGAACTTAATTTCGACGGCGAGCCGGACCCGCTGCTGCGCATTAATACCCTGGCCAGCCTAGGCGAGCAGTCTTCATTAATGGCGGCGCTGCGGCAGGCCAAATTGCTGAAAAGCCCGAGCGGTGACATCTCTTTTCGAGATGCCGCTGCATTAATAGACGGCAGTAAAAATGATTGTGCGGGTTATCCCGGCGGCCTGTCGCGCCTGCAACAGGAGTTGGCAGACGGCGAAAACCCATCCGTGCAGACACTGGTCAGTATCGACGCCAGCCTGCGCCAGCTGCACCAGTGGGTGACCGGTCATCTGGGCGAAAGCGGAATGCCGGATCTCAGTGGCCTGTTTCGTACTCTCTCTGCGCTGTTGCAGGGTTATCACCAGCAGCAACAGGCACGGCTGCAGGCACAAGACGAGCAACTTGCCGCCGCCGAAGCGATAGCAGGAGAAAATACCGTGACCACAGCGACCACAACCGCCGCACCGCCGGTGACCGACTGGCGGCAGGCACAGCTCACCTCTAAAGAAGACGCCCAGCTGATGCTGGAAAAAGTGAAGCAATATTTTCGTCAATACGAACCCAGCCATCCGGCACCGATGATGCTGGAGCGCGTCGAGCGGCTGATTCAGCTCGATTTTCTGGAGATTATCCGCGAACTGGCACCCGATGCTGTCAATCAGCTGAAAGGCGTGCTGGGACGTAACGACAGCTAGGCCTTCGCGCCGACTCTTATTTAACCGCAGTGCATTTACTTGATGGAGAAACCAGATGGCAAACTTCCCAGGCATAAAAAAAGCCCGCAGCGGGCAGAAATTCATTGCCCGTAATCGTGCACCGCGCGTGCAGATCGAATATGACGTCGAAATTTATGGCTCCGAGAAAAAAATCCAGATCCCCTTTGTCATGGGCGTAATGGCGGATTTGGTGGGCCAGTCGCAGCAGGACCAAATGCCTATCGACGAGCGCAAGTTCCTCGAGATTGACATCGATAACTTTGACGAGCGCATGAAGGCCTTACAGCCGCACATTGCCTATCACGTCGATAACACATTGACCGGTAAGGGCATGCTGGGCGTAGACCTGACGTTCAACAGCATGGACGATTTTTCACCTGACGCTATCGTCCGTCGCGTCGAGCCGCTGGACAAACTGCTCGACGCCCGCACCCAGCTTTCCAACCTGCTTTCCTATATGGATGGCAAAAACGGCGCTGAAGAGCTGATCTCTGAAATCCTTAAAAACCCTACCCTGCTCAAATCGCTGACTAACGCCGCGAAACCGGCCGACAAAGTGGCAGAAGACAGCAGCACGGAGACTAATCATGAGTAATTCCTCAACGACTCCTCTTGAACAGGCTTCACAGCAAAGCTTTACCCAGGATGAATTCTCGGCGCTGCTCAATAAAGAATTCAAGCCAAAAACCGATTCTGCCCGCGATGCTATCGAAAGCGCGGTGAAAACCCTGGCCGAGCAGGCGCTGGAAAATACCGTGCCGCTGTCGACCGACGCCTACCGCACCATTCAGGCGCTGATCGCAGAAATAGACCAGAAGCTGTCGCAGCAGGTTAACCAGATCATGCATCACGAATCTTTCCAGAAGCTGGAAGGCGCGTGGCGCGGTCTGCATTATCTGGTCAACAACACTGAAACCGACGAAATGCTGAAAATCCGCGTGATGAATATCAGCAAGAAAGAGCTGGCGCGCAATCTGAAACGCCATAAGGGTATCGGCTGGGATCAGGGTCCGCTGTTTAAAAAAATCTATGAAGAAGAGTACGGACAGTTTGGTGGCGAACCGTTTGGCTGCCTGATTGGCGACTACTATTTCGACCACAGCCCGCAGGATGTCGAAACGCTGGGCGAGATTGCCAAGATAAGCGCCGCCGCGCACTGCCCGTTCATCTCGGGTGCCTCGCCGAGCGCGCTGCAGATGGAAAGCTGGCAAGAGCTGGCTAACCCGCGTGACCTGACCAAGATCTTCCAGAATACTGAGTACGCTGCCTGGCGCACGCTGCGCGAAAGTGAAGATACCCGTTATCTGGGCCTGGTGATGCCGCGCTTCCTGTCACGTTTGCCCTACGGTATTCGCACCAATCCAGTAGACAGCTTTGATTTTGAAGAAGATACCGAAGGCGCAACCCACAAGAACTACACCTGGGCCAACGCCGCCTACGCCATGGGCGCAAACATCAACCGTTCATTTAAAGAGTTCGGCTGGTGTACGTCGATTCGCGGTGTCGAGTCCGGCGGTTCGGTTGAAAACCTGCCGTGCCATGTGTTCCCGAGCGACGACGGCGGCGTGGATATGAAATGTCCGACGGAAATTGCCATCAGCGACCGTCGTGAAGCCGAGCTGGCGAAAAACGGCTTTATCCCTCTGATTCACCGTAAAAACTCTGACTTTGCCGCGTTTATCGGTGCGCAGTCGCTGCAAAAACCGGAAGAGTATTACGACGCTGACGCCAGCGCCAACGCTCAACTGGCAGCGCGCCTGCCGTACCTGTTTGCCTGCTGCCGCTTTGCCCATTATCTGAAATGCATTGTGCGCGACAAGATTGGTTCGTTCCGCGAGCGCCAAGACATGGAACGCTGGCTGAACGAGTGGATCGTTCACTATGTGGATGGCGACCCGGCCAACTCTTCCCAACAAACCAAATCGCGTAAGCCACTGGCTGACGCACAAATCCAGGTCGAAGAAATTGAGGACAATCCCGGTTATTACTCGGCCAAGTTCTTCCTGCGCCCGCACTACCAGCTGGAAGGGTTAACGGTGTCTCTGCGCCTGGTATCCAAACTGCCTTCGCTTAAACAAAAGCAGGCTTAGCGGTCACTCGCTTTTATCTCTTGTCGGTTTTCACTACCCCTTCGTTTACACAATGACTAATGGAGTTTTTCAACTATGGCTATTTCAATGTTCCTGCAGGTTAGCGGTATCACTGGCGAATCAAAAGATTCCAACCACACCGGATGGTCGGACATTTTATCTTTCTCCTGGGGCGCCAATCAGCCAAACAACATGAACGTCGGTGGCGGTGGCGGTGCCGGTAAAGTGTATTTTAACGATCTGCACGTGAATGCGCTGATCGACAAAGCGACGCCGAGCCTGATGAAATACTGTGCCAACGGTGAGCACATCCCAACCATTACATTGTCTGTTTGCAAGGCCGGTGGGACTCAGGTTGAGTACACCCAAATCGTTCTGACTCAGGTTTTGGTGACCGCAGTGCAATATATCGGTGCCCACACTGATGACACCGTCGGCATCAACTATTCATTCCAGGCCGCGTCGGTCAAGAGCGAATACTGGGTGCAGCTGGATACCGGTGGTCAGGGTGCTTCTACCGAATTCACTTGGGATATCAAACAGAACACCGGTTCTTAATCGCCTATCTTTTTGTAAAAACTTAACAAATCCCCTCTTTTTGGAGGGGATAGTTCCGCCTCAGGTGAACTCATTCAGGTTGCGACTATGCGATTTACCCTCGTAAAAAGTAAAAATGGCGTTCAGCCCCCCCAGACCAGCTGCGACTTCGCCCCGCCGGGTGGCACTATTGGCCGCAGTGAGGATAATAATTTCACCTTGCCAGATGAAAACCGCGCAATTTCACGGTTGCAGGCGCTGGTCCATATTTCTGCCGAGGGCGAATGCCGCCTGACCAATCGCGGCAATGTGATCAACGTTGAGTTCAATGGCATTCCACTGGAGCGCGGTCGTCAGGTTGAATTGCAGGATGGCGATCGGCTGGGTATCGGTGACTATCTGATTGAAGTGTCATCCCTGGCTCAAAGCGCACCAAAAACGGACGCGGCGCTGATGTCAAAATCGTTGAAAGCCGTGCCAGCCAGCTCTCGGCTCAGCCCGGCAGCCGCGATTCCCGGTGAAATATGGGACAGCCTTGCCGATGAATTTTCCACTGATAACCGTGCGCAAACCCAGGCTCAGGCCGCTGCCGATGTGCAAAAAGCTAAAAATAATCCGCTGACCGAGTTGCAGACCCAGGAATTGAATCCTGTTGATCCTATCCTGCAAATCGAAAACCCTGCCGAGCTGCACCAGCTCAATAAACGCGAGACTGACCCGACGCGCTTATTCACAGCCGACAGCCCGTTTGAGCAGGAACACATTCTTAAGAATCCGACGCCGAGCGCGCTTTTGGCACAGGAATCATCGTTAAAAAGGCCCGACTCGGCGCAGCAGGAACTGGATCCGCTGGCACTGTTTGGCGGTGCAGCAACCTCGTCCGATGGCAATGACCTGTTCGGCCTGATGGTCGATAGCGGCCAGCCTCTAACGCCGCCGGAGCATTTTCAGAGTATTGAGCCGCAGGCCGAACCGCCCAAACAGCCCTCTGTTCAGCACTCACAGCCGCTGCCGACAGAAGCTTTGACACGCCCCGATCCTCAGCCGCCATTGCCATCAGAGATGCGCCCTGAAATTCAGGCTCATCTTGCGCGACAGGCAGAGCAGGCAAGTCGTCAACGCTCTCCTGAGCCACAGCAGGCCTACGAGCCTCATTCAGCTCCTTTTACTGCCGAACAACCCTCGTCAGAAGCTCCCGTTAACCCAACGTTTGAGCCGGAAGAAAAACTTGCTCCGCAACCTTCGCTTTCAGCGGGCCGCATGGGTATCGATCCGGTTTCCTACCAGCGCCAACCGGCGCGGCAAAGTGATAACAGCCCGCACCTTGACGGCAACCTGTTGCAAGGCCTGCTGGAAGGCATCGGCCTGAGCGATATGCAAAATCAGCCGGATTTCGATGCAGAGAAGATGCGCCTGCTGGGTCAGGTTGTCAGCCTGTTTTCGCAAGGCACCGTCGCGCTGCTGTCTTCGCGCTCAATGCTGAAACGCGGGGTCAAAGCGGAGATGACGATGATCCTCGATGAAGCCAACAACCCGTTCAAACTGCTGCCTTCCGGGAAAACGGTACTGATGCAGATGTTTGGTACTCAGATGCCGGGTTTTATGCAGCCAGAACAGGCGGTGCGTGACGCGCTAATCGATTTGCAGGCCCACCAGCTCGGGATGATCGCCGGCATTCGCGCCATCATTGCTGCCATGTTGCAATCTTTCAATCCAGAACTGCTGGAAACTCAGGCGCGGGAGGCCGGACAGCTGCCGCGAATGGCGCTCTCCACCAAGCGCAAGGCTGCACTCTGGGACTATTTCATCAAGAACTATCAAAAGACGTCGGGAGAAATTGAGGATGATTTCCATACCCTGTTTGGCGAGGCTTTTCTGCATGCCTATGACGTTGAAGTTGAACAATACAAAGACCTGCAAACCAAACAGGGAAAATAATGAATATTACTTTTGCAACGACGTCTAATCAGGGAATTCGCGCCAGCAATCAGGACAGCATCGGGCAGATAGTGGGCAATCGCTCAGCCTGTTTTGTGGTGTGTGACGGCATTGCTGGCATTCCGGGCGGAGAAGTCGCCGCGCAAATCGCCAGCAACACTCTGCTCGAGAATTTCAACGGCGAAAACCATCTCGATGCCCAGCACATTGCGCAGCATATCAATCGTGCCAATCAGGCAATCCTGACCGGGCAGAAACAAAGTAGCGAACTGAAAAATATGGGCACCACCTTGGTCAGCCTGTTTGTCGATCGTGATTACAAACTGGCCTACTGGGCGCACGCCGGGGACAGCCGACTCTACGCTTTTCGCCGCGGCTATTTGATGCAGACCACTCGCGATCACAGCCTGGTACAGCAGATGAAAGATGCGGGTTATCAGACCCAGGGCGTTAACAGTAATCTGCTCTACTTCGCATTGGGGATGCACGAACAGCGCGAGGCCAGCTACAGCGACGTATTGCCACTGGAAGACGGTGACGTGTTTTTACTCTGTACCGACGGCTTTTGGCACGAGTTAAGTACTGACGATATGGAACAAACGTTGCGCATGGTCAATTCCCCCAATGAATGGCTGGTGCTGATGCTGGAAATCCTCAAACGCTCGGAGAAAAAAGATAACTTTTCTGCCATCGCGATTTGGGTCGGTAATCCGCAGGACACCACCCTGCTGCATTCGCTCGGCGACGCGCAAAGAATTTTGCTGGCTCCCAACAAGTAGCCGATTAACAGGTGAGAGACCTTATGAAAGCATGGATTTGGCCTTTGTGCCTGCTCACTCTGCCGGCACTGGCTCAGGCACAGGATTACCGTATTGCCTGGTCACCTGGCAGCAAACAGGCGGCGTATCTCGATGACGTAAAAAGTGCTCGTGCCAGCAGCTGGTGTGCGCCGACCTTGCCTTTGCGTATCGTCGCACAAAAGAAATTCAATGCCGATTCACTGGCAGAATTCCTTCCCGCCGTGGGTGCGTTAATGCATAAAGAGTGTAGCCAGTTGACCACTCTTAACTGGCAGGCGGTAGACAGTAAAGGGCAGCTACAGCAAAAAGGCACGGCAGTAAACAAAAACGGCTGGAAAGTCACCGCCGAACAAAGCGAGAGCGCGCAGCAGACCGCCACCGCAACAACGCCGTCACCCGCAACGTCTCTGCCCTCGCCCGAGGCGGCCGACACCGCACAGATCAGTAAATTCGAAACGCCCGACGCCTGCCATTTCAGAACCTTTTGGGGCCCTCAGTCGAGCGCGTTGTTCTTTCCCAGCGGGCAAAGCGGTCTGCATTGCGACCCGCAGGGATGGTTGAACGGTAGCGCCGAGAACCAGCCAGGCAACGGCGAAGCGCTAAATTATCTTAGCGGCTATCCGCTGCTGGGCCTGCCAGAAAATGCAGAAAAAACCGCACTCAGCGTGCTCAGCGCCAACAACCAGCGACTGATTCTGGCTAACGCCTCAGTGAAAGACAGCTGGCTAATCTTGCCCTATGACAGCAATGCACGCGCCTGGCGTTTTAAAGGAAAAATGGCGATTGAGGGCCAGCCGGGCAGTAAACAGCCCGCGCAGTTAAAAAATCTTAGCCAACAGTGGGGCCTGACCGGCAGCAACATCCCGCTAAATGCGGTTTTCATCGAGAAACTGCATCCTGAATGGCGCAATCCTGCCGCCGATACGCTGGCCAAAACCGACAACAAATAGCCAACCACACAGTGAGGCTCTGTATGACACTCCTTTCCGACATGCTGCGCAACGGCACACTGGCGCAGGCTATCGAAGCGCTACGCAGTGACATTGGCGTTCGTCCGGCAGATGCTGATCTGCGGGCATCGCTGGTGCAATTATTGTGTTTACGCGGTGACTGGCGCGGCGCACTGGCACAGCTCAAAGCCTGGAAAGTGCTGGCACCCATGGCGCTGCCGACGGTGACATTATTGAGTCAGGCGGTTGAAGGCGAACTGCAGCGTCAGCAGGTATTTAACCGCGAGGCGTCGCCAAGACTATTAAGTGATGACGCACCCTGGCTAAAGCTGATGGTGGAAGCCCTGCTCAACAACAATCTGGACGCCGATGAGAGTCGTTACCAGGCATTAGAGGCCGCGCCGCTAAATCCCGGCCAGCTGCGTCGTCAGCCGCGCCCCGGAGAAAGTGAAGCCGCTACGCTGGATTTTGCCTGGCTGACCGACGGGGACGATCGCCTCGGTCCGGTATGCGAAACGATTGTAAACGGTGTTTATCACTGGATTTCATTTAGCGCTATTGAACGAATTCAGTTTCAGCCGCCGGCCAGCGTCACTGATTTAGTATGGCGGCACTGTCTGGTCCAACTGCGTAACGGCAATGAACAGGTGTGCCAGTTGCCGGTCCGCTATCCGTTCGCCTTTTATGATGCCCTGAACACTCAAAGCGAAGAAGCACTGATGCTGGCACAAAAAACCGAATGGTCACAACCTGACGCCGCTCAGGACCTGTTTATCGGCCACGGCCAACGCGTTTGGCTAGACGACGATCGGGAATTTTCGCTACTGGAAATCGACTTATTGCAATTCAGCGAACCTGAATAATTTCTGATTTTACCTTAATCAGCCCTTCCCCTTCAGCCGGAGCCCACTTATGAAGCCCACTTCTTTGATGCCGGAAGGTGAAGACCTTTTCCGCACGGGCTATCAGGCGCGTGAAAATAATCCGCGCATGACCAGCCGTGACAAAGTGCAGCCCGGCCTGCTTGACCGATTGACCGACGACGAGCCGGAAAAGCGTGAGTTCAACCCGGCAAAAAACGTTATTACCCACAGCGAGCTGCGCCGACAGGTGTTGCGCGACTTACAGTGGCTGTTCAACTGTGTGAATAACGAAGAGCAACACGATCTCACCGCCTTTGCCGAGGTTCGTTCATCGGTGCTCAACTTTGGCGTATCTCCGCTGGCCGGTAAACGGATGTCGGATATCGAATGGAACGACGTGCAGCGCCGTTTGACGCAGGCAATTATCAATTTTGAGCCAAGAATTATCGCCCGCGACTTGCAGGTGAAATGTATTACCGACCCAAAATCGCTGGATACACACAATATTCTCTCGATCGAAATCAAGGGCAATCTGTGGTGCGTTCCCTGGCCGCTGGAATTCCTGTTTCGCACCGACATTGATTTAGAAATCGGGCACTTTGAACTTAAGGATCTCGGCTAATCATGAATCGCAAACTGCTTGAGTATTACAATCGCGAGCTTTCCTATCTGCGCGAAATGGGTGCCGAGTTTGCCGAACGCAATCCTAAAGTGGCTGGCAGGCTGGGCATGCACGGTATTGAAGTTGCCGACCCCTATGTAGAAAGATTAATGGAGGGATTTGCCTTCCTGACCTCGCGCGTACAGCTGAAAATGGACGCCGAGTTTCCACGCTTTTCCCAGCGCCTGCTGGAAATGATTTACCCCAATTATCTGGCCCCCACGCCTTCGATGGCGATCATTGAACTTCAGCCAGATAAAACCAAAGGCAACATTAACAGCGGATTTCTCATTCCTCGTGGCACGATGATTGAAAACCAGAGCATGAAACGCCGCGGCATTACCTGTAAATATCAGACGGCGCACGATGTCACGCTGCTGCCGCTGAAAATCAGCCAGGTGGAGCTGGGCGGTATTCCGGCCGATATTCCGCTGCCCTCGTCAGAGTTACAGAGTCGCGGCGCGGTGAGTGCCTTGCGTATCCGCGTCGAAAGCGAGGGCGACGTGCCGTTGAATCGCATGGCCTTCGACAAGCTGACCTTTCATCTCAGCGCGGCGGATGGTCCGGCGTTAGGTCTGCTGGAATTACTGATGCAGCACAGTGTCGGCGTGGTTTGCCAGACTTCGTCTCCCGACGGCAGCTATCGTTTATTGCCCGATAACGCGCTGCGTCAGGAAGGGTTTGACGCCGAGCAGGCGCTGTTGCCGGAAGATTTACGCAATTTCAGCGGGTATCGCCTGTTGCAGGAATATTTCGCCTTCCCGACTCGTTTTATGTTTTTCAGCATCGAAGGGATGAAACCGCTGATCGTAGAAAGTCGCGATAAACGCCAGTTCGATATTCTCATCCTGCTCGACAAGACACACAGCGAGCTGGAGCGTGTGGTTGATAACACACATTTATCCATGTTTTGCACTCCGGCGATTAACCTTTTCCCTCGCGTTGCCGAGCGCATCAACATCAGCGAAATGACCAACGAATATCATCTGGTTGTCGACAACGCCAGCCCGTTGGACTACGAGGTTTACTCGGTACAAAAGCTTTACGGCAGCGGTAAAGGGATGGAAAAAGAGCAGATCTTCCGCCCGTTCTGGAACACTTTCAGTGAGGATGAGCAAAACTACGGTGCCTATTTTTCCACCCGCCGCGAACAGCGCACGCTGTCGGAAAATGCCCGCAACTACGGCACGCGTACCGGTTATATCGGCTCAGAAGTGTTTATCTCGTTAATTGATGAACAGCAGTCACCGTGGTCGCCGGAACTGAAATATCTCCAGGCCGACGTGCTGTGTACCAACCGTGACCTGCCGCTGATTTTGATGCAGCAGGGGCAGGATGATTTTACCCTGCCGACCTCGGCACCCGTGCGCAAAGTCGTGATGCGTAAAGGCCCGACCGCGCCGCGCCCGGCATTGGCCGAAGGTGCTATCTCCTGGAAACTGATTAGCCAACTCCAGCTGGATTATCTCAGTCTGATGGATGTCGATGCAGCACAGGGCGCTGCGGCGCTGCGTCAACAGCTCGGCCTGTATGCCAATCTGGCCGAACCGGCTGTCGGCAAGCAGATTGAAGGTATTCGTCACTGTCGGCTGGAGTCGGTGTATCGCCGAGTACCGGAGCCGGGACCCATCGTGTTTGCTCGCGGGATTGCGATTAATCTCGAAGTCGACGAGCAGTCATTTTCCGGAATGAGCCCGTGGCTGCTCGGCAGTGTGCTGGAAAAGCTGTTCTCGCGCATGGTGTCAATCAACTCGTTTACCGAAATGACGCTGACCAGCCTGCAAAACGGTGAGATAGGCTATTGGCCGCCGCGCATGGGCCTGAGGACGCTGATATGAGTGAGACTCTCGCCGCGCCCGCACAATGGCGCGTGCTGGGCCGTTTGTCGGAGGATTTCTGGCAAAAACTGATGGCTTCGCCTTATCACTACGATCTGTTTCAACTGCTGCGACGGCTCGATGCTCAGGGCGGCCAGCGCTATCTACTGGGGCAGGCCCCTCATCCACACTATGAGCCGGTGCGCATCGGGCAACTGCCGTCGCTGGCCTTTGCGCCGTCAACCGTTGCCAGCGTCAAAATGCGTGCAGACTCATCGCTGCACGATATTTCGATTTACAGCTTTGGTCTGTTCGGCCCTAACGGCCCGCTGCCGCTACACATGACCGAATACGCACAGCAACGGGTCAGTCACTACGCCGACAGCAGCATGACGCAGTTTCTGGATATTTTTCATCACCGCCTGACGCTGCTGTTTTATCGCGCCTGGGCCGATGCGCAACCTACGGTTTCTCTGGATCGCGAAGACAACCGCCGCTTCAATCATTATCTGGCCAGCCTGACCGGTCGCGGTTTACCCGCTCAGCAGAACCGCGACAGCATCAGTGAACATGCACCCTTTGCGTTGGCCGGACACTTAACCCGCCAGCGTCGCACGCCGGAAGGTCTGGAAAAGGTGCTGGCTTTTTACTTCAACATCAAGGTCAGGGTGGTGCCCAACGTGCCGCAGTGGATGCACGTCGGCAGCAAAGAACAGGCCCGGCTGCGTGCCGGTCGTTCCATGCCGCGCCTGGGCCAGAGTATGTTTTTAGGCATCGCGGTGCGCGATATTCAGCACAAGTTTCGCATCGAGCTCGGCCCGCTCCGTCTTGAAGAGTATCAGCGTTTTCTTCCCGATCAGCCGTTTGCAACCCAGCTTCGCGATTGGGTGCGTCAGTATCTGGGCATCGAATTTGCCTGGGAGTTAAAGCTGGTATTGCGCAAGGAAGAGGTGTCGGGCGTCTGTATTGGTGGCCAGCAGCGGTTGGGTTACAGCAGCTGGCTGGGGCACCAGCCCGCCCCTGCAGATCGCGGCGAGCTGGTGTTTAGTCTGGATTTATAGCGCTTCTCCGGTGACAGGGAAGAAATGGAGTTGTTAATTTTCCGAGGAAAATCATGTCAGAAATCAGTCGTTCCGTCCTGTTTAACAAACTGAATGCGCCCCTGTTCTCCTCGCTCGAGAATGCCGCCGCCTTTTGCAAGCTGCGCGGTAATCCTTACGTTGAGCTGGCGCACTGGCTGCACCAGCTGATGCAGCTGCCGAACGGTGATTTGCAGGCCATTATTCGCCACTTTTCGCTGGATGAAGCCGCGCTGGCGCGTGATATTACCGCCGCGCTTGACCGCCTGCCGCGCGGCGCGAGCGCCATCTCCGACATCTCGGAACATATCGACAGCGCGGTAGAGCGCGCCTGGGTTTATAGTTCGTTAAAATTCGCAGCCGACAAGATCCGCAGCGGTGTCTTGCTGTTGGGAATTGTCAAAACCTTTAATTTACGCAGCGTGCTGACCTCTATTTCGCCACAGTTTCAGCGCCTTGGCGGCGATGAGCTGCTCAGCCAGTTCGAACTGATTTTCTCTGCCAGCGATGAGTCGAAACTGGCTCCGGCCACTCACCCTGTGGAAAACAGTTCCCCGGCGCTGGGCGCGGAAAAAACGCTGGAGAAGTACGGTCAGGATCTGACTCGCCAGGCGCGCGAGGGCAAAATCGATCCGGTCGCCGGTCGTGATGAAGAGATCCGCCAGATTGTCGATATTCTGATGCGTCGCCGTCAAAATAATCCGTTGTTAACCGGTGAGGCTGGAGTAGGTAAAACTGCCGTAGTCGAAGGATTGGCATTGCGTATCGCAGCCGGTGACGTGCCCCCGGCCCTTCGCGATGTGCAGCTCTGGTTGCTGGATATCGGCATGTTGCAAGCCGGTGCAGGAATGAAAGGTGAGTTTGAAGCACGATTGCAGGCGGTGATCAATGAGGTGCAGTCCAGCCCTACGCCTGTGGTGCTGTTTATCGACGAGATCCACCAGCTTATTGGTGCAGGCGGGCAACAGGGAACCGGTGATGCCGCCAATCTGCTCAAACCGGCACTGGCTCGTGGCCAACTGCGCACGGTTGGCGCGACCACCTGGGCAGAGTACAAGAAATACATCGAGAAAGATCCGGCGTTAACGCGCCGTTTTCAGGTGATTCAGGTAGCGGAGCCGAGTGAGGAAAAAGCGCGGCTGATGCTGCGTAATATCGCGGCCTCTCTCGAGGCACATCATCAGGTTTTGCTGTTGGATGAGGCAGTAGAAGCCGCCGTTCGGCTGTCGCACCGCTATATTCCCGCGCGCCAACTGCCGGACAAAGCCGTGGCGCTGCTCGATACCGCCTGCGCGCGCGTTGCGGTGAGTCAGCATAATCCGCCGCCACAGCTTGAAGACTGCCGCCACCGTATCGAGGCGCTGAAAATCGAGCAAGGCATAGTCGAGCGTGAAATCCGACTCGGTTTAGCTTCGCCGCAGCGGGCCGAAGCGCTGCAACAACAATTGATTGAACAGCAACAGCAGCAAGAACTGCTGGAAGCTCGCTGGCAGAATGAATTGAAATTAACCCGGCAGATTGGCGAAAAACGTAAACTATTGGGTGATGCCGAAACCATAAACGCTGATAGTCTGCGCGAAACGTTGCAGAGTCTTCAGCATCAGCTTCAGGTATTGCAAGGAGAGTCGCCGCTGATATATCCGGCGGTCGATGCCAACGTAGTGGCCGCCGTGGTGGCCGATTGGACCGGCATTCCACTGGGCAGAATGATCAAAGATGAAATCAACGCAGTATTGCAGCTCGCCGACACTCTTAACAAGCGCGTGGTAGGCCAGCAGCACGCCCTCGACGCCATCGCCCGCCGTATTCGCACTTCACGGGCGCAGTTGGACGATCCCAATAAGCCGGTCGGCGTGTTTCTACTCTGCGGCCCTTCCGGTGTGGGTAAAACCGAGAGCGCGCTGGCGCTGGCGGAAAGCCTGTACGGCGGCGAGCAAAACGTCATCACCATTAATATGAGCGAATTTCAGGAAGCGCACACCGTTTCGACTCTCAAGGGTGCGCCTCCGGGTTATATCGGCTATGGCGAAGGCGGCGTATTGACTGAAGCCGTGCGGCGTCGCCCTTACAGCGTGGTGCTGCTTGACGAGATCGAGAAGGCCCACCCGGACGTGCACGAAATCTTTTTCCAGGTGTTTGATAAAGGCTGGATGGAGGACGGCGAAGGTCGGCACATTGATTTTCGCAATACGGTGATCATCCTGACCTCTAACGTCGGCACCGAGCTGATTGAAGGCATGTGTGCCGACCCTTCCCTGCTGCCACAGCCCGAAGCGCTGATCGGCATGCTGCGCCAACCGCTGTTGCAGATTTTCCCGGCGGCGCTGCTGGGTCGCCTGATGGTAGTGCCATACTATCCGCTAAGCGACGACATGCTGGTCCGCATTGTTAATCTGCAACTTGCACGCGTGCAACGACGGCTGCTCGATAATCACGGCATCACTGCGCATTTCGCCGCAAGCGTTGCCGAACAGGTGGTACGCCGCTGTACCGAAACCGAGTCGGGAGGCAGAATGGTCGATGCGATTCTGACCCAAACCCTGCTTCCGCAAATCAGTCAGCTTTTGCTTTCTGCCAGCAGTGAGAACCAACGCTATCAGCAGCTAGAAGTGAGTTACCAGCAAAATGAATTTCAATATCAGTTCACAGCATAATCTCAGCATCGCGGAGTGGAATCATGTCGGGATCTAATAATAATAAAATTACGCTTGCAGCATTGCCCGTCGGATACCAATTTAACGAGTTTGAAATCAAAGAGGTGATTGGCGGCGGTGGCTTTGGCATCGTCTATCAGGTTTGGGATCATCAGCTGGAAAGGATGATTGCAATCAAAGAATATATGCCGGGGTCAATGGCTGTGCGCAATGAGGACATGACCCTCGGCCTGCGCAGCGAGCGATTCAGTAAAATTTTCCATGCCGGTTTGAACAGTTTTATTCAGGAAGCGCGGCTGCTGGCGAACTTTAATCACCCCTGCCTGCTGCACGTGCTGCGATTTTGGCAGAACAACGGCACGGCTTATATGGCGACCCTGTTGTATAGCGGCCAGACGCTGAAGGAATTGCAGCAAAAAACGCCGGAAATCATCGATGAGCAGTTTATTCGTCAACTGCTGCCGCCGCTGTTTAGCGCGTTGAAAACGCTGCACAATGCTGGTTACCTGCATCGCGATATCTCATTGGATAATATCCAGATTCAGGATAATGAGCTGCCAGTGTTACTGGATTTTGGCTCGGCGCGCAAAGAGATTGGCAACCTGTCAGATGAAACAGAAATCATGCTCAAACCGGGCTACGCGCCAATTGAACAATACACTGACGATGGTGATGGCGATCAGGGTCCCTGGACTGATATCTACGCGCTGGGAGCGGTGCTTTACACTCTGATTGTTGGGGAAGCGCCGCCAGTGAGCGTGGTGCGCAGTATTGAAGACACGCTGCAACCGCTGGCCCAGCGACAGTTGGAAGGTTATTCACTCAGCCTGTTATCGGCGATTGATCGCGCGTTGGCGTTGGCGCCCGCCGACCGACCGCAAACTGTCGATGAGCTCGCTACTTTGATGACGCTGCCGATTGCCACTACCCGTGACGTGTTGGATACCCTGCATCCGCAGCCGTTGGCAACCACAGACAGCAAAGAACAGGAGAGAATTGACAGGCCAGGCGTGGCACCCGTCGAGACTACGGGCGCAGCGAACGTAACGCCTGTTCCGCGCAGTTTGAACAAAAGACTTGTCCTGC
Organism: Serratia sp. M24T3; assembly: GCF_000257645.1. GTDB lineage: Bacteria > Pseudomonadota > Gammaproteobacteria > Enterobacterales > Enterobacteriaceae > Rouxiella. The sequence continues at coordinate 69,918 of NZ_AJHJ01000015.1, forward strand.
CGCTGGGCGCGCTGGCAATCGTGCTGATAGTCGCGTTGTTGATTCATCATCATTCTGCCGCCGACCCGCAGGTAAAAAATGCAGCAGTAAATGAACAGCTCACTACCAATAAACCGTTGGAGCCTGCGACTCAGCCACCCGTGAGCGCCGCACCAAAGGCAGCGGTAACGGCCCCGGCTACGGTAGCGTCTTCCGAGACTGCGGCCCCGGCTGTCGATGCCCAAGCCAGCCAGGCATCAGCAACCGCCGCCAAGACTACAGACCCAACGCCGACGCCAGTTGATCACTCTCGGCAAAAAGCCTCGACTCCGGCGGCAGCGGTCGCCAACGTGTATCTGCAACTCACCGCTGGCGATGGACTAACGCTTGACGGCACCAGGCAGCAGGTGACACCCGATGCTCAGGGGCAGGTGAAGCTACAGCTTGCGGCTGGCGAACACCATCTGGTCGTTGAGCGTCAGGGCAAGCAGTATCCTCAGTCTCTGACTATCGACAAGCCCGGAGTCTGGTTTATTGCTGCGGTTCCCGCGACGTCGTAAAACCGCTATCGATTAACAGACTAACAAAAAGCCGAGTGCATTGATTTGCGCTCGGCTTTTTTATTTTAATTTCTGTAATAACGAATCAGCCTATGAGATTACAGAGTGCCGGTCAGATATTGGGCTTCGCCGAAGCCAAAACTCCAGTCGCCTTTGCTGTTGGTAATAAAACTTATAAACAAATCCTCGCCGCCGATACCACAATGTTTCTGGAATTCTTCAGCCAGAATCTTCATAAAATAGGTCTTTTGCTCTTCACTGCGCGGGCTGGTAAATACCCGCACTACCACCAGCTTGTCGGAGCGTGCAAAACCTAAACCGGTATCCTGGAATACCATATAGTGACTCTGATTTTCGTGAACAATCTGGTAGCGATCCCGCTCTGGGACTTCGAAAGCAGTCAATACGGCCCGGTGGGCGACATCCAAAAGTGTTTTAACCTCAGAAGCCGTGCGGCCCTTGATGATGTCAAACTGAAGTAATGGCATAAATTCCCCTGATTATTATTTGATAACAGCTCACAGGGTTACTCTGACATTTTATTGCCGGTTGAAAAAGCGCTATAGTTGAATTCATTATTCGCTATAGTGAACAATCAGCATGGCTAATCTTAAATCCGATGCTCTTTGGCATCATCTTTACTGGTTAACGGTGTTGGCCGAGCAAAAAAGTTTTACCCGTGCCGCAGAACGGCTTGAGGTAAGCAAGGCCGCATTTAGTCAAAAGATTAAAGAGCTTGAAACCGAGGTTGGGATTGCACTGGTATCGCGAACAACGCGTAGTGTCCGTCTGACCTCTGCGGGGGAAAAACTTGTGGCAGAATTGCAACAGCCATTCGCCGATATCCAGAAAAGCTTTTTTGCCATCCGAGATATGAAAGAATCGGTGCAGGGGTTAATTCGTATTACCGCGCCGGTCGCCTTCGCCAGACAGCAATTATTGCCCTGCCTTAATGAGTTCCTTAAAAGCTATCCCCAAGTTCGTATTCAGCTTGAGGTCGAGGACAGAATTGTGCCGATGGTAAACGAAGGATTTGATATTGCCATTCGCCATACTAATAATCTGCCTGAAACCAGTATTGCCCTGCCGCTATGCAGCACCAGAACTTTACTGGTCGCCTCCAAAGCCTATTTAGCCGCCCATGGCGTGCCCCGCCACCCTAACGACTTATCTGCGCACGACTGTCTTTATTATCCACGAGGTACTGAACTTCCACGCTGGATATTCGAGGAAATAGCCAACCCGATGAGTCAGCTTAAGGTCAATGTTAAAGGCCCTTTGGCGACCAATAACAGTGAGTCAATCCGTGATGCCGCTTTATCAGGAATGGGGATCGCTATGCTGCCGGACTTTAGCGCCAGAGTGGCTATTGAGGAAGGTCAATTAGAAGAGGTGCTGATGGACTGGCGAATAATAGAAGCGTTTGCCGATAAAATATGGATTTTGCGGCCTTATACTATTCATCCGCCACGCGCGGTGCTGGTATTTAGTCGGTGGCTACAGGGGCGTTTTGGCATTACAGAATAAAGGCCGCCTCTTGAGGCTCAGAGACGGCTTGGTAGCTTTTATATAAGCGCTTAAGGCAAGAATTTAATATCGGTTGGCGTGCCAATCTGCAACGTTACACCGGTCGGTGTCAAAGCCCCGCTATTGGCATCGCGATGCAACTCGACAATATTATTGGAGAAAACGTTAGCGACAAAAAGATACTGCCCGGTTTTGTCGAAAGCAAAGGCGCGCGGTTCAATACCACCGGCAGAAAAGCGATTGCTCACCGTTAATTTCCCGGTACTGGCATCGGCTTTATAGACCACGATTTCATTGGTCCTGCGGCGGTTGCCGACATAAAGGAATTTACCGTCCGGGCTAAACATAATACCCGCACCGCCTTTGTCATTTGGATCGGTGCTTTCAGTCAGGTTAGTCACCTGAATTTCAGTGAGCTTGTCGTTTTGAACCGCATAGACGTGCACCTGAGCTGACATCTCAGTGCTGGCATAGGCAAACTTGCCGTCGGCAGAGAAGGTCATGTGGCGTGGACCCTCACCCGGTTTGAAGTGCAGGTCATGCGAAGGCTCGGCGGTAAACGGTTCTTTTTTGTCGGCGTGATAGCTAAAGGCGTGAATGGTGTCTGCGCCCAAATCTGCCACAAACAGCATCTTACCGTCAGGAGTGATATTCACCGAGTGCGCATGGCCGCTGTCTTGCCTGTCGGCGACAACATGGGAGCCAGTATTGAATGGAACGTGCTGAATAGCTTTACCCAGCGAACCATCGCTATTAATAGGGAAAACACTAAATCCGGCATGATTCGGTGCTACAGAATAATTGGCGGCGAGCAGATATTTACCGTCATGGGTAATCGTCGCGTGGGTAGGCTGCTGGCCGAGGCTCTCGACCTGATTGATAATATGCAGCTTGCCATCTTTATCAACTTTCAACGCAGTAACAGAACCTGCATCATCTTCATTGGTGGTGTAAGCGAATTTGTCATCGTGGCTGTAAACAATCCATGATGGGTTGGAAATTTTAAGCACATCCAAAGGCAGCAGTGTGCCGTCTTTGTTTAAACGTACACTATAAATGCCCTGACTAGGGTAAATCGGTTTCTGCACCCCTTCGCCCTTGGTTTCACCCGTCCAACTCCCTATCAGCAGCGTTTGCTCAGGAAGATTCTTCGCTAGCGGAGCCATTGGAACACTTTCTGTGGCATAAGACATATTTGCACCTAGAAATAATGAGAATGTAGCAATTTTTAACGCCTGAACCAGTAAGGTACGTTTAAATTTTCTTTTTATCATAAAAACCTCAATAAATTGGCTGGTACAACTGCTGCTCTGACAACCCTTTCATTAACAGCAGTGCGATCTTTTCTGCCTAGAGTGGCACTGACAAAAGTCCAGTCTAAAACAGAGCTAACGCCTTCGTTACTCTGTATAAGCCGTTAACAAAAATTTTACAAGCAAACAACCTGATACGTTAAAGGACTGGCTTACAATTGGCCAAAATCTGCTTAAAAAATGTAAAAGTTGTCCAATGACGCAAAACCCTCAAAAGTTTCTCATAATGTGTAAGTGTGAGTTTGCATAATTCAATTTGTTATATTACGTTTAACGATGTAAAAACGGTGCAATTTTTAGCCGTCGATAAACTCACCACTCTTAGCGCTCAAAAAACAGGGGTTTTTATGAAAAAGTTGTTATTAACCGCAGTGTTACTGGCTACCTCTTATTCCGCAGTTTCGGCTGATATGATTTCTTCTGACGAAGCCAAACACTTCAAGCTGGTATCAGTTGGAAACATTTCGGTAAGCAGCTCAGGCGGCCAGATTAGTTCTCCAAGTGATTTACATGCTGCACTGTCCAAGCTGGCTGATGAGAAAGGCGCTAAGTATTACAGGATCATTTCGGCAAGAGAGCATGGCAACAATTTCGAAGCCGTGGCTAAAACCTATAAATAATGCCAAGTCATTGCTGAGCTTTCGCGCTCGGTAACACCGCCATTAGAAACCTATTCAGCCTGTGCGTTTTCTAACGCGCGGGCTTTTTATTCATTGAAAAGTATTCACGCCACAATATGTTAATACTCGTTAACATATCCCCTCTACAATCCCTGCTGTTGATCATCAAAACGTAACAAACAGAACTTTGCCTTGTTCGCCAAACTGATTATCAAACGATATTTTGCAATGTATTCAGGGGTAGTTATGAAGGAAGTACAGAGCTTAAGAGAAAATGTTGTTAATGAGCTGGTGCATTGGATAGAGGACAATCTTGAAGGCGATTTGAGTCTGGACAATATTTCAAAGCGCGTCGGTTATTCAAAATGGCATTTGCAAAGAGTATTCAAAAAATCAACCGGGACTGCTTTGGGAGAATATTGCCGCCGCCGCCGCTTGTCTAAAACGGCATTACTATTGCGCCTGACTAAAAAAGATATCTATGAAATTGCAATGCAATACGGTTTTGACTCTCAGCAAACTTTCACTCGCGCTTTTCGGCAAAATTTTAAACTGACACCCCACGCCTATAGAAGGGCGGAATATTTTGATATGTACGGCCTGTTACCGCCCTATTATTATACAGAACAAGAAAGTAGCGACTTAAGCATCATCAATCTTGAACCTTTGGCATTGACCGGTCATCCACATTTAACCCAATGCTCTGTCGAGAATGGGGAATGTTTTTCTCACGAGTTTCGCACAAAAACAATTACCAGCAGGCTGTCATCACTGGCAGTGGCACCCTCAAGATTCTATGGCCTGGTCGATTATACCCGCTTCAACGAGGTAGATTCTCATTACAAAGTGAGCTACACGGTGGCACTTGAGCGCGACATGAACCGCTCATTTGCTCTGGAGAGTGAAAAAATCAACATTGAGGCTGGTCGCTATGCTCGTTTTACTTTCAATGGCGATGTAAGTGGGTTCAGGGACTTCGTCTCTAAAATTTATCTCAAGGATTTGCCCGAGAAAAATTTATTGCGACGTAAGGGTTTTGATATCGAAATCCATACTCCTATCTTCGATAAAATCGATGTCGAGTATTTTAGCTGTCAATATTTAGTCCCCATCGAATAAACCTTAAGCAATTTAAGATCCGCACTTCATAATTAAAACTTATATTATATGGCCCCATCATATATTTGGGGCATACTTCTCACTTCAAAATCAAACCTCTTGTAATCTATAGGAATTTATTAGGCTATTTATTAAACGCTGATTAAAAGACGGTCTATAATTAATTATTCGCACAATAATAGTGAACAGTGTGGATTATTTGATTTACGTTCATTAGCAGATTAAGATTGTAATTAAATATTTCTAAAGTGAACTTATTCGAATGACCGACTCGGTTAATAAATAATCACTTTTATCTAAAAATGCCTCAATTGAATTCAAAAGTTTCCTCATCTTACATTTGAAAACATTTAAAGGCGAAAAACCTGCACGCATTTTCATTCCGCTCATAACCTTCTTCACACTTAATGCTTTCCCCCCAAACTTTGTCATGTTAAATATTTATCCGCGGTGCTACTGAATATTTCAAAAAAATAAAAACATTATGATTGGAGACAGGGAAAAATGCGTAATTTGAAGCGGCCAGTAATCTTGGGCGGAGTAATATTATCGGTGATTTCGGCGAGCGCTCATGCTGAAATAACCGTTTTGGATAAAAACACTACAAGTAACTCGCTGTTGGCTCCTCTTTCTATTCAAATTGGCGGTAGTATTCGTCCAGAATTTGAGTGGGAAAATACCGAGAACAAAACTCACGGCGCATCTAGCGGCCATGACGGCGGTACTCGTTTCCGCTTCAGCGGTGACTACGCGTTAGACAGCCATACATCCATTATTGGTATGTATGAGCTGGGCGTGAACATGTATCACGTACTGGGTATTGACTCTGGTTATACCAAAGGCACTGACGAGCTGAAAAAACGTAAGTTATATTACGGTTTCAAAGACGATCGCTACGGTACTTTCACCTTCGGTAAACAGTATGGCGTTTATTACGATATCGTCGGTTCAAAAAGTGACGTGTGGGACAACGATGGTCAGGCAGCTGGCGAAGGCGTAGGTCTTGCTGGTGACTTTGACGGCGGTAACCGCCCTTACGACACCTTTAAATACAAAAATACCTGGGGCAAGTTCACGGTTGAAGCGCATTACATGCTGCCGTATACCCAGACTGCTGCAACCAGCGACCTCGACTATCGTCGCCGCGGCGGCCAAGGCATCGGTGTTGATTATGCAATAACTCCGACCCTGACCTGGAGTGGCGTCTATACCAATACTCAAGCCACCGTCAAGCAAAGCCAGAATGCCAGTGAAAGCAAGTTGTATCATCAGCAAACTACCGCGACCGCTTTAACCTGGCAGCCAGGCAGCTGGTATTTGGTAGGTACAGCCAACTACTATGCCAACTATATTCCTAGCCACAAAGATAACGTGAACCAGAGTGATTTCTTCGCAGGCAGCGGCTATGGCCTGGAAGCGTTTGCGGGTTACACCTTTACCTTCAACAAGCCTTGGTTCAAGTCAATCCAGCCTTACGTTGCGGCGGATACGCTTAAGCTGAAAGGCGGCGAAGACTATGAGTCCAACCACATCTACCTGGGTACCGCGTTTGACTTCAACCATCGCATTTCCCTGTATGTTGAGCGCACTATTGCGACCTCACCAGGCGAAGATGACAAGACTTACGCTTCGTTCTACTACAACTTCTAATACCTTCCTCAGTATTTAAAGTCGTCAAGAATTTTAAAAACCGGTTCAGTGATGAGCCGGTTTTTTTATTATTGAATAAATATCGCCCAGCCTCACAAAACGAGAAGATAAGCCGGCTACATGATTGCGCCTGAGTGCATATCCACTATAAGTTACATTTTATAACGATATGTTACTAAGGATTAATAATAATGTTAAATAAATTCAAACTATCTGTCATTGCGATAACCGCCGTTTTTTCCACTCCTGTTCTGGCCGATTTCCCGCAAGGCTATCCCGCTGATTATCAAAAAATAGTGGACGGGGCAAAAAAAGAAGGCAAGGTCGTGGTGTATTCCACCACTGATACCAAAGCGGCAGGCCCGCTGATTCAAGGCTTTGAGGCGACTTACCCCGGCGTCAAAGTTGAATATAACGATATGAACAGCACCGAATTGTATAACCGCTATATCAGCGAACAGGCAGCCGGAGGCACCAGTGGTGACGTAGTGTGGAGTTCATCGATGGACACAGCTTTGAAGCTGGCTACCGATTACGCCGCTGAGTATGCCTCCCCCGAGCAAGGCCAATTGCCGAAATGGGCAGTATGGAAAAATAAAGCCTACGGCACCACCTATGAGCCGGTGGTATTTATCTATAACAAACGTCTTATCCCTGCCGCAGATGTCCCAGACTCGCATGAAGCACTGGCAAAACTCATTGCCAGCCAAACCGATAAATTCAAAAAGAAAGTCACTACCTACGATATCGAGAAATCCGGTCTTGGCTTTATGCTTTCAGTACAAGACTTCAAGGCCGATCCTGATTACTTCAAACGCCTGACTGATATCGCCAAAGGTGGCCTGACGGTGCAATCCTCCACCGGCACAATGATGGAAAGGGTCTCGTCGGGTGAAAACCTGATCGGTTTTAATATCCTTGGCTCCTACGCCGAAGCACGCGCCAAAACCGATCCGACACTGGGCATTTCGTATCCGAAAGATTATACGCTGGTGCTGTCACGGGTGAGTTTTATCACCAAAGACACCGCTAACAGCAACGCCGCCAAGCTGTGGCTCGACTATGTGCTGTCTGAAAAGGGCCAAAGCATTCTGGCAAATCAGGCCGATATTCCCTCTATCCGCAATGATATTGAAGGCAAAAATGATATTGACGGCATGACTAAAATGCTCGGCAACGCCCTGAAGCCGATTCCGGTAGACGAAACGCTGCTGGAATATTTGCAGCAGAAAAAGCGTCTGGACTATATCAAACAGTGGCGCGCCGCTGCGGCCAAATAGCCGTCGTTAAACTTCGATGCAATTCAGGGGATCCCGATGATCTGGCTCTGGTCAGTGATTCGGGTTAGTAAGAGTAGGCAAAGATGCTGCGGCGTCAAGAGCGAAGGGTTGAGTATGACTCGTTTTTCCCGGAAGTGGCAAAGCCTGCCGCGCGGCCTGGTGGTGGTGATCACAGCGCTGGCAATCTATGTACCGCTGGCGTTTATCGTGGTACAGAGTTTCCTTTCTGCGCCTTTTTTCTCACCTTCGAAAGAGTTTAGCCTGGAGTCGTTCGGCTTTATCTTTACCGATCCAGATTTCTATAAGGCATTAAAAAGCGGATTTATTCTGGCCTTTGGATTGGTGGTTATTGCCATCCCTCTTGGCGGCATCCTGGCCTTTTTAATGGTCAGAACCGACCTTCCGGGACGTCGTTTTATTGAACCGCTCATTCTGGTCCCGATTTTCGTCTCGCCGATGGTACTAGGATTCGGTTACGTGGTGGCTGCCGGACCCGTCGGCTTTTTCTCGCTGTGGGCCGAGTCGTTGTTCGGGTTTGTGCCGTGGAATATCTACTCCATGTCGAGCATCGTGGTGATCGCCGGTTTAACTCACGTGCCGCACGCTTATCTTTATATTTCCTCAGCCTTGCGCAGCGTGGGTTCTGACGTTGAAGAAGCAGCAAGGATCGCGGGCGCTTCCCCGCTTCAGGTAATGACGGCAGTCAGCCTGCCAATGGTGCGCCCGTCGATACTCTACGCCTGTGTGCTGCTGTTCTTCCTTGGGCTAGAGGTATTCGGGCTGATGCTGGTATTGGGCGATCCCGAAGGCAACCTGGTGCTTGCGACCTACCTCTATCAGCTGACCAACAAACTCGGTACCCCTTCGTATCACCTGATGGCCGCAGTAGCGGTGGTGCTTATCTGTATCACTATCCCACTGGTGATGCTGCAACGCCGCCTGATGCGCACCGCCAATCGTTTCGTCACCATGAAAGGTAAAGCCTCTCAGGCCCGTGCTTTACCGTTGGGCAAGTGGCGCTGGGTGGCTGGCGCGGTGGTCGTTCTGTGGCTAACCGTGACTATTGGTGTGCCTTTAGTCGGCGTAGTGCTGCGGGCGTTTATCTCCAACTGGGGCGTAGGCGTCTCGATTTGGGACGAAATGTCGCTCAACACTTTCCGCACAATCTGGCAGCAACCGAATCTGCTCAGAGCGATTGTCAACTCGATGGCGATAGGGGTGATCGGCGGCGCGCTGGCGGTGGTGTGCTATCTGTTCATCGGCATCGCGATGCACCGCAAACCCGACAGCGCAACGCGTTTCCTTGACTATAGCGTGCTGGTTCCTCGTGCCGTGCCGGGCTTATTGGCCGGTCTGGCCTTTTTATGGGTATTTCTGTTTCTGCCAATGTGGCTCGATCGTTCGCTCAAGGATGGACTGCTTTCTGCACTGCCGATGGCCGACTGGCTACGTGAGCACTTCATCGTTTGGCTAAGGTCACTGCGCAGCACTATTTTTAGCGTTTGGCTGGCCTATACCGTGGTATGGATGGCCTACGGCCTGCGACTTATCTCTTCAACCCTGCTGCAAGTCGCTCCTGAGCTGGAAGAGGCGGCACGCAGCACCGGTGCGTCTCGCGGCCAGATTACCCGCCATGTGACTATTCCCCTCTCCCGCTACGGCCTGATCGGCTCATGGCTGTTGATGTTCCTGATTTTCGAAAGAGAATATTCCACCGGGGTATATCTGCTGTCGCCGGGAACAGAAACCATCGGCTCGATGCTGGTTTCGCTGTGGGCGGCGGGCGCGATAGATATCGTCGCTGCGCTGTCGTTTATCAACATTCTGCTGGTGGTGGTCGGTCTGGGGATTGCCCTGCGCTTTGGAGTCAAATTACATGATTGAACTAACGGTAGATAACTTGCACTTAACCTATGGCGACAACCCGGTGCTTAAAGGGGTGTCGATGAATCTCAGGCGCGGCGAGGTCGTTTCCCTGCTGGGGCCTTCCGGCAGTGGAAAAACCACCCTGCTACGAGCGGTCGCCGGGTTGGAAAAGCCCACGCAGGGCAAAATAGTGATCGGCAAGAATACCGTTTATGACGGTACCTCGCGTTCGGAAATTCCTGCCGAGGAGCGCAATCTCGGGCTGGTGTTTCAATCCTATGCTTTGTGGCCGCATAAAACGGTGTTCGAAAATGTCGCCTATCCGCTTAAATTGCGTAAAACCTCTTCCTCAGAAACAAAGCAGCGAGTGCAAGACGTGCTCGACCAACTGGGGCTGGGGCATCTGGGTAATCGCCATCCGCATCAGCTTTCTGGTGGCCAGCAACAGCGCGTGGCAATTGGTCGTGCGCTGGTTTATAACCCGCCAGTTATCCTGTTGGACGAACCGTTATCCAACCTCGATGCCAAGCTTCGTGAAGAGGCGCGAGTTTTTCTGCGCGAACTGATTATCAAGCTGGGTCTGTCGGCGCTGATGGTAACTCACGATCAAAACGAGGCAATGGCTATTTCCGACCGCATCCTGTTGCTTAATAACGGAAAAATTGAGCAACAAGGCACGCCGCAGGAAATGTATGGCTCCCCTGCCACACTATTTACCGCCGAGTTTATGGGCAGCAACAATCGGCTGCATGGCAAGGTGACCGAAGTCAGAGACGGTCGGGCGCGAATTGAAGGCAAAGACTGGGTACTTTGGGGGCAGGCAGGCCAAGGTGTACAGGCCGGATCAGAAGGCACGGCGGTGATCCGCGTCGAACGCGTGAAAATAGCTGACGAACCAGAAGAAAATCAGCTCGAGCTGGCCTTGCTTACCAGCATGTATCTCGGCGATCGCTGGGAGTATCTGTTCCGCACTCAGGCTGATGATTTTGTGATCCGCGCCTATGGAAACGATGTCAGAGATGCCGCGCTTTGCCGCCTGTCGTTTCCCGCCAAGGACGTGTGGGTGTTCCCGAAAGCTTAAAAAACAAAGGCATAGTAAGCAGTTTGCTAGCTTATTATGCCTTAACATGTCTGTTCAGCCCTTCATCACGATAAGATAACGTTAAAGCACTTCAAGAACATTTAGGCTTAAAGCCAGCGCCAGATCACATTGTCATACAATGTGACAACTTGTTGAGCTATGCCTTCTTTCTTCTATTTCAAAGCACTGCTATAACTTTCAATAGAATTTACTCCATCCCACCTTCGTCTCAAATTCAGGGAAATGGTTATGACTTTGCGCTGCATTATTCTCGATGATTATCAAAATGTCGCCCTGACCCAGGCCGACTGGTCGATTCTAAAGCCAGCAGTGGAAATCACCGCGCTTCATAATCCAATTGTGCAGCAAGATCGCCTGGTCGAGTTGCTGGTCGACGCAGATATTTTAGTGATTATGCGCGAACGCACGCCAATCACCGCAGCATTGCTGAGCCGCCTGCCGAAGCTAAAATTGCTGGTGACTTCGGGAATGCGTAATGCTGCGGTGGATTTGCCAGCGGCGAAGGCGCAAGGCGTGACGGTGTGCGGCACGGGCAGCGGTTCAGATGCGCCGGTTGAGCTGACCTGGGCGCTGATTCTTGGTCTGGCGCGGCATCTTACTGTCGAAAATCGCTCAATTCGCAACAGTGGCCCGTGGCAGAGCACGCTGGGAATTGGGCTAAAGGGAAAAACACTCGGTCTGATCGGGCTGGGGAAGATTGGTCAGCGCATGGCGTTGATTGCTCAGGCTTTTGGGATGAAGGTTACCGCATGGAGCCAGAATCTCACCGCCGAGCGCGCGGCAGAATTTAACGTCGAGTTGGCTGAGTCAAAACAGGCACTATTGAACAACAGTGATTTTGTATCGCTGCATCTGGTGCTCAGCGATCGCAGTCGCGGCATTATCTCCGCACAGGATCTGGCGGCGATGAAATCCACAGCTTTCTTGATCAATACTTCACGTTCGGGGCTGGTGGATCAGGCCGCGTTAGTCGAGGCGCTAAACCATCGGCAGATTGCGGGGGCTGGTCTGGACGTGTTTGACAACGAGCCGCTGCCGGATAATCATCCTTATCGCCATCTGCCCAACGTATTGGCGACACCGCATTTGGGCTATGTAACCGACGACAATTACGGTATTTACTTTAATGAAGCGATTGAAGATATTCAGGCGTTTATCGCCGGCCAGCCGGTGCGGGAGCTTTAATTTATTTGCAGACGCCGGTTGCCCGTAACCCATTCAGTAAATCGAGTGCGCTGGCCGGGCAGAAAAACAGAATGTTTAGGGCGGAGATAACAGTTACTCGTTCCCTCTCCCCATTCATCAAAATTTTTTGAGCTCGATACAAATTTTATTCGCTTTTCATCACACTTTTTGTGGGTAAAAATTGCTGTACAAGCAGTTAATCGCTAACCCATGAGACTCTGATGAATTCTGCGCATCCTGAACGAAAACTGGCTTCCCGACTGGCCTCGGTTACCCCTTCTGTGACACTGGTTATTTCCCAGCTGGCGCGCCGTCTGGCCGCAGAAGGTCGCGATATCATCAACATGAGCTCCGGTGAGCTGGATTTTGATACCCCACAACATATTCAGGACGGCGCTGTTGTCGCAATGCAGGCCGGTCAGACCCGTTATACCGATGTCGGTGGCACCGCAGAGCTTAAAGCTGCAATTATCAAAAAGTTTAAACGTGATAATCAGCTCGACTATTCTGCCAAACAAATTATTGCCAGCACCGGTGCGAAACAGATCATCTTCAACGCCTTTTTAGCGACGTTGGACGCCGGTGATGAGGTTATCCTCAACGCGCCTTATTGGGTGTCTTATCCGGATATGATTCGCCTGACCGGTGCAGAACCCGTTGCGATAGTTCCAGCCGCCGACGAAGGCTTTAAACTCACCCCGGCCAGTCTTGCGGCAGCGTTGACCCCAAATACTCGTTGGCTATTGCTTAACTCGCCGGGCAATCCCAGCGGCGCGCTGTATTCGGCTGAAGAATTACAGGCGTTGGCCGCCGTATTGGCAGATTTCCCGCGCGTGCTGGTGATGTCCGATGACATTTACGAACACATTGTTTATGAAGGCCAGTTTGTTTCCTTCGCGACTGCGGTTCCAGCCATGGCTGACCGCACACTGACCATCAACGGCGTGTCCAAAACCTATGCCATGACCGGCTGGCGTCTTGGCTTCGCCAGTGGCCCCGAGTGGTTAATCAGCGCACTCGCAATGCTGCAATCTCAAAGCACCTCTTGCCCGAACGCCATCGCTCAAGCGGCAGCGATTGCTGCTTTGGAAGGCCCACAGAATTTACTGGCTGAATGGTGCGATCGTCTGCGCACTCGTCGCGACAGCGCTCTGGCTATCCTGCGCCAGTCGCCGGATCTTTGGGTTGAAACCCCGCCTTCGGCCTTCTACCTGTTTGTCGGCTGTGAAAAGCTGCTCGGGAAAACCACGCCCGCAGGCAAAACGCTGGGCAGTGACCTCGACGTCGCAGAATATTTCCTTGAACAAGCCGGCGTAGCCGTAGTTCCCGGCACCGCTTTTGGCATGGCGCCGTATTTTCGCCTGGCTTACAGCATTGCTGATGAAGACGTGGATCGCGCCTGTGAATTAATGGTTAAAGCCTGTGGGGAGCTGGTTTGATCCTCGAACTTGTCGAACCCGATCTGCAACTGGCCGCTGATTTATTCGACCAATTGCAGAAGATGAGCTTTGACGGCGTCGGCATAACTCGCGACACCTACGGCGCAGGCGAGCAGCGGGCGCACGATCTGCTGGCGCAGACCGCCGAAGCTCTAGGATTGCAAGTCAGCCGCGATGCTGCCCTTAACCTTTATATGACCCTGCCGGGCCGCAATACTTTTGCCCCGCAGGTGATCACCGGTTCGCACCTCGATTCAGTGCCGCGCGGCGGCAACTATGACGGCGCTGCGGGTGTATTGGCGGGTATTGCGGTTTTGGCAGGATGGGTCAAGGCGGGCTATCAACCAGAAATCAGTGTCACAGTCATGGCCGTTCGCGCCGAAGAAAGTGCCTGGTTTCCGCTTTCGTATTTAGGCAGTAAAGCAGCCTTTGGCCTGTTGAATGACGATTCGCTTGAGGTAAGGCGTTTCGATAACCAGCTAACGCTGAAACATCATCTCGCCGCATTGGGCGGTGACTGCAAAGGTTTGATTTCAGGCGTGCCGCATCTCTCGCCCGCAAATGTAAACTGTTTTATCGAATTGCACATTGAACAAGGCCCGATCCTTGAAAATGCCGGACAACCGTTAGGAATCGTCAGCGGTATTTGCGGTAGCCTGCGCTATCGTCAGGCCAGCGTCAGCGGGCATTATGCTCATTCGGGCGCTACGCCGCGCCTGCATCGGAAAGACGCCGTGCTGGCGGCTGCAGAATTGGTCACCGGGCTTTATCAGGACTGGATTGAATTAGAAGCACAAGGCCACCAGCTCACCGTCACTAACGGACAGCTGGCAACCGATGCATTACAGGCTGACTTTAGCAAAGTCAGCGGTGAAGTGAAATTCTGTGTCGATTTCCGTTCACGCAGCCTGGAAACGCTGGAACTGATCGACCAACGTCTTTCACACCGCATAACCACCATTGCCGCCTGTCACGGCGTGACTTTTACTCTCGGCGCACAAACGCGCAGCGCACCGGGCGTAATGGATGAAGCATTGCTCTCCCTGCTGCAAAGTGCAGCCGACGAGCAAAATATTCCAGCGATGTCACTGCAAAGCGGCGCTGGACATGATGCCGCGCTGTTCGCTGCACAGGGCGTGCCGAGCGCGATGCTGTTTGTCCGTAACGCCAACGGCAGTCACAATCCGCACGAAAGCATGGATCTAGACGATTTTGCCGCCGCCACGCGCGTACTTGGCGAAGCGCTAAAAATTCGCAGCGCCGGTGGCGGGCAATGAATGCCGGATCACTTGCCGCCGTTCTTCAAAACAACCGATTACAGCTGACTCAATCGACGAACGATACTTTCACGCACGTTGTCGATATGTTTTGCCGCTGCGGCGCGGGCTGCTTCTCCATCACCGCTGCGCAAGGCGGCGATAATTTCCAGATGCTCATGATGACCGCTAACAAAACGCTCAGGCACCTGACGAAGGTTAAACATCCGCGTTTTAAGGCGCAGACTTTCAATATATTGCATGAGCAACAGATTACCGCTGTACTGTGCCACGGCGGTATGCAGGCGGCTATCGACCTCCCAATCCTCTTGCGGACTCGGCGTTTCGTCGGCCAGCAGTTTGCGAATTCCTGCCTCGAGAGCATCTAGCTCAGCCAGCGGAACACGACCGGCTGCCAGACTGGCGGCTTCCGATTCCAGCGTGCGCCGAACGTGTAACGTTTCTACCAGCTCGCGAATTGAAAACTCTTTAACCACTGGCGTACGGCCCCCGGTGCGAATAATAAACCCTTCATTTTCTAATCGGTTAAGAGCATCGCGTACCGGCGTACGTGAAATATTCAGCAGCTCGGCCAGCCGTCTTTCCTGCAGCACAGTGTTGACCGGCAGTTCCCGGTTAATCAGCATATTCAGCAGCACTTCATAGGCTTTACTGCTGAGATTCTGCTCGCGCTCACCAATCAAATCAGACGTACTTTTGATGGAGTCCATGGTGTTATTTCACATTGACAAGACTGATAAAAAAGGCAGACACGGGTGCCTGCCCTACGTTAATTCACGCCCGTTTGCGCCCTGTCACCAGAGCGCTGAACCAGACTGTGTCACGCCATGGGTGATGACACAGTTTACTGAGGTAACGTGCGTACCGGATCTTTCGGTGCCGGATCGAAGCCCACGATTGGGGTCACGAGTTTAGCATAAGTGCCATCGGCCTTCATATCCGCCAGCGCCTTGTTCACTGCCGCCACCAGATTTGGTTTTCCTTTTTTGAAGGCGAAACCTTTCTGAATAACGCTAACGTAGTCAGGTGTTTGCGTCAGTGGCAGGTGCATGTCTTTAATCAGATAGGCGTTACCGATCGAGTCATTGATGACCCCATCGATGTTACCGTTCGCCAGGTCCTGAACCGCCGCAGTCACGTCGATATAATTTTTCAACGTTGCGCCGTGATCCACCGCCAACTGGGCATAAGTTGAAGAAACCTGTGCACCAATGCGTTTACCTTTCAAATCTTTAGCCGATTTGATGTCAGATTTCAGAGGAATAATGATACGACCGCCCGATTCAATCCAGCCATCCGAAAACACGATTGCTTTCTGACGCGCGGGGGTGATATCCATCGCGGCGCTGCTCATATCAAACTGATTGGCCTGCAAACCGACCAGAATCGAGTCCCACTTGGTGATAACCGGGGTGTATTCAAGATGCAGACGGCGCGCCACTTCTTTCATTACGCGGATCTCAAGGCCATCGAGCTGACCATTGGCGCTGCGCATGCTGAACGGGGGATCGGTACCTTCAGTGGCTACAGAAAGTTTGCCCGGAGTTAACAGCTCGAGCTGACCCGCGGTATCAGCTGCAGAAGCGAAGAAAGGCGTGGTCATCGCAGCGAGAACGGTGGCAATGCTTAGAAAATGCTTAATTTTCATGATGTCACTCTCAAGTAAGTTGGAGAAAATAAACCCTGTGTGTCGATAAAGCGTCTTCAAAACTCACGTTAAAAACCGCGCTTATGCCGCGCGTTCACTGGCCAGTAACGCCAACAGCTCGGCCATTACCGTCGCACCGAGCAAAGAGGTAATTTGCCCTGGTCCGTCGTACATCGGGCTGATTTCAGTTACGTCACAGCCCACCATGTTGATGCCCTTCAATGCGCGCAGCAGCTGCAAGGCTTCGCGCGAACTTGGCCCACCCGCCTCGGGAGTTTGCACACCCGGCGCGAATGCAGGATCGACGAAATCCATATCGAAGGTAATAAATGTTGGGCGACCGGCAGTGCGTTCGGCGATGCGCTGCGCCATCTCTTTGATACCCAAGTCAAACATCTGATCGGTGGTAAATACTTCGTAACCCAGGTCTATCGACTGAGTGATATCTGAGGTACGGAACAACGAGCCACGCAGCCCGACCTGAATAGAATGCGACGGGTCGACAATGTTTTCCTCAACCGCACGACGGAAAGGCGTACCTGCGCTGTAACGTTTATCGGCAAAGTATTTGTCCCAGGTATCGCTGTGCGAATCGAATTGCACCAGGGCGACGGGTCCGTGAACTTTAGCCACCGCGCGCAGCTCGGCCAGAGTAATCGAGTGATCACCGCCAATACCGCACGGCACGACGCCAGCGCTTGAAAGGGCATAAACCGCCTGCTCGATACGTTCCAGACACTCTTCTTCATAGCCCGGAACGACTGCCGCATCACCGGCATCGGCACAGCGCAAAGTGTCGAATACGTTGATATCATTACGGTATGGGTTGATTGGGCGCAGCATAATCGACATCGCCCTGACCGCATTTGGCCCAAAGCGTGCGCCGGTACGAAACGGCGCACCCGAATCGGATGGCAGACCAATAATCGCCGCATCGAGCTGGCTGAGATCGGTGGCCATCGGCAGGCGCATAAAGGTTGGCACGCCGCAAAAACGTGGAGTTTCCAGTGAATCAGTGGGTAAAACGCTCATTTAAAACCTCGTAATAATCAGCTAAAGCGGGCCTGACGACGTTCGAGCCAGTCAGAAAGCTCGGTCAACAGCGTGGTCAGCACCAGATAAATCAGCGCCGCGGCGATGTAGAACTGGAACGGGCGGAACGTCGCGGAAATAATGGTCTGGGCATACAGCGTGATATCAACCACGGTGATGGTTGACAGCAGCGAAGTGTTTTTCAGCGTCGAAATCGCCTCGTTGGTCAGCGGAGGCAGCACGATACGAAACACCTGCGGCAGCACGATACGGCGCATGATCTCGCCCTTGCTCATGCCCAGCGCCGAGGCTGATTCCACCTGGCTGCGCGGAATAGCTTTCAGGCCGGAGCGGATAATTTCGGCCACATAGGCGCCGCTGTTCATGGCCAGCGCCAGCACGCCCGCCACAAACGGCGACAGATGAATGCCAATTTGCGGGAAACCGAAATAGACCACGAACACCTGAATCAGCGCCGGCGTACCGCGAATAAACCAGATGTAAAAACGGCCCATGCCGCGAAACAGTTTGACCTTCGAGGTCTTGGCGCTTACCGCCATAAAGCCGAATACCCAGCTCAGTACGATGGTGCAAATGGTGATGAGCAAAACGGTCCACGAAGCCTCGAGGAATCCCATGCCATAGGTGTTGATGTCGTCCCAAAGTTGGTTCATGGCTGGATCCCCTGCTTACCTTTATTAGTAATCTGTGAAACATCTTCATGCAAAATACGGCTTAAGAACTGACGTAAGCGCGGGCTTTCCGGATTGTGTAGCACCTGATTGGGCGGACCGTCTTCGGCCATCACGCCCTGGTCGAAAAACACCACGCGAGAAGAAACATCTCGGGCGAAAGCAATCTCATGAGTCACCAGCAGCATGGTCATGCCATCATCGGCCAGCGAAGCCATTAGCGACAGCACTTCCCCTACCAGTTCAGGGTCCAGCGCCGACGTTACCTCATCAAACAACATCAGCTGTGGCTGCATTGCCAACGCGCGGGCAATCGCCACGCGTTGCTGCTGTCCGCCGGAAAGTTTCGCCGGATACTGAAAACGTTTTTCGTACAACCCAACGCGGCTAAGCAGGCTTTCGGCCAGTTCAATCGCCTGTTTGCGCGGCATTTTTTTTACCCGCAGAGGTGCTTCGATAACGTTTTCCAGCACCGTCATGTGCGGCCAGAGGTTATAGCTTTGGAACACCATGCCGATGCGGGCGCGCAGCAGTCGCAGCTGATCGTCCGTTGGCTGGGCGCGTGCCCCGTCGCGAAAATCAAACGCGAACTCGTCGAAATTCATAAAACCGCTTTGCGGCATTTCCATCACGTTAAGGCAGCGCAGGAAGGTACTTTTACCAGAACCACTGGCGCCGATAATCGACACCACTTCGCCTTTATGCACGTCGAGCGCAACATTTTTCAGCACGTGTAGATCGCCGTAGCTCTTGTTCAGCTCTTTAACCGTTAATAAAGGGGTAGATACTTCGCTCATTTGGCCTCCTCCGGCACGCTTTTCGCATTGTCGTATGAGACGCTCAAACCAATATCTGCCGGCTGACGAGATGCGCCATTAATCGGGGTGATGTCCTGCGGGCAGGCTGACAGCACGACATAGATATCCGCTTCGGCGCGCAGTTGTAATACGTCGCCCGCAACAGAACGCGGGGGTACGCGGTCTAGTTCACCGGCTTCGGTAATCGGCACATTCATAAAAAGATTCAACGAGGCGGGGGTAAACGGCAGTTTGATTGCCTTTTCTGCCAGCGCTTCATGGAAGTTATCGGTACAGCTGCGGTGATACTCACTACAGCCCAGCTCGCGATAAATGGCTGCATTGCACGGGCACAGCAAAGTATCGTGACGGCCCGGGGTGGTATCGCCGACCAGAGTAAACATCGCGCGGCGGTAAATACTCACTACCGGCATGCCCAACTGATAAAAAAGATTGCTGTTAATTGAACGAGTGTGCTCCATGGAGGAGTACTCAAAAGGGTCAGACTGCATCACAGCCCAAGCGTCAACAACTTGATTTCCCTGGAGATTGGTAATACTCAGCACCTGACCTTTCTGTAATGCTACAGCGGTCCCGCGCGTTGCATCCAATACAAAGTCAGACAGAGATGAGTCGTTTTTGGCGGTCATACAATTCCTCTCGCTATACAAAAAAACTGCTGCTATTTTCTTGGCATTCCTAATTGGAATTCCTTTGGTATACACAAGAAATGCAATTAAAATGCCAAGCGCACTTTATCCACTAAAAAAGAGTGAAAAAATGAACAAATTTTGTCTGATCCCGCAGCCCATCCATCAAAGCGGCTTACAACAACTCAGGGATAACGGCATTGAGCCGCTGGTTGGCGAAGAAGCTTGTGCCAATGCGCCAGTGGATCAGGTCGTCGCGGCTATCTATCGCAGTGGTCAATTTCCGCGCACCAGAATGGTGCAGTTGCCTGCTTTGCGCGCAATCGCCGTACACGGTGTCGGCATCGACGGTATCGATTTGGAAGGTGCCAATGAATTAGGTGTTGCGGTATTTAACACGCCGGGAGCCAATAACCGGTCGGTAGCCGAGCACGCGCTTGGACTAATGTTTGCTTTAACCAAACGCCTTCCCGAATCGGATCAGGCTGTGCGTCGGGGCGAGTTTTCATTCCGCTTCAAGGGGGGTTTACGTGAACTATTTGGCGCCACGCTCGGCATAGTCGGCTATGGCGCTATCGGCCAAATGACCGCTCAAATGGCCCAGGCGATGGGCATGCGCGTGCAGGTGTTAACCCGCCGCAGCGCCGAAGAACTCGCTGATTTGGGGCTTGAAAAAGCGTCAAGTCTGGAGAGTCTGCTGACCAGCAGTGACATCGTTTCTTTACATGCGCCTTCGCTGCCTGAGACACAGCATCTGATTGGCGCAGAGCAGCTGAAAATAATGAAACCATCGGCGTACCTGATTAACACCAGCCGGGGTGCGCTGGTGGATGAAGACGCGCTGATTGCCGCATTGCAGCAGGGGGAAATCGCCGGAGCTGGACTCGACGTATTTGCCGTTGAACCTTTGCCCGCCTCCAGCCCGCTGACCCAACTGCCAAACGTGGTGCTGACCCCGCACGCCGCCGCCTCGGCCGAGCAGGCGTTGATACGCATGGCGAGCGCGGCGGTAACCGGCGTGCTTGAGGTTTTAAACGACCGCTGCCCGCCTTCGATGATTAACCCACAAATTTGGGAGCTGCGCCGTCGTTGAGCCTAGTGTCAGCCAATGACTTGCGCCATCGGTGCCAGGGTCAGGCCATTGCTTTCCAGCAGCGATCGCAGCTGGCGCGCCATTGCAACGGCTCCCGGAGTATCACCGTGCACACAAATACTGTCGATGCGGGTCGGCAGTTTTTTACCATCCAGAGTGAGGATCGCCCCACTCTCCAGCATCTGCATGACCCGCGTGGCGGCCTGCTGCGCGTCGTGGATCACCGCGCCCGGCAGCTTGCGTGATACCAGCGTGCCGGTTTCCGTATAGGCGCGATCGGCATAAATCTCGCGTACCATTCTTAGCCCCAGTTTTTCGGCGGCTTTTTCTGTCTCCATGCCAGGCATCACGACCATAATCAAATCTGCATCAACCAGTTGAATAGCACGCGCCACCGCCATCGCCAGCTCAGGATCTTCCGCCGCCATATTGCCCATCGCGCCGTGAGTTTTTACATGCTGAAGCGGGAAGCCCATACTTTCAGCCAACGCCTTTAATGCACCAATTTGATAAATAATCTGTCGTTGAATTTGTGCGGGCGTTTCCCCAAGGATCTGACGACGACCAAACCCTTGAATATCCAGAAAACTTGGATGCGCCCCCGCCCCGACACCGTTGGCCTTGGCGGCCGTCAGCGTATTGAACATCACATCCGGATCGCCGGCGTGAAAGCCGCAGGCAATATTTGCCGAGGTCACAATGCTGAGCATCTCCTCGTCTTCGCCCATTTTCCAGGCTCCAAAACTCTCGCCCATGTCGCTGTTCAGATCGATCAACATCTTCTTTCTCCCGATGAGTAAATGATTGGCACTGTTTTTGCGTGCTGTTGTAGGTCATTGGAATAAGCACGCGCTTGCATTGGCTAATGCAAAACCACTGCCAGATGTTCACGGCGTATTGACAGCACACCAGTGGTATGCCAAAAGTATTCCGATATTTGTTTAAGTTAAAAGCATCTTTAAATTAAAAGCAATGAACTGTTTTTTTATCGTCGTTCTTCACGTTGAACTCCCTGCGCGGGAATGCGATTTTTTTCCAGAGGAAATATCAGTGACTGAAAATTCTGCCCCGTGGCGGATCCTGCCGATTGCCGATCAGGCAGTTTACGTCGATTTCGGTGAAGTAATTGATGAAGCGATCAACAGTCGAGTGACCGCCCTGGCCGCACGCGTGCGCAAGGCAGAAGTGCCCGGCGTAACCTCGTTGGTGCCAACCTATCGCGCGCTGACCGTGGGCTATGACTCGACTCAAACCCGACAGGCTAAACTGGTTGAAACCTTGACCGAGCTGCTTTCACAGCCAGATGCCGGTGCTGAACGAGTGAAAATCTGGACCATTCCTGTCAATTATGGCGGTGATCAGGGGGTTGATCTGGCGTGGTTGGCGCAGAGCCATGGATTACGCGAGCAAGAAGTGATAGATCGCCACATCGCGGCCTCGTATCGTGTTTATATGATTGGGTTTATGCCGGGTTTTGCCTACCTCGGCGGCCTCGACCCGCAGCTGCATACCTCGCGCCGTGAGTCTCCCCGACTGAAAGTTCCGGCAGGCAGCATCAGCATTGGCGGTATGCAAACTGCCGTCGGATCGGTGGAAGCTCCCAGCGGCTGGCATCTGATAGGCCGCACACCGGTGCGCAGCTTTGCGCCCGAACGCGGCCAGCCTTTTTTGTTCAGCGCTGGGGATAGAGTAAAATTCACCCCGATTGGCGAAGCGGAATATCACGATTTAGCGGCCAAGGCCGACTTTTTACCCGAGTGGAGTTGGCAATGATCGACGGTTTTGAAGTGTTATCTCCCGGCCTGTTCACCACCCTGCAAGATGCCGGAAGATTTGGTTTTGAAGACTACGGAGTGCCGCCGTCGGGCGCGATGGATGAAATGAGTTTTGCCATTGCCAACGCGCTGGTGGGTAATCAGGCTGATACCGGTGCGCTGGAATTTACCCTGACGGGCGCCACATTACGCCTGACCGGCAGCGAACCTTGCATTTTTGCAGTCACCGGCGATATGGCGCTGAGCATCGACGGCGTCGCGGCCGAGCCTTACCATCGGCTAACGTTATTACCGGGCCACACTTTACGCATTGCCCGCACGCTCAGCGGCGCGCGAGGTTATCTGGCGGTCGCAGGAGGCTTCAAAGTCAAGCCAGTAATGGGCAGTGTTTCGACGCTGATGCGCGCGGGTTTGGGCGGATTTAGCGGCAGGCAGCTGCAAAAAGGCGACTGGTTGCCGCTTAATCCTTCACTGCATCGAGTGAAAAAAAGTCATTGGATGCCCACTCCACACGGCGCTCATTTTACGGACAAAGCACGCGGCGTTCCCGAGCAACGGCTGATGCCACAGCGCGAACGACGCCCGATCCGAGTGATCCCGGGACCACAGGACGATCACTTTGATCAGACCGCGATAAGCCAGTTTTTGAGTACCGCTTATCGAGTCAGCGAACAAAGCGACCGCATGGGTTACCGGCTGAGTGGTAATCCAATCTCCCACACCAAGGGTTTTAACATTGTTTCCGACGGTATTTCACGCGGCAGTATTCAGATCCCTGGCAGCGGCGAGCCGATTATTGCCATGAACGATCGGCAAACTACCGGGGGCTATCCCAAAATCGCCACCGTGATCCGCGCCGATCTGGCTCGTCTCGGTCAGGCCAAACCCGGCGATATGATCAGTTTCGAGACTGTCAGCGTCGAGAAAGCGGAATCGTTGTGGGTTGGCCGACAGATGCAGCTTGATAACTGGCTCAACAAAGTGCGACGAAACGCTCAGCCGGCTTAAAAGAATGGGATTAAAGGTAGGCATTAATCTCTCCCCTGCCTGAGGGGAGAGCTTGGGGCGGCAAAACGTGGGATTATTTAATTTCGCTGGCTTTGGTCTCGTTAGCTTTGATTTCGCCCATCGCTTTCAGCGTTTTTGACATCTCACGACGCTCTTTGGACAGGTCAGCGTTTTTGATGATGTAGTCATCAACGCGATCTTCGTAGTCGCCACGCATGTTGGCAATAATACCCTGTACGTCATCAATGCTCATTCCCTGCTTGATATAATCGCTCAGGTTATCGAGCAGCAATACACGTTTCTGGTTATCGCGGATTTTCTTTTCGTTATCGACTATTTCACGCTGAAGTTTGTTTTTACGACGGAAAATTCGTACAAACTCCAGAACATCCTGGAAACTTGGCTTAATAGTATTATCCATTTTTACACCTTCGATTAAGTTACACAGATTCATTTACTCGCTGCCCGCAATAGCGAACAGACTATCAGGATTCGGAGTGCGCGACCATAACCGGCTCTTGCTTATCCATCGCTAGCGTGATCAGATCACCTAAAGATTTAAGCTGATCGGTAACTTGCATGCTGAGCCAAACATAACCATAAATTTGCGCTTCATTGTTCTTGCCACGATTCATGGACTGCATCAACTCCTGCAACTCTTGGGCAGATTCCGCCAATTGATTGCTGATTTTCAGCTCGTCGCCTATCGAACCATTGCGCATTAAAAGGCTGAGTTTTTCCAGGCAATCCAGAATCGAGCGCTGAGTATGGCGCAGCGTGCGGGCATTGAGCATGATGAAATGGCTTTCTCGCGAACTCCAGTAGGCATCGGCCAACAGTTCGAGAGTACAAAGCAGATTGCGGCACAGCGTTTGGGTAGCGTCGAAAACTTCACGCGGAATATGTGACTCTTTACTGGAAGCCGCGTGCAGTGCGCGCATTTTTATCATCTGCGACATTGCCAGTTTAAGCTTATTCTGCAATCTCGGTCGCTCGAGCATATTTGGCGACAGCCAGGCACTGTGCAGCTTGTTCAGCGACATCAGGTAATCCGACATCTGCATGCGCCAGTGAATAAACGCCCGCTGCGGGTAAATACTGGAAAACAGCAGTGCCAGTAATGAACCAATCAACACGTCGCCACTTCGCCATAGCGCAGTTTCCATATCACCCGGACCAGCACCAATGATTACCGCCAGCGTAACGCCGAGCAACAGTCCGGCGTAGGCGCGTCGACCCAAGGCCAGATAACCGCTGGCAAACACCGTTAACCCACACCAGGCCAGCATGACAGGCAAGGAATAAAGCTCAAGCCATAGCGCGATCATCCCGGCGATAGACCCGCCAATGGTGCCAATAATCCTTTCGGAAACGCGTTGCACAACGTTTCCCCAAAAAGAAATCGGCCCCATCACCACCACCAGCGTGATCAACGGCCAAGTTGCCTCGGGAAGATGAGTCAAACGAACAAACATAAAGGTGAGAACAAACGCCAGCCCCATTCGCAGCCCGTGCGTAACGCGATAGTTGCTGTAAATGAGATTATCTAGCGAAGATATTTTCTTGTCTAAACGCACAACCGGTACCGCCTGATTCAACCCGGATAATAGTATTCTTATATGTTATCCGACTTACCACGGCCGATCACCTCGCTTTTATCAAATAAACCAAAGCTTTTTAGACATAAAAAATATAAAAAATCTGATTAATCAAAAGATTGTCATTGCAATGATCGATAAGTTACCATTTTGAATAAGATGCTAATAATACAAGTACGGAATGTGAAAATATTGAGAAGGCGTTCATAGACCCGCTATCGCGGGTTTATGATTTTGGCCGAGTTGAATCAACTCTTAATTCGATGGTTTGCAGTCTGAATAGACATACCCTTCTTTGGCATTTCTGATGACATAACTACCGTCAATTTTTGCAAACATCATTCCATCAAGTGTCTTGGCCGTAAAAATCTGCCCACCATCTGGCGTTGTCGAGGTTTTGAGTGTCGGACTGATCTTTTGACCTTTGTCTTCTGGAGAAGCACTAAAGGTGTTACCGTTATCGACTAAAACTGCATTTTTACTGACCTGCTCTGAATGAACATTGCCGTTACTGTCTTCAGTACTATGAGTAACAACGCAGGTGAAGGTTTGTGTCGCAGAGGCGACTACTGGCAAGGAAAGCAGCAAAATTAGCGATAGTAATGGCTTAATTGGCATAATGCCCCCGATAAAAGTGATATATCAAAGGATAACATTCGCCGAGTGTCGCGGAAAAGCCCCCTGCAACCTTTTAAAACAGTCATCTTCTAATTTAATTCATCATGGCATTTTCTATGATTCAAATAATGGTTCCCTTTCATCAGGTGACTCAATAACATAGAAAATAGCGGGGTGACAAACGCAACGTACGAGCTGTCGATCCCGTAGGGGTTACCCAGCAGGTACCAACTAATAGTCAATATCACCGACAGGATAATGCCGTAAAACGCACCTTTATGAGTTCCAAACTTGGGAGCGTAAAAAGCCAATAATATAAATATCGCCAGCGATGCGCGCAGAGATTTTCCTAAAAAAGCAATTTTAAGAATCTTATCAGCGTGAAGGGCCAGTATTAGAGGAAGCAAACCAAAAAATGCCGTTGCCAGTCGCACGCAGATTAAAGATTTTTTCTCATCATTCTCTTTATTAAAAAAGGGAATATAAAAGTCATTCAATAATAAGGTAGCGTTCGACATAATCGCAGCGGATATTCCACCAAACAGTGCACCTGCCAAGCCGATAAACACAATACTGGTCGCAAATGCTGGCATATTGGCAATTATGCTCGGGAATGCATCGATTGATTTTCCGGCTGGATAAAGAACGGCGCTGCACATCCCAATTAAAGCTACCATTAATCCAAAAGGCACCATGAGAATAAATGTGTAGCTACAGGATTTTCTGGCATCTTTATCCGATTTGGTAATTGCTATGCCTTGAATAACATACTGAGTGGCAAATATAGACCCGATACCACTAAACATCCATGCCCCGATCTGGCCCCATCCGACAGCGGTAAAATCGAACATGCCTGGAGCTAATGATTTTTTGAGCCCCTCAATCCCACCCACAAATTTTAAAGCAAACCAGAGTGTTACCATTACACCTATAAATTTTATAATCACATTAAGCGTATTTGAATAGACCACGGACCTCATTCCACCGATGATCACAAAAAATATTGCCACCGCACCGCAGGCTAAGATTGCCTGCCATTTTTCGATTCCCACGACTTTTGACAGGACGGCTCCACCGCTGGCATAAAGAGCGATCGCCACAATACTCAACGATATCATGGTAAGAATTGATGAGGCATAACGCATATTTCGGCCATAGTAGCCGTCAAGGACGCCTGAGATAGTTAAGTTTTTTGTTGCTCTAAATTTCTTGACTAAAAAAACACCGAGCAATAAAAATCCGAACCCCAACGCTATAAGATTCCACGCCGCTGATATGCCTATTTCGAATCCTGTTTGAGCAGTCCCTATACTCACTGAGGTCCCGATATATTCTGAGACTATCAGGGCCGCGATTAAAATCGAAGGAAATGGCTTACCACCACTGGTAAAGCTTGAACCACCAGAAGCAGATTTTTTGTTTAAATATCCAATCCCTATTACAGCTGTAAAGTAAATAGCGGTAATGAGCAGTATAACGACGGTCCTGTTATTCATTATCGAATCCTTAGTAATAACATTAAAATTTCAAGTCGTCGAATAGGTGCCACTGAATCAAAAATATTTATCACCGTACTCAAAATACATAGCCAGAGCGGAGATATTCTCATTGAGGCTGTAATTAATATCTTAGCCTTATAGCGAGGATACGCATTGTGCATTTGCCTTGTTCTTAAAGCAGTTCTGAGGAAAAACCTTGTGAGGATGCCTTAAGCATTGCTATTTAATTCACAAAAAAACAACAAAACATCATTGAAAAGAAATAATGATTTTTTATGTGACTCAGTTAATGTTTTTTTTCAATCATCTGTGAGCACGTGAAGTTTTTGGATTTTCATCCATACTCATTAATGAACTAAAAATAGCGTGGATTTGTTAAATCACTAAATTTTATATAGAAGGTTAAAAATAATGCTACACATCAATTCATTCCTGTCTGCGCCACACGGTCTTTTTCGAAACGGCAATAGTAGCGTTTCCCTGACCTCAGGCTTGCTAATGCTCGCTTCATCTTTGTTGACTTGCAGCACTTCTCAGGCAGCGGATAACCCTATATTTCGCTCTTTGACGCCTGAGACCGCCAACCTGGATCGGTATCAATGGCATTACCGCCCGGTATTAATCTTTGCGCCTTCAAAGACAGATGCTAATTATGTTCAACAGATGGCGATATTGGAAAAGTCAAAAGTCGAGTTAGTTGAACGCGATATTATTGTACTGAGTGATACCTCTCCGGCTTCAAAGGGATATCTTCGCTCTCAACTTAATCCTCACGGATTTGAAGTTATGCTAGTAGGTAAAGATGGAGGGGTTAAATTACGACAACAAAAACCATTAAGCTCAGAGATGTTGCTCTCCACCATCGACAAAATGCCAATGCGTAAAGCTAATCTGTGATACAGAAACGGTCAAATTCCGTTTCTGTATCACGTGAATATCGCAAAAGTATTAGAAGGTAAAGTTTAACTGAGCCACTGCACCTAGAGTCCGATCATTGCCTTTCATGGCAGCAAGATCCAGATGCACTCTATCAAACGGTGAAATGCCTAAACCAGCGGTGTATACATTGGTGTCGTTCGACTTCATATCGGCTCGATAACCGGCCCGCAACTGCAGCCAACTTAGCAAGGAATACTCGACACCTACCCCAGCGTACTGACTTTCATCCTCAGTTTTGAAGCGTTTGGTTGGAGTAACGTCGACATCAAGCGCAGCCGTCAGCCGTTCAGTATGAAAAGATATACCGGGCGTCACGACAGGGCTTATCTGATAAACGTCTTTGACACCGTTGACCTCTATAGTATTAATATTACGCGATATAAGGTTCTGCGCGCTAACACCCAGCGTCCAATTGTCGCCAATATCAGTTGCCGCACCGGCATCAATGTTGAAGCCAGTGTCAGTGCTTCGATCATGATGGCTAAGGACGTCAGACTTGTTGAAGCTATAAATTGAGGAATTGTAGTTGTATAGATAGGTTTCTTGCAGCTTAGGGGTGATACCGAAAGATACTGCGTGTCCGGCAATGCTAAACTCATGCGCTACGGCCACACCGTAATCATAAACGATCGCCGCGCGCGCCAAGGCAGTGGAGGTCAATTTATTTTGATCTCCGGGCAGAGGGATCACCGTACCATCAGCAATACCTTGAAGGTAGTCAATATCGCTCTGAGTGATATCGGCATTACCGTGCCCCGTTCCATAAGCCTTCGCCACAAATGCAAACGGCAGTGTTTCATTGGGTATGGTAACTGCAAAAGCAGCTCCTGCGGTGCCAGATGCCTGACTGCCCTTAATATCACGTAATTGACCAGCGACATCACCGGCCGCCGCCTGTATTTTTGGATATTCTGCAAAACTGGTAATATTGTTGACCATCTCCTTATAGCTATCGACACTGTCACCCAGGTCATCAACCTTATTTACCAGCTTATTCTTGTCGGTCACTTGTATACCGGCAGCTGGAAAAATAATGCTGGCCGTAT
>NZ_AJHJ01000016.1 GCF_000257645.1 Serratia sp. M24T3
AAACTATCCGTTCCTACCTATAAATGAGATACCAGACTTCAATAAAGCATTACGAAGTTATGGTGGCAGCATAATTTCCAAATATGCTACCCAGGTCCTTCAGTATACCGCATTACGCACTATTGAATTGAGATCTATGCTATGGACAGACATCGACTTTGAAAGCAGGTTAATCACCATCAATCCGGAAGTAATGAAAATGCGAAAAGCTCACATTGTTCCAATGTCTGAGCAGGTATTTTATATTCTTAAGGATTTAGAGCCTATTACTGGCATGCATGAATATGTTTTCTCTGGACGCACTGATAAGTCTAAACCTATCAGCGAGAATACTGTTCTCGGGGTAATTAGGCGAATTGGTTATGGCGGTTACGCCAGTGGTCATGGATTCAGGCACCAGTTTAGCACTATCATGAACGAGCATGAATTTAATCGTGACGCAATCGAGGCTCAGTTAGCTCATGCCAGCGGGGGGAATACTCGCGGAGTCTATAATCATGCCCAGTACTTTAAATTGCGTCAGGAAATGATGCAGTGGTGGGCTGACTGGATAGATGGCAAGGTGAATTAATAAAACTTGCCTCACCGTTATAAGTGAGGCTCATTTCACATCAGCGGACAGTCATCAAACTCCCCTGTCGTCGCATCATTGATGATGTACGTCACCACACCCCACACCATCGTTTCCTCCCCTTCCAGATCGCCGCCTTCAATCAATCGAACATCATCGGCATTATCCAAAGACTCCAGGCAAGCAGTCGGGAAAAGCTTCAGGCGTTTAACCTCAAACTCTCCCGTGTCCATGGTCACTACCAAGCTGCCGTCTACGGCCGTTCTTGACCGGTCGATGACCAGAACAGCGCCCTGCTTAATCCCTTCTCTCCAGCTCGTGCTTACCGCTCTTGCCATAAACAACGCTGGATTATTTCCCCAGCGACATACCTGGTCAGGCGAAACTCGACCTTCAACATAATCCGCTGCCGGTGATGGAAAGCCCATATCAGCGCCCTCCGCCATAATTAAACATGAAGAAGGTGCGAGCCTCTCCTTCCTGAGTCGAGATATCACTGAAGTTATGCGTGTAGTGCTCGATCCATTCGTTAGCCTGTTTCAGTGACCAGTCCCAATTAACCTTTTTCAGTTCAGCAACAAAATCGACTGTGGTCACAGTGCGCTTACCCTTTGGGCTCATTTTTACTGCTCTGTCAAAAGCAGTACCTATATCGTATCGACGCGCCATACTCGCCACCTCATAAACACTGGTTATACGCACAGTATAACCATGCAGTGCCGAGTATGGGAAGCCAGAGTTTTAGGTTTTGGGTATCTTACTGAGGATCGGGGAAATTAACTTGTCGCAGTAGTCGTGGTCGCGCTTGTTGCTTGAGTTAGGCTTGCTTGAAGTTGTGTTTCAGCCTCTGTAAACGGATCGATACTGTCACCAGTATAGGATATCTGGAGGCTGGTAGTTCCAGTGTCACTGGTTGCGGTGTTAGTGACTTCAAATATCGCAGTGCCGGAGTAAGTGGTGACCGAATCTTCTAACGTCTTAGTTAGATTCAGAATTGATGTTGCTTCAAAGGTTAGAGAAAAATCTGCGGAATCAAGAGTTGTCGTAATTCCGTAATCACTTATTACTTGCTTAGGTGATAATGATTTAGTAATTGTAAAGCTCATAAATACCTCCTCAATTTAACTGTTCGTCATTGCTTAGGAACTTGATACGACATTCGGAGAGTATCCACTAATTGGATACCAATATGTGCCATTATAATAAAGCTCAATAGATGACCCAGCGTCTAGCGTCAATGAAGTGGCCCCTTCAACTGAGCCAGATAATATTAGAGAATACGAAGATGAGAGATTTCTAACAATAAAGCTTTGACCGGTTGTCGTTCCTGTTGGGACGGTGACGGTATCTGTTGAGGCGGTAGACGTAACAAAGTTAATACTTGTTGTTGGGACAAGTGTCCCACCGACTGAGATGGTCACGTTTGGTCTAATGTTAATAGGTCCTTGGTGGCCAATTGTATACCAAGTACTCCCGTCACCAATCAATTCAATGGTATTGCCGGGTTGTAATTTAACCCCACTTGTTCCCTCATAAGAACCAACTAACGTTACAGAATAGGTGGAGGCTACATTCCTGACTTTAATTATCAAGCCTGCATTTGCTGTAGGCAGATAGACAGTATCAGAGTCAGTGGTTGGTCTTACAAAATTTACCACGTTATAACTTGAGATCGTTCCCCCAATAGTAACTGAGGAGTTTAATCTCAACCTAAGATATTCAATCTGACCAGACGAATTTATTGCAGTTAAGGTTGAAGATCCTGCTGCATCCTGAATCAGCAACGGATATGAAGAAGCCCCCTTTATTTGGACCCCATAAGTATTATTTTGAAGAAGTGCGCCAACAGTATCAGCAGCAGAGTAGTAGCCTGCTGTATTGGCGGAGTATGAAACAAACCCGTAATTTGTTCCGTCATAGGCAACAAATCCAATATTAAACTCACCTCTGGATTGGAAAGCCTGTCCTACCCCGTAATCACCAAGGTTTACAACATCAAACCCATATCCAACATAACCGTCTGTTTTATCATTAATTAACCCTAATTCATAGCCAGCAAACTGTGTTGCTTTAGAGGTTGAAGCAAGGGTGACAACTGTATTTTGACCCCAAATTTTTGTTGATGGAACAAAAACAGCGGTGGATGATTCACTCGGAGTTCCTGTCGTCCCATCTCCACCCTTGAGATACCATGCAGTGTCTACTGTGATGGTTGAATCTGAAAGAGATGTGATTAACCCACTGTAAACTACAGTTGAATCGGATGAATCTGTCACGTCGATTATCTGTCCTGCTCTCAAGTGCTCAGAGACGCTTGCGATATCTGATGATGTAATTGTATTGGCTGTGAAGGTCGTGTCGGAAGTAGTAAGTAAAGCAGGTGCGCCTTGAATTTGGGTGAAAAGTAAAACCTGATCCCTATCTGAATACGATCCCAATCCAGAGGCATCGGCAAGTCCTAACACTTGCGTGGTGGGTTCTACATGGTCTGGTGTTGTGAGGTTACTGAAAGATACTGCCGCTCCTCTATCTTTGTATCCGTCAATCCAATTAAAAGTCTTTAACGTAGACCCAGGAATACAATATTGCTTAGCGCCCAAATATGGGATTCTTTCTGATTTAGCAAGAAGCTTTATAGCAGTTTCTTCAACACTGGGGTCAAAATCTGAACGCTCGCTCCCCCCATCCATCAAGCTTATTGATTCTGCATTTTTATTGTCCTGCGTTCTAGCAACTGTTCCAGTCAAGCCCTGCTGTGTAGCAACCAATGCCGCCCCGCTTTCGGCTGATGCAAGAGCTGTCCTTAACAGGCCATCCCCGGACACAGACCATGCGCCAGACTCAATACCACCAGTAGCATCAACTGATGAATTAGCCGGTACAACTTTAGGGAAATCCCCCGTCCAGTAATACAGGTTTGTACCGTCGTTAATTTGGTCCAGAACGGAATCTAGGGTGGCACCGTCAACGAATGTATTTCCGCCTTTGACTGTATTTGTTAGATTATCTTGAACGGATAATCCATTATAGGCCCCCACTAATGCTGCGCCAGAATCTGATGATAGTGCATTGCTGAAACTGTAATTTTGAGCGGTTAATTCAGCAATGTATTCATAGTTACCAACATTATATTCGTAGTACTCTTTTGCACTGGCCGCGTCATAAGATATATTTGTCCAAGTGCCATCAGAGTTGTATGAATACACCTCATCATCAGAGCTATTTTTATACATGTCACCGACTTGTAGAGCGCTGCCATCATTCCTTGTTATGGGTGCAGTACTTTGCGTTCCAATAAACCATGATGATAAGCCGGTTGAATAGGAATAGTATTGCTCCGCCAGAGAGGCTGACGCCGATGAGTTATCTGCATAGGTAGAGGCTTGATCTGCATATTCCTGAGCATCAGTAACAATTGTTGTATTTTGATCTGAGTAAACTTTCGCTGTTGCAGCAGCAACTTTTGCCTCAGAGGCATATCTCTGCGCATTAATTACGTCATTTGAAGCCATGTTAATTCCCTTCTTGTAATCTTGTGGCTTGTTATTATTTTCGTTGTTAATTATTTGAATTTAAAAATTACTTATTAGGTGTGTAATTGGAATTTCGTTGTTTCAATCAACTATGAATACTCTTCAATAATTACAATCCCTACTTTCCCCGCACCGCTAGAATATAGACTCCCTGACATTCCCGTGTCGTAGGCCCCGCCACCTCCAGAGCCTATAGCTTTTGCATCTGCCCCTCCGCCAGACCCTGCACGACCTCCTCCGCCCCAGTAAGATGGGCCTCCATGCCCAGGGAAGATATGCGACCCTGATTGACCGTCATAACCGTCGCCACCACTCGTATTAACATCCCCGCCTGTCGCCGTTCCTCCAGTACCACCAGGCGTAGTTGTAGCATTGAGATAAAAAGCGGCTACTCCTCCATATCCAATTATTGTTCCCGCAAAAGAAGAAAGTGAACCCGCATTACCCGCAACAGCACCGCTCACAGCCGAACCGCCAGCGCCAACAACTACGGAGTATGTAAGACTTGATGAAATCGTGAGTTTTTTTATTGCAGTGCCCCCCGCGCCACCTCCGGCACCACCCAGGGTTTCAGATGTTGATGAGCCTTCGCAGCCCCCGCCAGAAGCACCTCCTCCAGTCACCAATACATTAATCATCCGAGTGCCATCAGAGGGGGTATACGTGTAGCTTCCTGATGTCGAGAACACTTTCTTACCTATATACCGACCAAAATTAAAATCTTGGACAAGATTAGTACCATCGCCCCGGATCTGATATGAGGTCCCATTTGGTACAGTGATCCCAGTGCCACTAACCGTGCTACAGATAACGTTGTATTTACCCGTGCAGTTATTTACTACCGTCCAAGTCTTGGCCCATGCGGGGAAATAAACATAAATGCTGGCCGTTAAGGTTCCAGATAAAATCACCACATCACGAGCTGCCTGTAAACATGTCAATGTCGAAGCTGTTGCAGATAGTCCGGTTACTGCACTTGAACCTGTAAACGCCAGGGGGATCCATCCGGTGCTAGATGCTGCAGTACCTTCTGGGTCGGTGATATTGGCATCTATGGTATTCAACCAATTGCCTTTAAAATCTGAAGAGCGCAATACCGCCCCTTTAGGATAACCAGTAATAGCGGCAGCAAAGGTTGAATCAAAAGGTATTGCCCCCCCGGCATCGCCCCATTGAAGCTTATTAGTGATATCGAACAGGATGCCATTAGTATCAAGGCCGGTTGGCGGTTTTCCGCCTGAGGAAATTGCAGTTCGGGTTAATGGTGGAAACCCGACATCATAAGTTGCAACACCATCGGATAATGAAGTAGTTGTTGAGCTATTTGCAATGTCGTTATATTCACCGTTTGCAGCAAAAGCAGTAGAGAGTCGATCGGGGATTCCTGAACTTTTCATTAATTGGTCTCAAATATATATGACACGACACATCCCGCAGGGCGGGGGAGAATATTCCCATTTTGAATGATGGCTAACTCTGGAGTATTTGGTGTAAAGTCGAAGCGATATGACATAGCCATGGGCCCATCATGCTGAACCCAGGCGTTGCCAGAGT
This sequence comes from Serratia sp. M24T3, assembly GCF_000257645.1. Taxonomy (GTDB): domain Bacteria; phylum Pseudomonadota; class Gammaproteobacteria; order Enterobacterales; family Enterobacteriaceae; genus Rouxiella. Next base: position 5,659 of record NZ_AJHJ01000016.1, read on the forward strand.
CGCTGAACATATACATCAGCATGGCATTCATCTTGGGAACGGTGCAGTCAGATATATTTGCCATGGCCTTCATCATGATTGCTTTTCGATAATAATCATCAGACAAAACAACACGGCCGTCAGTATTCAATGATGGGTCAAAAAAAGGGTAAGTACTGAAGGGTTGTGGATCTGTTGTTGTCGTCACTTCAAGCTCTGCCTCACGAAAACCGAAATAAAGGTTTGTATCGCTGTACTCCATGGTGCGGCTTAGATTGACGATTTTTCCCCAGATATTTAGCCCGTAAGTATTCGCAGTGCTGACATCCCAGATATTCGTATAAAAATCATCAATAAACTCCGATGGGCTTACCGCCTGCCAAAGCAGGTTTGCCATATTGACGATTTTTGGAGAGTTGGAATATTGCCTGAGGATGACAGAACTGACGTCGAAGTCAGAAAAGCCTGTCGCCATTGATTAGCTGCTCAGTGATACCGTGATGTTCGATGAACTCAGTGTAGGGATCTCGTCGATACCGAACTCAAGGCTGGTTGAAAAAGTAGAGTTATCCGTGGAAAGCTCGATGCTTAAAATATTAATGTTCTGCTGATCGATATCCTGCACGCCGCCGTAATACCGTCCGGCGTAAATCGTAGAACCGATCCGCGCGCGGGTACCACCATCTTCACCATTGAATGCTTCAAGAATGATAGATTGAACAGATGATGTTAAATCTTGCGGCAGGTAGTCATTACTCTCTAGCGTAACATTCACGTAAACAGGGATTGTGGTCGGGACTGTCCAGTAATAGGTATATTCCGGGTAATTTGATGTATAGTTCGTGTCGTCGGTCACAGTGTAAGAGGTTTCATTTGACGTCGAGCATTCAGTAGCGCAGCCGGGATTTAACTTGTTATAAAATGCATCTGCCACATCAGAAGAGTCCCCGCCATAAACAGCGATGTAGGCCGTGCCAACGGGGATACTTACGGCTGTAGAACCCTTGGATATAACGGTCGTCGTATTGTTTGAAAACACGTAAACATCGGTAACATCTGTGATCCCCAGCAGCGCAGCATAAAGCGCTTCAATGGTGTTTTTGCTGTTAGCAGTGACCATCTGGCGACGACGCCACTCAAAATTATTTCGCGACTCCTCTTCCGACCCCAGCACGCCAGCGGCATCGTTCGTAATGCCTGACCAGCCCGTAACGGCCTGATAGATAGTGGTCAGCGTGCCTGCGGCGCATTCGATAGGCCCAGTACTCGAGTTCGTGAAAACTACTGAGGCTGTCCCATCACTGCCTATCGTTGCGTCGGCCGTGGAGTAATATATATACCCGCTTGTGTCCTGGGCATAACTTCCCGACGGAATATCCGTGTCAACCAGCCCTGTACAAGTTGCTGTTACTGTCGTGCCCGTCGCCGGGTTACGGTCAATAAAATACATCTGCCCGATCGCATCTTGGAATCGGCCGCTGGAATAATCCGGGTTAATCATATTCGCGAAGGCCAGCAACTGGTCATTTTTATCGCCGACAATGGCGGTTTCAACCATCGCGTATTGTCCTTGCGGCGTCGTTAAGTCTGTACTGGCATCGGTGCCATAAGCTGTCTGCGCATCCGTTAACGAGCCATTGAGGACATCAATTAAATCAGGCGCAGTAATGCCCTCAGTGCTAAATGTCATCGACGGCACCGCGGTTGAAACTGTTGTGGTGGTGGTCATGAATACCTCAGAGGACTAGTGTGGAAGAGGTTCCGTTTGAGTCCGTAATGGATATGTAGCCAGAAGTATCGCGCGTGGCGCGATTAGGGATGAGTGTTACGGTCGCGCTTTGGACATAACTCAGGCGAGTAGCCTGCTTCTGCAACCAGGATGATAACGTTGTGGTTGTCACCGGCCGACCGAGTAGAGTATCGAAATAGGGGATCCCGATAGTGGTATCGTAAATAACCTCACCCAGTATCGTCTTGCAGGCACAGGCAACGTCTTGGGCAACCGAGTATGGATTGGTGACAGTCTTTAACGAACCGTTGCCATCAAGAACCAAGTCCCATGTATCAGGATCGAGATAAAGCGATCGCGTTTGCATACGCCTCCGATGTTTGGCCAATAAAAAACCCCGCCGGAGCGAGGTTTATGTCAATTATGTTGTTAATTCCTGAACGCTATATTCTGGTTATCGAATTGTTTGTTTAAATTTTAAATTCACTGCTTTTTTAACGCATGCTTTCTGATAATCTGAAACCGAAATCAAAGGAGAAACTATGAAAAAAATCATTTTATTGCTTGCAGTACTTGCCTGCTCATCAACACTCACAGGTTGCATATGGCCTGGATGGGGACCTGGCGGCGGTGGTGGCGGCGGCGGTGGCCCGTCACAAGGTGGCGGTGGTGGCGGGGGCGGTGGCGGCGGCCCGTCACAAGGTGGCGGCGGTGGCGGCGGCCCGGGCTGATAATCTAAACCACTGATCTTTTATCAGGATATGAAACTTCAAGATTTGACGTAATCTCAATACTCCTATCACAAACTGTAAGGTAAACAACATGAAAAAAGTTGCTGCTCTGATGGTTATGGCTCTTACACTAACATTTGCTACTAGCGTTATGGCTTGCCCTAAGGGTACCCACCTTACAGGTGGAAAAGGAGCCCACCATAAAGGCGGGATCTGCACTAAAAAATAATGGTCTTATATAGAACCTCGCATCTGCGGGGTTTTATTTACTGATACAAAAAGCCCATCTTAGTGGGCTTGGTCACTGCGCCAAACTTCGAAGCTTTTCTGCTACTGATTGCAGGTCATGAAGCCCCTGTGCAGCTTCAGCTATATAATCAGCAAAGCCAACAACGGGCGCTATCGTCACCCCGTTCATGTCCAAGAACACCATTGCAGATGCTATGGCAGTTCGCTTATTGGCGTCGTTGAAGCCATGACCGCGTGCTATGGATAGCAGCAGTGCAGCGGACAGAACAAACAGGTCAGTTTCACTCTCATAAATATTAAGATTCTCAACCCGCGCAACCATCCCTTCCACCAGGCCAATATCCCTGAAACCCGGCAAGCCACCATAAGCTTCTAACTGGCTATCGTGGATCGAAATAACCTGCCCGACAGTTAAAAAGTAAATCATTTATCAGCCAATTCCTTGAACAGAGCCTGATTTCCCGGCTTATTCATCACCTTGGCAAGTGACGCTTCAAACTTAGCCTGCTGCAAGGCCGCAAACTGTTCGGCACTTATCACAACAACATCAGGGGCCATACGACGGGTAATGGTAACGGGCTGGTCTACAGCCTTGTTGAGAACATCAGCGAACTGAGCACGGGCATCTGAGTAGGTTAATGTGATCATTTGAAACACTCCGGGGATAATAAGAATACAACTGAATTGTACAACTCAATTAATATCCCCGTCAATATTGATGTAGTCCTCCTACCACCTAAGCGGGCTGTTGGCGTGGTGATTTTGGTTTGTTTAATGTTATTGGGTAAGAGAATTCATCGCGAAAATGAATGCTGTAGCTGTATTAAGAGCCACATATGCTTCACCTTCTTCCATTTTAACATTCAGATGGTAATCGGCTGCATGCCTTCTATGCTTGACTTTTGTTAGCTGTAAGGAAAGGTTATTGCAAAGGTCCTGGGGATAATGGTGAACTCTTGGAAGGCTAAGATTTATGTAATCGGCCATTCTTTCATGTGAGCCCTTCTTTTTGATGCTGCTATCTTTCTTGCATGACAAACCGTACTGATTCGCTGCATGACTATACATTGAATAATAGGCCCTGCTCACAGCATTTCGCACACCTATCTCGGTTTCAGTAGAAATTCTTTTTGCAAATTCTAAGAAATCGTTCGAGTTAACTGACATGAGCACCTCCAAAAAATATAACAGGGGTGACGTGCGTATAATCCAGCATAGAATCAGTAATTAGGCGATCTAGTTTTCTATCAAGCTCTTGGAACCGATCATGGCAATCCTCGTGCAGATAAAAAGCATAACAATAGCAATCCTCGTCATCCTTCCACACCTTGGTATCGATAATAGGCAACCCTTCTTCCTCTGCAAGCTTTAGAACCAAGTTCGCAGCTAAATTCAGGCTTTCTCTTTCTCCTTCAGAAGCGTCGCCCAAAGTAGAAAGCATCTCTTTAGATTCACTAAACATTTTGTTTATGCCCATATCATCGCTCTGATTGTTCTCTGCATTAAGTTGAGCCAATTTTCTTTCGATATCTTTTAGCATGCTAAATTCGCACCATTTGGCCGCGACGTGCGAAGCGTATTTAAGCAAATGAAGGTTATTCAATGACAGGGATTTCTTAAGATAGAATAGCTCCCTACTGTACCTTTTATTTACACCAAAAGAAGCAGCGGTGTTACTTATCACGAATCCCCTTTGCTCAGGTGGACAATCGGCAAAGGCCCTATCAAAAAAATCTACCGCACCAAGCACGTCATCTTCTATCAGCCTGGTAATGCCATAAGCCACATTCCTTTGATACTCAAATGGTAGCGTGGGTATTAGCTTTTCAAGCAATGCCAATGACACCGAGTCATCTGGATGAGATAGCTGCTCGAACAGGGGATCGATAATTTCGGCTGAATTTCTAAAAGCTAGAATAGGCATAATTTTAAACCATTAGGGGGACGCCTAAATCTATCATGAGGATAAAATTGCAATTAGATGGTGATTTGAACAGTTATACTTTAGCATTAGTAAATAGCCCATATCGAAATGCAGTGACCAGCTCCCCGTTGACTTCCTAAACGAGTACCATTCCGACATTTAAAAAAGCCCACCTGAGTGGGCTTGGTTTGATGATTCTATTGACAGAATTTTCGACCGATTAAGCTGCTACACCGCTTACACCGAGCATTTTTGAAAGTTTTGTAAGACCTTTTGCAGTAACCAACACCTGCTCAACAACCTTTTCACTGCCATCAGACCGCTCGACAGTAGTTACCTTGTGCTCAAGAATGCCTGACTGAATGCGATCTTGATAAGCCAGCCAGGTTTTACCGCCAGCACGGCGATAAATCCAGTGACCTTCCGACATCATTTTGAACAAGAATTTTGGTTGCACCTGCAAGTGCTTTGCTGCATTGGTAATGCACATGCTGCCGTCGGCTTTTGCGATACGGTCAAGCGCCTCAACATCGGGCTTCATTTCTTCAACCTTATGTTCGAGCGCAATCACTTTTTCGCTATAGGTCAATAATGTTCCGCGCAGGAATTCAGCATCATTAAGCGCCGCCATTGGGTCGAAAGCTGACTGAAGCTTGCCGGTCTTAAAGTCGATGAAAGTCTGGTTTACTTTCAGACGATATGACGCTGAAATCCAGCCGGCATACTCAACCGCCAGGAGTTCATGGGCAAAAGTGCCACCGTGCCGACCTTCTTTTTTAACTACCGAGATCACGGTAGTTTGCTTATCTAGCTCGTTCATCAGGTTCTGTGTGCTTTCAAGGGCAAGCCAATAAGTTGGCCCATCCTTTTTCTCACCACCGCTAGCCTTGTGAAGTGCATTCAGGTTAAACCGCCCTTCTGCATCCGTAGTAATGTCAACGCCAGCGATGACAGGCAGTGATTTCTTTGCTACATTAGAATTAGTCATTAAAAAATCCTTCTGTGATTGGAAAGGGTTTCGACATACGCCAGTAGCTGCAAACTACTGGCTTTTTTTATTGCCGTATGCCAGAGCAAACGCGCCATCCCATGCACCTACCTTAAGTCTAATACCTATTCTTTACTGATCCAGTGAGATTCTTTAAATACCACTTAAATTCAAATAATTAGACTTTTGAATCTACAGCAAGTCCAAAATATTTAGCATTCAACCTTACTCAAGCTTCATCATCCCTTTAAGTCCTGTTTTAAGCTCAAGGCTATTCCTGACCATTTTCACAATCATGCATGAGTCGTTTATTCTGTCGTAAAGCTTCACCGCCAATGGCGATCCCATTTTTACAAGCGAAGGGTGAAGCTCGTTACGCCAAATCTCGCTAATGACATCCATATTTGTACATGCCGCATTGATGTTATGTACCTCAGTGGAAAAATCAGTGACGACCTCCTGCTTTGGCATCCACTCACCTTCAATCACCTTTCCAGCCAAGTATTCGACAGCTTCAGCAGTCTGTCTCGGTGACAGTTCGTCGATATGGTTTACACCGAACTCTTTGTGCACCAACTTATAAACCGCCTGATAGGTCAGCCCATACTTACCCATAATGCGGTTTACGATGCCGCGTAGCGGGGTGCGATCGTCAACGGTGGTTTCTGGCCTGCGGACCGCAGCGCCTTTAGTCCAATAATCATGGAGGGCCGTGAAACATTCTTCCTGATAGCGGATCAAACGATCTCGGATATCATCGCGTACTTTTGCGGGGTTGATGCTGAACAGCCAGCCATTGAGTTTTTTCAGAGGGATGCACAGCATGCGTTGCAATCCACCGTTTGTAGGGATGGAGATATCTCCACACCCAAACTTATCCATCTGATTAATAAGCTTTATATACTGACCTTTCCAGTTAAGACCGATATTCTCAACAACTGGTTTCATCGCCACATAAGCAACACCCGCTGCCATGGCTGTGATAACGCTCTGGCCGTGGAACGGCAAAGAGGTAGTGTTCACTGCTTCAATAATTGCTATACTGTTCATCGTTAGTTTCTCTCAAGGTTACTGACATTAGAGGCCCCGTTAGTGTTAGCGCACTGCGGGGTTTCGCATTTCTTAATGGTCATTCGAACGCTCCTCACGAAGACACCTCGCCAGACGCTGCACGATTGCCGAGTTGATCGAAATGCCATCCATCTCCGCCAAGCGGCGGATCTCCTCCTTCATGCGCTCCGGCAGGCGTAGCATAAATTTGTCGCTTTTTGACCCTGTATAAAGGGTTATCATAATAGCTCCCAATGATATCACCATGACTTCAGTGTCACTATGACTCCATTTACTGATAGTGTCAATGTGATACCATTAAGAAAATTTAAGAGGTGTGTATGTCAGACAAGCAGGTACGGGATTACGACAAATTTATGCTCAGGCTACCTGATGGGATGAGGGATTCCATAGCAGATTTAGCCAAGAAACATGGTAGGTCGATGAACGCTCAAATTGTTCATATTCTGGAAGAGTACATCACCCCACCTAAAGTTGATGATATGCCCTACCTTACAGATGCAGAGTTAAAATCTTCTGATAAAGTACAGGAATGGATGAATGTTCTGTCTGAAAAGATTTCCATTATTGAAAAGGTTGTCAAGAAAAATTTTCCCGAATAGAAATCAAAACAAAAAACCCACCTGAGTGGGCTCTTGATGTTTTACTAGTTATGCAGGGTAAGCCATAATTTTATTTAAGCTTCTTTTGAATCTCCACCCTGGAGTAAAATTTCATCAATTTGGGCATTCAGTGTTTCAGCATCAAAAATCATTCTAAGTGCCAAAACCCTATTCACTTTTTTGCCTAAATCATAGTCCGACTCGCAGCGGCTTGAATGGGAAGCTCTTAGTTTCATCCCAATTTTTGCTATCATGGCTTCATCGACATTTAGTAACTTGGCGGCGTCCCCGCTGCAAAGCCAATCACTGAGCCTACGATGAGTGCCTGGGTTAAATTTTGTCCCATCACTGCTTGATGCAGGTAACGGTTTTCCAGCAAGAAGTCGTAAGGTTGAGTGATACATTGCATAGTAACTGCGGCTTATGGCATTTCTCGTCCAAGGCTCGCCTTGAACTTCTACGGAAGATTTTGCTACAGCTAAGAATTGCTCGTAATTTATAGACAATTATTCAATCCTCAACCTCAATTGGCTCAAAGAAAGCTATACAATCCCTAGATTTAATACCTTTTGATATCAGCAAATCAAAGAGCATGTCGTCTAGCTTGGCGAGATACTGAAAGTCATCCGTTTTTATCCCAACCCTAAATGCGTAACCACCTTCAGCTTCATCAACGATCGAGCTGCTTACAATCTGCAGGCGTTCTTTATCAGCAATCTCTCGTGCTGCAGCCGCCATTTCTCCCAACTCATAAGATGCCTCAGGACTCATTTGATTAAGTTTGCCCATAGTCGCCTTTGCTTTAGTGAGAGATTGGGACATCCTTGGATTTAAATCCATAAACTCCGTTAACCGATAAGCATGATCGGTAATTTCGTTGAGTAAACCTTTGTGAGCCCAAAGAGCTGCCACCTCAATGCATTGGATTAGCAATATCGGTATGTTGGTCTTAATACCTCGCTGTGCTAACTCGAACGCCCCTTCATGGAGACCCCATGACATCAGAGATATGAGGTAATTTGACCATGCAGTCCTGTCATTGGGTGATCTGCTAATGGCTAACTCGCATAGCCTGACAGCTACACCGATGTCACCTTTGACGAAATTTGCTAGCCCTTCAACCAAATACCGCTGAGTAACATCAGGTAACTTCCTAGCATTATTGATTATTGTTCTTAAAGCGATATCATCAACAAGCTTCTCTCCCTCAAGAATGGAGGGCAAGAGTGCGTTAAGTAACTCATTGGTTATAGGTTGGGGTGAGAGCATGTTTTTGGGGCCTTCCTTGTCAATTGAAAATTATTCTACAGAAGATTGTAGCAACTTCAATGGTGTTTATTTCAACAGACATCCCGGGCCTGCCGGCTAAAGCAACTGCCCACCTGAGTGGGCTGCTTCGACGCTTTGTGATGGTCATGCTGCTTTGTCTATAAGACCGGGAATGCTAATTTGCCCCTGCTGCTCGAGTCGTTCCATTTTTGCCAGTAACTGTGGCTTTTTCACTCGCCCCCAACGGTTAAGCAATCGGCCTGACATACTGGCAACATCCTTTTCTTTCATGTATTCCAGCATAAGCTCATTACGATCTTTTTGGTATGAGTGAGAAATTTCCAGCAACTTGTCACGCATCCAGTTGAATGCCTTGATAAACGCCTCCTTGATTGCCGCAGCTTTCTTCCCAGTGAATGACATGATGATGTACATAGCGCCATCACGGGAAATTTCATATTCAACATACTGATTACCCTTATGTTCATAGGTAACCCGCGAAAAGTTGCTGGTTAGAAATTCACCTGAGCAATCCAGTTTTTCTATTTTCTGGATGATGTGGTGGTGCTGCTTTCCAAAGTAATCAGCTACCTTTCTGGAGGTGGTGATAATTCTTTCACCTGAAACTGAAACCATGTCACGAAAGTCGATTGCTGCAATTTGATTTTGCATTTCGGTAGTTACCTTTTAGTGATGAACCTTGAGGAATCCGGCCCACAGAAAGGCACCGATAGCCAACCGGTATCCTCAAGGGTCATCCTGAAAGGTTCTGTGTTTAATGCGCGTGAGATGCGCGGGGATTTATTGCGGACGTAAAAAAGCCCCGCACGATGGCGAGGCTCATTTGATTCAAGGATGCTTATATTCATCCTTGAAATCTAAAAGGGAAGCGAATTAGTTTGGTTTTGTAGCCAAGCCAGCCGCTACCAACGCTTGATAGTTTGGAATGTACTTCTGAGGGGCTAACAGGCAAGTGTCGGTATAAGACGCAGAAAACGCATTCTGAGCCTCTTTTCCTGCATATATAGCTTTCACTGCCTGCTGAGCAATATCCTTGTTCTGAGTAAAGTAAGCGATGACCGAATCCACCTGGCTTGACGTCATTTTGAAAGCATTTTTCCCATAATACATGGCCGTATCTCTGCCGTTTGTACCATTTTGATCAGGAATGCCAAAAGCAGCACTACACGTAGCCATATAAAATTCAGCAGCTTCAACACATAGCATATTTTCAGGCGGCAGAGTAATCGCAGCTTCTCTACTTTGAGCGCTTGCTAAAGTCGGAACACTTAAAAGAAGCATAGCATTAAGCAAGTAGTACGAAACAATCTTTATCATTATCAAAAACTCCTTGTGTGTAGTCGTCGATAATTTGCCCCTAGTTTCCTGCAACTTCAAGCAAATTATCCCCCTCACCACACGTAGAGTACTGATCAAATGTCAGGATTGCTTGTAAAGCTGACATAGGCGTAAGTTACTGTATTTACACGGAGGACACCATATGGAAAAGTTTGACAGAGCTTTGCAGTTGGAAATTTTAAAGATTCTATATGATACAACCCCTACACCATTGGATGACGAACAAGAAAAATCCTTGATTTCAAAATTTTCTGATGAAAATCAATTCATTGCTAACCTATTGTATTTGGAGCAGCATGGGTTGATATTTTCAGGGGTGTTAAAAACAGCCCAAATGATAGGGGCCTCATTTAATTTTTTTGCCAATGAATGCTCCATAACTTCCAAAGGCATTGATTTTTTATTAGATGATGGAGGCCTTGGGGCGATTCTTAATGTTCAAACTATTCGATTGCACAATGAAACTATCATCGCATTAGAAGACATTATTTCAATTTCAAACCTTCCTCCTGAAGAACAGAAAGGGTTAATTTCAAAGCTTCGAGACCTTCCGGCAGACGCCATAAAATATTTGACGAGTCAACTACTGGTGAAGGGCGTTCTGAACCTGCCGGCAGCAATTCCGATAATAGAAAAATTCCTGCATCATGGCTAAATTCGCTAGTTTTTCTCTGTAAAGTAAACTTACCCCACCCTAATTTATGACTAAGTAAAATCCAAAAATCAGTCAGGGAGTCGGCCGTAATAATTAAGCCATTAGGATGAATGCACGCCGTATAGATTTTCATGCCTACTCCGGTTTATCTGTTTCACTCCCGCCAGACTCAACGCCGCCGTGAACATGGCTTGAAAGCGCAATGCCATTCCCCGTCACTTCCCCTTCAGCAGTGATGGTGCTTGTTGTGGTCACAGTACCATCAATTTTCAGGCCATTAGGAGCGACAATATTGATGCCCGAGCCGGTAAACTCGATATATTCAGTTGGGTCGCCATTCAGCAGGCCTATGCCTCCAAGATAAACGCCAAATTGGCGAGAATGCCTCTGCCCTGTAGCTGCAGTTGCAGCTGCCTTGCCTGATAGAACGTTAGATATGTCTTCGTCACAGACAAGCATCAACCCCATGTCACCGGCTTGAGGATTAATGATTATGGCACTACTGCCCATTTGTAGACGGAAATAAGGAATGCCAGACACACTCTGAGAATCGATTTCCTCATTAGCTGCGTTAACGGGGGTCACTAACGGCTTGACTACGCAAGTCTTGGCATCGCTATCGACACTTTCAACAATAACAATCTCGATGAAGGTTGCCTGGCGAAGCAACTTTTTGAATACATAGGCCAAAGAGTTGGCTTCTGAAGCGCTGTCATGCGCCATCATGGTGGTTTCAACTGACACTGGCTACTCCATTTTTAGGCGTCAATAAAAGGGTTGAGAAGAAAGGACCATTATCCACCCAAGACGATATCTGATGCGCTGATTGAGCGGTGATAACGTATTCGCCTGATGCGTTTGGAACTGAAGTTGTAAGTTTGACTGCCTTGCCAAGCTCAAATTTGGGGTTATATATAGCAGTGCAGAACACCCCAAACTCCATAAAAGTTGGGTAGCCTATGAGTCCCGAGCTGGTTGACAAGGCAATGGTGTTTTCATCGACAGCCTGCCCTTCGATATAGGCATTAACTGTTGAGAAGTCCGTAACGATAAAGACTCTTTGTCCTCGCACGGCCTCTTCAATTTTAGCAAACTGATCAGCAGCGCCCCCCTTTAAATATATTCCATTGAAAGTTTTCGAAGAATTGCATATACCGACTGTCATACCCACTTTCTGTGCGATAGTTGCAAGAACTGTTTTGAGAGTCACATTTCCAGCAATGCTGGTATCAGTGATGGGGTTATTGAACGTTAACGGTTGTGCGATGACCTGTATTTCTAATGGAACATCCGGCGCTTGGCTGTAATCCGGCCTCGCCCATTGAATGACCCCCTCGAAGAATATGACGCCATCCACCTTGATCCTGATTGTAGTGCCGGGCCTGCTGTTGTACTTAAAACCGCTGCCGGAAATAATCGACATTTGGGATTCGCTTAGCCCGTAAATGCTAGCATCCAGGGTGTAGCCGCTCATGCCGGCATTGATATTTTGTGATGCGATAATCTTCGCATCTGCGATATGCAATGTGTTGTCGTTAGCTTTAGAAGTGAAAGACCCGCCAGTCAGGCTGATAGTGACATCAATTTTTCTGGTTTTATACGTCATGCTGCTGCGCTCTCTAATTCTGCGTTGGTGATGTAACAAAGCTGGAACCGGGTTCCCAGCTCTGACCATTGAGGATCATCCGCCCCCTGGCTATCGATAAAAAACAGGTCCCCGCTAAAACCGGTTCTTGCCCGGAGATAGCTATAGCGAACCAATCGGTTAGCGTTCATACACAACACTCCGAGACAAACGGCGGCATCACCCACCCATAAGTCTAAGTAAAGCCCGGTTGTGTGTTGGTGAAACTTCATCGTGCATGACACGCTGTCCAACGAGATATTGAACTGTTGCGACATTTCTGCGGAAAGAGTGATTATTTGCATTAAGAAATCCACGATTTCACTAGTGAATTAACACCTTTGACGATTTGTGTGCTGGCCGTCGTTGATTCAGAGCTCCAGGTGGTTGAAACGCTCGTTGCGGCACTATTAACCTCTGTCGTGACCGCGTCAGCAGTGGTACCCAACACGCTGGAAAGAGTGGCCTTGCCACTGCTGATCGCATTGGTTACGTCTTTGAGGGTTGCATTCGTCACGGAGCTTTGCGTGGTGACAGTCGTCATGGCTACGCCCGCAGAGGTTTTCTGATTGCTGCTTGTCGCAGAATCCTCACTGATGCTGATCACTTCTTGGAAATAAGCGTTAACCGTCAGTAAGGTTACGCCCCGCCCCTCTTTCATCTGGTAGTCGTAATGCACCAAGTCGCAAGAGGCAAAAGAAGTATCTGGCGTTTCGATGGTGTAAATGTTCGCGCTGGCGATCATCTTATCGAGCAGGTTAATGAGCTTCTCACGGGAAAGCGTGGTCAGGTTTGTGAGGTTTGGGATTGCCCCGCTATACCCCGTCCAACCTTCCAAGGTGAACGTTAAACGAATATCACCCGGGCGGCGCACTTTGTTATAGCTGGTATAGCTGCCTTTTTCGATGGGCGCATTGGCAATCGAAGCATCTGATGTTCTCTCAAATCCAACCCACGACGTCGGTGTAAATACCGTAGTGCCAGCTGAGAAAGAAGAGGCGTAATCTGAATTACTATCAACGGTCGTTACAGTAATGCTGTACCCCGGCTTTAGGACGCTACCAAGGATACTGGACAAGCTTCCACTTTTCACAGCACTTAGTAGCGTTGTTTCACTTAAACTGAATGCCATATTACTGTCCTGAGCCTAAGCTAGCGATTGTTCCCGCAGTCCTCCGATGAATGTCATTGAGAAGGGATTTGCCGGTAGTCGCTGAGGTGTTTATGTGACCAATACTTATGTGCGTCGTGGTGGCACTGCCTGCATGATTATTCACAACACTGCTGCGCTGCGCTGCTAAATAGGCGCCGCCCTGAGGTAGGCCAGCAATCACCTTAGGTACGTATGCGGAAGTTTCGCCAGGCATAGCAGAAAGACCATACTTATCGACATTACCCTCTCCCCAGTTGTAAGCAGCCAGAGCATACTGGAGCTTGCCGTGATAATGCTTTAGGAGCTCTGAAAGATATTTCGCCGCGGCCTGGGCAGATTTTTGCGGATCGAATACATCATTGCCTGACAAGCCCAAATCTTTAGCTGTCGGGTCCATAAACTGGAATAAACCTTTAGCACCGGCCGGAGACTGTGCGAACTGATCGCCATTTGATTCCGTTGTGGCCACTGAGTTAAGTAGCCCCGCTGGTAAACCATACTGCGCCTCAAGTTGTCCGAACTGGCTGGACATGAAAGACAATAGCTCTTTGCCCTTTCCTATGGCGTGGGCAGACTGAGCATGTTGAAGCGGCACATATGCTAGCTCCTGACTTGCAGCGCGGCGTGCTGCCCAATCACCCGTAACAAAATCCCTTACCTGATTTCCTGCTTCTGTAAAGGTGCCACTATCGGCGGTTGGGATCTGAATGCCAGTGTGTTGGAAAAGCCATGCCCGAAACTCATCACCGGTCTTAGCTACAGCATCAGCACCGGGTAAATTATTCAAGGTTTTTACTACTGGGTTATTTTTTAATGCAGGATGTGCATCCTCATACGGCTTAATAACAATCGCTTCAAGAGCAGTCAATCCCGTTATTAACCCGGCAGGCCCCATAATTGATGAGCTAAGCCCGGTGAATAAAGAAAGAAGTTTACCGCCAACCGATGCGCCAACCAGTATCTCAATAGCAGTCTTCCAGCCACCAACCGCATCCGCCCCTTTATTAGCCCAGGTAACGACATCAACAATAGCTTTCTGGATTTTATCCAGAGCAGCTTGAACTTCCTTCGGGTGTGAATTTAGCCAGGACGCCCACTGTTTCATGTAATTGATGACCTGCTCGAAAGCTGGTTCAAGCGCAACAAAAACCGTGTTCTCAACGTCTCTAAGTTGCTGCCCCAGATCCGTCATTGCCGCCGTAGCCTTTTGGGCACGTTCAATAGCCTCATTATTGATATTCGAATTGGCCGTCATCTGACTAACGCCGGGGAGAAACTTACCCTGGGCGTTATTTTGAATATCAGCCGCATCTAGCCCCACCATCCCCCCAAACGTGTACTGGTCCGCTTTATTGACGTGCTGGAGCCTAGACATTATAAGCCGCATAACATCGCCAGCATCATGGGCCACCATTACCTGAGGACTAACTCCTAACCGCTGGGCTACCTGGTAAATTTTCCCACTATAGTCGCCCGTAGCATGCGCGTCATTCATTTGCTGCTGCACATTAGAAAGCGCGCCAGTAATTGACTGCGCAGTTGAGCCAGCCTTTTGCGCCTGGCGCTGCCACCCATCCAATTCCTTGGCAGACATGCCGAGTGCTTTTGACTGAATGGACAGCTGCATAATCCCTGTCGTCATGCTTGTGACGAAACCAACCGCACCGCCGACCGATAAGCTGATCCCCGCAAATGCCAAAAGCTCAGTCTTGAGGCCGGTAAAAATATTCTGAGTTTTTTTGGCCGTTTCCTGCAGGCCCTTTTGAAGCTTTGAGGAGGTTTCGCCCAGTTTCTTTTGAGATTCAGAGGTGTGCTTAGTGGTATCGTCAAATGAGGACACAAGGTCTGCCAGGTTTTTCTGAATCTCCTGAACCATCGGTAGTACGGCTTTTTGAAAGTCAGTCAGCTGATCGGCATCAACGCCGATGCTGACATAGAACTCCTCGAGGGTGCTTCCTTCCATTAATCACCGCCGCTTAAAATTTTCGTGTTGTGGTTATCCACTGAGGCAATTTCCAGCAGGTCATAGACGTCCTCGAGGCAGTACACTGTTTGACACTCGTAAAGCGTGGCAAGCTTTGAGGAAACCACCGAGGCGATAGTGATCGAGATGTTTGTATACTCGATCAATTTTTTCTGCGGTGGCATCTGGAGCGGAGCGTCTACTCTGCGGCGTCGGTAAAAAAATCGATGTTAATTTTGATAGCTTCAGTGCGCAGTTTAGATATCGAAGAAAGCTCCTCAATATCATCATCATCCAATGCACGAGTAATCGTCGGATCCGCAGCACTCGGCATGATTTTAACCTGCGTCATGAGTTCAGCCTGGAGCTGCGAAGAAACATACGGGTCAGCTTTGATCAGCATATCCATGAACATCGTTTCCACCGCCTTTGAGGCCTGCTCCTTTTCCGCCTCGCCTTTACCATCTTTAGGCTTTCCAGCTACTCCAAATAAAATTTGAGCCATCGCTGCGGCACTGCCAATCTGGCTTAATTCCGCACCTTTCCCGCTGCCGTACACGCCGTTAAGTAAACGCAATGACCAGCTATCAATTTGGGCCGCCGACATCTCTGTAATCAGAAAACGCTTCCCTTTATCTCGCCCCTTATCGAGCGTGATGCTTAGTGTTTTACGAGCCATAAATTAGCGTCCTTTAGTTAAGAAGAATACTCAGACGGGGTAACAGATTCCCAGCGGATTAATGCGGTGATGGGCTGAACGGTCTTTGCTGCTGAAGCCATCGTGGTGCAGTTAATCAGCACGCCGTTTGTGCAGGTGTACTTCTTGCCATGGGTTGGGAAAATAATGGTCGCGTTACAGCGATAAACCGCGATGCTGGTTCTGCTGGTTGTTGCCCACGTCTGGAACTTCGTGTAGGTGGCGCTATCCGGCATGATATGCCATGTCTGGTCCATAGGCGTAAGTATCGCCCCGGCCGATAACGTCCCATCAACTCCCATCACCGTTTCCGCCAACTCAAGATTGGTCACATCAAAAATATTATCAGCCGTAAATCCCTGAAGCGTAAAACCAGAGGTGTACAAGTTAGTGACAGTCATGGTTGCTACGACGTCAGCAGCAGTGATTATTCCACTCATTTATTGCACCTCGACACTATTAAGGGTTAACGACTGGATTTGACCACCGTCGGTGTACCACAGATAAACAACCACACTCTCCCTGTCCATGCGCTGCGTAGCGGTAAAGCTGCCGATATACATGTAATATCCGGTGTTGGTCAGCGTGGTGCTAATGTCTGTACCGACGATCGACTTAATTTTAAGTATCTGACTTGAGTCAAGCGAGGTCCCCGTGCTAATGCCGCCCCAGGTTTTAAATTGAGCAATAACATCTGAACACCACGACTCTACCGTCGCCTTGCCCGTTGTGTTATATGGCAGGTTCGTTTTGTCCAGGAACCCCGTCAGGATTGCACTCTGGAGATTTGCATTTAGCCAAATTTGCCCGAAGTAAGCGTCAGCCCACAGGTAATCACCTGTAATACTGCCCGGTGCCCAATATTTTTCAGCAATGTTATTCGCCCCATACTGGCCATAAAAGTTGTAGCCATTGGCTTCAAGCGCGGTCCATTCGGCATCGGTAGAGGCCTGCGCAAGTAAGCCATCCAGCTGAGTATATTTAAGGGAGTTTCGACCATTCTCTTGATCAAAATTGAGGGCAGCTGCCCAACCCATCACGCTGGCTGCATGCGTTTGGTCGCCATAAACGGGGATCGTCCCGCCGTAGCTATAAACCTCATCAATCTGATAAGCCATTGTCTCCGTGCTCCCCGAGACCGTTTCTGTGCCATCGTTTGACCAACCCACGTAGGCATAGCGATCGCTTTTGTTTGAGCACCATTCGGCAAACAGGAGGTGCTGGGAGACCGAACACTCAAAGGACGTAGTGAATGTTGCCCAATCGTCTGTAGCCGCTATCAAAGCCGTGAAACTATCTGTTGGGTCCGTAATAGCATCCGCGCCCTGAGAGATAACTGCGCCCGTTGCCGATGTAAGCAACAATGATGTCGCCAGGTCACCAGAAGCGTAAGTGATGGCAGAGTTTGCGCCGGTCGTCGCAGACGAGATGATGAAAGCAGTCACGGTAGTGTCGTAAGCCACACTTACCGTGTCGCCCAAGGCTGTTTGAATTGCCGCCGCCGCGCCAGCAAAACTGGTTACTGATGACAAATCAATAGCGCCTGTGATTGAGGTGCCGTTATCAACAGTAAGTGTCAGAGAGCCTGAAAGCAGCTTAAGTGCGGACACTGTCATGGAGGACATTGACGCAGAGCGAAGCCAGGCTGAGACATCAGTGGTGTTATAGCCCCAAAAATACAACGTGCCAGGTAAGGATGTGCAGTTTGTATAGCCTTGTAAATAAATTTCAGCCATCGAATATTCGGTGGCCGCCGTGCCGTAATAGGTCCCGACATCATCGTCATCAGTGAACGTTGATAGCGTGCCGACCGGCGCATAAGCACTATTTGTAAGAATTACCCCATTAAGGTCCAGCGCATCGCCCGAGGCGGCCAGAACTCCAGGGATAATTTTAATATCTTTACTCAGAGAGATAGACATTTCTTGTCTCCAGAAACGGAAAAACCCGCCGGAGCGGGTGATAGTTTATTGCGGTGTGAGTCAAAGAGAGTCTACTGAGTAGGCCTCAAGCTCCACGCTATCGAAGAAGTAACGAGGTAATGTGATTGACCTATCGATGACCAAGGTCACGTCGAGGGTCCAGCGGTCTCCATAGCCTGACTCGGAATTAATGAATGCCGTTTGCCGCAGGTCTCCTGTGGACACTGGTGCCAGTGGGTAGCCGAAAGACTTGAATGCCTCACAGGCCCACTCAGAACGAAATGTTGTTGAAATCAAACCGGCCATCGACTCCGACTCGCTACCAAAGCAGTCGAGTTGCACGCGCCATAGCGCTGTCCGTTGATGAACCTCATCCCCAGGGGTACTCGTGCCATTGTCGTAGTCAATCCGGTTGGTAGATTTCACATCCTCACCGAGCGATGTCATCGCAATGAAATTACCCTCGGGGATAGAAACCTTATTTTGCTGACTTTGAATGACGGGAACATCAACGAGTAGCAGGAGAAATTTACGGAGCGCGGTGAACATGTCCGACTGAGAAAGTGAGTTGCTTACGTTAGCTGTAAACATGCAACCACCCTTGTCCAGTCAGGCCAGATTTCCGGCACCGCTACAACAAGCCAGGTGTCATCACCAATAACGAACAAATCTCCGCCCTCATTCTTTTTGCGATTCATCCCGCACCAGTTACCGTTGGTGTAAATACCGATGAACTGACCTTGAAGGTTGAGGTTGTCTAAATGCTCCAAGTCATTTTGTGAAATGGCCTGCTTCTGCACATCCATCGTTACCGCATCTGCGTAGCTGGGTGTCATAGAGCCATTATCGGCAGTATCGTAACCGGTCGATTTATAAATCTGAGCGGACACGTTGGGATTAATGCTCTGTGTGACGCTATTGGCGATGCCTCTGAGGTTCATTTGCTACCATCCATAATTTCGAAGCTGAGCGCATTTTCCATTGAACCGGTTTCGACCAACGGTTTCTCAGGGTTAGCTATACCCTTGCGCTTTTTGGTCGCCCAGGTTCCGTTACTGATCGGGACGAAATTACCTTCGATGATTGTGTTCTGAATATCTGCAACCATCACCCCGCCAAGCATCTGCAGGGCATCCCTCACTGATTCTTTAGAAACAGGTTGCTCAGCCAGTTTTTTAGTGAGATTAGCAGCCCATTTATCGGACTCAGCCTTAATCGTATTGCGGAAAAAAGGACGGGCGGGAATGATGATGTTGTGCGCGGGGATTGTCACATCCTGAACGAAATTAGACTTTTCCCGGCTAACGAAACGGTTACCAACGCTGCCATCAGCCGCCTGCTTGAAGTGAACCTGGCTTTTCCTCGCTTCCACTTTTACCAGCGCGCCAAATTCGTTTGCGGCTGCATACGGAGCGATTAGCTCACCGGTTTCAGAGTTTGTTGCGCTATTCAGTATCCCGACTTTCATGCTGATATTTTTTACGGCGCTGATCCGCGCCAGCGCTGCCTGGAGCTTGCCGCCGACTTTTAGCGAGTTAGCCATGCTCACCCCCAAGGATGATAGTATTTTTTTGCCACATACCGGCCGCCGACAACATACTTGCGCGTGGACTGCCAGTACATGCTTCCGCACGGGGTCAACTTAAACCATGAAGCATCGGCAGCATTTGGAACCGAGAATGATACGCTAACCGAGCCCTCTGACGCGCCAGCGATCGGCCCCGCTTGGCCGTCACCCCACAACGCTATCGTCGCAATATGGCAGGTCAGTAGGTTTAGAATCGTTTGCCGATCATTAATGCCATTGGCCGGGTCATACGGAACAATTGAGCTGTTGGTGTTATCAAGCAGCAGGCATGCCACGTTAAACGCCTCATTAAGTTGCGCATCAGTGAGCGCGCCAGCAAAGCGCGGGTAAACTCCGGTGAACGCAGTAGGGTCAAACGTGACGACTGCCATTAGGCTGCGACCTTCTCAGCTTGCGTGATGGTAGTACTTGTATCGATAGGCTCGCGCCCGTGACGTTTTTCGATACGCTCACGAGCCATATCTTCCGCGCTTGCGAAGTCGTCAGCAGCAACGATCAGCTCGTTTCGGAAAAGTTTGGTTTTACCGTACTCCTTAAGCAAAGCCTCCCACTCGACTGCTGGAATTTCCGTTTTACCGTATAGTCCTACTGGAATTTTGCCCTTATCTACCCCGATCAGGCTTACTGCGTTGCCATTAATTTTAATGACCTTGCCGTTGCTCAAGCTAAATTCGATACCGTGAGGGTTGTTCATGCGGACATGTTTGATTTTTTCTGCGGCCATGATTATCTCTTCTTCAAATAGAAAAAAGGCCCCGAACGGAGCCTTTCAGATTTTCAATTAATGGTAAGTCTGTCGCTTAAACGCCAACCATCTGAGCAAACGCAAACGGGATCTTAATGATGCCGCCATAGGTGGTTGCTGTGAATTTCTGGCTAAAGCTCGACAACGCTGGAATGATTCGGCCAGCGCGGAACTTCGCGCCAAAGCCGAGCAAACCGGTCTGCATGCCTGCTACTTTGGGGGCGAACATGAACATCGTTTCACCGGCATCGCCTGACAGTTGCGGAAGGACAATGATGGTGAGGTTAGAGAAGTATTTATGCAGCATATCCAACACTGAGACGTTGAAGTCTGTTGCCCCACCAAACATAACGCTGGTATCTGGAGACACGGCAAGTTTGATTTCGTCTTTGTTTGTGATGATACCGTTGGATTGCTTCACCAGGCGCTGGAATAACGCCAGGCAGTCGTTGTAACGTTGCTGGGTATTCTTATCTGCCCATTCAGTCACAACTGAGCCGTTCACGGTTACTGAAGTTGGTGAAATTGCCGCTGGCAGATTGGGATCATTCAGCGCCCCATAGATTTCCAAATCCTCAACGCCGAGAAGATAGAATTTATTGGCGTCGATATCGATAGTCGTGGCAGCAGCCCGCTGCTTTTCAGCGGCGAGGTTAATTTTAGCGACAGATGAAGTCTCAACTTCCAGATCACCATAATCGATAATGGTACTGAAACGATACTGCTCGCGGGTAAGCCAGTTAACGTTCATGCCGGACTTCCCAGACTGGCCGTAGTCAGAATAGGGTGATGTGGTACCGGTAATTTCATTGGTGCGCCACTTCATATACGCCGTGGTCCAATCGCCCTTTTGTTCTTCGCTCAAAAGCTCGCGCGAGTTTCGCGGCGCGGTAAGAATATCAACCACTTCTGGGTCAATGTATGCCGTGAACTCAGCGGGGATGGAGGAGTTAGCGCTAGTAATTAACGCGGCATCCTGAGCCATTTTTGCGGTGTTGGCATGATCAATCCACATGCGGGCGCCAGGGAACGAAAAGCCATATTTCGCGGCCTGGGTGAAAGATAATTGCATTGAGTTTCTCCAACCCGCTGACGCAGATAGCCCTCACCGATGAAGGCGATACGTCAGTTGGTTTAAATTAAAGTGGGATGGTTAAGCTGCGGCTGAAAGCGCTGACCAGTTTGAGATGGTCGCAATACCGCTCTGACTATCGTAGTTTTCAACCCGCCAATCAGTTTCGACAGATCCGCTTACCGTGTCGCCCGTAGCAGCGCCAGAAATGCTGCCATCAGTCAGAGATGCGAAGACTTTTTGCCCGATGGTTACAGCAGCTGTTGGCTTGACGAAGTAATCGCCTTTGCGCGCTACCGTTAGAACCGATCCGGCCGGGATAACCATTGTGCCGGGGCTGGTTAAGTTGTAGTTGAAGTTAACCAACACACGCTCAACCAGGCCAAGCGGCTGGACTGAATCATCAGAATACTGTTGCGCTTCGGTGAAAGCATAGGAGCCAGGCCAGACGAATTGGCCCACCGTCACATTACTGGTCGCGATTGGGTTAAAGGGCACGTAAACGAACGGATTGTTTGAAGCGCGATCCCCTGGCACCGCCGGGGAGTAATAAAGACCAACTTGAGTTTGCATTTACAGTAGCTCCTTAGCCAAATTTAATATTTGCGAGGTGGGCGAAATGGCCTGTCAGCTCTGCGGGTTCATCTTTAAAAGCATGGTCGTTGGCTAAGGCTGAAGGCTGGCGCTCAGAAATCATGTCGAACATGCCCTCGTAGGCTTCCGGCTTGTAGTTCTTGATATTCACGCCCTTGCTTTTCAGCGCATGCGCGAAAATATCCTCAGCGCTGTCGAATGCCATTGCATCGAGATCACCGACCAAGCTACGGACTTTATTACCGGCCGCATTTAACTTACGCGCATGGCCCAAGGCTTCTTTTTTTGCCTGAGCAATGATGGCTTTACTGTCCATCGCAGGGCCCTTACCGTTGTCGTCGTCCAGATTGTCATCACCAACCGGCTTGACTTTACCATCAGACAAATCATCCAGATCTTCGTCAGTCGCAGGTGCTGCCAGGCAGGCTAGCAGCTTCTGAAGCAATTCATCAGGCACTTTACCCTCGAGCATTGTTCGTAAACTTTCCGAAGCATTATCCTCATCAAACGCCGGGTCATCCTCCTTCGCTCCCTCATCCTCGGGCTCTACTGCGCCGCCAGCCGCGTCAAGGAGCTCGACCAGGTCATCAGCTTCAATATCCATGTCCTGAGCAATCATACTGCCGTACTTACGAGATACGGCTTTCGCCAGGGTGGAAGATTTTTTGTAGGAGCCGACTAGTTTAGTCAGATCGTCCGGCAGAGCATCCTGCGCCAGGCGCGGGGCTAAGTAAGTGCCGAGAGCAGCTCGCACTGCTACTTGCACACGGGTTAATTTCATAGGTTTTATTACCTTTTTGATTTTCGACGGCATACCGTCATGTACGTAAACGTCGGGTCCTGCCCGACCCTCTTTAACGAGCGCCACATGATTTCCCCGGATGTTTCGCATCACGAAGTCATAGGCAACGCCGTTAAACTCGCCTGGCGTAAAGTCTGGCGTGTAGAAATACCCGCAGCTGATTTCACGCAACGTTTCATCGTTGATGCCGTCAATTGCAGTCTGATCAGTAATGGTCAGGGAGTTATCGAGATAAGGTGCGCTCCAAACCGGCGTTGTGCCGACCGAACCCACTCTCACCTCTTTAAGCGGAGCATGGGCGCTGTCCTGCTGATGGATGATCAGCAGCGGCATCCCGTTGAACATATCGAGGGACTTTTCAAGCTCCTCGGCTGGACGGTAGCCGTAATAGACTTTGTCCGGCTCGAGTCCTAATTCCTCGTAGCCTGGGATTTCACTCCCCAGATACGGGGCAACCTGCTCTTTTGTTAAGTGGGTCTGCGTAACGTGAAGATATCCGTTCTCATCGATGCGGCGGCGTGAGGATTCAGCATCCAAAGCAATGCCGCGCACCAGAGGCTTTTTATTTTTTGGCATGATGCCCTCTGAATTTCAGGCATAAAAAAAACCGCCTAAACGACCGTTTGGGTAAGTTGAATTTACATTAATCGAATCCCGGCACGACCGGCCGGAAGGTGCATTTACAGTTAATTAGCTCAGCTGGCATTATCCACTCACCGTCAATGAAAGCCCCCTTAGCCAGGCTGAAACGCAGCTTATCCTCTCCCGCCTTAACGTGGGAATGACGATAGGTTTTGCTGCCGCCGCTATGATGTACCCATATCCCCTCGGCAATCCCCACGGACAGATTTCTCTGAATCGCTATCGCCTGTGTGGCCTTGTTGTTCTGATCGCGGGCAATCACGATTGCGCGTCGCCGGGTAACACCATAGCGCTGCTGTAGTTCGTCCCTGAGCCAGGCAATATCACGACCACGGGATACGCTCTCTTGCACGAGGACGTCAACCTGAGTGAGATATTGCTCGGGGATACTCTTTATCAGGCTGACCTGAGTGCGGTAGGTAGCAGCCAAGACAGTTTTCACTTCGGGGGTGTTCTGCATTTTCACCGACATGCCGGCGGTGTTTAGCGCGTGAATCGTTGATGATGAAACGGCCTGGTCAGTCGAGCGCACAAACCAACTGCTCGTTAATTCCGCGTGCTCGTTAAAGCGCTTGCGCCATTGTTTGAGCAGCTTTGATAGCTTGGTGGCCATCGCCTTGGCTGGATTAGCGTCTTGCGCGATGACGGGCATTTGGCGCTTATATTCGGCCTCAATCCAATAGCAGATCGAGTTATTCATCTCATCGACAATATCAACCAAATTCCTCTGATAGGCCTTCTCGATCCCCATGTTCCCGCGCGTCGGCCTGGCTGTTTTCGATGTTCGCATACATATCCTCATCTTGCGGGCTAGTCGGCATCTCGCTGACATCGATATCGGCATAACCAGAGTTAGGATCCGCCGCAATCTTCTTGCGCACCTCAAGCGGCGATACGACGTTGCGGTCGAGGTAGTAAGAATCCGATTCGGCTTTGGTGTTCTGCGTGGTGGCTATCGCGGCATCGTCATCTTCGTTGAGGCTGCGGAATTTGAAGCTGACCGATTTATTGATCTGCCCAAATTTCACAATCTGGATGATGTCGAGAACCTTCTGAAGACCAGCCCGGAACAACTTGCCCTGCTCCGTCGAGACGTGGTCGTTATAATTGGTAATGTCCGCTTCGCCAGTGTTAAAGCCTGCAGGCGATATGCCCATGGTTTTAACGGCCGGTGTGCGGTTAATAGCCACGACGAATTCAAGTTGCTGACGCACGATATCCGTGACACCGGAAAGTGGCGTAACCACGTTCACGATGTCTTCCATCTCCATATCGATAGCCATGGTGCCGTCGTTTGACCGATAGGAGTTCATGTAATCGAGACGGGCATCTAGCGAACCGGTCGAGTTTGGGTTGCTAAGAATGTCCTGCATGTCAGTTTTGAGAATGGTCAGGCTAAATTTTTCAAGTAGCCTGGTCGCCGCAGCGCGCGCATCCTGAAAATGCAGAACGTAGTCATAAAGAATTTGCGCCCGAGGAATGCCGAGGAAATTATAGGACGGTTTCAGCATAAGCGGCACTTCGTCGCCCACGATGCGGATGAGGCGGCTTGAATGGACCTCTTTACTCAATATCCACCAGGTATCTGGATTGAAATATTTGGGGCTGAGCGGATCGGTTGACTCGTATCGACCGGGGAAAATATTGATTGGCTCGACTACGGTCAGGCGTTTGAAATTACTTAGTTCGGCCGATTTATCAGATATATCTAGCGGCAGCTTCAATGTTTCGCCTGATACGCCTGTATCGATGAAAATCAGGCAGCCGCCGAAGTACCCATTTAGCTCAGCTGCCTTATGGAATACCTCGCGAACTTTGTAATCGATCATCGCATCTTCGATGGTCTTCTTTACTTCCGACTCGTCACCACCGCCTTTAACGTCGGCCTCAACAATTTCAATCCATTCACGCGTCATGTCATCCGCAGTCGTTTCTACACACGCACGGATCAGGCCATTCTGTGAAATGTTGGACAGCGCGGCATAGCCCATGAACGAGGGTGCGCCACCAAAGCCTTGCCCCATTTCGAAAGCATGCTGTAGGAGTGTATAAGCGCCACCGCCTGTCATTGCATGGTCAGCAGCCATCTTTATTTCTTGGGGCACGCCGAGTGTTTTAGCTGGCCCGTAAATTATTTTGATTTCATCAATCGTCGGGATATAGCCTGGCGTTAGAAGCCGTTCACGAGCTGTTGCACCGAGATGTAGCCCTTTTCGCTCTGGGCGTGACGAGGCGCGCCGTGCATTACGACGTTGAGTTTTAGTTGTCATAGATTACCGGCGTGAATGGAGGTTTCTTGATTTAGCTCGAGCAACAGTTGCAGGGTTCATGTTGATCCCGCCCGTACCTACACTTAATTCAGTGAGCGCCCAAACGGCCGCATCAAGTCGGTCAGGGGATTTCTTTGCAGTCGCTGGCACATACTCGAGGTATTGGTTTTCCACCTGGTAGAGATTGCCGAGATGGGCAACTTTTCCCTGTGAGTACAAGGCTGATATCGGTTCGGCGCGGGCATACTTGCCTTTGCTGGCATGGACGCGAATAATTCGACCAATGAATCCGGCATTTTTGAGAGTTTCCTCGGCCATGTCGCCGCCCTGGTTCGTCTCAATGACTATCGCGTCCGCGTCGTGGGTTTTATAAGCCTCTATGGCCCGAGTAGCCCAACCATTCGGGGAGTAATGGCCCGAGTAGTCGCCGTCAAGGGAGTACATTCTCTCTTTGCCGCCACCGTATGAGGATCCGACTACTATCCCCGTCTCATCGCTATCGGGATTATTAGAGGCTTGTGGGTCAATGCCGACGACCGTTCTGGATTTCTCCAGGTGGATAGTCATTTTATGGGAGGCGTTAACCATGTCCTCCGTCCACAGCGCACCCTCAGCATTGAATCGCCGAGGATTTTGCATGTACTGGGCCTCAGCTGTTCTCCTGTGCGAGAAAAGCGATACGCGGTGCGTTTCGTTATGCTTGAACTCCCATAGCCATCCATCAGGCAAGCCGTGTTCGATCGGGATAGCATGAGTGTTGTCTGGATACGCTTCATGGTAGGACTTGCTGTTATCAATCAGCACCGGCAAATTGAGATGATGCCACTTTTCACCACTCCCGCCTCGCAGCAGATAGCCACTAAGGTCATGAAAGTGGATCCGCTGCATGATGACAATCATCGGCGTTGTTTCGATGGCCAGGCGGCTTTTAATTGTTTCGTTAAAGCGATTGTTTACGCCGTCACGAACCGTCTCAGAATAAGCGTCATCTGGTTTAACCGGGTCATCGATAATTAGCGCACCCTGCCAGCCTGGCTCCATATGCCCGGCACGAAAGCCAGTAACCTGACCGGCCGCGGATGATGCATAAACGCCGCCGCCCTGCTCTGTCCACCACATTGCCTTACTGTCCGAGTCATCCTTAAGCGACATGGGCCACATGGACTGGTACGCAGAGGATTTCACAATAGCGCGGGCAGTCGATGAGTTTAGTAGTGCAAGATTGTGCGAATAAGACAAGTGCATGAAGCGGGCGCGGTTATTGATCGCAAGGCCATGGGCGATCAGGTTTATCGTGGCCAGCTCAGTTTTGGTGTAACCGGGCGGAACGTTAATGATTAGGCGTGATATTTCACCATTCACGACGCGCTGAAGCGTATCGTCAATTACCCGATGATGTGGGGCGATAATCATCTTGCCGCCGCTGCGCTGCTTGAAGAAATAGCGGGAAAAATAAAGCCCGTCTTCCTCGCACTCTAGCTTACGCGCATAGTTTCGCTGCTCAACAGTCGTCATCCTCCAACATCTCCTGTCGAGCCTGCTTATATTCTTCTTTGCTCAAAGTGGCTGACTCAATCGGACCGCCGTTCTTACCGGTATGCTCAACCTTCTGGCGATTAGTGTAAGCCTCTCCAACCTCTTTGGCTGCTTGCTCCAACAGCTGAGCTGCCATAGCTATATTCTTCATGCCTTCAGCTTTTGTCGCCATGCGATCAAGCGCCCGCAGCCTATAGGCGCGACTGGCAATCGGTATGTCTGAAATTTCGTTCTGGAATCGCTCGCGGGTGCTTTTAAATAACTCAACCCACTTAGGGGCCAATCCAACACCTGCCGCCTTTGTAGGGTCGTGAGATGCGGCCTGCTGGCGAGTAATATCAACGGAGAATTCTTTCTTTACCGACTCGACGATCTGCGAAGGGGTATCGAAGCATGCCAAGCCTTGAACGATGAAGGCTTTCACTTCTGGTTTCAGTGATGCCATATTTCATCATCCGTATTTAACAGTATTAAAATTATGCCAACTTCAGCATGCATGTCCCGCATGCCCTGGCCATATCGATCCCTGCTACGTCTGGTTTGTTTTTAGCAGCGTCAATCATCTCTTGGACTTCAACGCTCGCACCGTATCTACGTACGACGCCAACAAACTCTTCAACGTCGTGGCCGCGCATCGCCAATGCTGGCTGACCATCTTTGTTGAACTTTGGCGCGCCGAATTCATCCTTAGCCTGGCCGATGTGATAAAGCTCATGTTCGACTAACGCGCAGAACTCACGGTCAGTGCATTGGGCACAATAGTCTGCTGCCAGCGTAATGATGAATTTTGGCACCTCGCCGAACCATTCATGCATCTGCTGCTCCAATCTGGCCTTCTGCCAGCCACCGGCACGCATTGCCACTTGCTCGGCTTGACCAAGCACAGTTCTACCCTGCTTTTCGAATGCAGATGACGCCCACATGATTTTTATATCAGCTTCAATCAGGTGAGCGTGGTCTTCGTTATAGAGCGAGCCATCTTCATCAAGGATCTGGCTGTTTACCCACTCAAGCACTTCAGGGGCTGGGTATACACGAGTGTAGAAATGGAATGAGCCAAGGGGGTCTAATGGCGGCAGCGGTCTTTTGATAGAATCGACCATTTTTAGAATATCCTGCTGGTTGGTTGAGTATTACCCTCGGTGATTTCATCACCACGCCCCAAGGATTCAATATGTTTATTCTGTCAAAGGCGCTCATTGAATGCCTTTTGCAGAATTTTATAAATTACGCAACAGCAGCCACTACGCCTTCATCGTCTGCGCTATCGTCAACCGCAACAGCAGTGCTGGAAGCGGATGCATCAGCGGAAGGGTCTGTGCTATCTGGGAACAGTGTAGCAATCGAGGTTGCCACTGCATCAGCCAGGCCAACGGTTTTGGCTTCAGTGATTTTGCTAACGATCAGTGCGGTTACGTCATCGGCCTGAATTGCTGTTTTTAGTTCGTCGGTGGTTACGTCTATGGTCATTTTAACCCCTAATTTTAAGGCAATAAAAAACCGCCCGGAGGCGGCGATATCTAAGTATTATCATCGGAATGCTTTCGGAGTGTGGCGTGCATTGCCAGATAGATTAGTCCGAAACCAATTAAAATTAAAAAACGATATCCCAGTGCGTTGAAAAGCCATACTCCTCCCACCCCCCCTAATAGAAATGAAATGAGTGTAAAAGAATGAAGCCTAAGACGTTCGAGATAAAGTGGAGCTTCTTTTGGTGATTCTTTTCTACGTACTACGTCAAAAAGCATTGCTAATTCAATACCAATATCCGTAGATGTCCCTGACACATGAGTCGTTCTCACGCGTGCATTCGATATCCGAGTCACTACTGCATTCTGTAATCCCATTAAAAAACTCAGACTCAAGATCAATACTACGCCAGGAGAAGACGGTGTTAACCAGCTTTCAACAATACCCAGTATCATCAGAGCCCCCCCCTCAATCAAGATATTTAAAGCATATACAGAACGAATATTCTTTCTTCGACCTGCATTTATAATAATTGTTGAGAACACCGCGCCGGAGATAAAAGTAGCTACAATCCACAGAAAAAAAATACCTGGTACAAGGTTTAACTTCGCAAGATTTGCTGACAATGATGAGACGTTCCCGGTCATATTTGCAGAAAAAAAACCTACAGACTCAAATGCCGCAGTATTTAGAGCCCCAGCAACTGCAGCAAGCGTGCTTGCCAAGCGTCTATCGGCACGATTACTGCGAGCATCCTCAGTACTAGTGAGCATAGTGATTGCCATGGTGACTTTACATGCAGATATAGTCTGCTGATTGCTCGAAATGGACAAGAAATTTGAAACTTATTCTTCTGTCGCTGATAGAAAATTATGGTCACATTGATCCGGCTTAACACCTAGACACATCTCAGGCTGATTATCATCATCAAACGTCCGACAGACAGACAGACACTTTGTCATGAAGAGATGTTGGGAAATATCCTCTTGTTTTAACTGCGCATGTCGGTTAAATAGAGGAACCATGCATAGGGCATGGAAGGAGATTATTATGGGTTACTTTGTCATTAAGAAATCTGAAAAAGCTGTATCTCAACCGTTTTACTTCCTGCTTAAAGCCGATAACCATGAGACTATCGCAACCAGCGAAATGTATTCTTCAAAGGATGCCGCTAAGAAAGGGATTGCTTCTGTTCAGAAGAATGGCCCTTCAACTGATATTCGCGATCAGACTGTGTAACATCTGATATATCTCAGGCCCGGATACAGGGCCTTTTTGGTCAACAATTGCTCATTCTCTTTCTGTCATTATCTAGCCCACTCGTGAATGAGCTATGGAATGAAGAGCCGTTGTGAAAGTGGTTCTCATATAGTTACTACTTGTCGACCTCTCCGTATCGCTTTTCACCGATGCGCCGGAGAACTCGTAGCTGAAGATTGATGCTGTGTACTATTTCCTTCGCAGCGGCCACCCTGCCAGTCTCTAGCAGCTCAAACGCATTCCCCATCGCTTCTTCGATATAATCGATACGGTTGTATTCGCTTTTTGTCATGTTAGGCCGCCAGCCTGTGCTGCTCTTCAATCAGAGGCTGGCGGTGGTTGCGATCAAACATTCCCTTCAGCACCTCTTTCCTCTGGTCAAAGTCCCACCCCATACTGATAAATACCGTATTGGCGCGTTGCAACTCGGTAACACAGTGGATCTGCATCGGGGTCAGGTAATCACGAATAGACTCCTTCTTGTCTATCTCATGATGAACACGGAATTTTGCTGACGTCATGCCAATAGCCAGTCGATTAATCAGATCAGCCTCATTGCTGAAATGATGCGGAGCAATGGACTTACCCGCTGCCTCACGCTCATGCTTTATGGCATCAGTCATTGGCTTGTATTCGAGCCGTGAGGTGTTGCGGTCAAGCTTTTTGCTGGCAAGCGCTCCACGCATTCTGAAGAATTCGGATACGAGGCGTTTTTTGAATGCACGCACCACATCATTGTTCCGCATATAAGTTATCAGTAACGTTGTTTGCAGCTCGTTAAGCAAAGCAACTCTCTGCTTTTGCTTGCCGCCGTTTGTATCAAAGGTGCGGATTTCAAATCCGACCCCACCAAATTCTTCAAGGTCCAACTTGTTACGATCCACTAACTTGATGATGGTGTCATGGTCGCGGCCAACCCCACCAGCGATAGCCACAGTATTGGTTACAAGGTCGAGTTTTTTAATTTCAACTAATTGCATGGTTATTACCTTTCAAAAAAGAGACCTCTGCTCACCAGAACGCCATGCCTGAGCGCACCATGCTGCGATGGCGTTCTCAGAGGTCGCTTTTGTGAATGGTCTCAGGACTGGAAGCGCGGGTGAGTGCGCGGGGATTTACTGCAGGCATAAAAAAGCCCCGCACGGTAGAGGGGCTTATGGGTGATGCAGGTCAGACTTTAAGCTGCGGTTTCCACTGCTGTCGAGGTATCAGTGGTGTCGTCTGAGGCAGCACTGATATCGGTATCGGTATCGGTATCGGTATCGGTATCGGTAGCTGAGTCGGCGCTTGAATCAGTGGCGGTTGCCGCGCTGGTTTCGTCAGTGAATAGCGCTGTAATCTGCTTTACGGCTGATTCTTCCAGTCCATCCGTTTTTAAATCTTTCAGCTTCGTGATGATCAGGGACTGCACTTCACTATCTTGCAGCACAGTTTTCAAATCATCTTGAGTAACTTCAACAGTCATTTTTAGTCCTGAAATTTAGGCATAAAAAAAGCCGAAAGACACTTAATGTGTAATTCAGCCAGCTTGGTAAAAATGTAACTTATTTATTGATTACTTCAACCAACTATTTTTTAGAGGTATTTATCTTTCAGCGCTACTAGTTCGACTTCAACTTCTTTACCCAGCACTTCGATACCCTGCTCTACGAATTTAAAAAATGCTTCTGCTTTGGCTTTAAACTCTGCCAGAGGAGACTCTGAAGTAGTCGATACCACGTCTGTGGCTGTAGAAGCCGTTTCAGTGGTTGCGGTAGTTGTATCAGTAGACGTAGCGGTTGTGGTATCGGTCGAAGCAGTGGCATCAGTTGAGGCTGTGCTCGCATCAGTGGTAGCGGCCGTAGTTGATGAGTCAGTGGTGGTCGCTGCTGCCGTGGTTGTATCAGTAGTGGTTGCTGCGGCAGTAGTTGCCGTTGTATCGGTAGTTGTTGCAGCTGTATCGGTCATCGTGTTTTCTCCGGATGTTGAAGTTTCAGCCGTCTTGGCTGAGGTGAAATAAAGGCTCTTGATAGCAGCCCAAAGACGCTTAATCATTTCTGTCTGGCCTCAGTTATATGTCGCTTTTTTCATCTGGATGGCGTATGCCTCTTCCATTGTCGCGTCTCGCCAGCTAGTAGAGTTGCGGTCAATTTCAGGAAAGTGCGTCGATGGCCTTCTGTAGGTTCGCTGGTTTATTTCAACCTGTAATATTGCAAGCCCTGTAATAGGTTGGCGACGAAATTTGAAATTACCGGTGATGCCGGTCTCTAAAGTGTTTATGGGCATCGGACTCATTCTTTCTGCCTCTCAGTTTCAATTTGCCGTATGCCGTCAAGCTGGCTGCTGGTTTACCCAACCAAGCCCTTAATAAAATCTTCACGCATTGTTAAAATACCTGGTTTGATTTCTCTCAAAACCACCTGAACACTCACTGTCCCATCTGCAGATTCTGTTTTCTTCTGCAGTACGAGTTCAAGTTTTGAACCAACATTCGGCACCTCGCCGTCAAAGTACTGGCCTACAGCCTGCTTATCTCCAGATAACTCCAGAAAGGAACAATCGTCCGGACTGCAAGCGCTAATGCCGAGGTCTTTACCAGCGAGGTTGTCTTTTTCATGGTTCATAGTTATTTACCTTGTTGATTGGTTTCAATTTGGCGGATGCCATCTAATTGGCTATTGCAGTTCTGCAAGTCGGTTAGCAGTAACTCATTCCACAGCACGCTTGCACCGTAAGTTAACGGGTCACTTGGCATGGGTGACGGCTGGCACTGATTTAGCAGGCTGGCCGGTATCGGCGTTACTGGCACTTTGACGTACTGCGTTGTAGTGGTCCCGCAGGCTGTCAGTAGCGGCAGCAGGAACAAGCACCAGATTGCACGGTGCTGTTTCAAGTACCGTCTTAATGATTGTCTGGCGGCCCTGACTGGCAGAGGCGTTCGTTTTTTGCGCATCCAGGGTAGCTCCGGCAATGGTGTTGAATATGCCGACGCTCAGCGCCTGAGATTGGGTGATGAATTCGGCTTCTTTCTTTTGCTGCACTGCGATAGTGAGTTGGTCGGTGGTTGATACCGACTTACCGTAGTAGTGGAAGGCAGCCTACATCAGCAGGGAAATTATCAGCAGGATGATAGCTGTCAGGGCAACGGCAATTTTGTTAATCATGAGAGAAGTACTCCAATGAATAAGCACCAGCCCCAACCCTTTTTGCCAAATAGCGCAAGCACAAAGGCGAAATAGAAAAGCATTAGCGCTAATCCATGTCGGTTCATGGTTGCCCCATCAGGCAAACTTGCCGGTCAATTTCACGCCGGTTGATCAGGCCACGATTCCTCTGCTTATTCACGTATACCCATTTGCGAAGGTCATCGCATGCTTCAGTAGTCTGGCCAGCGTTGAGATGACGCAGTAAAGAGGAGTGCTTGAAGGAGGTAACGCCGACGTTGTATGCAAAACTATACATGGCAGCGCGGGTGTAGTTGTCGATGGGCACCTTTACAGCCGCATCCACAGCCTTTTTAACCGGCACCAGGTGTTTAATTAGCAGCGCATCGCACTCTTTGTCTGAGTAGTGGTGCCCGATAATCACATCCGGTCCGGTTATCCCGCTGCATACCGTCCAGACTCCGCCCTGATCGCGGTAAGGGACGCTTTTCTGCCCTTCCACTCCATCCGGGCCACCGAGCAGAGCAATCGCTATTGTTATCGCGGTTGCTCCGCCCAACTTAACTATCTTGCTCCGCAATTCCGGTGACATCGCCATAATTACTCCACCTGATCCATGGCGCTTTCCACTTTTTCAGCGACGTTAGCAGGATTAACTTCTGAATCGCCTTTATGCCCGGCGAGAAATGAGACCATTGCGTCCGTACGTTTCTCATCAAGCGTCTGCTTTACCTTTAACGCGTTGCGATTGTTTAGGAAGGTACTGAATGAAAGTAATGCACCAAACAATGCACACAGGACGTATATCCACTGCTCGGTCGATAGGCCCGCAGCACTGGCAATAGTCGTCAGCGTGGCCCAGAAATGTGTCCACCATCCGTCATTATTCTGTTGATTCATTTTCACGGTTCCACTCCCATTCTTTAGATGGGCTGTGTCAGTAGTCGAAGGGATTAGCGCCGGAATGCATTGCAATAGGCGTCATTTGAGGGTTGAGCATTCGGCGCTAAATAGGGTTAAGGCTGCCCGTCTACGCTGGGCTGTTAAGAAAATGATTCGAATAACTGGCGGCGTAGCTCGTTTGCATCTTTGATGTGGTAATTCAGACGAACATGCTCCGCAAGTGAAGCCTGATAATCCTCAAGCCTGTTCTTGTCCTTAATGAGAGACTTCATTTTCCTTGAGAAATCATGATTTCCTTCAGCGTATAAGACATGATCGCAATCGACCTCATTAAAGTAAGGTCTAACTTTCGAGGCAATGAATGCTAAGCCCTTCGCGCCCGCTTCCAGCATCTTCAGGTTTGATTTGCAACGGTTAAAGGCGCTATCAACCAGCGGTGCCAGGGATGCCTGGTGGCCGTCATAAAGCTGCATGTAATCGGCAAGCTTCATGGCTGGCTTAATTTGCTGCCCCTTCAAGTTTCCGAGTATTTTTTTCCACTCTGGATCATCAAAACGAACACCGGCGATCGTAACCTCAGGCAAATGCGGTAGTAGTTTTAAATCCTCACAATGGGATGCACCACCGGCCCAGATATATGTGGTTTCAGACTCTTTATCAGGTGAAGTCGTGAATTGGCCTTCGTCGTAAGGCAAAGCGTTAGGGATAACCACAACATTGCGATTGACTTGCCTTACCTGCGCAGCCAAATGAGGGGTTGTCACAATTACAGCGTCTGCTTCTTTCAGGCATAGTGGGATAACTTCGTTAATACCGGCCTTTCTAAAACGGTCATACAGGTAATGTCCTTCGTCGAGCAGCCAGTGATCATCAATGTCGATGACAATCCGATACCCCGCACGTTTCTTTTGCATCAGTTCTGCAAACCCGCCAGTGGGCATCCTGTTACACCAAAGCACAGGCACCTTAGGTTTCGGCAGGTAGGTTTGCTCCATGTACTGGTAGGGCATAACAACACGGTGATAATCGCACGCGGTCGACGGACGCAGATCGGCAAACAGGTTCGAATTACTATTATTCTGGGAAACCAACATAAATAGGGCCCCCTTCTCTCACCAGGTCTTCCATTAATTTATTTCCTGCTTCCATTCCAGCTTTCTTAACTGCGCTTGAGACAACAGAGTTTCGAAATCCTGAAAACATGTCTTCGACGTGGATCCCCGCTACTACGGATAACGGGACTTCCCAACCACTGGATTTACCGCACAGCCCAGCACAATGTGCGCGGTACGCGTAGGTAACGTCTTCGGGGCCATACTTTCCGTACCGTTCATCAAAGTAACCCACCTCTTCAACACATTTGCGGGTGAGCATGGAGAACTGAACGGTTACGCCAGTACAGAACATCACCCCGTCAACGTAGCCATAAGGGGGCGAGTCAAAAACATGCGGCCAGCCAATGAAATCAAGCTCGCGATGTCGAGCAGCAGAGATTGCCAACTCAGCCCAATCCTCTCGGCGTGGGATCACATCGTCATCCATTAAAAAAATATAATCACAGCCTTTTTCGTAGA
Source organism: Serratia sp. M24T3 (assembly GCF_000257645.1). GTDB lineage: Bacteria > Pseudomonadota > Gammaproteobacteria > Enterobacterales > Enterobacteriaceae > Rouxiella. The sequence goes on from NZ_AJHJ01000016.1 coordinate 41,173, forward strand.
GCGATTTCAGAACACGATTTCGAGCGTATGCCGGACCGTTTCTTTTTGTATCAGTGAAGACTTCCAACAACGCGCCGTCGGGCATTACATAGTCAGGGAGTTTTCTATCCCCAGTAGTGATTACACCAACACCGATTTGCATAAGCTTCCTACAGAAGGATTGATGAGTTCAGACAAAAAAAAGCCACGCGAGAGCGCAGCCTGAAATGGGGCCAGAATAAGCGTCTGGGAGCGCATTTCCCTATCTGATATTGTTAAATTGCTCAGAAATAACCATACAAATACGGAGGAATTAATGACTGAAAATACAAATTCATCGGATGGAGGTAAGCCTCAACCAACACCACCACCCAAACCAGCTCCAGCTCCTACTCCGACTCGCGAAAGAAATCCTCGAACTGGTTGGACTGTAGTCGGTGATTCTGCTGAAGGCCTCAGAAGAAAAAGTAAGTAAGCGCTGAAATAATAAGTGCGCAAACAGGAGTAAGGATTGTAGCGATCCTTACTCTCTCAAGTCCCTTCCCTATTCTGGAATTTTCATTCTTGCTCAATTCCGCAATTTCGTTCAAATCGACAAGCCGATAGCGTCTCAAAATATTCAATGTCGAAGGCGCTCCGGTGTAACCTTTAGACTTGAAGTTACTATGATCGGCCTCATCGAACTCTTTATAACCTGCATGATACAAAGCATAAGGCGTAGATGAAGCCAGAGCTCTTCGCCTGACTGACAACACATAAATAACCAGATAAACCGCACATAAAGCCCAATAAACGGTGAACACTGCTATTCCTGCGGCAAGAAAACCGGGATAACGATTTTGTGTAAGTAGCAGAAAAGATGAGCCAATACCCACGATCAATATACTGAGTAGCCTTTGCCCGTTCTCTTTATTCAACGAGTTAGACTGATGGATTTCTCGGATGCAGTCTTCACCCTGCTTCTCCAGAAAATTGAGCATGTCATCATCAATATCTAGGAAGTGCTCATCATGTGGTTTTTTCATAGCTAAAACCTTATAGGCGTTTAATGATGGGATTTTATCTCAATGCAACTAACGGTCGAATTCTTATCATCAAAACGGCGCTAAATTTGGGCAATAAAAAAGGCCGCCAAGCTGGCAGCCCTTAAATGAGAAAAGCCCCTGCATTTCTGCAAGGGCCTGTTGTAGTGCCGGGTGCCTCCCGGTGAACCTTTGGCCAACTAACCGTGGTTCGCTCTTAGGCATCTTTAATAGCCTTCAGTTGATTTGCCCCACCGCATAGGGGGATTCACTGCAACGTGTTTGAAAATATCACTAAATTTCAAAATGGAAAAGCCCCGACCGGTTAAGATCAGGGCTTTCTATGTTTTACCGCTCTAACAAGTGCAGTAACCCACTGTTAATGGCAATTTACCCCAACTTTCGGAAAAAGTAAATAACTCACGATACTTTTGTGAGCTATTTCATTCACCACTATTTAGTAACGCGATTTAAGGCTTGCTCTGCCCATGACTCCTCTTTCTCCAAATGAGTTATTAGCGTGTCATAGAATGGCTTTATCGTCTTATCCCATGTGGCAGCTGATATGGTATCGGTGAAGGCGCATATAGCTCTGAATGCGTCAACTGCAGGGACGCGTTCATACCCTCGGCCACGACAACGCTTGCAGTCTTTCATTACGGGAAATCCCTGCTTTTCTGTTTCACCCTGATCCAAAGAAACAGTCCGCCCCCGGCAGTCACGACACGCTACTGATACCTCCCCTTTCCCATTACAGTGAATGCATAATTCACCAACATCTTCGCTCACTACTCTCGCCGGAGTCTTTTCACCACAGCCAGGATGTTTGACTACACGCCTGTTGCGATAGATTAGCTTATGACCCCGGCATTTTTGACACAGCTCTTTCCCTGAAGCGCTTCTGCAATAATCCTTGAAGGCAAATTTTGCGAGCACTTGCACTACTTTCACTTTAATCTTTGTGTCTAGCTTGCGTAAGGCTGGAACCTTGTCGCAATGCTTCATACCATGCTGTACCAGTAGTTGAATTGCTCTCTTTGAATCTTCAGGGCTAAGGCCTAACTTCCCCAAGAAGGCCTTAAATCCTAACTCTGCTTGTGACTGACATAACCCGAAAGCCCCCAACACGTCAGTACCAGTCATTGTGTCTCCAGTACAACGCGATGAGTCCGTGAACGACTGAGTTTTACAGAAGAAATACTTTGTCGCCGATTCAAGATTCATTTCTTTCTCCGCCTAGGCTGGGTATCCCAAGACTGCCAGTGAGTTGGCTGAGGCTCCGGGGTGATGGGCTTGAAAAGGGACAGGATTACTTCAAAAATGCTCATTACAGCCTCCTCAGATATTCATTTTTCAAGTGGCCATTGAGCGCTTTAATCACCTTATACTTTTTGTAAAAACGGTGGGCGCGCACCAATTTCCTATACTCATTGATTCTTTGTTGGTGGAGTGCAAACCTCCAAGGCATCCAGATGAATAGAACTACCAACCAAGGCGTTAGCGATAGCCATGCGCTTGCTGTCATGCTGCTTCTCCGAGTTGTCGTTTGCGTAATTTTTCGTAATGGCGGGCCCGGCGCGTAAAGATTGCTTTCACACGTTGCAGGTATTCGATAGTGAAATTGCGAGGGGTATTGTCTGACTCGATACTTTCAACCCTTTGCAGGCCGATACGTTCGATTAGTCTGATGCGGTATTCTACGGCGTTGCCGCTAAGCTGGCGGTTGCAGCGGGTGCAAGCTGAATGGACGTTAAATACATTGAATTTAAGGTGGGATGCCGCGCCGCGTGAGCGGTAATGACTCGCGTCTACTGCACTGCCGGTGAGGTAATTACTGGAGCCGCTTAGAACGCCTCCACAGCTAACACAGGTTTTGTTTAAATCACGCATTCTGATATAGCGATTAAACGCCGCCTGCGCCTCTCTCTGCCACTCTGGTAAACCCTTTAGTGCTTCCCTTCTTTTTCTCAAATCGTCGCGCTGTTGCCTCTCCTGCTTTCGATTTTCACGCGCTGCAAGTTCTTCGTCTCGGCGGCGGTTAAATTCGATTGCGCATTTGTAATTGCTGCAGACTCTTTGAGTGGTAGACCAAGGCAAGTATTCAGATTCACAGATGGGGCAGGTTTTCGGCTTAGGCGGCTTTGTGCCCTTAGCCATTGTCACCACCTTTGATTTTTACAATGGTCAACTGGCCGCCAAATACTGCGCCGGTGTCGATGTAATTCAAATTGGCCGCTTTAGCTGGGCGCTGGATTGGCGTGTGACCAAAATAGAATGCCTTGGCACCTTCAATTCCCGTTTGCGGGCCATCTGAAAGCGCGTTGAATCTTTCCCGGCTCCAAACAGCATCAGATTCGCTAATTGGCTTACCAAAAAGGTAATGATCGGATGGGTAGTCCGCATGGCAAATAACAGTGCTCTCGCCAGCAATATTTACCTCAATCACCAGTGGTGAATTTTTGGCTCTCTCAATGAGTCTTGTTGCTAGCAGGCGCTGTTCTTCATCGAGCGTCCAATACCAACTCCCGCCATTGCCAAACCACAATCTGCCGTCGTCTTTCCCTGAGATTGTATCGATGGCCATTTGCTCATGATTCCCGCGTACAGCCACAAACCATTTTTCGTTTTGCAGATCCAGACACTCGACATTCTGAGGTCCACGGTCGATTAAGTCGCCAACGGAAATAAGCAGATCTTCATGCCGGTTGAACGCCAATTCTTCGAGCTGCGTAATTAGGCGCTGATAGCAGCCATGCAGATCGCCAACAACGAATACATTCCGGTATTGGTCGCCATTAATGCGCTGGTAAACGCCGTTTCTTTCACTCATCGTCTCTGCTCCTCTCTACGTCATATCCACACATGGCCCACCAATCCGTACAGTCACTGCACGCATAAACCTCATCGTCGCTTAGCGGGATACCGCAGCCTTGGCATTTGCCACATAGACAAGGGTCATCCGGAGGGCTGGTTTTTTTACAATCGCTACACCAAATCCCCGGCATGTAATCGTGCATGCTCAAATTGCTCTCCAGATAGCGCTCTGCCATTGACTGCTTGGCCTTGGCTCATATTTCTCAGTTTCCACGTACACGGATACGCACCAGGTTTTGTAGTCTGGGTTAAGTGATTTCTTAATGGGGGTATTGCGGGATTGGTAATGCCGGGTGAGGTTTTCAACTTCTTCTAAATTGCATTCAGGATACTGAAACCAGTCTTTTTTCATTCAACCCCCAGTGGCATATGACGGGGCATGCTTTCGTTCACCATAATCAGACCTCAACCAGTTTTATCCCTCGCGGAGATTTTGGCTTAATTTTAACAGCGCCCTTTCCTTCCATGCGTGCGAGATGCTTTTGAACGTTATTTGGAGCACATCCAATATCACGAGATATTTCGGCACGGGTCGGCGGGAATCCGTTTTCGTCTCGGAACACACGGATAAAATTGAGAATCCGTTGCTGAATTTCGCTTAACTCTCTCATGCAGCCGCCTGTTTATTTTTGTTGGCCTCGCCCCAGCGCTGCGCCCACTCAATGCGTAGGCGGGACTCTTCGCTAAACCTCACGCCCTGCTCAGTGCCGAACCAGTAAATAGCCTCAATAACTTCGACCATAGGACCGACACGCATCTTGCTGGTACGTACACCAAACATGACCACGCCGCCGCCGATACCAGGTGCTGTTCTTTGTTCCTGCTTCTTTGACTTCGCAACAAGAGCCGTGATCATGTCCTTCCAATCGTCCTCATCGTATTTCTCGCCATACCATACGACTTGCACAGCAAGGTCATGCAGCAGAGGCCACATTTTCTTATTCTGTGAGAGAGTGCGCTTGGGTGGTGATAATTCAACTTCGAATGGTTTTGAGGGGTCTAGCGGAAGCTGTTTGATCTGGTCGATTAAGGTTTGGCGTATCTGGGAGTTTCTTAGATAATAATTTTTTTTATCCATTCTTCCTTCTCAGGGAAGCTTTCAGCATCCGGTCTTGTTCAATAAGCTTCCCTATTAATGCTAATATAAAGTCGTTTTTTTGATCTGTAGGGCAGATTTCGAACCTTTGAAAAAGGATAAATTCTGGTCTATCAGAATCGGTCAAAATTTTTTGAATATCATTTAATAAATAGGATGTATTCATGGGAATCCTCACATTAGACATAACATGCCCCCACTGTTTAAGAGATAACGCAGTTTTAACAGCATTTGGCGAAACTTTGAAAAATGATGGCGTTTTCAGCGTTGGATTTATATGTCGGAGTTGTGCTGAACCGACTGTTGCTAACATTCAGACTAGGAATGGCCAATCTCCTCTAAACAACACTCAAAATTATGGAGATATATCTGTTCCTGGTAGTGCAATTCTCAGACTTCAAGAGTATTACCCTAAGCACAATGTACCTGCTGCTCCTGACAAAACCCCTATACGGGCTGGCAGATTTTTCATCGAAGCCAAAGATAATGTTCAGCGAGGCAACAATGAAACCTCAGTCATGCTTTGTCGCAAAGTTATAGACATAGCTACACGTGTAATCCTTGGTGAGGAATCAAAAAAAGAGCAGTTATCACAGCGTATCGCAATGTTATTTGGAAAAGGTTTGATAACTGAGCAAATGAAAGACTGGGCACATATTGTCCGTATTGACTCAAATGGTGCAGTTCATTCAGACGAAGAGTTTTCCAAGGATGAAGCTGATGAAATGATCGGTTTCACAGAGGTATTCCTGATTTATTCCTTTACACTGCCAGCGATGGTGGAAGCTAAAAAACTCACCCATAAAGCTGAATAATTAATGTCAAATCTTCACTGAATACATGATCCAGATCGGATGTTATATCTAGAAGTAGTAAAACGATCTGGATCAATTTTCTCAAACTTTTGACCCAACTTAAAAAAATCAACTAAATCATTGTATTAAAAGTCTTTATTAATTAAACCTTCAGCCAGCTGGCAAGAGTCTTCAACCGTATGTAGTGGGACTCAGCAATTAAATCTACTAAATATCCCTCTTAAGGTAGCGACGGTCTGATGAAGATGACTGGGGACTTTCTTTACAGATTTTCGCAGCTATCGCCTGATCAGTCCGCATAAAGTGACCATTTTTGAAAAGCTGATAAACGGTACCCAGTGATCCAAAACGGTTTTTGGTAACGATGATTTCAGCGTATGGCGCCGCAGGACTTTCAGGCTCATACACGCCTTCGCGATAAAGCATGTAAATTCCGTCAGCGTCCTGCTCGATACTTCCACCATCGCGCAGATCGGAGTTAACCGGCCAGTGTTTATCTAATCGCGACTTTGGCACTGTAAGACTAATTCCCATATCACCAGCTTTCTTGATCAAAGCATTAAGCGGCTTGTTTAGCGCTCTGGCTATCACAGGTGCCGGAACCTTGCCGCCTAGGCGAGTCTCATTTTGCATCACTCACCTCCTCGCCATGAATTACTGTCACTACGATTGTTGGTGTTTTCTGCGTAACGCTTGGCAGCTTCGGCCTGCTCGATATTGACGAAGTGTCCCCTGCTCCAGCCCATGTAAAAGGTTTTTGGCTGTCCAGAGCGATACTTTCCAATGATGATTTCAGCGATCCCCTTCATATCACTGTTTTCGTTATAAACCTCATCGCGGTAAGGAAAAATTATTACGTCCGCATCCTGCTCAATAGCCCCTGACTCTCTTAGATCCCCCATCGTAGGGCGCTTTTCAGAGCGGGACTCGACACCGCGATTAAGCTGAGAAAGTAGAATCACAGGGACTTTATTCCTCAAACAGAACTGTTTAAGTTTTCGTGTGATTTCTGCAATGGCCAAATCAGAACGCTCAGCCTTTGGCTTGGGGATAAGTTGCAGGTAGTCGATAGCTAGGAAACTAAGCCCATCGTCATCCATGTTCATGCGTTCAGCATGTGCAATGATTTCTTCAACCGTGAATGATCCATCGATTACGTAATTATTTTCATCCAACAGGGTTCCAGTTGCCGTCGTCAAGCGCGTGTAATGCTCCTGGCTCATATCCAATGGGTTGCGTAGCGTTCTAATTGAAAGCCCTGCACGGTCAGCAACGTGACGTTCCACCACTTGCATATCTGACATTTCCATAGAAATAATCAGACCTTTTCCACGCTGCCGACCTATAGAATTGGCAATATTTATAGTCAACTCTGTCTTACCCATGCCTGGTCTGCCAGCAATGATTATCAGGTCTGTCCTATCAAATCCTCCGTACTCTTCGTCCACTGGGAGTATCCCAGTTTTTAGATACAAACCTGACTCTGAACCCTGCATGCGCTTTTCAAGTACCTGCATGTAGTCATCAAGCATGTCCCCTATACGGCGCGGAAGTTTGTCGTTGGTTTCAAACTGAAGCTTAGAGAGCATGCCGGTGACTTGCGCTAGGCGTTCATTAAGGTCGTGGCTTGACGACCCTCTCAGTAATTCTACCGCCCGTAGCAGGCTCTCTTCTCCCTGGCGAAGCATCCAGCACTGGCGCACTTTCTTTGCCCATGCCTTGATGTTCGCAGCGGAGACACAGCGAGCTGAAATATCCAGAACGAAGTTTTTCGTCTCCGGCTCAACGCCATCCTGAACAGTGAATATATCTACTGGCTCAGCCTTGATGAGCAAGGCGCGGATCACCTTGTACATGCTACGCAGATGGAAATTTAGAAAGGCTTCATCAGGAAGCTTACCGATGATGTCGCGGCAGTCGATATGGTCTCCCTTAAGCATCATGGAGCCGATCAGTTGCTCCTCAAAATCATAACTTTCCATGCTAATCCTCCTGGCTAATGATTGGGTCAATGATGCGTTGGGTCAGTGCCGTGCTGATCCCGTATTTTTTTCCAGCTGGGTTATCTCCCAACGCGTAGGGGGAAGGCGTATATCCAAATTCGATATAGCCGTTGATGAACGTATCGATGTCTACGGGATTCCGCTTAGTTTGCTTGCAGTGCCGTAAGTGTGATTCATACAGGCGCTTAATGCCTTTCTCGGTGGAAATGCTGATACTGGTGATGCGTGGAAGTCCATGCTTCTTAGCTTTGCAGTTCCAAGTATCTTGGAAGCGCTCACGGTCGAATGTGAATTTGGATGCTGCCTGTTTTTTGGGTTTAGTTTCTTCCTGCTCGACAAAACCCCCCTCTGGGGATTTAGGGGGATCTTTTAATTCTTGTTTAAATACATTCTTGTTCTGTTTGACCTGATTAGTTACCAGCTTTGTTACCTGACCTGCCTCGGAAGCCGCGCTACCACTGGGTTTGTTTGTTACCTCGTTAGTTACTTTGTTTGTTACCTCAAAATCAGCCTGATAATCGGCATAATTTAGGATGGTAATCAGCGTTCCATGGCGGCTTCCTGAGTAGCTAATCATCTTCTCTTTTACGAAAAAATCCAGCATGCCACGAACCTGTTTTGCCGTCTTCTCTTCCCCTTTTGAGTCGAGCAACTTACGGCACATGATGCTAATTTTGGTTACCATCTGCCCGCGAGATAAATCCCATTTCACTCCGTCAAAGATAATACTACGCGGCTTGTGAGTGGCACCGCCAATCAGGTGAACCCATAGGGCTAACTTCGCGTAATCTCTTGCCCAATCCGTGGTAAGAGCACTCCTGAATAGAGCGAAATGCCCTAACTTCTGGTTCTCCATCCGTGAACTCCTGAGAGCGGCTTGCTCTCCGAAATCTGCATAGGCTACGTTACTCATCTGGTCGCCCCTTAGGCTTGAAACTGCGGAATATCTCCGCAAATCGTTTGCCGGCAGCGGGGTTGTCCATGCATGTCATAACGAATTCATCTGGAAGCGCAGCCCTCTGCTGTGTTCTTTCATTGGGCTGGCGTGTTTTTCTTTTTTGATGCATAATTACTCCTGTGTATTTGCTCAGTTAAAGCAGCATTATGGTTTGTTCTTAAGCCCCATCTGTTCCCGCGGTTGGGGCTTTTCTTTTAAAACAGCGAAAGTGTGCCGACCGTTTTTCTGGCTCGGGTTTTCTTCGCTGGCTTCTCGTCTTTCGTGGCGTTAGTTTCTGCCCACACTCTTGCTCGATATAAGCAGTCATCAAACATCGCTCCCTTCTTGCTTGAGTTTTCTGCTCTTTTGCATATATAATTACCCTTGTGATTAGCCTGTACTGATTGCATTCAATACGCTGTAATGATTTGAAAAACCAAGGTCTCCTCAGAAACCCATGGTGATTTGTGAAGCCTCTACCGTTCCAGCGGTCGGGGCTTTTTTATTGCCTACCGCCTTAAACGCTTCCTGAATTACCCTACCAAGCGGACTAACCTCTGCCGCCATTCGAGCGATACAGAACACTGTGGCGATATCCCGCCAGTTCATTCGGCTTACCTTCGATTCATGCCAGCCTGCTAAATCTGCGAACTTACGCCCAGTTACCTGAGAGATGGTGAGAAGGAGATCGGTTTCTGCACGATCAATTTCTCGCTGAGTCGGCTTGCTGTAGTTTGCGTGTTCCATGCGTAATACTTCCGTTGTTGGTTAGTTGTGTGTTTGCGTGATCAGCCCGTGGGGATGACCACAGTGGATTTATTCTTCGGGTGCACTTTTCAGTGCTCGATTGGTGAGCGGGGGTGCTTAGGCTGCTGTTGCGCGTACCTTCGCGAAAACTAGGTTTTCTTTGGTTACCGGATCGATAGCGGAAAATTCTTTAGTTGCAGCTTCAATCTGCTTTGCCTTTCCCGGTGAGGCGCGACGAAATCCATATGCGATTTGGTCGAGGTAACCAACTGAGGTATTTGCGAGGATGGCGAGCTTTAACCATTCATCAGAGCTAGCTTCCTTTCTCCATCGGAGCAAATCGTTGTTCATGGTCTTGTCCTCTTGGTTATTTCAAAGGCAAGTTTATCTTTATGATAAATTTACTGCAACCGATATTTATCAATTTGCATATTTATCGCATTGCTAAATAGTGTAAAAATTGGCAAATGGAAACTAAAGACATCAGGCGAGCGAATCTTGCAGCCTTATTAAAAGATCACCTCGACAAACACTCAGAATCCACTAGGGCTGAGTTTGCTGTTTTATGCGGTTTGCTTCCGGCTCAGTTAAGCCAGTTGACCGGGGAGAAATCTTTTAGAAATATTGGCGGGAATCTAGCGAGAAAGATTGAAGCTTCACTTAAACTTCCTAACGGATGGCTTGATACGCTTCAAAGCGGAACCTCAGAAAATACATCTAATGTTTCTTACGTTGGAGTAAAGGAAAGTAAAGGGCAGTACCCACTCATTAGCTGGGTAAGCGCTGGTTGCTGGCTGGAGGCGGTAGAGCCTTACCGGAAGGATGAGATTGATATATGGCCTGAAACTACCGTTGACGCTAGCGAAAACTCGTTCTGGTTGCGCGTTAAAGGGGACTCTATGACCGCACCTGCTGGCTTCACGGTGCCAGAAGGGATGATTATCCTTGTTGACCCTGATCGGGAGGCAATCAGTGGAAAATTGGTTGTTGCTAAGCTTGAGAGCGATAACGAAGCCACATTTAAGCAGTACATGGTTGATGCGGGTAGAAAGTATTTAAAAGCCCTTAACCCACACCACCCGCCTACTATTATCAACGGTAATTGCAAAATCATTGGCGTAGTTGTCGATATCAAGTGGGAGCAGATCCCTTAAGGCTCAGTGGCCTGAAGAGACGTTCCTCTAACAGAAGGATTTGCACAAAATGAAATTTAGATTCCTACCTCCAGTCATCGTACTTCTTGGTGCGGCAGGCTTCATGATCTGGTTCTTTGCGAGTGGTGGGGCTGCTCACGGTGGGTGATAACTAATCCTAGATAAGGTTATATGACTATGAAAAGAACTTTGATAATTGGCTATATGTCGTTTATTTCAATGGCTTTAATTGTTGCCCTTATCGAGGGTGCTAGGTCATAAGTTTCAAAATAAACAGTAGCAATCAAGAGTGGAGAGGCTCTGGTTGATAGGAGCTGTGTCACAGGGATGTGGTTTGAGGAGACGTTTGATTAGTACATTAAGGAGAAGGTATGGCATTTAACGACTTAGAATTTCACGCGATTAAAAAAGAAGTGGAAGTGTTCGTTGAAAGCATTCGGCCTCCTGTACACATCAGGGATGGACTGGATATCGTCTTCACTATTGATGACCAGTCAATCGAAATAGGTGAAAAACGCCCTGTCTGGAGAGGCGAGCCGGGCGAGTTTTCTGTTCTCGCATCGGTAAAAATAACCTACGTTCGCACGGGGAGTGAATGGAAACTCTACTGGATGCGTGCGAGTGAGAGGTGGGAGCTTTATCAGACAGTCGATACGCTTACCGAAGCGCTTGAGATAGTCCGCGCTGATACTCATTGCTGCTTCTTTGGGTGAGGCCTGAAGAGACGTTTGGGTGATTTTACAGTATTAATATATTTCTGTTAAGGGATTAAAATGACTACTTTTGCTATTTCAACATCAGATAAAAATGACAAATTAAACAGTAAGTTAATATCTCTTTATGGTACACAGAACTTTCTTTTAGTTGACGATTTTTTGCGTATTGTCATTTCAGATAAAGATGTAACATCCGAAGATGTTTTTAAAAAGCTTAATCATCAAGGTGATGTTGATGGGAAACTTGTTATATTCGCAGTGAACTCCTACTTCGGATTTCATAACAAAACTACCTGGGAGTGGCTTAAGGCTCGGGGGGTATAAAGATGCGTGGCAATGATAGAGATGCTATAGTTACCCCAACAAGTGATAGTGCATCAACTGGGGGTGGTTCTACAGAACACGCCCTTCAGCAATGGATTATTCAGACTATCAATAGCCTCAAGGATGATTTTGCGACATCTAATGCGAGGAGTGAAACTATGCATGGCAATATTACTGATCACACTATTTCGCTTGGTCGCATGGCTTCGTCTCTTGAGAGGATAGAAGAACTTCTTAAAAACCAGACAGCTAAAGTTGAAAAGCTAGATATATCTGTCAAAGATGTTGATGCTACTATTAAAAAATATAAATATATTATTTTAGGGTTCACAATTGCTCTTAGTGTTGTAGGGACCATAATTACTTACTTTTTTGGATCCACCTTGTCTACGATAGCTCATGCTGTGATGGCCCTGCATTGAATTAACAATAAACACAGTTTCTTAGCCATTTTTTTTCTCTTACCTATTGAATGCCTATAACAACACTAGTCCGTACTATGCTGTTCGCCGGGACCTTACCCGGCTTTTTTGTGGACGCACCTTACCTCAAGTTTTGTATGCACAGCAATTACCCAAAACGATCCAATACCCTGATAAATACACAGTGTGAATTTTTTGTAAAATGTAATATTATGCTGTTATCAAAGGCTTCCAATCGAAGTCTACCATTGAATACTTATAATAAAACTGTGTGTAGCATTCCTTTTGACGCCGGGTTCACCGGCTTTTTTTTTGCCCAAACTTTGACCATAAGCAAAATTATTGTTAATCTGCTAAAGCAAGACCAGTGATGTGGTTGAGCATTATCCCTCCAATTGGTTTCTTATTTTCTGATACCTTATAATCCGATACTTCCGGCCATTGCGCCGGTTTTTTTTGCCCTTCATACCCCCTTCCTCACATGCTCAGCTGCATCCTGCAAAACGCCTACTCCTCCAAAATCCGTACTGCCAACTCCATACACTGAAGCTGCTCCTCATCCCACTTCTCTATGCCCTTTGCTAACTCAGTCCTGAGCACGTCGGCTATCGCCACCCTCTTCGTCTCATAACGTTCCGAAGTTAGTACAAAGACAGCATCCCCCACTATCCGACACATTTCTTGGTATCGGCGCTCTGCCTCTGCTTCGTAGTCCATAGCCAACCCTCAAGATAGATTGAATTTCATACAACATTACCTCCATGCACCTGCTTTTGGCTAGGTGCGATGAGTCACGTCTGAAGGAGAGTGAAAATAAATTATCAATTTAATCAAAATGATAATCTACCACCTTAGCAAATTTATCATTTTGCTATTGCCAATAATTTATCATTTAGATAAAGTCACTCCATCGAAACGAAACATCGATGCGGAGCAAGAGGCGCCGTGAAGTACTCACCAGGATGGTGAATCAATCGAGCGCTGAAAAGTGCAAACAACCAAGCGAGATAGTTTTGGGGTGTGGTGAAGAGTTCATGGACGGGAATATGTCGCACGTAGAGCGGCGAGGCCAGCTCAATTCACTTAATGATGGTAAGCGGGTCACATTGGGAATCTCACCTACCACACCACCCAAACCATTTCAGGAGGTCATGATGATTAAGCTTCACAACATCAAAGCTAACGCTCGTAGCCGTCGTGACGAGCAGCGCAAAGCGAAGCAGCGGGTATGGGCCACCGCCAATCCATTACTCGTTGGCAGGACGTATCAGGTAGCACCTCAGCGCCTATCGCTCATCAAGCGTGCTGGTTACTCACCGGCACCACTGAAATTTCTCGCCGCCAGCGCTAAAAAGCGGGTGAAGGAATACAAGATGCAAATAATCAGAGCTTCGTACCTGTTCGAATATGAATTTAAACGCAAGCCTCTGACTGAGGGCTCTATCTGCTTGCCAGATGTTGCACGATTCGCAGCCGGGCATCGTAAACCAGTTGAAACAGTAACAGCGAGGTAATCAAGAGATTCCATGACGCCATCTACACTACCTAACAAGCTCTGGCGGGCCGCCTCTCAAGTTAAAAGCTTCGTTGAGAAAATGCCTAATGGTGTTTCATTATCTGTTATACGAGACAAGGTTAGCGCTTATAGCTCCCTTATAAATCATGACAGAAAGAAATTAGTTGAGCACCTCAAGCAACGGGAGAATATTTTAGTTTTTGAAGTAAAGCCCCCTGCAGGCGGCAGGAAAGCAACCTTTTTGCGTCACAAGAAATTCGGGTGGCCAAAGGATATGCCATGCAATCTTGCACCAGAAATAAAGAGCTGCTCCAAATGTCACTTAGAAAAGCCAACCGGTGAGTTCTATAAAAACTCTACAACTTCTGATGGTAAGCAATCTTATTGCATTGAATGCGTAAAGGCCTCGTCAGCAGAAAGGAGTTGGAAAAAAGGCGACTCTTATGCAAAACGCCCCGCCACGACAATAAACGAGATTAATGAAATGGAAATTAAGCCAGCTATTACAGTAAGCCCTACGGCCCTTCGTCAGCAGGCCGAAGAGTTAATTCGCAAGGCTGAAGAAGCGGAGAACGCTGCCAAAAACAATGACCTGTTCAATAAAAAACTACAACCAATTCGTCTTGAGATTCTTCAGGCAATAGCTGGGGCTCAAAAGCTATTCGACCAGCAAATGGATGCCATGGCCTCACTTGAAGTAGCAGCAGCAAAACTCAGAAATCTGACTGCTTAAGGCAGGCCATCGTAAATCATCAGAAACAGCTCGATAAGGAGTGAGTATGGAAGAGTTAATTCAAGAAATTAAAGTGGCTTACAACGAATCGGAAAAGGCTTTCACGCACGAACCAATGAATTTTGATGAACGCATTTTCGCAATGAATTCTTGGTGGGCAGCCGTAACGCCAGAGAAGGTGATGAAGTTGGTAAGGGCACTTGAAAAAGGCGGATATTCAGCACCGCCTGAAGGAGAAGGCGCAGCATGTTCAGGCTCAGCGTCTAGCCTTGGGAAGTTGCCACGACCACCGCAAAGTTTCTGAAACCAAAACATGTGGATGTATGTTTAATGCGTTAGCAATTCCAAAAACCTGTTCCCTGACCTGTAAAGCGTTGAGGTTATTCTCTCCTACATACTCCGCATCAGGAAGCTGATAGCTGACCCCATCATCTCCTGTTATTTCTCTGGAATATCCGTGCTCCTTCATTTTTTCATGAAGCTTGTTATATGTATCCCAATCAGAACCACGCAATTCAACCCGAACTGTGAACATCGGCATTTATAAGACCCTATCTTTGACTGTGGAATAACCAAATTATCAGTTTCCTTTGACTGTGGAAAGCAGGGAAACCACCTCGCCTGACGTGGCTAAAAGCAGGCACTATCCAGTGACTTTACCCTGCGCCTACTCAGCAAGGGCGCATGAATAAAGGCATTAACAACGAGCTGACTTAGGTCGGCTTTTTTTGTACCTAAAAAACAGGAAAACAGAATGAGCAAAGAGAAAGTCATTGCCTATAAGGGTTTCGACAAAAACATGCAGTGCCGTGGATTTCAGTTTGAAATGGGTAAAACCTTTGAGCACACCGGCAAGGTTGAAGCTTGTGGCTCTGGCTTTCATGCCTGTGAAAACCCTCTGGACGTATTCAGTTATTACCCGCCAGGTGAAAGCGTTTATGCCGAAGTTGAATCATCAGGCGAAATTGATCGCGATGGTGACGATAGCAAAATAGCCAGTGCGAAAATCACAATCACTGCTGAAATTTCGATTCATCAAATGGTGGCGAAAGCTGTTGAGTGGATTTGGGGCAAGATTGATAAAACCATTGAACAGACGATCACCAAAGGCAACTGGTCAGCGGCAACTAACACTGGCAACCGGTCAGCGGCAACTAACACTGGCGACCAGTCAGCGGCAACTAACACTGGCAACCGGTCAGCGGCAACTAACACTGGCGACCAGTCAGCGGCAACTAACACTGGCTACCGGTCAGCGGCAACTAACACTGGCAACCGGTCAGCGGCAACTAACACTCGGCTACCGGTCAGCGGCAACTAACACTGGCTACCGGTCAGCGGCAACTAACACTGGCAACCGGTCAGCGGCAACTAACACTGGCGACCAGTCAGCGGCAACTAACACTGGCGACCAGTCAGCGGCAACTAACACTGGCTACCGGTCAGCGGCAACTAACACTGGCTACCGGTCAGCGGCAACTAACACTGGCGACCAGTCAGCGGCCGAAGTGAGTGGATCACAATCTGTGGCAGCATCATTCGGAGAAAGCGGGAAAGCTAAAGCCTCTGCGTCTGGCGCTATCGTGCTGTGCTACAGAAATGACGACGGTGAAATTATTCACATCCGGGCTAGCAAGGTTGGTGACAACGGCATTAAGCCCGACACATGGTACTCGCTGAGTGAAGATGGTGAATTTGAAGAAACAAAAGCCGCCTAGAGCGGTTTTTTGTTACCCCTACCCAAATCAGTATCGGAGCTTATATGTCTTACAACGAAAAGTTTTGGCCTTCATTAACGTTTGGTTGCGTGCTGTTTTGGGTGTTGATGGGATTTCTAACTTTTATTTTTCTGATGTGAGGATCGGATTATGAGCAAAGAAACAGGTGGTCCAGCATTTCCTAGATCAAACAATTTCTCGTCAGGCGGTGGTGGTGGTAACTCTAGCGGCATGACGCTGCGCGATTACCTGGCTGCTAAGGCGATGCAGGCCACTCAATCAAACCCTGAGTGGAATCACTGGAGTACGGAACAACATGCTGTGTATGCATATGGAGTGGCTGACGCCATGCTGGCAGAAAGGAGTAAGCCATGAGTAATTGCAATAATAGGTATTGCATAGGCGGCGTTGAATTTATTCCCTGCTGTTCTGGCATTGAATGTGGCTGTATGGGTCAGCCTGTAGCAGCAAAATACTGCCCCGAATGTAATACAGAAAAGCGCGAACCTACCCACGGAGATGCAATTGAACGCCTCGAATACGTTGAGTGGCTTGACGAATAGCCCCATCCTGCTGCGCATTCACTGAGTGCTCAGCGTGAAAACCCCTCGTTGTTCTGTTTAGCCCTCCAAGTGAGGGCTTCTTTTTGTCTGGAGAAAATCATGAAAGAGTTGCGGTTCTATGGTGCCAGTGACGATCTTTTTGAATGCGACGGCGCCATTCGAGAGGAAATTAGCTGCTTCGATAGTGTTGGTTTATATCACCTGAAATCTGCCGATGGCGAGGTTATGGTGGTCGCACAATATCTTGAAAGCGGTCTATGGAGTATCGGTATATCGCCAGTAAATGAAGGTTTACCAGTACCGTCTTGGCCTTGCTCCTATTCAATTTACAAGCACGGCTACAGCACACTGTTGACCATGCAGGTACCGGACGACACAGAGATTGTGAGCAAAGAAGATTGAATAGCAGCCGCTTAACTAGCGGCTTTTTTTCGCCTGTACATATCCCAAGGAGATCGCCGTGAGCGAGACAACGGAATTATCAGTAATTGAGATTAAGCCGGAACAGGCTCCGGCGATTTATGTTGCCAATGGGCTTGACCAGTATCTTTTGCAGATCCGTGAGTACGCGAGGGAAGCGCCAGACGTTACAACCAAAAAAGGACGTGACCGCATTGGATCACTTGCCCTGCTAGTCGGGAAAAGCAAAAAGCTGATTGAAGAGCCAGGCAGATCTTACCTAAAGCACCTCAAAGAAGCGGTTAAACCAGCAGAGGAAGAGCTGCGCCGCTTTACTCGTGAGTGCGATGCAATTCGTGACGCAATTTTAAAACCCCGCGCAGAGTGGGAAGCCGAGCGGGAACGCATCGCCGCGGCTAAAGCAGCCGAACAAGAGAAGCTGCGTATTGAGGCCGAGCAACTAGCGGCGGCGGAAGTACTGAGGAAGCAGAAGGAAGTAGACCACGAGTTAGCCCTTCTCATGAATACCCAGTTCGACCGTGATGCCGCCGACGCTCAAGCCGAAGCAGAACGCCAGCGCATTGCTCATGAAGAAGAGATTAAGCGTCAGGCGGTCGAGCAGGCCCGAATTGATGCCGAACAGGAGGCAAAGCGTGAACGCGAGGAATCAGCCCAGCGCGAAGCTGCTTTAAAGCTCAAGGTTGAGCAGGAAGAACGGGCGAAAATTGAAGTTGAACAGAAAGCTGAGCGTGAAAAGAAAGAAGCTTCTGAAAAGGTCGAGCGCGATAAGAAAGAGGCGCTGGAACGCGCTGAGCAAGAAAAACAGGACGCTATCGCAGCAGAACAGCGCAAGCAGCAGGAAGCTGAACAGCGCCGACTGGCAGAAGAAAAGCGCATCAAGGATGAAGCCGACAAACGCGCTGCCAATATCGAACATCAAAAAAACATCAACCACCAAGTGATCGCAATTCTCACCAAGTCGGGTATTTCAACCGAATGCGCTCAGGATTGTGTGATTGCCATCGTTAAGCACCAAAGAGAAGCGGCCGCATCCGGCCAGCACCCGCCCGTTCAAATCAACTATTAGCAATCTGGAGTATCCCATGCAAACAACGCAACTTGCAGGGTGGCCTTGCGTGGGCTGCTCTGAATCACTGCTCGACATCATCTTTCGTAATGCCAAAGACGCGGCTAAGCGCATTTGGAAAACACTTCAGCAGAAAGGTGAGCCATGAACATCAAGCGCGCAATACAGCTTTTAGCCGCCTTGGCTATAGAGAAGCACGACAACGATTTATTCAGCGTTGCGCACTGCCTATTTAATCAACGGGAGGCTTCAAAATGACACTTGCAGTATCAATTAAAGAAAGCGAGGAAAAGCGCAAGGGGCATCTACAAGACGCGCTGTACTTTCGCAGAAATCGACTGACTAAAGCAAAGCAAACGGCATTAATGCGAGCAAAGATTGAAAAGATGAATCAGCAGTATTTCTTGGGCGAACAACCATTCTGAGGTGTTATGTGAGCATAGCAACATTAATACTTGGTGAGTCAGGAACAGGTAAGTCAACCAGCCTGCGCAACCTAAATCCAGAAAATACCTTGCTAATACAGTGCATAAGTAAATCACTGCCCTTTCGGTCACCTGACTGGAAAACTTTCACCACAGAAAACCCAAAAGGTAACGTTTTCCGAACCGATAAATCAGCAGATATTCTGCAAATCATCAAAAAAACCAAAAGAGATATCATCGTTATTGATGATTATCAGGCGGTCATGGTTAACGAGTTGATGGAGCGTTCTGGTGAGCGTGGGTATGACAAGTTTACTGACATTGGGAAAAATGCATGGAACGTATTCAATGCAGCCGGATCGCTCGCTGAGAATAAGCGAGTCTACATTATGGCGCACACTCAAACTGACGATTTCGGCAGCACGCGGATGAAAACAGTAGGAAAAATGGTTGATCAAACCATAGTCCCTGAGGGCTATTTCACTATAGTTCTGCGTACCCACGTACAGAATGGTAGCTATCAGTTTTCCACCCAAACAAACGGTCAGGACTGCTGTAAAAGCCCGATGGGAATGTTCACAGACCTTTTGGTAAATAATGACTTATCTCTTGTTGATGGAGTTATTAGCGACTACTACGGTATCAATAAAATAGAGGACAAAGCATGAGCAATGTAATTTTTACATACAACCAAGAGCAGGCGCTTTCTGCGGGGCAAAGTGGTTTTATAAACGAGTCTGGCGCTTACATCTTCACCATCACCGAAGCTAAGTGCATGACCAGTTCTGGCGGTGCGAAATCTATTGAATTCTCTGTTGAAGCTGATGACGGGCGTAAGGCGAACTACCTGAATGTCTATACGGAGAAAAAAGATAAGACACCAAACCAGTTCGGCATCAACATGATAAACGCCATCATGGGCTGCACATCAGTAAATTCACTGACCATGGTAATGAAAGATATTAATACCCATTTGGTTCCAGAGCTTATAGGTAAGAGGGTTGGTTTTGTTCTGCAAAAAACGCTCAAGAGTAAACAGGATGGCTCTGATACTTATAATTTCGACATCCGCATTCCGTTTATTGCCCAGACCAATCAGACTCTACAAGAAAAAATTGACGGTAAGCCTGCAGAAACCATTGCGAAAATAGCATCTACCCTAAAAGACAAAGACGAGCGTAAGCAGGGGAATAATCACCAACCTCAGCATTCAGGTGGATATCCGGGTGATGATCAGTTCTTCAATCAATACGATAACATCTAAATTTTAGGGTAATCATCATGACGCCAGTCGGAATACTGGCACTCCTCCGTAAGCACCCCGATGCAAATATCACCTTCTTCCAGCGCAATTCAACCAGCGCTGGGCGTTCTGGTGGGCGCTTGTCTGGCGGTGCGACAGTGGGGTGCACAATTAACTACACAAACCCCAACTATGCGGGTTGGGGTCGCCTCATGGAAGAGGAATCAATTTTCATTCAAATAGTCTATGTGCAGCAAATTCAGCACCTGCTTACGGAAGAGAAATGGAGTATTCCACACCTCAAGGCTGAGGGGACTATCTATCGGTTGAAGCCTGAATATTTTGCACATGACCGCCCCGCTTATTTCACCACTCAACAGCAGTTGGATCAGTGGCATGAGGAGTGTCGCCAGTTAATCAGCTAGAAGCTTGCCGCCTAACCCTCTCAAGTAAGGAATAAATCATGACCCGCGAGGTTGTTTGTGATTACTGCGGCAAGACTGCTGCATTCGTAACCGGTAGAAAGATTTACCCGCACCGCCCTGACCTATCCTTACTCCATTTTTATCAGTGTGAACCATGCAAAGCATATGTCGGTTGCCATAAAGGCAGTAATGGCGTTCCTCTTGGTCGCCTGGCTAATGCTGAGCTACGAGCAGCTAAAAGCAAAGCCCATGCTGCCTTTGACCCAATTTGGAAGGGTCGTTCCATGAGTCGCGGTAGCGCATATTCATGGCTCGCTAAATCTCTCGGCATTCCTCAGCAGGAGTGCCATATCGGAATGTTTAATATCGAAATGTGCGAGCAGGTTGTCATTGCCTGCGAGCTGAGGGCTCAATCATGACCATTCAAATATTCAAAGGCGTAAAGAATCAAGAGCTGGTTCTTAAGTCGGACTATGACGCAGTAGCTGAGATGGCGGGAGCCGCTGAAATTCTGGCTGAGTTGCTGAAGGCATCAAAGGCTGACTGCGGCTCCCTGCAACGCCGATACGACGACTTAGCAGCAATGTTCGACACGGTGAATGCGGCGTCGAAAGCGAAAGATGTGCGTATTGCTGAGTTGGAGGAAGTTGAAGAACAGCTTATTAGCATGGAAGGAATAGCATCCCTTGCAGTCCAAAAATACAACGAATTAAAGGCCGAGATTGCAGAGATGCGTGGTGCTGCGGTGGCTGTGGCCTATATGCACCATAGCGGGCAAGTGGTTACAAGAGCGGAGTGTTGCGACGATAAAACTTTCGCCATTTGCTGCAAGGTAGAGACGCCACTATTCACCCACCCTGCGCCGCCTGTCGTGGTGCTGCCGATTCGCGCCGAGCACGCCGAATGGTCTCAGGCCACGTTCGGTAATGTCGGTCCAGTCGGGCCGCTAAAGCATCTATCCAAAGAGGCTATCGAAGCCGCCGAAGCGCCAGAGGATTTATCCGAGTGGGCCGATATGCAATTCCTATTATGGGATGCCCAGCGCCGCGCCGGTATCACTGACTCGCAGATTGAGCAGGCAATGATCGAGAAGTTGGCAATCAATAAGGCGCGTTCATGGCCTGAGCCAAAGGACGGTGAGCCACGCCTGCATGTTAAGCAGCCTAAATGGCCGCGTATCTAGTTAGTTACAATCGTCAGAAA
The DNA here is from genome assembly GCF_000257645.1 of Serratia sp. M24T3. Lineage (GTDB taxonomy): Bacteria > Pseudomonadota > Gammaproteobacteria > Enterobacterales > Enterobacteriaceae > Rouxiella. The sequence continues at coordinate 62,574 of NZ_AJHJ01000016.1, forward strand.
TTTTTACCAACGCCGCATTTAAGACTTCATCGTTATCTGAAGAAAACACAGCGTTTCCTTTCACAGGCTTACCATATTTCAACATGCCACTAGTTAATTTTTCATCAACAGTGTCAAGATTGAACTCTTTATTGTCCTTGGAATAAGCCTTTAAGCAAAGCTTTGATATATCAACACTTTCTCCTGATAAATTTGCTAAGACGACCTCGAAGGTTTTTGTATAGGCGTTTTTACTTCCAATAGATACAGAACCTTGAGATTCTTGTGTGGAATACACCCCAATATTATCGAGCGTCGTAGCATTTGCCCCAACACAAATGCTACTCAGAGCCAGAGATAAAACAATAGTATAAACCTTCATATCAATTCCCTTTTTTAGGTCAATAATCTTTGCCGTACATGTTAATAAAGCAGATTCATCATGATTGTACACTGTACATACTGAATAATCACTTTATGGACAATTTCACTTCACCAGTTTTGCGGATTTTCTGGGTGTTGATCGAGAGTAATGAATGATGAGTAAATATTGTTACGCTATTTCTGTTTTTACTTGTTCAGGTGATAATGGTTTCCTAATTAAACATGGCAAGTGCATTCTTGATTTAACTCCTGAATTATCCCGGCGCTACACTCCCCCCAACAAGGAGGAATCATGTCAAAGAATCTCGCCAATTTACCCAAAGAAGAAATGGAAAAAATCAACGTTGATAAAGCAGCGGGTGTTGTCGCGTTCAAAGAGCGCTACAGCGTGCCAGTTGTCGCTGAAATCGTTGCTCGGGAGCAGCCGGAGCATTTGCGCCAGTACTTCATGGAGAGGCTTTCACATTATCGAAGCATGAAGGACAGTCTTGGCAAAATGGACCCTCCGCCACCAAATCCATAATTAATGCCTGTATCTAACGAACCTCGCAAATGCGGGGTTTTTTATTGCCAAAAATCGAGGGCAACCCTATGCGAATAACTGTTAATGCTCCAGACAAGGAATGTGCTGGGGTTGCGATGTCTTGTGCTCAGGATTTTATAGCCAAGAAAAAAGACGACGACGGAACGTCTGATGGCTGGGGGTATCTGCCGAAGGGATTCAACGTTTACGTGGTGAAAAAGAAGAATGGGAACATCTCCGCCACCTGCCACCGAGCACCAATCAAAATTCAGGAGGCCGCATAATGGCTGATGTAGCAGACGACGCAGCAAAAGAATTTGAACAACACTTAACCGCGGCTATCGCGAACCGCGCCAAACCGGAACCACCCTCACCTGTTTGCAGGAACGGCGACTGCGGTGAGCCCTCAGTCGGCAAGTCCAGTTATTGCTGCAGTGAATGCCGGGAAGATGCGGAGAAGGTTGAACGGGCTAAGCAGCAAAGGAAGGCAGCATGAGCTATCAACTTATCTACGCCGATCCGCCCTGGCATTACGATAACGTAATCAGCAATGGGGCTGCTGGTAATCACTACGGCACCCTAACGCTCACTGATCTTATGCGCCTGCCGGTCTGGTCAATTGCCGCCGATAACGCTGTGCTGGCGATGTGGTACACCGGCACTCACAATGCCGAGGCAGTCAAGCTTGCTGAGGCGTGGGGCTTTAAAGTTAAAACGATGAAAGGTTTCACCTGGGTGAAGCTGAACCAGCTGGCTGAGCAGCATATCAATAAAGCACTGGAAGCCGGTCAGGTTGAGGATTTTTATGATTTCCTCGATCTGCTGAATACGCAGACGCGCATGAATGGCGGGAACTACACCCGAGCAAATAGCGAGGACCTGCTGATCGCGGTGCGCGGTGCGGGTCTGGAAAGGCAAAACGCCAGCCAGAAGCAAGTGATCTACTCCCCTCTTGGAGAGCACAGCGAGAAGCCTTGGGAGGCGAGGCACCGGCTTGAGCTGCTTTACGGTGATGTGTCACGCATTGAGTTTTTTGCCAGACAGGAAGTACCTGGTTGGGACACGTGGGGGGATGAATCACCAGTCAGCAGCATTCAAATTTCACCGGCTAACTTTCAACAAACAGCGCAGCCAGTCGAGGTTAAAGCGGAGTAATCCATGACACCCGAAGAGACCGACAACGCCGCCCGCGCAATAGCAAAGAAACTCATCACAGAACTCAACAGCAAATCAAACAAACTCACCTTCCGCCAACTCCTCGATAAATACGCCAGCCAGGCTAAGCCGTTCTGCCCTAAAAAGCATGAGCCTTGGCTCTGGCTATGCGTCATCGTGCATAGAGTAGTGGAAGGTAAATAGAAGAGGTAAATTATCATGAGAGAACTAAAACACGATTCCCTGATTACTATGAAGGATATGACGGAGGATTCAGGCTTTACCGCAAAATACTTCTATTCTCAAATCAAGGGGGGTAGACTCCCAGAGCCAACAAAATTCGGCCATCATTCCCGCTGGCTATATTCCGATTATCAAGATTGGAAATCGAGCTACTTCCCCTCCTTAAAAAAAGCCTCTTGATGACCTTTGCGGGTATAAATGCGGGTATAATTCTTCAATCAATCTTAAAAATCCTTTCATATAAGTCCCTTACCTACCCTGTTTGATGTCTGTAGGGGACACCAATAACTCATTACCTCCTGATACCCAATCAAACCAAAACCATTGCAGTACTTAGCAAAACCCCTTTAAATCAGCACCGCCGTCAAGAAACAGTTCGCCACAGTTCTTACTAGTGTGTTGACAGCCACCCTTTGCTGGGTAAAAACTGGGTAAATAATTTTACCCAGTTTTTACCCATGTTGGCCGTAAAGCAGGTCGAAGCTGCAAAGCCTCAGAAAAAACCCTACCACCTTTTAGATGGCAATAGCCTCTATCTATACATCCCAGTTTCCGGCAAAAAAGTTTGGCAGTTGAGATTTTTTTGGCAGGTAAAGAAAAGGTAATGACAGTGGGTAAATACCCATTCATTTCATTGCAGGAAGCAAGGGAAAAATCCTTCCTTGCTCGCAAGGAAATATCCGAAGGGATAGATCCAACCAAAAAAAAGAATAAAGTCGATTCTGACGATAGCTTCTCTTTCATATTCCGTGAGTGGTTCGACCATAAGAAAAAGTCTGGTCGCTGGTCTATGCAAATGAATCAGAAAGGATCTTTATGGAGGACGTTTTGCCCATTACAGGCTCGATGAAAATAACGGAAATCGAGCCAGTAATGTTGTAGCTTCAGAATTCATGCTATAAGTTATATTTAACATTCCATGCACTTTATTCCGCTACCCAGATCTAAAATAGTTCGCCAACTGTTCTTTCTCAACCATAACTGATGGAGAATAATAGCCTATGTCAAGCACTGATCCTTACGAGTTGGAAACCAAGATAATGGCAGGTCTGAAAGGATTTTTTGGCCCTGGAGATGTCTCGCCAACAACACATTCTAGCCCACCGAAGAGTAAATCAGTTCGATCACTCCTTATCCACTTTGCCAACTACACGAGCTTAAATCTCGCAATTAATAACGTAGAAGGCCCATTCGGGCGTTACGCTCCTAATACCAGCAAACTCTTCGAATATAGCGGAAAAGGGGGTTATGTTCAGTGGCTAGCTGAAATCGACCACGACGATACTTTAATCATCTCTATGGACTTTTTTCTCCAGGCAACTCCCTATTCGCCTCATGTTGATGAGACAACAATTCCATTTAACCTGAATGCTTATGTTGAAGGTAGGAAAGCAGAAGCAGACTTGTCATGGCTCGACGGTAATACTTTTGAGCAAGTCATAGATGGCAAAGAAATAAGGCTGAGCCACACCATTATTTATCCAGATTCTAATGGACGCGCTATCCTTAATGCCAAGATAGAGCAAGTAGGATATGACGGATAACGCGGCTCAATAACAAGCAGATATTTAGTAAAACATTAGCACCTACCCACCTCGCAAATGCGGGGTTTTCATTGCAAAAGCAAGATTTAATAATGTTATGTTCATAACCCTATTAAAGAAATTACTAGGTCAGACTTATAGCACTCATAAACCCATTTTTTTGGAATTCCTCTGCACCCCTTGTTTTTAGCTATTATTAAATTTAATAATAAAAACATTTCTTAATGAAAAACAATAAATACTGATCACTCAACACCCTTTCTATTAAAGAGAATACTAGGCTCTAAAATTTCTGATGTTTTAAAGATATGATGACTATTTTCAGTAATGGAGAAGTAGAGATCAATAATATTTATCAGCCTTGCATTAATTGGTGTCTAGTGTATTAACAGATAACCTATATAATGAAGTAACATATTTTTGTAACTTAAAAATGGGATCTTAAATGAAGAAAATAACGACTTTGCTGATATTAACGCTAACCTTAGCTTTTGCCTCCAGCGCAATAGCCTGCCCAAGGGGAACTCATCCACATGGTGGTTCGGGATCCCATCATAAAGGTGGAACCTGCTATTAATTAATTTAGCCCGCAAATGTGGGCTTTCACTTATCAGTGGCATTTTATAGTTTAAAATAAACTTTATGTTAGTAACCAAGGTTACTATTAAATAAATTTCACCATTGGTTAATTAATATTTTAAACATAGACATTCTCTTCATTTAAAGAGATCCTGAGATAAGTCAAATTTCTCAGTAAATAAATCACGTATTACCGTTGACGACGACTACTCTCATTTTCACTTACTAGCCTGTTGTTAGGCTTTATTTTCTAAACATGTCGTTTTCAGGGAAGTATAATGATTATTTCACTGGTTGTTCCTGTATATAATGAACAAGACGCAATCCCAATATTTTATAAATCGGTGCGGGAAGAGTTAGCAGAATTTACCATTGAGATAGTGTTTATTAATGATGGGAGCAGTGACGCTACTGAATCTATAATAAATAAGTTAGCCGCCGATGACTATTTAATTAAAGCCCTTAATTTTGTTCGTAATTTTGGTAAAGAAGCTGCTTTAATAGCCGGTCTGGAATCCTCAACCGACGATGCAATCATCCCGATTGATGTTGATTTGCAAGATCCTCTTCACATCATTCCGTTACTAATTGAAGAATGGAAAAAAGGTTTCGACGTTGTTTTGGCAAAAAGAATTGATCGAACATCAGATGGTACGATGAAAAGAGTTTCAGCTGAACTGTTCTATAAACTGCACAATATGATTAGCAAACCCCGAATAGTTGAAAACGTAGGTGATTTTAGACTAATGTCGCGCGAAATAGTCGAAAGAATCAAACTTCTACCTGAAAGAAACGTTTTTATGAAAGGGATATTAAGCTGGGTAGAGGGAGAAGAATCAATAGTTGAATACACACGCATGGCTCGCATCAGTGGAGTTTCTAAATTCAATAGCTGGCGGTTATGGAATCTGGCACTTGAGGGCATTACCAGCTTTTCTACGGTTCCCTTACGAATCTGGACCTATGTCGGCGTCTTTGTTGCCTTTTGCTCGTTAATATATGGGACGTTAATGCTAGTCAAAGAGATCCTTTGGGGAAATGTCGTACCCGGCTACCCTTCTCTAATCGTTTCCATTCTCTTTCTGGGAGGCATACAGTTGATAGGGATTGGGGTATTGGGCGAGTACATTGGCCGTATTTATGTTGAAGTAAAACACCGGCCACGCTTCATACTTAAGAAAACCAAAAAGCCCTGAGTTCTCACCGCAACTGCCGTTAACAAGGATGAGTCATGAAAGAGAGTAATACTGGAACTGCCGAACCATCATTAAAAAAAGTAAAATTTGACCATCTTCGTTTTCATCGCAAGCATCATAAATTATTACCGACTTTTGGCGAGAGCTGGTTTGCTCTCAAGGCTGAAGCTTTCGCTCGTTTTTTTGGTACACCGCTTTTTTTAGGTGGGCAGACTGCAATAGTCATTTTATGGGTGGCGGTTAATGAATTGGGATGGGTTAAATTTGATATCTATCCGTTCATTTTGCTTAATTTGGCATTCAGTTTACAGTCGGCTTATGCCGCGCCGCTGATCCTGCTGGCGCAAACTCGCCAGGCAGAAAGGGACAAAGCCAATGCCGAAGCGGATGCTTTGCACCGAGAAGATCTTGCTCATCTTAACGATCAACGTTTGGAAACGGCTGCCAGGCAGAACGAGCAAATGCTTCATTTACTGCAACAAAACACTGAATTAACTACGTTGACTAAACAGCTTACAGAACGTGTAGAGCACTTGACGATAGAGCTACATAAAAAGTTGATGGAAACAAAAGAGACCTGATTCAGAAATCAGGCCTTTTGGGAGTGCTTAAAATTTTAGCGACGCTTAACGCCAGCCCATTGCCGGAGCGATATGCGTAAGAATCGACTGCAGAACGTGAACGTTGTAATCGACACCCAGCTGGTTAGGCACGGTTAACACTAGGGTATCAGCCTCGGCAATGGCTTCGTCCTGTTTAAGCTGTGCAATCAGCTTCTCTGGTTCAGCGGCGTAGCTGCGGCCAAAAATAGAACGGTTATTTTCTTCCAGGAAACCGACCTTATCGCCTTCCTGCCCGCTGCGTCCAAAGTACGCGCGGTCCATATCGTTGATCAGCGCGAAAATACTGCGGCTTACCGACACGCGAGGTGTTCGTGTGTGCCCACTTTCCTTCCATGCCTGGCGATAAGCGCGAATTTGCCTGGCCTGTTGGATGTGGAACGGCTCGCCAGTCTCATCATCCTTCAAGGTTGAACTTTGCAGATTCATGCCCTGTTTTGCCGCCCATATCGCCGTGGCATTTGAACCGGCACCCCACCAGATTCGTTCACGCAATCCCTCAGAATAAGGTTCGAGGCGCAACAATCCCGGAGGGTTCTGGAACATCGGCTGAGGGTTTGGCTCAGCGAAACCTTCCCCTTTCAACACCTCTAGCAGCGCCAAAGTGTGACGACGCGCCATGTCAGACTCGGTCTCGCCTTCAGCAGGTTGATAACCGAAATAGCGCCATCCGTCGATGACCTGCTCTGGTGATCCACGGCTCAGTCCGAGCTGCAAACGACCACCTGAAATCAAGTCGGCCACGCCGGCATCTTCCGCCATATACAGCGGATTTTCATAGCGCATATCGATAACGCCGGTTCCGATTTCGATGCGACTGGTTTTCGCGCCTACCGCTGACAACAACGGGAATGGCGAACTTAGCTGGCGAGCAAAATGGTGAACGCGGAAATAGGCGCCATCGATGCCCAGCTCTTCGGCCGCAACGGCGAGATCGATAGACTGCAACAGGGCATCAGCCGCAGAACGGGTGCCAGATTGCGGTGAAGGAGTCCAGTGACCAAAAGACAGAAATCCGATCTTTTTCATGAGACATTTGTCCTGTTATGACGAAAATATATTAGAGCCATCATATAACAATGAGTGACGAGAAATAGTGGCAAGACATGGCAAAATTATTGAAGATTTCTGATGGTTTAGTTCCAATATACTGAACGATAGAAACAGGAAGAGCGCAATTAAGCGCTCTTTAATAAAATAATTGGAGTTAAAAATTTCGTTAGCGGTTCAGTAATTCGCGCTCAATGCGTTCTCGAGTGGCGACGGCCTGCTGAGGCATTTTTTCCGGATAACCAAATAATGATGTGGCAATAATCGACTCACCACCAACTTTAAATTTCCGATTAGCAAAATCCATCTGGCGCAGGCTTTCAAACAGCGCCTCAAAATTCACTTCCCCTTCCCCTATCCCGACGTGCTGATGAACAACCGCGTCAACACCCGGCGGATTAACAATATAGCGGCAATGTTTAGTGTGATTCATGGTATCGGCAATCAGCACGTGCGACAGGTCGTCACCGGCATATTGCAGCATGCTGGCTACATCGCCCTTGCCTTTGTCGTAAAAGAAGGTGTGCGGTACGCTGTAAAGATATTTAACGTGGTCGCTGCGCAGCGATTTTACAATGTCAGCCGTTTCGTTATTTTCTTCGCAGAAATCCCACGGATGTGACTGAATCTCGACGCGAATACCCTCACGTTCGATGATTGGCAACAGTTCTTCCATCGACTGGTACCAGCGTTCCTCACAGATTTCTGGCTGATTAGGATCGCCAGAAAGCTCGGTATTAATAACCTCTACGCCCATATCTACGGCGATCTCAATCATTCGTTTCCAGTTACGCACCGCGGCAACACGGCGATCTTCATCCGGTCCAGACCAGCGATATACCACGATAAAGGACGAAATCTCCACGCCATAGTTCGTCAGCGCACGTTTATATTCATTCATCACATCCAAACCCGCTTTCGGATGTTTATAGAAAGGATTAATGCGCGGATGGGGGGATTGTTCAATGTATTTATAGCCCCATTCGGACACCTGGCGCACCATTTCGGTGATGCTTCGATCCCTGATTACGTCAACGTCAAAAGCAATTTTCATATCCTGCTCCGATCTTATGTTCAGAATTAAAGACGGTTTTACGGGATGCAATAAAACTGGCATCCCGTAAACGCGATTAGTATTCGCGTGCCTTATCAATATTTTCGCGCAGCATCTGCGCCACTTTATCGACTAATTCGCTCTCAGAAACCATCGCCCCGCCCACGCGCCACCAGCTGAAATACTTGTGGATCATCGTCTTAGGCAATACTTTGATATCGATAAGCGTCGAGATAGTTTGACGTTTGGCGTCTTCAAGTGCTTCATGCAGCTGTTCAAGCGTGGTGACCGAGTAAGTTTTGCAGCCGTAACCTTCAGCAATTTTGGCGAAGTTAACCGGTACAAAACCGCCGTCGAGCTTAGACGTTGAATCTGCTCTAAAACGGAATTCGGTGTTGAAACTGTCCATGCCGTGCTCCATTTGCAAATTATTGATGCAGCCATTGGTCATGTTATCGAGCAGGATCACGTTGATTTTCAAATGTTCCTGTATCGACGTTACCAGTTCTGAATGCAGCATCATAAATGAACCATCTCCTACCAGCGCATAGACTTCACGCTCTGGCTCGGCCATCTTCACACCCAGCGCCGCATTGACCTCATAGCCCATACAGGAGTAGCCGTATTCAACGTGATAACCATTGGTATCGGTGGTGCGCCAGATACGCTGCAGATCGCCAGGCAAGCTTCCCGCCGCCGCAACAATCACAGCATCTTTGTCGATCGCGCTATTCAAAGTGCCAAGTACGCGGCTTTGGGTGAGTATCGATCCGGTAATCGCTTCGAACTCGGCATAAACCTTTTTACGATCCAGGTGATCGTTAATTTCCGGAATAAAATCTTCACCGCTGTAATCCACCTGATATACGCGTTTTGTTTCGGCAATCAGTTCTTCGCGCACGTCAGCAATCTTATGACCCCAGCCAGCACGGAAATCGCTGCCTTGCAGAGCCTGATTCAGGGCTTCCAGCCCCAAACGAGCATCTGCAATCACCTGCACGGCATCGAGCTTGAAGGCATCAAAGCGGTTAACATTGATGTTAATGAAAGAAACTTCCGGGTTTTGGAATATCCATTTCGACGAGCTAGTGAAATCGGTGTATCGCGTGCCTACGCCGATAATCAGATCGGCTTCTTTGGCTAGCTGATTGGCTGCCAACGTGCCGGTTTCACCGATACCGCCGAGATTGAACGGATGTTCAGAGGTCAGCGTGCCTTTACCAGCTTGCGTTTCAGCAAACGGTATCCCATAAGTTTCGGCAAACTGTTGCAACGCAATACCGGCCTGTGAATATTTTGCCCCACCGCCGCAAACGATTAACGGTTTACGTTTACCTTTGAGCAGCGTTAAGGCATCGGCCAGCGCGCCTTCGGTAACCGGCAGACGATCAATGCGATGAACGCGTTTCTGGAAGAAATATTCCGGATAATCGTAAGCTTCACCCTGCACATCCTGCGGCAGAGAAAGAGTCACTGCACCGGTTTCAGCGGGATCGGTCAGCACACGCATGGCGCTGATACAGGCGGTCATCAGTTGTTCAGGACGCACGATCCTGTCCCAATACTTGCTAACAGTGCGGAACGCGTCGTTGGTGCTGATGCTGAGATCGTGACTTTGTTCTATTTGCTGCAATACCGGATCGGGTTGACGCGAGGCGAAAACATCACCCGGTAACAGTAATAGCGGAATTCGGTTGGCTGTTGCCGTCGCGGCAGCGGTCAGCATATTGGCTGCACCGGGACCGACGGACGAGGTGCAGGCGTAAATCTGCTGACGTAATTTCTGCTTGGCGTAACCGGTAGCAGCATGCGCCATCCCCTGCTCGTTACGTCCCTGATGAACAATCAGTTTGCCGCTGTCCTGTTCAAGCGCCTGGCCCAGCCCGAGCACATTACCGTGTCCGAAGATGGCAAAAATGCCGGTCACAAATTTAATTTCTTCGCCGTCTACACTCACGTATTGCTGATCCAGAAAGCGGACCAACGCCTGTGCCATGGTTAATCTGATCTTTTTCATCTTCCATTCCTTGCGGTTAACGCCGATACCGTGGTGATGTTTTTATCTAAAATGATATGAAAAGATTATAAAGATTTTATTGCGCAGTGAAATGAAAAAACCGAACCAATTTTTCATTTTGAGACTGATATCATAAAAATAAAACAAAAATATCGTAGATAGGCATGGTTGAGTGTTGATGTGAATGAGGTAAGTGCAGCAATATAAACTAATTTACCCTTTGTTTTTTATCGTTTTATTTTTAAAATTCGTTAATTTCAAGCTGGAAAATCAAAATGAATCAAAATTTTCATTTTTATTTATTTTGAAATTAAAGGATTTTAGTTCTGAGATACCTGTTCCCCCACGCGTGATAGAGGGGGTAAAATTGTGATTCATTGGTTCGCCCCTCCACATTGAAGGTGAAGGGAGCAAGAGCTGGCCCCTCGCCTTTTGGTCGAGGGGAAAAATCGTGATTCAGAGGCGGTTAACCATGCGCTGGCTGCGGTTTACTTTTAAAGCCTACGCTGCAAAGAATAATTGCTCCGGCCATGAGTACCATATCGGCAACATTAAACACCCCAGTGTGCAAGCTGCCCGCGCTGATATTCATAAAATCAACCACATAACCGCCGTAGACGATCCGGTCAAGCAGGTTGCTGATACCGCCCGAGAACACCATGGTCAGGGAAACCACGGTCATAGCATTGGCACGCTTGTTGATTAGCGTATAGATCAACAGAGCTAACAAGAAAGCCCCTAATCCGATAATCATCAAACCGTAGCGGACATTTTCGGGAAGCGTTCCACCTAATCCCAGAAAAGTACCGGTATTGTGGGTCAGTAAAAGTTTGATGCTTCCGCCCAGATATTCACGAACATAATCCATCGACAGCGTATTTTTGGCTATCGCTTTGGTGATTTGGTCGATTCCAACGCATAGCGCGAATACGAGAGTAATCAGGCTAAGCCGTTTGCTGAATTTCATTGTTTACACCATTGATAAAAGAGATAGCAGCAGTATAGCCAGCCTCTTCGGCAGCATCCAGGTATCTAAGGCGGAGGGCGTTATTCATTAAGTTTCTTTACAAAAACAGAAGCACGGCGCGATGGCGCCTGCAGAGTCGCTTAATCGAAAGCGAAATAATAAAACCGTCTGCAAACTCACCCTTGGTGTCTGGAAAGCAGTGAGCATTAACCGAGATTTTGTGCTCTATGTCATAAATTCAAATATTCCAAATAAATTTAATTTGAAATATTAATTTCGAATGTTTATATTAATTTCCACGGCATGACTTCTCTCCCATGAAGAGAGACAGTTAAACGTGATTTACAGAAGCAAGTCAGGGAAGGCGAACAGATTCATGCATATCTGGAAAGGCTAACGTTCATCGTCTCGGTTGCGGCAGTGCTCCCTGCACGTCCCGAGGTTACACCGAAGAACGTAAACCCTTTCAGCGTATGGCCATTTACGACAAGGATGTCGTAAAGCTGGCTGTTATTTTGCTGCTATCTTGCTGGCGCTACTCAATGCCAGCGACATCATCAGCGTTTGTGCCAAACACATCGAGGCAATCTGCGAGCGGAAACCGTCGACCTGTGCTTCGCGCACGATAAAGCAGACTTCACTAAATGCGGTAAGCGGGCTGACAAGACTGTCGGTAATTGCAATTTGCTTCGCACCCTGTGCGGCACCCATCGCAACCAGATCGACCACCTCTTGTGCATACGGTGAATTACTGATTGAAATTACCACATCGGTAGGCCGTACCATGTTCAGCTGTTCGTTGAACATTCCCCCGAGTCCATCAATCAAAAATGTGCGTCGCTCCAGATGGCGAAAAGCGTAGGTCAGATAGGCTGCGATACTGAACGAACGGCGAAAACCGATAACATAAATATTCTCGGCTTCGTCGAGCAATTTTACCGCGCGTTCGAGATCTTCTGCCTTAATTTGCCCGCTAAGCTGCTGTAATGCCTGCTCGTTAACCATGCTGAAAACCTTGAGAATTTCAGCGGGCGTTTCTGGCGCACCGGGATCGTCGCTGGCCGTTTGCCGCGACAGGCTGGCCCGTTCGGCATAATTTACCGTTCCTTCCATCAAATGCTGACGGAATACCTGTTTCATCTCGTTAAAACCATCGAAGCCATAGTTATTGGCAAAACGGATCAAGGTAGAGGGAGGGACATCGGCTTTTTCAGCGATTGAAGCGATAGTTTCAAAAGGGATCGTGTTGCCGTTATCAAGAATATAACGCGCCACCTGCTTAAGCCTTTTGCTTAGAGAATCATAGCTGGTACGGATCTGATCTTGCAGCTGCGCGAGTTGTGAAGGAGTAGCCATAATGATTATCAACACCTTAAGTCAAACTATCTTGGCAGCAAGGGGCTCCCTCTCTGCTCCATACTCATAACTTTCATGAGTTTATCTTAACAACTCACCCCGTTACTGAGAAAGTAGTTTACCCGTTTCAGACAGAGACAAACAGGACGCGGATCAGAATTTAGTAAAACTGTGCTGGTTTAACAATCAGTTAAGCTTTCAGGCCGCGCATTACTTGCCCGGCATCATCCTCTTCAAGGTGTCATCCTTGATAAAATAGTGATGGAACAAAGCAGCTATCGCGTGCAATCCGACCAGATAATATCCGATGGTAGCCACCAGCTCGTGAGTATTTCTTAACCCCGAACGCCACTCAGGGTGCGGAGTGATGAACTGTGGTATCTCCCAACCCAATAGATAGATGCTGCGCCCGGCAAACATTACTGTCAGGAATCCCAGCGTCGGCAACGATAAAAAAAGCAAATAGAGTAGCCAATGCGTCAGCGTAGCGACGTGAGCCTGCCAGCGCGGCAACGACGGCGTGATCGGTGGAGTACGATAACGATGGCGAATAACAATGCGGATAAGGACCAACAGCCAAACGCTTAAGCCAAAGTTATAATGCAGTTGGCGTACCAGTTGCCGATAATCATCAGGAAAATAGTCGCGGCCTAGCATCATGGTATAAGCAAGAATGATCATCAGTAATGTCAGCCAGTGAAGGCTGATTTGCAGCAATGAATAGCGATTCTTCATCAAATATCCCCAAAAATGCCAAGAGTGACAAAGTACGTCAGGTTATTAATAAATAATAGACTTAAATTGGGGAGGGTTTGTGAAGTGGAAGATCGGATGAAAGCAAACACGCCTAAAATTAAAGACCGGGCATCGTGGCCCGGCCTTTTCAGATAAAAACCTAGCGAAAATCAGACTTCGTCGCTGAGCGTTTTCTTTTCATGAGAGCCGGCATCAGCGGTGGTTTTCTTTTGCGGGATTAAGCCGTCGGCACGGAACATGGCTTTGATACCACGCACTGCCTGTCGAATACGGTCCTGATTTTCGATCAGCGCAAAGCGCACGTGAGTGTCGCCGTAATCACCAAAACCAACGCCGGGAGAAACGCAAACCTTGGCTTCGGACAACAAACGTTTGGCAAACTCCAGTGATCCTAACTGCGCATAGGCATCAGGTATTTTCGCCCAGACATACATTGAAGCCTTGGGATTTTCTACCATCCACCCAGCTTCATGCAGACCGCGAACCAATACGTTGCGACGCTGGCGATACTGCTCGGCAATATCTTTCACGCACTGCTGCGGGCCTTCCAGCGCGGCAATAGCCGCCACTTGCAGCGGCGTAAAGGTGCCATAATCGTGATAACTTTTGATACGCGCCAGTGCGTTCACCAACTCTTCGTTGCCGACCATGAAACCAATTCGCCAGCCCGCCATATTGTAGCTTTTCGACAGTGTGAAGAACTCTACCGCGATGTCTTTCGCCCCCGGCACCTGCATGATAGACGGCGCTTTCCAGCCGTCGTACACAATATCGGCATAAGCCAGATCGTGAATAACCATCACGTTGTACTGTTTCGCCAGCGCCACTACGCGCTCGAAGAAGTCCAGCTCCACGCACTGGGCCGTAGGATTGGACGGGAAACCGAGAATCATCATTTTGGGACGAGGAATACTTTCTTTAATCGCGCGTTCAAGCTCGCCAAAGAAATCCACCCCCTCGACCAGCGGCACGGAGCGTACTTGCGCACCGGCAATTACCGCGCCGTAAATATGAATAGGATAACTTGGATTGGGCACCAGCACGGTATCACCATGATCCAGCGTTGCCAGCATTAGGTGAGCCAGGCCTTCTTTCGAACCGATAGTCACAATCGCTTCACTTTCGGGATCGATTTCCACCTGATAACGATCGGCATACCAGCGAGAAATAGCGCGACGCAGACGCGGAATACCGCGTGAAGTTGAATAGCCGTGAGTATCATCTCGCTGGGCAACGGTCACCAGTTTTTCGACAATGTGAGGAGGCGTTGGGCCGTCAGGATTCCCCATACTGAAATCGATAATATCTTCGCCGCGACGTCGCGCAGCCATTTTCAATTCAGCAGTAATGTTGAAAACATAAGGGGGAAGACGATCAATGCGGGTAAAACGGCGTTTAGGACTGGATTCAGTCATGATTTCCTCGATTAACGTAAGCGCCCGGACCATCCGAGCGACGCTGGTTTATTTCCTTTGCCGTGGGGGCTAGAAAACAAACCGATAAATCAACATATCGCAGTGAGGAAAAACTGTCGATAGATTAGGCAAATATTTTTTACTCAAACTCAGGTCGTAGCAATATCGCTGCGCAGTAATCCTAAAAGCCAGTCATTATGCCACTCTCCGCCGATGCGGTAGCTTTCTCGCAGTGTACCCTCAAGACGAAAACCGCATCTTTCAAGTAAACGTCGCGAGGGAAGATTACCTTCAAGCACGTTGGCCTGTAGCCGATGAAAACCACACATCTTAAAGGCGTAATTCACCACTTCATGCAGTGATTCCTGGCCGTAGCCTTTGCCCTGATACTCTGGCAGCAGCATAAATCCCACTTCGGCCTGCTGATAAGGCCGCCAGTCGGGGAAAAAGCCGGTCAGGCCGATAGCCTCGCCGGTAGCTCGCTCGCGGATCACCAAACATAACCAGAAATCGGAATATTTGTCCCATTTCCCCAGGCGCTGATCGAAGCGATAGCGGATCTGGGCCGGTGTTTCTATGTCGCCAATGAATTTCATTACGTTATCGTTTTGATATAACTTCAAAAATAGCGGCCATTCTTCTCGTTCGATTGGTCTCATTTCCAGCCGGGGTGTGGTCAATACAATCATGGCAACAGGCTCTTTTTATAGATTAAATGTGCATCCGGGTACGCTTTAAATATACGCATTTGCGGCAGCTTCTTGACAGTAATTTCATCGATTTTTCTATAACCCTGCTGCTTATAGCGACCGGGGGCACAATTCCCTATAATCACACCATTCCCTATAAGCGCGATGCCCAGGCATCCTACCGAGAGTCTGTTGTGCAACACATCTTTGATATGACGCTTGCGGTGTTTGACCGCGCGGCGTTAATGCTGATTTGCCTGTTTTTTCTGACCCGTACCCGCCTGTTCCGCAGACTGCTACAAAAAGAAAATGATGCGCACACGCCGCTGGAACTGGCCGCCGTTACGGCAATATTCTCGCTGTTTGCCATTTTCGGTACACTTTCGGGTATTAACGTTGAAGGCTCACTGATTAACGTTCGTACCATCGCGATTGTCGCAGGCGGTATTCTTTTCGGGCCTTGGGTCGGCATCATTACCGGCCTGATTTCAGGTACTCACCGATTTTTGATTGATATTCACGGCGTGACCTCGGTGCCGTGTCTGATCACCAGCGTAATCGCCGGTTTCCTTTCGGGCTTTATTAATCTGAAAGTTAAGAAAAATCATCATTGGAAGGTGGGTATAGCCGCAGGCATGCTGTGCGAATCGTTGACTATGGTACTGATTTTACTGCTATCTCGGCCATTTTCACTGGGCCTGGATATTGTGATGAGTATTTCTGCCCCACTGATCCTCGGTGCGATTTCCATCGGCCCTATCGTGCTGCTGGTGCAAAGCGTCGCCGACGAAAAAGAGGCTATCGCCGCGCGTCAGGCTCGTCTGGCACTGGATATTGCCAACAAAACGCTGCCCTATTTTCGAAATATCAATGCTGAGTCGATGGCTACGGTCTGCAATATCATTCGTGAAGATATCAATGCCGACGCGGTTGCAATTACCGATACCAAAAACATTCTTGCCTACGTCGGCACAGGCGCAGATCAGTACAATATTGGCCACGAAATTATCAGCGAAAACACCAAAGAGGTGATCAGCAGTGGCAGGATCACGATTAAAAACAATGATGAAATGGACCGCACCCCGCAGATTCACTCGCAGATGATCATTCCGCTGTGGGAAAAAGGGGTGATCACCGGATCGCTGAAAATTTACTATTGTCACGCGCACCGCATCACTTATTCGCTAAAAGTCATGGCCGTCGGGCTATCGCAGATTATCTCGACTCAAATGGAAGTTTCCCGCGCCGAGCAGCTACGGGAAATGGCCAATAAAGCTGAAATGCGGGCGCTGCAAAGCAAAATTAATCCTCATTTTCTGTTTAACGCGCTCAATGCAATCTCCTCGTCAATCCGTATTAATCCAGACACCTCGCGGCAGTTGATCATCAATCTGTCGCGCTATTTACGTTACAATCTTGAGCTTAATGACGAAATGATCGACCTGCGAAAAGAGCTGCATCAGGTGCAGGATTATATCGCTATCGAGCAGGCCCGGTTTGGCAGCAAACTCACGGTGATTTACGATATTGACGATGATATTTCCGTTTCAATTCCTAGCCTGTTAATTCAGCCGCTGGTCGAAAACGCTATCGTGCACGGTATTCAGCCACGAAGCGGCAAAGGCGTAGTGGTGATTGCCGTTAAACATGCAGGCGATAAAATTAAAGTGTCGGTGAAAGACACCGGGCAAGGTATTCTGCAATCGGTGATCGAGCGAGTCGCTAAAAACGAAATGCCGGGCAATAAAATCGGCCTGCTTAATGTCCATCACCGCGTAAGCCTGCTGTACGGACAGGGATTACAGATCCGCCGACTCGAACCGGGTACAGAAATCTCATTTATGATCCATAAAGGGTAAACGGTTGAAAGCAATCATTGTCGAGGACGAATTTCTGGCTCAGGAAGAGCTTGGTTACCTGATTAGCACCCACAGCAGCATCAGTATCGTCGAGAAATTTGACGATGGATTGGCAGTGCTGAAATATTTGCAAAATCATCAAGTTGACGCCATTTTTCTGGACATTAATATTCCCTCGCTCGACGGCGTTCTGCTGGCGCAAAACATCAGCAAGTTTGCCCACAAGCCCTACATTATTTTTATCACCGCCTACAAAGAACATGCCGCAGAAGCTTTTGAAATTGAAGCATTTGATTACATCCTCAAGCCTTATCATGAGTCGCGTATCGTCACAATGCTGCAAAAGCTCGAGATGCATTTCAAACGCGATAAACAGGCCGAAGTTCCGGCGTCGAGCGGCAGTAATCGGGTCAGCCACAGCATTAATTTAATCAAGGACGAGCGGATTATCGTTACCGATATTAACGATATTTATTACGCCGCCGCGCAGGAAAAAGTAACGCAGGTTTATACCCGCCGTGAGGAATACACTATGCCGATGAATATCTCCGAGTTGTGTAACCGGCTGCCGGAAGAACATTTCTTTCGCTGCCATCGTTCCTATTGCGTCAATCTGTCGAAAATACGCGAAATCGTGCCGTGGTTTAACAACACCTATATTTTGCGATTAAGCGATCTTGATTTTGAAGTTCCAGTCAGCCGCAGCAAGGTGAAAGCTTTCCGCCAATTGATGGGGCTTTAAAAATTTCATGGACATAAAAAACTTCGCCTCCTCAGGAACCGGTCCTGAGGAGGCGAAGTTAAATCTACTGCAACCTAAAAACTAGGCTACCAGCGTAAAGCCGATTGACTGACGCAAGTAAGCGCCCGCACCCAGCAGGCCTGGCTGATCGTGGGTAATCAGATAAACCGGAATATCAATGAGATAATCTTTGAAACGTCCCTTGTCTTCGAACGCGGCACGGAAACCGGATGCCTTGAAGAACTCGAGGAAGCGCGGCACGATGCCACCCGCAATGTAAACACCGCCAAAAGTGCCCATAGTCAACGCCAGGTTGCCACCGAAACGGCCCATGATGACACAGAACAATGACAGTGCGCGACGGCAGTCAAGACAGTCTTCCAACGCCAGTTTGGTGACATCTTTCGGCGCGTAGTCTTCTGGTTCGCGTTTATCTGCCTTGACAATTGCACGATAAAGATTAACCAGACCAGGGCCGGACAAGATACGTTCAGCGGAAACGTGTCCCATTTCAATACGTAACTGCTCGAGGATGATGTCTTCTTCTTCACTGTTAGGTGCGAAGTCAACGTGTCCACCTTCGCCCGGCAAGCTCAACCAGCGATTTTCCACGTGAATAATGTGCGCCACGCCCAAACCCGTACCCGCGCCGTAGATCACTGCCGGCTTACCATCCTGCGGTTTTTTACCGCCGAACTGCAACAGGTCACTTTCTTTCAGCATCGGGATTGCCATCGACACGGCGGTAAAATCATTGATGACTTCAAGATGTTCGAGGCCCAGGTTTTTCTTCATCTCGGCGATGGAGAATTTCCAGGTATGGTTCGTCATCGCAACCCAATCGCCCACAATAGGACAGGCGATAGCAATACAGGCATCGACAACTTCTTCGTGCTGCTGCAATTGCAGATAGTGGCGGACTGCCGCTTCAAGACTGTCGTAATCCAAGCCGGAAAAAGTCTGGGCCTGAGAAATCTCACCGCTGTCGAGAGCGCAAAGCGCCAGGCGGCAATTAGTGCCTCCGACATCGCCAACCAGGGCGTACTTGGTCATTTTTATCTCCGCAAAAATTAAATTGCTCGCCCTGCTTCGGCTCGCATCGAGTGATAATAATCAGCCTTTTATGACACACCCAATTGTGGGCTGGAAAATCCAGGCTAGCAGGACTATAAGTGCTAAGTGCTTACATATTCGTGAGGGCAAAATAGCGGTAATTGCCCTATGCTGCAACGCCGATTTAACCTATCGATGATATAAGCAGCTGCATACCGCAAAATAAAGCGGTAGAAATCTAAAATCCGACGATCTTCTATACACTGGACTCAGCAGAAAAATAAGGGAATTCTTGCATGTTGCATCCTCGTGCAAAAACCATGCTGACCTTCGGGGTCCCGGCATTGGTTATTGGATCCGCGTCCAGCATCATTCTGGTCGCCGTAATGCGTTTTGCCAACGCGCTGCAAACGCTGCTGTGGCTAAAAATCCCCGATGCCCTAAACATTAACACGCAATCAGCGGGTTGGGTGCTGTTTATGCTCACCCTAACGGGGGTCGGCGTCGGCGCGCTAATTCGCTACATGCCCGGTCACGCAGGCCCCGACCCGGCCACCGAATCGCTAATCGGCATGCCAGTGGCGTTAAATGCCATCCCCGGACTGCTGCTTGCGCTGGTTATTGGGCTAGCCGGTGGAATAAGTCTCGGCCCTGAAAACCCGATAATTGCCATTAATATTGCCGTCGCCGTTGCCGCAGGCTCCGTTTTATTTCCACGGGTCCCCGGTACCGACTGGATTATTCTCGCCGCAGCGGGCACGCTCGGTGCGCTATTTGGTACCCCGGTCGCCGCCGCGCTTATCTTCTCACAAACTCTTAATGGAGGAAAAGATGCGCCTCTGTGGGATCGACTGTTTCCTCCTCTGCTTGCTGCCGGTGCAGGTGCTTTTACGGGGAATTTGTTCTTCGAACCTGACTTTACGCTAAGCCTTGCGCCCTACGTTGAGACGCATTTAGTTGATGTGCTGAGCGGCTCGGTGGTGACGCTAACCGCGATTGCGCTGGGGATGCTGGCGGTATGGTGTTTCCCTCACATTCATAGGCTGTTCCACTCTATTCCCAATCCAATGATTATGCTGGGAATTGGCGGTTTTGTGCTCGGCCTGCTGGCGCTGATTGGCGGGCAAATCACTCTGTTTCGCGGTTACGATGAAATGAAATTGCTGGCCCTGAGCAGCGATAGCCTGTCGTTGGGGCAACTGCTGGCGATCACTCTGAGCAAGCTGGCGGCGTTGGTTATTGCGGCGGCCTGCGGTTTTCGAGGTGGTCGAATTTTTCCGGCGGTGTTTGTCGGCGTTTCGTTAGGAATTATGCTGCATAATCACGTGGATTCGGTACCCGCGGCAATTACGGTGTCTTGCGCGGTCATGGGATTGGTGCTGGTAGTCACGCGCGACGGCTGGCTGAGTCTGTTTATGGCACTGGCGGTGGTACCGGACCTAAAATTGCTGCCGGTGTTATGCATTGTGATGCTGCCAGCCTGGTTACTGCTGGCCGGAAAACCGATGATGCTGGCTGTCCGGCGCGAAAAAGGGCTCGATAAAGAGTCTGACTAATCGTTTTACTGATTTAATGAAAAAGCAGCGGCAGCATGGGCATGGATAGCCGTGGTGTCGAACACCGGCACGCTGGCATCCTGCTGGCCAATCAATAGCGTGATTTCGGTGCAGCCTAAAATAATGCCTTGCGCGCCCTGCTGTTCCAGCGACTGAATAATCCGCCGATACTCTTCCCGCGAGCCGTCGAGAATTTTTCCCAAACATAGCTCTTCATAAATGATGCGGTGAATAATCTCCCTGTCGGCTTCATTGGGAGTCAAAACCTCAATTCCCTGCGCCTCTAAGCGCCCACGATAGAATGTCTGTTCCATGGTAAAACGAGTTCCCAGCAGGCCAATACGACCGATATTTTGTTGCTGGATAGCCTGGCCGGTAGCATCGGCAATATGTAACAGAGGCAGGCCGCCAATGCGCTCGATAGCATCGGCGACTTTATGCATAGTGTTGGTACAAACGACAATAATCTCTGCCCCGGCTTTTCTTAATGATTGTGCGGCTTCACCCAGGATTTGCCCGGCCTGCTCCCAATCCCCCCGCGCCTGCAACTGTTCAATTTCATAGAAATCAACGCTGTAAATCACCATTTTTGCCGAATGCAAACCGCCCAGAGCTTGCTTGATTTGCTCGTTGATGGTGCGGTAATACGGCACGGTCGATTCCCAACTCATGCCGCCGATAAGTCCCAGGGTTTTCATTTTTTTATCCTTTATCGTTAGTCTATAGAACAAAATAACGGGCCCAATGAGTCCTCACAAGCTCGATTAATGCCTTATCGGCAACTGGTTTGCGCCTTATGGGCAGCGCAACGACGACGTGCAATTAAACGTTGGCGCAGCGTATCGTAGATCCAGTTGTAGGCGATAGTGTAGGGCAAAAAGAATAAGAAAAAGCCAATCTCCAGCAGGAAAGCATCGAGCAAACCAATCTGCAACCAGGTTGCTGCAATGGGCAGCCCAAAGAGGATGAACCCGCCTTCAAACCCCAGCGCGTGGGCGATACGAAAAGCAAATGTTCGCTTTACCCGGCTCTGCGGCCAAAAATAATCGAAACCGCTGTTATAGACCACGTTCCATACCATCGCCGTGGTGGATAACAAAATCGCCAGCACGCCCATTTCAAAAATGCGTTTGTTCATCAGCCAGGCTGCCGTCGGTGCACAGATGACCAGAGCGAGCGCTTCGAATCCTACCGCGTGGAAAATGCGCTCAGTGAGACTTTTTTTAGCTTTCATTGAGGCGTTTAACGATGACATTTTTAACCTACCTTGAGTAATTAATTCCTTGAGAGATCGAATGTAAATATTGACCTTTCCGTGTCGCTGGGCAGGATTATCATCGGTATTAAAGATAGAATAAAGATAGATAGTATCGATAAAAACGATGGCTATCGTTATCGCCTTTCATTTTGAGGAACGTTTTATGCGCTATTCGCCTGAAGCACTGCTGGCTTTTGTCGCCACCGCCGACAGCGGTTCTTTCTCTGCAGCGGCCAGAAAGCTGAATAAAAGCCAGTCAACCGTGAGTACAGCAGTGGCGAATCTTGAGATTGATCTCGGAATTACGCTGTTTAATCGCGAAGGCCGCCAACCGCGGCTAACGCCTGAGGGTCAGCGGGTATTGACTCACGTGCAGGCGATTTTGTCGGCCAGCGAACAGCTCGATCACTTGGCAGTGCGTTTGTCTAAGCAGGCCGAACCGCGTCTGACTTTTGTTTTATCAGATACTTACCAGCCAACGCATTACGAGATGCTGCTTGGCCGTTTTGAGCAGCGCTACCCGGACATCGAATTCGAGTGCCTGATTGCCGAGGATCAAGACGTCATCGACCTGCTGCATAGCGGGCGTGCGCACGTTGGTATGCTTGAGGTGCAGGAAAATTATCCGCCAGATATTGGCTATTCCCGATTACCCGACCAGACTGAAATGGCGCTGTTTGTGTTTAAAAATCATCCACTCGCGGCAATAAAAACGCTGCGCCGCGAAGATTTATCCACTTATCGCCAGCTGTGCCTGCAAACCTACGGTCGGCAGGAAAAACCCAAGGCGCTGGGACAAACCTGGTCGGCACCGAGTTATCTCATGCTGCTTGAAATGGCGGAACAGGGATTTGGATGGTCTATTCTACCGCGCTGGCTGGTGGCACAGTTTGGTCACCACAAGCTGATTGAGCTGGAGTTGCGCGGCTGGCCTAAACTCATCTCGATTGATGCAGTGTGGTGCAAAACTAATCAACCCGGTCCGGCGGGAAGGTGGTTTATTGATAGCCTGCTCGATCCTTTGCGTCTTACCGGACAATAATTAGGCGTTAAATGCGAACAAAATAACCGACCGGGAGAAAATGCTCTTTTATTGATTAGACAGATTAAGAGTTTTCCTTTGATAAAAAAAATAGTGGCAGCTGTGATCAATGCAGCCGAAACTATAAATGAAAACGCATACACTAAAACGCTATTTTATTCCTGTAAGCTTTTTAAAAGGACCCCTATGTCTTATCAAGCCTCCCCCTCTCGTTATGAAAATATGCTCTATCGTCGCTGCGGAATCAGTGGCCTTAAACTTCCAGCCGTTTCATTAGGCCTGTGGCACAATTTTGGCGATGCCACACGTTTTGAAAACAGCCGCGAATTGATTCATCACGCTTTTGATCACGGGATTACTCATTTCGATTTAGCGAATAACTACGGCCCGCCTCCCGGCTCGGCCGAAGAGAACTTTGGGCGCATTTTGCGAGAAGATTTGTTGCCGTGGCGCGATGAGTTAATCATCTCCTCCAAAGCGGGTTATACCATGTGGGACGGGCCTTACGGCGATTGGGGTTCGAAGAAATATTTGGTTGCCAGCTTGAACCAGAGCCTGAAAAGACTGGGGCTTGATTACGTCGATATTTTCTATCATCACCGCCCTGATCCAAATACTCCGCTGGAAGAAACCATGGCAGCGCTGGATTTAATCGTCCGTCAAGGCAAGGCGCTTTATATTGGTTTGTCTAACTACCCGGCGGATTTGGCGCAACAGGCCTTTGATATCCTTGATAAGTTGGGAACGCCTTGCCTCATCCACCAGCCAAAATATTCGATGTTTGAACGTTGGGTAGAAGATGGCCTGCTCGATACTTTGCAGCAAAATGGCGTTGGCTCGATTGCCTTCTCTCCCCTGGCGGGCGGCGTGTTAACCGATCGCTATCTTAAAGGAATTCCACAAGATTCTCGCGCGGCCAGCGGCAGTCAGTTCCTGAAGCCTGATCAACTCACCGAAGCGAAGCTCGAAAAAGTCCGTAAACTCAATGAGATTGCTCTGGCTCGTGGTCAAAAACTGTCGCAAATGGCGCTGGCCTGGGTATTACGCGGCGATAAGGTCACTTCGGTGCTGATTGGTGCGAGTAAGACCAGCCAAATCGATGATGCGGTCAATACGCTGAACAACCTGCAATTAAGCGAGCAGGAAATTAATGATATAGAAAAGATATTGGTGTAACCGTTTACTAGAAACAGGAAAAGTTTGTTAACAATGCTGTCAGGGACTTACTGTAAGTAAATCGTTAAACTGGGTAAAATAATCAAAACAGGATTGCGGGCAATAGATTACCCGTGGTCCAGGCCTTATAACTGTGTGCATCGAAAACGTTATCTAACGAATTAATACAGACCCAATAATTTCACACGCAGTTATCTGCATGCTGAAAAGGCGGGAATAAGGTTGAATGGAGAAGCAAAATGAAAACATTACCCGTTAAGATTGCTCTGGGTGCCCTGTTGTTCGGCCTGTTGCCAGCCACTATGCCGGCGCACGCTGACGGCATTAGTATCAGCGTTCCTGGTTTAAACGTCAGTATCGGCCAACGCGATCACCGCGGCTATTACTGGGATGGTTATGACTGGCGCTCCCCGTACTGGTGGCAGCACCGCAATGAATATTATGGTCACCGCAATAACCGTGGTGATTACTGGGATGGCGGTCGCTGGCGTGACGGCGGCTGGTGGAACCAGCACGGTCGCGGACACGGTGGTCCTGATCACGGACACGGCGGTCCTGATCATGGACACGGCGGTCCTGGCCCTGGTGGTCATGGCGGTCCTGATCACGGCGGCGATCACGGTGGTGGCCCTCGTCCTCCGATGGGTGGACCTGGCGGTCATCCGTAATAATCTGCGAAGTTATAATACCAGGGCACTGAAAAGTGCCCTTTTTTATTGCCTGTGATCCTTGCTAAACAGCTAACGAAGTTTATTTCAACATGCCTATTAACAGGTAAAGGTTCAGACTCACCACCACGAGAACAATAACTCGCCCCGCCCACTGCATTGACCGTGAGTTAACCATATCGCCCATCAGTTCGCGGTTGCCGGTGAAAGCCAGCAGAGGCAGCAAGGCCAATGCAATCCCGAAACTTAACAGCACCTGACTCATCACCAGAATTTTGGTCGCATCCATACCGGCAAGTATCACGATAAACGATGGTGCCATTGTCACCGCGCGGCGCACCCACAAAGGAATATAAAATTTAACGAAGCCCTGCATGACCACCTGACCTGCCAGCGTGCCGACTACGGTCGAAGAAAGTCCCGCAGCAACCAGACTCAGCCCGAAGATCGTCGCCGCCGCATGACCTAATAATGGTGACAAGGTGAGATAGGCTTCCTCAAGTTCGCTAATACCTTTATGACCGCTGAAATGGAACGCCGCCGCCGCGGTTGCCATCATGGCCAAATTAACGAATCCGGCTATGGTCATCGCCACGCCGACGTCCAGCTTGGTTGAGGAATAGCGCTGCTCTTTGGAGATTTTGCTCGAGCGCTGGGTTAACGAAGAGTGTAGGTAAATCACGTGCGGCATTATCGTTGCGCCAAGAACGCCCGCAGCCAGATATACGGAATTCGCATCCGGCAGGCTTGGCGTCAACATCCCCTTACCCAGCTCAATCATTTTAGGCTGCGAGAAAAACAGCTCGACGATGTAGGCCATCGCGACAAACAGCAGCAGGCCGCCAATTACCAGCTCAAGAGGTTTTTGCCCGCGCTTTTGCAGCCCCAGGATAATAAAGGTGGCAATGCCGGTGAGCACCGCGCCTTGCAATAGAGAAACACCCAGCAACAGTTTGAAGCCAATGGCAGCGCCGATAAACTCGGCCAGATCGGTCGCCATGGCGATAATTTCAGCCTGCACCCAATAAGCCCAAACGGCGGGACGTGGGAAACGGTCGCGAATATGTTCGGCCAGATTTTTACCGGTTGCGATACCTAATTTCGCAGACATCAGTTGAATCAGCATCGCCATGATATTGGCCCAAACCACCACCCACAGCAGCTGATAGCCGTAAGACGCGCCAGCCTGAATATTGGTAGCGAAATTACCGGGATCGATGTAGCCGATGGCAGCAATAAAAGCAGGCCCCATCAATGACAGCTTGATCTTCCGGGAGGTGCGGCTGGAGGACTCAGCTCGGCTATTCAGCATTTCAGTTAACCCTTACAGTTTTTGCGCGTATAGACATAATACTTAACTGAGAATGATTATCAAGCGCATTTAGAAAGAAATTGATTATTTCTGTGATAGGGAGTGAGTGGCTAAAATGAAATTGAGTACTTTTCGGGATTAGAAGCCAAAAGAGTTAATCATGACTCGCTTTCCTAATGCAGACTTTTTAGAATACGGCTGCCTGAACACACAAAGTGTAGGGTGTAATACGGCTTCTGATAAAGTTAGCACAATAAATCAAATGATGGGTAATTTTCTTCGCATCTTCACAATTCGTGTTATGTGGCTGGAAATCTTGCTTTTTTTAAACCAAATTCATATATTTGCAATAGATATCACATTTTTTATGTACGCGTTACATAAAATGTCCGTCGAAATATCGCCTGCCTCATAATTTGGAGCAAACATGTCCCGAATACTGCACTTTGTTTTAGCCTTGGCTGTTGTGGCAGTACTGGCCTTACTGGTAAGCCGTGACCGAAAAAACATTCGTTTACGTTTTATTGCCCAGTTATTGGTCATTGAAGTCTTGTTAGCCTATTTCTTCCTCAATTCTGAAATTGGATTGGGTTTCGTAAAAGGTTTCTCAGACTTGTTTGAAACGCTTCTGAAATTTGCAGCACAAGGAACTGGTTTTGTATTTGGAGGCATGAACGAAAAGGGATTAGCGTTCTTCTTCCTCAATGTATTGTGTCCAATCGTGTTCATTTCAGCACTGATTGGTATTTTGCAGCACGTGCGCATCCTTCCGGTGGTCATTCGTATCATCGGTACTGTTCTTTCAAAAATCAACGGCATGGGGAAGCTGGAATCCTTTAACGCCGTCAGCTCGCTGATCCTTGGTCAGTCTGAAAACTTCATCGCATACAAAGATATTTTGGGAAAAATGTCTGAAAAACGTATGTACACCATGGCAGCAACGGCGATGTCGACAGTTTCTATGTCGATCGTTGGCGCTTACATGACTATGTTGGAGCCTAAGTATGTGGTTGCCGCGCTGATTCTGAACATGTTCAGTACCTTCATCGTGCTTTCTTTGATCAACCCTTATAAGGTTGATAGTGAAGAAGATTTGCAGTTGACCAACACCCACGCGGGCCAGAGCTTCTTTGAAATGCTGGGTGAATATATTCTGGCCGGTTTCAAGGTGGCGATTATCGTTGCAGCAATGTTGATCGGCTTCATCGCTCTGATCTCTTGCCTGAATGCGTTGTTTAACAGCGTGTTCGGCATCAGCTTCCAGGGTGTGCTGGGCTATGTCTTCTACCCATTTGCCTGGGTGATGGGCGTGCCAAGCCATGAAGCGTTGCAGGTTGGCAGCATTATGGCCACCAAGCTGGTTTCCAACGAGTTTGTTGCGATGCTGGATCTGCAAAAAGTGGCTCACGACCTGTCTCCACGCGGCGTAGGTATTCTGTCGGTGTTCCTGGTGTCGTTTGCCAACTTCTCGTCAATCGGGATTGTCGCGGGCGCTATCAAGGGCCTGAACGAACAGCAGGGTAACGTGGTTTCACGTTTCGGCCTGAAACTGCTGTACGGCTCAACGCTGGTTAGCGTGCTGTCTGCCTCTATCGCAGGACTGGTATTGGCATAAGATTGCGGTAAGTGATTAAAAAGGCGCTACGGCGCCTTTTTTTATGGGCGCAGTTGAGCAACAGCGCTGTGTTTACAGAATGCAGAAAAGCAAAAACCCGCCGAAGCGGGTTCTTAAAATTTGGTGGAGATAAGCGGGATCGAACCGCTGACCTCTTGCATGCCATGCAAGCGCTCTCCCAGCTGAGCTATACCCCCACGGGTGTTCGGATTTACTGTCTTCTGCTGACACCTTGGGAAGATGTTAGCGACCAACCTGCTCTGAGAAGAA
This sequence comes from Serratia sp. M24T3, assembly GCF_000257645.1. GTDB lineage: Bacteria > Pseudomonadota > Gammaproteobacteria > Enterobacterales > Enterobacteriaceae > Rouxiella. The sequence continues at coordinate 90,652 of NZ_AJHJ01000016.1, forward strand.
GATTGGTGGAGATAAGCGGGATCGAACCGCTGACCTCTTGCATGCCATGCAAGCGCTCTCCCAGCTGAGCTATACCCCCGTTCCAGACACATTAAATCTTGTGAACGGGGCGCATAATATGAAACCCCACCAAGGCTGTCAACGGCTAAATTGCATAATGCAATCAAGCGCTGAAAAAGACGCCAAATAGCGGTCACAACAGCGATTTCCCTTTAAATATGAACAAAAAATGCGCAGTTAATCTACTCGGTGGATTTAAACATCCCAGGTTAATTATCCGCACTTATCTGATCCTGCTGATGATTTTTGGCAACAATTTTTCAATTAAATTAACGAACCGTTAACGAGCATAAAATAGCATCTTGTGATCAGACAATTCTCATAATAGACTTCAATCGCAGCATCAATGTCGTTTATCACTTATTAAAACAATTCATCACATTCGAGCCAAATCATGTCCCTGTATTCACCCAAAGAAATCGCTTCACTCGCCGTTGCGGCCGGAGTGAGCAAAAGTCGTGCCTCTGTTGCCAATTTATTGATCCTGGGTTTTCTGGCCGGAGCCTTTATTGCTATAGGCTTCCTGCTGGATCTGCATGTAGTAGGGACACTGCCTGCTTCCTGGGGCTCGTTTGGCGGTCTGCTGGGTGCAGCTGTATTCCCGGTAGGTCTGATCCTTACCGTATTAGCCGGCGGCGAGTTGCTGACTGGTAACATGATGACTCTGCCGATGGCATGGTTTGCTCGTCAAATCAGTCTATTGGCTGTAGTGCGTAACTGGTTTTGGGTCACTATCGCCAATCTGATTGGCAGCATCGCCGTGGCTTACTTCTTTGGCCACGTATTAGGCATGACCGAAGGCGTATTCCTGGCTAAATCAGTAGCCACCGCGCAAGCTAAAGTCAGTGCCGACTTTATGCACTCCTTTATTTCAGGCGTGGGCTGTAACTGGCTGGTATGTCTGGCGGTGTGGCTGGCTTATGCCAGCAAAGAGATGGGCGGCAAAGTAATCGGTATGTGGTTCCCGGTGATGGCGTTCGTGGCGATCGGCTTCCAGCACGTGGTGGCCAACATGTTCATCATCCCTGCGGCAATTTTTGCCGGTGCCCTGACTTGGTCACAATACTTCCCGAACTTCGTTGCCGTTTTCCTGGGTAATGCCTTGGGCGGTGCCGGATTCGTAGGCCTGATGTACTTCATGGCTTACCGTCCAACCAAAGAGAGCGCGGAATCAACCTCACAGTTGCGTTGATTTCCTTCTCTTTTGTGCAATAAAGTCACGCACAATAAAAAGGCCAGTCGGATCGCTCCGCTGGCCTTTTTAGTTTTCTAAAAAACTTACTGCTGAGTTTCGCGCTCGGTGATATAAGCCAATGCTTTGTCGATGCGAGTCAGTGTACGGCTCTGACCGATGGCGTGAACGGTTACGTCCATACCCGGCGACATGCCAGCACCGGTCACGGCAACGCGCAATGGCATACCCACTTTACCCATGCCTACGCCAAGCTCATCCGCAGTGCCCTGAATCGCGTTATGCACATTCACGGGAGTCCAGTCGGTAATGGCTGCCAAATTGGCACGCACGGCTTCCAGTGGCTGACGCGCAACCGGGCGCAGGTGCTTTTTGGCCGCTGCTTCGTCAAACTCGCTGAAATCTTCGTAGAAATAATGACAAGATTCAGCCATTTCTTTCAACGTCTTGCAGCGTTCGCCCAGCAGTTTAACCAGCGCAGCGAGCTCTGGGCCGTTACGGGTATCAATGTTCTGCTGCTCAATGTGCCATTGCAGATGCGTCGCCACATATTCTGGTGCCAGCGAATTGATGTAATGGTGATTCAGCCATTGCAGCTTTTCAGTGTTGAAAGCACTGGCAGATTTGCTGACGTTATCGAGGCTGAACATGGACTTCATTTCGTCAACGGTGAAGATCTCCTGATCGCCATGGGACCAGCCCAGACGCACCAGATAGTTAAGCAATGCTTCGGGCAGGTAGCCATCATCGCGATATTGCATTACGCCAACCGCGCCGTGACGTTTTGACAGCTTTTTGCCGTCATCGCCCAGAATCATTGAAACGTGAGCATATACAGGCACCGGTGCACCCAATGCTTTAAGGATGTTGATCTGGCGCGGTGTGTTGTTGATATGGTCTTCGCCACGAATAACGTGGGTGATTTCCATGTCCCAGTCATCGACAACCACGCAGAAGTTGTAGGTTGGCGCACCCTCGGTACGACGAATGATCAGGTCGTCCAGCTCAAGGTTGCTAAATTCGATCGGCCCACGAATTTGGTCATCAAAAATAACCGAGCCTTCCTGCGGATTGCGAAAACGCACAACGCAAGGCTCGTCAGCAGCATGATGCTCATGGCTGTCGCGGCAACGACCGTCATAACGAGGCTTCTCGTTGTTAGCCATTTGCTCTTCACGCAGCGCTTCCAGACGTTCTTTAGAGCAGTAACATTTATAGGCAGTGCCGTTTTCCAGCATTTCGTCGATTACCGCATTGTAGCGATCAAAACGTTTAGTCTGGAAATATGGGCCTTCGTCCCAGTCCAGATTCAGCCAGTTCATCCCATCCATGATCGCATCGATTGCCGCCTGGGTTGAGCGCTCCAGGTCGGTATCTTCTATACGTAGCACGAACTCACCGCCCAGATTGCGGGCATAAAGCCAAGAGTAAAGTGCAGTACGAGCGCCGCCAACGTGCAAATAGCCAGTTGGGCTGGGAGCAAAACGGGTTTTGATTTTCATCTGGAAAGCAGCCTTAACTATGTTTCAAATAGATGTCGCGATTTAACGAGACTCTCATTAATACGATACTTAACGTACATAGAAGTGCGGCAAGACTGCTGCAGCTTCAAATACGCAGGATATAAAGTGGGCTCATTCTACCACCCTGCACTGGATCCTCAACGTTGATAGGTGGAAAGATAACAATATCCTTCCACATTAGTTGGGGAGAGCGGGAATTGAATGCAACCGGCAGCGGGGTAATTTCTGTGATAAACGGTTTTTCAGGTCGTTGATGCATAAAGAATAGACCGGATTGCATAATTTTTTGGCGTCTTGTCTAGTTTTACGCCGAACAGTCATTTTTGTTTTTAAAAACCGTTGACTCAATTCGAACTATCCCTATAATGCGACTCCATCACGACGGGGCGATTAGCTCAGTTGGTAGAGCATCTCCTTTACACGGAGGGGGTCGGCGGTTCGAACCCGTCATCGCCCACCACTCTTTTGAG
>NZ_AJHJ01000017.1 GCF_000257645.1 Serratia sp. M24T3
CGTCCGACGCTCTGGTGGGCGATGACGATCCTTTCAACAGCAAGCAGCAGCGGATGATGCGTGATTTCTATGACGATAAGCTGTCGCAAACCTTGGCAGCCCAGCATCGTAGCGGCATTGCCGACCTGCTTATCAAGCAGTTGGGTCAGCGAGAAAAGCCGTGATAATCGCCAACAATTTAAGTTTCAGGCGCAGCCGGTCGCTGAATGACAACAGGCAATATGCAGCCACTAACGCATTAAAACCGGATCAAGGGTAAACGATGAGCATGATGACAATCGCCTGCAGCGGTGCGCAGGCGGCCAAAATAAGAATGAACACCACGGCAATGAATCTCGCCAACCTCAAGACGGCCGGTTACAGCCGTCAACATGCCGACCAGAGTGCTGTAGGTCCTGTGGACAGCGCTCATCTCAGTCCCGGAGGAGGTGTTCAAGTAGAGCGAATTCGCCGGATATCCAGCCAGTATTTAACCGGCCAAGTGCGCAGCAGCATCAGTAAAAGCGAATATTACAAAAGCGGGCAAACCTTTTTGACGCCGATGGAATCGCTGTTGGGCAACTCAAATTCCGGTTTGGCCGAGGGGATCGACAAATTCTTTGCCACGCTGCATGGAGCCACTACTCAGCCAGACAACAACGCCGTGCGCCAGGCGGTGATCAACGAAGCGCAGGCAATGGCGACTCGGTTTAATAGCGTGAACGATTTTATTAAAAATCAGCATGTTGCCATACGCAGCCAGCGTGAAAACACAGTATTGACCGTCAATGCGTTAAGCAAGGATATTGCCAGCTATAACAGCAAGATAGCAGATTTGGAGGCCACCGGTTCCAATTCGAATACGATGCGCGACCAGCGCGACGAGCTGGTGAAAAAACTCAGCGGCTACATGGACGTCAAGGTGCTGGAAGACAGTCGCGGCAACTATAAGGTCTCGTTGAGCAACGGAGAGACGCTGGTCAGCGGCAGCAGCACCGGTAGGCTTTCTGTCAGCACTCTGCCCAACGGATCGCAGGAAATAGGTCTCGCTTTTGCACAGTCAAAAAGCAGTATCGGCCTCTCCTGCGGTGGAAAACTGGGCGCGATAAATGATTACGAAAATACCACATTGAAAACCATGCAGAGCGCCGTCAGTGATATGGCCGAGAATATGGCCAGGGAGATGAATCAACAGTTAGCAAAAGGGTTTGATTTACAAGGTCATGCCGGTAAGCCACTGTTTGTATTCAATGCTAAAGGTTCTGACGATTTGCTGCAAATAACTCAGATCAAAACCTCTGAGCTCGCGTTATCCGATAAAAAGGGCGCAACGGGCAATGACGGCAACCTTTTAGCTCTCATCGCACTGAAAAACAAAAAGTATTCGTTGAGTGGCGCAACCCCTGCCAGCTTAGGGGAAAACTGCGCGTCAATGGTCAGCGCGATTGGTATCACCAGTCGTCAGAACCAAAGCGAATCAACAGCGGCGGATGATATTTTGCAGCAGGCCGAAAGTCAGCGTGATGGTCTGAGCGGGGTCAACATGGATGAGGAAGCAATCAATCTTCAAGACTGTCAGCAAGAATATCAGGCCAACATGAAGGTAATTGCCACCGGAAATCGAATTTTCAGCGATCTTCTGGCGCTGTTCTAAGCCCATGCATAACAAGGAATTTCTATGAGAGTCAGTAGCACGTATCTGACAGCGATCATGACCCGCTCCTTTGAACGTAACAGCGGAAAAATCAGCAAAATCATCGAACAACAGTCAACGGGCAAACGGGTTAATTTACCGTCGGATGACCCGATTGCCAGTTCGCAGCTGGTAAATTTACAGCGTGAAAACAGCGCGTTAAAACAGTTTCAAAGCAATATTAGCCGTTTACAGACCAGCCTGTCACAGCAAGAAACGGTGGTTGCCGCAATTAATCAGCAGACAGATGCGATTATTGACGACTTGCTGTCAGCGGCCAATGCCAGCCATTCGCGGGCCGATATGGGCAGTTTTGCCCACAGCATCGATGGCAAAATTGAGTCTGTGATCGCCGCGCTTAACCAGAAAAATGAGGATAACCACGCGCTATTTGGCGGCACGCTAAGCGATAAACAGCCGATCGTTTTCGACGCCAAAACTCAACAGTATCGCTATCAGGGCAACGACCAAACTCGTGAAACCACGGTAGCCAATGGGATTAACATTAAAGAAAATACTCTGATGAGCGGCGTTTTTTCCAAGGCGGGGAATGATTTGGCAGTCCTTAATCAGTTGACCGCGTTAAGCAATAAAATGAAAAATTCTAAAATTGTGCCTTCCAGCTACCTGGCCGAGCTACAGAGCGCCCATGAGATGATGTTGCAGGCGTCGAAAAAACTGGGGGCAACTTTCACCGATTTAGGCGGCAGGCAGAATCGGCTGAGCATGCTCGCCGAGGCGCATACCGATATCGCGACCTCCAATTCTCAGGCCATGGACGCGCTGGCCAACAGCAATCCGGCTCAGGCCAGCACTGACCTTAATCTTTATAAAATGTCCATTCAGGCCAGTGGCATGACCTATATGAAGATAAGCCAGCTTTCCCTCTTTAATTATATGAGCTAAATGATGCAGGTTGGAATTACGTCTACCAAGTCTTCCGGGCTGGCGGCTCCGCTGGCTCAGGCGCGAGCTACCACGCCGTCGCGCGCAGTGGGTAAATTATTGGCTGAGAGTGCGGCACAGCTGGGTGATTTTCCTGACCCACCGCTGATCTCCAGCCGCCCGGTTCGTTACAATATTGAGTTAAATCATCAGATCACCGCCGTCCAGCAGGCGGATGATTTTCTCGCGCGCGCGGAGAATCAGATTGTTGAATTACGTCACGCGATAAAAAGCGGGCCGCACGCGGCAATCAAAAAGCAGGCCGGAGAATTATCGACCCTGCTGGATGCCAGGCTGGTGCTCTCGGGCCATCGGGTCGACAGGCAACTCAATGTCACTCTGGTTGGCCAGCCGCAGACTGATTTTACCCTACCCGCGGCAGATACCCTGCTGTCTTCCCAACAACCCGAAACGCTTATGTTCGCTATCGCGGATGCCAGGCATCAGTTGGCGGCAGTGCGGCTCCCGCAAGATGCTGGTCCGCATCAGTCTTTAAGCCTGTTAGGGCAATGCCTCGGAAGGTTGGGGGTCCGCGTCAGTCAGTCCGCCGAGCAGCCGCTGAATTTTTCCGCCGATGAGCAATTCGCGACGCGCCTCTGTCAGCATTTAACAGTGCGTGGTGAAGGTGGGCGTTTTCCGGGGGAGCAGTTTACACCCGTCATGCTAGTGGCCGGGCATCAGCTGCTGGACAGTGTGAATAACATCATCAGTAAGCCTGTCAAAGCTGCCGCTATGATGGATGAGCTTCATCGCGCGCTGCAACATATCAGCGAGCAGCGCCAGCAGCTTTCGCAAAACAGGGAGCAAATCCGCGCCCAGTTCCAGTCGATGGCCACCTTTAAACAGGCGGGTTCGGCGCAAAAGGCGGCGGCACAGATAGGCAATAAGCTCGCGAATGCAGCAAACAATTTTGCCACGCTATCTCAGGCATTAAGCGGGCAGGCCAACGCCCGCAGCGCTATGGTTAAAAATGTTTTGCGCGTAACCAACTAATTTATAAAAGCTTTAGTCATATTAAATACGTTTTTTTAAATTCTATCCCTCACGCACTTAATATTTCCCCGCCAATGGTCGTTTTATCCTGATACCGAAACAAGAGGGCTAACCTAGCCCTCATCAGGAGATTATCCTCATGGCTTTATCAATTTTCACGAACGCTTCTTCGATGTCTGCCAACAACGCGTTGAACAAGGCTAACAGCCTGCTGACCACTTCAATGCAGCGTCTGGGCACGGGCAAACGCATCAATACTTCAGCCGATGACGCAGCAGGCCTGCAGATTGCCAGCCGCCTGCAAAGCCAGGTTAGCGGCATGTCAGTGGCCAAACGTAATATCAGCGACGCGACTGCAATGCTGCAAACGGCAGAAGGCGGTTTTGGTGAGTTGAACAACATCATGGACCGCATGAAAGACCTGGCAACCCAGTCAGCCAACGCCACTAACACCCAGCAGGATCATGATGCGCTGCAATCCGAATTCAAAGAATTGAACGGCGAGCTGAACAACATCATGAGCAATACCAGCTTCGGCGGCGAAAAGCTGATGTCTGCTGCGACTGCGGGTACTGCTGAAGTAAAAGCGAGTGGAGCGGTTGCTGCTGTAAAAGATGCAAGTGGTAATATAAAAACACCAGCCAAACCTGCGGTATTAGCCGCTCCAGCAAAAGATGCCACTGCTGGCGGCAAACTGGTTGATGCTAACGGTATGAACTTCCAGATTGGCGACAGCACCGGTGAAACGCTGAATGTGAATATTTCCGATTCTTTGGCGGGTGCCGGTGGTTTGCAGGGCATGATTACAGAGTTGGCCAAGCTCGACCTGTCCGTAGCCAAGGGCGGAACTCCAGCATCAGGCACCGGTGCAGGTTCTGTAGCGGCCGTGAAAGGTGATTTCGCAGCAACCGCTCAAGACGCGATGACTAAACTCAGCGCGGCGATGGAAAAAGTTACCACTATTCGTTCAAAACTTGGCGCTAACATCAACCGCCTGGGTCATACCGCAGCGAACCTCAGCACCATGCAAGACAACACCAATCAGGCGCTCGGTAACATTCGTGACGTTGATTACTCCACTGAAGCTTCCAATATGTCTCGCCAGCAGATGCTGTCACAGACCAGCATGGCGATGCTGAAACAGTCTAACAATATGTCGCAGATGGTCATGGGCCTGATGCAGCAATAATCTTTGACTGAGCTGATAAACACCGCCTGCGGGCGGTGTTTTTATTAATGACATCAGCTTCCGCCGCGCTTGAAAACGCGGAAACCCACCTTCCTCTTCAATCCATAAGCCATTAAAAATAAACAATTAAATAACTGGCATGCCCCTTGCAAAAGACCCTTGCAGATAATACCGCAGGCAGCGCCAATAACCGGGAGATTGACTATGTTCGATACAGGCAGTATTGACCCGCAAGGCCAGGCGACAAAGTTGGCCGGCCTGGATGTAAAAAGGCTCGACGATCAGCTGGCCAGAGAAAAACGCTCACAGGACGCGCAGCAAAAAGCATTGACCGCGATTTCAGGTGAAATGGGCCATTTCCGTGCTTCGCTCAAATCTCTAAACCGTGGTGAAAACGGTGTTCTACAAAATTCCGTTACAACTAGCGAAGAGCATATCGCCACCGTGACCGCCAACTCTACGGCCGCGAAGGGCAACTATGACATCACGGTAAAACAGCTTGCCACTGCACAGCAAATCGAACTCTCCGGGCTGGATGATGCCGCAGTCAAAGCGGCCAAAGGTACCTTGAGTTTAACCGTCGACGGTAAAACGTTGAAAATCGATTTGTCTAAACAGAATAGCCTGGCTGAACTGCAAAAAACCATTAATGCCGGTGGCAAAGACGCTCCCGCAATCACTGCCTCATTGGTCAGGGCCAATGGCAAAGTGTCGTTAATGCTTAGCAGCGATAATAGCGGCAGGAAAAATGCGCTTTCAATCAGCGGATTGCCGTCAGGTGTAAAACAAACGACGGTTTCCAACGCGCAAAACGCCGTGATTCGTTTCAACGGGCGCGATGTCGAGAGCGACAATAACAAAATTGAGAATCTGGTCGATGGCGTCACTGTTGAATTAAACAAGGCGCAGGCCTCGGGTGCCAAGCCCTTGCATATTCAGGTCGCGACCAGCAATAAAGACACCACCGCGCAGCTACAAAAATTAGTCGATGCCTACAACAAAATGCTGGATTCCATGAGCGCGAGCACGGCGATTGGCTCAAAAACCACACAACGTGGCGTTTTCGCCGGCGATGCGTCGATTGCCTCGCTGGATAGAAATCTTAAAAGGCTACTGCGCACTACGATCGGCGGCAAAAATATTTCGCAATTTGGTCTCAGCGCGGACAAAACCGGTCATCTCACTCTCGACAGCAGCAAGCTGGACAGCGCGCTGAAGCTGGACCCAAAAGCGCTGACCACTTTGTTTAACGGCAAGGACGGCTTAGTTAAAAAACTCGATCAGTCGCTGGATGCCTATCTGAACAAAAACACTGGGATGTTCAAACAGCGTCAGGACACTCTCGACCATCAGGGAAGAGCCAGCGTGAAGCAAAAAGAGGCGATAGATAAACGCTATCAGGCCTCATACGACCGCTATCTCGCCCAGTTTACTCAGCTGCAAACGGTGATGGGCAAGATGAACGACACGCTCGGCATGTTGGGTCTTATCCAGTAACGATGACGAGGTAGCAATGTACGGTAATTCAGAACAAGGCGTGGCGCTGTATCAAGAATCCGTGCTGGCGATGCAGGTGGCATCGGCAACGCCGCATCAGCTGGTATTGATGTTGTTCAGTGGCCTGATGGACGAACTGATGCGCGCCCGTAGCCATATTCTGGCAAAACGCTTTGAGCGCAAGGCACAAAGCATCAACAAATGTATTGATATTCTCAACGGCTTGACCAGCGCGCTGGACTATGAAAAAGGCGGTGAACTGGCGCTTAATCTGGCCGGACTCTACGACTATTCGGTCTATCGACTTTATGACGCCAGCCACAATCTTGATGTCGAACAACTGGACGAGGTTATCGCCATTTTAGACAACATCAAGCTCGGATGGGAGCAGATGGGCAGCCATGATGAATGACATTACCTTAATCCGGCAACGCATCGAACAGCTGCAACGGCGGCCAGCTATCGAGCGGCTGGAAGACATTGAGCAGATTAATATCGCCATCATGCAGTTATTGCCGAGCCTGGGCCAACGTGTGCTAACCCATGAAAGCAAGCTGGCGCTGGGTAAGCTGTATGCGGCGTTTGAAAGCCTGCTGCAAGATTTTAAAAAACTCAGCCAACGGCTTGATGCGACGATGAAAATGCACTGCCGTATTGATGAAGGCCTCAACGCCTACTCCTTGGTTTCAGCCGATGAGGATGCTTGAAATGCCCCTTTCAACGACGATTCCTGCTGCCGTGACCGCTTCGCCTGTATCGCAAACACAGCCAGCACCGGCGATTGCGGCTGCTTTGGCTTTCACCGCCGAAGCTAAAGGGGCGGTAATACCCTTTGTTGTGCAGTTTATTACCGCTAACGTTACCTCCGAGCAGGAAGAAGTGTTTCCACACACCTCATCGCCGCAGGAAAAATCGCAAAAAACGGTTTCCGAAGATGACCTTAATCAGCAGTGGATGGACTCCTTACTTCAGCTGACAAATCTGCCGCTGCCACTAGCGCCACCCCAGGGGACAGCGCCAGTGGTTCCGGCATCACCACCGTCAGAGGAAAAACCCTTACCGCCAGGCCCTCCACCAACAGCGGTATCTCAGTCAATTTCGGCGACTGAGGTGACAACAGGCTTTCCCAAAGTCCCGTCACTTGCTCAGCAGGTGCTGATCTTACCTGATGCTAAAACAGCGGGTGTAAACGCCGATACGAGCGCGATATTTCCTCTGCTGATTAAAAGTGAACGTGTTGAACGGCCGCCTTCACCCGCGACTCCAGCGCCGTTAATAGGTCTGAATCCGATCGCTGGAACCGACCCGAGCTTGGTGCCGTCGTCAACTACCACGACAGAATCGACGTTAAAGTTGCAAGGTAATAACGACCGATGGGCGCAGCAGTTGAGCGGCGCTTTGGGAGAAAAACTGCAAATGCAGCTTGAGGGCAAAGTTCAACACGCCATGATTCGGCTCGATCCGGCCGAGATGGGAAAAATCGATATTTCCCTGCATCTTGAGGCGGGAAAATTGACTGTACAAATCAATGCCGGCCAGCCCGACGTGTATCGCGCCTTGCAGTCAGTGAGCAATGAATTACGGCAAAATCTGCTGCAACCCAATGTGCAGGTCAACTTGCAAGTTTCATCTCACAGCCCGCAACAGCAGCAAATGCAGCAGCAGTCCCGGCAGCAGCAACCTCATTTACCAACCGACGATATTTTCGTTGCCCGACGAATCAAAGGCGATGAACACGTCAGTGATACGGATGGCAGCATTCTCATGACTATCTAAGAGTATTTAATGAATATTAAAAAGATTTTAATAATTTTATTTTCTGCCCTATTGGCAGCAATTGTGGCTGATATTTTAATTACCTATGTAAATCCATTAATCTTACAAAACGACCAAGCAAACTTAACAAAAGTAAATCATAAAGGACAAAAAGATATTCATTTTGTCGAAGTTAAGAACATTATTATTACTCTTCAGAGCAGCGAAGGGCGCGAAAGATATTTATTGCTTGAATTGGCTTTATCGACTGATTCTGAAGCAAACATGAATCGCACCACTGCTTTATTACCGGCTGTGCGAAGTTCGACGGTAGATTTATTGTCTAATCTAGATTTTAAAACAATTCATGATTTATCTATTCCGGAACTACGAAAAAAAATGATGGCGGCCTATGAACGAGACTTTACTACTCTCGATATTACTATGCCTTTTGACAACGTCATTATCAGCAAAATAGTTTACCAATAAAGTTAATATTATGGATCTGGCTCGACACAGTGACCTTACAGAAAAGGAAGAGAGCCAGATACTGCTGGCTTATGTGCCATTGGTTAAACGCATCGTAAAACAGTTGGCCTTTCAGGCGAGCACGATACTGGATATCCATGACATCGAGCAAATAGCCCTGATCGGTTTGCTTGAGGCGATAAGGCGTTACGGGAAACCAGATGAACGCTTTGGCGGCTATGCAAAACTGCGAATTCGCGGCGCCATTCTGGATGAGCTTCGTAATAAAGATTGGCGGCCTCGAGGGTTGCGACAAAAAACGCACAGGATTAACGATGCAGTGCGCGCTTTGAGCCGCAAGCTTGGCCGAGAGCCTTTTGCAGACGAAATTACCCAGTCACTGGGCCTTGGTATGGAGGAATATCAACAATACCTGCTGCTGGAAAGTGCTAAAAATATGCAAAGCCTAGATGAGTTGCTGACTCTAGGTACAGAAGCGGACGCGTTAATCAGTCAGGGACCGGAAGATCAGTTAATTAATACTGACAGTATGAAACATGCTCTCGCCACGCTAGAAAAACGTGAGCAAATAATCTTGGCCCTGTATTACCAACATGATCTGAGCCTGAAAGAGATTGCACTGACACTCGATCTGACAGAAGCCCGCATCTGCCAGATTAATAAAATTATCACTGAGAAAATAAAGTTTTTTTATAGGAACGAACACTAATCATGCAAAAAATATTCGGAATTTTTACTATCATGCTGTGTGTGATGGGCGGATTCATCATGTCTGGCGGTCATCTTATTTCGTTCTGGCAGCCCGGTGAAATCCTCATTATCTTGGGTTCGGGAGTAGGTGCAATGATCCTGGCCAACTCACGCTATGTATTAAGAGAAATATTAAGACAAATTATCGGCGTAATCAGCAAAAATGAATATACGGTAGATTTTCAAAAACAATTGCTGATGCTGCTTTATGAATTGCTGGAACTGGTACAAATTGGCGGCCTTAAAATGCTCGATGAGCATATTGAGATCCCCAATGACAGCACACTTTTCCAGAAGTATCCGTTAATTCTGAAACAAGAATCGCTGGTCACCTTTATTTCAGATAATTTTCGCTTAATGGCAATGGGGAAAATTAATCAACACGAGCTTGAAGGCATTCTGGAGCAGGAGCTGATGGCAGTCGAGGATGAACTGCTTACCCCTTCTCGATCACTACAGCGTACCGGCGAAGCAATGCCGGGATTTGGTATTTGCGCCGCCGTATTGGGCATCATTATTACTATGCAGTCCATTGACGGCTCAATCATTTTGGTTGGGATCAAAGTCGCGGCTGCACTGGTCGGCACCTTTCTTGGCGTTTTCATCTGCTATTGCTTTATGGACCCGATGGCCAACGCCATGGAACAACGAACCAAGAAAACGATCGCTTTTTTTGAGTGCGTGCGCATGGTGTTGGTAAATCATTTAGCCGGCAAGCCTAATCTGCTGGCTGTTGATGCCGGCCGCAAGATGCTGCCGCTGGACTGTAAGCCAACTTTTGCCAAGCTCGATAGCTGGGTTTCTGAAATGTCGGACCCATTAAAATGAATGACAAAAGTAAGCAAATTCACACCACAATTATCAGGCGCCAAGCAGCTCGTCACCATTCCAGACCGCACAGTGGGGCGTGGAAAGTCGCCTTTGCAGACTTCACTTTAGCCATGATGGCACTATTTATGGTGCTGTGGATTGTCGCGTCGGTATCTGAAAAAGATCGCCATGAGATTATTTCAAACCTCAATAATCCGCAACTGCTTGATGGTCGCGGGTTTACGGTAATCGATTGGGTAACCCATGCTCAACCAGCAAAATATAAAACTCCCGGCACGCCCGAAGAAGAAAAAAAATCGCTGATTTTAGACAGTAACATGCATAACTCTCTGATCGACTTGGGTTTCCCTAAAACCCGCCTGACCGATAGTGTGCTGGAGCGTTCTGCTGAAGAAATGGAGCAACTATCGCAGGCAATCATTAAAATAACCGCTGAACACCATGCACAGGCTAATCTGCAAATCGAAATTGTTCCTCAGGGATTGCGAATTAATATTCAGGACGACCAACACCGTGAAATGTTCTCCCGAAGTAGCGCCCTGCTTGGCCCATTTTTTAAAAGCCTTTTAAAAGAAATGGCACCTACGCTAAATCATCTGGACAACAAAATCGTGATCACCGGGCATACGGACAGTACAAAATTTCAGAATCAGGATTTATATAATAACTGGAAGTTATCCAGCGACCGAGCCGTCACTGCCGAGCAAACTTTGATCAATAACGGACTTAGCGAGAGCAAAATTTTGCAGGTCAGCGCCATGGCCGACAATATGCTGCTGAAACCGCAGGATCCGGCGGCAGCTGAAAATCGACGTATTGAAATCCTGGTATTGACCAAGACCGCTTCTGAAAGTCTCTATCAGTTTTATGGCAAGCCCGCAGTTAACCTCTCAACCTTGAAGAAAAAGTAGGATTTAGGCCAACAGCGAGGAATTAATGAGTTTGGGGGAAATTAAATGCCACATTTCAGCGCATGTCAGCAGCGCGATTGCCTGTAGATGGCGCATTAGGTCGGCTAATCAATCTCTTTGCCCCCTATTCATTGCTTACTGCTCGATTGGCATCAACCTTGCAGCTTTCTAAGGACTTGCATGCTTAGGAGGCTCATTTATGCCTATCGAACAATCTCAAAGTACTTATCGTTATCGCATTTTTGCGATGGTTTTCTTTATCGCGCTAATTAACTATATCGATCGCGGCGCGCTCTCCTTTGCGGCCAATGATATCTCGACAGAATTTCATCTGACAAAAATGCAGCTTGGCGCGGTGCTCGGCTATTTCGGCTACGGCTATCTTTTCGGATCGCTGTGTGGCGGATTTTTGGCTGACAGAATCGGAACCAAAAAAGTCTGGTTAATCGCTGGCGTGCTGTGGTCACTGCTGGAAATCGCGACTGCCTGGGCGGGAGAGCTAGGCATAGCCATGTTCAGCGGCTCGGCGATTATGGGTTTCGCCGTGTTGCGCATTATGTTCGGCTTCTCGGAAGGCCCGGCTTATGCCCTGATGAATAAAACCATCGCCCACTGGGCACCGCGTAAAGAAAGAGGATTTTCTCTCAGCATTGGGCTGTTAAGTACTCAGGTGGGCGCGCTGCTGACCGCACCTCTGGCAGTTGGCCTGCTGCTGTTGACCCATGACTGGCGCACCATGTTTATCGTGCTTGGCATCTTCTCGCTGTTAGCTATTACTATTTTCGCCCGTTCGTTTACCAACACTCCACAACAGCATCCCAAAGTCAGTGCCGCAGAGCTGGAAAAAATCACCGGAGAAGTGCAAGTTCAGGACAATGAGCCTGCTCGCCCGTGGTGGGCATTTTTCGCTAACCGCACGCTAGTGTTGAACGCGCAGGGGTATTTTTCTTTCCT
The DNA here is from genome assembly GCF_000257645.1 of Serratia sp. M24T3. Taxonomy (GTDB): domain Bacteria; phylum Pseudomonadota; class Gammaproteobacteria; order Enterobacterales; family Enterobacteriaceae; genus Rouxiella. The sequence goes on from NZ_AJHJ01000017.1 coordinate 11,987, forward strand.
GTACGTGACTTTTGTTTTGGTGACCTGGAGCCCGAAATATCTGCAAGATACCTTCCATTATGATCTGCATTCTCTGTGGTATGTCGCGATGATCCCATGGAGCGGTGCCTGTATTACCGTGCTGCTCGGTGGAAAAATTGCCGATAACCTGCTGCGCAAAACGGGCAATCTCAGGCTGGCACGCAATGTATTTGCGGCGGTAACGCTGCTGCTGACGGCGACCTGCTTTGTGCTCATCCCTTACGCACATTCGCCGTTTGAAATCATTTTGCTGATGACCTTGGGTAACGCTCTGAATGCGCTGGTTAATAACGTTTATTGGTCCGTGGTGATTGACGTCTCTCCGAAGGCATCGGTCGGCACCTACAGCGGAATGACGCTGGCGATTGCCAATATAGCGTCAATTTTGGCACCTACGCTGAGTGGTTATCTGGCGCAGTATCACGGCTACGGCGCGATGTTTACCGCCACGGCGGCAGTTTCGTTTTGCAGCATGCTGTGCATGACGCTTTTGCAGCCTGAAAAACGCATGAAACTGGAAACTATGCCGCAGGCTAAACAGGTTGTGCTTGCGCAGAAATAAAGGAGAGACCAAGATTGCGGAGACCGTTTTCCGCAATCTTGGAGCTTTAAAATGACACGCTGCAGCTGGGTATCGGACGATCCGCTATACATTGAATATCACGATAAAGAATGGGGCGTGCCGGTCAAAGACGGACGTGAACTGTTTGAAATGCTGTGCCTTGAAGGCCAGCAGGCTGGTCTCTCGTGGATTACCGTATTACGAAAACGCGAAAATTATCGCCGCTGCTTTCATCAGTTCAACCCTGAACGCATCGCGAAAATGACCGAGCAAGACGTCGATAATCTGGTGCTGGATAGCGGCATAATCCGCCATCGCGGCAAGATACAGGCGATCATTACCAACGCCAAGGTTTGGCTGGCAATGCAGGCCAACGGTGAAGATTTTTCTTCTTTTATCTGGCAATTTGTCAGCCACCAGCCCATCGTCAATAATCCACAAGGACCGGGCGAAGTTGTGGCTAAAAATGACGTTTCTGATGCTATGTCTAAAGCGCTGAAAAAACGCGGCTTCAAGTTTATCGGATCAACTATTTGCTATGCGTTCATGCAGGCCAGCGGCCTGGTGAACGATCATCAGGCCAATTGCCTATGCCATCCTCAATATCAAGCTGCATAATTCGCGAATCTGACAATAATGACCTCGATGAGTTGATGCTTCTTTGGTTACGCAGCACGATAGCCGCGCACCCTTTTATCACTCAAAGTTATTGGTTTGAGAGTGCTGCGATGGTCAGAGATACCTTTTTGCCGCAGGCGATGACTTGGGTCGCCTGCAATCCGGAAAACGGCGAAATCAGCGGTTTTATTAGCGTCATCAGCGAACAGTTTATTGGCGCTCTGTTCGTCAGAGACACCTTTCACGGCTGTGGCGTCGCTCAACAATTAATGGCTACTGCCAAAGCCGCCCATGACAAACTGCTGCTTGAGGTTTATCAGCAAAATCATCGCGCTGTCGCCTTCTATCAAAAGGAAGGTTTTACCATCACCGCCGATACCTGTCATCCTGGCACCGGCCTACCAACCTGGATAATGGGCTGGAAAATTTAATCTTTCAGTAAAGGTATTCAGAAAACCTCAGCATCACTGTTTATCCGAATTATATTCCTCGACTATGATTTCGACGCAGGCATTGGTACTTTGCAAACTCTCGGATTTATTGGCGCTGACCCGTGTGGAATAGCTTAATAAAAATAATTTCACATAATGGAAATAAGTTACATCCAATTAATTATCTATATTTTCAATGCATTATTTTCACCTCTCATTTCCCTAAGATAATATATAACTCTTGAAATTCTATATTTAAAATTAATTAAACAATCAGAAGATTTTTAAATAGCTTTAATACTACAGCGCAGATGCAGATTTATCTGAGTGATTAACTCTGCGTTTTCTCGCATAAAGAGCGCAAGCAGTTGGAATAGCCAAACCGCTAGACAGCAAATATTAATTCTTCAAAGGAAGAAAAAATGAATAAACGTATTTGGATTATTGCCGGTTCACTGTGCGTCACGCTCGGGTTATCGGCCTGTACCACCAATCCTTACACTGGAGAGTCTGAAGCGGGCAAATCAGGCATTGGAGCAGGCGTTGGCGCTGCATTGGGTGCCGGTGTCGGGATGCTTTCATCCTCTAAACACGATCGCGGCAAGGGTGCTTTGATTGGCGCTGCAGCCGGTGCCGCACTGGGTGGCGGCGCGGGTTATTATATGGATGTTCAGGAAGCCAAACTACGCGACAAAATGAAAGGCACAGGTGTCAGTGTGACGCGTCAGGGCCAAAACATTGTGCTTAACATGCCAAACAACGTTACCTTCGACAGCAGCAGCAGCACGCTAAAACCAGCGGGTGCGAATACGCTGACTGGCGTTGCCATGGTGCTGAAAGAGTATCCTAAGACTGCCGTTAATATCGTGGGCTATACCGACAGCACTGGCGGTCAGGCGCTGAACATGAAACTGTCCCAACAACGTGCCGACGGCGTAGGCAGCGCACTGATAACCCAAGGTGTCGCAGGCAATCGCGTACATACCTCAGGAGCTGGCCCTGCCAACCCGATCGCCTCGAACAGCACTGAAGAGGGCAAGGCACAGAACCGCCGCGTAGAAATCACCCTTAGCCCGCTGCAATAAAAACTGTCTGATCCGAGCCCCCCGAAGTGGAGGCAAAGCGGCAAAAGAGTGACCCCCTGGAGCTTGGATAGCTGAGTGAATGGGGGTCACCCGCCGCCAATGCAGCTGTCGCTTGCGGAACGAAGGGTAAGTTTCATTCCTTGCTACTGCGCTCTGTGCTAGTCTCCTTTATCAACAGAAATAACCTTTTTCTCTATCATCGCAACAGGTTATCTGGCGACTATTTCAGGAGATTTAACGTGAGCAGGGCTAAGACAGCGCAGACATCGACTCCCCGTGCAACTATCAGGGACGTGGCCAGTGCCGCTAAAACCGGAAAGACCAGCGTTTCGCGTTATCTTAACGGCGAACAGCATCTGCTTTCCGATACCTTGAAAGAGCGCATCGAACGGGCAATTGCCCTGCTGGACTATCAACCAAGCCAGATGGCTCGTAGCCTGAAAAGCGGTGAAACTCGCCTGATCGGCTTAATCATTGCCGATATTACCAATCCGTATTCGGTTGAAGTCATGCGTGGCGTTGAAGCCGCCTGTCGCCAACAGGGGCTGACTCTGCTGGTGTGTAACACCAACAATGAGTTCAATCAGGAAAAGCACTACCTGAGCCTGCTGAGCAGCTATCGCGTTGACGGCATCGTAGTTAACGCGGTCGGGATGCGTGAAGAAGCAATTTCTTCGTTGCAACAGTCGCAACTACCGATGGTGTTGATTGACCGTAAAATCGCTAATTTTTCCTGTGATGTCATTGGCTTGAATAATGCTGAAGCCACCACTGAAGTGACTCGGCATTTACTGAACCAGGGCTTTGAAGCCATTCTGTTTCTCAGTGAACCGGTCACCATTAATACTCGCCTCGAGCGTCTACATACTTTCCTGAAACAGATGCAAAAAGAGCCGCAAAAATTTGCCGAGCAAGGCGAAGTATTGCTGGATGACAGTGAAAGCCTGGAAAAATTGTTGCTGGATTTTGCAGCCCGCTATCCTGATAAACGCCGCGCCGTCATCTCGGTAAATGGCTCGTTAACGCTGGTCATTGCCCGCGCAATGCGCAGAGTTGGCATGGTCTGGGGCAAGGATATCGGCCTGCTCGGTTTTGATGACCTTGAATGGGCAGAGCTTGCCGGTGTAGGTATCACTACCTTGAAGCAACCCACGTACGATATGGGCTACGCGGCTCTGGGTCAGTTGGTCAAACGCATTCAAGGCAGCGATGAGCCTGTGCAGGAACATGCATTCTCAGGCGAATTAATTGTTCGCGGCTCAACCCAACTCGTTTAATAAATCCCTGAAAGCGATCCGTTGAAATCGTGACATTGATCTCGTTATTGACCCACGAGATCGTGTTTTCCTGTAACTGAACTTTTACTTGGTACCGGTTCCAGTTAACGTAATGTTAACAGAAACTACGCCTGAGGCTAAAATTAGCCTACCTTTAACTATCAAGTTTACCGAGTTATTTAGTTTCTCAAACAGCGAAAACACCTTGCTTAAAAAAACAACGGCGCATAAGGAAAATTGGCATGAGCAAACCAGAGAATGTGGCAGACATCGTGATAGTGACCGCAGCCTACGGCTATCAAGCGGTTAAAGATTTAGGCGGGCAGGAAGCATTACTCAAGCCGATTGCAGAATCAGGCGCCGATGGCGTTGAAATCCGCCGCGAATTGCTGGTCGAGGGAGAAATAGACCACCTCAAGGCGTTAGGTGAAAAAATTCGTCAGCACGGGCTTTATACTTTTTATTCGGTTCCAGAATCGCTCTTTTTATCTGACAGCAGCATAAACCCTTCCCTGGCAAAATTTTTGGCCGAAGCTGATAACCTTGATGCCCGAAAACTAAAAATTGCACTCGGTGCTTTTGCCCCCGGCGTTGATCTTACAGAATTGAAAGTTCTGCTGAAAGAACATGCGGTTGAACTGGTCGTTGAGAATGATCAAACCCCTGACGGCGGTATTCTCCACCCGATGAACGCATTCTTCTTTGCCGCTGAAGCCCTACATCTTCCGGTTGCGATGACCTTTGATATGGCGAACTGGCAGTGGGTCGGCCAAGACGCGCTTGAAGCCGCGAATACCTTAAGCCAGCATGTCAGCTATGTGCACGTAAAAGCAGCTCAACAACGTAATGGGAAGTTACACGCCGTCGCACTCGATGACAGCGACGGAAGCTGGAAACCGCTTTTGGCAAAATTGCCCCGCACTGCGCCGCGCGGCATCGAGTTTCCTTTAGAGGGCGAAGATCTTACTGCAGTAACTCGTTATTACGTTGAATTACTACGCAAGGAAGCAGCGGAAGCTTAGCAATTATCGGGTGGCAAGATGAGCAAATGTTCAAGTAAATGCAGCCAAAATACGCGCAGTCAGGGCGTGAATAATAACAAGGAGCATAAAAATGAGTGAGGTCAAATTAGCCGCCAAACGTTGGTGGTTTATTATGCCGATCATTTTTATTTCCTATAGTTTGGCATACGTCGACCGTTCCAATTTCAGCTTTGCCTCCGCCGCTGGCATCAACGATGACCTTGGCATTACTAAGGGTATGTCTTCCCTATTGGGCGCCCTGTTCTTTCTAGGATACTTTTTCTTTCAGATACCTGGGACGATTTATGCCGAAAGACGCAGCGTAAAGAAGCTGGTGTTCTGGTGTCTGGTGCTGTGGGGCGCTTTTGCTTCACTAACCGGCATGGTTAACAGCATCCCGCTATTGGCGGTTATCCGCTTTATGCTGGGTATTGTAGAGGCGGCGGTGATGCCCGCCCTTCTGGTGTATATCAGTAACTGGTTCACCAAATCGGAACGCTCTCGCGCTAATACTTTTCTGATATTGGGAAACCCGGTCACTGTGCTGTGGATGTCCGTGCTTTCCGGCTATTTGATCCATGCGTTTGGCTGGCGGGAAATGTTTATCTTTGAGGGCATCCCGGCGGTGATTTGGGCTGTTTTCTGGTGGTTTTTGGTAAAAGACAAACCTGAAGAAGTGAGCTGGCTAAGCGAGGATGAGAAAAAGGCTTTGGCCACCACGCTAGCCAAAGAGCAGGAAAATATCAAAGCGGTCGCCAACTACGGGCAAGCATTTCGTTCCCGTAATGTGATACTGCTGTGCATCCAATATTTCACCTGGAGTATTGGCGTGTACGGTTTTGTATTGTGGTTACCTTCAATCCTGCGAGCAGGAAAAAGCATGGGCATGGTCGAGGCCGGTTGGTTGTCTTCCGCGCCGTATCTGGCCGCCACGATCGCGATGATTGTTGCCTCATGGGCCTCAGACAAGATGCAGAATCGTAAGCTGTTTATCTGGCCTTTGCTGCTGATTAGTGCCATTGCTTTCTTCTGTTCATGGGCTATCGGGCAGCACAGTTTCTGGATTTCATACAGTCTGCTGGTGATTGCAGGTGCCGCGATGTATGCCCCTTACGGGCCATTTTTCGCGATTATTCCCGAAATGTTGCCGAAAAATGTCGCCGGTAGCGCAATGGCATTAATCAATAGCCTTGGGGCTTTAGGTTCGTTTTTTGGTTCGTGGTTTGTGGGCTATTTGAACGGCAGTACCGGGGGTCCGGCAGCCTCTTTTATCTTTATGGCCGCGTCGTTACTGATATCAGTGCTCCTTACGCTGATGGTCAAACCGGAAAAAACTGCGGAACCGCTTGAGGCTCACTAAAATAGTCTCTATTTTAATCAATGATTTGTCTTACTAAATAAACAGTCTACCTAATCGTTAGCTTGATGGAGTAAGTAATGAAGCCGTCTATCGTTCTCTACAAAAAAATCGCAGACGATCTGCATAAGCGCCTTGAAGAACATTTCTCAGTGGTAAAAGTTGATGGGATTAATGATCAAAACCGCACTCAGGTTTTCGACGCTCTGAAAGAAGCTGAAGGGCTGATCGGTTCCGGCGGGCCTATCAATAAAGAGCTGATCGCACAGGCTCCTCGCCTGCGTGGCGTGTCTACCGCTTCGGCAGGTTTTGACAGCTTTGACGTGGCCGAGCTTTCAAGCCGTGGCATACCACTGTTTAATGCCCCAGCTGCGCTGACTGACACCGTGGCTGATCTGGTGTTCTCTCTGGTACTTTCCACCGCGCGTCGCGTAGTTGAATTATCCAACCGCACCAAGGCCGGTGAATGGGACGGTAACGCCCCTGTAGACTGGTTTGGGATTGACGTACACCACAAAACTCTGGGTATTGTCGGCATGGGTCGCATCGGTCTGGCCGTTGCCCAGCGCGCGAATCTCGGTTTCGATATGCCGATCCTGTACAACGCACGCAGCCAGCATAAAGAAGCTGAAGAGCGTTTTGGCGCGCGTAAGTGTGACCTCGATACCCTGCTGGAAGAGTCAGATTTTGTGGTGGTGATTCTGCCGCTGAGCGATCAGACTTTCCATATCATTGGTAAGGATCAGTTTGCCAAAATGAAGTCTACCGGCATCTTGATCAGCGCGGGACGTGGTCCGGTCATCGACGAACAGGCGCTAATCGAAGCATTGAAGGACGGCACTATCTACGCCGCAGGCCTCGACGTTTACGAAAAAGAGCCAATGGCCAAAGATTCTGGCCTGTTGAAGTTGGAAAACGTCGTGACATTACCGCACATCGGTTCTGCAACGGCACAAACTCGTTACGATATGGATGCACTGGCGGTCGAGAACCTGATTGCAGCACTGTCAGGCGAAACCAACGAGTTCTGCGTTAACCAAAAAGATCTGAAGAAATCCTGATTTTTTTGTGATTTTATTCTGAGCTTGCGAAGCGGTGTCTAGCCTAGGCACCGCTTAGCGCCTTTAGTCTGCCATTCCTGCCCGCTCTGTGAATATCGTGCCGAATGACTTCCTCTGATTGCACTGCTACGGCGCAGGCGTTAAGGTGGGCGTCACATTCTGATAACACTCAAAGTAAGCTATGACGTTTTCTGTTTTCGGCGAAAAATTTACCCGTTTTTCTGGCATTACCCGCCTGATGGGCGACATGAACGACGGTTTGCGTACCCCTGGCGCAGTGATGCTTGGCGGTGGAAATCCGGCTCAAATTCCTGAGATGCAAGAGTATTTCCAGGAACTGCTCGGCGATATGCTGGCGGAAGGTAAACTCACCGAAGCCTTGTGCAACTATGACGGCCCGCAGGGTAAAGACGTTTTGCGTCACGCGTTGGCAAAAATGCTTAGCGAGGAGCAAGGCTGGGAACTAAGCGCAGAGAATATCGCACTGACCAACGGCAGTCAGAGTGCTTTCTTCTATCTGTTCAACCTGTTTGCCGGACGTCGCAGCGACGGTTCGTTGAGCAAAGTACTGTTTCCTTTGGCTCCCGAATATCTGGGCTACGCGGATGCAGGCGTTGATGAAGATCTGTTCGTCTCGGCCAAACCGAATATCGAGCTGTTACCAGAAGGCCAGTTTAAATATCACGTTGATTTTGATCATCTGCATATCGGCAAAGATATTGGCCTGATTTGCGTATCGCGACCAACCAATCCTACCGGTAACGTGCTGACCGACGAAGAGCTTATCCGCCTTGATGCACTGGCGCAGCAGCATGATATTCCCCTGCTGATCGATAACGCTTACGGCGTACCATTCCCGGGCATTGTGTTTACTGATGCAACGCCGTTATGGAATCCCAATATTATCCTGTGTATGAGCCTGTCCAAACTCGGCCTGCCGGGTTCTCGTTGCGGCATCGTGGTTGCCGATGAGAAGATCATCAAGGCTATCAGTAACATGAATGGCATTATCAGCCTGTCTCCGGGCAGTGTTGGTCCGGCGATGGCCTGCGAAATGATTGCACGTGGGGATTTGCTGCGACTGTCAGAAGAAGTGATCAAGCCATTTTATTATCAGCGCGTGCAGGAAACTATCGCCACGCTGCGTCGTTATCTGCCTGAAGAGCGCTGCCTGATCCACAAACCTGAGGGTGCTATCTTCCTGTGGTTGTGGTTCAAGGATTTGCCGATTACCACCGAGGTGCTTTACCAGCGTCTCAAGCAGCGCGGTGTGTTGATGGTCCCGGGCGACTACTTCTTCCCGGGCTTAGAGCATCCATGGGCGCATACACAGCAGTGTATGCGCATGAACTACGTGCCTGAAGCCAGCCAGATCGAGCGTGGTGTTTCAATTCTTGCCGAAGAGATTGAGCGTGCGCATCAGGAGCATCGCGCGGCCTAATCGATATGAGTCCCTATTGCGATGCGCTGCGGTTGAAGAGCCGCCGGCACGTCGCGAACCAGACTGATATGCAGCAGGCCATTCACAAACTCGGCGGCGTCAACCTGCATGTGTGACGCCAGGGTAAAGCTCAGGCTAAAGGCTTTGCAGACCAGACCCTGATGCAAATACTCGACTTTGTTTTCTGACAGCGTTGGGGTGCCGCTAACGGTTAATCGTGGCCCCTCAGCCTCAATATTCAGCTCGCTTTGCTTAAATCCGGCTAACGCGAGCGAGATGCGATAATGATTATCGTCTGATTTCTCGATATTGTAGGGAGGATAACTCGGATCGCTGCCCTCTAATGAACTGGCAAGTTTATCAAATCCAATCCATTGGCGAAGCAGTGGAGACAAATCGTGATTTCGCATATTAACTCCTTCTGTGAAGCGAGATGTATATACCCTTGCGCCGAGGTAATTAAATAATTTCAATGCGGCGAGGTTTTGACGCTTCTGGTACCACACGCTGTAAATCAATATAAAGTAAACCGTTAGCCAGATTTGCCGATTTAATTTGAATGTGTTCTGCTAATTGAAACTTGCGTTCGAAATTACGTTCGGCAATCCCCTGATATAAATAGGTTCGCTCGGCCGGTGGATGAGTATGTGCACCTTTTACCAGCAGCATATTATCCTGGGCAGTAATCTCTAATTCAGACTCTGCAAAGCCCGCAACCGCAATGGCAATGCGATAATGGTTTTCATTTACCAGTTCAACATTATAGGGAGGATAACCTCCACCTTGATTTTGACCGGACTCGATGAGATTAAACAAACGATCGAAACCAATTGCGGAACGATAAAGTGGGGAGAGATCGAAGTTACGCATTAAAACTGCCTCCTAATATTGCGGCGAGGAAAAAACTGATCTTCCATTTGGACAGATCGATAACGCACAAATACCCTAACGGCGTATTCTTTTGCGGCGTCGTATGATAAAAATGGCGATGAAAATTCAGAATTCAAGCTGCTTTAAAAAAATTTTTTTATTCACTCCGCTATTGCTCGGCAATATCAGACATTTAATGTGATTGGTTTCTATTAATCACGGTGAGTTAATTTTAATTTCTTAAATTGGTACTACAATTTCAAACGCACTTGCTAAACCTGTGGTTATAGGTTTTACCGTACATCCTCAGTCCGACAGTAAAAGATGAGTTGAAAGATGAAGAAATTGTTATTGCCTGTCGCGGCAGGATGCGCCTTTATGGCAAGCGGCTGTTCCAGCGTGATGAGCCATACTGGCGATTATCAGGGGTATTATCCAGGCTCAAAAGCCGACGTAAGAATGATTGGAAGTAATGATACAAGCTGGGCGATGACCCCGCTGCTGGCCATTGATTTACCGTTTACCGCGGTAATGGATACCCTGCTGCTACCTTATGATTATTATAATCGTCACACGGTGGGAACTCAGGATCGCATAAAAAATGATGAAAATCATAATCTTGCGGTGAGCCACGGCGTGGATATCAATCATATTCCACCTACCACCCCTGTCATCAATGTTAACTGATGCTCCCGATAGCGGCGGCCAAAACTCAGGCCGCTGTGATAAATATCTGATTAAATCCTGATATTTCGCGCATAAAAGCCACCCAGTGGCCGTCCGGTGAAAACACCACCGCGTCACCGCTGGGCGCTATCTCACTGCGAGAGGTTAGAGGCTGCATTTCTCCGCTTACGGTATTTAGCAGCATCACCGAATTATCACAAATTAACGCCAGCTTGCCACCATCAGGGTGCCAGCTGAATGCCGATTGAATGCTCGAGTCCGCATGGCTTATCTGCCAGGGATCACCGCCCAATGGCGAGACTCCCCACACCTGCACCACGCCGCGCTCGTCTTTCATTAGAAAGGCGATAATGGCACCGTCCGGTGATGCACGCACCCAGTGACGCGGCTGCAGGGCCACGCCCGGATAAGCTCGATGCTCGGTAAACGTGAGTCGTCGCTGAACGGCAGAGCCAGGAGGCGCGGGCAATCGGGAAGGAGTTCCCTGAAGTGGAAATTCTCCCGCCTGAGCATAGTCGTGATCCTGCTCTGGTAGATCAACCACAAAGATTTCTGGCAACTTTTCGCCCTGCGTCGAGAGCGTATCGCCAATAAAAGCTAGCGCCCAACGTTGACGCTGACCATCAGCTTGCATATAACCCCGCTGACCAATCCACCCCTCTTCATAAGCCCGGTTTATCTGGTCGCTGCCAGCCTGCGGCGTGGAAGTTGTCTGGCTGACCAGCACGCAAAAATGACTGCCGTCGTATTCCCGCGCATGCGATTTGGAGGCGGCCACAGGATGATTAGCCAACGCCACGCCCACATTACGCAAATCCTCTTTTAAATCGGATTCATGAAGGACGTGGTCATTGTAAGTGAAGCTTAGACGACTGCCGTCCGGACTAAACACGTGAACGTGAGATCCGCCGCGCAGTGCGCCAGGGGTGTAAGGCGGGGTGATATCAAACGCATCGAGGGTGACCGCAGCAGGTGAGACGGCAGGTTCGAGAATCACTCCCCGGCGATGATGAAAATCGTATTTCCACGAGGAGTCCGGATTTTCTGGCCCGTGAATAAAGGCATAACGTGGTTGGGCATCGGCGCTAACCGTCACGACGCCGACGTGAGCGCCCTGAGTTGCACGATAAAGCACTTCTAGCTCACCGCTGGCGATATTGATACGTTCAATGGTCGAACCGCTAAACTCACTGCCTTTGGGTCGAACATCGTAGGCTATCCACTGGCTATCCGCTGTCCAAACATTAATATTGGTCAGTTGATGACCCCGAGCATCAAAGGTCAGCTGCTTCTCACCCGCCACGTTATTTTCCTTAATCGTTCAGCACAAACTTTTCAACCGCGTAGGCCACGCCGTCTTCGGTATTGGATTTAGTCACAAACTGGCTCACGGCTTTGACGCTGTCCAGCGCATTGCCCATCGCAACCCCAAGCCCCGCATACTCCAGCATGGCGATATCATTTTCCTGATCGCCAAGAGTCATGACATTTTCGCGGGGAATACCCAGTTTTTCAGCCAGTTTTTGAACGCCTGTACCTTTGTTGACCGTTTTATCGAGGATCTCGAGATAATACGGCGAACTTTTCATGATGGTATAGCGTTCTTTGGCCTCTGGCGGAATTTGTTTGATTGCAACATCCAAACGCTCAGGGTCGTCTATCATCATGACTTTCGGAAAGGTCATCGAGCGATCGATTTGCTCCACACTGCGATAGCGCAATGGAATACCGGTTACCGAGGATTCATGAACCGAATAAGGGCTGATATCGGGATTTGTGCTGTAAAGGTCGCTATGAGACAGCGCGTGGAAGCCGACTCCCAGCTCGCGCGCCATCGCCTCAAAATAGGTAAAATCATCAAAACTTAGTGTCGTTTCAGCGAAGATGCTGCCATCTTTGGCATTGTGTACGAGTGCGCCATTGTTGGAGATGCAATAAAATCCATCCTGTTGTAAATCCAGTTCTTCAAGATAACGCTTAATGCCGATCAAAGGTCTTCCGGTTGCGAGAACCACCTGTACCCCTTTTTTAATTGCCGCAGTCAGTGCTTTTTTAACTGCTGGAGTCACATCATGTTGCGGATTAAGCAACGTGCCATCCATATCTATTGCGATCAATTCAATTGCCATAGCGTCCTCGAAGTTGATGGGATTTTTCTCATGCTAGCGCGTTTCCGTTGTGCAAAGCGAGGCAGAAAATGGGAATACGGCGAATCGCTGCCTGTCTGTAAATTTCGAAAAAACTGAATAAATTTTTCCCTCAGAATTCTGATTGCTTGATATTTAACTGTTCACCCGTGAAAATATTTTTAATTTTGAGTGAGTCATCGTAAGACACCTCAGTTATCTTTATAAAAAATATAGGCTTAGCAATTCTAGTCGGATTGCGAAAGGTTACCGGCGTGATAGCATCTATCTGGAAAAAGCTTTTGCGATTAAATAGATACTCGCCTTCCATACCGAATTGTGTCGATACTCCATTAACGAAGGGTTTGCCACTTTTGCCATTAATTTTAAAAATCACTATAGCAGCGCCCGGCTTATCCCTCCATTTTCTGATAAACATAAAACCTTGATTCAGCGCTATATTTGCAAGCTTCCCGGAACGCGACGCTGACATAAATGCGGGATAATTGCTGACAATATCACCAGGTGAAAACTTTGACATGGCCGCTTCAGACGCATCGACGACTCGAATAAGCTGCTGCGTATTTCCCATTTTAGGCAGGGCCTCTAGCGCTTCACTTAAATCATCGGCGATTCTCTGCATATCATTACTGGGTTTACCGCTAAACAGTGCTTGGTTAAGTTTAAAATTATTGTTACTTTTTCCCTGTGCCCAATTTAACAGAGAGGAGTCTCTATAGGGTTTCTGATTTTCTACATAAGTCCACCCCCGTAAAGCTTCTTTATATTTGTTTGGTAACAAGCTGAATATTCGCAGATAGTCGAGACGGTATAATACTGAAGGTTTCGTTCCTTTCCATTTAATAGGATTGAGAATAATTTGAGTAATAAATTCCTCCCATTTTGACGCATCGAATTCTTTATCAAAATAAAGAGTAAAAGTGTCGCAGGCTCCACCAATAGCTCGACGACAACGTTTTTGTCCCATTAACTTATTGGAACGTGGTTTTTTCAGTATCACTTTACGTTGTAAATTTTTTAATTTATTAATTGGACGACGCAGCAACCGTGCTAACATTCGAGTCAAATCTAAGGGCGGTATAATAAAACAGGCAACCTCTTTTGCAGTTAATGTCGTCATTTTTAAGAGGGTGGGTTTTATAGCATTAAAAATAGCCCGGCGTAACAGGCTCCCTACCAATCCCTGCAGACGTGCGGTTCTCAGAGCACTAAGTGCCACTTTTATCCCGGCACTGCCCAGCTTGTACAACGGGATACCCAACATTATTAACGTTAACCCTAGATCAATTAAGTCACCTAATAAATCTGAAAAGGTTGGGGAATAGTGCGGATCATTAACGGAGTGTTGAATAACATCGAAAAAAGGAACGAATGAGAGTATTTTCTCCGCTATCGTCTTATTCAGGTTATCTTCCCTAAAAGCGACAACCGTGGCGATAACTGCGTCATGTTGAAGTCTTATAAATGCGTCATTAAGAGTAGATACCTTACTATCTATGTTAATATTTTGATTATATTTCTTAATGACCCACTGATTGACCGGGATCGAATTCTCCGTTCCAAGCCACAGCAGATTATTCAAAGCTTGAATATTAATTGTAGAACCTGAAACAGTCTCATCGTTCCTCAAACGCTGTATCGACGCAATTTGGTGTTCAGATACTAGCGCACTAACATCAGCGGCGATAAATAACGGGTCCCAACTGCTGGCGGCGTAGATTTTCCCTGAATCACCCCGTAAAAAGTATATGTGTTTACCGCCTACCAACGTCCTCCAATTTACGGGCTCTCTTGGAAAAAATTTGTAGATCCCGATCCTTAACGAGAATAATGGGCGATAACCGCGCTCTAAATCCAGCGAGCTTATACCCTGCATAGCAGTAATTTGCTTAACGATAGACGCGGCGTCGTCAGATGCACTATCTTTGAGATAAACGTTAAACTGCGCGTAATATTTTTTAAGGTCGCCCATCTCACTGCGGGTTAAAAATGGCTCTGGGATTTTTCGTTGTAAAGGACGAAACTGCATCTCATAAAACTTTAAGATGGTCTCAGCATTAAAAATTCGCTGACGGGTGGCGTGGGCCGCTAAAAACTGATGCTCAAAGTCTTCATGCGAAGGATCCAGGCCCCACTCGATTACGCGTGCCTGAATGTAATAGAGTGAAGACTCATAGCGAATAAACTTTGTGGCGAGTGAAGAATTATAACTGTCGGAATTATTATCAAGCAATTGATTTACCTTAAAAAATAAATCCTCATCTTTCCATAACTCATACTCACTCATGCTGTATGCAATTCTGGCTGCCATCAGTCGATTACTTGCCAGTGATAGATAGCCGCCAAGCGGATTATCTTTCAGATAGCTAATAATCTGATGTATCGGCCCAATCCAACGCCTTGTCTTTTCTAGCTGCTGTTTAACGTTCAGCATGACGGGGTAAGTGACTGACGGCGTCGTCAGGTTAGAAAGAGGCTGCCAATACTGCTCATCCCCCTCATTTTTATGATTTTTTACGTCTCTGTCCAACTGCTGTTTTTTTGTTCTTACCCGCTCCACGTTTTTGCAATAAATCGTTTTGGCCTTAACTGCCTTGTTTTTTTCATGATGAGCTTGGGTTTGATTCTGATTTTTTAAGTCCGAACAGACGTTGTTAACTCGGTAATTCGCAGTATGAGAGGAGTAATCCTGCACTTTAAAACCCGAAGAAGATTGCCGAATGTTCTGCGTGGGGTTTGGCGGAGAAAGTTTTCCTTTGTCGCGCGGGTTAGTAAAGTGTTGTTTCTGTATGACAGAAGGTGATGCTTTAATTGAGAATGCTGACGAAATGTCGACACTCAGCGATTTATTATCGGCCAAACGTCTCCCTGTGACAGAAGAATTTCTTGAATCCGCCTTTACCCTGGAAACCGAAGCCAGCGCACTAATCCCTAAGGCAGCAGCCAAAAACAGCCCTTTTGGCTGTCTGTCAGACCTGCTTTTTAAGCTCGTTGGTTGATGTGAAACATTCTTGCTACCTTCCAGATAAATTCGCTCTGACTTTCCGGCTTGAGTATAAAAATCTCGGCCTTTTATTTCACTCTTGGTATAACTGGTTGGTATATGCTGAACACTCTTAATTCCTGGCATGTCAGTACATTTCCCTATGTATTTAACATAATGCGCCAACCGACTCCTGTCGATCGTAAACAGCCAAAGTTCCTTTATTAATCTGAAATTTCGGCGAAAAAAAATCCGAAGAGGTTTCCCGCTTCGGATTTACAGAGAGTATCAGCAGAGCTGTATAATTAAATATCGATATTCGCTGCTTTCAAGGCATTTTCTTCAATAAATGCACGGCGAGGTTCAACCGCATCACCCATCAGAGTGGTAAACAGCTGATCGGCAGCGATAGCATCTTTGATGGTCACGCGCAGCATACGGCGCTGTTCAGGATCCATCGTGGTTTCCCAAAGCTGTTCTGGGTTCATTTCACCCAGACCTTTATAGCGCTGTACGGACAGACCACGGCGAGACTCTTTTACCAACCACTCCAACGCCTGCTCGAAGCTGACA
This sequence comes from Serratia sp. M24T3, assembly GCF_000257645.1. Classification (GTDB taxonomy): domain Bacteria; phylum Pseudomonadota; class Gammaproteobacteria; order Enterobacterales; family Enterobacteriaceae; genus Rouxiella. The sequence continues at coordinate 28,122 of NZ_AJHJ01000017.1, forward strand.
ATCGGCTGGCGACGTTCACCGCGCTCAATGTAAGCATCTTCTTCGATCAGGCCGCGAAGTTGTACTCCCAGAGCACAAAGTTTGCGATATTCGCCGCCGTGAATGAAATCAAAGTCGAGATCATAGTCAGTATCGACGCCGTGGGTACGGATACGCAGAACCGGCTCAAAGATCTGGCGCTCACGATTTTCACGAACGATAGCGCTGTAACTGCTGCCGTGCGCTTCTTTTTCGTTAAGCAAAATCACCAGTTCTTCCATCCACTGCTGTACTTTTGCCTGATCGACAAGATCGGTTTCAGCCAACGTCGGTTGATAAACCAGATTGTTCAACAGCGCACGCGGGTAGCGACGCTCCATGCGACCAATCATTTTCTGTACTGAGTAATGTTCGGCCACCAGCTTCTCCAACGGCTCACCGGCTAAAGCTGGTGCGCTGGCGTTAGCGTGCAGAGTTGCGCCGTCCATTGCGATAGAGATCTGATACTGATCCATCGCTTCATCATCTTTAATGTACTGTTCCTGCTTGCCTTTTTTCACTTTGTACAGCGGCGGCTGAGCGATAAATATATGACCACGCTCAACAATTTCAGGCATCTGACGATAGAAGAAGGTCAGTAGCAGAGTACGGATGTGTGAACCATCGACGTCGGCATCGGTCATGATGATGATGCTGTGATAGCGCAGTTTATCCGGGTTGTATTCATCACGGCCAATGCCGCAACCCAGCGCAGTAATCAGCGTGGCGACTTCCTGAGAAGAGAGCATTTTATCGAAACGCGCTTTCTCGACGTTGAGGATTTTACCCTTCAACGGCAAAATGGCCTGATTCTTACGGTTACGGCCTTGCTTGGCCGAGCCGCCCGCCGAGTCCCCTTCCACCAGGTACAGTTCAGAGCGAGCCGGATCACGTTCCTGACAGTCAGCCAATTTACCCGGCAGACCGGCCAAATCCAGCGCGCCTTTACGGCGTGTCATTTCACGTGCTTTACGCGCGGCTTCACGAGCACGGGCTGCATCAATGATTTTTCCAACGACGATTTTCGCGTCACCCGGGTTTTCCATCAGATAATCAACCAGTTTTTCGTTCATCAGAGTTTCAACCGCTGATTTCACTTCTGAAGAAACAAGCTTGTCTTTAGTCTGAGATGAAAACTTAGGATCTGGAACTTTAACAGAAACCACAGCAATCAGACCTTCGCGAGCATCGTCACCGGTAGCACTGATTTTGGATTTCTTGCTGTAGCCTTCTTTATCCATATACGCGTTCAACGTACGGGTCATCGCCGTGCGGAAACCGACCAGGTGAGTACCACCGTCGCGCTGTGGAATGTTGTTGGTAAAGCAGTAAATGTTTTCCTGGAAACCGTCGTTCCATTGCAGCGCAACTTCAACACCGATGTCGTCTTTCACGGTAGAGAAATAGAACACGTTTGGATGGATCGGGTTTTTGTTCTTGTTCAGGTATTCCACGAAAGCCTTGATACCGCCTTCGTAGTGGAAATGGTCGTTTTTATCATCGCGCTTGTCGTGCAAGCGGATCGCCACACCCGAGTTCAGGAACGACAGTTCACGCAGGCGCTTGGCCAGAATGTCGTACTCGAATTCAGTGTTGTTGGTAAAAGTCTGGAAGCTTGGCCAGAAGCGCACGGTAGTACCGGTCTGCTCTGTCTCACCAACCACTTTCAGTGGATTCTGAGGCTCACCGTGGACGTAAGTTTGTTCGTGAACTTTACCTTCACGACGGATAACCAACTCCAGCTTTTCGGACAGGGCGTTAACCACTGACACGCCTACGCCGTGCAGGCCGCCGGATACTTTGTATGAGTTATCATCAAACTTTCCGCCAGCGTGAAGAACGGTCATGATCACTTCTGCGGCAGAAATGCCTTCTTCTTCATGGATGCCGGTGGGGATACCACGTCCGTCATCCTGCACGGATACTGAGTTATCCGCATGAATAGTAACCAGAATCTCTTTACAGTGGCCAGCGAGGGCTTCGTCGATAGCGTTGTCCACAACCTCGAATACCATGTGGTGCAGACCAGTGCCGTCATCGGTATCGCCGATATACATGCCGGGGCGCTTACGCACCGCGTCCAGCCCTTTTAATACCTTGATACTTGAGGAGTCATAAGAATTCGACATCAACGTTTCTCGCTCATTTTTAGTCCTGTGATAGAACGGCTATTTTACCTTGTTCCACGCGGAACATCTTGCCCTTTTCACCCACCATATCGGTTACTTGTTCAGCGCTGACCGCACTGACAAAAACCTGGGCCTGGGTTGCTATAAGGCGATCGGCCAGTAACCGGCGTTTACCGGTATCCAGCTCGGAGGCAAAATCGTCAAGAAGATACAGGCAACGCCGCCCGCTCTGTCGGGTAAGAAACTCACCCTGCGCTAATCGGAGCGCACACATCAACAGTTTTAACTGCCCACGCGAAAGCATATCTTCCACCGGCGTGCCGTCGGCACGGATGCGAAAATCTGCTTTATGCGGACCCGATGCTGTGTAAGTTAAGGCTCTGTCGCGCTCGAACTGGCGCTCCAGCAGTTCGCCGTAGTCACTTTCTTTGTCCCAGCCGCGCTGGAATGAGAATGTCAGGGCAAACTCGGGCAAAAATTGCGCACAGGTCGCGCTGATATCAGCAGCAATTGCCTGGCTGTATTCTGCCCGCCATTCGCTGATGCGCTCGGCCAGCGGGATCAGTTCTTGATCCCAGGCACGAATTTGCGCATAGCGACTCACCTGACGCAGCGCGGCGTTGCGCTGCTTGAGCAATCGACGCAGATTGCTCCAGGCGATGAAAAAACCAGGGTCGTGGTGAAAACAGCCCCAGTCTAAAAATGCACGGCGGTATTTTGGGCCACCGTTTAGTAATGTGAAACCTTCGGGGGTAATCAGCTGCATCGGCAGCATCTGCGCCAGTTCCGACACTTTATGGCCGTCGGTTCCGTCGATTCTGACTTTACTGTCGCCGGTCCGCGTTTTGCTTAATCCAACACTTAATTCGCGCTCACCGCCTTCATCGATACGGCCATGCAGCACAAACTCCGGCTGATCGTGACGGATAACCCTGCCCGCCTGCAAACTGCGAAAAGCGCGGCCATGCCCGAGGGTATATACCGCTTCGAGCACGCTAGTTTTACCGCTACCGTTGGGACCGACCAGAAAATTGAATCCGGGCGACGGCGTTAAATCCGCCGCCTCGATGTTGCGGAAATCTTTAATCAGTAATCGCGTCAGAGCCATAAAGCTTTATTTTTTCCAACAAACAAGGGCAAGACATAACCTACCAGGCAAGGGCGCAAGCGTCGCAGCCAGTTTGGAGACGGCCAGCGTGCAGGGCCCGGAACGTACAATAAGTACGTTAGCAGCACGAGCACTGCCCGGGTTCATAATGGCAAGTAAGGTAGCCCTTTTTAAAGTCTCATTGGCATGACGACGTAGGCGGCAGCCTGACTTGCCCCGTCTTCGATTTGCACGCTGGATACCGAGTCGGTAAGCAACAGACGAACTTCGTCACATTTCAGTGCATTAAGCACGTCGAGGACATAGCTGACGTTGAAACCAATTTCCATTTCTGTGCCATCGTAGGCGACATCAAGAATTTCTTCGGCTTCTTCCTGCTCCGGGTTATTAGCCGTGATTTTCAGCTGATTCTGGCTGACATAGAGGCGCACACCGCGGAATTTCTCATTGGAGAGGATCGCCGCGCGGGCAAAAGCCTGCTTGAGCAAATCACAACCAGCTTGCAGCGTTTTGTCGGGATTTTTCGGTAAAACGCGGCGATAATCAGGGAATCGGCCATCAACCAGCTTCGAGGTGAAAATAAAATCACCGACGTGAGCACGGATGTTGTTGCTTCCGATTTGTAGCTGCAACGGGGTATCGCCACCGTCGAGCAAACGCACCAGTTCCATCACGCCTTTACGCGGGACGATCACCGAATGCGATGGCAAAGTCTGACCAATCGGCATTGAACATACTGCCAGGCGGTGTCCGTCAGTAGCGACGGTACGCAGCTCTTCACCTTCTGTTTCGAACAACATACCGTTGAGGTAGTAGCGAACATCCTGATGTGCCATGGAAAACTGCGTGGCTTCAATCAGGCGTTTCAACGTGGCCTGCGGCAAGGTAAATTCTACCTCGCTTTGCCAATCGTCGAGATTGGGGAAATCGGTCGCGGGTAATGTAGAAAGCGAGAAGCGACTGCGGCCTGAACGAACCAGCATACGGTCGCTTTCCAGTACCACAGTAATCTCTGCGCCTTCCGGCAAACCGCGGCAGATATCAAAGAATTTACGCGCAGGCACAGTCGTTGCACCCACGTCATGAGGTTGAGACAGGGCCACTTTTGCGACCATCTCCATTTCAAGATCTGTCCCAGTCAGCAACAACGCGCCCTCTGTGACCTGCAACAACAGGTTACCTAGAATTGGCAGTGTTGGTCGTCCACCCAGTGGGCTACTGACCTGTTGCAGTGGTTTCAGCAAATGCTCACGTTCAACAATAAATTTCATAGCGCTAGGAGGATAGTGTCCTGATTAAGTTAGAGAAATCTTCTTTGATGTCATGGCTTTCTTCACGCAGCTGCTCGATCTTGCGGCAGGCATGCAACACCGTAGTATGGTCACGACCACCGAACGCATCGCCGATTTCTGGCAGGCTGTGGTTGGTAAGCTCTTTAGCCAGCGCCATCGCCATCTGACGAGGACGGGCAACCGAACGGGATCGCCGCTTGGAGAGCAGGTCTGCGACCTTAATCTTATAATACTCGGCCACTGTTTTCTGAATATTATCAATGGTGACCAGTTTTTCTTGCAAGGCAAGCAGGTCCCGCAACGCTTCGCGGACGAAGTCGATAGTAATGGCGCGACCAGTAAAGTTGGCATTAGCAATAACGCGGTTCAATGCGCCTTCTAACTCACGCACATTGGAACGCAGACGCTTGGCAATAAAGAACGCGACTTCACCAGGTAGACGAATATCGTTCTCGTCGGCCTTTTTCATCAGGATAGCCACGCGGGTTTCCAGCTCTGGCGGTTCAATAGCAACCGTTAATCCCCAGCCAAATCGCGACTTCAGACGATCTTCAACACCGTTAATCTCTTTCGGATAGCGGTCAGAGGTCAGAATGATCTGCTGATTGCCTTCCAGCAGGGCGTTAAAGGTGTGGAAGAATTCTTCCTGCGAGCGTTCTTTGTTGGCAAAGAATTGGATGTCATCGATAAGCAGTGCATCGACCGAGCGATAGTAACGCTTGAACTCTTCAATAGCGTTATTTTGCAGGGCTTTCACCATATCCTGCACGAAACGCTCGGAATGCATATAAACCACTTTGGCATTGGCTTTACGGGCCATAATACCATTGCCGACGGCGTGTAAAAGGTGCGTTTTACCGAGACCGGTACCACCGTATAAAAACAGTGGGTTGTACGCGCCACCAGGATTGTCTGCCACCTGACGAGCTGCTGCACGCGCTAACTGGTTCGACTTACCTTCTACAAAGTTGTCGAAAGTATGTTTAGGGTTTACGTTTGAGCGATATGAAAGCTCCGGCTGAGCAGGAGAACTGTCCCAGCTTGGTCGTGAAGGTGCAGCACGCGGGATTGTACGAGCCGCGACCGGAGAACTCACGGCGGCAGCAACGGTTTCGTTAACACGTTGAACCATTGGCTTGCTGCCAACTTCAAAACGTAATAAAGGCGCATCCGTGCCACAAAAATCATTCAACAGACCGTTAATGTTGTTTAAGTATTTGTCGCGCACCCAATCGAGGACAAAACGGTTTGGAGCATACAGCGCCAAAGTGTTGTCACTCAATTCCGCCTGCAAAGGGCGTATCCACATACTGAATTCTGTGGCAGGTAACTCATCCTGCAATCTGGCAAGACACTGCTGCCAAAGCGAAAGTGACACGGCGGACTCCACTCGAACAAGACCAAAAAAGAAAAAGGATCAGGATATTTTTTAAATCATGATTTTAGACACACGCCTCGCTCTGACATTTACAGCGATGCCACGGGATTTAACCGTAGTGGCTACTATAAATATTGAGGAGATGTCTTCAGGTCACCCTGTCAGCGACCAAAAGCGACGTGTGAACCGATTTATACGGTTTTTTGTCGGCTATAAGTTTCGTTTAAAAAATCTACAGGCCGATCAGGCGTCCGGGACGGATCGCGATCGGAATGGCGGATCATAACGCAAACCGCGGCAGAGATCCTCCCCTTCCTCACAGAATAGATCCATTTTATCCACAGGCGATGTCCAATGAGTGGGTAAGATTCGCTGAACCCGCGATTGAACCTATGAATAGTAGGCGGGTGTCAGCCGCTTTGCACCTAAAAATAAGTTTTCTCCTCAGGCCATTCACAGCTTTTCAACCGGGATCACAATAAGAATGTTCAAGGATCAAGCGGCGATCCTTGCGATTTGGGCAAGAGTCCGTATAATCCTCAGCCCTACGTGTGATACCTGTGCTCCTGATGGTCATCGGTGGGCACGGGAATATTTGGTAAACATTTAGGCACGCTTTCTAGCAATGTAAATTGACTCAGGACTGTACAATTATTACAATCCCGCTTCTTTATATGTTGCGACAAAGGCATCGGCTGCTTCGGCACCGAAAGCCCACGCGTTTACTGATCAGTTTTAATTTTAAGTTTAGGTAGAAATCGCCATGAAACGCACTTTCCAACCGTCCGTACTGAAGCGCAACCGTAGCCACGGTTTCCGTGCTCGTATGGCCACCAAGAATGGTCGTCAGGTTCTGGCTCGCCGTCGCGCGAAAGGCCGTACCCGTCTGTCTGCTTCTAAGTAATAAAAGCTAACCTGTTTAGTGGTTAAGCTAGCTTTTCCCAGGGAGTTACGTTTGTTAACTCCCCGTCATTTCACTTTCGTCTTCCAGCAGCCACAACGGGCCGGCACGCCTCAAATCACCATCCTTGGCCGCCTGAACGAGCTGGGGCATCCCCGCATCGGTCTCACAGTCGCAAAAAAACATGTCAAACGCGCTCATGAACGTAATCGGATTAAACGCCTAACCCGCGAAAGTTTCCGGTTAAATCAGCATGCGCTGCCGTCAATGGATTTTGTCGTACTGGTGAAGAAGGGGGTTGCCGATCTCGATAACCGTGCGTTAACGGAAGCGTTGGAGAAATTATGGCGTCGACATTGCCGACAGGCTCCCGCATCCTGATAACCTTGATACGCGGGTATCAACTGGTTATCAGCCCAATGTTGGGGCCTCATTGTCGTTTTCGACCAACCTGCTCTCAATACGGTATTGAGGCAATTGGTCGTTTTGGCATGGTAAAAGGTAGTTGGTTGACGCTGAAGCGCGTATTAAAATGCCATCCTTTAAACCCAGGTGGTGATGACCCCGTACCGCCGAAAACCGACAATAACAGAGAACACTAACGATGGATTCGCAACGCAATCTTTTCCTCATCGCTCTGCTGTTCGTGTCTTTCATGATCTGGCAGGCCTGGCAAACGGACCACGCTCCGCAACCAGCCAATCAGACCACGCAACAGACTGCGAACACAGCCACCGGTGATGCTGCCAACCAGGCTGTTCCTGGAAGCGGACAGGGCAAACTGATCACTGTTAACACTGACGTTCTCTCTTTAACCATCAATACCCGTGGTGGCGATATCGAGAAAGCGCTGTTGACCCAATATCCGGTAGCGCTGAAATCTACGGCTCCATTCCAGCTGCTGGAAACTTCTCCTAATTTCGTTTATCAGGCTCAAAGCGGTCTGACAGGCAAAAATGGCCCAGACAACCCTGCTAACGGTGAGCGTCCTCTTTACACCACTAGCCAGGACACCTTTACTTTAGGTGAAGGCCAGACTGAACTGCGTATCCCGATGACCTACACGGCTCAGAACGGCGCAGTTTATACCAAAACTTTCGTTATCAAACGCGGCTCTTACGCGGTGAACGTTGACTATAACGTTAACAACACCACCAAAGCTCCGTTGGATCTGACCCTGTTCGGTCAGCTGAAACAAACTTCAGAACTGCCAAAAGATCGCGATACGGGTAACCACAGCTTTGCTCTGCATACCTATCGCGGTGCGGCTTACTCTTCCAGCGATGACAAGTATCAGAAATACGCGTTCGACAAGAGCGAAAATCTGAACGTCACTACGCAGGGCGGTTGGGTTGCAATGTTGCAGCAGTACTTTGCAACGGCGTGGATCCCTTCTGCGAAAGATACCAATACTTTCTACACCGCGACCAACGACGGTATCTCGTCTATCGGCTTTAAGGGCGCACCGTTTGTTGTTCAACCAGGCGCTCAGCAGCAGGTGGGTTCTACCCTGTGGGTTGGCCCTGAAATTCAGGACAAAATGGCCGCTATCGCGCCACACCTTGACCTGACTGTTGACTACGGATGGTTGTGGTTTATTTCTCAGCCGCTGTTCAAGCTGTTGAAATTTATCCATAGCTTCATCGGTAACTGGGGCTTCTCCATTATCATCATCACCTTTATCGTGCGCGGTATCATGTACCCACTGACCCGTGCGCAATATACGTCGATGGCGAAAATGCGTATGCTGCAGCCGAAGCTGGCCGCAATGCGTGAGCGTATTGGCGATGACAAACAGCGTCAGAGCCAAGAGATGATGGCGCTGTACAAGTCGGAAAAAGTTAACCCGCTGGGTGGCTGTCTGCCGCTGGTTATTCAGATGCCAATCTTCCTGGCACTGTATTACATGCTGTCTGGTTCCATTGAACTGCGCCACGCGCCGTTTATCCTGTGGATCCATGACCTGTCAGCGCAAGACCCGTACTTCATCCTGCCAGTGATGATGGGTATCACGATGTTCTTCATCCAGAAGATGTCGCCGACTACCGTCACTGACCCGATGCAGCAGAAGATCATGACCTTTATGCCGGTTATCTTCACCGTGTTCTTCCTGTGGTTCCCGTCTGGCCTGGTGTGCTACTACATCGTCAGTAACCTGGTAACCATCCTCCAGCAGCAGCTGATTTATCGCGGTCTGGAAAAACGTGGCTTGCACAGCCGCGACAAGAAGAAAGCGTAAAAGTTAACGACGCTGTAGCTGTATAATAGGAACAAGCACACAGGAAGGCGGTCAATTAGACCGCCTTCTTTTTTAGTTTAAACACCGAGAATTTTATGAATACGTCAGACACTATCGTTGCTCAAGCTACGCCGCCAGGCCGCGGTGGCGTCGGTATTGTGCGCATTTCTGGTCATTCGGCCAGCCTGATTGCGCAGGAGATATTGGGCAAGCTGCCCAAGCCGCGTTACGCCGACTATCTGCCGTTCCGTGATGCCGATGGCAGCACCCTGGATCAAGGGATCGCACTGTGGTTCCCAGGCCCTAACTCCTTCACAGGAGAAGACGTGCTCGAGCTACAGGGCCACGGCGGGCCAGTTATCCTCGACCTGCTTATTAAACGCATTCTGGCTATTCCCGGCGTGCGTATTGCCCGCCCAGGCGAGTTTTCCGAACGCGCGTTCCTGAATGACAAGCTGGATTTGGCACAGGCAGAGGCGATTGCCGACCTGATTGACGCCAGTTCCGTGCAGGCTGCACGCTCTGCCGTAAACTCACTGCAGGGTGCATTTTCTACCCGTATTCATCACTTGGTGGAAGCACTTACTAACCTGCGAATCTACGTCGAGGCTGCCATCGACTTCCCGGATGAGGAGATTGATTTCCTCTCTGATGGCAAAATCGAAGCCAAGCTCAATCAAGTGATCGGTGATTTAGATGCCGTGCGTACTGAAGCACGACAGGGCAGCTTACTGCGTGAAGGGATGAAAGTGGTGATTGCCGGGCGTCCCAATGCGGGTAAGTCTAGTCTTCTCAACGCGTTAGCAGGCCGTGAAGCCGCGATCGTCACTGATATTGCCGGAACCACTCGCGACGTATTGCGCGAGCATATTCACATCGACGGCATGCCATTGCACATTATCGATACTGCTGGATTACGCGATGCAAGCGACGAAGTTGAGCGTATTGGTATCGAACGTGCCTGGAATGAGATCGAACAGGCCGATACTGTGCTGTTTATGGTTGACGGCACGACGACTGACGCGACCGAACCTGCGGAAATCTGGCCAGACTTTATGGCACGTTTACCGACCTCTCTTCCCATCGTCGTTGTACGAAATAAAGCCGATGTTACAGGTGAGACAATGGGTAAGACCGAAGTGAATGGTCACTCACTTATTCGCCTTTCTGCACGCACGGGTGAAGGTATTGACTTGCTGCGTGAGCATTTAAAAGAGAGCATGGGTTTTAATCAGAACATGGAAGGCGGATTTTTAGCTCGTCGCAGGCATTTGCAGGCGCTGGAGCAGGCTGCACAGCACCTGTTACAGGGTAAAGACCAGCTTCTGGGTGCCTGGGCCGGTGAATTATTGGCTGAAGAACTGCGACTGTCTCAGCAATCATTGAGTGAGATCACTGGCGAATTTAGTTCCGATGATCTGCTGGGTCGTATCTTCTCCAGTTTCTGTATCGGAAAATAAGACCCCCAGTGAATGTAAGCACTTACTCACAATGGATATATGAGGTTAAAAGTAAGTGCTTAACGTTTTTAGCCGATAAGTATTTGCAGGCTATTGATCACCGCCCCCAGCGATTTACTCAGGCTAACGAGATTTTGCGGGGTTTCTGCGCTCTCGTTGCTATTTTTCTTGGTGAAGTTTTCGAACAAACTTATTAACTTATTAACTTTTACTTTCACTGAAGGTATTGGTGCTTTTTCTATCTTATTAATTCCATCCTGCAATTTTATCACTTCATCTTTGGCTGATTTTAACCTATTAACCCTTGTTTCAATCTGTTTATTCTTAGGGCTGAGTTCTGTTTTTAACCATGCACTATTTTGATTGATGGTATCATTAAAATCATTGATAACAGGTTCAATCATTTGATTAATAGCATTTGTGATTTTCTTTAATTGCGTTCTTTTATTTAGAGCATTCGGCCGACCAACAGCTTGATTAAATTGCTTGATCATATCTAATGCGATATTTTGCCTAGCCTCTACCTCCATGTTAAATCCTCTATTGCCTAACGCAAATGTGCCGAACAAAGGATTCGCTGGCCGAGAAATATTAGGATGGGCAACAATGTGTTGTGCTGCTGATATATCCTCAACTTTATCAACTACAGAACGAGAACTGTGATTCATAGGATAGAATGTATCCTGAGCTGAAATAGGGGGACCATTAAAAGCAAAAGACTGTGCCCCCGGTAAATCCTCACCGCCATCAGCACCAGAGCGAGAGCTGCGATTCATCGTAAAGGCCGCCCCGCTACCAAGCAACATCATCACACTAACCGCAGCGAAAATTTTTGTCGCTGGCGACGGCAAAGGTTGTTTTACTGGAGTCTCGCAGGCTTCATATACCGTTATCGAAGTATCAACGGGAATAAATGGAACTGTAAAAGAACTGTTACTCTCTGGTAATAAGTATGCTTTATTTTTTACACTATCAACACATTTAACTATATTAGTTTTATTGGAATAGTTTTTCTTGATGGTATTGATCTCAGTATAACCTGGGTAATTTTTTATATTTATATTAGAGCTGCTGCTTAGTGGCATATCCGTATCCCTTTAAGTGTCAAATTAATTCCACTTAAAAATACACTAAAGCATTCGGTAATCAACAATTAAATAGAAACAGAATAAGGCTTCAATGATCAACATCAACTGGATATTTATTTTGCAATCCAAATAAATCATCTTAATTTAATTGAGCTTTAGTTTACTTTCACTTTATATTTACCATGGCATTCCAATTCCATTCTCTTACTTATATTTTTCACTTTTTTGTCGATATCTTCTGCAACATAATTCCTTAGCCTGTGCAAAAAAGTTGATTACTTTGTCTTTTGAAGGCCCTAACTGAAGGTTCTGGCAGAAGTTTCCTCATAAGAAACAATGACCAACGACAGGAACATTCTTATTCACCTTTTGCCCTCCCCGTATAATTATCTGATCGATTAGTTATTTATATAATTCACGTGAAGATCGTACTATAGACAGAATTTAATAGCAGCCGAACCATTACTCAGGGAGTGAACAATGGCGTGCCACTTTGCAAGATGGATTATGACGGATAGTGAGCCAAACACGCACCGCCTGCCCGCCGACGTCCTGGCTTTCGCCAACACCTTGCTCCCCAAGCTCCGCACCCGGTTTTTATATGGACGCGCGCTGCTGGCAGAAATCATGTTTTATTTGTATGGGACGACCAAACTGCCACAGGTTGTAACCTTGCCCAGCGGTCGCCCCAGCTTTGCTGCCAGCGGATTACCTGATTTCAGCCTGGCCTACGCCGGCAGCACTATCGGCGTAATGCTCAGCAGCGAAGGCAAAGCGGGGCTAGATTTAGAAATCTTGCATGCTCGCGGCCCTCTTCACCAGTCGCGCCAGTCAGCTCTTTCTACTGTTGAGAAAACCTGGATCGCTATGCAATCTGACCCTGATGAGTCCGCCACACAGCTAGAATGTATCCGGCAAAGCGTGCATAAACTCTCGGGGCAAAGTGACATCACCTCCGATACCCTGAGCCTGCATCCAAGTTCCGGGCGATTACGCTCGAGTATTACTGCCAATGTGCAGGTAATGAGCGATATTGAAGGTCCAGAGATCTGGGCATGCGCACACACCCCGGCCATTCAGCGACTGATCTGCTGGAATTACACCCCTTCTGAAGGTTTCACGCGTACGCAAACGTTTTCTCCCCAGCAACAGGTCGATTCACTACACTTTATGAAATTAACCAGCCTACCTCCGGCCAAGTAATCATCCTTTTGCAATCCAGCTAATCAATCAGGAGTCGTTTATGTCTAATCAACCACTGAAGTTTGTCACGCTGTTAGGCAGCCTGCGTAAAGGCTCATTCAATGCAATGGTTGCACGTACTCTGCCAAAGTTATCACCTGAAGGCGTCACCATTGAGGCGCTGCATTCTATTGGCGATATTCCGCTGTATGATGCTGATGTACAACAGGAATCAGGCTTCCCCGCCACTATTGAAAACATGGCCAAACAGATTCGCGAGGCGGATGGCGTTATTATCGTCACGCCGGAATATAACTATTCGGTGCCGGGCGGGTTAAAGAATGCCATTGACTGGCTCTCGCGAGTCCCTGAACAGCCGCTGGCAGGCAAACCCGTATTGATTCAAACCAGTTCAATGGGTGCGATTGGCGGCGCACGCTGTCAGTATCACCTGCGGCAGATCTTAGTGTTCCTGGATGCCATGGTTCTCAACAAGCCGGAGTTTATGGGGGGAGTGATTCAGAGCAAGGTCGATGCACAGCTTGGCGAGGTGATTGATCAAAGTACGCTCGACCATCTTACCGGCCAGCTCAGCGCATTTTCCGATTTTACTCGTCGTTTTAAAAAGTAAATTCGGGGCTAAGTGCAAAAAGAGAAGAGAATTTTGGGACGCGACCTTTAGCACCTCTCCTCTGTTGGTGGAGGAGAGGTAACAAGGATAACAGAGCCAGTTTATTTGTTATCGATAAAAACAATCTTCAATACAAACAGTATGGTAACCACCAGCACACAAGGCCTGATGTCTCTCCAGCGACCGCTTCCCAGCTTCATCACCACGTAAGAAATAAACCCCAGGGCAATCCCTTCTGTAATCGAGAAACTGAAAGGCATCATGACTGCGGTAACAAACGCAGGGACTGCTTCGGTTAAATCATCCCAGGTCACTCGCGCAAGGCTGGAAGTCATCAGCACGCCGACATAAATTAGCGCGCCTGCAGCAGCATAGGCTGGCACCATTCCGGCTAACGGGGAGATGAAAATAACCAGCAGGAACAAAAGCCCGGTGACAACGGCAGTCAGACCGGTACGACCCCCAATCGCTACGCCGGAGCAGCTTTCAATGTAAGCACTAATCGCAGAGGTGCCGATGAAGGAACCCACAACCGAGCTAACGCTGTCGACAAACAGCGCCTGTTTCATCTGCGGGAATTTACCTTCACTGTCGGCAAGCCCGGCTTTATCGGTAACGCCAATCAGCGTGCCTGACGAGTCGAACAGATTGACCAGCATAAAGGAGAAAATAATCCCCGCCAGACCAATATTCAGCGAGCCTTTAATATCAACCTGCCCAACCACGCTGGTAACGCTTGGCGGCATCGACCATACTCCCGCGTAGTGAACGTCACCCAGCGCCCAACCAATCAGCGTGGTGATAATAATGGAAATTAGCACCGCGGCATGAATGTTTCGCGCCGCCAGAATAGCGATAATAAAGAAACCCAGCGCACCAAGCAGCACCGAGTGCGAGGTCAATTTGCCGATCGAAACCAGTGTATCGGGATTAGCAACTACAATACCGGCATTTTTCAGGCCCATCATGCCGATGAACAAGCCGATGCCGCTGGTAATCCCGACTCTCAAGCTCACAGGTATATTCGCTATCATCCAGTAACGAACGCGGAAAATGGTCAGCAGGAACAGGCCAACCGCGCCCCAGAAAATCGCGCCCATGCCGGTTTGCCATGAGATCCCCATCGCACCGACCACCACAAAGGCGAAGAAAGCATTCAGGCCCATCGCAGGTGCCAGCGCGACGGGCAGATTGGCGATAAGCCCCATCAAAATACTGCCGAATGCCGCAATCAGACAGGTAGTAACAAATACGGCCTGCTTATCCATCCCCGCCACGCCCAATATCTGCGGGTTAACGAAGACGATATACACCATGGTCAGGAAAGTTGTGAAACCGGCAACTGTCTCCGTTTTCAGCGTCGTGCCATGGGCGCTCAGTTTAAACCAGCGCTCTAACATCCCTTTACCTGCGCCGGCATTATTTTGTGGTGTGCTCATTATTGAGTTCCAAAGAGGGGGAAATTCGTCGGCCGCTATCCTAACCTAAATCCTCCGCCGATTGAGATGATTGCGCTGCTTTTTATTGCATGTTTACACTTTTTAGACCGCTTTTAGGAGCAACTGCTGGTTTTTAATGCTCATTATTTTAGCTTTTATCGCACGGTCTCCAGGATAAGGAGTTCGGAACAGGCGAGTATTTTCTGTAAGATACCTTCTGGAGTCATGTCATTAACTAAGCAGTTAATTCAGAAAAAGGATGAAATATGCCCCGGATAGAATGCGTTTTCTTTGACTGTGATGGCACACTGGTCGACAGTGAGCGGCTGTGCTGCGAGGCTTACGTCCTGATGTTTGCCCATTTCGGCGTGACCGTTTCCTATGATGAGATGTTTAAAAAGTACAAAGGCGTAAAGCTGTACGAAATTATCGATATTATTAATCAACAGCACGGTCTTAAAGCCGGAAAAGAAGAGATGGAAGTGGTTTTCCGTCAGCACGTAGCTCGGCTGTTTGATGAAAAACTCGAACCGATTGCAGGCGCAAAAGAACTGCTGGAGTCAATAACTGTGCCGATGTGCGTGGTCTCCAATGGTCCAGTGACTAAAATGCAGCACTCTCTGGGACTCACCGGTTTGCTCCCTTTTATGAGAGATCGTCTTTACAGCGGTTACGATTTGCAGCGCTGGAAACCTGACCCGGCGTTGCTTTATCACGCAGCCGAGGCCATGCAGGTTTCAATCTCCACCTGCATTTTGGTTGAAGATTCTGTAGCCGGCGTTCAGGCGGGTATCGCAGCCAATATTCCGGTTTATTATTACTGTGCCGATACTCATAATCCGGTTATCGATCACCCGCTGGTTACCGCATTCACAGATATGCATCAACTTGCCGCTATCTGGCGCGAGAAAGGCTACAATATCGTCAAATAATGCGCTGGCATTTGATTTGTCACTGTATTTAGAGATAGTGACTGTTTTAAAAGACGACACCGATTCCGTTAAGGAGAAGACGCTGACTAGCCAAAGTCCCCAAACAACGGGGCGAAAGAACGATCCAATAGGCCTCAAGCAGCGCATTTTTGATAGCGCGCTTATCGAGTTCGCCGAGTCCGGATTAATGGGCGCACGGATGGAAAATATCGCCTCAAACGCTGATACCACCAAACGCATGGTGGTTTATCACTATAAATCGAAAGAAGCGCTCTACATGCAGGTGTTGGAGTATGTTTATCGCTGTTTGCGTAAACATGAGCTTGAGCTGGATTTATCAGCCTATCCGCCTGCCGAAGCCATTGTTAAGCTGGTAGAGGCCAGTTTTGATTTTCACGTTTCGCACCCGGAATTTATTCGCATTGTCTCCACCGAGAATATGCTGCGCGGTCGCTTTATTCGTCAATCCACCAACATCCGCGCACTAAACCAAACGGCGCTAACCTTGCTGGATGATATTCTTGAACGCGGCAAGAAAGGTCATCTATTTAAAGAAGATGCCCAGGCGCGGGACGTTCACCGCCTGATCAGCAGTCTTTGTGTTCACCAGGTCGCCAACCAATACACCTTTGGTGCGTTGTTTGAGAATCCGGATGAGTTTGATACGCAGAATGCGCATTATCGCCAGTTGGCAGTGATGGTAGCGTTGCGTTATTTAATGATTTAGCAAGCTCTGCGACACAAAATAAAACGCCCGATAATCAATTTATCGGGCGTCTGCATTTGTTGTATTGGGAAAGGTTAAAGCTATTCTGTTTTGTTTTCTTTACCGCTTTTACCATCAACCAGCAGCTTCTCCAGCGCATCGCCCCCGACATGACGGAAATCTTGCCCCTTCACGAAGTAGAAAATAATCTCGCTGATATTCTGGCAACGGTCACCGATACGCTCGATCGAACGGGCACAGAACAACGCCGTTAGAATGCTTGGGATCATGCGCGGGTCTTCCATCATATAAGTCATCAGCTGACGCACGATGCCCTCATATTCCTGATCGACCTTTTTATCTTCACGATAGACGCGGATCGCCTCATCGAGATCCATACGCGCAAAGGCATCCAGCACGTCGTGCAGCATCTGTACGGTGTGACGGCCCAATGATTCCAGACTCACCAACAGCGGCTGATGCAGATGAGAGAATTTCTCCAACGCGGTGCGACAGATTTTATCGGCCACATCGCCGATGCGTTCCAGCTCGGAAATCGTCTTGATGATCGCCATAACCATACGCAGATCGCTGGCAGTGGGCTGACGTTTAGCAATAATCCGCACGCAGGCTTCATCAATCGCCACTTCCATCATGTTTACTTTGTCATCACCCTTGATGACACGCTCGGCCAGCTCAGCGTCCTGATTATGCATCGCGGTGATGGCATCGGTAAGCTGCTGTTCAACCAGGCCGCCCATCGCCAATACCTGAGTACGGATATGTTCAAGTTCGGCATTGAACTGGGCTGAAATATGTTTATTGAGATTCAGATTGTCCATCTTGTTTCCTCTCTACCTTGAAGAGCATCAACCGTAGCGGCCAGTAATGTAGTCCTCGGTCTGCTTTTGAGCAGGTGAGGTGAACAATGAGTCAGTATCACTGTATTCAATCAATTCGCCGAGATACATAAACGCAGTGCGGTCCGAGCAGCGAGCTGCCTGCTGCATGTTATGGGTCACGATCACCACCGTATAGTCGGATTTCAACTCGGTAATCAGCTCTTCGATGCGGCCGGTCGAGATCGGATCCAGCGCCGAGCAAGGCTCATCAAGCAGTAAAACATCAGGACGAATGGCGATACCGCGAGCGATACACAAACGCTGCTGCTGACCACCTGACAAACTGTAACCGCTCTGATGCAGCTTATCTTTCGACTCATTCCAAAGTGCCGCTTTGGTCAAAGCCCACTGCACGCGCTCATCCATGTCGGTACGCGACAGCTTCTCAAACAAACGCACGCCAAAAGCGATGTTGTCGTAAATCGACATCGGGAACGGGGTCGGCTTTTGAAATACCATGCCGACCTTGGCGCGCAGCAGGGCGATATCCTGCTTATCTACCAGAATATTTTCGCCGTCGAGCAAAATTTCACCCTCGGCACGCTGATCGGGATACAGCTGATACATCTTGTTTAAAGTGCGCAGAAGCGTCGATTTACCGCAGCCAGACGGGCCGATAAAAGCGGTAACTTCGTTTTTGGCAATATCCAGGGAGATGTTTTTCAGCGCATGGAATTTGCCGTAATAAAAATTCAGATCGCGGACCTGGATTTTACTGTTGGATGCATCGGTCATTCGACTCATTAAGACATCTCTCTTTAATCAAAATTTTTATAATTACTGCTTTTTCTGGGCGAAGATCACGCGAGCAATGATGTTCAGCAGCAGTACGCATACAGTAATTAGCAGAACGCCAGCCCAGGCCAAGTCCTGCCATTCTGCAAACGGGCTCATAGCAAATTTAAATATGGTGACCGGGAGGTTAGCGATAGGCTGCATTAAATCGGTGCTCCAAAACTGGTTGGAGAGCGAGGTAAACAGCAGCGGCGCGGTTTCACCGGCAATACGCGCGATAGCCAGCAGAACACCCGTGATAATTCCAGAGACTGAGGCCTTCAGCGTAATGGCTGAAATCATTCTCCATTTCGGCGTTCCCAATGCATAGGCCGCTTCACGCAGACTGTCAGGCACCAGTTTCAGCATATTCTCGGTGGTACGAATCACGATAGGAACCTGCAGCAGCGCCAGCGCCAGAATCCCCGCCCAGCCTGAGAAGTGCCCCATTTTGGCCACGACAATGGTGTAAACAAACAGTCCGACCACGATGGAAGGAGCAGACAGCAGGATATCGTTAATAAAACGAATCACCTCGGCCAGCCAAGATTTACGCCCATATTCAGCAAGATACACACCGGCAAGGATCCCCAGCGGAGTACCAACCACTGTAGACCAGAGGATCAAAAGTCCGCTGCCGGCAATGGCGTTTGCCAAACCACCGCCTGCAGTGTTTGGCGGTGGCGTGTTTTGGGTAAACAGCGCCAGCGACATACCGTCGATACCTTTGGTTACCGTGGTAAACAAGATCCACACCAGCCAGAACAGGCCAAAAACCATGGTCGCCATTGATAACAACAGCGCGATACGGTTCTTCTGGCGTCGCCAGGCCTGACGTTTGCGACGGGATTCAAACAGCGCATCGTTGCTTTGCATTTCAAGAGTTGCCATCTTAACGCCCCTCATTCTTGGCCAGACGCAGAATCATCAGCTTTGATAGCGCCAACACGATAAAGGTGATCACGAACAGGATCAGGCCTAACTCCATCAGGGCCGAGGTATGCAGGCCCGATGCTGCTTCGGCAAATTCGTTGGCCAACGCCGAGGTAATACTGTTACCCGGCATGTACAGCGAGGCACTATCGAGCTGGTAAGTGTTACCGATGATAAAGGTCACTGCCATGGTTTCACCCAAAGCGCGTCCGAGGCCAAGCATCACGCCGCCAATCACGCCGTTCTTGGTGAAAGGTAAAACGATACGCCAGATAACTTCCCAGGTCGTACAACCGATGCCGTAGGCCGATTCTTTCATCATCACTGGCGTCTGCTCGAACACGTCGCGCATCACAGAGGCAATGTAGGGGATGATCATGATCGCAAGAATTACGCCAGCCGCCAGGATACCAATACCAAACCCCGGACCCGCGAAAAGTGCACCAATAATTGGAATGCCTGAAAGAACATCGCCGACAGGTGTTTGAAAATAAGTCGCAAATAAAGGAGCAAAGACAAACAGGCCCCACATGCCGTAAACGATACTCGGGATAGCCGCCAGCAGTTCGATAGCAATCCCCAGAGGACGTTTCAACCAGTTAGGCGCCAGTTCAGTCAGAAACAGTGAGATACCAAAGCTGACCGGGACAGCTATCAGCAGAGCAATGACCGAGGTAACAATCGTGCCGTAAATCGGCACCAGCGCACCAAATTGCTCATTGGGTACATCCCAGGTTTTATTCCACAGGAAAGAAAAGCCAAACTTTTCCATGCTAGGCAAGGAAGAAATGAATAACGAAACGATGATCCCGCCGAGCAGGAATAGCACAATCAGCGCAGCCAGTTTAACCAGCGCGCCGAAGATGATGTCACCGTTCTTGCTTGGTGCTTTGATGGACGGCGTTTTTTCAGCCATAACACTCTCTTCTTATTCAGATTTATTTCTCCCCCGACAAGGGTTTATCGGGAGAGATTGAGACAGAAGACTCGTACTTTATATCACCAGCAACCCTAAGCCAAAGGCTTAGTAGACTGACTTACCGCTGCTGTCTTTAACGTTGCTTTTCCAGGCTGTCTGGATTTGAGAAACAACAGACTGCGGCAAAGAAGCGTAATCCAGACCGGTAGTCAGCTTGTCACCGTTTTTATAGGCCCAGTCAAAGAACTTCAGCACTTCCGCGCCTTTGGCCGCGTCTTGCTGTTGTTTATAGACCAGAATAAAGGTGGTAGAAGAGATTGGCCACGCATTGTCGCCCTTCTGGAAAGTCAGGTCCTGAGCAAAGGTTTTGCTCCAGTCTGCGCCTTTGGCTGCCGCGCTGAATGACTCTTCTGAAGGAGAAATCGCCTTACCGCTGGCATCAACCAGTTTGGTGTAAGTCAGATTGTTTTGCTTGGCGTAAGCATACTCAACATAGCCGATTGAACCTGGCAGACGTTGTACAAAAGCAGCAACGCCGTCATTGCCTTTACCGCCCAAACCGACAGGCCAGTTTACGGTAGTACCCACGCCGATGTCTTTTTTCCAGTCCGCGTTAGCTTTGGACAGGTAGCTAGTAAATACGAAAGAAGTACCAGAACCATCGGCGCGACGAACCACGGCGATGTTGGTATCAGGCAGTTTTACGCCTGGGTTCAGCTTAGTTATCTCTGCATCATTCCATTTTTTGATTTTGCCCAGGTAAATATCACCCAGAGCTTTACCATCCAGCGTCAACTCACCGGATTTCACACCAGGAATGTTTACTGCCAGAACAACACCACCGATAACGGTAGGGAACTGGAACAGGCCGTTCTTCTCGAGATCAGCGTCGCTCATAGGCGCATCTGATGCTCCGAAGTCCACGGTTTTAGCAATAATCTGCTTTACGCCGCCGGAAGAACCGATGCCTTGGTAGTTAACTTGAACACCGGTAGATTTATTGTAAGCATCAGCCCATTTTGCATAAACTGGAGCAGGGAAAGTACCGCCTGCGCCTGTCAGATTAGTTGCTGAAAAGGCAGACATTGCTGTTAAAGAGAAAGTCGCTGCCACAATACCGGCGACGGTTGTACGCATCAGTTTCATATTCCACTCCTGGTGGTTATCTACCCTATGACATTGGAGTTGCAGCAACACAGTAAGTGAACGAATCCCGATAGGCCTACAGTAGTAAGTAATTCGGGTAAGCGAACGCCGCTGATACAGCTGTAGCTTCAATTACAACGGATAATTTTGATTCGACTCAAGTCGAAGCTTAGTAAAGTGTTTAGCACAGGAGCAAAATAGGACAGTTTAGTGACACTAAAATGTAGGTTATATGACAGTTTTGTGACAGCGTGCAATTTATGAACTTATACGTTACCGAATAACCTCCCGCAACCCCAGGCGCAGCTGGTAATCGCCGTAGGCGATCGATTTTTCGAAGGTAAATCCGCTTTTAATAGCTTGTTTAATCGCAACAATATTGTCGGGCATCACAAGACAACAAACAGGGCGGCTCAACGTTTTATCCTGCCAGTCGAGGATGGCACATTTCGCTTCATAGCCGTAACCATAACCATGGAAGTCAGAGTGTAATAATGTCCCAATTTCCAACATGTCAGGCATTGATGGCATGGTGTCTCGCTTAAAGTCTGCGAATCCTATCTCACCGATAATAGTATTACAGGGTTTCAGTTTGATTATCCAATACCCAAAACCCAGCGTTGCCCACATGCCATGGTACTGTAACCACAGTGACCAGCAGGCTTCTCGCCCTATCACCCCTGGAGGAACAAATCGCGTAGCTATATCATCTTGATAGATATGCAACATTGCAGGAAAATCCTCCACACTGCACCCGCAGAGAATTAATCTGTCTGTTTCGATAATTGGTATGACGCTTTCCATTATGATTCCTTCGCCAATTTAACATAATGCGCTTGTGAGGTTTTTATCTCGGGCTTGGATTTCAGCTGGTTTTTGCATGCCTGTTTCAAGCAGACGCGATCAATTTTACCGGTTGCCGTTTTAGGCAATTCCTCCATCACCGTAAAATCGTAGGGCAACATGTAGTCGGGTAGAATTTCAGCGATTTTTTCCTGTATCAGCGCTAACCCTTGATTGACGTCTTTAAGACTCAGGCAAACGTGAAGCGTTGCGCCGTATTTTTCATGAGGTAAAGAGACAACAGCCACCTCTTCTACTTCTTCAATAGATGTAAACGCGTTCTCAACGTCGCCAATTTCGACCCGATAACCGCGGGTTTTCACCATATTATCCATCCGGCCTTTGTAAATGATCTCCCCTTTTTCATTGATATAACCATAATCTCCGGTTCGAAAGGCCAATGTCGGATACTGATGAAAGGGGCTTTGAATCAGCTTCTCGCGCGTCAGTTCAGGCGCGGTAAAATACCCGGCAAACACCGTACTGCCGCGCACCAGGATCTCTCCTGACTCGCCGTGTGGCAGCAAACTCATTGCTTCATCAACGATATAGATTTCCGTATCGTCGACAGGAAAACCGATCGGTATTTCGCTAGTTTCCGTAGTTGGCTTTGAAACGTGCTGGCAGGTCACGATGTTAGTTTCTGTCGGACCATAAATGTTGGCCACGGCGGTAGTCGGCAGACAGTCCATGACGCGGCGTAGCCAGCAGGGCGAGAAAGGCTCTCCGGCGTAAAGCAGCGTTCGCAGACTCGGTATTCCGCGCTGCAATTCACCTTTACTTAACCAGCGGATATAGGCCGAAGGCACGGTGTACACCACGCTAACGTTTTTATCACGCATATAACTCACCACATTGAGCGGCGAGTTATCAAAATTCTCGGGGACGATGACCAGACAAGCGCCGCTGAGCAAGGTAGTAAAAATATCAAACACTGAAAGGTCAAACTGCAAAGGCGCGCGACTGAACACTCGATCGCCTGGCGTAATGGCAAACTCTTTTTGCATCCAGCAGATAAAAGAGCAAGCATTGCGGTGTGTGATCATGATGCCTTTCGGCGAGCCAGTCGATCCTGAGGTATAAAGGATATAGGCTACGTTATCGCTTAGATTCTTTTCATACAACGTGGTAGTTAACGAGTTGTCCTGTGCTGCGAAATTATCTAGAAATGTCACAAATGCGTTATCTCCAGGCGCATCTAATATTTCCCGGTATTTATTCTGCACCATGATATGTTTCAGTTCGGCAGATATAATTAAATCACTGACCCAGGCATTAGGTGCGTGTATATTAATGGGTATATAAATTAGCCCTGCGGATAATGCACCCAACATTGCGCCAATCGCCATAGGTGTGACATCGGAAAGAATACCGATATGATCACCTTTTTTTAAACCATTCGATTGGTAATAACGACAAAAATCTTGGCTTAGCTTTTCAATATATTGATAAGTGAATTTCTGATCGCCGTACTCAACGGCAATATTATCCGAGAACCGGCGTAATCCACCTGCCATTAATTCTGGTAAGGTCACCGCGTTTAATAAAAGCATACATTGCATCCATTAATGTGTGTTAATCAGTAAACTGACTGTTCCGGGAGCCTGATTCGACAGGGTTACCTGAGAAATCGTGCCGGTGGCAATTAGCGGAACGGCATCATCCCGAGCGGCAGAAGAAATCAGCCAGGCCAGTGCCCCTTCTCGCCAGCCAACGTCATTGGCGTTGACCGAAAGCTGGCCGGCATCTTTTCCCAATCCCCATGCTGTGGACTGGATATGCCCCATTAGATCGTGATTTTTTCCCTCCTCGACAAATCCCTGCAACAGAAATTGCTCTTGATTGGCAACGGGAGCTGGCAACGACATTTCAGGGCTGAGATGGAAAGGGGTGAAAAAGAACAGTTCGCCAATGGCAGAATGAGAGATACGTTTGGTCAGTCGGAAGCCAAACTCATTTAGCAATAGCTCCAAAGCACCAGATTGGTAAGCCAGAGATTCAAGAAACTCGCTTGATGAAATCTGTACCCCTCGTTCGGTATGCTGACTACTAAGATCGGTGCAGCCACATTTAGCGTAATAAGCCATTCTTGCGCTGGTGGTCTGCTCGCTGCTGGAAAATCCGGAGATAATAACCTCGGTATTTCTCCCCTTCAGCTCGGACAGCACTCGCAGCGGGTCACTTAGGTTGCCAAAACAGTTGAAGGGAAAGAACACGCAACTTTTTGAGGAAATATCGTGCTCACTATAGGGCAGCACGCAATGAAGATGATCCGCCGAAAGATGTTCTATCTGCGCGCTACAATTCTCGGGCAGCTGGCAGGCAGCAATTCTGGCTTTACCCAGCTCCGCCAACCAACGAACCAGCTCGACCCCGCGATAATTCACTCTATATTTCAACGCGACGTGAAGGTAACGGCCATAACCACAGCCGATTTCTACAAACTGACTCAGACCGCTGGCCGAGTTTTCCAGATAGCCAGCTATCTGGCGTTTTTCCTCATTCAAATACGCGGTGACTTCGGGAGTCAGCATTCTACCGTCAAACATTCGCCAGCCATTTTTTTGGCCATAGAACATTTCGACACGGTCTTTTGCAGCAACATCATACGTGAGCATAACTTTCCCCGTCTGGCGTCAATGCAACTCCCGCCTGCTGCCATTGCTGCTTGATATCGGCAAACAGCATTAGCATGTGATCAATTTGCTGCTGGGTATTCAGAGCTGTCACGGTAATGCGCAGCGCTTCTTTTCCTCTAGGCATGGTTGGATAAGGACAAGCAGTCAGGAAAATACCGTTTTGATATAGATACTTAGAGGCATCGATAAGCGTTTGAGTATTTCCCGCCCAAACAGAAATAATCGGAAACAGTGTCTGCGTCATAACGTGGAAACCGAGACCGCGCAGCCCTTCCACCAGCGACACAGTAAGTTTATAAACGTCGGCGCGACGCTGTTCACCGATTTTTGGTAATAAATCGAGAGCCGCATCGAGCACGCCGAGGCAGAACGGAGTGGAGGGATGGGTATAGTCCAGAGGTTTGGCGTAGGCCATCAGATACTCTTTCATCTCTGGCGTAACCGCGGCGAATGCGGCACTGGCCGCGAGACCTTTGGCAGTACCGGCGACATACATGGTATTGGCCGGCGAGGTTCCCTGATGGTTGATAATGCCGTTACCTTTGCTACCGTATGGGTGCTGCACATCAGGATTTTCACCGACAAATCCAAACCCGTGGCCGTCATCAACATAAAGCAGTGCCTGATATTTTTCGACCAAGGGAGTCAGCCCCGCGAGATCGGCATAATCGCCGGTCATGCTGTACACGCCATCTACGCAGACCATTTTTCTCGGGCAATGGCTATGGGTTTTCAATAAAGTTTCCAGCGCATCCATATCTCCCTGGGCAAAGCTTTTTAGAATCGCCCCCTTGTCCCGCGCCATCTGTGCAGCCTGATACATCGTGGCGTGTGCTGATTTATCAAGGATTATCAGATCTCCCTTTTGCACCAACGCCGGAATAATGCCGATACTGGTCAGCGTGGTGTTGGGAAACAGCAGCGTATCCTCGGCACCGATAAAGGTAGCGAGTTTCTTTTCAACCTGAGTGAAAAGTTCGTGGTAGCCCATTAATCGGGCACGACTGGTATGCATGCCAAAAGCCTTGGCAGCCTGCACGCCTTTATCGAGGAGCGCCTCCTGTTCACAGTCAAAACCGAGATAATTACAGGACGCAAAATCGAAAAGCTTCTTACCATGCACGTCAGTGAGCTCACGATGTTCAACTTTAGTAATGCGCACATCATATTGCTGGCTCTGCTTAAGCACTAAAAGCAGCGGATCGCGCTCACTGGAGCTTGCTTGCAAAAAACTGTTTTGAATATTCATTTTCATCTTCTTATATTTAGCAGAAATTACGTTGGATTAATAAAAACCAATCCGGAGACACAACAACGCCGAATTCCCTAAGAATTAGATAAATTAAATTAAAAAATGATGTAATAAAGCCTGTAGTTATTATAATTGATGATATTGAAGCAATTGTTTTGTTTACACTAATAAAACCCTGCATCTTTAATGATTTATTTATAAGTTATATATAGCACCTCAAATGATAGATAATAAATATAGATTGATTCAGCAAAGTAAACTTCGCGACAACTATATTTTATTTCCGCTGATATAAATATCAAAAAACACTTTTTCAATACTAATCTGGGAGATGTCTTGGGAAAATAAAAAAACCTCCTGTGCAAAAGCAACAGGAGGTTTATAACTAACGAACAGCTCGCCGCCAGTAACAGGCTTTGAGTACGACTTATTCCACGGTTACCGATTTCGCCAGGTTACGAGGCTGATCAACATCGGTGCCTTTGATTAGCGCAACGTGGTAAGACAACAGCTGTAACGGCACGGTGTAGAAGATTGGCGCAACAATTTGCTCGACGTGTGGCAGCTGAATAACTTTCATGCCGTCACTATCTGTAAAGCCTGCGTCCTGATCGGCGAAAACGTAAAGCTGACCGCCGCGAGCACGTACTTCTTCAATGTTGGATTTCAGTTTTTCCAGCAGCTCGTTGTTTGGAGCAACAACAATTACCGGCATATCGGCGTCAATCAACGCTAATGGGCCATGTTTTAACTCACCGGCAGCATAGGCTTCAGCGTGAATATACGAAATTTCTTTCAGCTTCAGCGCCCCTTCCATCGCGATCGGGTACTGATCGCCGCGACCCAGGAACAGTGCGTGATGTTTGTCGGAGAAGCCTTCAGCCAGCGCTTCGATGGTTTTATCCAGTGACAGCATCTGCTCGATGCGCGCAGGCAACGCCTGCAGGCCATGAACGATATCGTGTTCAACCTGCTCGCTCATGCCTTTCAAACGGCCAACGCGCGCCACCAGCATCAGCAGAACGGTTAACTGAGTCGTAAATGCCTTGGTAGACGCTACACCGATCTCAGTTCCCGCTTTGGTCATCAACGCCAGGTCAGATTCACGCACCAAAGAGGAGCCGGCTACGTTACAAACGGCAAGGGAGCCCAGGAAGCCCAGCTCTTTAGAAAGACGGAGTGCAGCTAGCGTATCGGCGGTTTCACCGGACTGAGACAAAGTGATGATCAGGCTGCCAGGACGAACGGCAGATTTGCGATAGCGGAATTCAGAAGCAATTTCTACGTCGCACGGCACACCGGCCAGCGCTTCAAACCAATAACGCGCCACCATACCTGAGTGATATGAGGTGCCGCAGGCAATGATCTGTACGTGTTGAACTTTAGCCAGCATCGCGTCGGCATCGGCTCCCAGCTCGCTGAGATCAATTTTACCGTGGCTGAAACGCCCTTCAAGGGTATTTTTAATCGCCTGAGGCTGTTCGTAGATCTCTTTTTGCATGTAATGACGGTACGCGCCTTTATCACCGGCGTCATACTGAACTTGAGATTCGATTTCAGGACGCTCGACCGGCTTGCCGGTTTTATCAAACACGTTAACTTCACGGCGTTTTACTTCTGCAACGTCGCCTTCTTCAAGGAACATAAAACGACGTGTTACAGGCAGCAAGGCCAGCTGATCGGAGGCAATAAAGTTTTCACCAACACCACGACCAATGACCAGTGGGCTACCAGATCGCGCAGCCACCAGCACGGAAGGATCGCGTTTGTCCATCACCACAGTGCCGTAAGCGCCACGTAGTTGAGGAATGACGCGAAGTACCGCTTCCAGCAAAGTACCACCTTGCAGCAGCTCCCAGTGCACCAGATGAGCGATAACTTCGGTATCAGTTTGCGACTCGAAGCGATATCCGCGCTCGATCAGCAATACTCGCAGCGGTTCGAAGTTTTCGATAATGCCGTTATGCACAACCGCAATGTAATCAGACACGTGCGGATGAGCATTAACTTCAGATGGTTCTCCGTGAGTTGCCCAACGGGTGTGAGCAATACCGGTACCACCGTGCAGTGGATGAGCTTCCAGCGCATCAGCCAGCTTCTGCACTTTACCAACACGGCGCAAGCGGCCCATGTGACCTTCGTTATCCACTACCGCCAAACCGGCAGAGTCATAGCCGCGGTATTCCAGACGGCGTAATCCTTCCAACAGAATTTCAGCTATATCGCGTTGCGCTACTGCGCCAACAATTCCACACATCGGTTTTATTCCTATAGAAGGTCTGTTCGCAGACCTTTTTTGATGCCTTGACCTGATTGATAGCCGCTCCGGTCATGGTTCCATGCCGTGCGGGTTCCCCGAGCCTGTAGAGAAGGGGATTATTATGTTTTGCGCTGACCATAACGTGGTGACGGGCAGAGCAAAACATAATGACGCCGAATAAAACGGGTGCAGCAAACCGCACCCTTGACGCTTACCGACTATTATCGTTTGGAAGGATGCTTCCAATTTGGCTTATGCACCTGAGTCACGCGGCTTATCACCAGGCCGCCGTCTGGAACATCGCGGACGACCGTGGTTCCGGCAGCAATACTCACATTGTTACCGACGTTAACCGGAGCCACCAGCTGAGTATCCGAGCCGACAAAGACGTTATCGCCAATCGTCGTTTGCCATTTATTCACGCCATCATAGTTACAGGTGATCGTACCTGCACCAATATTAACGTTATCGCCGATCACCGCATCGCCAAGATAGCTGAGGTGTCCGGCTTTAGTGCCAGCTCCGAGACGCGCTTTCTTGATTTCAACAAAGTTGCCGACGTGCGCTGCCTGACCCAGCTCGGCGCCAGGGCGCAGACGAGCAAACGGACCAACAGTACAATCTGCCTGCACGATAGCCCCCTCGAACACGCTGTACGGACTGATCACACAGTCATCGCCGATGGTGCAGTCTTTCAGCACGCAGCCTGCGCCGATAGTGACACGATTACCCAGCTTGACCTTGCCTTCAATAATTACGTTTACGTCGATGCTAACGTCAATGCCGTGCGACAGTTCACCGCGTAAATCGAAACGAGAGGGGTCCATCAGCATTACGCCCGCCAGCAGCAAACGTTCGGCTTGCTCCTGTTGATAAACACGCTCAAGACGAGAAAGTTGCAGGCGGTTGTTCACACCTTCAACTTCGCTAAGGCGCGCGGGATGCACGGTGGCAATCTTATGGCCTTCTGCATGCGCCATCGCAATGATATCGGTGATGTAATATTCACCCTGCGCATTATTGTTTGAAAGCTTGCTCAGCCAGCGCTTGAACGATGCACCGTTGGCGACGAGTATACCGGTATTAATCTCATTGATTTTCAGCTGCTCGGCCGAGGCGTCTTTCTGCTCGATAATGCCGACTACCTCCCCGTTTTCACGGACAATGCGGCCATAACCGGCAGGATCGTCCACCTTGACGGTTAGCAAACCAATTCCACCCTGTGGCTTGGCAGACAGCAATTTTTGCAAAGTCTCAACGGAAATCAGCGGTACATCGCCGTAAAGCATTAATACGTCTTCGTCATCAGCAAAGTGAGGCGCAGCCTGCTGCATTGCGTGTCCGGTACCCAATTGCTCAGCCTGCAACACCCAGTTTAAACAGCTGGTGGCCAGATTCTGCTTAAGCAGATCTCCACCGTGGCCATAAACCAGATGCACATTGCTTGCCCCCATACGAGTGGCAGCATCAATAACATGCTGAACCATCGCTTTTCCGGCAAGCGGATGCAGTACTTTGGGAAGATTGGAATACATGCGTGTGCCCTTGCCTGCGGCGAGGATCACGACACTTAATGCGCTGTTAGACATAAGCAACCTGACAAATCCAGTTTGATTGACAAAAGTAACCCGTTAGCCGATCGGATTACTACATATTTTTCATTAAAAACTACCCCCAAGCCGCACTGGGCAAGGGTTGAACACTCTGTAAACGACTCAGCAGGAATCGCGCTAAAAGTGTCTCCAATAGTAGACAGTATTTCATTGAAACGGCCGGAATTGAATGAAGAAGATGCTGAAAACAGGGCTTTTTTAAAGATAAAAAAAAGCGACCCGAAGGTCGCTTTTCAACTGGCAGTGCGTTTATCACTAATACGGCTTTCGCCAATCAGTAACCCGCTTTCCTGGTCAATTCGATCACGCGAAGTTTCGCGAGCGCTTTGGCCAGTTCTGCAGACGCCCGAGCATAGTCGACGTCGCCGTTAGAACCATTGATATGTTCTTCCGCTTTACGCTTAGCTTCAAGCGCGCGCGCTTCGTCGAGGTCTACTCCACGGATTGCAGTGTCAGCCAACACGGTAGTTGCGTTCGGTTGCACCTCAAGGATGCCGCCGGAGAGATAGATATACTCTTCTTCGCCGTGTTCTTTAACAATGCGCACCATGCCAGGCTTGATGGCGGTGAGCAGCGGGGCGTGACCAGGGAAAATACCCAGCTCACCTTCGCTACCCGTCACCTGGATTTTCTGCACCAGGCCGGAATACATTCTCTTTTCCGCGCTGACAACATCCAGATGGTAAGCTTTTTCAGCCATGTCACCTTCCTCTCTCAATACTGCAACGATCTTTATCCCCTAAGGGAGAACATTACAGTTTTTTGGCTTTTTCCACAGCTTCTTCGATCGGACCAACCATGTAGAACGCTTGTTCTGGCAGGTGGTCGTAGTCGCCTTCGATGATGCCTTTGAAACCACGAATGGTATCTTTCAGCGGTACGAATTTGCCTGGAGCGCCGGTAAATACTTCAGCAACGAAGAATGGCTGAGACAGGAAACGTTCGATTTTACGCGCACGGGATACAACCAGCTTGTCTTCTTCAGCCAGCTCGTCCATACCCAGGATCGCGATAATATCTTTCAGTTCCTTGTAACGCTGCAGAACAGACTGCACGCCACGAGCCACGTCATAGTGCTCTTGACCTACTACCAGCGGATCAAGCTGACGGCTGGTTGAGTCAAGTGGATCTACCGCTGGGTAGATACCCAGAGAGGCGATCTGACGGCTCAGTACCACGGTCGCATCCAAGTGGGCGAAGGTGGTTGCCGGAGATGGGTCAGTCAAGTCATCCGCAGGAACGTAAACGGCCTGAACAGAGGTGATTGAACCATCTTTGGTAGAGGTGATACGCTCTTGCAGAGCACCCATCTCTTCCGCCAGCGTTGGCTGATAACCTACCGCAGATGGCATACGGCCCAGAAGTGCAGACACTTCGGTACCCGCCAGGGTGTAACGGTAAATGTTATCGATGAACAGCAGAACGTCACGGCCTTCATCACGGAATTTCTCCGCCATGGTCAGGCCAGTCAGTGCTACGCGCAGACGGTTACCCGGTGGCTCGTTCATCTGACCGTAAACCAGTGCAACTTTGTCGATAACGTTGGAGTCAGTCATCTCGTGGTAGAAGTCGTTACCCTCACGAGTACGCTCACCCACGCCTGCAAACACAGAGAAACCTGAGTGCTCGGCCGCGATGTTACGGATAAGCTCCATCATGTTTACAGTTTTACCAACACCAGCACCACCGAACAGGCCGACTTTACCGCCCTTGGCGAACGGACACATCAGGTCCATTACCTTGATACCGGTTTCCAGCAGTTCCTGGGAGTTTGCCAGCTCTTCGTAAGAAGGAGCAGCACGGTGAATACCACGACGTTCTTCTTCGCCGATTTCACCTTTCATGTCGATTGGTTCACCCAATACGTTCATGATGCGACCCAGAGTCGCAGTACCTACCGGTACTTCGATTGGGTGCTGCAGGTCGTTCACTTTCAGACCGCGACGCAGGCCATCTGATGTACCCATTGCGATACAGCGAACAACGCCACCGCCGATCTGTTGCTGAACTTCGAGCACCAGCTTGGAGGTACCGTTTTCTACCTCAAGAGCAGTGTACACTTTAGGTACTGCATCTTGAGGGAACTCGACGTCCACCACGGCGCCGATTACCTGGATAATCTTTCCAGTAGCCATCTTGAATCCTCTACGTAATTCGTAAACCTAGCTTAAACCGCGGAGGCTCCCCCGACGATCTCGGTGAGTTCCTGAGTGATGCTGGCCTGACGAGCTTTGTTGTATACCAACTGCAGCTCTTTGATCAGGCTGCCGCCGTTATCGGTGGCGGCTTTCATCGCTACCATTCGCGCGGCCTGTTCGCTGGCCAGGTTTTCTACGACGCCCTGATAAACCTGAGACTCTACGTAGCGACGCAGGAGGACATCCAGCAGCGCTTTAGGGTCTGGCTCATACAGGTAATCCCAGGACTTGTTCGCCAGCCCGCCGTTTTCTTCCGCAGGCGGAAGTGGCAGCAGCTGCACGATTCTTGGTTCCTGAGACATGGTATTGACGAATTTGTTGCTAACAATGCACAGCTTGTCTAAACGACCTTCATCGTAGGCTTGCAGCATCACTGCTACCGGACCGATCAGTTCTGACAGAGAAGGGTTATCCCCCATGCCAGTAACCTGGGCAACGACGTTGCCACCCACGGAACCGAAGAAAGATGCAGCTTTAGAACCGATCAGAGCCAAGTCAACCTCGACGCCCTGCTCAGCCCAGCCTTTCGCTTCCGTCAGCAGTTTCTTGAACAAGTTAGTGTTCAAGCCGCCACAAAGACCGCGATCGGTAGACACGACCAAATACCCAACGCGCTTGATTTTACGCTCGTCCAGGTATGGGTGCTTGTATTCCAGATTACCTTGCGCAAGGTGACCAATCACTTTGCGAATGGTGTCTGCATAAGGACGGCTGGCCGCCATGCGTTCCTGCGTTTTACGCATTTTGGAGGCGGCGACCATTTCCATCGCTTTAGTGATCTTTTGCGTGTTTTGCACGCTGCCGATCTTACTACGTATCTCTTTTCCGCCGGCCATCTCTGCTTCTCCTCATTACTAACTGCCCTACCGAATTAACGGTAAGGCAGTTAAGTATTACCAGGACTGGGTTGCTTTGAAGGTCTCAAGGATAGATTGGAATTTACCCTCGATTTCCTTGTCGTACGCACCAGTTTGGTTGATTTGTTGCATAAGCTCAGCGTGCTCGCGGTCAGCATAAGCCAACAGCGCAGCCTCGAAGCTACCCACTTTAGACAGCTCGACGTCTTCCAGGAAACCACGTTCTGCAGCGAACAGAATCAGTGACTGTGCAACGATTGACATCGGTGCGTACTGTTTCTGTTTCAGCAGCTCGGTCACTTTCTGACCGTGGTTCAACTGTTTACGGGTCGCTTCATCCAAGTCGGATGCAAACTGTGAGAACGCAGCCAGTTCACGATATTGTGCCAGAGCGGTACGGATACCACCGGACAGTTTTTTCATGATCTTGGTCTGTGCAGCGCCACCAACACGGGATACGGAGATACCCGGGTTAACCGCTGGACGAATACCGGAGTTAAACAGGCTTGATTCCAGGAAGATCTGACCATCGGTAATCGAGATTACGTTGGTCGGAACAAACGCGGAAACGTCACCAGCTTGCGTTTCGATAATCGGCAGTGCAGTCAGAGAGCCGGTTTTACCTTTCACTTCACCCTTGGTGAATGCTTCAACGTAATCAGCGCTAACGCGAGATGCACGCTCCAGCAAACGGGAGTGGAGGTAGAACACGTCACCTGGATAAGCTTCACGACCTGGCGGACGACGCAACAGCAGCGAGATCTGACGGTATGCAACAGCCTGTTTAGACAGGTCATCGTATACGATCAGTGCATCTTCACCGCGGTCACGGAAGTATTCACCCATCGCGCAACCAGAGTATGGTGCCAGGTATTGCAGCGCAGCTGATTCAGATGCGGTAGCAACAACAACAATGGTGTTGGCCAGTGCGCCGTGCTCTTCCAGTTTGCGAACCACGTTGGAAACGGTGGAAGCTTTCTGACCGATAGCGACGTAAATACATTTGATACCGGAATCGCGCTGGTTGATGATCGCATCAATAGCCAGAGCAGTTTTACCGGTTTGACGGTCACCGATTACCAGTTCACGCTGACCACGACCGATTGGGATCATGGCATCGACTGACTTGTAGCCAGTCTGAACAGGTTCGTCAACGGATTGACGATCGATAACGCCCGGTGCGATAGCTTCTACAGGAGAGAAACCGTCGTTTTCAACCGGACCTTTACCATCAATTGGTGCACCCAGGGTGTTAACCACACGGCCCAGCAGGCCACGGCCAACTGGAACTTCAAGGATACGACCAGTACATTTTACTTTCATCCCTTCGGCGAGGTCTGAGTAAGGGCCCATTACTACGGCACCTACAGAGTCACGCTCCAGGTTCAGGGCGATAGCGTAGCGGTTACCCGGCAGCGCAATCATTTCGCCTTGCATGACTTCGGCCAGGCCGTTCACGCGGATGATCCCGTCAGAGACGGAAACGATAGTACCTTCATTGTGAGCTTCGCTCACCACATTGAACTGAGCAATGCGCTGCTTGATCAGTTCGCTGATTTCGGTGGAATTCAGTTGCATGCTCCAGTCCCCTTAAGACTGCAAGACGTCTGCCAGGCGTTCTAGACGACTGCGAACGCTGCCATCAATCACCATATCACCTGCACGGATTACGATCCCGGCAAGAACAGACTTGTCAATTTTGCAATTCAGCTTAACTTTGCGAGACAAACGTTTTTCCATCGCAGCAGCGATTTTCGCCTGCTGTTCTTCAGACAGAACGTTGGCAGAAATAACTTCTACTTCAACGGTCGCCTCCAATGCTGCACGCAGTTCAATAAACTGCTCCAGCACTTCAGGAAGAACGCGTAAACGTTTGTTGTCAGCCATAACCTTAATCAGGTTCTGACCCGCTTCGTCGAGTTGTTCACCACATACGCCGATAAAAACATTCGAAAGCGCTTCAGGTGCCATAGCACCTGTGAGCAACTCTGAAATCTGTTTATCGCGTGTGACTTCAGCCGTGAACGCGAGCATTGACTGCCAGCGATCCAAGCTTTGGTGCTCAACGGCAAAGTCAAAAGCTGCTTTGGCGTAGGGGCGAGCTACCGTAGTAAATTGTGACATCAGCCCCTCCCTCCTTACAGTTCAGCGACCAGTTTATCAACGATGTCGCTGTTAGCAGCTTCATCCACGGAACGTTCGATGATTTTCTCGGCGCCAGCAATAGCCAAAATACCGACTTGTTTACGTAACTCTTCACGAGCACGTTGACGTTCTGCGTCGATCTCTGCCTTCGCTTGCGTCACGATTTTGTTACGTTCCTGCTCAGCTTCAGTTTTAGCATCTTCGATGATCTGAGTTCTGCGCTTGTTGGCTTGCTCAATGATCACCTGGGCTTCCGCTTTGGCTTTAATCAGTTGGTCGGTCGCATCGGCTTGCGCTAAATCCAGCTCTTTTTTGGCTTGTTCTGCGGAAGATAAACCGTCAGCAATTTCTTTCTGACGCTTTTCGATGGCAGCCATAATTGGCGGCCATACGTACTTCATGCAGAACCAGACAAACAGGACGAACGCGATAGCCTGGCCGAGGATTGTTGCGTTAAGATTCACAGCACAATGCCTCTTTCAAAGTGAATTAGTTGATGTCTATCGTTTAACTCAGAGCGAACTCTGTGTTATGCAACAGCGAACATCACGTACAGGCCCAGACCAACAGCGATCATCGGGATGGCGTCGACCAGACCCATAACGATAAAGAACTGTGTACGCAGCAGAGGAATCAGGTCAGGCTGACGAGCAGCGCCTTCCAAGAATTTACCACCCAGGATGCCGATACCGATCGCAGCACCGATTGCCGCCAGGCCCATCATCACAGCGGCAGCCATGTACAGCAGATCCATACTCAGGTTTTCCATGACAGTCTCCAGTTTGTTTCAGTTAAAACGCAGTAGTGTTGAAAGAAAAATCAGTGTTTTTCAGATGCCATCGACAGATAGACAATCGTCAGAACCATGAAGATAAAGGCTTGCAATGTAATGATCAGGATGTGGAAAATGGCCCAGGGCACACTTAGAATCCACTGTGACCACCACGGCAGCAGGCCAGCAATAAGGATGAAGATCAACTCACCCGCATACATATTGCCAAACAGTCGCAGACCCAGTGAAACTGGTTTGGACAGCAGGCTGACACCTTCAAGAATCAGGTTAATCGGAATGAAAACCGGATGATTGAAGGGTTGCATTGTCAGTTCCTTAACGAAACCGCCAACGCCTTTCATCTTAATGCTATAGAAAAGAATCAAAATGAATACGCCCAGAGCCATCGACAACGTAACGTTTACGTCAGCGGTAGGCACAACACGCAGAGCTGGCAAACCGATTACATGCTCGCCAATGTATGGCAGCAGGTCGATAGGCAGCAAATCCATCAAGTTCATCAAGAACACCCAGACGAACACAGTCAGTGCGAGAGGCGCGATCACTTTGCTTTTGCCGTGATACATGTCACGCACATTGCCGTCGACAAAACCGACAATCAGCTCTACAGCCGTTTGCAGTTTACCGGGAACACCACTAGTGGCGTTTTTGGCGACGCGATGGAAAATAACCAAAAAGAGTACCCCGAGGACCACGGAGAAAAACATCGAATCGATGTTAATCGACCAGAATCCCGTCCCAACCTGAAGCTGTGTCAGATGGTGACCGATATACTCTTGTGGAGTAGAGATTTCTCCTGATGCAGACATGATGCCTCTTACCCTTTAGTAGTTAAGTACGGTTATCTACGGTTACGACCGGTTAATTAAGGCCGGAGCTACTATCTGCGTGATTAGCACAGATAAATAGGCCACACCCAACGGAGCTAAAGCAGCCTTGAAAAGGCCCAGCGCGATAACCAGCAAAGTTATGGTGACCACAACTTTCAGCGCTTCTCCAATGGCAAATGACCAGGCAACTCGTCCAGAGACCGTTGTTTGCGCCTGTTGGCGCCACGCATACAGCATAAACAGTGCATTCGGTAACCAGGCAGCCATTCCCCCCATAAGAGCGGAGGTAGACCACGACAGGCTTTTAAATCCAAATGCTGCACTGAGAAGGACAAACGTCAATAGCTGCAGTATTAACAGCTTTCTCGCTACTTTCCCGCCGTTCTTATCGTATAAGGAGTAAGACACAGACATGACGTTTATTCTCTCGTACCTAACTGGAGGTATGCTGAATGCCGTATAACACTGCCTTACCCCTAAAGAGTCAAGCAGCAAAAAACGTGCAAATTATACGGGCCACTCAAACGAATTCAATGGATAAGTAGCGAAAAGGTGAACAATTATTTAATTTGACCTTTTTAGAGCTATTTTCATAAGGAAACTATAGCCCTGAATAACTACAAATCGACTGTCGAATTATTCCATAGCCTAACAAATATACGTGCGCGAGATCACAAAACTACTATTTTCATGCCAGTTTATTTGCAAGCCGTGAATAATCTAAATTATTAAACTGTTATTAATACTCTTATAAAACAATATGTTGCAGGTGTTATTTTTTTATAAAAATGCAACAATCAATTACCTGGCTGTTTTTTCACAAACATATAACAAATAACAACAACTTGATTACATCAAAAATATCGGCCACTTAAAGGAAATTCAATTTCAACAGTGATTATTTCGCATTGGATTAAAGCCAAAAGGTCAATCCGATGATACTGGAGTGTAAAACTCCAGTAAAAAGCTATTAAATAACCAAACTAGTTAGCTTGCTTATTTTTACCTTAATTAAACATCCGCTTTATGACCGATTTATTGATGCAGGACAAACTTAGTTCGCTGTTAAAATCACCAGATGTCTTTCGCCTTCTAATTCTGGTACCCGCAGCTTGATAATCTCTTGTAGCTTAACGTTTTCTGGCAAAGTAGCTAATTCTTCATTCGGGCTTAATCCCTTCAGCGCATAAAAACGCCCCTGCCCTTTTACCGGCAAATGATGACACCAGGTAAGCATGTCTTGCAGCGAAGCAAAAGCACGGCTGATTACGCCGTCAAACGCAGGCTCGGGAATAAACTCCTCTACCCTACTCTGCACCGGCTCGACATTTTTCAGCCCCAACTCATGCTGCACCTGACGCAGGAAGCGTACGCGCTTGCCCAGGCTGTCTAACAGGGTGAAATGCGCATCGGGACGCACAATCGCCAGTGGGATGCCCGGAAGCCCCGGCCCGGTG
This sequence comes from Serratia sp. M24T3, assembly GCF_000257645.1. GTDB lineage: Bacteria > Pseudomonadota > Gammaproteobacteria > Enterobacterales > Enterobacteriaceae > Rouxiella. Next base: position 66,186 of record NZ_AJHJ01000017.1, read on the forward strand.
CCGACGTCGATAAAACGGCTGCCCTGCAGATGTGGATTAACCACAATGCTGTCAAGAATGTGACGAACCAGCATTTGCATCGGATCACGCACCGACGTCAGGTTGTAGGTTTTATTCCATTTATGCAGCAACTCAACGTAGCCAATTAGCTGTTGTTTTTGTTGATCGGGTAGCGCTATTCCTGCCGCAGCAAGCAGCGAGTCCAATTTCTTTTGCATGGGTTATCCTTGAGACAATCTGCTGCCACCGCCGCTTTCAATAAAACCGCGGTGGCAAAGCTGATTAGGCGCTGCGACGCAGCAGGCCTTGCTTTTTCAGCCAGACTAAAAGTATTGATATTGCAGCCGGGGTAATTCCCGAAATGCGGGTAGCTTGCCCGATTGACGTTGGACGATGATCGTTAAGTTTCGCGATCACTTCATTCGACAGGCCGTTAACCTGCTTGTAGTCCAGCGTTTCCGGCAGCAGCGTATTTTCATTGCGCTGCTGTTTTTCGATTTCTTCCTGCTGACGAGCGATATAACCCTCGTACTTCACCTGGATCTCGACCTGTTCTGCGGCCTGAGCATCACTCACCGCTGGCGCGAAGGCCTCGAGGCGAGTCAGCAGATCGTAGGTCATCTCAGGACGGCGCAGCAGCTCTTCAGCACTGGCTTCTTTTGACAGCGGAGCAGAAAGTCGGGTATTGATTTCAGCAACCTGAGCGTGGTTTGGGCTAACCCAGATGCCACGCAAGCGCTGACGTTCCAGCTCGATCATTTCACGTTTTTCGTTGAATCGCGCCCAACGAGCATCATCAACCAGACCCAGTTCACGGCCTTTTTCCGTCAGACGAAGATCGGCGTTGTCTTCACGCAGCATCAAACGGTATTCGGCACGGGAAGTAAACATGCGGTACGGTTCTTTGGTACCCAGCGTGCACAGGTCGTCAACCAGCACGCCCAGATAAGCCTGGTCACGACGCGGCGCCCAGCCTTCCTGTTCGGTGGCGCTGCGTGCAGCATTGAGGCCGGCAAGCAGGCCTTGAGCCGCAGCTTCTTCGTAACCTGTCGTGCCATTGATCTGTCCGGCAAAGAACAGACCTTGAATAAATTTGCTTTCCAGCGTCGGTTTTAAATCGCGAGGATCGAAGAAATCGTATTCGATGGCATAGCCAGGTCGAACGATCACTGCGTTTTCCATGCCTTGCATCGAACGGACGATTTGCATTTGCACGTCGAACGGCAAACTGGTGGAGATCCCGTTTGGATAAACTTCGTTGCTGGTCAAGCCTTCAGGTTCAAGGAAGATCTGGTGAGCGTTACGATCTGCAAAACGCATGACTTTGTCTTCGATCGATGGGCAATAGCGTGGTCCGATCCCTTCGATGATCCCGGCATACATTGGGCTGCGATCCAGGTTATTACGGATCACATCATGCGTTTTTTCGTTAGTGTGCGTGATGTAACAAGGGATCTGACGCGGGTGCTGTGCAGCATTGCCCATGAACGAGAATACTGGAGCTACCTCATCGCCGTGCTGTTGACCAAGTACGCTGAAATCGATAGTGCGGGCATCGATACGTGGCGGAGTTCCGGTTTTAAGGCGATTAACGCGAAGCGGCAGTTCACGCAGACGTTGTGACAGTGAAATGGCAGGAGGATCTCCCGCACGGCCACCGCTGTAGTTTTCAAGGCCAATGTGAATCTTGCCGTCCAGGAAGGTTCCCACGGTTAAAACTACTGCTTTGGCACGGAATTTAAGGCCCATCTGAGTTACAGCGCCGACAACGCGATCGTTTTCGACGATCAAGTCTTCAACAGGCTGCTGGAAGATCATCAGATTTGGCTGATTTTCTAAAGCTGTACGCACTGCCTGGCGGTAAAGTACGCGGTCTGCCTGAGCTCGAGTGGCTCGTACAGCGGGTCCTTTACTGGCGTTTAGTATCCTAAACTGGATGCCGGCATGATCGATCGCCGTAGCCATCAAACCACCGAGTGCGTCCACTTCTTTTACCAGATGTCCTTTCCCGATCCCGCCAATGGCTGGGTTACACGACATTTGTCCAAGCGTGTCGATATTGTGGGTTAACAACAGGGTTTGACGTCCCATTCTGGCTGAAGCCATGGCCGCTTCAGTGCCTGCATGGCCTCCACCGATGATGATGACGTCAAATTGATCTGGATAAAACATGGTACTGCACCTCGAAGTTCAACGAACGATCGTATTGCGTTGGGAAAACGGATTCTACGCGAGTTTGGAGCTTCCACAAGCCCCAGGGGATCGTCACTAATTAAAAGAAGATCTTTTTATTTAAAGATCTCTTACTACTAACTCTTATTAGGATCGCGATCCTCTGTGTATAAGTCATTATTGTCTATTTAGATCAATATGCTATAGAGGATCGAATGCTGTGAATGATCGGTGATCCCATTGCGTATAAGCTGGGATCTAAATGGCGACTTATGCACAGCACCAAAAGCGGGCAAGGGTTGTTAGAGGGATAACTACCGGTTTTACACCGCTTTAGAGCATAGTTATCCACATCTGATCGGGTAAAATTTACACTTATCTGAGCAAATTAATCCAATTTAGTACCCAAACCTCGGCTGGATCTTCAGGAATTTCGTGTTGGGTCACGTCGATCTCTAAGCGATCGCCAATTCTTTGAGCACCTAAAGCTGTCAATTTTTGATCCAAAGTGCGGATCGCACCATTAAATGTGTCGTATTCACTGCTGCCTAAACCGAGCGCACCAAAGCGAACATTGGACAGATCCGGTTGCTGATCGTCAATTTGCTCAAGAAGAGGCTGAAGGTTGTCAGGAAGCTCTCCGGCACCGTGAGTAGAGCAAACCACCAGCCAAATACCGCTGGTAGGGAGTTCATACAGTTCAGGGCCGTGAAAAAGCTCAGTCGAAAAACCGGCTTCTTTAAGCTTCTCTTCTACATGTTCAGCGACATATTCTGCGCTGCCAAGCGTACTGCCACTGATCAGGGTGATGTCAGACATAAGGCTCTTACCCAAAAAAGAATGGCTATTGTACGCTGTGAATCAGCTGGGATCTACCTGTGGATAATAAGGTATTAAAATTTATTACTCAGGGCTGGATCGTACGCATGATGGGGTTCTGTAAGGAGATTAGTGTTTCTGTAGACTGAATTTCGTCGATGGTCTGGATCTTGTTGATAAGTACCTGTTGCAGGGCATCGATTGATCGGCACATGACTTTAATGAAGATGCTGTAATGGCCGGTGGTGTAATAGGCTTCCACAACCTCTTCCAGGCTTTCCAGGCGTCTCAGGGCCGAGGGATAGTCTTTGGCGCTCTTGAGAATGATGCCGATAAAGCAGCAAACGTCATAGCCGAGACGCTTGGGATCGACGTTTACACGGGTGCCGGTGATGATCCCCGCCTGTTTCATTTTCTCGACTCTGACGTGAATAGTGCCTGGACTGACGTTAAAAGACTTGGCCAATTCGGCATAAGCCACGCGCGCGTTGTCCATTAATGCGTTTAGAATTCCGCGATCCAGATCGTCAATTTGATAATTATCAGACATTAATTAGGTTCTCATTAGTGACGTTTCCATCGTCGTTGAACACGGCTTTTCATTCCTGTATCGAAACGCCAGATATGATCGAAGATACGCATGATTGCTGGTTTGCCATACTGCGACATAGCTAGCGCATGAAAACGATGATGATGCTGGATCTGCTGTTGTTTGACCCGTTTTTGAACCTCATCCGGCAATCGCTGGGCGATAAAGTCAGAAATGATCACCGCGTCTGCATCCTGCCATTCCGGCGTGGCCAGCTTGTCCAGTGTTGCAGTCAGGCAGGCACTGAGATCGGTGCCGCCTCTGAAATGCTGCCCCAAAAAGCGCATTGCCTGTTCCAGCCCGCTGGCCGAGGTCAGCTCATAATGAATCACTTCGCTGGCAAATAACATAATGTAGCAACGGCGATTATCCGCCAGTGCAATCCGCAGTAATGCCAGGCAAAAGGCTTTCGAGCACTGTTCGTTAAATCCACCCATTGAACCTGAGGTATCCACGCAAACCACAAATGGACCGCGCGGTTGTGGTTCCTGCTGTTGATAAACTACCGGCCGCATGACGACTTTCTCGCGCCAGACATCGCCCTGCAGCTGATAGGTCATCAGGCGCTTTTCCAGCAAGCGGCGATAAAACTCGACTTCAAGTTCCGGGATACCCAGCGTTGCCAATTCAGTTGGCAGCAGGCGCAAAATATCATCGCTTTGATGAATACCGTTGACCTCTTCCGGCACCGTCGCAGGTTCTCTGACCATCAGACGATGCGGTTCCAGACTGGCCTCTTCATGCGGATTGGCTTTGGCGGTCTGACTGCGGCCCAGCTGTTCGGCCAGATGCTGCAATTCAGGTTGCTGCTGGAGAAAAGTACCGTAGCGGATTAACGATTGGTAATCGCCACGCTGACGCCTTCCTTTACTCATGTCCCACAACCGACCGGCGGCGGCATCATTTTCCGCTAATAAAGGAGAGAGTTCACCGCTTAGCTCAAGCCGCTGTTCAAGCTCGTTTTGCAGTTGTTCTTGTTCCTGCTCTAGCAGCTGATGATGCAGGGTGACGGTTTGAAAGGTGATGTTCAGCCGCCAGCGCTGCATAAACAGGCCATGGAAGCTGTCATTAATCAGTGATTTACTCTGCGTAGACATATTTTCGCGCAGCGAGCGAGCCTCGGTCGCAAACGGAGAATTGAGCTGGCTCAGTTGATCAACAGTATCTTCAAGCTCACTGGTAAAGAGCGAGGTACTGCTCTGCTGGCAGTGCTGATAAAGATAGAACTCTTTTGCCAGTTCGGATGGAACCGGCGTATCGTGGATCCGCTGCTTTAACCTGAAGCGCCACTCGGGGACATCTTTAGTCAGCGCCCGTCTAAGTCTTGGGAATTTCTCAAAGAAAGCCTGTAACTGCGGAGCAGCCAAAAGCGCGACGATCAACTCGTCGATCAGTTCGGCTTCCTTTATAGCCAGCATCACATCCAGCGTTTCGAGGCTAAACATTTAGTTTTTACCGAACAACTGTTGCTGCTGGAGAAGCTGTTCATTTACGCGGATCAGGCTAGCTTCGATTTTAGTGGTCCATTCAACCGGCACAAACAGGCACGGATGATGCTGATTAAACTGCTGACGCTGCTGGATTAACGATTCGCCGATAGTGGCCAGCGTGGTTTTCATCTCTTCTGGCACGCTAATATGTTCGCTGCCGGGCATGGTGAGATAGCTCGGCTGGCGGCTGATGTCGAAAATCACCAGTTGGAGTTTTTCATCGACTTCAACATCAATCACCTGAGCAAAACCAATGCCGTTGAGTTTGCCTTTAAGCTGCCCACCTTTATTTAACCAGTCGGCCATATGTTCACGTTCCACCAGCACGTGAGTTACCTGAATGTCGTGCAAATGCAAAGGCTGCTGTAAAAGCAGGGTCAGAACTGAAGAAGACAGCGAATCAGGCAGCTGGTACTGCGGTTTGCGGCTGAACATTCCTGATTTTTTACTGACTTTTATGGCCTGACGAGTACTTTGCTGCTGCTGATAATGATTCCACTGCTGGTTGAGTTGCTGAATCTTTAAACTTAAGGTTTGCTGCAGGTAAGCTTGTTCAGTAATGCTCTGTTCTATCTGCGTTTGTAACAAATGATAAGAGCTCATGTCATGCCACAGGCAGTCTTTCAGTAGTATCAAGTCGACTGGCGACACCGATTGGCGTCCGCTGAAAAAAGCACAGGCCTGAAGCAATCTCAGGGTTTTCTTCCATCGACGGTCGGAAACGTAAGGCGCATTATCCAGCGCAGCAAGACGCTGACGCAGCTGAAAAATCAGTTCGAAGCAGTGTTCAGTCAGATTGACTTTTTCAATCTCATGCTGCCATTGTTGATACTCTTCATCGGTGATACTGAGATTTTCGGCCACCGGATGGGTGTTCTCTGAATGGCGGCTGGTAAGCAGCGAGCGGAAGTTCTGTTTATCCTGTACACGGTCGAGCCACAGGCGAATTAGCATACGGTCATAGAGGGCTTCCAAACCGCCATCGGCTTCGGGGAGTTCGTTGGAAGCACTGACCAATAGGCGCATCGGGATCGCCGCTTCGCTATCGCCGTTGCGAAAACGCCGTTCATTGATGGCGGTCAGCAACGTATTAAGGATGGCCGGACCGGCTTTCCAGATCTCATCGAGAAAAACAATTTCGGCTTCAGGCAGATAACCTTGAGTCAGTCGCTGGTAGCGGCCGTGGTCTTTCAAGGCTTGAATGGAGAGTGGACCAAAAACTTCTTCCGGCGTGGAGAAGCGGGTCATCAGATATTCAAAAGCCCTGGCATCGCGGAAGGCGTATTTCAAACGCCGGGCGATCAGACTTTTGGCGATACCCGGTGGGCCAAGCAGGAACACACTTTCACCGCAGAGCGCGGCCAGCAGGCAGAGACGTATTGCTTCCTGCCGTTCATAGAGGCCATTTTCCAGCGCATTCGCCAGTCGGGTGATTCGTTCTGCCAAAACAGGTGATTGCGCCATAATGTATTTTAAACTGCCCCAAATAGTGACTTACGTGATGGAATAGTGGACTGCAAGGCGATAATAAACCATGATTTTTATTGGCGATATAGCTTGTTGATTCTTAGAATCTTTCCATTCGCTGAAATGTGATCCGATCGGATGAATTGTTTGCTTGTCTTTGTATTAAAGGGTAGGCAATCTTATTTATTCGTGCATACTGTGCGCCTTTTGGTGGGTTTAAAGGAACTGCCAACCCACATAGCTTACGGATTTTTGGGCCAAGAATTTTTTTAGCCAAATACTCAAGTCAGCCAAATGACAAAGCATAAAAGAAACCAATTATGAGCACAGAACATAAACGGTCACTCCCAGCAGTAACCCTGGCCGCCATCGGTGTGGTTTATGGTGATATCGGTACTAGCCCCCTTTATACATTGCGAGAATGTTTTTCGGGCCACTACGGTTTTAATGTCGAACCCAGCGTTGTCTATGGTTTCCTCTCTCTGATTTTCTGGCTGCTGGTCATTGTGGTATCAGCCAAGTACCTGTCTTTCGTTTTACGTGCGGACAACGCCGGCGAAGGCGGGATATTAACGTTGATGTCACTGGCCGGCAGGAATACCTCGGCTAGAGCCACTGCTGTCCTGGTAATTCTTGGTCTGATAGGCGGTAGCTTCTTCTACGGCGAGGTGGTCATAACCCCTGCTATGTCGGTGCTTTCCGCGATGGAAGGTCTCGAAATCGCCGCGCCCAATCTTGATTCATATATTGTCCCGCTCTCCATTTTCGTTCTGACTTTGCTGTTTTTCATTCAAAAGCACGGTACGGGGCTGGTGGGCAAACTGTTTGCGCCGGTAATGCTGCTTTGGTTCCTGGTACTTGCGGTGTTAGGGATTAACAGCATTATTCATAATCCTGAAGTGCTGCGCGCCATTAACCCGATGTGGGCATTTAGCTTCTTCATCGAGCATAAAGGTTTTGCCTTCCTGGCACTTGGCGCCGTAGTGCTGTCGATTACCGGGGTTGAAGCGCTGTATGCGGATATGGGCCACTTTGGCAAACTGCCTATTCGCCTAGCCTGGTTCAGCATCGTGCTGCCTTCTCTGATCCTGAACTATTTTGGTCAGGGCGCGCTGTTGCTGAAAAATCCTGAAGCCATCAAAAACCCGTTTTTCCTGCTGGCTCCGGATTGGGCTTTGATACCGATGCTGATTCTGGCAACGCTTGCGACCATCATTGCTTCTCAGGCGGTTATTTCCGGCGTGTTCTCCTTGACCCGTCAGGCTGTGCGTCTGGGTTATCTGCCTCCCATGCGCATCATCCATACCTCCGAGATGGAAGCTGGTCAGATTTATGTGCCGGTGATTAACTGGTTACTCTATTTCGCGGTAGTGATTGTTATTCTCGGCTTCGAGCATTCAAGTAATCTGGCTGCGGCCTATGGTATCGCCGTAACCGGCACCATGGTGCTGACCACGATTTTGTCTTGTACCGTGGCCTACAAGAATTGGCATTGGAAAGGTTTTATCGTTGCCGTGCTGGCTGCGGTGCTGCTATTCATTGATGTGCCACTGTTTGCCGCCAATGCGACCAAAATCCTCTCTGGCGGTTGGTTGCCGCTGGTGCTGGCGCTGATGATGTTTATCGTCATGACAACCTGGAAGAGCGAGCGTTTCCGCCTTATGCGTCGTATGCATGAGCACGGTAACTCCCTTGAGGCGATGATTGCCTCGCTGGAGAAATCACCGCCGGTCCGCGTGCCGGGCACTGCGGTGTATATGTCTCGTGCCATCAACGTCATTCCGTTTGCACTGCTACACAACCTCAAGCACAACAAGGTGTTGCACGAACGTGTGGTGTTGCTGACTCTGCGTACCGAAGATGCGCCGTTTGTGCATAACGTTCGTCGTGTCACGATTGAGCAGATGTCACCTACCTTTTGGCGTGTAGTGGCGAGCTACGGTTTTAAAGAAACGCCAAACGTGGAAGAAGTCTTCCACCGCTGCGGATTGGAAGGCCTGTCATGCCGAATGATGGAAACTTCGTTCTTTATGTCGCATGAATCGCTGATTCTGACCAAACGTCCCTGGTATCTTTATTTCCGCGGCAAGCTGTTTATCGCCCTGAGCCGCAATGCCCTGCGCGCACCTGACCAATTTGAGATCCCGCCGAACCGCGTGATTGAGCTTGGTACCCAGGTCGAGATATAAGTTTTTTGGTCGTAAACATTAAACGCCGCTAGGTTAAAACCTGCGGCGTTTTTCGTTTGGTTTTTGGCTCTTCGATTAATCCGCCCGCCTGTTCTCCGATTCTCGTTTTATTCCACTTAAGTGTTTACCTGTTGTTTATCGTTCAGCGAAACGTTTCGACGGCGATCACAAATTCATCTTCTGCTCGTTGCCAGCGGCGACTTATTTCCTAGAATCACTGCAAGCGAAACGTTTCGCTGTTGGAGCCGATAATGAAGAAAGCCATGTTATTGAATGCCGAAGTCTCACAGCTGATTGCCAGTTTGGGTCATACCGATCGAATCGTGATTGCCGATGCCGGTTTGCCTGTTCCTGCCAGCACCCAGCGTATCGACCTCGCCCTGACCCACGGCGTGCCGAGTTTTTTACAGGTTTTTGCGGTGGTCACCGATGAGATGCAGGTTGAGCATGCCGTTCTTGCCGAAGAGATAAAACAGCATAACCCAGAGCTCCATGAAACGCTGATCGGTCAGTTGAAACAGCTTGAGCAACACCAGGGAAACACCATTACGTTGGAATATGTTAGCCATCAGGCTTTCAAACAACAGACTCAAACTACGCGTGCCGTCATCCGCAGCGGAGAGTGTTCGGCTTATGCCAACATTATTCTGTGTGCTGGCGTTACGTTCTGAGGCCCATATGCAACCTTTACTGCAACTCTCAGGGATTGATAAAGCCTTTCCCGGCGTGAAAGCGCTGTCGGGTGCCGCGCTGAGCGTGTATCCTGGAAAAGTCATGGCGCTGGTGGGGGAAAACGGCGCGGGCAAGTCAACCATGATGAAAGTGCTCACCGGGATCTATCAAAAAGATGCCGGTTCGCTGCATTTTCTCGGTAAGGAAGCCAGTTTTACCGGTCCCAAGGATTCTCAGGAAGCGGGGATCGGCATTATCCATCAGGAACTTAACCTAATCCCTGAACTGACCATCGCCGAGAACATCTTTCTTGGCCGTGAGTTTGTTAACGGCTTCGGGCGCATCCAGTGGAAAAAAATGTATGCCGAGGCTGACAAGCTGCTGGCCCGTTTGAATCTGCGTTACAGCAGTCACCGGCTGGTGGGCGATTTGTCGATCGGCGACCAGCAGATGGTCGAGATTGCCAAAGTGCTGAGCTTCCAATCACAGGTCATTATCATGGATGAGCCGACCGATGCGCTCACCGATACTGAAACTGCCTCTTTATTTAGCGTTATCAACGAGCTCAAAGCCGCGGGTTGTGGCGTGGTGTATATCTCGCACCGTCTGAAAGAAATTTTCGAAATCTGCGACGACGTCACCGTGTTTCGCGACGGGCAGTTTATTGCCGAGCGCCCGGTCGGCGAGCTGCAGGAAGATACGCTGATAGAAATGATGGTTGGCCGCCGTCTTGAGGAACAGTATCCGCGCATTAATCACGAACGCGGATTGTTGCGGCTCTCGGTTGATGATGTCTCAGGACCGGGCGTTAAAGACGTTAGCTTTAAACTTTACGGTGGCGAGATCCTTGGCGTTTCCGGACTGATGGGGGCCGGACGCACCGAGTTGATGAAGATCCTTTACGGCGCACGCAAGAAAACCGGCGGATCTATCACGCTGGACGGCAAAGAGATTAACCCTCGTACGCCGCAGGATGGATTGGCCAACGGCATCGTTTATATCTCTGAAGATCGCAAACGTGACGGTCTGGTATTGGGGATGTCGGTTAAGGAAAACATGTCGCTGACCGCGCTGCGTTATTTCAGTCGCCTGGGTGGCAGTTTGAAGCACGGTGAAGAGCAGCAGACGGTGGGCGATTTTATTCGCCTGTTCAATATTAAAACTCCGTCAATGATGCAGCCGATTGGCCTGCTTTCTGGCGGTAATCAGCAGAAAGTGGCGATCGCTCGCGGATTGATGACACGTCCGAAAGTGCTGATCCTCGATGAGCCGACGCGCGGTGTCGATGTCGGGGCAAAAAAAGAGATCTACCAGTTAATTAATCAATTCAAGCGCGAAGGTCTGAGCATCATTCTGGTCTCCTCGGAAATGCCGGAGGTGATCGGCATGAGCGACCGCATTCTGGTGATGCATGAAGGCCACTTAAGCGGTGAATTCCCTATAGAACAGGCGACGCAAGAAGCATTAATGGCTGCCGCTGTTGGCAAGCGATACGGCGTGAAGCAGGAGTAAGCAACGATGAGTTCTCAAATTTTACCGGCTAATAAAAAACGCTGGATCAGTAAAGAATGGTTGTTAGAGCAGAAATCCCTGATTGCGCTGCTGGTGCTGATTGCGGTGGTCTCTTCAATGAGCCCGAACTTCTTCACTGTTAATAATTTATTTAACATTCTGCAGCAGACCTCAGTCAACGCCATCATGGCAGTGGGTATGACGCTGGTGATACTGACTTCTGGTATTGACCTTTCCGTCGGCTCGCTGCTGGCGTTGACTGGTGCGGTGGCCGCGTCTGTTGTCGGCCATGAATCCAGCGCGTCATTGGCCGTAGTTGCTTCTCTGGCATTGGGCGCAGCGGTGGGCGGTATCACTGGCGCGATTGTCGCTAAAGGCAAGGTGCAGGCATTTATCGCTACGCTGGTGATGATGCTGTTACTGCGCGGTGTCACTATGGTTTATACCAACGGAAGCCCTATTAGCACCGGCTTCAACGACGTGGCCGATACTTTTGGCTGGTTCGGTATTGGTCGCCCGTTGGGCATTCCAACGCCGGTATGGCTGATGGCGGTAGTGTTTATCGCTGCCTGGTACATGCTACATCACACCCGTTTGGGTCGTTATATCTACGCGTTGGGTGGCAATGAAGCCGCGACCCGTCTTTCCGGCATTAGTGTCGATAAAGTCAAAATCATCGTTTACTCACTGTGTGGACTGCTGGCTGCGCTTGCCGGGATCATCGAAGTTGCCCGTCTCTCCTCGGCACAGCCAACCGCCGGGACCGGCTATGAGCTAGATGCTATCGCCGCAGTGGTTCTGGGCGGCACCAGCCTGTCTGGTGGCAAGGGCCGGATTATCGGCACGCTGATTGGCGCGCTAATCCTCGGCTTCCTTAATAACGGTCTGAATTTGTTGGGCGTGTCTTCTTATTTCCAGATGATTGTTAAAGCAGTTGTGATCCTGCTGGCAGTCCTGGTCGATAACAAAAGCAATAAATAACCTCCCCTACAGGAATGATTAACATGACGATGTCTATGAAGAAAGTTGCATTATGGGTTTCTGCTGCGGCGTTGACCGCCTCATTCAGTGCCAACGTGCTGGCGAAAGACACCATTGCGCTGGTGGTATCGACGCTAAACAATCCGTTTTTTGTTTCCATGAAAGAAGGCGCACAGCAGGAAGCCGATAAGCTGGGCTACAACCTGGTGGTGCTGGATTCGCAGAACAACCCGGCCAAGGAATTGGCTAACGTTCAGGATCTGACTGTGCGCGGCACCAAAGTACTGCTGATTAACCCAACTGACTCTGACGCGGTAGGCAACGCGGTGGCGATGGCTAACCAGGCCAAGATCCCGGTGATTACTCTGGACCGTCAGGCGTCAAAAGGTCAGGTGATCAGTCATGTCGCTTCTGACAACAAAGTCGGAGGTAAAATGGCGGGTGACTACATCGCCAAGAAACTGGGTGATAATGCCAGAGTTATCGAGCTGGAAGGTATTGCGGGCACCTCAGTGGCCCGTGAACGCGGTGCCGGTTTTAAAGAAGCGGTAGACGCGCATCACTTTAAATTGCTGGCCAGTCAACCGGCAGATTTCGACCGTACTAAAGGTCTTAACGTGATGCAGAACCTGCTCACCGCGCATCCTGACGTACAGGCAGTATTTGCCCAGAATGATGAAATGGCGCTGGGTGCGTTGCGAGCCTTGCAGACTGAGGGTAAAACCGACGTGCTGGTGGTGGGCTTCGATGGCACTGAAGATGGCCTTAAAGCCGTAAAAGGTGGAAAACTGGGGGCTACTGTTGCTCAACGTCCCGATCAAATTGGTATCATTGGCGTTGAGACCGCAGATAAAGTGCTGAAAGGCCAGGCTGTACCGGCGATTAACCCGGTTGCGCTGAATCTGGTTACCCAACCTTAATGAATACGGCGCCACTTTCATCGGTGGCGCATTAAAAGCAGGAATGAAGGCAATGGATAAAGGTAAGCTGGTGGTTCTGGGCAGCATTAACGCTGACCACGTGCTGAATGTCAGGCAATTTCCGCAGCCTGGCGAAACGGTGATGGGCTCACAGTATAATGTCGCCTTCGGCGGTAAAGGGGCTAACCAGGCAGTTGCAGCAGGAAGAAGCGGTGCCGATATTTCATTTATTGCCTGTGTAGGAAGTGACGAAATCGGCGAGCGGGTTCGCAATCAGCTGGCCAGCGACAATATTGATACCCGCCCGATCGAAGCAATTAAAGATACCACCACAGGTGTTGCACTGATTTTCGTTAATGCCGAGGGCGAAAACGTCATTGGCATTGATGCTGGAGCAAATAAATCTCTGACTCCAGAGTACCTGCAACGTTATCAGCAGCATATCGTCGATGCCTCTGCTTTATTGATGCAGCTTGAATCACCGCTGGAGTCGGTGATCGCCGCGGCACGTATTGCCCACGAGAATAATACTCAGGTTATTTTGAATCCGGCTCCGGCCTGTGAATTACCCGATGAACTGCTTTCGTTGGTGGATATGATCACTCCAAACGAAACCGAAGCAGAAAAGCTGACTGGCGTGAAAGTTTCTACCGCCGATGATGCCGCGCGTGCGGCAAAAATGTTGCACGATAAAGGCATTGCGACGGTAATCATCACGCTAGGCAGCAAAGGCGTCTGGCTGAGCCAGCAGGGTGAAGGCCGCAGCGTTCCCGGTTTTAAGGTTAAAGCCGTGGATACCATTGCCGCTGGCGATACCTTTAACGGCGCGCTAATTACCGGGCTGCTGGAAGGTAAGCCGATGGACCAGGCGGTGCGTTTTGCTCACGCAGCGGCGGCGATTGCCGTGACTCGAGCCGGTGCTCAGCCTTCGGTGCCGTGGCGCAATGAGATTGACGATTTTCTTGCGCGTCAGGAGTCTTAGTTGCCAACCATGAAAGATGTCGCCCGTCTTGCGGGCGTCTCCACTTCGACCGTCTCCCATGTGATTAACAATAATCGCTTCGTGAGTGAGGCTATCCGCGAAAAAGTTAACGCCGCCATTGGTCAGCTTAATTACGCACCTTCCGCGTTGGCTCGCAGCCTTAAGCTTAATCAGACTCGCACCATCGGCATGTTAATTACCTCCAGCAGTAACCCTTTTTACTCGGAAGTGGTGCAAGGCGTTGAAAGAAGCTGTTACGAGCGCGGCTATAGTTTGATTTTATGCAACACCGACGGCGACGAAGAGCGGATGAATCGTTGTATTGAAACGCTGATGCAAAAGCGTGTCGATGGGCTGATCATGATGTTTACGGAAAATCACTGCCCTTCGCAGGAAACACTGAGCCGCTATCCGACGGTACCGGTAGTGATGATGGACTGGGCGCCGTTTGCCGGGGTGAATGACATTATTCAGGAGAACGCGTTTATCGGCGGCAAAATGGCCACTGACTATCTGATTGCTCAGGGATATCAACATATTGCCTGTATTACCGGTCCATTGGATAAGACGACGTCTCAGCAGCGGCTCGACGGTTATCGTCAGGCCATAAGGGATGCGGGTCTTGTTTCTCGGTCGGATTTTGAAGTGACGGGAGATTTCGAATTTGCGGGCGGATTAGCGGCGATGCAGAAACTGCTGGCGCTGCCTCAGCCGCCGGATGCGGTATTTGCCGGTAACGATGCGATGGCTGTTGGCGTTTATCAGGCTGTTTATCAGCAAGGTTTGCGTGTGCCGCAAGATGTTGCGGTTATGGGCTACGATGATATTCAGCTGGCGCAATACATGACGCCGCCTTTAACGACGATTCACCAGCCGAAAGATGAGCTTGGCGAGCTGGCCATCGATACGTTGCTGCATCGCCTGAAAGACCCCGAAGCCGAAGCGCAGGTTCTGGTATTAACTCCGGAGCTGGTGGTTCGTGGGTCAGTCGGCAAAAAAGGGTAATCTCTTCTATATATACACTTTATATATAGAAGAAAGATTTACGCGGGGTCACGCAGCAAGGTTACGCAGGCTTCCAATGCCTCATTGGCATCACTTGCCAGAATAGCATCGACGATGCGCTGGTGATGTTCGAGCTTAATCACTTTATTGTCGGTGATTGCTCGAAAGTAACTTTGATAGACCGAGCTAAACAAATTGGCGAAAGAGGTGAGGAACGGATTTTTCCCCGCCTCATAGATAAGCTGATGAAATTGGGCATCAACGTTTATCCATCGCTCACGATCGAAGTTTTCATGCAGCTCGCGCATTTCCGACATATATAGAGAGAGTTGTTGTTTCTGCTGCGGGGTTGCCTGCACGGCGGCCAATGAACAGGCTTGCGGTTCCAACGCCTTGCGTAACAGAACGAAGTGCGACATCACCTGATCGAAATTCTCGCGGGTCATCCACCAGGTCAGGAGTTCCTGGTCGAGGAAGTTCCAGTTACTTTGCGGCATCACTCGCGTACCAATTCTTGGTCTAGGTAAAAGCATGCCTTTTGCGGTTAATGTTTTAACTGCTTCACGTACCGCAGTTCGACTTACGCCAAATAACTCACCTAATTCAATCTCGCCCGGCAAGATACTTCCCTCTATATACTCGCCAGACAATACGCGCTGGGCGATATTCTCTGCTAATTGATAGGAAAGGTTGCGTTGAGCAGCCTGTTGTTGGGCGTTAAGAGACATGAGTTGCATCCTATGCGAGTTAATTTCTCGTTATTCATTCCAGTTTACTCCACTAAAAGCGAAGTAAAGGGGGGAATTATGGCTAAAAACGGTGTTTTATTGGGCGTTCATAGTGTATTTGTAGAAAAAATAAACGGTTAGAAAGTTTTTTTAAATAAACGCTTGCGGCTCCTCAGAAACTCCCTATAATGCCGCTCCATCGACAGGGAACAACGCAGCAGCAACGCGGTGTGAACAAGTCGT
>NZ_AJHJ01000018.1 GCF_000257645.1 Serratia sp. M24T3
TAAGGAAGAAAAGAAGAGAACTCAGAGGGGTTGCCCTGCAAACTTCCCAAAGAGAGGTCTACAGGGCAGAAGAGGTGGTGCCTCACTCAACGTGTCGTTCGATGCTTGATAAGATTGCCGTAGCAACGATATCGGTTTGGTGAACGATAGGCACCTTTTCTACGGCGTCATTCTGATGTTATGAGCGCAAATTGCGGTAAAACCGCCGAGGCATTTATAACTAATTGAATGAGCAACCACAGTGAATATAGCAGGAATCGTGCCAACTTATAATATAAATTTTAAACGTCTGGTTTTAAATGATTAATTTTTTTAAAAGCTGTTGAGCTGTTTTTTACAGTACTTTTTTTCGCTGTAAAATCCAGCGGTTAGTCTCCAAAGAGAGACGTTTTATCCAGCAAAAAACTGAATCTATAAATATCAATGATTTAAATGTCTCTATTTGGCGACAGATAAGTTAGCCGTTGTCGCCAAACAAAGACAGTATTAATGCTCGTCGTATCCTTCAGTACCAGGTTTTAGTTCGGTCAACTGGCAGGCAGGGCTACTCTTGTTCTTTTCATCCTGACAATCTGTAGCATCATCTTTCACAAATATATGATCGAGTATCGCGCGCATTGTCGGCCCGGCAACCACTCCATCACCGCCGCCGTTTTCCAGAATCAGAGCCACGGCAACTGTTGGATGGTCAAACGGAGCAAAGGCAGTATAGAAAATATGGTCACGCAGGCGGACCGGTGTCATTTTGGCATTGTAGTTCTGATTTTCACGCAGGCTAAATACCTGAGAAGTTCCCGATTTAGCGGCAATCTTATACGGCGCAGTGTGGAACAGCTTGTAGCCGGTGCCGTTTGGCGCATTGGCCATGCCAAACATCGCATTTTTCACAATCGTCCAGTACGGTGATTTTGGATCGCCAATCTGCGAGGTTTCCGGCATCTTGAATGGCGTAATGACCTTGCCAAGCTGCATTGAATCCATCAGATGCGGAGTCATGATCTTGCCGTTATTGATCAAAATTGTCAGCGCCTTGACCATCTGGATAGGCGTGGCAACCCAGTAGCCCTGACCGATACCGACAGAAACTGTATCGCCTTGATACCATTCCTTTTTGTGGACCTTCATCTTCCATTCACGGCTAGGCAGGTTGCCGTAATATTGTTCGTCGAGGTCAATTCCCGATGATTTTCCGTAACCAAACTTGCTGAGCCACTCGTGGATACGATCGATACCCATTTCATAGGCGACCTGATAGAAGAAGGTATCCGCCGATTCCTCAATCGCCTTGGTGACGTTCAAATAGCCGTGACCGGTTTTCATCCAGTCGCGATAATGGCGATCGGTACCCGGCAGCGTCCAGGTCGGCGCGCCAAAGAAGGTAGTTTGCGGGGTGATAACCCCGGCAAACAGCGCCGACATCGCCATGTAAGGTTTCACCGTTGACGCTGGCGGGTAAAGGCCCTGCGTCACGCGGTTAATCAGCGGTAAATCTGGATTTTTCAGCAATGCGCTATAGGCCTTGCCCGAGATGCCGTTAACAAACGGGTTAGGATCATAACTCGGGCTGGAGACCATCGCTCGCACAGCGCCATCGCGCGGGTCAACCACCACCACGGCGGCACGCTGGCCTTTTAACAGCTGTTCGATATATTGCTGCAGGCCGAGATCTAAAGTCAGCTTGATATTTTCCCCAGCCTGCGGTGGAGTTTCCGTCAGCAGGCGCACCACGTGCCCATGGTTATCAACTTCAACTTCCTGATAACCGGTTCGGCCATGCAGCTCTTTTTCGTAATATTTTTCAATGCCCTGCTTGCCGATATCATCGTCGGCCGCGTAGTTCTCGGCCAGCCCCTCTTCAGAAAGCTCTTTGTCATCGCGATCGTTTATCTTGGAAACATAGCCAACCACATGCGCCAGCTCTGCACCATAAGGATATCTACGCTGTTGATAGCTACTGATAGACACGCCAGGGAAATTGAACTGATTTACCGAGAACCGCGCTACTTCTTCGTCAGTTAACGCCAGCTTAAGCGGTATTTCATTGAATTTGCGACCGTGATACATGGCGTCTTTGAAATTGGCCAGATCGTCCGGCGTCAGATCGACAATCGGGGTCAGTGCTTTGATAGTCGCCTGTAAATCAGGAACTTTGCCCGGGATCACCTGAATCTGATAAAGGGTAATGTTCTGCGCCAGAATCACGCCATTGCGATCCATGATCAGCCCACGGCTCGGCGCGATCGGCAGCATTTTAATATCATTCTGATTGGAGCGGGTCTGATAGAAAGAGTGCATGCCCACCTGCAGGTGGTACAGGTTGAATCCAAGCACGCCAAACAGCAGCACCACCACCACAAAGGCGATGACAGCACGACGGATAAAGAGCAGGGACTCAGCCGTATGGTCGCGGATTTCTTCGTTCAATAGGGCCATTACCGGGGGATTACCTTTCTTGTCAAACGTCAGAGCTTATGCGAAAAATGCGGGGATACAGAAAGTGCGAAAGGATAACGCTTATCGCTCAGTCCGACCATAAGAACTGTGCTAAACGGCGAAGAGTAATGTTTCTATTTATGAATAAGTAAGGAAAATGCAAAGTTAAGCCATGGGGCAACAAGCAGCAAGATTTTAGCCCCAAACCCCGGTGAATTGGGCTGAGGCGGCAGGCATATTATTTGGTGTCTATTTTTACACAGTCTGCGTAAATATAGCCTTCGGTTTCATTGGCAATCACAAAGCTGTTTTGAACGTGAATATACATTAGGTGATTTGCCGTCCCTGCCTTCATTGGCTGATTATTCTGCCCAATTATATCGGTCAGCTCCGGGCTGGTAATGGTTTTCATTCCGTCTGGCGAAACGGTAAAGGTATTCCCCGCATCAGTGACTCTGGCGTCTTTATTCAGGACTTCAGCCGAATCATCGCCATCCGGGCGCTGAATGCTGTGGGTCAAAACGCATTTATAGTGAGTATCCGCAAACGCTGTATAAGAAGTTAAAGTCAGTAATACCGCAATGAAAGCGACGAGCCTGGCCATTGAAAAATCCCAACTAAGAAAAGTGAGCCACATCCTATCACTTGGCAATATTATAGAAAGTAGGTGGCAAAAAAATAGTCATAAACATTCTCTCAAGAGCTGTAATAAAAAAAGGCCCGCACAACAAATAGCGGGCCGCAATAAAGAGTCAATGCAAAAAGAATGCTAAAAAATCCAAAATTTATAATAACAAACAAGGCATTAAGCCGTTTTCACTAGAAATTTTTCGATAATATCCATTCTTGGTTCAACGCCTAATCCCGGACCCGACGGCAGGAAGGCGTAGCCATCGGTAATTTTCACCGGCTCTTTAGCCAATGAACGACTAATTTCACCCGGCTCCACGCAATATTCCATTACCAGAGCATTTTCAATCGCACAAAGGAAATGTAGTGACGCAGCGGTATTAATATCGGTAGTGAAATTATGATTACACACTTTACGGCCACGGCTGTGAGCATATTGCGCAATCTGCATCGCCTGAGTAAATCCAGTGCGCGTCACATCTATTTGAACAATATCAATTTGCCCTTCGTCGATCAGTCGCTGGAAGCCGACTACCGTGCACTCTTCCTCCCCCGCCGCAATATGTTGGGAACAGCTCTGCGAAACTTTGCCATATCCGGCATAGTCGTCCGGATGCAAAGGTTCTTCAATCCAGAACAGGCGATAGGGTTCAAACAGCTGGGCGCGGCGAATGGTGGTTTTAGCATCCCAGGCCAGCCCAACGTCGAGCATAAAATCAACGTCGTCACCTATCGCGTGACGGATGGCTTCTACGTATTCGATATCGCGTTTTTCATCGAGGCCAAACGGTTCCCAGCCAAATTTAACACCGGTATGCCCGGTATCCACAGCGTGACGAGCTCGCGCCACGGTATCTTCGATGCTGAACTGGAACATGTTTGAGGAGTAAACGCGCATGCGATCGCGCATTGCTCCACCCAGCAATTCAACAATCGGCTTGTCTAACGCTTTACCTTTAATATCCCACAGCGCGATATCAATCCCCGCCATAGCCTGAATAACTGCCCCATTACGACCGTAATAAATTGTTGCGCGATGCATTTTTGCCCACAGGCGGCCAGTCTCCAGCGGATTTTCGCCAATCAATAAAGATTTCAGACCGGTGACCATGGTGTGCGAATAAGGTGCTTCAATAATCGCTTTAGTGACGTAAGGACTGCCATCGACCTCGCCCCAGCCTACCACGCCCGCATCGGTGGTGATTTTAATCAGCAGGGCATCCTGAGAGCTGTCGGTGCGCGCTTCAATATTGGGAAGCCGCAAATAAAAGGCTTCTACATCTGTTATTTTCATGGCTTAACCTTATATTTATTCTGCCGCAGACGCCGCCCGGCGTCGGTCAGCAATAATTTTCTGATAGTCCACGTCCAAAGCCTGCACGCGAACGTGTAATTCAATTTCTTGAGTCATTTGCGCAATATCTCCGGCTGCAAAAACCTGAGTTAATTGGCAATGCTCTTCTACGATGGCGGCCATGGATTTGCCCATTGTTGACAGCCCGAAAATCACTGTGAGCTGGCGAGCTATCGATTCCCATAGATTGCTCAGCACGGGGTTTTCCGCGAAGCTGCACAATACGCGGTGAAAATCGGTATCCGCCGAGGCAAAACCGTAGACATCTCCACGCTGCATCATCAGTTCCAGCTCTTTGACGCTTGCCTCAAGTCGGGTAATTTGCAGCTTGCCGTTGCGGCCGTTCTCAATCGCGCGACGACAAGCCAGCGTTTCCAGCGGAATACGCACGTCGATGATCTGCTCCAGCCGCTGCTGGGAAATATCCATCAGGCGAATACCTTTATACGGCTCGCTGGAGACGATGCCCTGACTCTCGAGGATGCGCAGCGCCTCACGAATCGGCACCCGACTCATACCCAGCCGCATCACCAGATCCGGTTCAGAAACGCGATCGCCGGGCAGCAGCAAACCGCGCGACGCAGCAGAGAGAATGGCGTCAACCGCGTGATCTACCAGCGTGCGAGGTCTGGCCGCCTGCCACTGAACACCCTCCTCGCCAGCGGCCTGCATCAGCGGTGACACCTCGGCGTCGGCTTTATTTGCAGACTGTTTGCCCAGCGTTTTTTTTATCACCTGTTTTGCTGCCATGATGCTTCCTGATGCCCTTTCCAGGACGAATAGTTTGGATATTATTGGCTTATCGCCCGAGTGATAAACTGTCCAAAGCCCGGCTCGACCTGGGTCTTGCCATCCTTATAAACCATGACCCCACGGATCATCGTCATCGCAACCTTACCCTGACAGTTCAGCCCCTCAAACGCGCTCCACTTGCCGAGTCCGTAAAAATCGGCACCTTTTACCGTCCAGACCTGCTGCGGATTGTAAAACGCCAGATCGGCATCAGATCCTATCCTAATCGCCCCTTTTCGTGGATAAAGGCCGAAAGTTTTCGCCGGACCCGTGGCGGTCATGCGGGCAAATTCCGTCAAGCCAAGACCTCGCTTGACGTGCCCTTCGCTAAAGAACATCGGCCCCAGCGTTTCAACGCCGGTCAGCCCCATGCCCGCATCCCAGATGGATTCGTTGCCCGCCGCTTTTTGTTCCGGCAGGTACGGGCAGTGATCCGAGGCCAACATGTCCACCTCGCCGTCGAGTACCACTGACCACAGCGCATCCACAACCGGACGCGGGCGGATCGGCGGCCCGCAGCGCGCGTTAGGGCCAATGCGTACCAAATCTTCTTCATCAAGGATCAGATAATGAGGACAGGTTTCGAATGAGACCCGCGCCCTGCCGCGAGCCTTGACGATATTTTTTGCGGCCCGCGCCGAACTGACATGTACTATGTGACAACGCGCGCCGGTCTCCTCGGCGATGGTCAGTACACGATTGACAGCCTCAACCTCGGCAATTTCAGGGCCAGCCAGCGCGTGGGCGCGAATATCTTTGCGTCCGGCACGGCGCAATTCAGCCCCTGCTCCGATCAGAATGTCGTGATTCTCGGAATGAATGCCGATCAATCCGTCGAACTCGCGCAACGTTTGCATAGCGCGCAGCAGGCCGTCATCGTCAAGGCGCGGCAGCCCTTTCGGGTCAGTGGCACCGCCATCGGGATCGCCGCTGCATAAAAAGGCTTTAAACGCGATCGCGCCGGCAGCATCCAGACTCGCCAACTGATGCAAATTTTTGCCGTCCAACCCGGCCCACATGGCAAAATCCACCGTAACATTGGCGTCCAGCAGGCCGCGCTTCCAGGTGAAATTCTCCAGCGTAGTGGCTGGCGGCAGTGAATGTGGCATTTCTACCACCGTGGTGACGCCGCCCGCCGCCGCTCCCTGTGTTCCTTCGCGCAGTTCCTGCTCGGGGAAATCGTGCGAACCGGTAAAGTGCGTGTGTACATCGATGGCACCGGGCATCACGATAAGCCCGCTGGCGTCGATCACCTCATCGGCCTGCGGCAATAGGCAATCTGGCGCAAAAATACCGACAATTTTACCCTTGTCGATGGCCAGTTCGGCCCGCAGCTCGCCGGTTTCGGTCACCAACAATCCGCCGATAATCAAGGTTTTCATCAGTTTTGCTCCTTTATTAAGCTGCTATCTACCAGCGCGGCGTAAGGTGCAGCCTGCTTTAGCCAACCTGCCTGCTGTAGAATGTCCGAGAAGTGGCGAAAATCTTGTTCCGCGATCGGGGTGGATGAAGCAAAAGTCTGCGAGGCTTGATAGCCGCGGACGGCTTCTATCAATCCTTCGGCAGGATAATCAGGATAGAAAGGCGCGATAACCTGGCTCACTTGCTCGGCTGACTGTTCGCACAACCAGTTCAGGGCCAAACCAATAGCACAGTTAAAGGCTGAAAAAGCCTGATGTTTTGCAGCAATAATCTCTGGCCGGGCAATATAGGCGCTCCAAGGCACCGGGCCGGTTGCGGCCGACAGGCTTTGCACTAAGGCAAGTTGGCCGCTGGCGATAGTCGGAGCCAGTGCGTGCAACGAGTGCAAGGCATAGTCAATTTCACCTGCGGCAACCGCTGCAAAATCTTGCTGCGGATTGCCACTGCCGGGGATCAGCTTCAGTTCGTTTTCACCGATACCCTGCTGACGCAACAACCAGCGAAAACAAAGGGTTGCGGTGCCAACATTGCCAACGTCAATGACCGTGCAACCGCGCAGCGACGCAAAACTAAAATCCGGCTGAGCACTCGCAGCAGCCAAATACCACGGATTACCGGCCACCGCAGCACAAAAACATTTAAGCAACGGGCCGTTTTCTTCGTGATTTTTCATGATAACCATCGGCCCACCGATTGTCAGATCAGCCTCTCCGGCGATAACGGCCGGAACCTGCCCTCCCTGAATGGTGTGGCCGCCGGACTGGGCGGTAGTGAATTCGATTTTCACTCCTGCGCGGGCAAAAAAGCCCAGACTCTCAGCGATAAAATGCGCACAGTAATAAACTCGCGCCTCACTGGCATCGCCCTGATTAAGGCGCAAAGTCGGTAATGCCAAAGGATTACTGCTCATGACTGGCTCCCATAATGGCTACATAATCCGCGTTAAGCTCGCAGATATCGCTGACCCCGCACCAGCTGCACAAAGCCGTTATTTCATTGATTAACCCGTCGAGTAAAGACTCAACGGCCTGTTCGCCACCGGCGGCCAAAGCGGCGATTACCGGGCGCACCATGACGGCAAGCTCAGCTCCGAGGCAGCGCGCGACCAGCACGTCCGCGCCGCTGCGTATCCCGCCGTCGATGGCGAGTAAACCAGTAAAAGCAGGACCAATTTGGGCCATCGACTCAACCGGTGTTACCCAGCGCGCACTTTGCCGCAGGCCGATATTTGATACCATCAGTGCCTGTGCGCCAGATTGCGCAGCCAACATAGCGTCTTCTGGATGCAGAACGCCTTTAACCATGACGCTCAAACCTTTAACCGTCGCGTGTTGAATCACGGTTGCCAATTCTTGCCATGACCAGGCAGGAAATGCGGGTAGCGGATGCACGCCCGCTGCCGTCGAACCGATAGTTTTCCAACCCCGACGCAGTAGCTCGTCGCCAATCGAAAACCCGCCCGGTTGCAGGCCATGAACCGGATGAACCGGTGCCAGCACGGTAAGAATAATTCCCTGCGCTCCGCAGTCGGCGGCATTAGCCATCAAATCCAAGAGGCGATCCACCGGCCCGGCGGCACGCAGCTGTAGCCAGCAGTCATCGTGTTCAGCACAAATATCTGCCAACGGGGTTACGGTTTCTTCGGAAACAAACAGTGGCAGCTGCAATCGCTGGCAGACCCGTGCAATCGGCAGCAATCCTTGCGGATGAAATACCCGATCGCCAGCGAATGCGCCGACCGCCAACGGAGCGGACCAGTGACGCTTAAACGGCTGGCTGCTGATATTCAGGCTCTGACAACCTCGCATGACTCGCGGCACCAGTCGATATTGTTGCAGAGCTGCGGCGTTGGCATCGTCTGCGCCTGCAGGCAAGTCTTTGGGCTGGCCAAGCATGTAGCGAAATAGCGCCTCGCCCAGCTTTTCGCGCGCCTCGATAGCGTGCGGTAAGCCCTGTAAATGGTGATCAGCTATTTTCATGAGTCAGCTCCTGTTGCAGGAAGGCGGAAAACGCTGTTGTAGTTGGATGTTGCAAAATTTCTGGCCCGCCCTCCTCCACCAGCACACCGTCTTGCAGGAAAACAATGCGATCGGCGACGGTGGCGGCAAATGCGATGTCATGAGTGCTGATTAGCAGTGTCATGCCCGTTTTCGCCAGCGAACGGATGGTTTGATTGACCTCGCGCACCAGCTCAGGATCCAACGCCGAGGTCGGTTCATCAAACAGCAAGATACGCGGTTCGGCAGCCAGCGCACGGGCGATCCCGACCCGCTGCTGTTGCCCTCCGGAAAGTTCGTGTGGTAAAGCCACCTCAAAATTCTCGAGCCCGACCAGCTTCAACGCGCGTTTGGCCTTGAGCCGCGCCACGTCTTTTGGCATCCCCTGCACCAGCAAGGGAATGCTCATCGTGTTTTGCAGCGCGGTCATGTGATCAAACAAGGCAAAGTGCTGAAATACGATACCAATCCCGGAGTCGGCGCGATTGCCGGGCAAAAGGCGCTCGGCCAACAGCTGCCCTTTCGCGTCACGGCCCATCAGGTGACCTTCTGTTTCTATACTGCCTCCAGCTCGCGGCGTCAGCGCCAGAATGGATTTCAGCAAGGTACTTTTACCGGAACCGGAACGGCCCAGCAGGACCACCACTTCCCCACGGCGAACCTTTAAAGTCAGCCCTTTTAGCACCGCTTTGCCCGCGTATTCCACCAGCAGATTTTCTATGTCCAGCACCACGGCGGCATTTTTGCTTTCCCAATGCTGTTTCGGCAGCAGTGCCTGAGTTTCCTCAATCGGCACTTCGACGGCGTTTTTCACCAGACGCGCGCGCCGTGCCCGTTCTTCGAGATTGAAATGCTTTTCAAGCCAGTATTGGATACCTGCAAGGCCTGAAGACATGATCATATAAATGCCGCCAGAGGCAACAAGCACAGGAATAAACAGAAAGTTTTGCGAAACGATGGTTTGCCCACGCATCGTCAGTTCATTAACCCCGACGACGGAGGCCAGCGAGGTGGATTTCAGCAATCCGACGGCTTCATTGCCCAGCGTCGGCAGAATGGCGCGCAACGCCTGCGGAATAACCACGTGGATCATTTCTTTGGTGCGCGAAAAGCCAAATGCCTGCGCGGCGGTGCGCTGGTTGCGATCGGTGGCTACGATACCACCGCGAATAATCTCGGCGCAAAACGCCGTTTCATTAATCATCATCGCCAATAAAGCGCTGGAAAATGGGCTAAAACGTAGACCAAACTGCGGCAACACGTTGTAGAGCAAAATCAACTGCAACAGCACCGGCGTGCCGCGCAAAATATAGATGTAAATCTGCACCGGAAGGCGAATTATCGTATGACGGGAAGTGCTGGCGAGCGCCAGAAAAAATCCGATGATAATCCCCCCAGTTAGAGCACCGACTAACAGTTCGACGGCGATTACCGCACCCTGCCATAAATACGGCAGCGTGAGGTATTGGAAAAAATCTTGCATATCGTCGACTCCTGACGGTCAGACTGGGCATTCAAAAAATCTACTGCATAGGGGAAAACTGGGGCGGTCACAATCAGCTGCCCCAGCTCCAGGCTTTAGCCTTTATCAACTGCGGGACGTTCGGCACTGCCGCCCTGGCCCCAGAAATCCAACAGTTTTTTCTGCGCGCCGCTGCTCTGAATCACTTTCATGGCGTCCAGCACCGCGTGGCGCATCACAGTGTTGTCTTTGGCAATAGGGAAACCGACCATGATTGGCAGATCGACAGTAAATGAAGTTTGCAGCGAGGGATCGGCCTTGGCGACTTCACGCGCCGATCCGGCCTCAGTGAGATAAATATCGGCACGATCGCTTTTGATCGCCTGAATGCTGTTATCGGTGTTCTGCACCATCAGCATATCGATCTCGGGCTTGCCTTCTTTCTTACAGATAGCATTTTGCTGAGGAACCAGTGTCGCAGCTTCATAGGTTCCTGCCGCAGCGGCCACGGTTTTACCGCACAGGTCATCTACGGTTTTAATATTTTTTGGATTGCCTTTTGCTACCAGCGATCCGTCCTGCACCTGCACCGAGGCGACAAACGCTATCTGTTTCAGGCGCGCATCAGTAACGTAAAGCATCGGGCCGATATCCGCACGACCGCTGGTGATCGAGGTTAGCAGCACGTTAAAGGATCCATTTTGATAAGTGTGAGTGAAACCAAGACAGCCACCAAGACGATCGAACAGTGAAGGATCCAACCCTTCAATCACTGAAGGATCCTTTGCCGACGGAGCCTCAAAACCTTTGGTATATCCGCCAAGGCCGACCACCACCTGCTTGCCGACCAGAGAAGGATACTTGGCCTGCAAGGTTTTACATTGGGCCATAGCGGCAAAGTCTTTGGCCGAGGGTTTGATGTCATCTGCAGCCTGAGCTGCAGATATGGAAGAGAGCATAATTGCGGTGAATCCCGTCATCCAAACAGCCAGTCGCAATGCATTGTTCATGATTAAGTTCCCCTGGTGCTGAAAAAATAGGCTTTCGCCTGTGATTTATAATTTTTTAAAATAATTGCCGCTGCTTGTTATTTTGCAATCTGACGCATCGCTGTAGCTTCCATTTCCACCAGCAGATCGGGATGATTCAGCGTAATACCTACCGTGGCACGAGCAGGATAGGGAGCGGAGAGCACTTCGCCATAAACTTCATTCATGCCGGCAAACTGTGAAAGATCGGTGAGGTAAATTGTTACGCGAACCAGACAGTCCAGCGTCATATCGGCCTGCTTGAGCAAAGACTCAATGTTCGCTAAAACCTGACGTGTCTGGGACGCAATATCACTGCCAACAATATTGCCGCTGTAAGGATCAATGGCGACCTGTCCAGAAATAAACAGCATCGGTTCAGATAAAATGGCGGCTGAAAGAGGAGCAGGCCCCATTGATCGGTCTTCAGTTCCCAACCCAGGATAGGTAATCGCGGTCTTCATTGGTCATTTCCACAGCAAATCAACATGAGACCAATTTCGTATACGATTATACGAAAGTCAATCTAACCGCTTACTTTGTGAGCGGCGATATTGTGATGAAAATCACTTTTTATGACTGACGTTTTTTAGAAAATTAAACAAATAAAAACAGACAGTTAAGTTGAATTTTGAGTCTGATTTCTTGACTTTTAATGCAGTAATTAGCCTGTTTAAGCTGGGTGATTTTTATCCATACGGATTTATTATCATACAAAAGCAGAATTGTATTTTAGCGGGAGGATTAACGATTTTTGCGGTATGTTAAGTCGTACAATACAGGGGCTCAGGCCCAGCCGATGCCTTTCGGCCGTGCCATAATAAAGACTTATTGATTAGGTTTTTTTACTCAGTGCATGATTCAATTTTTCGGCAGTGAAATATGGCCAATTTGATAGTTTTGGCTGGTTGAGGCTACCTCTTGCGGCAATGTTTTCCACAGACTCAAGCCAATCAGCTGCCAATTTTGCGGATCCCAGGCAACTAAACGCGCCAACTCTTCTCCTATTTTTACTGGCTCACCTAGTGAAGAAAGACTGCTGTAAGGCCTGATTGGCTCAATCTTCCGGCAGGCGAATTTAGCCTGACGGATGTCAGGCGATAATGCCGCCGAAAGCACGGGATAAATCTTGACCTCTGGCCTGCCGAAAGCCCGCGATACCGCCGCAAACCCCGGACTTAACAGAAAACTGTTCAGGCTTGCGGCGTCCTGCCAAAGATAGAAAGGCGCATAGAGATTCTCGTCATTGGCGGTTAACCCGTCGTTCTGAATCGCATAGAGATAAGTTTTAAAAATCAGCCCCGGATAACCATCCAGCAGATGACCGTTATCGGCGATACGACGCTCGATAATGGTCATATCGTAATCGGCCGGAAGCGTGAAACTATACTGCATCGCCAGCATGTTCTTCTCCTTAAGGTCGTGGAATATCAGAGACCTTAAACAGCTTTCCACTGCCGAAAGACCAGTCTTCAGGCTGAGTAAAAGTAATCACTACCATCACGTCCTGCGGCTTGATACCTATGGATTGCCCAAGCAGTTCCACCAACTTCAAATACAATTTCTGTTTCTCCTCTGGT
Organism: Serratia sp. M24T3; assembly: GCF_000257645.1. Classification (GTDB taxonomy): domain Bacteria; phylum Pseudomonadota; class Gammaproteobacteria; order Enterobacterales; family Enterobacteriaceae; genus Rouxiella. The sequence continues at coordinate 12,699 of NZ_AJHJ01000018.1, forward strand.
CCACGCGGTCTGCCTGCGGTTATCTGAAACAGCAGAAAATCCTCACTGCGGCCCTGCTCAGATCCAGATAAATAGTGGCGGTCAAAGATGCGTTCCTCCGGCTGATAGCGGTCAAAAAGTTGAAAACAGTCGGTTTCGGGGATGTCAAAACTGCTAACCAGAGTCTGTTGCAGCGCACGGGAAATTGCGTCGCGCCAAAGTGTGAATCGCTGTTCCGGGATCGCAATACGGGTCATAGGCATGATTATCTCCTGCTATTACGTTACTCAAAAAGTGTAATAAAGAAGATAAGCGCCTATGATGATTTATAAAATCAGATATAACAGCACTATCATTCCCTAAAAACAGGATGATTAATCATGGCAAAACGCCCTCTGACATTTGATGCAGAAGCATTGCGGACTTTTGTAACCGGCATTGAGTTGGGAAGCTTTGTATTGGCCGCCGACCGGTTGGGTCGTTCAACCTCGGCCATCAGCGCGCAGCTTAAAAAGCTGGAACAGCAGGCAGGCACGGCACTGATGCAAAAATCTGGTCGCCATCTGGCATTAACCGCTCAGGGCGAAATTTTGCTGGGATATGCGCGCAGATTATTGAATCTCAATGATGAAGCCTGCGCGGCAATGAGCGCCAGCACCGTTGCCGGCGAAATTCGTTTGGGTTTGCAGGAGGATTTTGGCGAAGCACTGCTACCGGCTATTCTCGGCCAGTTTTCTCGTATCCACCCAAAGGTGCAAATCTCGGCAACCGTGACTCGCAATGGCCCATTGCTTAGTGCTATCAGGCAAAACGAGCTCGATTTAGCCCTGAGTTGGCAGGGGGAAGAAACCACGCCTTTCAACCAATCATTAGGCAGCCTGCCGCTGCAATGGATTAGCGCGACTGATTTCGAAATTACGCCTTATCTGCGAGAAGGAACTCCCTTACCGCTTCTGGTTTTCGATGCGCCTTGTATTATGCGCACTCTCGCCATCGCCGCTCTGGATCATGCAGGCATCCCTTGGCGCATTGCTTTTACCAGCCGTAGCCTCAGTGGAATATGGGCGGCCGCATCTGCAGGATTGGGAATGACTTTGCGTACCGAGATGGGCATGCCAACCAGACTAAAGATCATTGATCGACCTGAACTGCCTGAGATGGGCAATATTGGCATTGCCCTGCATCAGTCAAATAGCCATCTTTCAGAAGCTACCGGTTACCTGCATAAGACCATTTGCGAAGTCTTTCCGCTGGCTTTATGAGAGTTTTATTTGGTCAGGATCAGCCTTAACCCAAGCGCCGCCATCACTCCACCACTGATACGGCTAATACTTTTCTTATAGCGTAAATAAACACGCTGTGGCTTGGCCGATGACAAGACATAGGCCACAAAGGTGTACCACAGTGAATCAATGGCAAAGCCCATTACCGGTAAAAGCCAATAAAAGTAGCCGGGGATATCGCGAGGGGACAATGCAGCAAAAATACCGGCCAGGACTAAAACCGTCTTGGGATTACATAGTTGGGTAATCAATCCGGTCATAAAGGCTTTTTTGAAACCAATCCTTGCCGATTCCCCCCCTTCTCCCAACGTTAGTTTCTGACTCGCCCCCCGGAAAATCTTGATTGCCATATAAAAAAGGTACAGGCCGCCGCAAATCTTCAGCGTGAGATAGAGCCAGGGAACGGTAACCAGCAAAGTATGTAGCCCGGAAAAAGCGATTAGAACCAGTATTGCGCAACCGATCCCCATACCCAACGCGGTCGCCAGACCATCGCGACGTGAGGAAGCGATAGCCGTTTTTGCCACAAAAATAAAACTGGGGCCGGGGCTCATCGCCCCAACCGCCAGCGCTACAGCAATGGAAAATAGAGAAAGCAGTTCCGCATGCATCATAACCTCCATGGATAATTTCACCCCGTAAGTGCGGTAACAGAAAGCAGGCATCATCTCGGGCGCGAGTTATCGATAACGAATAGGTAAGAAATAACCTATGATTTCTCCTAATGTAAATCAAGAAATTCTGCTTTGCCTGTCGCTCAAAAATCAATCAGCCGGCAAATTTAATGAATACAGGAAGTTATGAAAACCCTAAATCAAATGTTTGAATACTTTATATTTAGAAAGTGGATTGCTTAACAAGTACTCAATATGCTCACACTTACAACAAACAGGAAAGAATTAGCATCTTTAAACAATTTACTCTATTTCCAATTAAAAAAATCGAGAGTAGTATAACTTCGTTAAGATTAATCCTAACGAAGTTATATTAAAACCTTGGACACACGAAAATGATGCAAATTAAAAGCATTGATAATTGTGATTTTATAATCAGCATTGCTGAAATCTATTTAATTAAAAGCAATGGCGATAAAACGGTTTTTTTCCTTCGTGGATTTGAAAAACCTATCTACACAGAGCACAACATAAACGAAATGATCGCTTTTCTAACACAGCGCGGTATATTGAAAGGTTCAGCGCCGATAGCGAACACTCAAGAAAATTTACCAGGCAATCATTTGAAATACATTAATTTATAGTCATCTACTTTATTTTCGTATCAAGCATGATTAATTAACAATTCATCAACGAAATTCAAACCTCATAACAACTGGAGATGAAGATTAACTTAACGTCTCGAAGCACGAAATCTGCTCTAAGTTAAATTTTATCCGAAGATAGCTATCGTTCATGGGAACGGGGCCTAACAGACCAGAAACCCGGAACTGCATTGACAAATTTTTTTAACCAAAGGTTGTGAGTTGTTTTGATTGAGGAAAAAGCAAAACATGCCGCAGGCAAAGCTTTGCAGCTCTCAAAAATCGTTTTTGGTAGCGAGAATGTATGAGATATGTGACGGGAATTCTTGATCTAACGGCCTTCATAAGCCTATATTGATAAGATTATCTCAAGTGATTGGCCGTGCGTAGACCGATGAATATGAGGGTAAAGTCCCTAAAATTAGTAGGCAAACCTCATTCAAAGCATCAAGTTTGTCTGAATGTATCTAAGTAAATAAAATACGAGAGGCTATATATGATATTAACATTGGATATGATGATTCATGGAATCGCTACTTATGAAGCACCTGAGGACTTCTTTCAGTATGTTAAAACAGAACTGCAAAAACAAGTCGAGCCTGATGCATATAGAGAAGTCACCATGGAAAATGTCGTCAAGAAAACAACTATTGCGATAGACTTCTTTATAAAAGAGCTAATTGTTGATAAAGCTGTTGCTGAGACTGATAAAAGTCGAAGTGAAATTGAAAGCATAATTAATAAGATTGAAGATTATTCATTAAACTAACAATGAATACAATCAGTCAAATGATGAACACAGGGATGAAGGATAGCCATAATGTTAATATTTTTTAGCCAGCAACTTTATTATTTAGATTCTGCATGTTTTTTTAAATCATTCAACACCGATTAAGTTTTTTGAGCGCTTTCGTTGATCTAAATCAATAAAAGCGCTCAAAAAAATAATCCATTGCAGGAAATTACCATTTTCCTGCAAAGCATTTTTATTACTCGTAAACTTAAAATTAGAACGCAGCTCCCGCACTTATCGTACCCGATCCTTGAATCTTGGTATCACCTGAAGGACTCTGATACGCACAGCCGTTTAGAGTGGCTAAAATCAGGGCTAGAAGGCAGGTTTTTGCGTAAATACACTTTATGCTATTCATAAAAGTTGTTCCTTAACGTTGATAGTTTACTTTTCGACCCAGTCTATCAACGTTAGTTTCCACCTTTACTTAACGTTTTCAATTCTAAACTTTCAATTTCAACCTTCAGTTCTCACAAAAGGCTAACGTTAACCCGAGTCCATGCCCGACCTGCGCAAGGATTCGCCCCCTAACCTCGGTAAAGTGAATCTCACCGCGCTGTAAACTTTGCCGCGTGGTTTCCAGCGAATAGGTGCCAAAACTCAGCGCTATCATTTTTGCCTCATCACAATCATCCGATAGCGTGATGCCGAAAACAGCCTGAGCTTTCTCAGGAGTGATAAAGCGCACCTTGGCACCTCCGGCCTGCAAGGCAACTTCCTGAGGATCTATCTCATTAATGTGCTCCTTACCAAAAATGTCCACATACAACTGTGCAGCATGGCGGATATCTCTGGCAGAAATCACAAATTCACTAATATGCGAGACCGCATTAGGATGGGTTTGCCATTCGGCACGCCAGACCAGTTCAGGGGTTAAGTGCTGACAAAAAAAGCTCCGACCATGCGGGATGCGAGAGGCTTTAACCGGCACGGTTTGAAATCGCGCGTTGGGTTCGGTGCCATCGTTGAGCTTAACCGGGCGGAAAAAAGCTTTGGGTTCGGCTTCGGCCAACTGATGCTGCGCTAGCTGCTGATACACAGCAGCGGCGTCCCGGGTTTTCCACACCAGCCCATTAAGCCCCAACGGCGCCTGATACAGTTCCTTACGCTGTAGCGTATTGCGGTCTTCATAACCGAGTAACTCAAGATAATTATCATTGAAGATGGCTAAATGATTGCTCGATCCAAGCGAGTGATGGCCGCGAGTTGTCAGGTTGAATCCCAACCGGCGAAACAGCTGCTCTGACAGGTTAAGACCCTCGGCAACATTTATAACAACGTGATCAAGATAAGGCACCAAATCCGACATAACGCGCTCTCTTTAAAAATTTTTTCCAATAGCTTGCAGAGTAATAAGAAGGCCCCTTTTCCAGAACGAAGTTTTCTGCAAAACCAATCCCTGTTTTGAGCTAAACAAACTCATCGCTGTGCTTTTGACGTTTTTCAGATAGCAGACAGCAAACCTAACTACGTTGTTGATGATGTAGATCAACTAAAGCCAGGCACCAAGCGGCCTGACAAAACAGATTTAAGCCAAATTACCCTCTGTAAAAAGGACACTTTAGGTCATTCATACCACTATTAACGCACTTCATTCCACTTCAAAGGCATCTCATGCCTGAATCGATTCATGTCCTCAAATAAGACTTATCATAACGCCAATCTAATTGAATCAATCTCGCTCGGGAGAACCCACTATGAGTGATAAATCAGGCCTTAAAAAAGCGGCCGTCCAGCAAAGCGCTGCGATACCCAATCATAATCGCACCCGCTGGTTTACCTTGTTTGGTACCATTATCACCATGTTTGCACTCGGCTCGGTTTATACCTGGAGCCTGTTCAACGGGCAGCTTTCCGCCAAACTCGATGAACCCATCAGCCGCGTTGCCTTCTCATTCGGTTTATTAAGCCTGGGCCTGGCCGTAGCCTCTTCTGTCGCCGGTAAATTACAGGAACGCTTCGGGGTAAAAAAAGTCACCATCGCCTCAGGCATATTGATGGCCGTTGGATTCTTCCTCACCGCCCACTCGACGAATCTCGTGATGCTTTACCTCAGCGCAGGCGTGCTGGTCGGTCTGGCCGATGGTGCCGGTTACCTGATGTCCCTTTCGAACTGTGTAAAATGGTTCCCGGAACGCAAAGGCGTGGTTTCAGCCTGTGCCATTGGCGCCTACGGTTTTGGCAGCCTGGGATTTAAGTTTATCTGTGGCTACCTGTTAAGCATCGGCACGCTGGAACATACCTTTATTATCTGGGGTTTGTTAGCGATGACGATGGTGATTATCGGCGGCCTGATGATGACCGACGCACCAAAACAGCAAGCCAGAATGATTGACAATCACCAGGAGCAGCCGCGTGATTTCAGCCTGGCCGAAGCCATTCGCGTCCCACAGTATTGGATGCTGGCGCTGATGTTTTTGACTGCCTGCATGAGCGGACTGTATGTCATTGGGGTGGCCAAAGATATTGGCCAAGGACTGGTGCATCTCAGCGCGATGACCGCTGCCAACGCCGTTACCGTTATTGCTATCGCCAATCTTAGCGGTCGCCTGGTTCTCGGCGTGCTTTCAGACAAAATGGCGCGTATTCGAGTGATCTCGTTAGCTCAGGTTATCTCTCTGATTGGCATGAGTATTATGCTATTTACTCATATGAATGAAACGTCGTTCTATGTTTCCGTAGCCTGCGTAGCCTTTAGCTTTGGCGGCACGATCACCGTCTATCCTTCATTGGTCAGCGATTTCTTCGGCCTTAACAATCTGACCAAGAACTATGGCCTGCTTTATCTCGGGTTTGGCGTCGGCAGTGTTTTAGGCTCATTGATTGCCTCAATCTTTGGCGGCTTTGCCATAACCTTTAGCTTCATTACCGTGCTATTAATTATCTCACTCGCGATTTCTGCCACGATTCGCCTACCGAATAAAGAAATCGAGGAGCAAAATACGCTCCAACATGTGTAGACCCTTGTTCTGATCCTTTCTGCATGATCAACGGGAGCCATGGCTCCCGTTTTTTATTGCCAGCCTCACAGCCTCTACACAAGCAAGCAGACAATCAAACTCCCAACACCTCATGGCCAGCTCATGCCAGGTGAACAGGCGTTAACCTTAAGATTCTCGGACATACCTAAAATGACCAGCAGTAAAGTTCTACTCGCAGCAATGGTGCTTGCGGGCGCAGCATTCGGCACACAGGCTTCAGAAATTCCAATGAACACCAGTTCACAGCCTTGCGTTGAGCATTCATCATTTAACAATGTTGCGGATGCTCGCGATATGATGACCTCACCACAGCGCCCGGCTCATCAGTCGGCGACGCATTGCCTGACCAGTATCCAAAACAGCAACAGCAATAAGCTTTTTGGCAATAACGAGCTGTTTAAATAACAACCTATTAGTTGCTTATCCTGAATCAGTAATGATTAACTGATTCAGGTCCATCAATACCGTTATTAACTCCGCAAATGCATTCCAATATTGCCCGTAAGGCAGTTTCTACCTGTTGAGAAACAGAGTTTTAAATCAAATTTCCAGCCGCTATGGCCATCATTATAAGAAACCAAAAAATCTAATTTAATAATATTCATCTTAGAGTGAAACTTGGCAATTCAAGGGAAATAAGGATTATGCTACTCTCTTGCCTGAATTTTTAAGCATGAAGCATGGCCTGAGCAATGAATAAAATTTTGATTAATCTATATATTTACCAGCAGCCCGTATCTTTATCGAACATGAAAGAAATTAGCCATATATTCAGCCATAGGTTATCAGAATCACGGACATTCATACTGCTCGTGAGTATCATCCCGCTATCCAAATTCTGTCTCATTAGTATGATGCCAGTTTTTAATATTGTGACTCAGTCTCTCGCAAGAGATGATTAAATTTTGTTCACCAGAGGTTTTATGAGTAATTCTCAAGTTGACGTACTTGCCACGGAAAATACCGACGAAACAGGTGCATGGCGCAAAACGGATACCACATGGATGCTGGGACTGTACGGAACGGCAATAGGCGCGGGCGTGCTGTTTTTGCCAATTAACGCTGGGATTGGTGGACTTATCCCGCTGATTATCATGGTTATTCTTGCGTTCCCCATGACATTTTATGCCCACCGTGGACTAACACGCTTCGTATTGTCCGGGAAGAATGCAGGGCAGAATATTACCGACGTTGTAGAAGAACATTTCGGTATTACCGCAGGTAAACTAATTACCTTGCTCTATTTCTTCGCTATTTTCCCGATATTATTGGTTTATAGCGTAGCTATTACCAACACTGTCGAAAGTTTCATCACCCATCAAATGCATCTGCCTGCTCCACCGCGAGCGATATTAGCGCTAGTGCTGATTCTGGCATTAATGACACTGGTTCACTTTGGTGAGCACCTTATTGTTAAAACAATGAGTGTTCTTGTTTATCCATTTGTTGTTGTGCTGATGGCGTTAGCGCTTTACCTTATTCCGCACTGGAATGCCTCTATTTTTGAGCACGCTCCAGCGGCAACTGGAGGTACTGGTAATGGCATGCTGATGACCCTGTGGCTGGTTATTCCAGTGATGGTTTTCTCGTTTAACCATTCGCCAATTATCTCATCATTTGCCGTCGCAAAACGTAAAGAATATGGCGACGATGCCGAGAGAAAATGCTCTAAAATCCTGACCTTCAGTACTTTGATGATGGTTGTAACGGTGATGTTCTTCGTGTTCAGCTGCGTGCTGAGCCTCTCCCCGGCGGACCTGATGGAGGCCAAAAATCAGAACATCTCGATTCTGTCCTATCTGGCCAACCATTTCCAAACGCCGGTAATTGCCTATATCGCGCCAGTAATTGCCTTCATCGCCATTACCAAGTCGTTTCTGGGTCATTACCTGGGTGCTCGCGAAGGTTTTAACGGTATCGTGAGCCAATCGCTGCGCAGCCGTGGCAAAAACATTTCTCTGCCGAAAATGAACCGCATAACCGCAGTATTTATGCTGGTTTCGACCTGGGCCATCTCTACCTTGAATCCAAGCATTTTAGGAATGATTGAAACCCTGGGCGGCCCAATTATCGCCATGTTGCTTTTCCTCATGCCGATGTATGCAATCCGCAAAGTTCCGGCAATGAGAAAATACAGCGGCCATATCAGCAACGGTTTCATTGTTATTGTGGGTTTAGTTGCGATGTCGGCAATTGTTTATAGCCTGTTCGGCTGATCAATTACCACTGCTGCATAGTCGCGGCTGGTTACTCGAGGCTTACCCTGAAAAGTAAGCCTTTTTTAATCGCTAATACAAATGTTGGAAGGTAAAGACGGCGCTTTACACATCGATTCTAAAACTTACCTGACGATGACAAAACCATACATTGGCTTTGGTATCTTAAACCCATCGAGAGAAAGTGATGTCCCTGTGTAAATCTGTAGAACCCTGTAGAAACCCTGTTGTGTAGAAACCCTGTAGTACCCCTGTTATTTGCCCGCCTCTGAGCGGGCTTTTTTTTTGCCTGCTTTTCAGTGAAAACCGAGCCCTTTCTGTTCAGAGTAATTTTAGTAAACTACAGACGGCAAAAAGCCCTGTTGATCAGACAGGGCTTTCTATTTATCCCCTTTCCCGGCGCTTATCTCCGGCACTCGTTTTAAACGGTGTTAGCTCTGCAAGGCGATGAAGTGATAATACGCTTTTGTCGGAACAAGAATTAACAATTCTTGCTCTGCTAATAGTAACCTACATTATTATCACTTCAGCCTGATGAAAACAGCACTCAACGCTTAAGCAATTTTTTTACTGCCAGTCCTGCAGCAAGCACCGGGTTTATTATCGCTATAGAAGTATAAGGAGCCACCAGCGCCGCCACATCCGTTGTCGCCATGCCGGTACAAGCTAAAGCAATGACTTTTGCCCCATCTTTCTCACAGGCCAGTACCGCTTCGATAATAGCCGCTTTGCCATCCTCGGTATGGATATCGTGCGTATTGTTCACGCCTTTTGGCTGGCGATAGGTGCGCAGCCGGTCATGCAGAACTTCGTAGAATATTGCCGGTGCTCGAGGTTCGATACCAATTGCCCCGACACTTTGGCTAACAGTTAGCGCTTGCTCACAACAGGCTTGTCCGACCCCGACGACCGGTATGCTCAGCAGTTGGCGCAGCTGTTTAACCGCCGGATCCGAGGCGCAGCTTACCAGCAAAATATCGTAGTTTTTTTGCAGCTCAAGTCCCATAGCAACCAGCTTAGGCACTGCCAGCTCAAACGTTTTGGCATCGTGAATGCCATCATATTGATCCGCAAGGCAATAAGTCGTCATCGCCAATTCAGGCTGTTCAGCAATAATCAGCTGTTGATGGATATCCAGAAAACTCTGGTCCTCAGAGGTCACAACGCGAATTAATGCCACGCGCGCCTTGGTTTCTTGTTGGAGTAATTTTTCTGTCATGCTTATTTCCCCGGTTAAAACGCAAAAGGTACGGAGTTCAACCTGCTGCTCAGCGGGCCAAACCCTGTACCTTTATCACACAATTTTCCGGATTACTTTAGCGTTTTAGCGCAGCGCCATTGCTTTCAATGACGCTTTTATACCAATAGAAGCTTTTTTTACGTCGACGCTCAAGGGTACCGTTGCCCTGATCATCGCGATCGACATAAATAAAACCGTATCGTTTGGAGAATTCTGCTTTCGAAGCACTAACCAGATCGATAGGCCCCCAACTGGTATAACCCAGCACTTCAACCCCGTCAGCAATCGCTTCACCAATCTGCACCAGGTGGTCGTTCAAATAGGCAATACGATAATCGTCGTTAATCGTGCCGTCGGCATCAGGTTTATCGAAGGCCCCCAAACCGTTTTCCACGATAAATAGCGGGATCTGATAGCGATCATAAAGCTCGTTCATCAGAATACGAATCCCCTGCGGATCAATCTGCCAGCCCCAGTCAGAACTCGCCAGATGAGGATTTGGCACCATAGAAAGAATATTACCCCGCGCTTTCTGATTAAGTTCTTCATCAGTCGTGACGCAACCCGTCATGTAGTAACTGAAGGAAATAAAGTCGATAGTCGATTTCAGCGCCGCCTTGTCTTCACTGGTGACATTAATCTCGATGCCACGATCGGCGAAGTAACGTTTCATATAGGCCGGATAACTGCCGCGCACCTGCACGTCGCCAAAGAACAGCCATTCGCGATTTTGTTGCAGGGTTTCCATTACGTCTTGCGGCTTTGTCGTCAGCGGATATAGCAAACCACCCAACAGCATATTGCCGATTTTAGCGTCAGGAATAATCTCGTGACAGGCTTTGACCGCCTTGGCACTGGCTACCAACTGATGGTGAATTGCCTGATAAACTTGCTGTTTGCTGCTGTCTTCAGGCAGGCCGACTCCAGTCAGCGGCGCATGTAATGACATATTTATTTCATTGAAGGTCAGCCAGTATTTTACCTTGTGCTGATAACGCTGGAATACCGTCCGGGCATAGCGTTCAAAGAATTCGATAGTCTTGCGGCTGCCCCAACCGCCGTGTTTTTTTACCAGCCCGTAAGGCATCTCATAGTGCGACAGCGTCACCAACGGCGTGATGTTATATTTCGCCATTTCATCAAACAGGCGATCATAAAATGCCAGCCCCGCCTCGTTAGGCTCCAGTTCATCGCCTTGTGGAAAAATACGCGTCCAGGCAATAGAGGTGCGTAGGCAGCTAAAGCCCATTTCGGCAAAAAGTTGCATATCTTCTGGATAACGATGATAAAAATCGATTGCAACGTCTTTAATGCCGCTATCTCCGGCAACTCGCTCGACTACGCCGCCGAAAATACCTTTCGGCTGCACGTCTGAGGTCGACAATCCCTTACCGTCGGTCAGATAAGCCCCTTCAACCTGGTTAGCGGCAACTGCACCGCCCCATAAGAAATTTTTCGGAAACTGTTGGCTCATGGTTTTTCTCCTGAATTAGCGAATCAATGTCAGTAATGAAGTATTTTCTACAATTTCTGCGCTGTCGTTCACATCGACATCGGTAAACTCATCGCTGTTGGTGATAAGCACCGGAGTATCGAGGCTATAACCCGCAGCACGGATTGCCTCGGCATCGAACTCAAGCATTAACTGGCCACGCACCACGTCGTCGCCTTCGCGGACGTGGGGAGTAAAATATTGTCCATCGAGTTTGACCGTATCGATGCCAACGTGGATCAGAATCTCAGCCCCCAATGGCGACTCCAATCCGATGGCATGAAAGGTTTTAAACAGTGACGCAACCTTGCCATCGATCGGCGAGACAACACGGCCACCGGTCGGTGAAATGAATGCGCCTTTTCCGAGCAGGCCACCGGCAAATATCGGATCACTGATCTGTTCCAGAGGTTTAAGCGCCCCGCTCAACGGACTGTAAATAACCTCCCGCGCCTTGGCATTTTGCAGCGAAAGGTTACTGGCAGTTGAGACAGGATTTAGCTCGTTGATATTTAGCGCAGCGGAGTTGTCATTTTCGACAGCATGTCCAGCCGCAGCAGGCAGCTCTTGCTCGACAGCTCGTGGCGTGGCAAAGCAGTAGGTTAATCCGGTGGAGATAATCAACGATATAATGATACTCACAATCACTGCCACGACGGTCATATCAAAACCGCTAGGTGGAATGACCTGAGTCAGGCTAAAAATCCCAGGAAATCCAAAGGAATACACTGCACTATGGAAATAGCCGACCACGCCCGCCCCGGCTGCTCCACCGAGACTTCCGAAGACAAACGCGCGACGATTAGGCAAGGTAATGCCATAAACGGCAGGCTCGGTGATACCGCAGATCCCGGCGGCCATAGCAGAGGCTGCGTTGCCTTTGAGTTGAGCATCTTTACTACGCAGGAAGATCCCCAGCGTTGCGCCAACCTGACCAAAAATTGCCGGCACCAGCAGCGGGATTAGTGTGTCATGGCCAACAACGCTGAGGTTGTTCATCATGATGGGTACAATCCCCCAGTGGATGCCAAACATCACGCAGACTTGCCACAATCCGCCCATCAAAACGCCGGCTATTACTGAATTAAAGCCGTAAATCAGCTCATATCCCTGAGCAAGCATATTACTTAGCCAGGTAGCCGCAGGCCCAATCAGCAGAAAGGTCAATGGAACTACCACCGCCAGGCAAATCAGCGGCGTTAAAAAATTACGCACCGCGCTGTGTAAACGTGGATGAATCGCCCTCTCAATTTTTGACGACAGCCAGCTGGCTAAAATAATCGGGATCACCGTTGAGCCATAGTTAATCATCACCACCGGAATGCCCAAAAAATGATGCGGTTGCGCGCCTGGAAGCTGAGATGCGGTAAACGCCGCCAGCATCATTGGATGAGTCAGTGCTCCGCCAATCGCCATGCCGACAAACGGACTTCCGCCGAATTTTTTGCAGGCGGAATATCCTAAAAAGATTGGCAGGAAATAAAACATCGCATCACTGGCGGCGAATAAAATCTGGTAAGTATCGGTTTTCTGGGTCGTCCATCCGATGGCGAGTGCAATGGAAAGCAGCCCCTTTAGTACACCACCGGCAATCAGAATGCCGATAAACGGCGTGAATACTGCAGAAATAATGTCGATCAGACGAGCGAAAAGCCCCTCTTTCGACTGAGCATCGCCCGGCAGTGTTTCGGGGAGACTGCCTTCAAGCCTGGCCGCGATTGGCGTATAAACCTGACTGACATCATTACCGATGACAACCTGAAATTGCCCGCCGCTCTCGACCACCATGATAATACCCGGCGTCTTTTTTAGTGCCTCAGTCTGCGCTTTGCTGCTGTCACGCAGTTTGAATCGCAAGCGGGTCGCGCAGTGAACCAGGCTGATGACGTTTTTTGGGCCGCCGACCTTTTCCAGCACTTCTACGGCTAATTCATTATATTTCATGTTATTACCCTTCTTCCCTGTGCAGCACAATGCTCTGATACGAGAAAAAACCGGAATTCAGGCCAAAAAAAACCTAAACCGATTTTTGGTTACGGGCCTAAAAGCGCCATAACAAAAAAATCGGTTTAGGTTTTGCCTGCTTACCAGTAACAATCCTAAGCTCTGATTTGCAGAATGCCCTGCTACAGGGGTTTACTCAAGGCCGTGTTTAATCGGTATTAAAAATTTGTGAGCAATATCTCGAATTACTCAGATTGTAGCCGTGAAGGATTCAGCGTTTCTTTGCGCACACGCTCTATGTGGATAGCCAGAAACATTTTCTCCTCCTTGGTCAGTGCATAACCATAGGTTTGCTGAATGTGATGCTCGACTTTTTGCACACACTTCCAGGCTTGGGGATAGGAATTCATCACTTCATCATGCAGTGATTCATCTTCGTTTCGCACAAGCTTGCTGCTCAGCATCCGTTGGGCGAAAAATTTCAAATGTGTAATAAATCGATGATAACTAAGGGTATCCTCCCGATAATCCAGCCTCAGCTGATATTTCACAATATGCATGATTTGCTGAATTATTTTAGTGACTTGCACGACCTCCGACATTTCCCCCTTCAATTGCCCCTTAACAAGATGTTGTGCGATATAACCGGCCTCGTCCTCCGGCAGGCGCACGCCCAGACGCTGTTCAATAATATCTAACGCCTCAAGACTGACGGTAAATTCGCGGTGATAAACACGCTTGATATCCCACAGCAGCCCATTGGGTAGAGAAATTCCCTGCTTGAATCGTTCAATGGCAAAATGGCAGTGATCGGTCAGGGCAATATACAAATTATTGCTGAGTCGTTCGCCAAGTCGGGCTTCGGCGAGATCAATAATTTTTTCAGTGGTCGTGAGCACGTCGAGAGGTATTTCAGCCAACAGCTCGCTCAGACGGCCATTAAGCGCGTTATTTTTTAATGAGAAAACTTTCTCGACCAGCGCCACGTCCAGCAGTTCGCCGACTCTTTTTTGGAATGCCAAACCTTTACCCATCATGACTTGCTCGTGCAAGGTCTCATCGACGGCGATCACGGCATTATTATTTAAGATTTTTATAATTTTCATCGTGTTCCCTGAATGAAAAAGGACAAAATCGCGGTGTGCTTCCCTATCTGGCCTGATAGCGCATTCGTAAATTCTGCTGATAATAGCTGCTATTATTTGGATAATCCGCAGGAAAAAGCGAGGACTCGTTTCTTATTGGCTGAAATTGGGGTAGGGTTTGCCTGTTTTAAACAGGAGGCTGAAATGAGCGAAGAAAATTTATCCCAAAGAATCGATCAACTGGAACGCGTTAACCGCGAACTGTTGGTTCAAGTGTCGGCAATGCGCATTTTATTTGGCAGCGTAGGCAACACGATGAACACAAAGTTTGAAAATAGCTTCACGACAGGGGTTAAAACCTTCGTTGAGCGTGAAAAAGAAGCGCTGAACGCCAGCGAAATGGAAGAAGCATCAAAGAAATTCCGCACAGATGTTCTGAACTGCGTTTCGTCACTGCTGCCAACCGTACTGTAAAAGCACGGCTCGGCGAGACTATCCTGCATTGACAATCGTGCAGGATAGTCGCTTTCAGGCTAGCGCGACAGACAACGTTCACGACGCTGATCGACCCGCTGGGCAAACCAGGCTGTCGTCAGATTACGTGTAATTTTCGGGCTGTTAAGTTCAATTGCCGGCAGCATTTCACGCGGTACTGGCTTGCCAGCCGTTTTATCTGCTAAAGCGAAGACCTGCTTCCAGGTCGGGGTTTGCTCGAAATCAATCGACTCTCCCTGCTTCAAATCTCGTGATATCTCCGAGTCACTGAGATCCAGCCTTTTACCCAATTTTCGCACCGCCATCTCAGTTTTTCCCGGCGTGTCGCTATAGCTGACTACATCGCCGTCCAATGCTAGCAGGACGCCAGTCAAACGGTGTACTTGCTGCTGGAAGGCCGCGTTGCGACTGGCATAAAAACCTGCGTTGTAATCCACAAAGCGGTAAAGAGGCTCGGTGTAATGTGTCGGATATCCCAACAAATGAGCGATACCAAAGTACACACCGCCGCGACGAGTAAAAACTTCCTGACGGACGGTGCCGTCGATTTTATAAGGATAACCACGGGCTTTGCTTTCGGCAAAAGCAATACTGACCTGCATTGGACCACCTGTGTGCACCGGATTCAGGTTACCAAACAGTTGTTGACCCATCGGTACCATGCCAATGAAATCATCGAATATCGCACTTAACTCTTTTTCGCTACGAACGTTATCCAGACGATCGCTGTAAGATTTACCGTTAGGGGAATTGATTTTCAGGGCGGTATGCACCACGAATGCAGGGATATGCACCTCACCCGCTCGACGATCGATCTCTTTCCAGGCGATCTTACCGAGTCCGGGGATCGGTGCATTGACGTTGAAATTAGATTCCTGCTCGGTTACCGCCAAAACGGCACAAATGTTTTCTTTTGAAGGATCAATATCCTGCGCACTAAAAGCCGTACTGATATCCTTGGCCCAACCCTGCTTGTCAGATACATAGGGTGGCATCAGGCTGGCGATATCAGCACGAACTTCCTGCGGACTTTTGTTACTTACAGGCGCTTTATGTGAGCTGCAACCTGCTAACAATGTCATTAGCAGCATGCCAGCCAAAGGCACAGCCTGAAACTTTTGCTTAAAAAGCTTCGGCCGCGAAGTGGTGAAAGGTAATACGGCAATGTTAGGCGTCATCAGGTCCCTGAATAATCAAATCAATCTACTGCTCAATTATTCACAGATTAACCCGCAACAACCAGCTTTAATCTCACAGGTTCCACTGATTAAGCCGCCAGCTCGGAGTAATAGCTCAATACTTCACAGCCGACTCCCACTTCAGGGGTAGCGATTACCTTGCGTTGAGCAATATCGATGATACTTACTGTCCCGTCTTTTTCATTAGCAATCAGCAGCCGTTTATTATCCGGGCTAAAGCAGCCATCCATCGGTTTATTGCCCACGCTAAAGCAGGCAATTTCGTTAAGCTCCCCGTCGAATAAGGTAGCCACTGGTTCCTGATCGCCAATTGCAATTAAAAACTCACCTCCCTGGCTAAAGCGGACGATTTGCGCGCCTTTTTTATGTCCACGTAGAGGAATGTTTTTTATAATTTTATGTGTTTTGCTATTAATAACAATCAGCTCAGGTTTGTCAGCATTACTGGTTATTATTGACCTGCTATGAGGAGCTGCAGCAATACCATTAACAGCGCCCGGCATGGCAATATTATCAATTACTTTTCCTTTATTATCGGCTAATTCAACCACTGTTACGCTGGCATCCTCCTCATTATCGGTGAACAGTTTATCGCCCTGCGGGGTGATGCTCAGGCGATGAGTATTAGTAGAGGGAACCTTAATTTCTCGGACTATTTTATCTGTCACCGGATCGATTACCACAATGGTGGCACTGTTTTCACAGCATAAATAAACCTTACCGTCGTTGCCTAATCGACCGGTATGCGGGGATTCCAGTGGGCTAAGATCAATAAAGCCGCTAAGCTCGCGTTTGCTGAGATCTATCACGGCAATCTGATGCTGGGGATGCGGATTATCGCCATGGATCCCGTCACCAAATATCGGAACATACGCTTTGTTATGCTGTGGAATAATAAGCAACTCGTGAGGATTAGGTGGGAAACCGGTTAAAGTCTTTTCGACCTTTAGCGTATCTGCGTTAAGGAATAAAACTTTACCACCTTGCTTATCGACGGCAATAATACCGTAATTTCTTTTATTAATTTCTGAATCATCTGAGTACAACATATCAACTCCGCGATATTTAAATAAGAGACGATAATGGCAGTTCTGTCTTCATACCATTGCTAAAAACCTATATTTTAAGGTTAGTCGCTTATTACCATTATTGCGAAGTTGGTCACAGTCTAAAGGCATTATTCAGAGCAATCCGTTGCCTTACCAGTAGCCTGTCAAAGTCATTTACCGGCTTGTTTACCCGGGAAAAACAGAGTGAAGCGTGTGACTCTTTCATTGCTGGTGACCTGCCAATTTCCCTGATGCAGCCCCATGATACTGCGAACAATCGACAGCCCCAAGCCACTGGCATGCGCGGAAGTATTTCGCGAAACATCGGCTCGGTAAAAGCGATCAAACAGGCGATTAAGATGCTCGGGATCGATTGTCGGCCCGAGATTCGTAACGTGGATCCTTGTTCCCGTTGGCTCCTGCTCAGCCAGTATCGCTATCTCGCTGCCTGAATCTGCATAGCGAACCGCATTAGCTAACAGATTAGCCAACGCGCGGCGCAGTAAATTAGCATCGGCCCAAACCTCACCTTCGGCCTTTACTGTCAGTCGAACATCTCGTTCATCGGCAGGACCTTCAAAATATTCACTGACTCGCTCAAACTCTTCGCTTAACTTGAGCTGAGTACGCTCAATAGCGTGATCGGCATTTTCAGCGCGGGCTAGAAACAGCATATTGTCTGTCATTTTCGAGAGCCGCATCAGCTCTTCAAAATTTGACCCCAATAGTTTTTCATAGTATGGCGCAGTTCGCCGCTGGCTGAGTGCCACCTCGGTTTGCCCCAATAAGTTACCAATCGGCGTACGTAAGTCATGCGCCATATCGGCAGATACCTGGCTGAGTTGAGTAAAGCTAATCTCAAGCCGATCGAGCATCTGGTTAAAACTGTCGATCAGCGATAATAGTTCTCGAGGTGCCTGAGTGTTATCAATCCTGACTGATAGATTGCGAATGCCAATCGATGCAGTTTGTCCGGCCAACCTTTGTAGCGGGCTTAATCCACGACGAGCAATCCAGTAAGACATTAACGCAGTCAAAACTGCCGCCGCCGCCGCGAGCAATATAATCTGCTCGCGATAAACTTCAAGAATGCGCGTCCGCTCGGTCATTAAACGCCCACTAATAATCTCAAGCTGGTGCGGAGCATCAGAAGTTTGTGCTGAGGCGGCTACTGAAATAAACGGCGTATCATCTCGTGACATACTGTGCTGAACCGCAGCCAGTGTCAGATCTTCATTGGCTGGAACTGGGGGAACATTGGGTATCGGCGAGTGCCCTGGATTGACCTCAATCAGCGGCGGCTGCCCGGGAAAACGCACCACTAACAGAGCTTCGTGATTGCCCAGCATATTGGCAAAAAGCTGAGGTTTATCATGGATAAGATTGATGACATCTTCATCACGCAGCAGCGTGCGAATCTGCTGTACGCGAGTCAATAACGCGCCATCATCGCGAATACTAATCTGCTTTTCGAGTGTGTTGTAAAGCGTAAAACCGACCAGCGCGATGACGACAAAAGACAACAGCGCAAAAATCAGTGAAAGCCGAGTGGTGAGGGAAATTCTCCGCACATTGAGAGGGTACCAACGAGGCCTCATGATTCATTTTCACAACGGTAACCCACGCCGTGTACAGTGTGGATTAGCTTGATTTCAAAGGGATCGTCAATTTTTTGCCGCAGTCGACGCACGGCGACATCCACTACGTTGGTATCACTATCAAAATTCATATCCCAGACCCTTGAGGCAATTACCGATCGTGACAATACCTGCCCTTCATGCAACATAAAAAGATGTAGAAGGTTAAATTCTTTATTGGTAAGAGTAATACGATTCCCATCGCGAATAACTCGGCGCTTGGGAATATCAATCTGCAAATCGGCTAGCTCCAGCAGCTCTTCTTGTTTGATCTGAACGCCACGACGCAGAGCAACGCGAATACGCGCAAGAAGCTCGGCGAAAGAAAAAGGTTTGACCAGATAATCATCGGCACCGAGATCCAGCCCTTTGAGTTTATCTTCCAGAGTGCCGCGCGCGGTCAGAAAAAGCACCGGCGTTTTGACCTGTTTATCCAGCCTTTTCATGACCTCCCAGCCATCCATTTCCGGCATCATCACATCAAGAAGGATTAAGTCGTAAAGAAATTCCTGCGCCAGATGCAGCCCGTCAAGACCATTGGCCGCCACATCTACTACATATCCCGCCTCGGTCAGGCCATTGCGCATATATTCGCCGGCTTTAGGCTCATCTTCAATAACCAGAATTCTCATGTGATCTCCTACGAGCCGATAACAGCGGGCGCAAACGTTGCGCCCAGCCCCCAATCATCATCAACAATATTATTTCAGCGCGTGTTGCGCAGCCTGCTCGATCAACGCAGCAACCTCTTTCGGATGTGATTCATATACTGAATGGCTTGCACCAGGAATTTCCACCTTATGGCTGTGAGCGCGGGCAGCATACATACGCTCCAGATTCGGGTTAATAATTTTGTCGGACTCAGCCACCATATACCAACTCGGTTTTACCTTCCACGCCGGGTCTGGAATATTGGCAGTAAACACGCTGGCATTAGTTGGCATCTGCGCATGTGCTTCAAATTCTGCCTCTTTTAACGGCAGATCGGCGGCGAAATCAGCCGGGAAATTTTCTGGCTTGATGGTTAAATATCCATCGGGGGATTTAACAAAAGGCCGCGCGGTATTGGGAAATTTTTTGCCATTGCTGGCTTCTGTTTCACCGGCATCCAGAGCATGCGCAGCAATATAAACCAGCCCTGCAACGTGAGAATCATTACCGGCTTCAGTAATTATCGCGCCGCCGTAGCTGTGTCCAACCAGGATAGCCGGGCCATTTTGCTCATCAAGAATTCGTTTGGTCGCGGTAACATCGTCAGGAAATGAAGTCAGCGGCTCTTGCACCAGAGTGACGTTATAACCGTCTTTGGTCAAAATATCGTATACCGGACGCCAGCCTGAACCGCCAACAAACGCGCCATGCACCAGGACAATATTTTTAACCGGTGCTGCCAGTACGGGAGCCGCTGCGCCAGCCAATAAAAGCGCAGTAATAGAAGAGGTAATCAGACGTTTTTTAAATGAAGTTTTCATGATTTTTCCTTAATGACAGTTGATGTTTAGGTTGCTGCTGCACCATGGGGGCCAGTGTATGGACCTGGCTCCCACACCAACATGACTCAATCATTACAAAAAAATGACGACTATTGCGGGTGGATCAAAATTAACAATTTGCACTCCTCTGTTACTGTCCTCTACAAGTCTGCTGTTAAAATCCGTGTTACGCTTTAAGGCTTTTTTAGCAATTAACGCTTTTCGCAGAGGAATACTTTGCTGCCTTGGTTACTTTTCCTGGAGATCTAAAGTTTGATTAATATTCCACCAGGAACCCGACACAATATCCTGTTAGCCCTTTGTTGTTTACCGGCAATTATGCTGATTCTCGCCCTGGGTTTTTATTTTAATAGGCAGCCGCAGGCTACGCTGATGGCCAGCGGCGCACTTTCTTTATCCTTTGGTGCCAACAAAACCTGGAAAGGATCGACCTTCGTGGTACTGATGGCCACCGCTTTCGGCCTCAGTATTGCCGCGATATTAGGTAGTCTGGCAGGCAATTCTCATATGTTATATATGGCTGGTGCGGTGCTGTTGACGGGGTTTTACATAGTAATTTCGGATATCAACAGCAGCGTTGGATGGATTTTTTTACAGTCCAGTATCGCTTTTCTGGTAGCAGGATTTTTCCCCGGTTCGTTGCAACAGGCAGCAGATCGCGCAGCCTTGATGGGAATAGGCAGTGTATTGCAGATTTTCTCTCTAGGACTGTTCTTTCAGGGGCTACGATTTAACCGACATGAACTGAGCAGCTTCAAGTCTCTTCGTTTTCCCAAACAGTTGAGCCTGTTGAACCAGCATCGTATTCATCTTAAATGGTCAATTACGTTTGGCGTTATTGCCATGGGCCTGACAATTTTTATCGATCGCACCATAAGTATTCAGCATAGCTATTGGGCTGAAATGACACTCCTGATTTGCCTGCGTAATGATTACCATGAATCCCTACTCAGAGTTCCAGCGAGAATTATGGGCACATTCATTGGCGGATTAGCGGCTGGGGCATTAAGTACTTATTGGCAGCAGCCAATAATTATCGTAGTAGCCTTTCTTGCCTCGGCTCTCATCGCCATCAGCATGTCTTATTCCCTGACGCCAAAAGTCTACGCTATTTTCACATTTTTCATTACGATGATGATTATATTCATGCTTTCAAGCATTAGTATCGCGCAAGGCAATATCGCGGAACAAAGAATGGAGGCAACGTTATTAGGCGGGATAATGGCATTGGCTTCTGTGGTGCTTACCAAGCTGGT
The DNA here is from genome assembly GCF_000257645.1 of Serratia sp. M24T3. Classification (GTDB taxonomy): domain Bacteria; phylum Pseudomonadota; class Gammaproteobacteria; order Enterobacterales; family Enterobacteriaceae; genus Rouxiella. Next base: position 34,099 of record NZ_AJHJ01000018.1, read on the forward strand.
GACTTATCAGCATATTAATCAGGCAAGGCAAAACACTTAAATCATCTTTTTCCAAAATGCAAAAACCCGCCATTGGCGGGTTCTTTAGCTTGGGCTTACTTAACTGCTCGGGCTATGCCGTCATCGCTACTGTAAGTATGCCGCGCTGTTCACTTATTACAGTGCAACAACGTTTACTGCTGATGGGCCTTTAGCGCCGTTCTCGATAGAGAACTCAACTTTTTGACCTTCATCAAGAGTTTTGAAATCGCTGCTCTGGATTGCAGAGAAGTGAACGAACACATCTTTGCTGCCGTCTGCAGGAGAAATAAAACCAAAACCTTTACCAGCGTCAAACCACTTCACCAAACCAGTCATTTTAGTAGACATAATAATTTCCTTTCAATATTTAGCCGCCATAGGGGCGAGGGAGGTCTGTTTTTTTAGTTGTGATACTTATGGGGCACTAAAGAAGGAAATTCGCGGTGAAGAGATATCTAGTGAGGATAACGCTAATACAGTGAACTACTTTACTAAAATTGCTTTCATAAGGTCTGTACTACAAACCGAGGAGTGCATTAACGCACGTAGGAAAAACTTACGCAAGCATTATTTTATTTAACATACTTGCGTAGTCTTGTTAAAAAATATGAAAGCTTCTTTTGCCGAGTTTGATCTACATCACGACATAATGTCCAAATTAACGCCACTATTTGTCAAACAAATGGAGGGGTCAAAAATGAACATCGCACACATTAAAACGCAAAGCAGAGTCACCATTCAAGACGTTGAAGTGATGGTCGCCATGCTGGCAATCGTTGCCATCATCGTTTGGGAATTGATGTTCTGATCCTAAACGGTGCTCCTGAGGGTGGTTTTAAAAACCACTCGATTCCAGTACAAACGGCAGGTCAATCACTAGGTTGGCCAGCAGTACCGCGAGGCTGGAATAAATAACCAATTTCAGCATACGAACCTCAGAACAAAGATAAGGGAGCAGTCGCCCTCCTGTAACCTGGTTTTTTGCTACCTGCGCTATTAACAGTAAGTCCATATTTGTGATTAATGCCAGACTTACCGCACTAAAACATGCAAAAAAACCTTTAAAATCAAAACAATGAAAGCAAGCCAAAAGAAATCCGTCTCGCATAAAATAGAGGGGAATCTTAGGACGCTTCAGCCTCAAATTTTGCAGCTACCAACATTGGCGCTAGTAATAACAAAAAGCTTAAGTGTGATCAATATCACGTTTAATAAATGAGCACTTTTTAGCTGTTTGTTAAGCCCAAATTCAACTTCCGAGCACTCCTGTTGTTCCTCCCCCTCTCCTGATGCACAATGCCTGCGAGAACGTTAAAAGATTTTCCATTTATTTGTCATTATGCAATGGCTATCAAGACCATGCCTATCAAGGAGCCTCAGTGACCAAACTAAACCAGCAGCAGTGCATTATCCTCACCGGTTTTACCGGCATCCTGCATGGCGAATTTGAATGGTTTCATACCGATTTGGAAACCCGACTGGGTCGCGAAGTACAAACTTCTGAATTGGGCTATCCCGAATTTATGGAGCAGTGCAAGGCACTTTATGAAGAAGACTTCAACGCCCTGATGCCTGACTAAATTTTTGCAAGCTTGCTGGCCAGCTGCCCCAGCTGGTCGCAATCTCACCCTTAAATTTTCTTTTTATTCCTGATAATTATTTAAAAATTAATTAACTTCTTGTCGATATTAAACATTTACCAACGACTAGGACGAGTACGGAAATCCTTCATAACGGGTAAATATCGTTGTAAACCATTCTGCTTTGCTATTTAATACTTCTAGTTTCACAATCGAAGGTTATCTTAAAACCCTTATTTAAATGATATTAAGAGGGGTCACTCATCTTATACCTTCGTTTATTTTATTTTTAGTTTTTTGTTTATTAAAACTTAATCTAACCATTCGGATAATCACGTGAACACAAAATATCAAGTTCCTTCTATTTTATTAAATGAGCCCTTTGCAGACTTTTCGGAGATCGAATGTAAAGGAAATAAAATGACCATCAACAGTCAGTGTTTTGAAATCACGGAAAAACACAAACGATTAGTTATTTGCCTGCTTAAAGGTATTACTCAAAAAAATGATATAATAAATATCGTCTGGTATGAACAGGCAGGTATGGTCAGCGATAATAACTATCACCAGCTGATTCATAAGTTTCGTAATTTATTAGTGGAAAATAACCTTCCCAAAGCGATGCTGCGAACCATACCAAGGCATGGTGCAATGCTTGACCTCTCGTTATTACCGAAAATAGAAGAAACTGTCCAGCCAATAACGATCAGCCAGGCCAAGAAAACTTTCACTCTTGCAGCGCTAGGCGCTTGTTTTACTGCAGCTCTTTCTATGGTGACTAAATCACTTTACCGTTAATTTATTAGATTGAGTCATTCTATCCATGAAGACTGTATACTTAAGATCTCGTGAGCCTGCGCTCACGTTACCCAAGAGATAGTCTAATGATTAAATGGACTTTTCCACTGAAATGGTTGCTGTTTTGTGTTTGCTATTTTTCTCTGGCTTTTCTTTGTCTTGAAACAAGAGACAATGGAAGTCTTTCATCTGCCATTTGGCTTCCTGCAGGGCTAACGCTAGGCGTACTGTGTTCCGCTCCAATATCTCGTTGGCCGCTATGGCTGGTCAGCACTGGGATACTGCACATTTTAGTCAGTATTCTGCATCAACGTCCGATGAATATTTCCCTAGTCTTTGCACTAAATGATCTTATTATTCTGTGTTTAAGTGCGCATATCTGGAAAATAATTCTTAAAGACAGCGGCGTGACGAGTAGATTAAATCTGACAGCAATATTTATTGCCATCGTTCTGATTGCCAGTATGTTCGGAGGTATCTCCACCTTTTATTCATTACGCATACTTGGCTATCCAACCCTATTTTCTCATTTCATTATCTGGAGCATTTCAAATGCAACAGGATGCCTGGCATTTGCACCATTTTTTGCTATAAAATCATTGAGCTCTTCCTTTAGTCCAGATTCAAATCCTAAAAGCAGCCTGCTCCTGTTAATAGTAATCCCAGCGCTTACTCTGGTACTATTTTCACCGAGAATGGAAGACCTTCAGAATGCTACATTGGTTGAACCAATGATCTATTTCCTTTTTGGCTTTACTTTGCTTTCTTCTTTGTTTATTTCCACATCAAAGCTTTCGCTCCTATTTATATCTCTTGCCTTTATCATCAGCCTAACTAAAATTTATAATCAAGGAATCTTTGCGGCTGACGATTATACCGGTAATAGCGGGATCACCGCTTCACAACTCTATCTTTTAGCAATATTTATTTTCTCTACGCTGATACGCGCCGGGACAAACGATATTCATCTTTCGAGAGCACAGAGCGACCAGTTAATGCTGCTGAGCCATTGTGTGTCTTCTCATCAACGACGCTATTCTTTTCGTGTAAACATTACCCAGCAAAAATGGGTGTGGACAGAACTCATAGACAGTATTAATAATTTTCCGATTAACAATCTGACTACACCGTCGCAAATGTTAGGCAGGATGCATCCTGAAGACCGGGATATCCTCCTGCCCTGGTTTAATGGAATAAACAAAACCGGAGCGACTCCGTTCTCGCGCTCCGTTCGTCTCATATTGGATGGCACTGCTTTCAGTCAGGCTTACATTGCAATGCTCAGTGACCAGCACAGTAATGCTAATAAGATGTTGAATGGCATATTAATTGCCCCAGAGCACATCCCTTCTTCGCCTACAGGGCACATAATATGAAAACAGTCCTGATTGCCGACGATCATCCAGTCTATTTACTTGGGCTAAAAACGTTGCTGGAAACACAATTTGCCAATGATTATCGTATTATTGGTACCGCAAGCAATGTCGATGAGCTGCTGGCATCACTTAAAAGTTCTCAACCCGACCTGTTATTAACTGATTTCACCATGCCGGGTACGCAGCATACGGACGGCCTGCATCTCATCCAGTTCCTACGCCGTAATTACCCTAATTTGCCGATTATTGTGATCAGCGTTTTATCAAATCAGGCAATTGCCAACGTTATGCTTAAATCAGGAGTCATCGCGGTAATCAATAAGCAAAGCCTTAGTACCGAGCTTCATCTCTGTCTTAAATCTTTATTGCAAGGCATGGATCTGGCACGAAATAGCAAAGCTCAGCTGGCAAAAACATTGGCTGCCACAGGTTATTCGCAAAAATGGCAATTGAGTCCTAAAGAGACTGAGGTCATGCGTTTAATGAAACAGGGCCAAACTGTGAACCAGATTGCGCAGATGTTGCACCGCTCCAAGCAAACCATCAGCGGGCAGAAAAAGAGCGCAATGAATAAATTAGGATTAACTACCGATGCGGACCTGTTCGAATATCTTCTAAAGATCGACCTATGAAACTCAGGTTTGCAGTGTTGCTCCTGGCGCTGATGCCATGCCTTTCCCATGCGGAGGTGAATTTACGCGTGGCGATAGATGCCGTTAACCCTCGCTATAGTGAAATCAATACTCAAATCCAAAATGATGATACTCAACCGAGCCTGATTTCTCTGCTCAATGAAAATCTTAAAAATAGCCAGCTGAGCCTGTCTCCAAAAAATGTTGCAGCGAATTTATTAAAAAATAGCCTGCTGGAACAACACAAAATTGATGCTTTCTTTGTCGAGGGAGTCGTCACTGAAGCTGCGGCGGGTGACGTCGAAACGCAACCGCTGTATAGCACACATTGGCGAATGCTTTCACTGGCCAACCGCAGCCCTGCACTGGAAGACGACCTCAATGACTTGAATGATATAAGAATTGTGGTTGTCAGCGATGCGCCGATTCAGGCCCTGAGGCAGCGCTATCCGAAGATAACCCTTATTTTTAGCCCTTCACTAAGCGAAGCAGTGTCCCTGCTTAAAGCGGGTGCCGCCGAAGGCGTATTCTGTCGCCAGGCGGCTGCTAATGTATTGAATAATAATATTTTCCCCGGGCAGCTTAGGGTTAATAACGTGGATACTCTGGTTACTTGGACCCGCCTGCGTTTGCGTAACGACGATCCCGCAACTCTGGCAACACTCAATAGCGCCATCCAGCACTTGCCGCAGGACGAAATTAACAAACTATTGCTTCGTAATTACACCGTACTGACGCTGATGAATATTGTGCCGCTGCTTAAACAAAATCATCGCAACTTCGATATAGCCGCTGTAATCGTCAGCGTAGTTTCGCTATTTTTAATCAGTTTGCTGATAGGACAAATTGTTCTTCGACGTCAAAGCGAACGCCGTTTGAAAGATGGGGTCAAGTTTTGGGAAACGTTACTGAATAGCCTCTCTACTCCCGTTCTGGTCTGCAATACTGCTGGCATCATTACTCATGTTAATCAGGCGTTGTGCAAAAGCCTGCAAAGTTGCCGGTTATCAATTGTTGGCATTCCGGTTGAAAACCTTAACCAACAGTTTTTTTCTTCACCGGCTCTGGAAACTGCCGGGCTGGTCAAGGCCAGTATGAATGCCAGGCCGCAATTTTTTGAGGCTGATTTTACCCTGCATCAACAGCCCCGCAGCATCGCCGGTTGGATAACGCCCTATAGCAACACCGCCATGCAGCCGCAGGGGCTGGTCATTGGCTGGTATGACATGACGGAACGGATTCTGCTGGAGCAACGGCTGGAACAGGCACTAGGTCAGGCAGAAATCTCAAGCCATGAAAAAAGTGAGTTTTTAGCGCGAATGAGCCACGAAATTCGCTCGCCGATGAATGTCATCATGGGCGTGCTTGAAATTGAAAGTCAGCGCCAAATTTCGCCACAGTCGCCAATTTCCCTGGCATATCAGGCTTCGCGCGGGTTATTGCAGATCATCGGTGACGTTCTCGATTTATCAAAAATCGAAGCCGGAGAGATGCTTCTCAAACCCACGGCGGTTTCTCTATATGAATTAATGGAAAGCAGCGCGGCTGCTTATCAAACGTTGGCTGAAAAAAAAGGATTACACCTTTCAACAGCTATTGCAGAGCTGAGTGAGCAACATTTTCTGCTGGATGAAGGCAAGATGAGGCAGATCCTCAACAATCTTCTCAGTAACGCAGTGAAATATACTACCTCAGGCAGCATCACGCTCAGCGCACAAATATCAGAGCCAGCAATCCTCTCAGCCAGAGAAAACTTTCAGAAAATTATTATCAGCATCCGCGATACCGGCATCGGGATCGACGCTTTGCTACTACCTGGAATCATCAAACCTTATCGTCAGTTATCTTCCTCCACACCAGACAGCAGCGGGCTCGGCCTAACTATTTGCCATCAGTTGGTCAGCCTGATGGGGGGTAAAATGGACATTGAGTCGCAGCAGGGTCAAGGCTCCACCTTCAGCGTTATTCTCCCATTGATACCCGTGATTGTTGAGCCTGTTTCAATCCCGCCTGTTACACCGGCCAAAGTACAAAAAGCTTACCGAGTGTGGATTATTGACGATCTTGCAGCCAATCTGTTGGTTATGGAAATGCAGCTTTCGGCGCTGGGTCATCGCGTAACCTCTTTTGATAACGCGGGTGCGGCCCTCGAACATTTGCAACAGGCGAACCCGCAGGTTGACCTGATTTTTACCGACTGCCAGATGCCACAGCTTTCCGGCTATCAGTTTGCCGCCAAATTGCGCGAGCTTGAAGCCGAAACCCGTCGTCATATTCCCCTGATTGGCTGCACCGCGAACGCGTTCTCGGATGAGGAAAGAAAATGCCTGGTCGCCGGAATGGATGCGCATTTGACCAAACCTCTTACCCAGCAGGATCTCGCTGAATGTATTCAGAACATGCTGCAAAACCGGCAGATTGATCTCAAAGAAGTTCAAGCACTCTCTGCAGGCAAGCAGGATATTATTGCCCAACTTATTAGCGAGCTGATCAACAGCAGCGAACAGGATTTGAGCCTGATTGAAAAAGCCCAGGATGCAAATAATAGCGCTGAACTCAAAAGCCGTATTCACCGACTGAAAGGGAATTTTGCTATCACGCAGTTTGAGGCCGGGCTGAATACTTGTCTGACGCTGGAGCAAAAGCTGAAGCAACCGTTTCAGGGCAAAGATATTGAGAGCGACCTGCTGCGCCTGCGTCACACAACCCGGCACTTCATCAGCCTACTGGAGGATTTTACACTTTTAAGTTGATCCTAATCCTGCATTAACAACATATACCGCCGCCCCGCCCTACAGCTGTACGATTTTCGTCCTATCATGTTAATAGGTTGAAACCTGATGCCGTGAGAGAGAAAATAGGCAGGTTTATATTATCCTTTACCTTAATTATTGCCGGACCTATGAGCGCAAGTAAACCACGCCGTCCGCACGGACGTTGGACCTACTACATCATGTACCAAGATATTCTGTGGCCTTGTCCAGTCCGTTGGGAATGGGAAAATGGCTACGGCGGCTGGCTGCCGTTTTACTACTCGCCGACGCTGGAATTCGTAGTCGGCGATCCCAACAAAGCGACGAAAGTTTCGACCAGCCGCCAGGCAGCGACCAGTCGGACAAAGCATCTTTCCTATTATTCAGAGCATGAATAATCTTTAGACTCATCGACAGTTTCCGCATGGCGAGGTCCCGACTTGAACCCCCTTTTCCTCGCCATCAAGACCACCAGCAGACCCGCCAATAGCAGCAACAACATTGCCCACGGGAAAGAGACAGCGCCGCGATTTTGCAACAACACGCCGCCGATAATTCCGCCTGCGGCAATCGCCAGATTCCATGCTACCACTACCATGGATTGTGCCACGTCGGTGCTATCTCCAGCCGCGTCGGCCGAGGCGGTTTGCAATAATGTAGCCGCGCCACCAAACGTCAGGCCCCAGATAAACACTCCACTATAAAGCACGCTGGCTGAGGTGGTGAAAACGGCAAAAGCCAATGTAATCAGGGCGAACAGCAGCAGGCTCGCCAATACGGTTCTGCGCAGCCAGCGGTCAACCAGCCATCCCGTTAGCGCTATTCCCAGCAGCGCGCTCACGCCAAAGGTAAGCAATACCCGATCGGCCTGCATTTGCAGCCCATAAGTCGCCAGGAATGGCACTATATAAGTATAGAGAATATTATGGGCGGCAACCCAGGCAAAAATCACCCACAATATCGGTCTAATTCCCGGCAATCGCCACACCTGATAAAGAGAAAGCGATTTCTGGCGCGCTTCGCCCGGGAAATTAGGCACTTTTAACAAAATCCAGATAATCAACATTAAAGTCAGTGCCGACATAATACCGAACACGCTACGCCAACCTACCAGCGCTCCAAACCAGGTACCGATTGGCACGCCCAGAGCCAGCGCAACGGGCGTGCCAATCATCGCCAGCGTCATCGCTCGCCCCTGAAGCTCAGGCACCACCATGCGGCGCGCGTAACCGGCAATTAATCCCCAGGCAAGCCCCGCCGCTGCTCCGGCAAAAAAGCGGGCCACCAGCGTGAGAGTGTAATCTTTAGAGAAAGTACTTAACGTATTAAACAGAAAAAAACCAATTACTGAGGTTAGCAGCGCCTTGCGCCTCATCCATCCGCGAGTAGCAAGAGTCAGTGGAATGGCGGCCAGCAACGATCCTAACGCATAAGCGGTGACTAATTGCCCGGCCATCGAGGATGACACACCCAGATCCTGGCTGATTTGCGACAGCAGCCCGGCGGGCACAGTTTCGGTCATAATGGCAATAAATCCTGCCATTGCCAGCGCCAACAAACCGGCAACCTGTAACTTATTCTCGGCCATCATGATGCAGACTTCGCATTAATACTGGCATACACCGCATCGCGCAGCTCAGTGACAAACGCACCGGACATTCCCTCATACAGCGTATTGGTCATTGCTACCACGCTAAGCTCGCGTTTGCGGTCTACAAACCAGGAATGCCCGTAAGCCCCACCCCAGCGCCAAGTGCCTTCAGACTCTGGAGACTCCGCCGCCAGCGGATCGCGCAGTACTGAAAAGCCAAGTCCAAAACCGTAACCCGGCGCATCGGGCAACTCCGCTGCCGAAGTTTGGTCGCGCCCCATCTCTTGAATGAGATCGGCTGAAATCAGCCCGCCGCCGCCCTGACGCAGCGTTTCTAAAAATCGCAGCAGATCTGCGGCACTGCCCACCATGCCGGCTCCGGCAGAAGGAAAAGCCTGGGAGTTGAACGCTCGTTGCGGCGAAAAATAGATGCCAGCGGTGTCCTCAAACGGCGCAACGCATTCATTTTCTGCCAAAATATGCGGCTGCGGCACGTCATTGACATAAGGCGTCGCCAGTCGCTGTGCCTGGTCGGTGTAAAATCCGCTATCGTGCATTTTCAGCGGATCGGTAATCAGGGATTTTACTGCCAGGTCCAATCGCTGCTCACAGACCTGCTCGATCACCGCGCCCAACACATCGACAGCCAACGAGTAACCCCATGAAGTTCCGGGAGTGTACAACAAAGGAACGGTCGCCAGACGGCGCAGATTTTCAGCCAGAGAGTGCGCGGCGTCGTCCATACCGTCCGATACGCCAGCTCGCGCGTAAGGCCCCTGCGCATCCTTTTCCAAAAATCGATAACCCAGCCCGGCAGTGTGGCTCAACAGTTGGCGAATAGTGATCGTCGCCGGCTCTCCGTTTGCCAATCGGGGACGAAAATCAGGCAGCAATGAGGCAATCGGCTGATCCAGCTTTAAACGCCCTTGATGAATCAACGCCATCGCCGCGGCAGAAACAATCGGCTTGGAGACAGAGGCAAGGCGAAAAAGCGTATCTTGCGCCATAGGCTGCGCCAGCTCTCTGTCGGCCAATCCGGCCGCGTTTTGATAAAGCGTTTTCCCTTGATGGGCTACCCTTACCACCGCCCCTACCAGCCGTTTGTCACGCAACGCCTGATCGATGACGGCATCCACGGCGGCAAATGAAGTTTCTGTAAATGACGGCATTTTATTTTGAATCATTTCCAAGGAATCGCTCGACATGATTTTTTCCCGCTAACAATAAAAGATGAGTCAAAGATAGACCGCTAGTGGTTGCGGAAAAAGTGGGGTAAATTTCTCTTATCTACGGACGTTTATGTCCGTAATCGGAGAGCAATAATGGATAGCCTCAGCAATCTCAATGTCTTTGTTCAAGTGGCCGAAACCGGCAGCTTTGTTGCAGCCGGCGGCGTGCTGGGCGTTTCAGCTTCGGCAATCGGCAAAAGCATTTCTCGACTGGAAAATCGACTCAGTGTTCGCCTGTTTCATCGCAGCACCCGCAGCCTGACGCTGACCGCCGAGGGTTCGCTGTTTCTTGAACGCAGCAGAAGAATACTCGCCGAGTTTGAAGCGGCCGAGCAGGAACTCAGTCTGGCCGCGCAGTTTCCGCAGGGGCGTTTGCGCATCAGCCTGCCGATGGTCGGCTCCCTGATGCAGCCGGTGTTAAGCGAATTTATGCGACATTACCCGCAGGTCGAGCTAGAGCTAAACTTCACCGACAAAATAGTCGATGTGATAGAGGAAGGTTTTGATGCAGTGATCCGCACAGGCGAGATGACTGATTCAAGACTCAACCTGCGTAAGCTGGGGGATTACACTAAATTTATGGTCGCCTCGCCGGAATATTTATCCGAACGCGGCATTCCGAGAAATCCTGATGAGCTGGCTAATCACAGCTGTTTGCATTACCGGTTTAGCCGTAGCGGAAAAATCGAACCCTGGCCGCTTGTTGGCGCGCTGCCGGTTAATCTTCCACTGTCGATGGTCTGCAATAATTTGGAAGCACAAGTTTATTTTACTCAACAAGGCTGTGGCATCAGCTGCCTGCCAGAATTCGCGGTTCGCGATGCGCTGGAACTCGGGAGGCTGCAAAAAATCTTGCCGGATTTTGTCTCCCATAGCGCATCGTTTAATATTCTTTGGCCCTCTGGCGGCTATATGACCCCAAGGCTGCGGGTATTTATCGATTTTCTCTGTGAACATACTTTTGCTGGGAGTCGACCATGAACAGCAGCCCACATTCGACATTGCTCATCCTCGACAGCGGCAGTGAACAGCCTTTTTATCAGCAGATTTATCACCGGGTCAGAACCCTTATTGCCGAGGGCATGCTCAAGCCTGAGGATCGCCTGCCCTCGGCGCGTCAGCTGGCAAAAGAGCTGGGATTGGCTCGAGGCACCATTGAGGCCGCTTACTCACTGCTGGCGGCAGAAGGTTATATACAATCCCGTGGCCAGGCAGGAACCCGCATCGCCCAAGGCCTGCAAGCCCAGCCTGCGCCACGGCAAGTGTCTTCAATCGAGCCAAAAAATTCACACGGCATGCACCCGACTCAGATTATGCCGCTACAGATGGGGCTTCCCGCGCTGGATGCCTTTCCGCGTAAAATCTGGGCCAGGCTTGGCGCCCGCTATCTGCGAGCCATGCAGCCCGGCGATATGAAATATCCGAGTCTTTTCGGCTTCCCCGAGCTGCGCAATGCGATTGCAGCTTATCTGCATATGTCGCGCGGCATCCCCTGTACCGGCGAACAGGTGTTTATAACCTCAGGATATCGTGGAACTTTACAGCTGATTATTCATACCCTGTTGCAGCGCGACGATCGCGTCTGGGTTGAAGACCCCGGTTTTCCATTGACCCGCGAACTGCTGCACAACGCTCAGTTAAAGCAGGTCCCCATCCCCGTAGACGCTGAAGGAATCGAGGTGGTGAAAGGGATACAACTGGCGCTTGACGCACGCGCGGCAATTGTCACCCCGGCTCATCAAAGCCCGCTGTGTGTCACGCTTTCCCTGCCGCGTCGGCAGGCCCTGCTGGAGTGGGCCACAGCTCAACAGGCATGGATAATTGAAGACGATTATGACGGTGAGTATCGCTATGTCAGCCGCCCGCTGCCTGCATTGAAAAGTCTCGATAACGAAGGTCGGGTTTTATATTGCGGCACTTTCAGTAAAGTGCTTTTTCCGGGGATCCGCCTGGGTTATCTCGTGGTTCCACAACAACAGGTTTCCCGTTTTGAGCAGGCTTCGATCGGATTTTTCGAGGGTATGGCCGAAATGACTCAGTCGATCGTCAGCGCTTTTATGCAGGAGGGGCATTTTTCGCGCCACATTCACCGCATGCGCAAGCTTTATGCCGAAAGACGTGAGATGGCGGCAGCGGGACTCACCAAGGTGCTTGGCCAGCACGTACTGATCGACCCACAGCCGGGAGGTATGCATCTGGTGCTCAGGCTGCGCGGCCAACACAATGATGCTGAAGTAGCCGCACGGATGCGCGACCATGGGCTTTACACCCATGCCCTGTCGAGCTGGAGCAGCTGCTCCGAGGGCGAAAAAGGGTTGCTGATTAGTTTTACCAATATTCAAACAGCGCAGCAGGCTGAAGAGATCGGCGAGCGTATCCTCAGCCTGCTGTGAATCATTAGTTAAGACCCGCTTTATCCAGGCCATAGGCCGCATCCGCCGAGCCAGGCTCGGTGCGAAATGCGATGCTAATACGGTTCCAGCCATTAATCGCCACAATCAGGAAACTTAGGTCAGAGATTTCCTGTTCGGAAAGGTGAGTACGAACCTGGTCATAAATCTCATTCGAAACCCCCTTAGGCGCCAGCGTGGTCAGGGCTTCAGTCCATAAAAGCGCCGCTTTTTCACGCGGAGTAAACAGCGGTGACTCATGCCAGATAGCAATGTGATGCAGGCGTAATTCTCGCTCGCCGCCGATTTTCGCCTCTTTGACATGCATATCAAGACAAAACGCACAGCCGTTGATCTGTGATGCGCGAATGTCCACCAACTGTTTGAATTCTTTAGCCAGAGGATTTTTACCCACTGTTTGGCTGAAATCGAGATACTTTTTAGTGAGATCCGAAGAAAGTTTATAGTAGTCCACACGCTGAGTCATAGTCGATCCTGTAATGGTGATAATGAGAGTCGATGGGTATCGCGGGCAATCCTCCGCGATACCTGATGCCACTATCATCTCGAAACTTGGCCTAGTCAGAAAGCGCCAAGAAATGCATTTTCAACTAGTCCATGATTAGGCGACTTTTATCTATCTGGCTAGCAAATTAATCAGTTTTGAAATAACGGTTTAATTTTTTAAATCTGGCACAAAAAGACTTTGCATAATTGTTATTCTTTAATCATGCTTATTTAGTGAAATTCACTTTTATTAAAGCTGGAATTATTTTGCAAAACCTCAGAGCCTCCGTGCTCAACGCTATCAAGCGTACTCCCTGGTACCCAAAACGGCGTTCCTATCGGACATTGTTCTGGCGTGAAATTACGCCGCTGGCAGTGCCTATCTTCTTCGAGAATGCCTGCGTACTGCTGATGGGGGTATTAAGTACCTTTCTTGTCAGTTGGTTAGGTAAAGAAGCCATGGCCGGAGTCGGTCTGGCAGACAGCTTTAATATGGTGGTAATTTCGTTCTTCGCCGCTATCGATCTCGGCACCACGGTGGTGGTTGCTTTCAGCCTCGGCAAGCTCAATCACGAGCGTGCCCGTGACGCCGCGCGCCAGTCGCTTATTATCATGACTTTATTCGCGGTGCTGCTGGCTTTAATTATCGAATTCTTTGGCCAAGATATTATCAATATGATTGCCGGGAGTGCGGCACCAGAAGTAAAAGTGCTAGCACTGAGCTATTTGCGAGTCTCGGTATGGAGTTATCCGGCGGCGGCAATTGCCTTGATTGGCTGTGGCGCATTGCGCGGGGCCGGTAATACCAAAATTCCGATGCTGATCAATGGCGGGATGAATATCCTCAATATTGTGATTACTACCGTGCTGATCTATGGCTGTTTTTCCTGGAAAGGGTTGGGCTTTATCGGTGCTGGCCTTGGTTTAACGATTTCACGCTATATCGGCGCGGCAGCGGTCATCTTTGTATTGGCTATCGGCTTTAATCCCGCTCTGAAAATTTCCTTAAAAAGTTATTTTACCCGTATTAATACCAGTATCCTGATGGAGGTTCTTGGCATCGGCGTACCCGCCAGCATCGAATCTGTGCTGTTTAACGGCGGAAAGCTGCTAACTCAGGTGTTTGTCGCCGGAATGGGCACCAACGTAATCGCCGGTAACTTTATCGCTTTTTCTATCGCCTCTTTAATCAACTTGCCGGGCAACGCTCTGGGATCTTCGGCAACTATTATTGTCGGCACCCGTTTAGGTAAGGGCGAAATTGGTCAATCTGAATTTCAGCTGCGCCACGTTTATTGGCTATCGGCCATCGGCATTTGTACGCTGGCATTATTGTCAGTGCCATTGGCGGGACTACTGGCTTCTTTTTACACACGCGAAGAAGACGTTATTCACGTGGTAAAAATCCTGGTCTGGCTCAATGCCGCTTTTATCCCCTTCTGGGCTGCCTCGTGGGTATTGCCTGCTGGCTTGAAAGGCGCTCGCGATGCGCGTTTTACCATGTGGGTGTCAATGCTGGGAATGTGGGGGTGCCGTATCGTCGCGGGTTATACCATGGGCGTGGTGCTAGGCTTTGGCGTGGTCGGTGTCTGGCTGGGAATGTTCCTCGACTGGATCGTGCGAGGCGCATTCTTCTATTGGCGCATGGCCAGCGGACGTTGGCTGTGGAAATATCCACGACCTGAAAAAACAATAGCCAAAGAAGAAGAGCAGCTTTCGGTGCAGAACTAATGGCCAACAACGATCGTCCGCCGTTTATTCTCTCTGGTGAACGTGCGGTGATTTACGATGGAGTATGCCGTTTATGCAATGGCTGGGTTAATTTCCTGATACGCCACGATAAAAAACACACAGTACGTTTGGCTGCGGTTCAAAATGTGGCCGGGAAGGCGCTGTCAACATGGGCGGGACTGTCCCCTGAAAAAATTAATACCATCGTGTTAATCGATAATGGGCAAATATATAAACGTTCTGAAGCAATCATCCGCGTGATGTCATTGCTTCCTTGGCCATGGCGAGCATTGGCTGTGCTGCGCTATTTTCCACTGCCACTCAGAGATTCGGCTTATAACCTGATTGCTTTAAATCGCTACAGGCTGTTTGGTCGTTATGACAGCGTGAAACATCAGCAGGCGGATCACGACAGGCGGTTTATCAGGGATGATGAAACGGGGGAAGAAAGTAGAGACCACTGATTACTCAGTGGCCAGCACGCAGTTATTTATTACTTTTTATAAATAACTATAACTTTTATATAAATAACAAGTTAGTTATGAAGTTTGTACTCAAGCGTAATTTCCGCTTTTAGCAGCTTCGACACTGGGCAACCTTCTTTTGCCTTTTTGATCAGAGTGTCAAACTTGTCTGCCGCAATACCTGGAAGTTTAACCGAGCTATCTAGCTTGATGGCCGTGATGGCAAAACCACCGTCAACTTTATCCAGCGAAACCGTTGCCTTGGTATCAATCCCTTCTGGAGTAAATCCTTCTTCCCCAAGAATCAACGACAATGCCATTGAGAAACAGGCAGCATGTGCCGCACCAATCAACTCTTCAGGATTTGAGCCGACTTTTCCCTCAAAACGGGTGTTGAAACCATAAGGCTGTTCTTTCAAGGCACCACTTTCTGTTGTGATGGTACCTTTGCCTTTCTTGATATCGCCTTCCCAATGAGCCTGTCCATACTTATGAATAGTCGCCATAATTTCCTCTGGTCTTGTTTAACACAGCCATAAGTATAGACGCTGATTGGCAGAGAGAAAGGCAGGTACAGTCGTAGATCGCAGGAATTCCCCCTTCCGGCGCTTATCTCCGGCACTCGCTATGAACGGCGTTAGCTCTGTATAAGGGGGTTTGAAAGCATCTTAGCATTTAGGATTAATCTCACGAAAGCACTTTTACGATTAATAATCATTATCATTTAAGCTGAAACTGTTTGTCCGGCAATAATTTTTGCGGTAGCGGCGATTCGTTATTCATTTCTCTGAGATTGATTTCAATCGCATTGCAAATTGCGTTTAAAGGCAGATCGTTAGGCGCGGTTCCAAACGGATCTTCCAGTTCTTCAGCCAATGCATCGAGGGAGATAAAGGTATAGGAAATAAATACCGACACCAAAGGCGTCATGTAATGTAAATCAGGTACCAGCGCGAAAGGCAGTAGCGTGCAAAACAGATAAACCGTGCGATGAACAATCAGGCTATAGGCAAAAGGAATTGGCGTATTAGAAATACGCTCGCAGCCCGCCTGCACGGCGGCTAGTTTATTAATATTCTCATCGATACTATGAAATAGAATATCCGAAACCTCCCCCGCCTGACGTTTTTCACCCAGCAATTCACCAATCAATAACACAATTTGATTACACGGCGACGCGCTGTTTTCCAGCTTCGACAGATTATGTCCCGGCAGCAAGCGTGCCAAATCTTCACGCATTGAAGTGCCGCGCAGGTGGTGCTTGAGGGAATAGGTAAACGCCATCAATAGCGCAGCAAACTCGCGAGCCAAATCCGGGCGTTGCGGAAAAATGCTTTTCACCTGCCGCAGCAGCGAGCGGTTGACTATCAGCAACGTGCCCCACATCACTCGCGCTTCGGTAAAACGTGCATAACTTACACTGTTACGAAAACCCAGAAAGATAGCGATTGCCACTCCGAGCAGGCTAAACGGTGCCAGCGTTAACTTGACACCAAGTTCCTCATACCACTGAAAGCAAACAATCGCGATGATAGACATGCCCAGATTAAGGCTAAGACGGAACAAGATTTCAGAAAGCACAGAGCCGTGCCAGTCAAAAAGCCTTCTAAACCAATGCTGATGGGGTCTGACAATCATAAAGTGGCTGATGTTAAGAGGATTAAGTTTTCGTTATAACAGATTTAATTGTCCGACATCAATCAGACATTTAAGGCCATTAAACATGACATTAAGGCATCATTCAGAAATCCACTTTGTGCTTATGATTTATGAAATTCATTATCACAATCTTAATTTAAGGCTCAAGGCAATGCAGCAGTAGGTAAACGGCAGTAAAATTCTTGCTTATTAATTACACTTCAATAAGTTAAGTAAATTATGAAAATCAGTTTCAGAGGTAACGTGTGGCTTGGCATATTATTTTTAACGCTGATATTTTGGTCAGCCGTGGGTTATGCCACCTACGCATTAATAAACTTCTAGCGGCTAAAAAACACTCTTTTATGCCGCTTATTATTGTAAAAACTCACTACTGCGAGAGTTTTCCTGATAAGCATTATCTCGGTTTGAAACTGCTCAATGAACGTTGTCGATCTGCCCTTGCACGCCGGGCGATTTCAGCGTCGGATGAACCGCTGAAACCGTGAAAAGCGCCTGGATAGACGTTTAGCTCCAACGCCACGCCACCACGCGCCAATCGCCGTGCATACTCCATATTTTCATCAAAAAATAAATCTATGGTCCCGACGCTTAGCCATGCTGGCGGCAGCCCGCTTAGTTCAGTGGCTCTGGACGGTGCAGCATAAATTGAAACGTTTTCTCCACCAGCAGCATTCTTTGAATGTTTTACTCTTGCAGATTCTGTTTTAGTCCAAGCCTGTTCTGAGTGAATTTGCGGCAGCCGCTCTCCCGTCAAATAGGCATTCCAGGCATAGTTATTGGCTTCGCGAGTCCAGACAAATTCCCCGGTAACTGGATTTGGATCAGTTTCGAGCACAGTTCGATCATCAAGCATCGGAAACATCAGGTTCTGAAAAGCCAATGCCGGTCCGCCACGATCACGCACATACAACGCAAGTGCGGCGGCCAGCCCTGCCCCTGCGCTATCACCCATCACGCCTATATGCTGTCGGCTAATCCCCAGCTCGCCAGCATGCTCACTCATCCAAATCAATGCTGCGTAGCTGTCGTTAAGCGCTGCCGGGAAAGGTGACTCGGGTGCAAGACGATAATCCACTGAAATAACAACACAATCTTGCTCGGCGGCGGTGCTGCGGGTCAGTGAAAGTGACTGCTCCGGGCTGCCAAAAATGTAGCCACCGCCGTGGAGATGCAGGATTCCCATGCGTAATTTGCTGTCTGCTGGCGGTGCAATAATCAATAATCTGACCTCCGGCTCGCCTGGTAATCCAGAGATAAGCTTTTCTGTTACCGACAGCTTTAAGCCATCGTTTAACTCCATAGCGCCAAGTGCGGCAGCCTGACGCTGTTCGCGCAGGGCAAGCAAAGCTGAATATTCCAGCTTAAAATCGACATAATTCTTTAACAACGGCTGCAACTCTGGATCAACCAATGAGTAGGTGTTCATTTTTAGCTTCCTGTCTAAAATGTTGCCTGAATTTTTCTAAAAAAATGGATTTTCGAAAAATCATTTTCAGTGCAATGATGCCTGCTGCCAACATAGCTTTTTTGATATTTTAAAAAAACAGAAATCACGAGCTCGTCACAAAATTCAGCATGTAAATCACATCAGTAAAAATAAAATCATTTATTAACAACAAGTTAAATTGTTAATTATAATTTTACGTCTCTTTGGCATTTTGTAGCCTCCCTCACATTAATGAAATGGATCATTCACTAATATTCATTTGCGAATTTTTATTTCAAAAATAATTTTAATAGAACATCTCATCAATCTGACAGAAACCTTTCATCCCCCGCTGAGTAAATCGGGGGTGAAAAGGGAGGGTAAAATGGCTACAAACAAAACTCATTACAACCTGGTTTACCTGATGCTCTGTTGTACCGTCGCCGCCTTTGGTGGCCTGCTGATGGGGTACGACAGTTCAATCATTTCAGGGGCTATTGAACCGTTAAGTACTTACTTCCAGTTAACTCCAGCAGAAACCGGCTGGGCCGTGTCCTGCATCATGGTATCAAGCCTGGTTGGCTGCCTTATTGCGCCAAAGGTTTGCGATCACTTTGGTAGAAAACGCTCTTTGGCTGTTACCGCAGTGGTTTTTGCTGTGTCGATTATCGGGACGGCGCTGGCACACAACTTTACCGCCTTTATTCTGTTTAGATTGGTGGGTGGATTCGCAATTGGTTTAGCCTGTGTTATTTCACCAATCTATCTGGCTGAACTTTCTCCTTCAAAATACCGAGGAAGAACCACTGCGCTCTACTCTATCTGCTGCGTAGGGGGTCAAAGTGTGGTGATGCTGACCAACTTCTTTATCAGTAAGTCCATGACTTCAGAAGTGTTGGTGGATACCGGCTGGCGTTATATCCTTTCTTCGGCACTGGTTCCCTGTGCTGCGCTGCTGGTGTTTATCGCTTTTATTCCTGAATCTCCACGCTGGAGCGTGTTTAAAGGCCGCGATAAAGAAGCCATGGCGACACTGGGTAAAATATCCAACCCTGAGCACGCCAAAACGGTTTACGGCGAAATAAAGGAAAATATCAAAGTTGACCCTGCCAACATAAAAGGCAAGTTGAGACTGAATAAAAAAACTATTCCACTGCTGATTATCGGGATTGGCTTAGCTATTGGTAACCAACTTAGCGGTGTTAATGTCATCCAGTATTTTGGTCCAACGTTGATGAAAAACATCACTACTGACAACAACACAGCCATGTTTATGGCCTTTGTTCTGGCCTTCGCACAGTTCCTCGGGGTGGTCGTGGGCATGGGCTTGCTGGATAAAGTCGGTCGCCGTAAGCTGCTGCTGTGGGGGGCGCTGGCATCAACAATTTGCCTGGCCTATTCGTTTGGCGCTTTTTATCTGCGCTTCCCTGGCGTCTATTCCGTACTGGGCCTGTTTGCCTTTATGTTCCTGTTTGGCATCACCTGGGGCCAGGTTATCTGGACTGTGCTGGGTGAAATATTCCCGATGGAAATTCGCTCGATTTGTGTCGGTATTTCAGTGTGTTCGCTTTCAGTTGCCAACTTTGGGGTGAGCACCACCTTCCCAATCATGAACAGCAACCCTTACTTGCAAGAAGTCTTCCACGGTGGCTTCCCATTGCTGCTGTTCTCAGGTTTCTCACTAATTATGTTTTTCTTTACCTATCGCTTCGTTCCAGAAACTGCCAACGTTCCTTTGGAAAGAATCGAAGCTATTGCGCTGAGAAAATTCTATGGCCGCGATATTGAAGAAGACGTTCAGCCTATAAACGCCAAAATTATCAGCAATTTGGGCGACGGTATTAAATAATTTCGGTGGCTGTTTTTACTTAAAAGCCTGAATTCTTTAATCAGAATTCAGGCTTTTTTACTTGCAGCGTTGAGTAGACGCACGAATAAATTTTCAGTAGCCAATCGGCGACAAGAGTTTAGGTTTGCCCTTATCGATTTACGACTGATACCTAACAGCATCAACTCCCCCGGCTGCGAATTGCTGCACGTTACCTTCAAAATGACTGGCAAACTCCAGCTCGCTGCTGACAGCGGCAGGAAAAAGGTCGATGCTAATTAGCAGCATAGAGAAGTTCAAACGGAGATCTGGGTTTGCGCTAAAAAATGAAAACTAAAAACCAAAAAAGAAAATTTCGTTTCATTTTGCTTACTGCATCACAAAAACAAACAAATTCATTTACTTTCAATAAATTAAAAACATAAACCTGTTTTACCCCTCACTTGAAATTGCTATTTTGTGAGCCAAATCATAAAAATAGTGCATTATAAAATTTCATTTTTATTGAAAATGAAATAATTAATCCTTAATATAATCTAAAGGCCAATCAGCATGGGTTGAGGATAGGATCAATGAACAACACACAAAAGAAACTGGACGTTATCTGTTTGGGACGTATTGCCGTCGATCTCTACGGTCAGCAAATTGGCGCACGTCTGGAAGACGTCGGCACTTTTGCCAAATACCTGGGTGGATCATCAGGCAATGTGGCATACGGCACGGCAATTCAGGGGCTGCGCTCCGGGATGCTGGCTCGCGTCGGCGACGAACATATGGGCCGTTTCCTGCGCGAAGAATTAATTCGCGTAGGCGTGAACACGGATTACCTCATCACCGATAAAGATCGTCTTACTGGTCTGGTGCTGTTGGGAATTAAAGATCAGGATACTTTCCCACTGATTTTCTATCGCGATAACTGTGCTGACATGGCGCTGACTCCCGATGATATCAATGAAGACTACATCGCCTCATCAAGGGCGCTGGCCATCACCGGGACTCACTTGTCTCATCCGCACACTCGCCAGGCGGTATTGACTGCGCTGAATTATGCGAAGAAACACGGCCTGCGCCGCGCGCTGGATATTGACTATCGTCCGGTACTGTGGGGCCTGACCTCACTTGGCGACGGCGAAACTCGATTTGTTTCATCCGAAAAGGTAACTAGTGAAATTCAGGAAGTGCTGCATCATTTCGACCTGATCGTCGGCACGGAAGAAGAATTTCATATTGCCGGCGGCAGCACCGACACCCTTACGGCTCTGAAACGCGTACGTGAATTGACTGACGCCACGCTGGTTTGTAAACGCGGCGCGCTGGGCTGCTCAGTGTTTGAAAAGCAGATCCCCTCTTCCTGGGATGATATCAAACTGCAAACTGGCGTCCGCGTCGAAGTGCTTAACGTACTCGGCGCAGGCGATGCCTTTATGTCAGGCTTGCTGCGTGGTTACTTGAATGACGAAGGTTGGGAGCAGGCATGCCGCTACGCCAACGCCTGCGGCGCTCTGGTGGTATCACGTCACGGCTGTGCGCCTGCAATGCCGACCAAACTGGAGCTGGATGATTATCTGCTGCGTGACAAATCAGTACCCCAGCCTGATAAAGATGCTCGTCTGAATCACCTGCACCGCGTGACCACGCGCAAGCAGCAATGGCCGGAGTTGTGCATTTTTGCCTTCGATCACCGCAAACAGCTCGTGGATATGGCGCAGGAAGTGGGGGCTAATATCAACGAGATCCCGCGTTTGAAACTGCTGCTGCTGGAAGGTGCTCGCCAGGCTGCAAGCGAGGCCGGTTTGCACAATAACAGCGGTATTCTTGCCGATACCACTTTTGGCCAGAATGCGTTGAACGCAATAACCGGCGAAGGCTGGTGGATTGGTCGTCCGATTGAGCTACCAAGCTCGCGCCCGCTGCGTCTTGAACACGGCAACATCGGCTCACAGCTGATCGACTGGCCGCTGGAACACGTAGTGAAATGCCTGATTTTCTATCATCCGCAAGACAGCGCGGCGCTGCGAGAAGAACAGGAGGCGCTGGCGCTGGAGGTTTATCAGGGATGCTGCAAAACCGGTCACGAGCTGCTGCTGGAAATCATTTTGCCCGCCGACAATCCTGATCAGGATGAAAAATATTACGCGCAAATCGTTGAACGTTTTTACACGTTGGGCATTCAGCCGGATTGGTGGAAGCTCCCGGCTCAAGGCGTCGAGAGCTGGAAAGCCATTAGCCAGTTGATTGATAACAACGATCCACAGTGTCGCGGAATATTGATTCTTGGCCTTGATGCGCCGGAAGAAACATTGAAAACCGGCTTTGCCGCCGCAGCTGATATTCCGTGGGTCAAAGGCTTTGCCGTTGGACGCACCATCTTTGGCGAATCATCTCGCCAGTGGCTGGCCAACAAGCTTAACGATCAACAGCTTATCAATGATGTTAAGCAGCGCTATTTGACCTTGATAAACTACTGGCGCACCTACCGTCCTGCCAGCAAGCGCTAAGCCGTAACGCCAGGCAGGCCTGATTCCTTAAGGATTCAGGCCTGCTTTTTTATGTGTTCTACATCACACTTTCTATAATTACCTTTCAGGCTTTTTTAATTCATTAACCATTACGGTATCGCCGATGAGTATTTTAATTCAGGAGCAACACCCACAACGCCTTTTATTACGCATTAGCATCGCGATGTTTATTGCCTATCTTGCCATCGGGCTGCCGCTCGGCATTCTGCCTCTTTATGTCCACCAGCAGCTGGGCCTCAACGACGTATTGGTCGGTATCGCCATCGGTGCACAATTTATTACTACCTTAGTGACTCGCAGTACAGCAGGTCGCCTGGCGGATAGTCACGGCGCGCGTCGTACCGCACTTTCTGGCATGGCATGCTGTGCAGCATCCGGTGTCGCCACTCTGGCTGCCGCGTTGATGCCATCCGAGTCGGTTTATCTGGCCTTCAGCCTGTTGATTATTGGGCGAATTTTACTGGGTGTTGGCGAGAGCCTGCTGCTCACTGGAAACTTGACCTGGGGTATGGGCCTTGCGGGCGAGGGATTGGCGGGCAAGGTGATGTCCTGGAACGGCATGGCGACCTACGGGGCGATGGCTGTCGGCGCACCGCTCGGACTGGCGCTATACCGCTCTCAGGGGATGGCCACCACTGCCGGTCTGATGCTGCTATTACCGCTGATTGCACTTTTGGTCGATCGCGGCGTGCCTGCGGTTGAAGCCCATGCCGGTAAACGCCAGCCGCTGAGTACTATCTGGGTTCGCATCTGGCGACCGGGGTTGGGCCTGATGCTGCAGGGTATCGGATTCTCGGTGCTCAGTGTTTTTATCACCCTGTATTTCAACCAGTTTGGCTGGTCGTATGCCGGATTCGCACTGACCGCCTTTGGTGCCGCATTTATCGCGGTGCGACTGATGCTAGGTAATCTGCCAGATAAATTTGGTGGCATCAAAGTTGCACAATATTCGCTATTGGTAGAGTGCGCCGGATTATTGCTGATTTGTCTGGCGGTTAACCCATTGATGGCGCTAGCCGGTGCAGCACTGACCGGCTGTGGCTGCTCGCTTATCTTCCCGTCGCTCGGCGTCGAAGTTGTGCGTCGCGTTCCACCAGAAGCCAGAGGCACGGCGCTCGGAGGTTATTCAGCGTTTCAGGATTTAGCCTATGGCGTTACCGGGCCTCTGGCAGGAATTTTATCGAGCTTTGCTGGTTATCGCAGTGTGTTCCTCCTGGCCGCAGGCTGTGCCTTTGTCGGTATGCTATTGGTAAAAATCGGATTGCCGCGAGGTAAAAACCCGTCAAATTACGCCACTTGCCACCAGCGGCATAAAAAAACAGCGAAATGAACTTTTTATACCGATAAAATGAAATATATAAGGTTATGCCAGTCATGAAGATTTTCTCAGGACTGGCCTCCACGCCTGATATCTCCCCACGCGCCCTTGGGAAAAATTAAATTATATAAATCAATTTATTATATAAAAACCTTAATCGTTCAAGAACAAAATAATTGTTCCCTTCCAACCCAAAACTCTGCCACCGATCACGGAAACATAAATTCCATTAAATTTAATTTGAAACATTTAGTTCAAAGTAATAAGGTTATTTTAGTCGGGCGGCCCTTAGAGGGTCCTGCAAATTCATCACGGTCCTGAGGTAAGGTAGAGAAGATGGAAATAATCGCGAATTTCATAAACGGCCAGCGCACTACGAGCAGCAGTAAAGAAACTTTGCCGGTAACGAATCCGGCTACCGGTCAGGTCATCCGCCAGGTGACTCAGAGCACAGAGCAAGAAGTGTTGAAGGCGATTGAACATGCACACAACGCTTTCCCGGCATGGTCCAACACTCCGCCACTGCGCCGTGCGCGCATCCTTTTTGAATTCAAGGCGTTGATCGAAAAAAACCGCGACGAGCTGGCTGAGCTGATTGTCAGTGAACACGGTAAAGTATTTTCCGATGCGCTGGGTGAGTTAACCCGTGGTCTGGAAGTGGTCGAGTTTGCCTGCGGTATTCCAGAACTGCTGAAAGGCGAGTTCTCAAACAATGTCGGCGGCGGCGTAGACAGCTACTCGGTAATGCAGCCGCTGGGTGTTGTTGCGGGAATTACTCCATTTAATTTCCCGGCGATGGTGCCAATGTGGATGTTCCCGGTGGCATTGGCCTGCGGAAACACCTTTATTCTCAAACCCCCGGCCCCGGCACCTTCTGCCTCTATTCGTTTGGCAGAATTATTGAAAGAGGCGGGACTGCCAGACGGCGTATTCAACGTGGTGCACTGCGGCAACGACGCAGCCAGCCTGCTAACCACTGATGAACGCATTCAGGGAGTGAGCTTCGTCGGCTCATCCGGCGTCGCTCAACATATTTATGCTACCGCCAGCGCCCACGGTAAACGCGTGCAGGCCTTTGGGGCAGCGAAAAACCACGCTATCGTCATGCCGGATGCTGACCTCGACGCTACTGTGCAGGCAATCATGGGCGGTGCATTTGGTTCTGCCGGTGAACGCTGCATGGCGCTGCCAATCGTGGTTGCCGTAGGTGATGACACCGCTGACAAGCTGATTGCCAAACTGACGCCGCTGGTTAACGCGCTGCGTATCGGTCCGGGAAACCTGCGCGGTAAAGAAGAAAATGAAATGGGCCCGGTTATCTCCAAGGCTCACCAGACCAAAGTCCTCGGCTATATTGATCATGGCGTATCAGAAGGTGCAAAACTGGTTATCGATGGTCGTAACTATAAAGTCGATGGCCATCCTGAAGGATTTTACGTCGGCGGTACGCTGTTCGATAACGTCACCACCGATATGAAAATTTATCGTGAAGAGATTTTCGGACCCGTTCTCGGCATCGTGCGTGAAAAGGATTTCGAGTCTGCATTACGCACGGTTAACGGCCACGAATTTGGCAACGGTAGCGCGATTTTCACGACCAATGGCCACTATGCCCGCGAGTTTGTGCAAAACGTTGAAGCCGGGATGGTTGGAGTAAACATTCCAGTTCCGGTGCCGGTTGCCTTCCACTCGTTCGGTGGATGGAAACGTTCCGTATTTGGTGCGCTTAACGTGCATGGTCCAGACGGCGTTCGCTTTTATACTCGTATGAAAACGGTTACCACCCGTTGGCCGAGCGGTCAGCAAACCGTGGCGGAGTTCAGTATGCCGACGTTGGGTTAAACACTTACAAGGAGAGGATTATGTCCCGCTTGCTCAGTAAGCACGCGCCGTCACAAGACGGTCGTATTCAGCATATTACGCCAGAAACTGCGGGCTGGAAGTACGTGGGTTTTGACGTTTATCAGCTCAAAGAAGGCCAGTCCCTGACTCTGCCTGCGGATGATAAAGAACGCTGTCTGGTACTGGTATCGGGCCGGGCAAGCGTGGTCACTCCCACAGAAACCTTTGAGCATATTGGCGAACGTATGAGCCCGTTCGAGCGTATTCCAGCCTGGTCGGTTTATGTGCCGCACAATACTCAGTCTGAAGTTAAGGCCGAGTCGGCGTTAGAGCTGGCAGTGTGCAGTGCACCAGGCTTTGGCGACCTGCCTCCACGCCTGATCGCGCCGAAAGACGTTGGGGTTGAGCATCGTGGCAAGGGTCGCAATAAACGCCTGGTGCACAATATTCTGCCTGACGACAAACCTGCCGATAGCCTGCTGGTAGTCGAGGTTTACACCGATGAAGGCGACAGCAGCTCTTACCCGAGCCATAAACACGATACGCCGGTGGCGGGGAAAGAAACCTATCTCGAAGAGACCTACTACCACCGTTTCGATCCGCCGCAAGGCTTTGCTTTACATCGGGTTTATACCGACGATCGCAGTCTGGACGAATGCATGGCGCCTTACGATCGTGACGTGGTGCAAGTGCCTCGCGGCTACCATCCGGTAGCGACCATTGCCGGTTATGATAATTATTATCTTAACGTAATGGCTGGTCCCGAGCGCAAATGGCAGTTTACCTGGGAGAAAGACCATGCCTGGGTCAATACCGACGCTTATCCGCGCAATAAAGAATAGCTTTCCAAAAATTACCCATATCGCTTAAACACAAAAGCAGCCTGCAGGCTGCTTTTTAAGATTTCAGTGGAGGAAAAATTATGTCTAGCCGCGTTAACTCCCCTTTCCAGCTTGCCGTTTGTGCCGAAATGGTGTTTCTGGACCTGCCATTTGTTGAACGCGTAAAACGAATTCATGAGGCCGGATTCGCAGTCGAGATTTGGGACTGGACCCAAAAAGACATCGATGCGCTGGCGGCCACCGGGGCACGTTTTACATCAATGACCGGCTATATCAGCGGCAATCTTCTCGATGATGACCAAATTGAAAAACTTTTGGAAACCGCCGAAATCTCGATAGAAATCGCCCAACGTTTGAACTGTCCAAGCCTGAACCTGCACGGCACCGGTCTAGACAGCCAAGGCTTACCGGTTAAGCCGGTGATAGAAGTCACGGGGGCAATGTGGATCAAGGCCTATCAGACACTGTGCGCGATTGCCAAACTCGGCGAGCGCCATCAAAAAGTATTCTTGCTTGAAAACCTCAATACGCTGGTTGACCACCCCGCTACGCCTTTCGCCAAAGCGCGCGACACGTTAACGCTAATCTCGGCGGTCAACAGCCCTTGGTTGAAGATGAATCTGGATCTGTACCATGCGCAAATTGGTGAAGGGAATTTGATTGAGCTAATCCGCGAGTCTGCCCCTTTTATCGGCGAGATTCAGGTGGCCGACGTCCCTGGAAGGAAGGAACCAGGGACGGGAGAAATTAACTATCCAGCAATCGCGCACGCCCTGTATGAGACGGGGTATCGCGGGGTGGTCGGTATGGAAGCCTGGGCATCCGGGGATTCCAGTGTGGCGATTGAACGCTTCCAGCAGGCGTTTACAGTCAGACTGTAGTTTTCATCGCCAATGATACCGCGATAGTTTGCGCCAGACACATTGAGGCCACCTGAGAACGGAAACCGTCGAGCTGGGCCTCACGCACCACAAAACAGACATCGCTAAAGGCGGCAAGCGGGCTGACCTGGCTGTCGGTAATGGCAATCTGACGAGCACCGCGACGTGCACCAAGCTGAACTAATTCCATCGCCTCGCTGGCATACGGCGAGTAACTGATGGCGATCACCACGTCTTTTGGACTCACCATGCTCAACTGCTCCGAGAACATTCCGCCCAACCCATCGATTAGAAAGGCGCGACGCTCAAGATGGCGTAAAGCATAGGTCAGATAGCTGGCGACGCTGAATGAACGACGTAAGCCAATGATATAGATGTTATCGGCCTGTGAAAGCAAAGCAATCGCTTCGTCCAGTTGTTCAGCGCTGATATGCGTCGGCAGCTGCTGTAGAGCCTGTGCGTTAACCATCGAAAACATATTCAGCACTTCATCAGGCTTTTCCGGCGCAGCTGTGCCCTCATCCACAGAGGATTTTCTAAATAACCGCGCCCTTTCTGTATAACTCACGGTTTCTTCCATCAGATGCTGACGGAATACCTGTTTCATTTCATTGAAACCGCTGAAACCAAAAGCGCTGGCAAAACGGATTAGCGTAGAAGGAGGAACATCTGCACGCTGCGCTATGGATGCCACCGTATCAAATGCCACGCTGTTACTATTATCAAGTATATAGCGTGCCACCTGTTTAAGACGCTTGCTCAAGCTGTCATAACGGGTGCGAATGTCTTCCTGTAAAATAGACAATTGAGTTGTATGTTTTGACACGGGAATTCGCCCTCTAGGACATCATGAAGAATAGTTAAGTCTACCAAAATGAACAAAATATTTCATTCATAGACTCCGGGCAGGATCCCATTTTATGAACATACCAGTTCAAACACGTTCCGTTAACGGCTGGTCCACGCAGTGAGGCTTTCATAATTGTCTCGACCAATCTGCCACAGGTCATCTTCCCAATGAGTTGGGCTGAGCTGTTCCGGGCACCACACACCGTCGTAGCCCGTGGCGCGCACTGCCTCTATCCAGGCGGCGATATCAACCTCCCCCTCACCCGGCCGGTAGTCACGTTGTACCCATTCATCCCACTCTTCACCCTGACGCGCGGCCCGACCATCGCAGAAATGAATGCCGTATATCAGGTTAACGTCCATCTGCGCAACTTCTTCGGGCCGAGTGTTGCCACCCGCGTGCAGATGCCAGAAATCAATCACCAGGCCAACGTTGTCGCGGCCTGCACGTTTAATAATCTCCAGCCCCTGGCTCAGGCTGTTAAAGCGAGTGAAAGCCACCACTTCAATCTGCAATTTTATACCGTACTGAAGCGCAATATCGGCTATGTCACTGATATTTTTGATTAAAATTTCATTTCGCGCGTCTTCGTCCAGGTGATCCAACTCATTGAGCGCCATAATCTGCACCACCGGGCATTTCAGCACCTGTGCTGCATGACAGATTTTATGCGCCTCCTTTAACATCGCCGCACGCTCTTCGGGCTGATGCCGACCAATACGTTTAAGAGCATTGATACAGCTAATTTCAACGCCAAACTGTTCGGCAAGGGTATGAAACTTCTCGAGCGATCCGCCGTTATCGACATAGCGGAACAGATGCTCAGGCAGGATCTCCAACGCATCGAAACCTGTTTCACTGGCGAGACGCAGTTGTGTGACTGCGTTGCTGTACCAAACCGATACGCCGTGGAATGCTTTTTTCATTACAGCTCCCTAAAAACCCATATTTTTTAAATAAGATAAACTTGCCGAAACATCAGCCAAACTTCCCGCTACATCTCGAGGATCGCGTTCCTGCTCGATGGTTATCCACCCCTGCCACTGATGGCTTTCGAGCGTAGCTTTCACCGCCGCGTAATCAATATTGCCCTGCCCCAGCGGGCACATTACGCCTTCAGCACAGGCGGTGAAAAAATCGGTGCCCCGAGCAATAACTTTCTGGAAAATGGCTTTGTTAACATCTTTAAAATGCAGGTAGTCCAGACGGTCAATGTAGCGCTCAATCCACTTTTCTGGAGACAGTCCGGCGTAATATAAGTGCCCGGTATCAAGACATAATCCCGCCTCAAAATGTGGAATGTCATCGGCTATCTGCGTTATTTCGTCTGCAAACTCGATGCAGCCTCCGGCATGAGGATGGATTACCGGCCTGACCTGATATTCCTGCATCGCGATATGCGAAATCTCGCGAATATGATTGACCAGACGTTGCCAGTCGTCGCAACTCAGTCGCGGAGCTTTGCCAGACTGGCCGGCAAACCTGGCTCGTTTCGGGTTACCAAAATCAATAATCACCAGATAAGGCGGAGCAAACTTCCCAAGTGCGCGCGCGATGCGTGTATTACGCAACGAATGGCAAATCTTGTGAGTCAACTCGACCATTTTAGAAAAGTTGCTTTCTGAAACCAGATCATCAAACAGTGTCCCCGCTACCAGTGAAAGCTGATGTTCCTCCAGCGCCTGAGTCAGTACGGCGGGATCTTTCGGTAAAAAGCCCCACGGGCCAAGCTCGAGGCTTGAATAACCGGCCTGACGAGCTTCATCAAGCACTTTTTGCCAGGCAGGCAAGTGGGGGTTTTTGGGGTCATCAACGCCCCAGCTGCAGGGCGCGTTGGCTATGTCGTACATAGTTAACCTCATCAGTATTTAACTGCTGCTGGTAATACTCTGCACAAAACGAAACAAACAAGCCATTTCTTTATATAATGAAATTATGATATCGTGACAACCATCAAATTAACCGATGGATTTCCATCAATATAACGCTGGACTTAGCGCTCGCCACCTATCGAGACTGGCTGAAACGGTCGCTCAATCTGACACACAGTACATAAAAACCCTCGAGCAGCTCTTCTAACCGTGACTCTTCGTCAAAACAGTGATCGTCTACCAGGGCTTTTAATTCGTAACCCTCACTTCCTTGCCCCAATACCGGTTGCCCGGTCACGACCCAGCACAGTGCAGCTTGTAACTCCTCCCACAGTTCTGCGCCCCAGGAAGTAAAGGTAGAGCTGTCCATCCAATCTAATGCGCTCCATAGCCAGAGCCGATCATCGATTACTGAAAAATAGAGGCTGGGGATATTAGTAAAACTGATTTCGATAGTGGAATGGGCGTCAAACTGACTGGACTCAACCGGATAACCCATGTTACTCAGGGTCTTACGCAAACGTTCGGCAATGTTATAGTGCATGTGTTCTTTCCTTGGAATTGACAATTTTTTAATGTGAAACAGTGAGCAGATAGCGTGTACAAACTAGAACGGTTCCGTTCTACAAACAGCTATAAATCGCTCAAATTGCGGAGGAAAAATGCACCCAGAACTAAAATTGAGTTTTTCTGTCGAGATCCAGGTTGATAAACCAGTCATTGTTAACGCGACAGCCGAGGGCGGCAAACGTCAGCTGATTTCCATTCTTGAAGGGAAAGTAAGCGGAAAAATTAATGGTGCTGTGCTGCCGGGCGGCATCGATAGCCAGATTATTCAACCAGACGGTATCTGTCATCTCTCCGCCCGCTATGGTTTACAAACAGATCAAGGCACTGTTTACATAGAAAATAATGGCATACGTCGTATTCCTGCAGAGTGGCGCGATCGTCTTTTTGATCAAGATATGTCGTTTTTTAATCAGATCCCGCAGGAGGATATCTACTTCAGAGCAGTGCCTAAATTCGAAGTATACAGTGATGCATTACGCTGGATGATCGAATCGATTTTCATCTGCATTGGCCAACGCACCGCACAGGGCGTATCGCTGAAATTTTATGAATTATTATGAGATTACCTGCTTTTATTGCGCTTTTTTGCCGTTTAATTGCAAAGCTAAACGGGTAGCGAAGAGTTCAGCGCTACCTTCGTCAGTCCCCTTGGCAAAGCAGGATACAGTGACGGGATCGGCGCAGTCGGGGAAGTGATACACCGCGTTAATGCAAAATGGTCCACCGCCAGAGTGGCCAATTGCCCGCTGTCCCCCGCCTACCTCGCCGCTCATCAGGCCCAATGCATAGCCGCATTTCGTCCATGGGCGGCCAGCCAATGCGCCCCCTAGCGGATAATGTTCCAGCATTTGCTGCAGCGTGCTTCCAGTTGCCTGATTATTTCTGAAAATTTTCTGATTAAACAGTGCATCTAAAATACTGGCAGCATCATGCGCGGTGCCTATCAAACAGCCATGATAGACCCATCCGGGATGATAACTGGCCGCAGCTGGCCAATGCAGAGTGCTGAACTGCAACTGCGTGGTGGCAATTTCCACGCTTTTCAGCCCTAGCGGCGTGGTAATAAATTCAGCCACCAGTTCAGCGAAGCTTTTTCCAGCTACCTCTTCAATCCTCTCCCTCGCCAGCATATATCCCACATTAGAGTAGCTCCAGCCCTCTCCTGGCAGGAACAGCGGATCATTGGCCAACACTGCATCCAGCATTTTATCCCGTGACCATGGCGGCAAATTTGCCGCTACGTCATGGTGATAATCGGGTAGCTGCCCGTAATCTGCTACTCCGGCTGTGTGCTGCAAAAGTTGCCGCAGGGTATATTTTTGCCCTTGCAAAAACGCATCCAAATTCAATGAGCCATTTTCGGAAAGTTTTAGAGCACAAACAGCGATTACCGATTTGGTAAAGCTCCAATAAGGGAAACGAACATTGTGTTCTGCACTTGAGGCATTAAGACCACTGCGGGTGATCCAGCTCCAGTGATATTCTTCCTGCATCATTGGCTCCTGACTATGTCGTTACCTTTAATCAAAAATTCATCGTTTCATAATAGTTGCCCTTACCGCAAGGCAGGCTCATTATTTAACATCAAGAGGAGAAATATAATATTTTCCAGCGCATTTCTGATGACTTTAATTGAGGATAATACATTGAGAATCATGTTTTATTTCGCTGTATTATTAATCTCATCCACTCTTTTCGCGGCTGAAGCAGCCGACAGTTTTTATGTTAATCCGAATTCTACCGCCGCCGAATGGGTAAAACAGCACCCCAATGATCCCCGTCAGGCTGTAATACAGCAGTCCATAGCCAATGTTCCGATGGCGCGCTGGTTTACCGGTTCCCTTCGAGATAAAGATAATCTGAGTCAGCAAGTGTCCTCTTATGTCTCCGCCGCCGTGAAAAAACATCAAGTTCCGCTGATGGTGGCCTATAACATTCCCCACCGCGATTGCAGCGGCGTAGCCTCGGCGGGCGGAGCGGCAACACCCGAGAGTTACAGACAATGGGTTAATGAGTTTGCCAATGGCGTTAAAGGCAGAAAAGCCGTTATTGTGCTTGAACCAGATAGTCTGGGTGACATTGGCTGTCTTGATAAAGAGCAACAATCTGTCAGGCTTGGTTTATTAAAATATGCCGTCGATACCTTTAACTCTAAGGCACCCGCCGCTCAGTTATATCTTGATGCCGGTAATGCGCGTTGGAAACCTGCTGCCGTAATGGCTGAATATCTTGATAATGCAGGACTTAAAAACGCCAAGGGTTTTGCGCTGAATGTCTCTAATTCCTATTCAACGCCAGAATCTATATCCTATGCAGATAGGATAAATATCATCCTGCTAAAAAATTATGGCTATAAAAAAACCATCCTCATTGATACCAGTCGCAACGGTCAAGCAGCAAAAGCGGGTGAATGGTGTAATGCTGCAGGTCCAAAATTAGGTATTCCGACACAGCAGTTATCCGCAAACATATTCGCCGCATGGATAAAAGTGCCGGGGAATTCCGACGGCGATTACTCCCCTAAAGCTGATTGTCATGGCGGACCAAAGGCAGGCGTATTCAGTGCCGATTTAGCAATGCGATTAATTATAAATTAGGGTTTAATCAGGTTCCATCCAAGTCGTTTTAAAGTCGAACCAACCCAGATTATTCAGGTGAATTCCCTGTGCCTGGCTGGGACCTTTTAGACGCATCCAGTGATGGAACAGCGGCTGAAGCCAACCCTCGCCAACGACATTTTGCACTAACTGCTGAGAGCTTAACTGCTGACTGCGCCACTGCTGAAGCCATTGTTCAAACAGCACGCCGTTTCCACCCGAGATATTATTTTTCAGCAACGGCATTCCTAATAACCAGGCTCCGACATTCCATTCTTCCGGCACTGGAAAATTCACCGTTCCCAGCCACAAATCGGCTTCAGCTTCTCCGGTAGCCCAGAGTTCGTAACCAAGCTCGATAAGTTCCAACTCCACTCCCGCCTCTGCCAAAACCCGCTGCATATCTCCAGCCAGCATGGTGTATTCCGGATGCTGGGCATGGTAAGCCAGCCTTAAACGGCAAGGGGCTTTTGGAGCTTGCGATTTTCCGGCATCCATACAATGAAACCAGGAGGGTAATAAACTGCCGGTGGGCACCCAAAACTGGCGAATAGGTTCAATCAGTTGCTGGATCAGCAGGTTAGGATTAAGTTTTTCCCTTAACCAGCGCCGAGTTTCAATGGACTTCCAAAGCGAAGAGCGGCTGTCACACAACAAGAAATAGCCGCCACGTTCCAAAAACATTTCTATTGAAAAGTCCGAGGGCTTACCGGTAAAACTCACCGCGTGACCCGCTACATAATCGACGTCACTAATGCTGGAGCTCAACCAAGCAGCGGACTGCCCCGGTAATGTTTGTGATGAAGAAACAGGTTCCTCTTTTTTCGGCAGCGTAGACAGATCCGGCCACATTAAAACTTCAACCTCATCAAGCAAGGCGCGAAAACCAAAGTAATGATCGAAAGCTTTCAACAACAGATGCCAGTCATTATTTTCACTAACCTGATAGGGACCCGTGCCTATCGGACGCGAGGAAAAATCAGCACGAGACTGATGATCCGCGGGTAAAATAAGCGCCGTAGGGTGAGATAATAAAAGCGGCAGCTGATTGTCAGGTTCAGCAAGCTCCACTACAACACTCAATGTTCCGCTTTGATAGACTCGGGTGATATGTGAGAACAGTGGCTGCAATCGACAACGGTTAACAGACACAACAATATCCTCGCTAGTCAGCTCGCGACCATCGTGGAACTGCACACCCGGACGCAGATAAAATCGCCAACTCAATGCATCAAGCTGTCGCCAATGGTGCGCCAGGTCAGGTTCTGGCAACCCATTCTGCTCATTGACGCGCGTCAACCCATTAAATATTTGCCGGACCAAATGCACCTCAGAGCGCCTTAATGGTGTACCGGGATAGAGATTGGGGATCGAACGATAATAAGGAACGCGTAGCGATTGATAATCGTCGCGAATGCTATAACCCAATTTGCTGCGCAGCAAAGAAGTTACCAGCTGCTTTTCTTCTCCCAATAGATTGATCGCCTCGTCATAACTGCCCTGATCCAGCAATTTCTCCGCTTTTGCCACTAGCAACTGATGCGAGTTTCTTAAAAGTCTCAGCTGCGAGCGATGCCCACGGCCCGCAACCGATAACCAGTCAATCCATCCAGCATCCTGCATCTGGACTAAAAGACTGCGCATATGGCGCTTACTACAGTGCAAATTATCCGCGAGTTGCTGCAGAGTGATGCTTACATTTTGCGTCGGAAACAGCTCCAGCAAACGCAGATATTGCTGTTCGAGGCGGCGACCAGTCATAAAAGAGGAACTCCAAATATCGAAACTCAGCAGTTTTTAATCTCACCTTTTTAGGCCATTATTTTTGAAACTGCAACAGGTGACAGCAAAGCGGATGCGCTGATCTACCGATTGCCATTCAGGAATATTGATTCTTAGGAAGATTGTTATGACCAAGTATTTAAATAAAGACACCATTGTTTGTATGTCACTGGCCGCAAGACCAAGCAATTTCGGCACGCGTTTCCACAATTATCTCTATGACGCGCTGGACCTCGATTATCTTTATAAAGCTTTTACCACCAAGGATTTAAAAGGGGCTATTGCTGGTGTCCGCGCTTTAGGTATTCGTGGCTGTGCTATCTCTATGCCGTTCAAAGAAGAATGTATTCCGATGCTAGATGAATTAGATGCTTCGGCTCGTGCAATAAACTCCGTCAATACCATCGTTAATACCGACGGCTATCTGAAAGCTTACAATACCGATTACATCGCCATTGCCACCCTACTCAAACAATATAACGTACCCACCGATTATTCTTTTGCACTGCACGGCAGCGGCGGCATGGCAAAAGCCGTGGCCTGCGCCTTGAAAGACGCGGGTTTCAAGAAAGGATTTATCGTCGCCAAGAATGAAAAAACCGGTCCAGAGTTAGCAAAACTCTATGGATTCGAATGGCGTAAAGATATGACGGACCTTAACCCTGACCTGTTGATTAATGCCACGCCTATCGGCATGAGCGGCGGTGCAGATGCCGAAAAATTATCTTTCAGCGAACAGCAAGTGAATCACGCCAAGGTGATCTTTGAAGTTGTTGCCCTGCCTGCTGAAACACCGTTACTGAAATATGCCAAAAGCCAAAACAAAACGGTAATAACCGGTTCTGAGGTCTTTGCTATTCAAGCAGTGGAGCAGTTTGTTCTTTATACCGGGGTTCGCCCTGATGATGAACTCTTCCAACAGGCAGCAAAATACGCGCGACAAGGAGCCTAAGCCTAATAAGTTCAACCTCAGTCTTTTATATAAAAAAACCTGTCGATACACGTTATCCGATAACATAAAAAATAGAAGGCGTACCCTATGAGCAATAACGTTTATAAGCATCTCATGACCGGCGTGTCACATATGTTACCCCTGGTTGTCGCAGGAGGTTTGTGTATCGCTCTCTCCTTTGTATTCGGCATTCAGGCATTTAAGGAGCCTGGGACCCTTGCCGCAGCATTGATGAACATTGGCGGTAAAGCCGCTTTTGCTTTAATGGTGCCGGTGTTGGCCGGATATATTTCATTTTCCATCGCTGACCGACCTGGACTGGTGCCAGGTTTAATCGGCGGTATGCTTGCCAGCCTGGGCGGTGCAGGGTTTTTAGGCGGTATCGTTGCTGGTTTTCTTGCTGGCTATACTGCCAGGTTCCTGGTTGAGAAGATCAAACTTCCCGCTGAAATGGAAGCCCTTAAACCGGTGCTTGTGGTGCCTTTGCTAGCCACATTATTTACCGGACTGGTGATGATTTATGTCGTTGGAGGCCCGGTCGCCTCAGTCATGAGTGCATTAACCACCTTCCTGGCAGGAATGACCACCGCCAATGCCGTATTGTTAGGAATAATATTAGGCGCAATGCAGTGCTTCGACCTGGGAGGACCGGTTAATAAAGCAGCCTATACCTTTGGCGTTGGCCTGCTGGCCTCGCAAACCTATGGTCCAATGGCAGCGATTATGGCCGCAGGTATGGTTCCCGCACTGGGAATGGGGGTGGCAACTTATTTGGCACGGAAGAAATTTAGCCAGCAGGAACGTGAAGCAGGGAAAGCCTCATTTATCCTCGGGCTATGCTTTATCTCAGAGGGGGCAATACCCTTTGCGGCGAGGGATCCAATGCGTGTTATCCCTTCCACTATGTGCGGCGGTGCATTGGCAGGAGGGCTATCAATGTTCTTTGGCTGTGCGCTGATGGCACCGCACGGTGGCTTATTTGTCCTTGCCATTCCACATGCAGTAGGAAATGTCGGGATGTATTTGCTATCGATTATTGCCGGAACAGTGGTGACCGGTGTGATGTATTCAGTATTAAAACCTTCAATAGTTATTAGCACGGATGAAATAGAAACAGCAGAAGGGAGTTCCGCTTTTAATCAGCAAAGCTCACGATAAAATCATAATTTGCCGCCGACATTAATAACGAACTCGCAGGGAAGCGAGTTTATATAGGTACTATCAGGTGCAGCAAAGCGGTACGCCAACACTTAATCCCATTGGTATGTTACCTGGAGCCACGCTTATTTTATAATTACGGCGAAATTTGAGTGCTTTAATGCTATTTAGTTTTTTCTGACTTACCCAACTAAAAAGCTGAATCGTTTTCAATTTTGATACAGTCACCCTCCTTAAGTCACAGTCCTCAATGAAAATAACAATATTAATCATCATTATTTGTGATTAATCTCATACTTACGTAGATACTTAACCCTAATTACCCTTCAAGTGATTCGCTTCACGTTTTTATCCCGCTTAACTTTGTAGTCTGACGTTGGTTTAAGCTAAATCAATTCAGCTAAAGGGAAGGAGTGATGAAAAAGCATATTCTGGCAGGCGCAATTTTAGTGTTGATCAGCGGTCATGCAGCAGCAAAAACCTGGGTGCTGACCGATGCTGACACCAGTACGGAGCTGGGGAACTGGCATATGAGCAGCACGCAGCTGAAATACTCAGGAGAGGATTTCAGCATCGATCAAAAGGTGCTGCACGGTGGCAAGCAGGAAGGGTCTAAGGTCATTACTATTACCAGTAAAGATGGCCTGACAATTATGCTAAGCCCGACTCGGGGCATGGATCCTTTGAAAGTGACAGGTCATGGGATCCGATTGGGTTGGGATTCTCCGGTTAATGAAGTTGTTAATCCGGCCTATATCAATCTTGAGAGCCGCAATGGTTTAGGTTGGCTGGAAGGTTTCAATGAGATGATGGTACGTGCAGGCTTCGAATGGACGGGTCATCCTGTCACTAAAGACGGCGTAATTTACACTCTGCATGGCAGAGCGGGTAATACACCGGCTTCAAAAGTTGAAGTCACGGTAGAAGACCAGGCTCCACACGAGATCCGCATTCGAGGTCTGTTAAAAGAACATGCATTTAAAAAATCCAATCTCGAAGTCTGGACTGAGCTGCGCTATATTCCCGGCCAAGACTCTTTTACCATCCACGATGTGCTAACTAATAAAGCTGATTATCCGCACGACTATCAAATTATTTATCACAGTAATTTTGGCACACCGATATTGGAAAAAGATGCCCGATTTATTGCACCACTAGAGTCGGTCTCCCCTTTCAATGATTACGCTAAAAAGGGTCTGAATAACTGGGCAACTTACAGTGGCCCGACCAAAGATTTTGATGAGATGGTTTTTAACCTAAAACCCAAAGCTGATAGCAACGGCAAGACTATTGCAGCAGTAATTAACAGCAAAGGTGATAAAGGTGCCTCAATCGAGTTTGATATCCATCAATTACCGCTGCTCACTATGTGGAAAAATACAGATACTCTTAAGCAAGGTTATGTTACAGGCATAGAGCCCGGTACAAATTATGCCTATCCAGTCACTGTGGAAAAAGAGCAAGGGCGAGTAAAACAGCTGCAACCGGGTCAAAGCACTGAATTTACTCTTACCTACAGTCTGTTAAAAGATTCAGCAGCCGTTCAAAAAGTTGAGCAGCGCGTTAAAAACATTCAGGGTAATGAAGCGGTTAACATTGATGGGAAGCCAATCGCAGTAGAATAGTAAAATTCTTAACGTGGAAACAAGGGCCAGATATATTTCAATGTTTGGCCCTCTACTTATTTGTCAGTTTTTAAATTGTTTTCATGTCGAGAAATTAAGAAGGTAATATATCTTCAATTGATAGCTCATCTCGATACATCTCGCGAATCATAGCTTGTTCGAATTGCTCACTAAACGATGGCGAGGACGGTCGCGACCGTTGGATTAATTCAGTTTCCTCTTTTGGAGGCTGCGATACCAAGTTATTCTTTTTAATCGCTTTTCGTAAATTAGTGATACTTACTCCTGAGAGGGCTGCGTTGTCTTTAATGCTAAGTTGCGGGTGCATCTTTAACAGTCTTATAGCATAAGGGATGTTTTTCTCTTGGGGCTCACGCGGTGTCGCCAAGCCGGCAAGTCTTCCGTTTTCTGACAATCCTATAAACTCACGCCTTATGCGCAGCGCATATTCATTCAAGCCAGAAATTGCCGCGATAGTATATGCCCCCAATGCGGGATGAATAATTTTTAGCCGCAAAGCATATTGCAAATTGTTTTCGCCAGGATTTATCGGGGTTAGTAATTTAATCCTCTCACTAAACGGTGAAAGTTTTTTAAACCCAGGCATAGAACGAAGATAGTCTTCACTAACCTTGGCAATTCCTGCAATATCTCTGACACTGAGGTTGGAATAGCAAGCTTTAAGACGTCGTGCATAGCTTGAGTTAGACTCGCTCAACATTTGTGGTGTAGCTAATAATATTGATTTAGGATTTGGTGTTATTTTTTCAAACTCTGCAAGTCGGCCTATTGCATTTACATGACAACCGGCAATAATCGAAAAGTTAACTACCTTGAGATGAGGGTAATGAATTTTTAGACGCCGGGCATTATCACTATGGCTCTCAAATTCTTTGCGCTCACAGGGTGCTGAGTATTGATATGATTCTTTTCGTCCGGCATCTATTAAACAAGATGTTGGCATTTTCTGATTTTGGGAGACCTGAATAATATGCTCTCCCAAATTCGAAAATGACGCCGAAGGTTTAATAAGTGGCCTCGCAGGTAAAACAGTGTCGGAAGAAATTGATAAAATGACCGATGGATAATTATTAACTGGGATATCAGTCATTGCGGCTTACTCGAACAGATTGTTGTTGTGCCCATGAAATCGGTCTGACCAACGTCCTTTTTTTGTTTTAAATCTTTAATATTCATACGCTTACTCCCTTTCTATGTTGCGAAGACAATAGCAAAATTGGAGAAGCAAAAAATCTGAAAAATAAAGATAAAAAAACCGGCATCGCGCTATTACGCTCTGCCGGTCTTTAAAGGGATTGGCCTGACACTCAGTTCAATCAAACTTTGTTTATGGCCTTATCAAATCATCCCCATAGCCGATCCACTTGTAGGTGGTTAAGGCTTCGAGCCCCATCGGGCCACGAGCGTGAAGTTTTTGCGTACTGACCGCCACTTCTGCGCCGAGGCCAAACTGGCCGCCATCGGTGAAGCGAGTGCTGGCGTTGACGTAAACTGCCGATGAATCGACCTCATTAACAAAGCGTTCTGCACTGCTGATTGAGCGGGTCAAAATCGCATCGGAATGCTCGGTGCCGTACTGACGGATGTGGGCCACGGCGGTGTCGAGATCTGCCACCACGGAAACGTTAAGATCTAAAGACAACCACTCATCCTGATAGTCTTCTTCTTTTACTTCAACCACTGCGGCCGGGCCATTTTTTAAATGCGGCAGCGCCGAGCTGCTGGCATGTAAAGTTACGCCCGCAAAATGCATTTTCTCGCTCAGCGCGGGCAGGAAGCGGCTGGCAATCGCTTCATGAACCAGCAAAGTCTCAAGGCTATTGCAGGCGCTTGGACGCTGCACCTTCGCGCTTTCGATAACTTTCAGCGCCTGGTCGAAATCAACGCTTTCATCCACAAAGGTGTGGCACACGCCAATCCCGCCAGTAATCACCGGAATGGTAGATTGCTCGCGGCAAAGTTTGTGCAACGCGGCACCACCGCGCGGGATGAGCATGTCGATATATTTATCAAGACGCAGCATCTCGGCGACCAAGGCGCGATCCGGGCTTTGAATCGCCTGAACGGCAGCGGCAGGCAGCCCACACTGCTCCAGAGCTTGCTGGATGACATTAACGGTCGCCAGATTGGTGTGATGAGTTTCTTTACCACCGCGCAGAATGACCGCATTACCGGTTTTCAGGCACAGGCTTGCAACGTCGATAGTCACATTTGGGCGCGCTTCATAAATCACGCCAACTACCCCCAGCGGCACGCGGCGACGTTGCAGTTTTAAACCACTGTCCATCTGCGCACCGTCGATCACCTGGCCGACCGGATCGCTTAAGCGGCACACGTCGCGCACATCGTTGGCAATGGCAGTAAGACGCGCCGGAGTCAGCAGCAGGCGATCGAGCAGCGAATCTTTCATGCCACTCTCACGGGCGGCGGCCATATCCAGCTCGTTGGCTTGAACAATGCTCTGGCTGTTGGCCTCGAGCATATCGGCAATCAGCAACAGCGCAGCATTTTTCTGAGCGGTACTTAATGTAGAAAGCTGGTAGGACGCCTGTCTGGCGGCTTTGCCCATTTGCTCCAACATATATAACTCCTTAACTTACGATCATATCGTCGCGGTGAACGGCAACGGGACCGTATTCGTATCCGAGGATATCGCTGATCTGCTGGGAATGGTGTCCGGCAATCATGCGCATGGCATCACTGTTATAGCGGCTGACCCCGTGAGCCAAATCGCGACCGGTCAGGTTGCGGATGCGGATCACTTCGCCGCGCGAGAAGTCACCTTTCACGTCGCGAATACCTTTGGGCAAAAGCGAGCTTCCGCGCTCAAGCATGGCCGCAACCGCGCCGTCATCAACGGTAATTTCACCGGCAGGCGGTGCGCCAAAGATCCAGCGTTTACGGTTTTCAAGCGGCGTTTCCATTGCGTGGAAACGGGTGCCCACCGAATTACCGGCGATCACATCACCCACCACGCCCGGCAGGCTACCCGCGGCAATAATAGTGTCGATACCGGCGCGGCAGGCAATGTCGGCAGCCTGTAATTTGGTCGCCATCCCGCCGGTCCCCAGCCCGGAAACGCTGTCACCGGCAATACCACGAAGCGCATCGTCAATAGCGGTTACTTCGCGGATTAATTCGGCTTCTGGGTTAGTGCGTGGGTCGGCGGTAAACAGGCCCGGCTGATCGGTCAACAGCAGCAGTTTATCTGCACCGGCTAAAATCGCCGCCAGAGCAGAAAGATTGTCGTTATCGCCGACTTTAATCTCGGCGGTCGCCACAGCGTCATTCTCGTTAATCACCGGCACAATGTGGTTGTCGAGCAACGCGTTCATCGTGTCACGGGCGTTAAGAAAGCGCTCGCGATCTTCGAGATCGGCGCGGGTCAGCAGCATCTGCCCAATATGGATCCCATATATAGAAAACAGCTGTTCCCACAGTTGGATCAAACGGCTCTGACCTACCGCCGCCAGCAGCTGCTTGGAGGCGATGGTTGCGGGGAGCTCGGGATAGCCAAGATGTTCGCGTCCGGCCGCAATCGCGCCAGAAGTGACGATAACAATACGATGCCCTGCCGCATGTTGCTGAGCGCATTGGCGCACCAGTTCAACAATATGGGCACGGTTAAGGCGACGTGAGCCACCCGTGAGCACGCTGGTGC
Source organism: Serratia sp. M24T3 (assembly GCF_000257645.1). Lineage (GTDB taxonomy): Bacteria > Pseudomonadota > Gammaproteobacteria > Enterobacterales > Enterobacteriaceae > Rouxiella. Next base: position 76,576 of record NZ_AJHJ01000018.1, read on the forward strand.
CCAGTTTTACAACCAGTGTTTGGCTGCCACTCATAATCTTTCTGCCGTTTGTCTTGAATGTGAGAATCGAAAGCCCGAATCATTCCGCCAGTTGTTTTTAAACAGGCAGCACGCGTTATGCCAGCCGGCATAACGCTATAATAATGACATACTATCGGGATAGAAAAAATCTTGGCGTTACGCGGGAAGCTTGATGGGTTCTCTGGGGAGATTTGCTGCCGGGACGAGCTTGAGTTCCATACCTTCAATCATGGCGTTAAGATTTTTATAGAAAGTTTGCAACGTAGTTTCGAGTTTCTCGACCACTTCAGCATCTTTAATCTTTTGCGCTTTCCAATGCCCGTCTTTATCGAACAATCCGTACTCGTAGACATAGGTAAACCGATCGCTATCAGCCTGTAGCTCAATCCACCAGCCCCAGAACTCGCGTTTCTCTGGCGCAGGCTTCACATTTACGCAAACTGCCAGACAATCAAAGAAGAAACGCTCGTTTTCACATTTCGCTTCACGGATATAAGGTCCCAACGTGCCGAAACGTTTCATCAGCCTGCTTTTAGGATGACCACTTGGTAACGTCATGTACAATCTCCTTATTTAAGCATCCATTTGTAGCAAACCTCCGGGAATTAGCAATCACTTTCGTTAGGTGATTTTCAACTTCAACCACTGGCTGATATCCTTCAGCGCCTGGTCAAAACTGCCATATAGCGGCTTCGAAGGAATTTCGATAACTTTGCCATTCGGGCTAGAACCCGCAATAAGACTGGATTCCTGCTTCGGACTAAACGGATCGTTGTCCCAGTAGGCAGAAAGCATTGGCACAGGTGTTCTGCGGCCAAGCAGCCCCTGCATTTTCAGAGAATACCTATTAAGTTCAACCCTTAACGCTTCGTTTGAAGCATTGGGCATCCCTATACGACTTGCCAGCACGTCCATATACATGTCGGGTATGCGCTTTTGGCATTCAACGTCGGTAAGCATTTGATGTACTACCGGTCCAAGACAGGCTACGGCCTTGATCCTGTGTGGCTCGAGATAGGCAAGACGCACGGCAATATTACCGCCAAATCTGGTGCCCAAAACGGCAATGCGCGTTGAGTTCACCCAGGGGATCTTGTCCAGTTGAGAAAGTACCTGCTGATGCAATACGCTGGTATCGGGGGTCAATTTAACGTGAGAAGAGAAGCCAACCGACGGCATATCGATAGTCATCATTGCGATACCCAACGGGGCAAGATAGCTGCGAAAAAGTCGATGATAATCGCTCTGCACAGTATCGAGTCCGCCGCAAACCAGCACTGCAGGGAATGGCGCCTCGCCGTTGTTAGGCAGGTGTACGAATCCGACAATCGGCTTTCCGCCTTCTCGTGGCAAAGAGAACTCTTTTAAGCCATAGGTCGAACTTTCGGCTGATTTTTCGAAAGCTTTATTACTCAACACCTCAGCCTGTTCCGCCAGCGAATCGCCTTTAATGTGCGGATAACCAGCAATGCTGTAGAAATTGGCGGCGCGCAGCCAATACTCGCTGGCCTTTTGTGCATCCTGCTGCTCCTGGGCTTGCTGCTGCCAGTACATCCCCTGATGCGACCACTCGTAAATCCAGTTACCGTTACGATAGCCGATTACGGTATCCAGCAACTGTTGATCGCTGCGCTCGGCAACTGAAACGGCAATTCGCGATAAAACCTCTTCAACTTCCAACGGATTGATGCCACGCCACAGCCACATCAGGCGATTGATAGTGCGATACCAACAGGGTAAAGAATCCCCTTCCAGCGCAGAATGAACCAGCGGCGAAGAGTGGCGATCGGATCGGGCAACCAGCGTCGAGGTTTCGGGATATTTAAAACGCGGTTTAAACAACGTTTCAGAAAGGTTAGCAGGTGCCATAACAGTGAGCGTCCTCTTTGACAGGCAAAAAGGCGCGGGCGCACCTTCTCCAGACTCGGATTATAACAAAGTCTGGCTGGCTCGACGCACGACATAAATCAAAAACGCCCGCAGAAGCGAGCGTTTAAAATTATAAAAGCTTAATGCATCATTCGAGATGCAGGTAGGCGTCCACTGAATGAATCCCCAGGAGCTGACATGAGTCAGTGACTGGGGTGAATGAGGACAGCCAACAACCCTGCATTTTGAAGGATGAAGAGTGAAGAGCATCCTCTAAATCATTCGAGATGCAGGTAGGCGGCCACTGAATGAATCCCCAGGAGCTGACATGAGTCAGTGACTGGGGTGAATAAGGCAGCCAACAACCCTGCATTTTGAAGGATGAAGAGTTAAGAGCATCCTCTAAATCATTCGAGATGCAGGTAGGCAGCCACTGAATGAATCCCCAGGAGCTGACATGAGTCAGTGACTGGGGTGAATGAGGACAGCCAACAACCCTGCATTTTGAAGGATGAAGAGGATTACTTGCCGACGAGAGGCGGGACAAACACCACGCCCATATCCCAAGGTTGTTCAATCCAGGTATTCTGTGGGATATCAACCACATAATCATCAACCAGTGGGCGACCGGCCGGCTTGGCGAATACGGTCACAAAATGCGCTTTTGGATACATTTCACGGATTGCCTGAGCAGTGCCGCCGGTATCGACCAGATCGTCAATTACGATAAAGCCTTCACCGTCGCCTTCTGCACGCTTAAGTACGTGCATTTCGCGCTGATTGTCGTGGTCATAGCTGGAAATACACACGGTATCAACGTGACGAATATTTAACTCACGAGCCAGCAACGCTGCTGGAACCAGGCCACCTCGGCTAACGGCAATAATGCCGGTCCATTGTTCTACCGGCAGCAGGCGCTTAGCCAGCGTACGGGCGTGAATTTGCAGCATGTCCCAAGTTACAACGTACTTTTCGCTCATTTTTTAACTCTCAAAAAAGGGATATCCCAGCCTGTAAGATTAACGGCTTTTAAAAAAATTATTCAGGGAAAATTTATTGCGCGAGATTATAGTGACTCCTGAGTCTAAAAACCAGCAGTTATCCGGCACAGAAAGCCCAAAATTAGCGGATTATCCCCTTTCGCTCACGCGCACGGCGTCGGAGAAAGTGTTATTCTGTGCTTCATTTCGTCATATCTTTTCGTCATCCAAAATCGGGAGACTTACAGTGTCTGAACTGTCTCAACTTTCACCACAACCATTGTGGGATATTTTTGCCAAGGTTTGTTCTATTCCTCATCCTTCTTACCATGAAGAAGCACTGGCTAAGCACATTATTGACTGGGCCGCCGAACAAGGCATCCATGCCGAGCGCGATCAGGTTGGCAACATCTTGCTGCGTAAACCTGCCACCGCCGGCATGGAAAACCGTAAGCCTGTGGTGCTGCAAGCCCACCTGGATATGGTTCCGCAGAAAAATAACGACACCGTTCACGACTTCCTTAAAGATCCTATTCAGCCTTATATCGACAACGGCTGGGTAAAAGCGCGCGGCACCACGCTTGGCGCAGACAACGGCATCGGTTTAGCTTCTGCCTTGGCGGCACTGGTTGCTAAAGATGTTGAGCACGGCCCGCTGGAAGTGTTGCTGACCATGACAGAAGAATCTGGCATGGACGGCGCATTTGGTCTGCAACCAAACTGGCTGCAGGCAGAAATCCTGATTAACACCGACTCGGAAACCGAGGGTGAAATTTACATGGGTTGCGCGGGTGGTATCGACTTTATCACCACTCTGCCTCTGCAGCGCGAAGCGGTTCCGGCTGATTTCACTACGCTGAAACTGACCTTGAAAGGCCTGAAAGGCGGTCACTCCGGTGCTGAAATTCATCTGGGTCTGGGCAATGCCAACAAACTGCTGGCTCGCTTCCTTTGCGAACACGCCGAAAAGCTCGACGTACGTCTGCTGGATCTTACCGGCGGTACTTTGCGCAATGCTATTCCACGCGAAGCAGTCGCTCAGCTAGCGGTTGCTGCCGACAAAGTTGAAGCTTTCAAAGCAGCGGCGGAAGAGTTCCAGTCTGTGATTCAGTTCGAACTGGCCGCGGTGGAAAAAAACATCAAGCTGGTGATCGAAGCTGCACACAGCGATGTAAAAGCCTTGAACAAAGACAGCCAGAGCCGTTTCCTTGGCCTGTTAAACGCAACGCCAAACGGTGTGATCCGCATGAGCGACGACGTTAAAGGCGTAGTTGAAACCTCGTTGAACGTTGGCGTGGTGAGCATGAAAGAAGGTGAAGCAGAAATCATCTGTCTGATTCGTTCACTGATCGATAGCGGTAAAGACTACGTGGTCAGCATGTTGACCTCAGTCGGCCAGCTAGCAGGCGCGAAAACTTCGCCAAAAGGCGGTTATCCAGGCTGGAAGCCGGATCCGGAGTCTCCGGTTATGGCGCAAGTACGTGAAATTTATCAGGGTCTGTTTAATAAAACCCCGAACATCATGGTGATCCACGCGGGTCTGGAATGTGGTCTGTTCAAAAAGCCTTACCCAGAGATGGACATGGTTTCTATCGGCCCAACCATTACCGGCCCTCACTCACCGGATGAGCAAGTGCACATCGGCAGCGTTGACCTTTACTGGCAGTTGCTGACCGCACTGCTGAAAGCGATTCCAGAGCGCGGCTAAAATCCTTTAAACGGCAGCAAGGCGGCAACTGAAAGAATCTTCAGGAGCTTACACAAGTCAGTGACTGGAGTGATGAAAGGAAGCCAACGCCTCTGCCGTTTAAAGATGCGGATAATCAATATCCTGTAGATTTCAGACGGCAGCAAGGCGGCAACTGAAAGAATCTTCAGGAGCTTACACAAGTCAGTGACTGGAGTGATAGAAGGCAGCCAACGCATCTGCCGTTTGAAAGGTTTGGATAATCAATATTCTGTAG
>NZ_AJHJ01000019.1 GCF_000257645.1 Serratia sp. M24T3
ATCAGTCAACGAACGCAGTTTGATTTGGAGATGATGAACGAGCTGGGCTATTGCTCTGGCATCGAAAACTACTCGCGCTATCTGTCTGGCCGGGGCGAAGGAGAGCCGCCTCCGACGTTGTTTGACTATTTACCGGCTGACGGCCTGCTGATTGTCGACGAATCTCACGTGACTATTCCGCAAATTGGCGGCATGTACAAAGGTGACCGTTCACGTAAAGAAACGCTGGTCGAGTACGGATTCCGCCTGCCTTCGGCGCTGGATAACCGTCCCATGCGTTTTGAAGAGTTTGCTGCCGCGGCGCCGCAGAGTATTTATGTGTCGGCAACGCCGGGCACTTACGAGCTGGAAAAATCCGGCGGCGATATCGTTGAACAGGTTGTTCGACCGACCGGACTGCTGGATCCGCTGATTGAAGTTCGTCCGGTAACGACTCAGGTTGATGACCTGTTGTCCGAAATCCGCAAACGTGTGGCTGTCAACGAGCGCGTGCTGGTAACGACGCTGACCAAGCGTATGGCCGAAGACCTTACTGAATATCTCACCGAGCACGGTGAAAAGGTGCGTTATCTGCACTCGGATATCGATACCGTTGAACGCGTCGAAATCATTCGCGATTTGCGTCTGGGCGAGTTTGATGTATTGGTCGGCATCAACTTACTGCGCGAGGGGCTGGACATGCCAGAAGTGTCGCTGGTGGCGATTCTCGATGCCGATAAAGAGGGCTTCCTGCGTTCGGAACGTTCTCTTATCCAGACCATTGGCCGTGCGGCGCGTAACCTTAACGGCAAAGCCATTCTTTACGGCGACAAGATAACCAAATCAATGGCCAAGGCGATTGAGGAGACCGAGCGCCGTCGCGCCAAGCAGGAGGCGTATAACCTTGAGCGTGGTATCACGCCGCAGGGTCTGAACAAAAAGGTCGGCGATATCCTGCAGCTTGGGCAGCCGAAATTCAAAAAGAACAAGGAACTGCGCGACGCTCAGGCAGCTTCTACTGTCAAGGCGCTTACGCCAAAAGCGTTGGAACAGCGTATCAAGGAACTGGAGGCGCAGATGTATCAGCATGCGCAGAATCTTGAGTTCGAGGCTGCGGCCAACACGCGAGATGAGTTGCATGCCCTGCGCGACCAGTTCATCGCTATGTCCTAAATACCTATATCTTTCACGCCGCAGGTGCGTTGGCTTCCTTATTCGCCCCAGTCACTTACCTGTGTAAGCTCCTGGGGACTCATTCCTCGCCGCCTTCCTGCACCGTGAAATCTATAAGGTATTGAATACCTATATCTTTCACGCTCTAACTTCGTACGCCGCCTTCGTTAACCCCGGTCACTTACCTGTGTAAGCTCCTGGGGATTAGCTCAGTTGCTGCCTTGTTACACCGCGAAATCTATAAGGTATTGAATACCTATATCTTTCATGCTCTAACTTCGTACGCCGCCTTCGCTAACCCCGGTCACTTACTTGTGTAAGCTCCCGGGGATTAGCGTGGTGTGCCGTGAAAGGTATGGGTAGAAGGGCCAAGAAGTGGTAGACTTCGCGCCCCGACTTAATCAGTGACTGCTTCTATGACCGACATCAAACCAAAAGATCCCCTTCACGGCGTTACGCTGGAAAAACTACTCACCGAGTTGGTGGAAAATTTTGGCTGGCTCGCGCTGGCGGGGCAGGTGAATATCAACTGTTTCAAGAGTGATCCCAGCATTAAGTCCAGCCTCAAGTTTTTACGCCGGACGCCGTGGGCACGCAAAGAAGTTGAAACGCTGTATCTGGATTTTGTCGAGGGATTGCTAAAGCCGGATATGAGCCCGGTGAGTAAAAGACGCACCGCGCCTGCATCTGCGGGTAAGCCTGCTGCGGGTAAAAAAGTCAGCAGCGCCAAACCTGCTGCCGACAGTCCGTGGAACAATCATCCGCTGCTCAAAAAAGACGATGCTGATAAAGCGTAGGTTCTCATTAAATGCAGCCTGGGCGCGGTGGTGAAATCACCAAGGCGCCTGAAAAAATACCAGCCGCATCACTATTATTTTGTGTTTTTGACCTTACCCCATGCGCTGCAGCGCTTCTTCCAGCGCCATTCTCAGCAGCTCTCTGTCGTGACGATAGGGCACGTCCAGTGCTTCAAGCGGTCGTTGGATAATCAATCTGCTGCTGGCCTCACCAAGATGAGTACCAGGCCCGACGATAGCGGCAGTGATTGCCGGTCGGCCAATCTGCTTTTCTATCATATTCAGCTTGTCTTGCAGATTCAGCGACGCGGCAGCCGGGCTTAACTCTTTGCCGAGATTGCTGACATAAACTATGTGCGCTCGGCTGCGGCGCAGTTCGGTGGTCAAATCTTTCAGTAGCAGCAACGGCATAAGGCTGGTAAAGAAGCTGCCCGGTCCGATGACAATTAAATCCGCCTCGGCAATTGCATCCAACGCCTCTTTTGTTGCGCTGACCTGCGGCTCAAGCATTAACTGACGCGGTATTGTGCAAAGCTTGTCGACCGCCACTTCGCCATGAATCAAATTACCTTCAATATCAATGGCCGCCAGATCCACCGGATCTTCCGACATCGGGATCAGTTCGGCGTCGACTTTAAGTAAACGACGAACCAGATTCATCGCTTCAAGTGGGCGCACGCTGAGGCTATCGAGTGCGCGGAGGATAAGATTCCCCAGATTATGGCCATCCAGCTCGCCGCTGCCGCTAAAGCGGTATTCAAACATCGCCGACGCCACGCTGGGTTCGGTGATAAGCTGGTTAAGGCAGTTACGCATATCTCCCCAGGCGATACCGCCGACCGAGCGGCGAATTCTTCCCGTCGATCCCCCATTATCAGTGGTGGTAACAATCCCGGTAAGCCGTGATCCCAATGTCGACAGCGAGGACATTACCCGCCCCAGTCCGTGGCCGCCGCCTAACGCGACTACCCTATCTAAATCAGCCAACGCCCTATTGCGCATAATTCCTCTTCATCCTTGACGCCAAAGCTGGGTTATTTTGCTTTATCTTCCCCGCTTACATACTGATGTAATTCACGGGAATGCTAAATCTTGCCGCTTTATGTGACGTCAATATTTCGGTAATTGTCATGGTCTGGCGTTTTAGACACTAACGACAACAACGTGATAACTGATTCGACCGTTAAGGCCTTTGATTTGTTCCAACCTTTAAATACTGGAACCTAAGGCAATAAGATGCGTTATATGTATCAATGTAAAAAATAGTTTCTGAAACAATTTTACCTAATTTTTCGTTAAGTTGTTATCAATCATATCGCTGAGATCGTTAAGTAAAAGGCGCTTGATTTTATGGGTTATTTTGAAGCTATTTAACGAAAAATTCGTTGTATATCCATATACATAGCGAAGAAGATCCTTGGCGGTAAGGTTTTTACGGCGCTACAATAGTGTTCAACCGCGTTCTTGTAGGCTTTGGCTGACAAGAATTGAACTCCTAGCCTTGGTACCTAAGTTTTTTGCCGCCGCGCTTTCTGTTGCCGGCAATAAATACGGTGCCCTGGCCGTGGCTTTACGTCACCAGGGTGCAGGGTAGAAATGCCCGCATCTTCCCGTATTTGGAAAGGTGTTAACAAGGTGCAACAACTAACTGACGCATTTGCGCGCAAGTTCTATTACTTGCGCCTATCGATCACTGACGTGTGCAATTTCCGTTGCACGTATTGCCTGCCCGACGGCTATAAACCTCATGGTCACAACAATAAAAGCTTTCTGTCACTCGACGAAATTCGGCGGGTCAGCCGCGCTTTTGCCCATCTTGGCACTGAAAAAGTTCGTTTAACCGGCGGCGAACCTTCGCTGCGTCGCGATTTTGCCGAAATCATCGCTGCCGTACGCGAAAATCCCCAGATTCGCCAACTTGCCGTGACCACCAACGGGTATCGCATGGCGCGTGACGTTAAAACCTGGCGTGACGCGGGGTTGACGGCAATCAATGTCAGTGTTGACAGTCTGGATGCGCGTCAGTTCCACGCCATCACCGGGCAAGACAAATTTCGCGAAGTGATGAACGGTATTGATGCTGCCTTTGAGGCGGGTTTCGCCAAGGTGAAAGTCAACGCCGTACTGATGCGCGACGTCAATCATGCCAGCCTGCACACCTTCCTTCACTGGATCAGAGATCGTCCGATTCAGCTACGCTTTATCGAGCTGATGGAGACCGGCGAGGGCGGCAGTCTATTCCGCAAACATCACATTTCCGGTGAAGTTATCCGCCAACAGCTGGTTCAACAGGGCTGGACATTAATGGGCCGCAGCCGCAGCGACGGCCCGGCGCAGGTCTTTACCCATCCTGATTATCTCGGTGAAATCGGCCTGATTATGCCTTACGAAAAAGATTTCTGCGCCAGTTGCAATCGCCTGCGGGTGTCTGCTCTGGGCAATCTGCACCTGTGCCTGTTCGGCGAGCAGGGGATTCCATTGCGAGATCTGTTGGCTGATGATTTGCAGCAGGATGAGTTGATGACGCGGATTCAGGGAGGGTTGAGCCTTAAAAAGCAGACTCACTTCCTGCATGATGGCAATACCGGTATCACCCAGAACCTTTCATTTATTGGCGGCTAAACGCCTAGGAAAACCCCGTTATGAGCAAAGGTAGCAGCGAATTTATCGCCATTTCAGTCGCCATTTTGACCGTGTCCGACAGCCGTACCGAAGCGGAAGACAGTTCTGGGGAATACTTGCGAGAGGCGGCCATTGAAGCCGGGCATCATGTTGTCGACCGTCAGGTAACTAAAGATAATCTGTATCAGGTCCGCGCAATTGTATCGCAGTGGATCGCCGACGAGCAGATTGGCGCGGTGCTGGTGAATGGAGGCACCGGATTCACTACCGGTGACCATACTCCGGAGGCGCTGAAACCCTTGTTCGATCGCGAAGTTGAAGGTTTTGGCGAGCTGTTCCGCATGGTTTCCTATGAAGATATCGGCACCGCAACGATTCAGTCACGCGCGCTGGCCGGCATGGCCAATCAGACAGTGATTTTTGCCGTGCCTGGCTCGACCAATGCCTGCAAGCTGGCTTGGGAACACATTATTTCGTCCCAGCTCGATGCGCGTAATCGTCCTTGCAACTTTATTTCTCACGTAAAAAAGTAAAACCAAATTATGTCTACACTGACGCACATTAATGCCTCCGGCGACGCTCACATGGTCGACGTGTCCGGCAAAGCCGAAACTGTTCGCGAAGCGCGCGCCGAAGCGTTTGTCTCGATGGCAGCCAGCACGCTGGAGATGATTATCAAAGGCGATCACCACAAGGGTGACGTGTTTGCCACCGCGCGCATTGCCGGTATCCAGGCTGCTAAAAAGACCTGGGATCTGATTCCGTTGTGCCATCCTCTGCTGTTGACCAAGGTTGAAGTCAAGCTGGAAGCGCAGCCGGAATTTCATCGCGTGCGCATCGAAAGCCTGTGTCGTCTGTCAGGCAAGACCGGCGTGGAAATGGAAGCCTTAACCGCCGCCTCTGTTGCCGCGTTGACTATCTATGACATGTGCAAAGCGGTGCAGAAAGATATGGTTCTCGGCCCTATCCGTCTGCTGGAAAAAAGCGGCGGTAAATCCGGCGACTTCAAGGCGGAACAATGATCGATATTTTGTTCTTTGCACAGGTTCGTGAGCTAATTGGCACTGGTAGCCTGCAGATTCATGCCGAATTTTCCAACGTGGAAACCTTGCGTCAGGCACTTTCGCAGCGCGGCGATCGCTGGGCGCTGGCGCTGGAGTCAGGCAAACTGCTGGTGGCAGTGAATCAGACTTTGGTTGAACCTAATCACCCGATTAAAGCGGGTGATGAAATTGCCTTTTTCCCACCGGTAACCGGAGGCTAACTGATGCAGGCAACACGAATCGTGGTTGATGCGGCGCCGTTTAGCGTCGGGGAAGAATACCAGTGGCTGGCTCAGTCAGACTCTGACGGCGCGGTGGTAACCTTTACCGGCAAAGTGCGAAATCACAATCTTGGCGACAGCGTTAGCGCGCTGACGTTAGAGCATTATCCTGGAATGACGGAAAAAGCGTTGGCTGAAATTGTCGAAGAGGCGCGTCAGCGTTGGCCATTACAGCGGGTGAGTGTTTACCACCGTGTCGGCGCGTTATTTCCCGGTGATGAGATAGTATTTGTCGGCGTGACGAGTGCTCATCGCGGTATGGCGTTCGATGCCACAGAATTTATCATGGATTATCTCAAAACTCGCGCGCCGTTCTGGAAACGTGAAGCCACTGAGCAGGGCGATCGATGGGTTGAATCAAGAGAGTCTGATAAAACCGCCGCCAGTCGCTGGTCCTCTTCGTCCTAGGCACTGTAGCGGCGTTGGCTTCACTCGTTCGCCCGAATCACTTACTTGAGTAAGCTCATCGGGACTTGCTCCTTTGCCGCCTTGCTACAGCACCTATGACTTTGAGGAGCACGGGTTTGCCGCCAGGCACTGTAACGGCGTTGGCTTCACTCGTTCGCTCGAATCATTGACTTGAGTAAGCTCATCGGGACTTTCGCTGCTTTGTAAACCAACTGTTTACTGGTAACAGCTGTAACACCCAGCGGCTGGAATTTATGATAGTCTTAGGTTACCGGTAGGCTGCATGTTCAGCCTTGTTTTTGCCCTCCATGTAAGAGGTAAGCATCATGGATCGATATCCACGCTCTAATGGTTCAATCGTTGAACGCGCAAATAGCGGTATCCAGGCCTATATGGCTCAGGTATACGGCTGGATGACCTGTGGCTTGCTGCTGACGGCTTTCGTGGCCTGGTACGCGTCACGCTCACCTGCAATCCTCGGTTTTATTTTCTCAAGCCAAATTACTTTCTTCGGCCTGATTATTTTACAGCTAGGTTTGGTTTTCGTTATTTCCGGTATGGTCAATCGCCTGAACGGCACCGTCGCGACAGGGCTGTTTATGCTCTATTCCGCGCTGACCGGGCTAACCATCTCAAGTATTTTTATCGTTTATACCGGATCTTCGATTGCGGCGACCTTTGTGGTTGCTGGCGGTATGTTCGGGGCGATGAGCCTTTATGGTTACACCACCAAACGCGATTTAAGCCGCATGGGCAGCCTGCTGTTTATGGCGCTGATCGGTATTGTGCTGGCGTCGGTGGTGAATATCTGGCTGAAAAGCTCGGCGTTGATGTGGGCAGTAACTTACATCGGTGTCGTGGTATTCGTGGGGCTGACCGCGTATGACACGCAGAAGCTGAAAAATATGGGTGAGCAGTTGTCGGTGAATGATAAAGACAACTTCCGCAAATATTCCATTGTTGGTGCGCTGACCCTGTATCTCGATTTTATCAACCTGTTCCTGATGCTGCTGCGTATTTTCGGCAACAGAAGATAAGTTGATTTTAAGCCCTAACCCTAGTTTTCATGGGTAAGGGTCCAGAAGAGGGAGCTGCAAGCACGATGCCTGCCGCTCCTTTTTTTGTCCCGTATTTTATACGCTAATTTTTAAAGCTATTTATTTCACCAGATAGTCAAGCGCCAGCTCTACCGGCTGTGTTGCTCGGGTGTCCCATTGGCGAACCATCAATGGCAGCAGCCCGGTATAGCGGCCGGAAGGTAAGTGGGTGTTGTCTTGTCGTAAAGCATAAACGCTGCCGCTGGTGAAGTTATTCACCCCTGGTCGTGCTTTTTTACATGCCGAGCTGTTCATCGGCGTCCAATTTCCTCGTGCCGAGACCACAACGGTGCAGCTGTTGATCAACCCTGCGCGTAAATTAAGTACGAATTTTTTACCGGTTTTTTGATTGACGACCTCTGCCACCAGCGGGGTCATTCCCGCGTAATCCCCGTCCTGAAAAATATTATCAATCGGAGTCTCTGCCAGCGGGCCTTCACCAGGACGTACCGCGGTGATTCCGCTGCGGAAATTGTCCGTCTCGATGAGTTTCACCAGCGCGTTCTCGCCGGTTGATTTCAGCGTTTTTTTCACCACGGTATGCTTTTGATTGAACGGGGATTTCTGCGGTTGGTACTGGCTATATTGATAATGCAGCATCTGATTGGCAATCAGCTTGCCATTGCTCTTGACCGCGATAGGCAACCAGCTGACCACGCTGTTGCCTTGAGGAACACTGGCGGCATTTTCCTGTGGGTCGATCCAGATGCTCAACGTGGTTGGGCCAGACTTGCTACAGGTTTTTTCAAGATTACTGACACCGCAGGCGTTTTGCTGAGCCAGCCGGAAGATGACAGGGACCTCTTTGCCCAGATTATCCTGCGCTACTGATTTCAGTAGCGAATATTCAGACTTATGGGTGAACTTGCGCCCTTCGACCAGAGGCGAAAAGCTGAGTTTGCTGGCTTTGAAACTGAAGGTTTGTGGCGAGGTGAATGCCGCAAAATCGCGGTAATCTTTTTTGACATGCCCGGTACCCATTACAGCTGTTTCAGGTTCGATCACCATGTTTTGGACTTGAGACAGAATATAGTCGCCGCGAATGCCTTCAGATCCTCGATCTTCTCCAAGCCGAGCGTTCATTCCTACAACTTTGTCATCCAGCATTGAGAATAATGGGGATCCAGAGTTACCCCCAGCTGATTCGCAGTTTGATGCATAGTTGTCAGGTCCAAAATCAGATGAGCGATTAATAGTACAATCTTTCCCTTTATAATCGACAAGCATGGCCCTTTTTTCTCGTTGTACCGGGTCTGGAAGTGGATGGAAACGGTCATGTTTATACAAGCCGTGGCCAATCAGACTAACGCGTTCATTAATCGGGTGACGAGCCGATAGCGCCAGTCCGCCAAAAATCGGTTTAATGGCGGCTTCGCGATATTCCAGAGGATCAAGCCTCAATAAAGACCAATCGTGTAACATGCCGGTAGCACTGGTTGCCAGCAGGCGGTCGAGTTTTATTTTGATAATCTCGGTCAATGTGGCAGCGGGGTCAGATTTAGGCTCACACTCTTTAGTTTGATAATTGAACCACATTGATTGACCTGGAATGAGCCCGACTTTCTCTTCAGGCTTCCCGCCTACAACGTGGTGATTGGTGATCACTGCATTACCGGTACCCAGTAACCAGCCGGTTCCGCCATTAAACTTTTTGGTCACCAGCATGCCGATAGCATCACTGAGTTGATAGAGTTCAGGATGACTGTTTTTGAGGCAGGAAACCGAGCGGCGGTGAGAAAAATCCATCTCGCTGTGAATTTTGGGGGGAAGGCTCACTGCATAACCGGCAAGAATGGCGCTGTCGCCTTTGCCGGGCGTTGCCCCCTGTGGGTAGACAACCCGGACTATCGCGGTGTCGCCATTAATCGCCACGGCATTGAAGAAGCCGTAACGTTTGAATATCGCAGCCAGTTCCTGTGAGGTATAGCGATGGGCCTCGCTGCGCGACGGGGAAGAGACTTCCAACACGGCGCCCTGACTCAATGAAATTTTACTAAAGGTCAGAGTTATCGTGGTGCCTTCCAGGTGCCTGACTGACGCCTGCGCCGCGTTATCGGCCGCCAGTTCTTTTACCAGATCGCGGGGTGCGAGCGGTTTATCTTCCACGGCATAAGCCGTTGTCTGCTTGCTGGCCGGGCTCGCTAAAGAGGGCGAGTGTGCGATCGCCTGACCCGAAGTCAGCGCCAATACAATAGCAGTGGGAACTGCCTTCATCATCCAGTTGTTATTCATCTTAAACTCCTTTTAAAAACAAGGTAATAGTCGTTATTCGGTTGCCCGGAACCTTGCCTGAGAACAACGACTGTTTTTATGCTCGAGACCTGTTTTTGATAAAAGGGAGAAAAAGTTGTTTTTGATTCACTTCTGGCATTAAGAAAGGCGATAAAGATGACATTTATTAAGTATAAAAAAAGGGCCCGTCAGGCCCTTTAGAATTCACTATTATTGCTGTTACTTTATTCGCACGCCGGTGGTGGGCACTTTTCTAAAACTCCACCAAACCTGCGCCGCATTTAACAGTACGAGAATGGCGGTGACCAGAAACACCCAGCGGAAACCGAGCATTGCCGAGACGCCGGAACCAATTAACGGACCCGCAACGTTACCCAGATACATGAATGACTGGTTATATCCAAAGATGCGGCCTGTCACCTGATCGCTGCTGTATTTTACCAAAAGCGCCTGAACCGCGGGCATTAATGCTCCATCGCCGAATCCTAGCAGGAAACGCAGAATGCCCAGCTGCACAGGGGTGGTGATGGTTGCCATAAAGCAGAACAGAATAAAACAGAACACCAGCGCGGCGATCAGCACCCGATGTGCGCCGATGCGATCGCCAAGTTTGCCGAGCTTGGGGGCAGCAAGCAGAGCAGAAATCCCCGGCACCGCCGCGATCACCCCGCTGATAAACGCGATGTTGTCGCTGTTGCCGGAAAGATTGCGAATAAACAGGGTCAGAATCGGGCTGATGGAACCATTCGCCAGCTGAATCATCATGGTGGTGACAAACAGACTTATCATTAGCATCGGATAAGGCAGCGAGCTGAATACTGCTTTTCCGCTGAGGCGATTGGCTTTAGATATCGGGACCACGCGTTCTTTAATCAGAAACAGAGTGATCAGGAAGCTGATAAACAGCAGCCCGGCGGTGACGAAAAATACCATCCGCAGTCCAAGATGATCGGCCATAAAACCGCCCAGTAACGGGCCGATAATCACCCCGGCAACTTGTCCGGTAGACAGTGTTCCCAGCGCCCATCCGCTTTTATCGCGCGGTACCTGTGAGGCGACCAGCGCCATGGCATTGGGGATATATCCGGAGGTTAGACCCATCAGGGTGCGAAAGATAAACAACTGCCAGACGTTTTGCGCAAAGCCCTGTAAAACCATGACAATTGCCATGCCCAACGCGGCGCGCAGCAGCATCAGCTTGCGGCCTTTACGATCGGCCAGGCTTCCCCACAGTGGTGCAACGCAGGCAGAAACCAGGAAAGTGCCGCTAAACACTACGCCAGACCAGATGCTCAGCGCTTCGTGGTCGTGGACGCCCAGTTGTTCAACATACAGCGGAAGAAAAGGGAGGATTTCACTCATCGCCAGACCAGTAAAGAAGCAGCCAAGCCATACAGAGATTAAATTAAGTTTCCAGGTTTCCATTTTGACGGCGATGCCTTAGGGATGAAATAGTTAACCATGGGAATCATAGCAAGCTAATCCTTTCGACGACGTATTAAAAGTGGCGTGTTTTCATTGAAAAGCCAATTTTACGATGCTGTATCAGGCAGAGGCGATTATGCCGAACAAAATATCGTGCTTATCGATTTACTCCGACTCATTTACAGCTTGAATCATATAAATGCGCGCGTTGACAGGTTATCTGTTAGAATCCTCGCAACTGGCGCACTGCAGTTTGTGCCGAATCCTCGTGGTAATGCCTCATTTGCCTCGTCTGATCATCCACTCTTGAAACTGCACCGAACCTGTTCGGGTTAGAGTGGATTGGAGTTTTTCCCTATATGTCATTTGATTCTCTCGGCCTGAGTGCCGACATTCTGCGTGCTGTTGAAGAGCAGGGCTATACCTCACCTACGCCTATTCAACAGCAGGCAATTCCTGTTGTGCTGCAGGGCCGTGATTTGATGGCAAGCGCACAAACCGGTACTGGTAAGACCGCTGGTTTTACTCTGCCTGTTTTGCAATTGCTTCTTAACACTAGCGTTCCGATTCAGGGACGTCGCCCGGTTCGTGCGCTGATCCTGACTCCAACCCGCGAATTGGCGGCACAGATCGGCGAAAACGTGACGGCTTACAGTAAACACCTGAAGCTGCGTTCGCTGGTGGTGTTTGGTGGTGTGAGCATCAATCCACAAATGATGAAACTGCGTGGTGGTGTCGATATTCTTATCGCGACACCAGGTCGCCTGCTGGATCTGGAACACCAGAGAGCCGTTGATTTATCTCAGGTTGAAATTCTGGTTCTGGACGAAGCCGACCGCATGCTCGACATGGGCTTTATTCACGATATCCGTCGCGTACTGGCTAAACTTCCGGCCAAGCGCCAGAACCTGCTGTTCTCCGCGACCTTCTCCGACGAAATCAAAGGGCTGGCCAGTAAATTGCTGACTAACCCGGCTTCTGTTGAAGTTGCGCGCCGTAACACCGCTTCTGCACAGATTGAACAAAGCGTGCATTTCGTTGACAAGCGTCGTAAAAGAGAGCTGTTGTCACAAATGATTGGCACCGGCAACTGGCAACAGGTGTTGGTTTTCACCCGCACCAAGCACGGCGCCAACCATTTGGCTGAACTGCTGAACAAAGATGGCATCACTGCCGCTGCGATTCACGGTAACAAAAGCCAGGGCGCTCGTACTCGCGCATTGGCCGATTTCAAAGCCGGCGGCATCCGCGTATTGGTGGCGACCGATATCGCTGCTCGTGGTCTGGACATCGACCAACTGCCGCACGTTGTTAACTATGAGCTGCCAAACGTGCCGGAAGATTATGTGCATCGCATCGGTCGTACCGGTCGTGCAGAATCTACCGGTGAAGCGATTTCACTGGTTTGCGTTGACGAACACAAACTGCTGCGTGATATCGAACGTTTGCTGAAGCGCGAAATTCCACGTATTGCACTGCCAGGCTATGAGCCGGACCCTTCTATCAAAGCTGAGCCGATCGTTAACGGTCGTCAGGGCAGCGGTGGCGGTCGTGGTGCTCCACGTCAGGGCGGCGGCGGTCAACGTTCTGGCGCTCCGCGTCAGGGTGGCAACGGTCAGCGCAGCGGCAACGGCGGGAATGGCGGCAACGGTTCAGGTGAAAGCCGTCCAGCACGTCCAAGTCGTGGCAGCGCGGCCAATGCGGGCCAGCGTCGTTCAGGTGCCAGCGCATCTGCAGCGGGTCGCAGCCGTAAGCCTTCAGGCGAATAATTCAGCCTACCGATGATTGGGTTAACTTGATGCCCTATCTGGTGATCTGAAGATTGAAGCCCTCTCTCGAGAGGGCTTTTTTATGCCTGTGGATTTGCAAAATAACTAGAGCCAAATCCGATAGGCGCAGCGCCTGGCGCCTTGCAGGATATGCTCGGTGCGCTCCACGTTGGCGTCCAGAGTTTGGCTAAATACTTCACGTTCCGCCCGACAAAATCCCTGACAGGTAGTTGCAGCCGCGCAAATCGGGCAGTGATTTTCTATCAGCAGATAGCTGTCGTCCTGCTGTTTTTCCCATCCTGCCATATAGCCTTCGCGCGTGCGGATCGCTGCCAGTCGGCCGAGTTTTTCCTCAAGCGAATCCGCACCCTGCATCGCCTGCTGATAATTTTTCAATGTTTCAGCCTCTCGGGTTGAAATCAGCTGATTCAGTGCATCTTCGCCCAGCGAGGAGCGGATCATTCTGAGCAGTTGAACGGTTAAATCGGCATGCGTATCAGGAAAACGGGCATGTCCCGCGGCGGTGAGTACCCAGTACTGCGCGGGCCGTCCCACGCCTTGCGTTATTGCCTTATTTTCGACCAGTCCTTCTTTTGCCAGCTTCACAAATTGCTGCCGCATGGCTTCGCCAGTGGTGCCGAGGATCTTGCCCGCGTCACTGGCCTGCAGTTCGCCACGGGTTTTAAGCAGCATCAATAGCCGCTCGGATACACTCTGTTTTACACTCTCTGAATTTTCCAAGTCTTTGCTTGACATATTGGTTGTTCGGGTCCTAGATTAAGCAGGAATTATTATTCCAAGTGAAAACTTGTTTTAATGTAGGCTAATCACCCCGGGAGTGCAATCCCGCTGTGATGATCGATGAAAAGGATGCCAGCAATGTCAGAAAGTCACAGTGGATGGGGCAGTTTATTTACTGCCGAGAATCGAGGCAGCGCAATTACCTTGAGCACCGGCGTCGCGCTTTATGCCACCAACAGTTATATCGTGATCACAATCTTGCCGTCGGTGGTGCTGGATATCGGCGGAATGGCCTGGTACGCCTGGAATACTACGCTGTTTGTGATAAGTGCCATTATGGGCTCGGCGTTGTCTGCGCGATTGCTGAATAAATCTGGGCCACGCTGGGCCTATCTCAACGCGACGGCAATTTTTATGCTTGGCGCAGCTATCTGCACCGTGGCGCCTTCGATGCCAATACTGCTGTTGGGCAGGGCGATACAGGGTCTAGGCGGAGGATTTTTGTTTGCACTTTCGTATGCAATGGTCAATCTGGTGTTTCGGGAAGAGCTTTGGCCGCGAGCGATGGCGCTGATATCGGCAATGTGGGGAGTTGCTACGCTGGTAGGGCCTGCGGTCGGTGGGATATTTGCCGAGCTGCACGCCTGGCGCTATGCCTTTGGCCTGTTGTTACCGGTTACCCTGCTGTTTGCGGTGTTGGTATGGAAAAGCCTGCCTGCTCGCCAGCATAAACCAGCTCCAGCCGAACCTCTGCCGCGATTACAGCTGGTGCTGCTCGCAAGCGCAGTACTGGCAATCTCGGCGGGCAGCCTGTCGCCGCACGGGTGGGTCAATTTTTCAGGGATTGCCGCGGCCATTGTGCTGGTGCTGTGGTTACGAAAAAGAGAATTCAGTCGCTCTGTACGCCTGTTGCCGCGCAACGCCCTGTCATTCACATCTCCGCTGTGCGCGCTGTTTGCCACCATGTCATTGTTGATGATTGGCATGGGCTACGACATTTATGTGCCGTATTTGCTGCAACATCTGCATGGGCAAACGCCTTTATTGGCGGGTTACATCACAGCCGCTGCCGCCGCTGGATGGACTGTCGGCGAAATGTGGAGCGCCGCCTGGAGCGGTAAACGAGCTTCGGCAGCGATCAAGGCTGGACCGTTGATCATGTTGCTGAGCTTGCTTTGTCTGCTGGTTTCGCTGCCGCTAACGGTTGGCGCAGCCTGGCTGCACATGAGCGGTATCGTGATAGGGCTGAGCTTGCTGGGCTTTGCGACCGGACTTGGCTGGCCGCACCTGCTGACTCGCGTTTTGCAGCAAGCCGAGGCACAGGATAAAGAAAAGGCCGGAGCATCGATTAGCGTGGTGCAATCCTTTTCTGCGGCAATGGGCACCGCGCTGGCGGGAACCGTCGCCAACCTTGCCGGAATCAACTCGGTGGGGGGAGTGCAGGGAGCAAGCCAGGCTGCATTGTGGCTGTCGCTAATGTTTTTACTCGCCCCTCTGGCTGCAATAATCACCGCGCGACGGGCCACGCGAGAACAACCGGTGCGAACCCGGCAAGAAAGCCTCAACTATAAGTAAGCTGGCCATTGCCTTGGCAAGCCGTTCGCCCGTATCATTGCGCGTCATTTTTAAGGGTAGAACGGCTATGCGAGTATTATTGGCTCCGATGGAAGGCGTATTAGATCCGTTGGTGCGCGAGCTTTTGAGCGAAGTAAACGATTACGACCTTTGTATCACCGAGTTTTTAAGGGTGGTCGATATGCTGCTGCCGGTAAAATCGTTTTATCGCCTCTGCCCCGAACTGTTAAACAATAGCCGCACACCTTCGGGCACGCGGGTTCGAGTCCAACTGTTGGGGCAATATCCGCAGTGGCTGGCGGAAAACGCTGCCCGCGCTGTCGAGCTGGGTTCCTGGGGCGTTGACCTCAACTGTGGTTGCCCGTCAAAGACGGTTAACGGCAGCGGAGGAGGGGCAACTTTGTTGAAAGATCCCGAGCTTATTTACCAAGGTGCGAAGGCCATGCGCGAGGCAGTTCCTGCGGACTTACCCGTGACAGTTAAAATACGTCTGGGCTGGGACTCTCTGGCACAAACGCTGGAAATTGCCGACGCGGTGCAACAGGCAGGCGCTACCGAGCTTACCGTCCATGGGCGTACCAAGGAAGACGGTTATAAAGCCGAGCGAATTAACTGGCAGGCAATCGGAGAGATCCGCCAACGGCTAAGCATTCCGGTGATCGCCAATGGTGAGATTTGGGATTATGCGAGTGCGCAAAACTGCATGCAGGTTACCGGCTGTGATTCAGTGATGATCGGGCGCGGTGCACTTAACGTACCGAATTTGAGTCGAGTCGTGAAATATAACGAGCCGAAAATGCCTTGGCCCGACGTCATTACCTTACTCAAGAAATATACCTATCTGGAAAAGCAGGGTGACACAGGTTTATATCACGTAGCCCGTATCAAACAGTGGCTAGGATATTTACGAAAAGAATATTCCGAGGCGACTGAGGTATTTACTCACGTTCGTGCACTCAATACTTCCAAAGATATTTCGTTAGCCATTCAGGCATTATAAATTTAGGCCACCCTCGGGTGGTCTTTTTATTGGTGTTGTGAATATATAAAATACTAATCAATTACAGTAAATATCAATATTTTAAATTCCTTAATATTTTAATCTCATCATGAGATTTTTATTTCACTCTGTTAACGTTTCGTCTTCGGATTAATAACCCAAGGATGAGGTGATGACGCGACGTCTGGCAAAAATGGGCGATAAAACCACCCATGGACATATAATCAGCGCCTCCTCAAGCGTTTACGATGAAATGAAGGCGCTGGTCCGCACCGGAGATAAAGCCTGGTGCCAAGAATGCAAAGGCAGCTTTCAAATTGTCGGAACGTATTCCGGCTGGATAGATGAATACATGCTGGTAGGAAATGGGGATCGCGTTGCCTGTCGATGTAAAAGCAATCAAGTTTGGGCGACGTCTGGCTATAGAGGAGACAGTCAGGTCGCCGCTCGTGCTGTGCCTGTTCCACAAAAAGAAGCCGCGCCGCTGCAACATGCACAGGCGGCGAAAAAATCCCCGCAAGTTGTTGAGCAAGTTTCATCGCCACCGCAGCCAATGCCGCTCCCCGCGAGGATCTATGAAACTCAGCGCCAGATGGATGATTATGACGCGGACGATATGCGCTATGGTGATTTGACCGATGAACAACTAAAAAAAGATTTTGGGTTAATTCACATCTCGCCGCATGTTGATCCGTTTGAAGGGGTGAAGTTTATTCCCTATGGTTCGCATCCTTCTCCCTATCCTATTGCATCGGCCAGGCAAAGTATCAGTCTGGAAACCAGCGCCGAAATGCTTTTTGACGAGTTTAGAAGTTTGTCTGATATGTTCTCGTGGACCGGTGAATATAAAGGATTGGTACGGAAAATGATTACCCATATGCAGTATGGCGATGGGAAACCTTTTTCAGACCCGTTATTGGATAAGGCTATGAAGGAGCAGATTTTAAATGATAAATCGGAAGGGAGTACTTTATTAAAAATTAGGGAAGTGCTGTCAGAAAATATAACCGCTACCAATAATTACTACCCATTAACAGCCAGGTTTAAATTTAAAAAAGCAATTAATAGGGATGCTAAGCTTCCTAAGTTTGACGACATAATGGATCGTATTAATGGTTTGGGAATAAGCGTACATGACACGTGGGCAACACATATTACTTTACTGTCTTTGCAAATTGACGGCAATGACTTTGAAGCCGAGATTCATTATCACATACAAGACCATTTTGGTTTGGATAATGATGATATAAGACATTGGCTTTATCAAAATGTGAGGGTTTTCTCAATATGGTTTGTTCTCCAGCGTTGGGATAGATATGCGTTCAAGCCTTTTACTACAGAAATAAATGTGATAGTAAAAATAAAAGGAACTAGAAGTGAGTAAAATAAAAAAACTCTTATTAATTTTTGTTATTGCTGTTACTTTCCTAATATGGAGCATGACTCGTCCGGTGGAAATTATCGCTGTGCATGACGGAGATACTTTATTGGTTAAAAACTTCCCATTGTTTAAATACCAAAAAATTTCATGGTGGGAAAATAATAAAAAAAATATTCACGAGAAATACAAAATACCTTCATTATACAATGATGGATCTTATATGGTATTTATCTTGAATTATGGAGAAGGGTATAGAGTTGATAGAAATACCGATCAGGATTCAGATCTACTTTGTTTCGAAGATATGAAAGTAGCTGCCAACTGTATTGAAAAAGATCCTCTTTTCATGGTTCATAGAGCATCTGCTTCAAGAGTCTATTATCATTAAGATTTCTAAAACGGGTTCACAGATAAAAAGCCCAGCTTTCTACAACAGCCCTTTCATTAGATAAATTAATTCAGTGATAAACGCACAAAAGGAAAAAATGAATAAAATAAAATTTTTTGTTGTTATTGTTATGATCTCTTTTTCGTGTGTAATATGGAAATTGACTCGGCCGGTAGAAATTATTGCTGTGCACGATGGAAATACTTTGCTGGTTAAAAATTTCCCATTGTTTAAATATCAACAAATTTCGTGGTGGGAAGAAAACAAAAAAATATTTATGAAAAATATAAAATCCCTTCACCTGATGCCTATGGCCAATACATGGTGTTTGTTTTGAATTTTGGGAAAGGGTATAGAATTGACAGATGGGTTGATCAAGATTCGAATTTACTTTGTTTTGAAGATATGAAAGTAGCGGCCAACTGTATCGAAAAAGATCCTCTTTTTAGGGTTGTTAGGACATATAACTCAAAGATCTATTACCGGTGATTTCTACAAGTTGATTGATAACGTTAATAACCAGTAGAAAGGCTGCTTCTGAATGGAGTTTATTACAGCTTAATCAAAAGGAAAGGATGATGACGCGACGTCTGGCAAAAATGGGTGATAAAACCACCCATGGACATATAATTAGCGCCTCCTCAAGCGTTTACGATGAAATGAAGGCGCTGGTCCGCACCGGAGATAAAGCCTGGTGCCAAGAATGCAAAGGCAGCTTTCAAATAGTCGGGACATATTCCGGCTGGATAGATGAATACATGCTGGTAGGAAATGGGGATCGCGTTGCCTGTCGATGTAAAAGCAATCAAGTTTGGGCGACGTCCGGCTATAGGGGTGAAAGTCAGGTCGCCGCTCGCGCTGTGCCTGTTCCACCAACAGCAGCCGGGCCGCAGCAACATGCGCAAGCAGCGAAAAAATCGCCGCAAGTTGTTGAGCCAGTTTCATCGCCACCGCAGCCACTGCCGCTTCCCGCGAGGATCTATGAAACTCAGCGCCAGATGGACGACTACGATGCGGACGATATGCGCTATGGTGATTTGACCGAGGAGCAACTAAAAAAAGATTTTGGGTTAATTAATATCTCGCTGCATGTTGATCCGTTTGAAGGGGTGAAGTTTATTCCCTATGGTTCGCATCCTTCTCCCTATCCTATTGCATCGGCCAGGCAAAATATCAGTCTGGAAACCAGCGCCGAAATGCTTTTTGACGAGTTTAGAAGTTTATCTGACATGTTCTCGTGGACCGGTGAATATAAAGGATTGGTACGGAAAATGATTACCCATATGCAGTATGGCGATGGGAAACCTTTTTCAGACCCGTTACTGGATAAGGCTATGAAGGAGCAGATTTTAAATGATAAATCGGAAGGGAGTACATTATTACAGATTAAGGAAGTTTTAACCAACGGCATTGATTATAAAAAAGGTTTTTATCCAGCCGAAGCCAAATGGATATTTATAAAGAAAATAAATGAACAAACAAACCTGCCAAAATTTAACAATTATTTGAATTACATAAATGGATTAGTGATCAGTGTTCATGATATTTGGTCAGCTCATATTACGTTAGAATCATTGATAGTAACTGGAAAAAAATTCCATGCAGTAATTGATTATCGTATCCAAGATCATTTTGGTCTAGATAACACTGACATAAATCATTGGATTTATAATAAAGTAAATATTTTTAATATTTGGTTTGTTTTACAACGCAGTAGCAAATTTGGCTTCAAGCCTTTCATTACTGAAATAAATATTAAAGTGGATGTTTATGGTGAAAAGGATGTTTAAATTCAAGATTGTTGTAATTCTTATAGTTATACTGTTTTATTCTTTTATATGGAAGGTTGGACAACCTGTAGAAATTGTTGCTACCCATAATAAGAGTGTGATTTTAGTTAATAACTTCCCTTTCTTTAAAAGTTGGCAGATTAATTGGTGGGAAATTAATAAAGAAAAAATACATAAAAAATATGGAATTCCAGAAACCTACAGAGATGGAAGTTTTGGTGTTGTAATTCATGATTTCGGTAATGGCTACCGTGAAGATCGGTGGATTGATCAGGATTCTGACCTACTTTGTTTTGATGATATGCAAATGAAAAAAAATTGCATTAAGAAAAAAATTCTTATGACCATAAATAAGTATAAAGAAAGTAAAATATATTACAGGTAAATTTTGATATTTTAATTAACCCCAGTAAATACACCAAATTCATCAGATTTAAGAGTGTAAAATAATACATGTAAAAACATCTTTGAAAAAAATCACCTTTTTATAAATGTTAAATCGGAGGTAAATAGTGAAAATAAGATTGAGATTTTCGTTTATTTTACTATCGAACTATATAAATTAATTACATTACTTGACAGTTAGTTTGGCCTAGATATATTTTTGCTATACATGAGTAATTACCTTGTTTTTTAAATGGTTCTCATTTTTAAAAATAGGAAAGAGCTTGATGGTAAAGAAATTATGGAATACCGGTTGTAAATAAAAACGGAAACTGTAGTTTTTTTATTTTTGTATTAGTGATGGGTTTAGGATTGATAGTGGCTAGGATCAAAACTTTAATCTGCTCAGCTTTGAGGAGTTGAAAGAAAAACATAATTGTATCGATCAAGTTTCTCTTCTTAATTTTTTGGTGCTCCAAATACAAAGCTGTATTATAGGTGGTTTTTAACTAAATCCATTATCATATCCAAGACCATTTCGGTCTCGATAACGATGATATAAGGCACTGGCTTTATAGCAAAGTAAATATATTTAATCTATGGTTTGTACTTCAACGCTGAGATAAATATGTATTCATGCCTTTCATTACTGAAATTAACGTCGTTGTAAAAATACAAGGGGTAAGACATGAAAAAAATTAAAGTTGCTGCGGCAATCAGTTTAATTGCTGTTTCTCTTATAGTATGGAGAATAAGTCGGCCGGTGGAAATTATCGCTGTGCATGATGGAATGACTTTACTGGTTAAAAACTTCCCATTATTAAAATATCAACAAATTTCATGGTGGGAAGAAAATAAAAAAAGGATTCATGATAAATATAATATTCCTTCAATTGATCGGCTTGGGCATTATATGGTGTTTGTTTTAAACTTTGGGGAAGGGTATAGAGTTGATAGGAATACTGATCAGGATTCAGATCTACTTTGTTTTGAAGATATGAACGTGGCTGCCAACTGTATTGAAAAGGATCCTCTTTTTATGGTTCATGGAGTTTCTTCCTCAAAGGTCTATTACGATTAATTTTCATAAAAGGGGTAATATATAAAAGCCTGGAATTTTATATCAGCCATTTCATTAGATAAATTAATTCAGTGATAAACGCATAAGAGGCAAAAAATGAATAAAATAAAATTTTTTGTTGTTATTGTTATGATCTCTTTTTCGTGTCTAATATGGAAATTGACACGGCCTGTGGAAATTATTGCTGTGCACGATGAGGATACTTTACTGGTTAAAAATTTCCCATTATTTAAATTTCAACAAATTGCATGGTGGAATAAAAATAAAGAGATGGTTTATAATAAATACAAAATTCCATCACCAGATAGCGATGGGCATTATATGGTTTTTGTCTTGGGATATGGCGACGGATATAGAATTGACCGATGGGTTGATGAGGACTCCAATCTACTTTGTTTTGAAGATATGAAAGTAGCTGCCAACTGTATTGAAAAGGATCCTCTTTTCATGGTTCATAGAGCATCTGCTTCAAGAGTCTATTACCATTGAAGCATTTTCAATACCGCTCAAGACAAAAATGCCCAATGCTCAGCACTAGGCTTTTAAGGTATAAATCTGACCGGCCCAATATTAGGCCAGTCATTCTACACGGTTTAGAAGTGCGTATTGATCGACATATAGGCTGTGCGACCGGACTCGTTGTAAGTATATGCTCCAGCACCGTAAAGATATGCACCAGTAGTAGTGTTACCTGTTGTCTGCGCATTGCCTTCGCGGAAGTGGCGTTTATCCAGCAGGTTATCGATTCCCGCCGTGATATCGACGTACTTATTCACGGTATAAGTCGTGCTTAAACCAAATAGCGCATAAGGACTGACTGCCCAGGTTTCGGAACCGGTAGCGTCGTCGCCTTTATAATTATATTTTTTAGGTTTTTGTTTACCGTACCAGGTCATGGTCCCGCTCACTGACCAATTTTCTCGAACCTGCCAATCTACCGTCGAATTAATCGTGAATTTGGGGATTACCGACAAATAGTCATTGGTGGTCTTATTCTTGTTCTCAATATTATAGGTGAAGTTATTTTGCATGGTAATGGTCTGGCTAATCGGGAAATTAAATGTTCCCTCAATACCTTGCACCACCGATTTCGGCACGTTTTCCCATTTATATACATCTGAGGTCCCGTTGGAATATTCCGCCGAATAACCCGCCTCAATCTTGTTGTGATAATCATTGCGATAGTAAGTCAGACCGGCCTGAACATCTTGGTGATGATATTCAATACCGATCTCCTTGTTGACGCTGGTCTCGGCTTTAAGATTTTTATTACCCTGTAGGTAACAAGAACCGGCGCTGGCGTAACAGCCTTGCCCGTTGCTGTAGAGTAAATAGTTAGGGTTAGTCTGATAAAGGTTAGGCGCTTTATAAGCTCGGGCAATACCCATTTTTAAGGTGAAATCACTGCCCAGACCTTGAGACAGGTTCAGTGATGGACTGAAGTTTTTGCCAGTAATGCTTTGATAATCAAAACGTAGTCCCGGCGTCACGGTTGTGGAGTCGGTGACTTCAATATTGTCTTCGGTGAATAGTGAATAGATATTTGCAGATGAGTACGGGCTGCGGCCGGTGCTGCTCAGGCCTTCTACCGTTCCGCCTTGCGCGGTTTGTGTATCGGAGATCGGGTCTTTCATCGTTTGATGATTCCACTCGGCCCCGAAGGTGGCAGTCTGGTGGAAATAAAGCTCAAGCGGGATATTAACCTCGGTGTGCGCGTTTACGTCACTGAGATCAATGGTCGAATACCCTTGATTAGTCGTGCTAAAAATCCCCTCGGTGCCACCGGCAAGACCTTCATTTAGGCGTTTGTTACGGGTGCGCTCGTACTGGACATAGTTGGAGGTGGTTACGCCATTGTCCCATGCACCGGTGTGCTTCAGATTCAGGGTTTGGCGATATAACACGTTGGTTTCTTTGCCATAGTTTGCGCTGACCAGCGCATTGGTGTTGGTGTTCTGTGTATCTCCCGCGTAGAGATTTCCCTGACGGCTAAATCCGGCAGAAAGCTCTAAAGACTGCATGGGCATAAATTCCCAACGCAGGACGCCGTTAATGTCTTTATTAATTACGCCTTCACGACCCGCGGGGACACTGGAGGCATAAGTGCCGGTGCGCGGGGCTTCGTGGCTGGCATTGATGTTTTGCGCATCGGCCTGAGTTTTAGACCAGCCGCCGTAAAGCTTAAAGGTCAGGTTGTCGGTGATACCGCCAGAGAGACTGGCGTTAGAACGCTTGGTTGCGCCTTCGCTTTTATGTTCTGGAGCATTGAAATAGGTATTGAACGAGCCGTGCAGGTCCTGGGTAGTCGGCTTGGTGATGATGTTGATTACACCGCCCGCGGCACCACTGCCATAACGCGCCGCTGCGGGCCCGCGGATCACCTGAATGCTTTGCACCATTTCTGGTGGAACCCAATCGGTGTCACCTCGGCTGTCACGCTCGCCGCGCCAGCCGTAGCGCACCGCATTTTTACTGCTTACCGGCATACCGTCGATCAACACCATGGTATTTTCCGGGCCCATGCCGCGAATATCAATCTGGCGATTGTTGCCGCGCTGGCCGCTGGTTGAGTTACCGGTCAGATTCACTCCCGGCATGGTACGGATAATCTCAGAAAGATCGCGTGCCGGTGGGTGCTTTTTGATTTCATCTTCAGTGATGACTGAAACACCTGGCGCCTGCAAGGTCTGCTGCTTCGCGGTTACAGTAATGGTATCGCCAGGCTCTTGATCTTGTTTATTTTTCTTGGCAGCTGCAGGTTTGGACTCATTGTCTTTGATGCTACTGATTTGTTCGGCTTGAGATATTGATGGTAAGAGCACGCTAAAAGAGGTCACTGAAAATAGCGTCACCTTGGTATAAAACAGGATATTTTTCATAATAATAGCAGACCATTCCGTTGCTTATAATTAGTGCGGCTGTGTTAAAAATTAAATTTATAGGGATGAATTTTTTTGCGCATGAGAATGCTATCAATAATGATTATCGTTATCAATGCAATGTTGTGTAGAGTTTTGAGTGTTTTAGATACGAAATGAGAAATCTAAATGAAAATTTGTGTAACTCGTTGTGTTTTTCTGAGGGCGTTGGTTTCTTTTTTAATAGAAATTTACAGCTAGGGCAGTGAAAATTACACTGCCCTAATTTTGCAACAAGAGGGGTGAGATTAATGAGTGGAAGTTTGCGGTTCGATTGGGCTTTCTGAAACTGCGTTAATTTTTTCCAGTGATTTGCCTTTGGTTGTTGCGCCAAAGATAACCACGATCAACACGCCGGCCAGCAAAATCGTGGTCGTCATGGTAAATACGCCTGCAAAACCCAACGAGGCCGAAAATACCCCGATGATAGTCGGTGCCATGATGCTGCCAATACGGCCAAAGGCGCTGGCAAAACCGCAGCCTGTTGCGCGAATAGCAGTAGGGAAGCTCTCTGGCGTGTAAGCATACAAGCCGGCATAGGCGCCATTCAGAAAGAATGACAACACCGCAGCGGATGTAATGATCGACACATGGCTGGCCGATTGGCTAAGAAACCAGGCGCTGATCGCACCGCCTATCAAATACAGCGCGATGGTGTGCTTGCGATCCAATCGATCGGAAAGCAATGCCGCCGAGAAATACCCCGGAATTTGTGCGATATAA
Organism: Serratia sp. M24T3; assembly: GCF_000257645.1. Lineage (GTDB taxonomy): Bacteria > Pseudomonadota > Gammaproteobacteria > Enterobacterales > Enterobacteriaceae > Rouxiella. The sequence continues at coordinate 24,808 of NZ_AJHJ01000019.1, forward strand.
ATGATAATCGAAAATTCAAAACTCTTGGTTATCGTGAAGCCTTTGGCAATCAGTAGTGATGGGATCCAGGCAAAGAATCCGTAATAGCAGAAAGTCACCACAAACCAGATCAGCCAGATAACTATAGTTTGCTTGCGCATCGAGGCAGTAAACATCATGCCGACCGACTGTAAGAATCCTAGTGGCGCACTACGCGTTTCAACCTCGGCGGCTGCCGTCGAGAAGGGGATGGCAGGCAGAGGTCGCCCGGTCGAACGTTCAACTTTTTTCTCCAGCGTGGCAATGACTTGCTCGGCTTCTTTGACTCGACCGCGATTAAGCAGAAAGCGCGGCGATTCCGGTAGACTACGACGCCACCAAAGCAGCATCAGGATCGGCAGTGCGGTCATGACCTGCGCCCAGCGCCAACCTTCATCAAATGAAGGCACAATAAAGCGACCAATCAGCGCCGCACCTACAAATCCAAACGAGAAAAAGCCCGCCAAAGCGCCGATAAACCAGCCGCGTTTTTTAGGTGGGATAAATTCGCTCAGATAAGGGGCGATAATAACGCTTTCTGCGCCGACGCCGACCCCTGCCAATACGCGGGCAATCAGGAAGCTCGGATAGTTAGGGGCTATGGCGGCAAATATCGTCATCACACAGTAAATGGCCAAAGCCCAGCACATCACGGATTTGCGGCCAATGCGGTCACCGAGATATCCAGCCATTAGCGCGCCAAACAATACTCCAATTGGCGTGGCGGAGCCTACCAGGCCAAGCTCGGCGCTGCTAAGGCCCCAGACGGCGTGAACGGCGGGCATTAAAAAGGCGATAATGGCGATATCCATGCCGTCAAAGGTGTAGCCGAGGCCGCCGATAAACAGCAGGAAATAATGGGGCGCGCTCAAGGGTAAGCGGTCTAAACGTTGTAACAATGACATAGTGGCGATCTCACGGGTAGGAGGGGACTGCCTGTACAAGGCAGCCGAAGCTGCCCTGATGCCTTAATTGCAAAAGATTAGCGCGACAATAAACCGCTATCTTTAACCACTTCACCCTGACGAATAATCAGCGGCATATGTTTTCCCTGGCCGCTGAGTAAACGGATATCGCTGAGCGGACAGCCGTCGACCACAATCAGGTCTGCACTGGCACCCACTTCCAGACAGCCAATTTCACCCTCCATCCGCAGCAGTTTTGCCGCCAGACTGGTTGCGCTGCGGATCACTTCCTGAGTTGGCAGTACCCGAGATCGAATCTCGAACTCTTCTGACTGATGCACGTGCATATCACCCAGCAGATCACTGCCATAGGCCATTGGCAGTCCAGCTTCATACATGATTTTCAGGCTATCAAGGCCTGCGAGACGGACGTCGTCGATTTTAGCGATCGAGTCAGGCTGTAAACCGTACTGCGCGCCTTCAAGTTTTAACATTTCATAAGTGACCAGCGTCGGGCAGGCCATCGCGCCTTTCGCCGCTGCGTGGGCGGCGGTAGCCGGTGTGATCAAGTTGCAGTGTTCCAGTGAAAGCACCCCGGCATCTACCGCGCGACGAATGGCTTCATCGGTATAAAGGTGGGCGCTGACATAGGTCTTTGCGTTGCTGGCTTCTTCAACGACGGCCTCTAGCTCAGACACTGAGAAGCTCAAAAATTCAATAGGATCGCTAGGCGACGAGACGCCACCGTTTGCCATTATCTTGATGAACTGGGCGCCGCCTTTAATCTCTTCACGCGCGGCGCTGCGAACTTCATCGACGCCGTTACAGACACGTCCCAGGGCACCCAGTTTGTCGGCGTAGAAATCAACATTGCGGCGGTCAAAGCGGCCACGATAGTCGGTGTGCCCGCCGGTTTGTGACAGTGCTTTGCCGCAGACCACCAAACGCGGGCCGTTGATCAGTCCCTCTTCCTGTGCCTGTTTCAGGCCATAGTCCGCGCCGCCGACGTCACGGACTGTGGTAAAACCGCGCATCAGCATTTCGTTCATCAGTTTTGAGGCACGAGCAGTGACCAGTGAATCAGGCAAAAGGGCATTGACGCCGAGGTTGGCGCTGCTGGCGACGACGTGCACGTGGCAGTCGATTAATCCTGGCATCAGCGTCTTGCCCGCCAGATCGATAACGATTGCGTCAGTGGCGTCGATAGTGTCTGCCGAGACCGCAGCAATGCGCCCGTCGCGGATCAACAATTGATGATTTTTTAAAGGCTGATCGGCATTGCCGTCGACCAGATTGGCATTGATAAAAAGGATTGCGTTAGTTGAGGATGTCATAGTCTTAGCGCTCTCGCCTATCTTGGGGTTGTGATTAAATAACTGAAAAATAGCTAATATTATTTTTTTAATTGCCTGCTTATTCTATGAACAGGCTTTTGCAGCATCGGTTATCTGTTTGAAATAATGAAATGAAAAAGGCGCATGCCGCCATGCGTCAGAGGAATGAGGAGACACGGCAAAATTAAACATGCGTTATTGATATTATCGCTTGAGCATTTTTTGCTGATATAAAGGTGTCTGGACGCAATTTAACCATGAGACGAGCAGTGACTATCGTTAACTATATCTCCCGTCGTTACCTGACAACATTTGCTTCGCTGTTGCTGATTGCCGTAAGCGGTTTATGGAATCCATTACCTGCGGCATTGGCTGCGATTCAACCGATTGCAGCCCCGGCAATGACCATCGTAAAGCCGGTAATCGACTGTGCCGATCTGGCCAATGTTGACCTCTCGGCTATTGGCGGAGCAGGTAGCAAAATCATGTCAGTCAGGGAAGTGGTTAAAGGCGATATTTTTTGCGAAGTTAAAGGTTTGCTCAAGCCAACCATCAATTTCACCGTTTTATTGCCGATTAACAGCTGGAGTCAAAGATACTTGCAGGTGGGCTGCGGCGGGCTGTGTGGGCGAGTATTGCTGCAGCTAGACGGCGCGGCAGGATGCAGGCCGCTTGAAACTAGCGGCTTTGTCATTGCCGCAACCGATATGGGCCACGTCACTGGCGAGGCAAACTTCGGCAATAATCCGCAAAAAAGACGCGACTTTGCCTATCGCAGCGTACATCTCACCAGCGTTGCGACCAAACAGCTTATTACGACTTACTATGGACGAGCAGCGGCTTACTCTTATTTCAGCGGGTGTTCTGACGGGGGGCGTGAAGCATTAGTCGAGGCACAACGTTATCCCCACGATTTCAACGGGATTATCGCGGGTGCGCCGGTTAACAACTTTCAGGTGCACAAAGCGTTGGATCACGGCTGGGAAGCGGTTTCCAATACCGATGCCAGCGGTAATGCCATCATTACCGCGCAACTTTTGCCGCTGATTCACCAGGCAGTCTTGCAGCAGTGTGATGCACAGGATGGTCAAAAAGACGGCCTGATTGCTGACCCGCAAAGCTGTCATTTTGATCCGTCGGTATTGAGCTGTGCCGATCTCAGCGCGGATAATATTGCCGGGGAAGATTGTCTGTCGGAACTGCAAATTAGTGTGCTGCGCAAAATTTATGGCGGCCCGCGCGATAGTGTTACTGGTCAGCGCTTGACGGCGGGCGGCCCATTGCCGGGCTCAGAGCTTGGATGGGCAGGACTCTTTGTGCCGAGGAAAACTGGCGATCTGAATTACAGTCAGGGGGTGGCGCTGTCGACGTTGAAATATCTAAATTATGAGAAAAATCCACCGGCTAGTTTTACGCTGAAAGATTTGAAGTTCAATCAGCAGACGCTGGCCGAGCTGATTAAGCTGCATCCGTTGTACGATTCCAGCAACTCCAGCCTGCAGGCGTTTTATGCCGCGGGCGGCAAACTGATTTTATGGCACGGCTGGGCCGACCCAAGTATCACTCCACTTAACACGTTGGCCTATCACCTCGCAATCGGGCAAACCATGGGCACAGTCGAGCGTGATAAATTCGAACGTCTTTATATGCTACCCGGTGTATATCATTGCTCCACCGGGCCTGGGCCTAGCCAGATTGATTTCCTGACGCCGATGCTTGAATGGGTTGAACAGGGCAAGGCACCTGATGCGCTGGTTTCCTATCAAACGGTGCCGGGGCAGAAAAGCAAAATTGTCACCAAGGCTTTGCAAGGGGATATGCGTCTCGAATACGTTGCCGAAGGTGCGCCTTCAAGACCGGTTTTCCCCTATCCAGACTACGCGGTTTACAGTGGTAGAGGAGATGAGGGGCAGGCGGCGAGCTATTTGCGAAAACGACTGGCGACCGTGCCGACCCGCTATCCGTGGTTGGGTGATAAAATGTTTACGCCATATCAGGTGATGAATTAAGGGGCTGAAAAGGTAATAGGCCCTCGTATTCCAGCAACCAACGTTTAAACAGTTTTGTGGCGCGGTTTTCGTGGCGTTGCTGCGGCGTAACCAGATAAAATCCGCCGCCCTGTTGTGCCGATGCAGCACAGGCGCGTACCAGACTGCCCTGTTTCAAGGGGCGATCGATAATGCGTTTCCAGGCCAACGCAATGCCAACCCCTTGAATTGCCAGCTCAATCAGCGGAGGGTAATGATTAACGCGTAAGGTGTTGCTTAGGTTAATGGGCGGCAATCCGTTGAGGTCCAGCCATTCCTGCCAGCCAATCCACTGGCGCTGTGCATCTTCAAGAACCAGCAAGGTTTCCTGCGCTAACTCCTGCGGTGAAAAGGCTTCTTTACCTGCAAGATATTCTGGTGAACACACCGGGAATATCTCCTCGTCAAACAGACGAATAGTATCAAAATGAATAATATTGCTTTGCTTGAGGTAATACATTCCAACGTCAAATTCAAAGCTGGAGAGGGTGCTAATACCGTCGCGCATAATCAGGTTAAAACGAATATCGGGATAAGCCTGACGAAAAGCGCTAAGCCGCTCGGGGATCCAAAATTGCGCAATGCCGGATGAGCAGGCGAGATTAATCTCATTCTCTCCAGCGTGCTTCATCACTCTGGCAGTGGCGTCTGCGCACTCTTCCAGCAGGTAGCGCACCCGATGCAGATAACGTTCACCGGCGGTGGTCAAAACCAGTCCGTTGTGTTGCCGCAGCATCAGGGTTCGCCCCAGAGACTGTTCGAGTGTGGCTATCTGCCTGCTGACTGCGCTTTGAGTCAGGTTGAGTTCTTCGCCGGCACGGGTAAAACTTCCCAGTCGAACGGTGGCTTCGAAGGCGACCAGAGTATGTAAAGGAGGAAGGGGGGATAACGCCATATTACTGTTCTTTTTATTGTGCAAACATGATTGGTAATATGAGCAAGATGATTTAACCGGTCAATCTCTCTGGCTGTTCCTGCCAGTAGATTTTCTTATACTTGCGTGTGGAGTCTACGTTGTTGAGGTTGGTGCAGTCGCTATGAAAGTGTTCACTTACCCGCAAACGCAGGGCACATCTGATGCAATAACTATCTTGTGACAGACTTTGTCACAAATGCGCCCAGTAAATCCGAGTGCGCGGAGCATTTTACTCCCTTATAATTCGCCAGCAGTATTCGCCGTTATATTAATGACAACTTTTTTAAATACAGAGCAATGCATGTGAAAATCCGTCTTTTGGTACTGAGCTTTTTAGCCCTCAATGCAAGCATGATGATGCCTGTCGATGCCATGGCTGGCAGCAAGACGCCGGTTGTCGCTCCTTTAGTTCAAATCGCTTCTGGCAGTGCCATGGTGGTTGATCTCAAAACCCATGAAGTGATTTATTCGCGCGATCCCGATCAGGTCAGGCCGATTGCCTCCCTGACAAAACTGATGACGGCGATGGTGACTCTTGATGCCAAGCAGCCGCTCGATGAAGTGATCTCGGTTGATATCCATAATACTCCCGAGATGCGCGGCGTGTTTTCCCGCGTCAAAGTAAACAGTGAAATTACTCGCCGCCAGATGATCCAGTTGGCTTTAATGTCTTCTGAAAACCGTGCCGCGGCCAGTCTGGCTGCGCACTATCCGGGTGGCTACGACGCGTTTATTCGTGCGATGAATGCCAAGGCGAAAGCGTTGGGGATGACGCACACTCATTACGTTGAGCCGACCGGTCTTTCCATTAATAACGTATCTACGGCGCGTGATTTGACTCGCCTGCTGATGGCAACCCGAATGTATCCGCTGATCGGTGAGCTGAGTACCACTCAGGAAAAAACGGCAGTGTTTAGCCATCCGGCCTACGCGCTACCGTTTCGCAATACCAATCATCTGATCATGAATAATAAGTGGGATATTCAGGTGACCAAGACCGGTTATACCGATGAGGCGGGGCATTGTCTCGCGATGCGTACCGTAATTAACGGTAAGCCGGTAACGCTGGTGGTATTGGACGCGTTCGGCAAGTTTACCGCTTTTGCCGATGCTTCAAGGCTGCGTACCTGGATGGAAACGGGTAAGAGCGTGCCGGTGCCGCAAATAGCTAAAGTTTATCGCAAAGAGAAAGACCAGCGCCGCACTGAGCCCACAGTAGAGCAGGCCACCGACTAATAGAAGACAGGTCGAAATATCCACCCGGCAGAGTCCAACGCCGGGTGGATATTATCTGAGAAAATCAGGTAGAGGTAATCAGAGAGGAAACGTTAGAAGATAAGTTTAAATACGCCCGTTATGGTCAGCAGACCAACGATAAAGATAATGGCAATAATCCATAGAAAGATTTTCATATTTTCTCCTTGAGTAGGTACGCCGCAGAATAAGCATCGCTAATTCAATGATATTCATTACTCAAGTATAGTTCCTGTCTGTAAAAATTCCTTTCAAGCCACAAATTTACGCGACATCACTTCAGGCAGTTTCAGGTGACATTGCCGCGCGCAGCCCACACAGCGGGCTGGTCAACGGGATCCCAAATTGCGTGAGATTCGCCGCTCCTGCCATCGAAGCCTGGGCTAGCACTACCACTTCGGCACCATTTTGATAAGCCTTGTCTGCGGCAGCGGCAATCAGCTGCAAATATCCGGCGCTGTTCCCCTGTTTGAAACGCTCCCAGGCCTCGGCGACCCATGAAAAACTGATATCAGCCTCTCTCTCGCCCTGAACGTCAGCAAACAGCTTTAAGGTGGGGCCTTTTGTCGTCTCAACGGCATACAGCACGGTAATGTGCCCCTCTGCGGCCAGCGCGGTTTCAGCCAATGCCCGGTCGACGCGCAGCATACGCACCGACGTCTGTTTTGCCGCATCTTCCGCCGCCGGGCCTAACGTCGAGCAGGTCAACAAAACGACCTCTGCGTCTTCGGCAAGCTGCAAGAGAGTCTCAACCGTTTGCTGACGGATACTTTGTGTCAAACCTCCCGCCATCTCGCAAGCCTGCAATAAATCCTCTCTGACATGATGGCGAAGATACTGTGCAGGAATATTCAGTTCGACTGCCGCAGCTTTAAATACGGCAATATTGCTTTCGGCGGTGTGCAGTAAATGGATCCTCATGAGCGCTCCCTGAAAGTCGTTTTATTAAATGTAATGTGCCTCACAAAGGTAATCGATTTTTCCCCGTGGAAGTGGTTTTTTTGTCAGTTAATGCTATCCCTTTTTATAGGGGTTTAAGACCGCTCAAGTCAGATGTATTATTTGGTTCGTTTAATGACGCAGTAAAATAAAGGTCTTTTGTTTAAGTGTCGTTTAAACACCCCGATATTGCCTGTTTTGTGCACTTCCGAGCTGTAAATAAATGTTATTTACTATGAGCGCATTTTTCGTGGTTATTAATTAATTGAATTTAAAGTGTTTTTTAATGTACCGCTTGGTACGAAATTGATTACTTTCAGCTAACATCTCCGTATAATCTTTTTCACATTTTTCGGGCCCTTTTTTAGGTCCCGGCATTTACTCGTCATGTAATGTGCGTAACCAGGAGAAATATCGTGAAACGCAGACATTTTCTGACTTCCCTCGGTGTGTTGTTAGTCAGCACAGCCCTGAAAGTCAAAGCAAAAATCATCTCAGGCGGAATGCCATGGGTTGTCCATGCCGTCAGGCCACCTAAGCCGGTTGTTGCCGGTGGCTGGTTGTTCTTCAATCCGCTGGAGGTCACGACGATAGAAGCTATCGCCGATCGCATAATTCCTGCAGATGAGCTGAGCATTGGCGGTAAAGAGGCTGGATGTGCGGTGTTTCTTGACCGCCAGTTAGCCGGTGATTACGGCAGCGCGGTTAGCGTTTATCGCCTTGGCCGTTTTGTTGAGGATGGTTTACCGCAGGCGGGCCCACAGTATAAAGACGTCCCTTCAGAACGTTATCGCCTGGGTCTGGCATCAATCAATGAAGCTTCCAAAGCACGTTACAGCGGCAAAACATTCAGTGAGCTGACCGCAGAGCAGCAGGATGATTTACTCAGCAAAATAGAAACCGGTGACGTTCCTCTGGCTGGTGTCAACGGCAAATTCTTCTTTGCCCAGCTGATCCAGAACATGCGTGAAGGCTTCTTTGCCGACCCGATTTATGGCGGCAACAAAGATATGGCGAGCTGGAAAATGCTTGGCTTCCCGGGTGCGCAATATGACTTCCGAGACGTGATCGACCGTCGTGGTGAAGACCTGCACATCATCCCTGTGAGCATGGTCAGTAACTACAAAAAATCATAAAAAGCCGGTCATCGAGCGGGCATTAGATTCACCTGGAGAGAATTTATGAGCAAAGTAAGAGAGAAGGTCGACGCGGTTATCGTCGGTCTCGGTTGGGCAGGTTCGTTGATGGCTAACGAACTGACACAGGCTGGTTTAAACGTTGTCGCAATTGAGCGTGGCTCCTGGCGCGATACCAGCACCGATTTCCCAACCACTATCGATACCGACGAACTCCGTTTCATCAGCCGTCGTGCAATTTTGCAGCCGACCGCTGTCGAAACCATGACCTTCCGTAATAACCCGATTCAACAAGCATTGCCGCTGCGTGAGTTCAATACTTATCAGTTCGGTATGAACGTTGGCGGTGCGGGTACGCACTGGAATGCCATGACCTGGCGCTTCCTGCCGAACGACTTCCAGACCTATTCCAATACTGTAGAACGTTACGGTAAGCACAAGTTCCTGGAAGGCATGCAGGTGCAGGACTGGGGCGTCACCTATAACGATCTCGAACCGTTCTATGACAAATTCGAACGTTTTGCCGGTACTTCAGGCAAAGCCGGTAATATCAAAGGCGAGAAAATCGACGGTGGTAACGTCTTCGAAGGTCCGCGCAGCCGTGATTATCCCCTGCCTGCACTGAAGCGTACTCAGCTGTCGATGATTTTCGACAAGGCGACCCGCGAGATGGGCCTGCACCCATTTGCAGTGCCGGCCGGCAACACTTCTGGCGCGTATACCAATACGCTGGGCATCAACATGGCGCCGTGCACCTACTGCGGTTATTGCGAATTCTTCGGCTGTGGTAACTGGTCCAAGAGCAGCCCAAATGCCTGTATCTTGCCTGCGGTAATGCAGCGTCCAAACTTCTCGGTGATCACTGATTCTGAAGTACTGCGCGTTAACAAAGCGGCAGACGGTAAAACCGCGACCGGCGTAACCTTTATCGGCAGCGACGGCGTAGAATGGGAACAACCGGCAGATATCGTGGTTATCTCGGCTTATCAATTCGATAACGTCCGCCTGATGTTGCTTTCCGGCATTGGCCAACCTTACAACCATGCAACCGGTGAAGGTGTGGTAGGCCGTAACTACGCCTATCAAACGATTTCGGGTGCTGGCGTATTCTTCGAAAACGAAAATCTTAACCCATTCATCGGCGCGGGCGCTTTGGCGCAGGCGGTTGATGATTACAACAGTGATAACTTTGACCACACCAACCACGATTTCATCGGCGGCGGCGTGGCACTGGTTCACTCCACCAACGGTCGTCCAATCACCTTGTCAGGCGCTGTCCCTCCGGGCACCCCAAAGTGGGGTTCCAAGTGGAAGCAGGCAGCCAAAGACAGCTACCAGAACTACAACTCTGTTTATGTGATGGGCAACAGCTATCCACATCGCGACGTGTTCCTCGATCTGGATCCAGAATATAAAGACCGTCACGGCCAGCCTCTGCTGCGTGTGACCTTTGACTGGATTGAAAACGACAAGCGTTCCGGTAAATTCATGGCCGACCGTTCAGTTGAAATCGGTCACGCAATGGGCGCTAAAACCGTGGTTCGTCAAGAACCTACCGCTGCACCATTCTCGCCGATGGATAACCTGTCATCGCACACAACCGGCGGTGCATGTATGGGCGATGATCCGAAAACCAGCGCGGTTAACCGTTATCTGCAAAGCTGGGATGTGCACAATGTCTTCGTATGTGGCGCATCGGCATTTGCCAACAACGGCGGTTACAATCCGACCGGTACCGTTGGCGCACTGACCCTGTGGGCGGCTGAGGCTATCAAGACTCAGTATCTGAAATCTCCTGGTCCATTGGTGAGGGTGTAAGCATGGGCGTTAAGAAGACGATAGCTTCGGTAGTTGGCGTTGTTGCTGTGGTTGGACTGGGATTTGTCGGTTATAAAACCTGGCACAACGCCCATCAGACTTACTCTTTCCAGGCACCGGTTTCTACCGGCATGACGGGTCAAACGGCTATCGAACGCGGTAAGTATCTGGCGCAGGCCGGTGACTGTGTGGCCTGTCATACGGCACCGGGCGGCAAACCGTTCGCTGGTGGATTGGGGCTGAGCACGCCGTTTGGTGTGATTTATGCAACCAATATTACTCCGGATAAAGATACCGGGATTGGTGGCTGGACCGATCAGCAGTTTATGGATGCAGTGCGAAAAGGTAAGGGCGTTCACGGAGAGAATCTGTATCCGGCGATGCCTTACAACGTTTATACCCAGGTAAGCGATGCCGATCTGAAAGATCTGAAAGCCTATCTGGATAGCGTGCCTGCGGTGCATTACGACGGTCCTAAAACCGACCTGCCATTCCCGTATAACATCCGCCTGATGATGTTTGGCTGGAACCTGCTGTTCCTGGATAACGCACCGTTCAAAGCCGATCCTAAACAGTCGGATCAGTGGAATCGCGGCGCATATCTGGTTGAAGGACTGGGTCACTGTACTTCGTGTCACACCGCTAAAAACCTGCTGGGCGCTGATAACTTTGGTGTTCACCTGCAAGGGTCGCAGCTCGAAGGCTGGCTGGCTCCGGAAATCACCGGTAATACCCGTCAGGGCGTTGGCGCGTGGAGTAACGATGAGTTGGTAGATTACCTGAAAACCGGTGCTAACGACAAAACTGTGGCAGCTGGCCCAATGGCTGAAGCGGTACACAACTCTCTACAACACCTGAACAAGCAGGATCTGACGGCAATTGCGGTTTATCTGAAGAGCTTGCCGGGCAGCAAAGACGAGACCCAGACGCTGGTTAACACTCAGGACGTAATGGCGCGAGGTAAAGACATCTACCTGAGCAACTGCGCGGCCTGCCACCAGTCTAACGGTGAAGGCGTGCGCAACATGGTGCCAGCACTGAAGGGAAATAACGCATTGCAGGCCGAAGCTCCAACCAACGTGTTGCACGTTATTATGGTTGGCGCGCAGGGCGCAGCAACGGACAGCAACCCAACCAGCGCAGCAATGCCTGAGTTTGGCTGGAAGCTGACCGACCAGCAGGCGGCGGATGTCAGCACCTACGTGCGTAATAGCTGGGGCAACGCGGCTCCATTGGTTACTGCAGAGCAGGCGGCGGACGCGCGCAAACTGCTTAAAGGTGATGCAGCACTGCAAAATCCAGCAACTAAGTAAACGCTGGAACATAATGGAAAGGCTCCCGAGGGAGCCTTTTTTATTGAAAAAAACGGGTGCTTAAGAATCTACGCCAACAACGTTCAACAGACGGGAGCGAACCCCCGCCGTTGAGTCGCATTATCTCATAGTATCGCAAGATAATAATGCCGCAACCTCCCACAATCCATTCTTGATACTTATTTCACAAAGCGATTTCTCGGTTATTGCCGCGTGCAATATCCATGAAGTACAAATTGCGATAACTATCAGAACAGCTGCTATAGGTTTATAAGGCATTAGTGCCTCCTTCTACTTGTTTTTAAGTAAAAAAGGCGCTACCTTTACGTTCTTCGGTGTAAAAGATGGCGCCCCGAATTAACTAATAATTAATCGGGGCTCTTCTCTTTCTGGTCTTTACAAACTCATCCATTCTTGCAACAGATAATCCGTTATTAGAATAGTTAATAAAACATGCTCAGACCTGATCGATTCTGAGCACCCGCACGAAGTGTATCAGCCTTTTTAAAATACACCCATAAAAAATATCAACAAAATCATAAGTTTATTTTTAATTAATGTTATTTTTTATATATTTTAATTTTGAGGTTAAAAAATAGGATTTAAAAAAATAAAAATCCTTCATTCAAGTTAAAAGATGTTTTTGAATTCCATAAATATAATTATCGATTTAAGTAGTTCATCAACCTTAATGACTCGTCTAGTTTTTTTGCTCCATAAGTCAATTATCTTAGATAAATTTTGGTCTTGATGTTTTAATAATTAGAAAAGTGTCAGCCTCATGGCTTGAAGCCAAGCTTCCAAAATTTTTAATCTGCTTTATAAATAGATTAAGTATAAAATTAGTAAAATAACTCATTAAGCTTAGTTGGAGTTTGGAGTTTGAACGGGCAAGCCATTAATTGATGTTGAGTCATGCGGTTTTTTTGTCTGACTTGGCGTAAACCGCCTAAATGATTAGTATTTTCCCACTCAGCTTTCACTTTTAGAAAACATTTTTCCCATAGCTCGCACCTATACCATGACAGGCTATACTTGTTTATAAGGTCGCCACCTTTTTATCTCTGTCGCAAGTGAGAATTTACAGAGCGAAAGGATTTAAACGGGCCGCTGTAGGCGACTGGCAGCCGGCAAGGGGGTGTATCATGGTAAATCATGTCTGGGGACTAATGTCTCATCCAGGTCCCGAACTGCAACGCATTCAACGTGAACATGAAACGGTTTCGCACGTCTATTCTCATCATGTCCTGCTGATGGCAGCCATTCCCGTGGTGTGTTCATTTATAGGCACAACGCAGATCGGATGGAATTTAGGTGATGGGCAAAATATGCAAATCTCCTTGCTCACATCAGCTTCTATCGCCGTAGCTTTTTATGTATTAATCCTTTGTGCCGTAGCGCTAATGGGCCGAATCATCTATTGGATGGCGCGTAGGTACGAAAGTCGGCCCAGTCTGAACAGCTGTATTGTGTTCGCGGGCTATGTGGCAACACCGATGTTTCTCAGCGGACTCGTCGCGTTGTATCCACTGGTCTGGCTGTGCCTGTTTGTCGGGCTGATAGGCCTGTGTTACAGCGGTTATCTGCTGTATCTCGGGATCCCCAACTTTCTGGAAATTGACCATCGCGAAGGCTTCCTGTTCTCCAGCTCAACGCTGGCTATGGGGGTTCTGGTGCTAGAGTTTCTACTGGCACTGACGGTTATCATGTGGGGATATGGTTCACGGCTTTTCTAAATGAGGACAAATTATTAACGCATTAACTGAAGCTCTATAAATCCCCGTCCGGTACACGCCAGTCGGGGATTTTTTTATCCTGCGATTTAGCCCTGCCAATCTTTTAGCTTGCTGGTTTTACCAATTCCAGGATTAAAACTGTTGGTGGGATCGGCCTGCTGATAAAACTCTCGCAGATGCGGTTTGGCCATATAAAGATGGCCGACATTGTGTTCTGCCGGATACTCGGCCCCTTTGGCATCAAGGATTTCCAGCATTTTGTGCTTCAGAGCCTTGCTGTCTGCACCTTTCTTGACAATATAATCCTGATGGAAAACGTGACACATAAAATGCCCGTAATAGAGTTTTGCCACCAGTTGCTGGTCAATCTCTGGCGGAAGAACCTCAAACCAGTCGCGATCGTTGCGGCGCAGGGCAATATCCAGCGCCAGAATATCCTCTACCTCTTTATCATGAACCGCGTGATAACGAACCGCTGCTCCTGCCGCCGCAAAGCGATGCAGAAATGCTTTCTTGCCTTCGTCTGCACTACAGACAAAAAAGTCGCCGTCGCGGTCGGCAAAAAAGTGGGTCAAAAAGTTTTGTGCTTCTTCGATACCCGCACCAGACATTTTCAACAACAGGTGGTGTTCATAGCGATCACGGTATTTTTTCATTCGCGGCGGCAGATGATTGGGCAAGGCCCGGCTCAGGCACTGCATCACGCGATCGCTAAAGTTTGACGGCAAAAACGGCACTTTATTGGCTTTAGCGTCAAACTTTCCTTTAGCCGTGAACATGTCCGGCATTTTATCGGTGCCGAGTTTATCGATCATGATAAAAGTGTCTTTCCCGTAAACCTCGGTGATATCAAAGATATCGCGATGCATATATTCACCGGCAACCGGCAGGTTATTGAATTCAGAAAGAATACTGCGGCGCAAATCGGTCAATACTGCAGTATTGTCGGTTCCGATATAGAAAACCTGCTGCTGTGCTTCCGCCTCGAAGGTATCTAGCCTGACGGCAAAGATCGCGCGTTTTCCTGCGCAGCCCGAAGCCTCATACAAGCGGCGATGGTCAGCATTAAAGCGCGAGGGGGTATCGGCATCAACGTCGCGCACCCTCTCGGCATATTCATGGTCAGAGGCCTTCAACTCACCGTATTCGATATCAGCCTCTGCATATTCTGCATTCTCAAGACGAGTCAGGATCTCCTGTGGAGAATTGCCAAGGTGAATACCTAGATGATTAATAAGCTCGAGATTGCCCTGCAGGTTTATTTGCGCGTAGAGCGCCATTTCAGTGTAGGCCGGACCACGTTTTATCAGCGAACCGCCAGAGTTATTACAGACTCCGCCAACTACCGATGCGCCAATGCACGAGGAGCCAATCACGGAATGCGGTTCTCGTCCCAACGGTTTCAGACGTTTTTCCAGCTCATATAAAGTACTGCCCGGGAAACCGATTATCTGCTTGCCCTCATTAATTAGCTGAATACCATTTAGCTTAAGGGTGCTGAAAATAACGATGTCACGGTCATAACCCTCCCCGCTGGGTGTCGAGCCTTCAGTCAGCCCAGTATTGGCTGCCTGCATAATAACGATTTTATCGGCCTCGACGCAGGCCTGCAGTAATTGCCATTGTTGCAGCAACGTTTGCGGAAATACCACGGCCAATGCTTTTCCACCACCAGAACGGAATCCTTTACGGTAGCGTTCGGTTTGACTTTCCGAGGTCAGGACATGGCGATTACCTACAATCGACTTGAGTTTTTCCAGAAATGCGCTGTTATCGGCTGGCGTTGACTGTTGCTGAAATTTCATTCTGCCTCCCTGTCATTATTGTCGGCACTATTGTCGGCACTCAGGCCGTTATCTGCCATTAATCATAGGCGTTGTTTCTACATTAGGCAGTAAGCATGCCCGATATCAATATTTGAAGGTCATCTTTCAGCCATCAAAACATCATTAATCTGTCACAGAAGTCGCGCTTAATGGACGACAGAATCTGTAAGCAACCGGAGACAGCATAATGGCGCAAGCTCAACTTAAGCTGGCACAGGCTGAATATCCTCAGGCCCAGCCACAGCATCAGAATAAAGTGTTAGACGTGAAAGGTCTGGTTAAGTCCTACAAATCCGGGACGCGCGTACTTAATGATATTAATTTCGAACTGCATGCCGGCGAATTTGTTGCGGTAATTGGTCGCTCGGGCGCGGGTAAATCAACTTTATTACACGTGCTTAATGGAACCATTCCTCTGAGTGAGGGCAGTGTTGTTTGCCATTATGACGGCGGAGACAAACAAGAGCTGGCAGGTTTGACCGGCAAGGCCCTGCGGCGTTGGCGGGCTGGTTGTGGCATGATTTTTCAGGATTTCTGTCTGGTACCTCGTCTAGACGTTTTAACTAACGTGCTTCTGGGTCGTCTGAGCCAGACATCAACCCTGAAGTCTTTTTTTAACCAGTTTGATGACGAAGATCGTGCTCGCGCCATTTCTTTGCTCGAATGGCTCAACATGCTGCCGCACGCTCTGCAACGCGCCGAGAATCTGTCGGGTGGACAGATGCAGCGCGTGGCTATCTGCCGTGCGTTGATGCAAAACCCGAGAATTTTACTGGCCGATGAGCCGGTTGCCTCGCTGGATCCGAAAAATACTCAGCGAATTATGAATGCTCTGAAAAAAGTTAGCGAAGATAACATTGCCGTGATGGTGAATTTGCACTCGGTTGAGCTAGTAAAAGATTTCTGTACCCGAGTGATTGGTATTGCCCACGGCGAAATTATTTATGACGGACATCCAGATTATCTAACCGATTCTATTTTACACAAACTCTATGGCGAAGAAAGTGAAGCGGTAAACGCATAATTCACCCAACTATAAAAGGTTAATAATAAATGAAGAAGCTATTACGTCTGGCGGTATTTGTTGCAGGGTCAATGGCAGCAATGAATAGTATGGCCGCAGATGCACCAAAAGAATTAAATCTGGGGATTCTTGGTGGCCAGAATGCCACACAGCAAATCGGCGATAATATGTGTGTAAAGCAGTTCTTTGATAAAGAGCTGAATGTCGATACCAAATTACGTAATTCGTCTGACTACTCTGGAGTTATTCAAGGGCTGCTGGGTGGGAAAGTCGATATGGTATTAAGCATGTCACCTTCTTCTTATGCCTCGGTTTATTTGAATAATCCAAAAGCGGTGAGCATTGAAGGTATTCTGGTCGATGATACCGACCAGTCACGCGGTTACCACTCGGTAGTGCTGGTTAAAGCTGACAGTAAGTATAAAAAAGTTGAAGACCTTAAAGGCACCGCATTTGGCTTTGCCGATCCGGATTCAACGTCGGGTTACCTTATCCCGAATGCCGCCTTCAAGAAAATGTTTGGCGGCACGACTGACGATCAGTACAACCATTTCTTCTCAAGTACCACGTTCTCTGGCGGCCACGAGCAAGATATTCTTGGCGTGCTGAATGGTCAGTTTGCCGGTGCAGTCGCCTGGTCATCAATGATTGGCGATCCGTCAACGGGTTATACCTCGGGTGCTTTTGGCCGCATGATGCGCATGGACCATCCAGACCTGATGAAGCAAATCCGCATCATTTGGGAGTCACCATTGATCCCGAACGGTCCAATTCTGGTCAGCAACTCTTTACCCGCCGATTTTAAAGCTAAAGTCGTGGCGGCTATCAATAAGCTGGATAAAGAAGATCACGCCTGCTTTGTCAAAGCCGTGGGTGGCAACCAGCACATTGGCCCTGCGAGTATCGCTGATTATCAACAGATCATCGATATGAAAAGAGAGCTTACTCAAGGTAGTCGCTAATATCCTTTATCTTTAAGCCGCTAAGGTGTTGGCTGCTTTATTCGCCCCGGTCACTTATTTAATGTAGTTACCGGGGACTTGTTTAGTCGCCGCCTTCTGGCTACCTGTAATCCATGGGATATAGGCAATAACTTATCTTCTCACGTCCTAATAAGATTAACTTAAGCACTGATAATAACTTTCTCCGCCATTAACTTGTGGAAGCCTTATTTTGAATACAGAATTTCACCATTATTACCAGCAAATACGCAGCAAGCAAAAACGTGAGGCGCTGATATGGTCTGGCTTGATGTTGGTCCTTTATTTATGGGCGGGGAGTATTTCTGAACTCAATCTAAAAACTATTATTGTCAACGCGCCGCATTTCTTCGACTATATCGGTCAGACTGTGCCGACATTACACTGGGACGTTCTGTTTGCCGATGGTCATACTAAAGGCTCTTTTGCTTACTGGGGCTATCGCCTTAATATTCAGTTACCGCTGATTTGGGAAACCATCCAGCTGGCTTTTTCTTCGACAATTCTGTCGACCTTATTATCCGTGGTACTGGCATTTATCGCCGCTAACAATACGGATTCGCCAAAATGGCTTAAATTTAGCGTGCGAACCTTTGTTGCTTTCTTGCGTACCATGCCAGAGCTTGCCTGGGCGGTGATGTGTGTAATGGCGTTTGGGATTGGTGCGATTCCCGGTTTTATTGCCCTGACTCTGCACACTGTTGGCAGTCTGACTAAACTGTTTTATGAATCGATTGAAACTGCTTCAGACAAACCGGTGCGTGGTTTAAAAGCCTGCGGTGCGGGCCGTTTGCAAAGAATGCGCTATGCGCTTTGGCCACAGGTGCAGCCAATATTTCTCTCTTACAGCTTTATGCGTCTTGAAATCAACTTCCGCCAGTCAACTATCCTTGGTCTGGTCGGGGCCGGTGGAATAGGGCAGGAACTGATGACCTCAATCAAGCTGGACCGGTACGATCAGGTTAGCATGACCTTATTGCTGATTATTCTGGTGGTGTCGATTATGGATTACGCCTCCGGCAAACTGCGCAAGCGCGTCGTAGAAGGAACATTCTGATGCTGACAGGTTCGTTGAATACCGCAGCGGTGGAAAGCATGAAACAGCAACATCCGCATCTTTTTGCTGCCCAGCGGCGTTATCTGCGTTCTCTGGCGATTGCAGTTGCCGCTATCGTGCTTTATTACCTGTTTTTCTTCCACTTTTACGGCATTGCCTTGCCACAGTTTGCTCGAGGCTGTGCAGATATTGGCCAATACTTCTTGCGGATGTTTGTCTGGCAGAACTTCTCCCAGTGGCCACTGATGTATTACTTCACGCAAATCGCTATCACCTTGGCAATTGTATTTGCCGGCACTGTCACCGCCTCATTTTTGGCACTGCCACTGTCTTTCCTGGCGGCTCGCAATGTGATGTCGACTCCAGTGTTACGACCTATCTCACTGATAATTCGCCGTATTATGGATGTTCTTCGCGGGCTGGACATGGCTATATGGGGCTTGATTTTTGTTCGTGCGGTAGGCATGGGGCCGCTGGCGGGTGTGCTGGCTATTATCATGCAGGACTTGGGTTTACTGGGTAAGCTGTTTGCCGAAGGGCATGAAGCGGTTGAGCGATCTCCAAGTCGAGGATTACGCGCGCTGGGGGCCAATCCATTGCAAACTCATCGTTTTGGGATTTTTACTCAATCTTTTCCCACCTTTTTGGCGTTGTCGTTGTATCAGATTGAATCTAATACCCGTTCTGCGGCGGTGCTGGGATTTGTCGGCGCGGGTGGGGTAGGCCTGGTGTATGCCGAGAATATGCGCCTGTGGAACTGGGACGTAGTGATGTTCATCACACTGATTCTGGTGGTTATCGTGATGGCCATGGATAAAATATCATCGATGCTGCGGGCAAAATATATTGTTGGCAAAGAGATTGATTTATACAAATCCGAGGAAACAAAGCGCCCAAAAATGGAGTTGTTTCGCGGTGAGCAGGATTAGAATTTTATAAAAGAGATGCTGCTGATAAAAGGGATTTTGGATGGGGGAGTTACTAAAAAATGCAGTCTTTCACTCCCCCGGAACTCCCCGACCGAGGGGGAGTTAATCAGATAAATATTAAGATTTTTCGGCCAGTACGACCAATTTTTGGTTCACAAATTCTTTAATACCCAGATCGGAAAGCTCGCGGCCAAAACCTGAACGTTTAACTCCACCAAACGGAAGCTCGGGGGCGGTGTTAGTCAGCGAGTTGACATAAACCATCCCGGTTTCAATCTGCGTTGCCAGTTTGCGCGCGCGTTTTAAGTCACGAGTAAACAGGGCACCCCCCAGGCCGTAGTGTGAATCGTTGGCCAGTTTCACCAACTCCTCATCATTTTTAACCACGTAGAACTGCGCGACCGGTCCGAAAAACTCTTCGAAATATGCCGGATTATCACGAGTGATGCCGGTCAAAATGGTCGCAGGATAGAAATTACCCGGATTGTTGCCGATAGGCTCGCCACCAAGATGCAGCTTGGCACCGTGTTTAACCGCCTCTTTCACCTGCTTGGTCAGGGTCTTCAGCGCGTCAGCAGAAGAAAGCGGACCCAGCGTAGTTTTGCTATCCAACGGGTCGCCAATTTTCAGCTCACTTAAATGCTGGGTGAACTTTCTGAGAAATTCATCCGCCACTTTTTCATTGACGATAAAGCGTTTCGCCGCGGTACAAACCTGGCCCGCGTTGGCAACGCGCGCTTGCGCACCCACTTTGGCCGCCAGGTCGATATCGGCATCTTCCAACACGGCGAAAATATCGTTACCGCCCAACTCGAGCGTGGATTTTTTAAGCTTGCCTGCTGCTCTTGATGCCACAGCAGCACCGGCTTTTTCAGAACCGGTCAAAGCCACACCCTGTACGCGGTCGTCATCAATGATTTCTGATACCTGATCGGAAGAGATAAACAGGTTGGTATAAGCCCCTTTTGGCGCGCCTGCTTCAATAATCAGTTTCTCAAAGGTTTCTGCGCTATGAGGGACGATGCTGGCGTGCTTGACCAATACACTGTTACCCGCTGCGAGATTAGGTGCCAGTACGCGGATCAACTGATAGAACGGGAAGTTCCAGGGTTCAACCGCCATAATCACCCCTATCGGTGAATTTTCGACCCACGCTTCACCCAGGCTAGATTTGTACGGCACGGGTTTCAGAAACTCTTCGGCGTTTTCCGCATAGTATTTGGCAATGTCGGCAGTCAGTTGAACCTCGGCACGGCTTTGCTCGATCAGTTTACCCATTTCGGTACTGATACCTTGAGCCAGTTCTTCAACTCGCGAGGAAATAATCTGCGACAGTTTATGCAAGACTTGCAGACGAGGCTGGATATCGCCCTGAGCCCATGTGGATTTATACAACTGGTGAGCCGTTTCCAAAGCCTGTTCAACCTGCTGATCATTATGAGTTTGATATTCTTTGATGAGCTTGTTGTTGAAAGGATTGATAGTTTGATAAGGCATGAATTGCTCCTTGTTTTGCTGCTCGGAGACACAGAAAAAGGTTAACTCTCCGAACATGAATTGAGGTGCGTTATTCAGCATTTGCTGCGGCTGAACATTAAGCATAGTCAAACGACTGCGTATTTTTGAGCTTTAGCTGCGGTTTACATAACTTTTCGTTATTAAAATTCCTCTTTCTAACCGTTTGCCCGCTTTCTTAATCTACGGAACGCATTAGGCAATTGATCGCCAAGCCATTCACTTCTATTCTGGAATCCCCCGTTTTGCACGAGACTAAGATGAAATTATCAGCTATTCCGTTTTGTACTACCGATTGGAGCACGATTGAGCCGACTCGACACGCGGGTGAAAATGGCGAAGCCCTGTGGCGTACTCAGCATTTTGGCGACGAAACCCAACCTATTCGGGTGCGTATTGTCGAATATTCGGCGGGCTATCTGGCCGATCACTGGTGTGAGAAAGGGCATGTCCTGTTCTGCCTCGAAGGTGAATTGCATACCGTGCTCGACGATGGCCGCAAATTTGTTTTAACGCCGGGCACGAGCTATCAGGTCGCGGATCACGCCGAAGCGCATCAATCATCAACCCCAATCGGCGCAAAATTGTTCATCGTTGATTAAAAGCAGTCTGTGAGGAGTAGAAATTGAGTAAATTACGCGTGGGTATCATTTTTGGCGGCAAATCATCAGAACATGAGGTGTCATTGCAATCCGCCCGCAATATCGTTGATGCCTTAGATCAGCAACGTTTCGACGTCACTCTGCTGGGAATCGATAAACAGGGTGAATGGCATATTAACGATGCCAGTAATTATCTGCTCAACGCTGAAGATCCTGCGCTGATTGCCCTGAATCGCTCAAACCAGCAGGTAGCGCTGGTGCCCGGTCTGGAAAAAAATCAGCTGATTGATACTCAGGATGCGCATGCCATGTCGCAGCTTGATGTCATTTTCCCGATTGTTCACGGCACGCTGGGTGAAGACGGTTCATTGCAGGGACTGCTGAGGATGGCCAATATCCCTTATGTCGGTTCCGGGGTACTTGGCTCGGCGGTGTGTATGGATAAGGACGTGACGAAACGGCTGCTGCGTGATGCCGGACTTAACGTTGCGCCTTTTGTTACCCTCACTCGCCGCACGCGGGCGCAAACCAGTTTTGACTATGTGGTGGAACAACTCGGGCTGCCGCTGTTTATAAAACCGGCTAATCAGGGGTCGTCAGTAGGCGTTAGTAAGGTCAAGAGCCGTGATTCTTACGAACAGGCCTTAGACAGCGCGTTTAGTTATGATCACAAAGTATTGGTCGAATCGGCGATTAAAGGTCGAGAGATCGAATGTGCGGTATTAGGTAATGATTTTCCTAAGGCCAGTACCTGCGGTGAGGTGATCCTGCACGATGAATTTTATTCCTACGACACTAAGTATATAAATGAGCAAGGCGCGTCAGTTGCTATTCCTGCCAATATTGCTGCTGAAATTAACGACAAAATTCGCGCTATCGCCATTCAGGCTTATCAGGCACTGGAATGTCGCGGTATGGCGCGGGTAGACATTTTCCTCACCGAAGAGGGAGAGGTGGTAATAAATGAAATCAACACATTGCCTGGCTTTACCAATATCAGCATGTATCCCAAGCTTTGGGCAGCCAGCGGTCTGGATTATACCGCGCTGATTACTGAATTAATTGAGCTGGCGATTGAACAGCATCAGTTAGACAGTGGCTTAAAAAGCTCGTCTAGCTAAGGTATTTAAACCTCTTGACCGGCATGAATTAAAGCTGGGATTGTAAATTGCAGACACGAAAAAGGCGGCAAACGCCGCCTCTTCAGCTTTATTACTTGTGGTACTAAAACTGTATAACTTATTTATAAATTTCTGCGGTACCAAACAGGTGATTATCACCACCGGCAGCTACGATGCGGTAAGAACTTGCACCTTCCTGAGCGGCTTTGGCAGCCAATTTACCCTGCAGAGAACTTAAATCATTACCGTTAGTTGTAGCACTTACTGTACCGATACTTTGTGCGTTAACGGGAGCAGAGGTTACTTCAGTAGCAGCAAAAGTTGCGAATGAAGCGGTAGTCAGTGCGATCACTGCAAAAGCTTTTGTCAGGTTTTTCATAATATTTGTCCTATATGTCGTTGTTGTCTAATTTCAGTGACGGTATTTTTTACCGCTCGCTTGAGAAATTAGAACCTTAATACTGTCCGATTTATCAGGTCTCGCACTAACGTGTAATGACCTTGATAGTTACCCTTACTTCCTACAACTCACTTCAGTCACTTCAGTCACTTCAGTCACTTCAAATCATTCAAATGTATTGGCGATAACGTCAACCTTATTTGTAGATTTCAGCGGTACCGTACATGTGATTTTCACCACCGGCAGAGATGATGCGGTAAGAACTTGCACCTTCCTGAGCGGCTTTGGCAGCCAATTTACCCTGCAATGCACTCAGGTTGCTGTCGTTAGTTGAAGCACTAACAGTACCTAAAGTTTGCGAATCATTTGGCGCCATATTCACTTCGGTAGCGGCGAAAGTCGCGAATGAAGCGGTAGTGAGTGCGATAACAGCAAATGCTTTAGTCAGGTTTTTCATGGTCTTATTTCCTATTCTTGTTTATTTCAGTCTTAATATTCAGGAGGACGATATTTGTTATCGTTCGTTAACTAAATACTAAGCCTTGAGACTGTTTGATGCAAGATGTTTATTTAATAATCGTTAACTAATTGTGCTGATCGATTTATTGCTAACGCTTATTTGTAGATTTCTGCAGTACCGTAAAGATGGTTTTCACCACCGGCAGAGATGATGCGGTATGAACTTGCACCTTCCTGCGAGGCTTTGGCAGCCAGTTTGCCTTGCAGCGAGCTGAGGTCACCGCCGTTCACAGAGGCGCTAACAACACCGACACTCTGTGAACCCGCTGGCGCCATGTTGACTTCAGTAGCAGCGAAAGTAGCGAATGAAGCGGTAGTCAGGGCGATAACGGCAAATGCTTTAGTCAGGTTTTTCATGATTGCTTCCTCATTAATTTGTTTTCCGAAATCATCACTTATCGACTTCGGTGATTAATTCTTGTTCGTCGTTATTAATTAACGTTCGATAAGTTAATGATAGAGGCAGATCAGTTTCTGTGCAATCTGTTTTTATATTAATCGTTAACTAATTGTGCTGATCGTTAAAACGAGGATCTGAAAGGGGGCATTTTAGAAATGAAAAAGGCGACCAAAGTCGCCTCTTCTTCACACTACTTATATCGATGACACAACACATATTATCTATATAACAACATAAATTTGTTCAGAGAATTATTTATAGATTTCTGCGGTACCGTAAACATGGTCTTCACCACCGGTAGAGATGATGCGATATGAACTTGCACCTTCCTGTTCGGCTTTAGCCGCCAATTTATCCTGCATGGTACCTAAGTCACCGTTATTTGCCGATGCGCTTACCATACCCACGCTGTGTTGGCCTGCGGGAGCTGCATCAACTTCTGTAGCTGCAAAAGTGGCAAATGAAGCGGTAGTCAGTGCGATCACTGCAAAAGCTTTAGTCAGGTTTTTCATGATTTAGTCCTATTAGTCGTTGTTGCTTAATTTTCAGTGACGACATGAGTGCCGTTCGCATTATGAAATTAAGCGAATTTACTGTCCGATGCCTATCGTCGGGGCTTTTGCCTCTACGAAAGGTCTTAACCCTTACTACTTAACTTATGTCACTAATTTCTACGCCAGATGTGTCTTAAACTGTAGCGCCAAGCTTATTTATAGATTTCTGCAGTACCGTACATGTGGTTTTCACCGCCGGCAGAAATAATACGATAAGAACTTGCACCTTCTTTAGCCGCTTTTGCAGCCAGTTTGTCTTGCAAAGTACCCAGGTCACTATTGTTGGTTGAAGCACTCACCATACCTGCGCTTTGTTGACCTACTGGTGCAGAATTAACTTCTGTGGCAGCAAAGGTAGCGAATGAAGCAGTAGTCAGTGCGATAACGGCAAAAGCTTTAGTCAGGTTTTTCATGATTTTTACTCCTACTCTTTTAAGTTCACTGTAATTTTCAAGGGGACGATATTTGTTATCGTTCGTTAACTAAATAGTAGTCCCTGATTCCGTATGCTGCAAGTTGTTTATTTAATAATCGTTAACTAATTGTGCTGGCTGAGCTGTTATTTATAAATTTCTGCGGTGCCATAAAGATGATTTTCACCACCGGCAGAAATGATGCGATAAGAACTTGCACCTTCTTTAGCCGCTTTTGCAGCCAGTTTGCCTTGCAGCGTAGTCAGGTCATCGCCGTTTGTGGATGCGCTTACTACACCAACGCTTTGTGCGCCTGCCGGAGCAGAGTTCACTTCAGTTGCTGCGAAAGTAGCAAATGACGCGGTGGTCAAGGCGATAACAGCAAATGCTTTAGTCAGGTTTTTCATGATTGCTTCCTCATTATCTTGTTTGCCGAATTTGATGCTTATCAAACCCGGATAAATTTTCTTGTTCGTCGTTAACCTGAAATGTTTATTAGTTAACGTTCGATAAGTAAATGATAGGAGCTGTTCGCAATCTGTGCAATATGTTTTTATATTAATCGTTAACTAATTGTGCGGATCGCTGATTGAGCAGGGAAAGTGAGTAGATCAAAACTTATTTATACAGCTCGGCGGTACCATGAAGCTGGTTGGCTCCTGTGGCAGAAATAATACGAAAAGACGTGGCTCCGGCTTCCTCTGCTTTGGCATTGAGATTACGTTCAAGGTTTGAAAGGTCATTGCTCGCGGTTGCGGACACTTCGCCGATTTTCTGCGCGTGAGTCGGTGCTTGAATAACTTCAGTTGCAGCCAGGCTAGAAAATGATGAGGTAGCCAGCGCTAATGCGGTAAAAATCATGCTTAAGATTTTCATGTTCGGTATTCCTGATAATGGATAAATGCGAATTAAATGGTGATTCACAAATAAATTAACACTCGATAATTAAATGTTATTCATATCCGATCGCTATAGCAATTTATTTTTATATCGATTGTTAACTAAATGTGCTGTAGCACGCTAACTCCCAGAAGTAGTGGGAGATTTCCGCAGGTTAGCCACCAGAAGATGTTCACCAATAATGCTGGGTGATCTGTAATTTCAAGTGATTCTAAAGATTGCACTCTGAATGAGTGAAGAAGAGTAAAATCTGACAGGCATGTTTGTAAGATATTAAATCACATTGCTTTTTTCATTAATCTGCAATGGTTATCCAATATAGTCATTCGGAAATGTTTCAATAAAAGTTTATTTTAATACCTACTAATAAATTCTTGAGCTATGGGGGGGAGGGTGTTAAAAAAGAAGGCAGCCCAAATGCACTGCCTTTGCTTTTTTAAAGCCTGTTCATCTTCAGAAAGGCTTACCGCCAGCTAGCGGTGGCTTTGACGGGATGCATTTACCAAGGATTAATAGTAAATGGCTGATGGCGCGTTACGAGCCGCATTGGGG
Organism: Serratia sp. M24T3; assembly: GCF_000257645.1. Lineage (GTDB taxonomy): Bacteria > Pseudomonadota > Gammaproteobacteria > Enterobacterales > Enterobacteriaceae > Rouxiella. The sequence goes on from NZ_AJHJ01000019.1 coordinate 50,996, forward strand.
GCTGGTGGAATGGTCGGTGAACTCGTAATACCAGGTTGTAGCGGTTTACGATTCAAGGTGCCCTGTGGCGGTTGGACAACATTGCTGTCGCCAGTCACATTGACCATTGCGATTTCCTGAGTCTGCGCAGGCATCATGTAAGTCTGCTGTGCGGCAACATTAGCAACCGGCACAGCGGTCAATGCCAGTACTGCAAGAACTAATTTGATGTTTCTCATGATGTTATGTCCTGGGTGACTATTTTATAGCTGGGTCGATATCCGTAGGGAGTGATTTATTTATCGCTCGATAATTAAATATTAATCTCTACTGGACTTCTTCGCAACTATTTTTAATAATGATCGTTAAGATATTTTGACAACCATAATCACAATGGTGATGAAAGGAGGGTGTATGAGCACTGAACAGACGGCACTAGTCCGTAAAAGTCGTGGTCGCCCAAAACAGTTCGATCGTGGAACTGCTCTGAGTAAAGCGCTAAATCTGTTCTGGCGTCACGGCTATGAAGCAACATCGTTAGCAGACTTGGTTGAAGCAACTGGCGCCAAAGCCCCTACCTTGTATGCTGAATTTGGCAACAAAGAGGGTTTGTTTCGTGCGGCTGTAGAGCATTATCTGGCAACCTTTTATGAAAAAAGTTTGTGTTTGCTGAGTCGGTCAGACCTGTCTGTCGAACAGACTATCGAGCAGTATCTGCGTACCACGGCAGAGATGTTCACTGACTGCGACACCCCGAACGGCTGCTTTATTATTAGCGCTGCCTCAGGAATGTCTGCCGCATCGCAGGAAATATCCGAGATGTTGCGTTCGCGCCACTTGTCTCAGGAACGCACGCTGTTTGAATTTTTCGAGAAGAAAAAACTCACGGGTGAATTCCCTGGCGATACTGACAGTTCGCTGCTGGCAAAATATGTTGCCACCACCGTTCAGGGAATGTCTGTGCAGGCTCGTGATGGGGCCAGCAATGAACAGCTGGATGCCGTTATTGATATGTTGATGTATGTATGGCCACAGCTACGTACTGTTCCAATGGCTAAGACCGTTGCACACTAAAAACTCTTTGAGAATCAGGTGCCATGGCATTAGCCGACGTGGTTAGAAATAAGATTGAGCGCCAGGTGTTAAGCATTTCTGGCCTGGCGCTGGGAGGAATAGACTTTGAACAGCCTCTTGGTGATGTCGGGCTTTTTGGCCCTGACAGCGTAGTGTGGCGCGTTCATGGCGATTTCTCGAGCATGCTGTGTGGTGGCGTCAGTGCCTTGCTGCTACAAATGCTCCATCCTCTTGCTCTGGCGGGCGTGTGGGACCATTCGAACTTTCGCCAGGACATGCTTGGACGTTTACGACGTACCAGCCAATTCGTTTCAGGAACCACCTTTGCCTCGTTGGCCGATGCCGAAAAGCTTATCGAGCGCGTAAAATCCATTCATTTAAACGTCACTGGCCAGGATGCCCGCGGGCAGCCTTATGCAGCCAGCGATCCAGAATTGCTGGTCTGGGTACACGTCGCTGAATCCTATAGTTTTCTCCAATCCTATCTTCGCTATCGCAACCCCAGTTTAAGTCTGGCCGAACAGGATCAATACTACCTTGAAGTTGCTCGCGTTGTTGAAGGTTTGGGCGGCGAAAACGTGCCCACCAACGTACAGCAGATCAACGCCTATTTAGAAAATATTCGCCCTTTATTACGCTGCGACGAAAGAACTCTAGAAGTGGTGAGACTGCTGAAAAATGCCCCGGCACCCAGTAAAATTGCGGTGCCGGTCGGCAAACTGATGGTCTGGGCAGGCATCGAACTCTTACCGCAGTGGGCGCAAGATCAGTTGGGGATTAAAATCTCGCCATTGACCCGTAAGGGGATTGAGTTTTCCATGCATCGGGTGGCTAAAGTACTGCGCTGGGCAGTGCGCAATGGTTCCTGGAGCAGGGCGATGCGGCGCGTAGGACGATTGCCCTAGCGCCGCAGGTGTCCGCTTTAAGACGGCATGTGCGGATAGACGCCCGGACCAATCGGCAGCCCCAACAGATACCAGACCACCAGCATTAACAGCCAAACGATGAAAAATACCACCGGATACGGCAGCACCAGCGAGTAGTAGGTGCCAAGCTGCGCATTCTTGTTGTAACGTTGCAGGAATCCCAGGAACAGCGGCAAAAACGGTGACATCGGGGCCAACGGCAGCACAGAAGAATCGGCGATACGGAACACGATTTGTGCAAAGGCCGGATGAAAGCCGAGTAGCATAAACATTGGAATGAAGATCGGTGCCAGTATTGACCAGATAGCCGATCCGCTGGCGATAAACATGCACAGCAGTGCCGACAGGAAAATCAGCCCGACGAACGCCGGTATGCCAGTCATCCCCAGTTTTTCAAGCACATCGGTCAAGCCGATCGCCATAAATTTGCCCATATTGCTCCAGTTAAAAAACGCCACAAACTGGGACAGCGGGAAAACCATCACGATAAAACCTGCCATGCCTTTCATTGGGTCGACTAACAGATTCGGAATGTCACTTTGCGATTTGATCTGTTTAGTTACCAATCCATAAGGGATCGAGACCACGAAGAAAAATAAAATAATCAGCGGCACGATACCCATAATGAACGGCGACGGAACAATGCCGTGAGTATGCGGATTGCGCAGCGGTGCAGATTCCGGCACCACCAGCAAAGCCACCAGCGCGATAAAGATTACAGCCGCAATCCCGCTGGCCGCCAAACCACGATTCTGCTGCGGGCTCAACTTCTTCATCTGCTCGTTGCGTTCGCCCTCATAGGCTGGCAGCCGCGGTTCAACAAACTTGTCGGTAAGAATACCACCGACCAAAGTCAGTAAAATCACCGAGGCGGCCATAAAGTACCAGTTATCCACCACGCTGACTTGTACCGCCGGGTTAATCACTTTTGCGGCTTCCGAGCTAAGGCCGGAAAGCAATACGTCAGTGGTCACTATCAGCAAGTTAGCCGTAAATCCGCAACCGACACCGGCGATAGCAGCCAGCAAACCGGCAACCGGGTGGCGTCCTACGGCAAGAAAAATCAGCGCGCCCAACGGTGGCATCACCACAAGTGCCGCATCGGAAGAAATATGGCTAAAGAAAGCGATAAAGATAACCAGATAGCTGGCATAGCGAGCGCTAACACCGGCCGCCATTTTATACATCAGGCTCTGCAACAGGCCGACGCGCTCGGCAAGGCCCGCGCCTAGCACCAGTGCCAGAATGGATCCCAGTGGTGCAAAGCCGCTAAAATTCTTTACTACGTTGGGCAAAATCCACTGTATTCCCTCGACGCTGAGTAGATTTTTAACGTGGATAATCTCGCCATTGGTCGGATTGACCGCGGTAATATTGAGCCAGGATATCGCGGCGCTGCTTAACATCAGCAGCACTATTAGATAGACAAACAGTAAAAATGGATTGGGGATTTTATTCCCTACGCGCTCAACCCAGCCGAAGAAGCCGCCTGGGCTGTGATGATGTTCCTGTGCTTCAATACTCATAAAACCCCTCGTCGAAAATAGTCGTCATTGAATTCCGCCGGTCATGCCGTGCGGTTTTATTATTTTTTATACCCAGCGGCGAGATTGAACGAAGCTCGGCGCTGGGTAGTCGATCTTTTTAACGTGTTTTACTTTAAAGGTGAAGGTTTAATCCCCTCCGGGATTGGGCAATGATAAGGACGACGGTTTCGAGCGGCGCGATGCTCCTGTTGACAGGCTTCCAGCAGCGCCGGTTCACTGAGCAGGGCAATCGCGGTTGAACCCATCACTTTTGCGGCCAGACACATACCCTTGTGTGCCAGAGAAGTTCTGCCCTGCGAGACGATTTGCCAGGTGTGCAGCGGCGAGCCAACCACGAAGCACGGGCTGAAACACTGCGCGGTGGGCACCAGCCAACTGACGTCGCCGACGTCGGTGGAACCATAAAGAATATTGTCGTTGGCGCAATAGGGCGCGACAGAATCGGTCAACGGTGACTTGCGCAGCGTTTCTGCAAACTCACGCCCCGCAGTGCCGCCCGTTTTTGCCATACTGTTCAGGCTATTATCAATATCCTGATCGTTCAAGGTAGCATAAATTGATTGCGCAAAGGCTCGCTCTTCTGCCGTGTAGTCTGGCGTGCCAAAGGCTTGCACGTACTGGTACATCAGGGATTCAAGCTCGCGGTTCGGCGCGTAGTTAGAGCAGGCTTTATCGAAACGCAGGGTCATTTTGGTGCCCGTCATCAGCGCCGCGCCTTTGGCAATATCAATCACCCGCTCAAAAATAGCCTGTGCCTGATCCAGCTGCGGCGCGCGAACCAGATAAAGGACTTCTGCATCGGCCTGCACCACATTTGGCGAAATACCTCCGGCATTGGTTACCGCATAATGGACTCGCGCTTCCTGAATAATGTGCTCGCGCAGGAAATTGGCGCCAGTGTTCATCAGGGTTAACGCATCCAGCGCGCTGCGGCCCAGATGCGGCGCGGCAGCAGCGTGAGAAGCCGCGCCTTTAAAATGAAACGCCGCCTGAATATTGGCAAGTGTCGGGTTGCTGAACATGCCGCTAAAGGTTTCCGGATGCCAGGTTAGTGCCGCGTCAACGTCGTCGAACAGGCCCTCGCGCGCCATAAAGGTTTTACCCGAGCCGCCTTCCTCGCCGGGACAGCCATAAAATCTTACCGTACCTGCGATGCCTTCTCTTTCCAGCCAGGCTTTCACTGCCAGCGCGCCGCCCAAAGCCGCCGTGCCCAGCAGATTATGGCCGCAGCCGTGGCCATTACCGTTTTCTTCCAGCGGCTCGGCATAGTCACAACCAGCCTGTTGACTCAGGCCTGCCAGCGCGTCGAATTCTCCCAGCAGGGCGATCACCGGTTTACCCGCACCCGTGCTGGCGATAAATGCCGTTTCCATGCCGCCGACGCCGCGTTGCACCTGAAAACCGCTGGCTTGCAGTTTGTCGGCCAACAGGGCTGAGGAATGAGACTCTTCAAAACGCGTTTCCGGATGATCCCAGATTTCGTCACTGATCGCCGAAAGTGCGTCTCGCTGGTTGTCGATAAAATCATTGATAAAACTGATCACAGGTTTTGAGGCAGACATATTCACTCCTTGTTGAAAGAGGCAATGTTAAGCGCCAGCGCGGCCAGCGTTTTAATCCCCTGAGTCATGACTTGTTCGTCAAAATCGAATTTTTCGTTGTGGTGACCCGCGCTGAGATCGGTGCCGAAAATAACATAAGACGCCTCACCGCCCAGCGATTTCACCCGTTCCATCATGTAAGTGGCATCTTCCGAACCGGCTGCGCCTTCCTGACGGTCAATAATTTCCTCAAACAGACCCAGTTTTTGTGCCTGTTGATGAATGTAATTGACCCATGCGGCAGTAGGTTTGCTGCTTTGCGCCGCACCCATCAGTTTGGTTTCAAACTGCACCTGATACATTTCTGCCGCGCCGGAAATCACCTTCAGCGCCTGCTGGTAGATAAATTCGTTAACCTCGTTAGTCGCGCCGCGCGTTTCAACCTTCATCATGGCGCTGGACGGCACCACGTTACGACCCGTGCCCGCCTGCAACACGCCAACATTGATCCTCGAGCTGCCCGCGCTGTGTCGTGGCAAGGCATGCAGGCCGAGAGTTGCCTGGGCCGCAGCCAGCAAAGCATTGCGACCCTGTTCTGGATTGCCGCCTGCATGGGCCGCGACGCCGGTGAAAGTCACGTCGAGTTTGGTGGTCGCCATAAATGTATCATTGCCACAAACGATATGATTGGCGGGAACGCCGGTGCCGATGTGCACGGCGGTGAAGAAGTCGACGTCGTCTACCACACCCGCGGCGACCATTGATTTCGCGCCGCGCGTGCCTTCTTCGGCAGGCTGGAAAATGATTTTAACGGTGCCGCAAAGCTGGTCGCGGATTTCCATTAGTAGCTGCGCCAGACCTAATCCAATCGTGGTGTGGCCGTCGTGGCCGCAGGCGTGCATCATGCCGCCGTTCAAAGAGGCAAAACCTTCGCGGAATGGGCGATGCTGGTCGTTAAGTACTTCATTAAGGTCCAGTGCATCCATATCAACGCGATAACCTATCACCGGCCCCGGTTTACCGGTCACCAGCGTGGCTACTACACCGGTAAAACCGCCTGAAAAATGCGGCATCCAGCGGGCAATGGCTCCTTGTTCCAATGCACGCTTTTCGTGCTGCTTCAAAACTTCGGCAGACGGCAAGCCCATGCGCGAATCCGCATCGATCACTTCACGGCCTAATTGCAGCTGATAACCCAATTCACAAAGGCGTTCGGCGACCAGCGTCGAGGTACGAAACTCCAGCCAGCCTGACTCCGCGTACTTATGCAGGTCGCGGCGGCGCTGTTGCAGCGCGGGAAAAATGTGGTCAACGCGCTCGGCAAGCTTGTGCAATGAGGAAATTTCGCCTGCTTCTGATGTCTTTAAAGCCATGATGAGATCCTTTTTTCTCGCGGTAATAGCGGTTTTTTTCAAAGGTGAGATTTGACACTTTGATTTCAATGTACACAAAGCAACCATGGCGTATAAGATGCCAAAATCTTTTTGGTGATAATCAGGGGTTATCAATCAGAGCATGTCTTCATCAATAAAAATGCATCAGCTACGCGCCTTCGTGGCCGTTAGCCGCCAGGGCAGCATTCGTGCCGCAAGCCGATTTTTAAGTTTGTCGCAGCCAGCCTTGACCAAGTCGATAAAAGAGCTGGAAGACAGCCTTGGCGCACAGCTGTTTATCCGCCGGCGTCAAGGGGTAACGTTGACCGAATGCGGTGAGATTTTTTTCAAGCGTGCCAGCCTGATACTCGAGGAATTACGGGTCGCGCAGGACGATATAGCTCAACGTTTGGGCGCCACCAGTGGACAGGTAAATATCGGCATTGGTGCCAGTATCGCGCGGACTATCATGCCTGAGGTGATCGATCGTTTTCATCGCGAGTTCCCGGATGTCAAAGTCAGGATCGCCGAAGGGCAGCTGGTGTCGATGATCCCTGAATTGAGGCAGGGTGAATTGGACTTTACTATCAATACTTATTATCAAAGTGCCTATGATAACGAACTGTTATACGAAAAACTTATGGATAAGGAGTATCGCGTGGTGTGTCGGCGCGGCCATCCGCTGGAAAAGGCGCGCACCATAAAAGAGTTGCTGCACTGTGACTGGACCTTGCCGACGCCGCGTGGCAGCTATTACAAACTACTCGGCGAGATGTTTAGCGAGCTGGAGGTGGAGCCGAAAATCAGCGTGGTCTGTGAAACCTTTATGTCATGCACCAGCCTGCTGGCCAAAACCAATTTTCTGTCGGTGCTGTCGGTCGATATCATCAATGATCCGCTGATGGGGCAGAGTCTGGTTGCACTGGATTTAGATCTGCCATTGCCAAAAGCGACCTTCCACCTTATTCAGAGAAAGGATTCGACGCTGTCGCCGATGGCTGCCCAATTGGCGCAACTATTCCGGCTCTATTGTCGTTAATCAACCTCGGCCCGGTAAAATGGCTATAAATCGTGGTATTAACCGCGTATTCCCTGAGTTTTGGGATTTTTGCCCGTTATGTTAGCGCACAAGACGTTCTACACTTTATCTCAAAGAGAATAAGAAGCGGCTTAATCCTATTGAGGTAACATGCGCCAGTCAGAAATACTCGCCAAAGTCAGCAACGATAAACAGACTCTGATTGCGATGGTCGAACAGGACGATCGCGTCGTTTATCTTTATATTTATGCGCGTGAAGATCTGCGCGATCGTTTCCCAAGGATGCGCGGATGTTGGGTCAGAAATCTTTCTCCGGCCCCGACACAGGACGATAATCAGGCGCTGGAACAAGGCCTGCCTCCGATGCTCGCCGCACAGTATTGCCGCAGCCTGGAGGCCGAGGCACCGCTGGATCCCGCCGGGATTCAGATTCTATGGAATGAAAGCGATGACGGCGCGGCGCTGTGGTATCACGGGCTGTTGCTGGCGGTTATCCCTGGCTGGAGCCTGTATATCGATCACTCCGTCAGCTATTCGGCTGGCTGTATTCAGCAAAACTCTCTGACTTTTCCGCTGGGCTCCGCTTCAACCAACACCCAGTACGCACTGGCGGATAAAACTCGTCAATTCTGGCGCGATTGGGCACAGGAAGAGCATAATCCGTGGCCGAAAATCCAGCGTAACTTCACAACCTGCTATGAGCAGCGCTTTGGTCCGGCGGTAAAATATTACGCCATCGATCAAGGGACCTGGCCACCGATGGCGATTTCCCAGCATGAGGATGATCACAATTATTATTTCTTTACCCTAGGCATGAGCATTCGACCGATGCCGCAGATTGAGCTGATTTTTAACGACGAAGCCGAGCATCATCGTCGTATCGAGCTGGCGTTTGCGGTAGGCAAGGAATATGTCGATGAAGCCAATGCGGTGCAGATGGCCAGCGCGATGTCTAACTATGCGCAGCTACCATGGACCACGCTGAGCTGGCTGGGGGAAGGGCACACGCTGCTTTCGCCGGTGGCACCGCTGGGTTATGAGGGGCATGTGATCTCCACCGCGCTTGGCGATTCGCTGGGTAAATTTCAGCTGCCGCGCTGTTATGGTGACCCGGTTAATCTGCTGTGGATTAGCCCGATTGTCGCCACCGAAGTTGAATTTGCCCAAAGCCGCCCTAACGGGGGCAATGAGCTGGTGGCTCTGCTAAGGGAAGCGGGCATCGGGCCTGTTTTCGCACCACGCGCGACGGTGGTTTAAGCCGCGAAACGAAAATTGCAGGACGCCAATGCCTTGCCTGATAGCTGATATTCTGTGAGTCAGCGTTTAGACTGTTTTTTCAAAATCTTCGGCGTCCACGTCATAACCAGACGGTTCCCAACGGATAGCCAGCAGGATAAGAACGCCCACCAGCGGTGCCAGGCCGATCGCCCAAAACACTTTGGTACCCAACGCGGCGGTCAGTACCGGGAACAGAAACAGTGAAGCCGTCGAGCTGACACGCGAAACAACCTGGCTCAGGCCGACACCGGTCCCACGCAGCGAAGTTGGGTAGCTCAGCGAAGCGTAAGTCATTGAGTGTGAACCCGGTCCGATACCCTGACCAAACAGGAACAATGCCAGCATCGAAATTGAGATAGCGGCCTCTGCGCTGTCTGCTGGACGGCCAACCAGCGCTAGGCCAATCATCGCAATCAGCTGGAAGGCGTACCCGACGACAGTCATATTCCATGCGCCAATCTTCGAGACAAAACGTACCGCCAGCAGGCCGCCGACAAATGCGAAGCACAGATTAAGGCCCAGCGAGAACAGAATAGTGCTAATCACCGACTGTTTCAGGAAGGTCGAAAGGATAACCGGCAAGCCAAAAGCCACGGCGTTGTAAGCAAACGGCGAAGCGACGGACATCACGCTGACCAGCAGAGTTCGCTTGAAATAAACGCCTTTCCACAGTTGGCCATAGTTGCTCCATGCCGCTTTGCGCACTGCTGGCTGAGCTTGTTGGTCGGCGTCAGCTGCCACTTCAACGTTAATATTGTATGAACGACGCAGGATAGCGGCAGCGCCTTTCAAATCACCCTGATTGGCGGTCCAAACCGGTGATTCATTCATATAACGATGGCGGATAGCAATGATTAATATTGCCGGAACGGCACCGAAGCCGAGAATCAAACGCCACAACAGGCCGGTATCTTCCGCAGGTAACACGGCATAAAGTAGCAGCACCAACAGGTAGGAAATACTGATTGCGGCATACCAGGTCGGGCACCACATCGCCACCCGCGACGCTTTGTTACCGCGCCCGGAAAGCTTGGAAAACTCGGCCAGGAAGGCCATCGCCACCGGCAGGTCAATGCCTACGCCGACGCCCATCACAAATCTTGAGCCGCCAAGTACCCATGCATTCGGGGCAAAGGCACAGGCCAGCGCGGCGATAACAAAGAAGAACATATCGGCCATAAAGACCCGATAACGACCAATTTTGTCAGTCAGATAGCCGCCAAACAGCGCGCCAACGATTGCGCCAAGTGTAATCGCCGAAGCGACCAGACCGGCACCCGAAGGAGTCAGGCCAAATTGGCGAGTGATGTCTTTCATGCCGAAAGCTAAACCACCGAGATCATAGGCGTCGAGGAAAACGCCACCCAGTGCAATAGCGACGACAATGCGAGCGTCGCTGAGTTTGGTTGCGCCCTGATTAACCAGACGAGTGATATCCGACGCAGAACGGATGAGCGTCGGTTGGTCACCGGCGCTTGACGTGTTGTACCCTGATGAGGCGGCGGTAGAAGCCGCAATAGTGTCAGACATTTTTTTAATTACGCTTTTTAATAAAAAAAGCAGTATAGACGTCCAGACAGCCAAGCTTCAAGCGCAAATTAGTTATTGTTCAAAATAAAAAACTTTAAATGTTGCAACCAAAAACAACACCCATTGCCGAAGAGTTACTCCCAAATCAGCACTGCCTTGATTACGTTACCGTTATGAGCATCCTTCACGGCGCGATTGATGTCGTCGAAATCGTAATAAGTTATCAACTGTTCAATGGGGAACCGCCCCTGTTGCCAGTATTCGACAAGTTTGGGGATAAAGTCCTGCGCAACGGAATCTCCCTGGATAACGCTGATAGCTTTACGACCACGGGTAAAAGTTTCCCCGGCTGAACCGGTCAAACGCACCAGCGTGCCGCCTTCTTTCAACACTTCCTGAGCCAACTCGTCGAGATGCCTGATCCCGGTGGTATCAATCACGTAATCAAGATGCGGGCATAAAGTCTCAAGATAGTTTTCCTGATCTGAATTGATGCTTTCAGTCGCTCCCAATCTTACCGCCAGAGCAAGACGGGCTGGGTCGCGATCGACTGCGATAATGGTTTTAGCTCCGGCGATTTTAGCGGCCATAATCGCAGCTAGCCCAACTGCGCCAGTCCCCATCACCATTAGGCTCTCACCCGGTTGAACGTTTAAAGTATTTAATACTGTTCCCGCACCGGTTTGCAGACCACATCCCAAAGGGGCCAGCAGGTTAAGCGGCAGGCCAGGATCGACCTTTACCAGATTCTGCTCTGTTACCAGGCAGTAATCTGCAAACGCGGACTGACCAAAAAAGTGACCATCAATGCCTTCAGGGTAAGCGCTGCTACCGTCAAGGCGTTGAAAGCCAAAGTTTAACTGTGAGAAATGTTCGCAGTTATAGGGATGATGTTCTTCGCAAGGGGAGCATTTACCGCAGGACTGATAAGACAACACCACGTGGTCGCCGGGTTTGACGCGAGTTACCGCGCTGCCGACCTGTTCGACGATGCCAGCGCCTTCGTGTCCCAAAACTGCGCCTTCAGTCATAAATCCCAAATCAGTATGGCAAATACCGCAGGCCACAATTCTCACCCCGACTTCGTATTCAAGCGGGGCTTTGAGCTCGAATTCTCTAAAATTTAAGTGATGATGGCCGTTAACCACAGCGGCGTGAGTGATTCTTGGTTGGGTGATATTGCTCATATCTGCCTCTCTTCACGATTAAAAGCCGCATTATTGCGGCGTGATTATCAATGCGGAACAATTCAGCGAAGTTTTAGTAAAGCTAAGCACTTAAAGTAATTTCACTCCCTGCCTGGCGACTGGTTTTATGGCTGGCACATTTTGTGCTCTCTGCAAAAATTGAACTATCCTTGTAACACTCTCATTTTATGAACAGATTCTGCTTTTTTTACATTGATCTCAGCCGATCTTTACCCAAATAAGAGGAAAAAACATGGCGCGCCCAACAGGAAATGCTCGTTTAAGAAGTATAGCTGCCGCAACGGCGTTGGCCGTGGTAACTACCTTCAGTTTATCCGCTCACGCAGCCGACAGCGTGAAGGTTGGCTCAAAAATCGATACTGAAGGGTCGTTATTGGGAAATATTATTGTTCAGGTACTGGAGGCAAACGGCATCAAGACCACCAATAAACTTCAGTTGGGCAATACCAAAGTGTTGCGCGGGGCAATCACCGCCGGAGAAATTGATATCTACCCGGAATATACCGGCAACGGCGCGTTTTTCTTCTCGGATGAGAAAGATCCCGCGTGGAAAAATGCCCGACAGGGCTATGAGAAAGTCAAAAAGCTCGATTACGATCAGAATAAAATTGTTTGGCTAGACCCATCACCGGCCAACAACACTTGGACTATTGCGGTACGCCAGGATGTTGCCAAAGCCAATCATCTGCAAACTCTGGCCGATCTCGGCAAGTGGATTAATGGCGGCGGAGATTTCAAACTGGCCGCCTCGGCTGAATTTATCGAGCGCCCCGATGCTCTCCCTGCGTTTGAAAACGCCTATGGCTTCAAGTTAAATCAAAACCAGCTGCTGTCGTTGGCCGGTGGTGACACTGCCGTAACGATTAAAGCCGCTGCCGAGAAAACCTCGGGCGTCAATGCGGCAATGGCATACGGCACCGATGGTCCGGTCGCAGCATTAGGTCTGCAAACTTTGCAGGATCCGCAAGGCGTACAGCCGATTTACGCCCCAACGCCGATTATTCGTGAAGCAGTTTTGAAAGAATATCCGCAGATCCCTGCGCTGCTAAAACCAGTATTTGCCTCTCTGGACGGGCCGACGCTGCAAAAACTCAATGCGCAGATTGCCGTAGGGGGTGCCGATGCCAAGAAGGTTGCTGCCAAGTATTTGCAGAGCAAGAATTTTATCAAAAATACTCGTCGTCCTTGAAGCTGCAACATCGTTGGCTGCGCTCACACACCCAAATCACTGACTTGAGTCAGCTCATTGGGATGCATTTACTGGCCGCCTTGTTGCAACGTCAATGACCTAGAGTATTTGGAGGAGTGGCCTTGAAGCTGCAACATCGTTGGCTGCGCTCACACACCCAAATCACTGACTTGAGTCAGCTCATTGGGATTCATTTACTGGCCGCCTTGTTGCAACGTCAATGACCTAGAGTATTTGCATGGATGGTTCTTGAATCGAATATTTCCATTGGGGGAGTGGTTTGAGCCGGGTAGTTAAAACCAAGTTAATTAAAAATCGCGTGCTGCTGACGCTGATGGTGTTGCTAATTATTGCCGGGGCGAGTTTAGCTTTCATTACCCATGCGCCGAATCGGCTAATTTCGGGAACAGGTATTCCACTGCAAAACTTGCTGCAAGGGCCTGCGGTGCTGTTGCTGGTGCCTGTGATTTTGCTATTGGTAATGTCTTTTATTGCTCCTTCACGACCTGTTTATTTACTGGTTATGTTGCTGGCAGAACTGCTGCTTGCCGCGCTGGTGGCACTGTCAGGCCATGCGGCATTCAAAATGACCGGCGGCGATGAAGACAGTCTGGCGCGAATTTCTTTCGGCGGCGGATTTTGGGCCTGTTGCGCCTTGTCGCTGCTGATTGCCTCGGATGCCATCAGCCGCCTAACCGCTAATCACAGCTGGCGTGTTCTATTAAACCTGCAACTGGTTATTCCGATTGTGTTACTGCTGTTCACTGGCCAGCTGTCGCAGCTTTCTCTACTAAAAGAGTATGACAACCGATCGGACGTCTTCGATGACGCGCTGTGGCAGCATCTCGGCTTATTGGTCGGTACGCTGATCCCGGCGATTCTGATTGGTCTGCCGCTGGGCATTTTTTGTAGCCGCTCGCCGCGCTGGCAGCCTTCGATCCTTTCAGTATTGAATATTATTCAAACGTTGCCTTCTATTGCGCTATTTGGACTGTTACTGGCACCGCTTGCAGAACTGGCGAAAGCTGTTCCATGGCTGGCGAATCATGGCGTGAGCGGGATAGGCGCGGCCCCGGCCATTATCGCCTTGGTGCTTTATTCGCTATTACCACTGGTGCGCAGCGTGATTGCCGGAATGAACTCGGTAGCGCCGAGCGTTATCGAGTCGGCCACGGGGATGGGCCTCAGCCGTTTACAGGTGTTTTATAAAGTACAAATCCCAATTGCCTTGCCGGTTATTTTGTCGGGTATCCGCATTGTGGCGGTGCAAACCGTGGGCATGGCGATGGTGGCAGCACTGATTGGAGCCGGAGGACTGGGGGCTGTCATGTTCCAGGGGTTATTGAGCAGTGCGCTGGATTTGGTCTTGCTCGGGGTGATCCCTGTGGTGTTGATGGCGGTAATCATCGATGGAATATTTAAATTTTTAGTCTCAATTCTGGAGACCTCGCGCAGATGATTAATTTTTCTCAAGTCAGCAAACATTTTGCCGGTAAAGCCGTGGTGCAGGATCTCAATTTGCATATTGCCAAAGGTGAGTTCACCGTGCTGATCGGCACTTCCGGCTCGGGCAAATCAACCACGCTGAAAATGATCAACCGCCTGGTGGAACACGATCAGGGGCAGATTACCTTTGCCGATGAGCCTATCGAGAAATTCCGTGCCGAAGATCTGCGCCGCCGGATGGGCTATGCAATTCAGTCGATCGGGCTTTTTCCGCACTGGACGGTAGAGCAGAATATCGCCACCGTGCCGCAATTGTTGAAATGGCCGCAGGCAAAAATTCGCGATCGGGTTACCGAGTTAATGGAGCTGCTGCATCTGGAACCTCAGCAGTTTCGCAAACGTTACCCGCACCAGCTTTCCGGCGGTCAGCAGCAGCGGGTCGGCGTGGCACGTGCTTTGGCCTCTGATCCGGAAGTGTTGTTGATGGACGAACCCTTTGGCGCGCTGGACCCGGTAACCCGAGCGGCGTTACAGCATGAAATCGCCCGTATTCATCAGCTTTCTGGCCGCACTATCGTGCTGGTTACTCATGACATCGACGAGGCGCTAAGCCTGGCCGACCGTATCGTGTTACTCAACGACGGGCAGATTGTGCAACAGGGCACGCCGCTGGAATTGCTAACCCGTCCGGCAACGCCGTTTGTGGCAGACTTTTTTGGCCGCAGCGATAGCGGTATCAAACTGCTTTCCCTTTTCCTGGTCGGGGAGCGAACGCGTAAAGGCGAATTTGCTACCGGTGAACCGGTACCCGCTGCAATGACCCTGCGCGAGGCTTTGTCGGTGTTTATTGCTCGTCATACCCAGCGATTGCCGGTGGTGGATGAGCATCAGCAGCCGCTGGGTGTTTTGCACTTTGATGATCTTTTGAACACGAGGGCCGAATCGTGAGCCACCTCGAGCATCATGCTAAAAAAAAGGGTCGTGCAGTTTGGCTGCGCGCTCTGTGCGACCCTTTGCCGTGGGTGATTTTGGTGTTTCTTGCTCTGATTTTTGGCATGAGTTCATTAGGCTGGTTATTTCACTGGCTGTTCCCGGATCTCGACCGCCCAGTGTATCTGCAAGACAGCTTTGCCCGTCTGGTTTGGGCGCATTTGCTGCTGGTAGGCGCATCAAGCCTGATTGCGGTAGTCATCGGCATGCTGGCGGGGATTGGCGTTACGCGAGCTGCAGGTAAGGAGTTTCGCGCACTGGTTGAAACGCTGGTCGCTATGGGGCAAACCTTTCCGCCGGTGGCCGTCCTGGCCATCGCAGTGCCGGTGATGGGATTCAGTGAAAAGCCGGCGATTATCGCGCTGGTGCTTTATGGGTTGTTACCCATCTTGCAGGGGACCATCGCCGGGATTGAATCGGTTCCCGCTTCGGCCCGTGAAATTGCCCAGGGGGTTGGCATGAGCCGTTGGCAAATCCTGACTCGCGTCGAGTTGCCGCTGGCTGCGCCAGTGATCCTTTCAGGCATTCGCACCTCGGTGATTATCAATATTGGTACCGCCGCAATTGCATCAACGGTCGGTACACAAAGCCTCGGCTCGCCTATTATTATCGGCTTGAGCGGATTTAACACTGCCTATATTTTACAGGGTGCAATCGTAGTTGCGCTGCTGGCTATTATTGTGGATATGGCTTTCGAGCGCTGGAGCCATCGTTTGCAAAACTGGCAGCCTCCAGCCCAAGGTTAATTCATTTTATTTTAAATTAACGACTAATCAATTAAGCAACGTGAGATAATTGACTGGATAATAGCAGATCCTGATTTTGCACCGACATAATATGAATCGCATTTAATAAAGTCTGCTGAATTTTTTCTGCAGCAGCAATAATATTATCGTAAGGCGTGACAATATTATTTGGCAGGGAGAAGGATTTTTCTAACAGATCTTGATTTAATGTTTTTAACCTCGGTGCGGGTATCGGTTTGAATAAAGGCCGAGGAGCCGGTAATGGTTGTAGAGAAAGTCGAGGCGCTGGAATCGGTTTGCTGATCTGATTTTTATTACTTGTTTCTATAAGTGCTGGCCTAAATCCTCGTAAAAGCTCAGAAAGCTTGTTGGAATAGGCTAGAGAATCTCTGGGCGTGGTGCCTAAAAATTCGGCAGGAAGTGCTTTTCTCTTGGCTGATGCCAGGCTGTCGGGGCTAATAAAACGTTTTTTTTATAGTCTGTTCTGATGGCGTTTGGCTTGGGCATTCTGGTAACTTAATTTTTAAGTTCATAACCATTGGCGGGGAAAGCAAGGGTTCCTGAGTTTGTTCAAAATAATTTTTATAATCAAATGACTGTTGGTTGAACACTTTGTTTTGAGTGTTAACGATTCCTTTTAATTTATTAATGATTTCATTTTTATTCTTGGGTTTTTGTAATTCCGGCTCTTGGGTTATTGGCCTAATGAAAGTAATTTCCTGAGTCTTCATGATAATATCCATTTTTATATGTCAGAGCGGGAATTGTAGAATAAAAAAAAGAATATTAAAAATACAGTTCTTATATAAATAAATGGAGATACATTTGTGAAACCCATGAAAGGCTCAGGCAACAGAAAATCAGAGAAAAAGCCTCGGTTTTACGAGTAAACCCCACCTGCCGACACGCGCTGGTTGAAACAGCAACACTCAGAGCAGGAGGGGGCAGCTTCAGGAAGCCGTAGAAGGTTGCGCCGGGGCGGGAGTAGGCACGCTGGCTGGCATTTTGACAGGTTCCTCAATAACAATGGCATAGCCTGCGACCATCACACCACCGATACCGCCAATGGCCATCAGAACGAACAGGGCGATAAACAGTTTTTTACTCAAAGTTTTCATCTTTTGCCAAGCTTTTTAAAAAATAGACGGTAAGTATAAAACTTTTACCTCGCATCACACAGCCATAATTTGTGCGAAAGCTCCGCAAAAAATACATTTTCACTACATGCTGAAACTTTTTCTTCACTTTTTATCTCATTAGCACGCTTTAACTTGCTCAATACACCAGCGATGGCGTTAACTACTGTCCTCTAAATTTTCAGCTATAAGTAAATTTTATGTCTCGTTCAGCCTTGCGTTCGCTTTTACCGGTTATTGCCGCCATGTTTGCGCTGTATTTCATTTGGGGATCGACCTATCTGGTGATCCGCATCGGGGTAGAAAGCTGGCCGCCGATGATGATGGCCGGTCTGCGCTTCTTTGTCGCCGGAGTCATTATGTTTACTTTCCTGCTGTTGCGCGGCCATAAAGTCCCTTCAATGAAAGAATGGCTGGCGGCGGGATTGATTGGCGTCCTGTTGTTGACAGTGGGTAACGGCCTGGTGACGGTGGCCGAGCATCTTGACGTGCCGTCTGGAATTGCGGCTGTCATGGTGGCGACCGTGCCGTTATTTACGTTGTGCTTTAGCCGAATTTTTGGCATGCCCAATAGCCGACTGGAGTGGACTGGCGTTGCCATCGGCCTGCTGGGCATTGTGTTGCTCAACACTGGCAGCAATCTGAGCGGCAATCCGTGGGGCGCATTGTTGATCCTGCTGGCTTCTTTGAGCTGGGCGTTTGGCTCGGTGCTGTCGGCTCGTGTCAAGCTGCCCAAAGGGCTGATGGCCGGTGCAGCGGAGATGATTATTGCCGGAGTGGTGCTGCTGATTGCCAGTCGTATTAGCGGCGAGCAACTGACGCAAACGCCTTCGCCAGCCGGTTTTGCTGCGCTGGCCTATTTGGTGGTAATGGGGTCAATGATTGCTATCAGCGCCTACATGTTTTTACTCAAAACGGTAAGGCCAGCCATTGCAACCAGCTATGCCTATGTCAATCCTGTCGTGGCGGTTCTGTTAGGCATCGGTTTTGCCGGTGAGTCGCTTTCGCTGGTGGAATGGCTGGCGCTTGGCGTGATCCTTAGCGCTGTATTGCTGGTCACTCTTGGGCGTTTAGTATTCAAACCCAAAACCGCCAGACTGGAAAAAGTGAAGGTTTAAAATTTAGCCTCCCGCGTTGGCAGGAGGCTGAATTCAAGGCCAGCAGTTGTTTCTGCAGGTATTGCTTTTAAATCTATCCAACTGTTTATCTGGCTACTTTTCTCAATTTATTCTTTTTCAAAGAACAGCGTCACCCTGGCAACTTGAATGCCGAATTTGGTCAGCGAAGTCACGTTCATCAGATGGCGATCGTCTTGCTTGAACAGCCAGTCATCAAAGGTCAGGCGGTAGGTTTTACCGCTGGCCTTGATATCCATCACGTAGTTCCAGTTAAACGCATTACCCTGCGAATGACCGATCGCGACGCCAATAATATCCCCTGCGGTGCCCTGATAGCTGCCGTCAGCCAGGCGACGAATGTGCCACACTCGGGTCTGCTTCTCGCCGTCGTTGTAGGTAAAGTCTTCGTGCAAGGTTAAGGTATCTGCCACCACGTCTCCGCGAATCTGCACCGAGAAACGTCGTGTCTGTTTATTGCTATAGTCCTGAATCATCCCCCATGCCTGACTGTTGCCCTGAAAATAGCTGAAGATATCCAGCTGCGGCTCAGTGCCTTTGTAGTCATCGATTTTGGCGCTGCAACCGGCAAGTAGCATGGCGATTGCCAGCAGCATATAACGAGTATAAACCTTGAAATTCAGCATGGTAACTCCTGTTTAACGTGCTTCGGTCAGCCCTTTGCGCAGCTGAGGATATTGGGTGGAAGGGGATAACCAGATAGCTAAAAAAGCGTCGCGAAACGAGCGATCAAATCGCGCGCCAATCGGCGAAGGTGAACTCACACCGTCGGCCTGGAAATAAAACTGCCCACCCTGTGGGTCGGCGACAAAAGTGATTTCGTTACCCGATTTAACGTCGGGCCAAATCTTCTGCACTTGCTCAAGCCATTGGTGCTGATTGGCTTCATCGAGCAGCCCCAACGCTTTCCATTGGTCTGATGTGGCTTTGACCAAATCTTTATTACTGATATCGCGCAAGTAGCTGATGATCAGCGCCTGTGGCCAGACATTGGGCTGATATTTCCCGGAAGGCGTGCGCAACTGAGAATTATATACGTCGAAAAACGCCCAGGTTAATTTGGCTGAACCGGTCTGCGGCCAACCGGACCACTGCGCTGCCTGAGCCAAAGGTATAAGGCACAGACTGGTAGTCAGCAGTAAAACAGAGAGAAAAATCGCTTTCATTATCACCTCTTATTCACGTTGACGGCCAAGCACTGGCAGACTTATCAGCGGCAGATAGCAGGCCCAGCCCAGCGCCAGCAAGGAAAATACCCACAGCGGTGACGCGACCAGCTGCATTGCATCAAGACGCATCCCGATGTAATAAGCCAAAGGACCGCTCACCGCGCCGAGTGGGATCATCCACGCCCAGCTCAGCGAAATATGGCTGCAAAACCACAGCCACCAGGCGCTAAAGCTCAACCACAGCGCCATCATCCACAGCGGAACCCCGCTGATATCAGTGAAGGCAAACAGCCCGCTGGCACACCACAGCGAATCCATGGCGATCCCCAACAGGCAGGCGATGATCACCCATTTTCGCCTGCGAGACGGGGTAAAAAACAGCATCACCAGCGCGCCGATTACCAGCAAAAGCTCCACGCTCTCCTGGCCCCAAACCGCCAGAGTCCACCACAGGTCGAACCCCAGCGTCAGCAGCCAGAAGCGCAGCGTTTTCATGCACGGCGCTCGGCAACCAGTTGTACGGTGCTGATTGTTCGTGCGCGGAACCCTGCCTCGCAGTAGCACAGGTAAAATACCCACAGCCGACGAAAACGCTCGTCGGTGTACTGGGCATTTTGCGTGTTCCAGTATCGCAGAACGCGCTCGCGCCATTCGTGCAGCGTGCGGGCGTAGTCGTTGCCAATATCAAACAAATCTCTCACTACCAGCCCGGTATGGCGGGTCATGCTTTCGGTCATTGCATTAATAGACGGCAGAAAGCCGCCCGGAAAAACGTAGCGCTGAATAAAGTCCACATTACGGCTGTAATGTTCATAGCGCTAATCGGCAATGGTGATTGCTTGCAGCGCCATGCGTCCACGGGGTTTAAGCAGAGCATTGCAGCGTTTGAAGAAGGTTGGCAGATAGCGTTTACCCACCGCTTCGATCATTTCTATTGAAACTAATTTGTCGTACTGACCGCGCAGGGCGCGATAATCTTCAAATAGCACAGTGACTTGCGTACTCAGACCGGCTTTCTCGATACGCCGGGTGGCAAAATCAAACTGCTCGCGAGAAATAGTGGTTGTAGTCACCTTGCAACCGTATTCCCGCGCGGCAAATTCTGCCATCGCGCCCCATCCGGTGCCAATTTCCAACAGATGATCTTCCGCGCGCAGCTCGAGCTGGTCGCAAAGGCGGCGCATTTTAGCCTGTTGCGCCTCTTCCAGCGTCATATGCGGACCCTGGAACCAGGCTGAGGAATACAGCATGTTTTCATCCAGAAAGCCCTGATAAAAATCATTGCCGAGATCGTAATGGGCAGAGATATTTTTGCGCGCCTGGCTCGGACTGTTGCGACGCAAAAAATGCAATACGCTGTTTACCGGGGAAGTCAGCCAGCTGAAACGCGCCTCGATTTTATCAACCAGCACCAGATTTTCCGCCAACAGTTGCAGCACAACGGTGAGATTAGGCGTGGTCCAGTCGCCGTCGATATAGCTTTCTCCCGCCGCAATACTGCCGCCAAGCAGTACTCTTCGATAGACGCGCAAATCATGAACTTCGATTTGCCCCTGCAAAGGCGCAGTGTCGTCACCGAAAAACATCGGTTCGTTATCAAATTCTTGCAAAGTCAGCCCTGCACCGCGCAATTGCTTCAGCATCCTGAGCAACAGCGTACGCGATCCCTTGCGACGACGGCTGCCCGCGTGTTGGGCAAGTCGCAAATCAGGTGAATTCATGGTCAATCCTTATCAGCGGGAGGATGTGAATAAATTGGCGCGCGTTTTAACCACAATCTCACCGCCTGCCAGTAAATAGTTACTGCGGTTTTAACCGTCATCAAAGGAAAACGCCTAAGCTGCTTACGCAGGTTTTGGCGGGTTAACGGCTGAAAAACCAGTGTCAACGTGGCATCGAACTCCCTTTCCTGGCGGTGGGTTTCAATATGCACACGCAGATGTTTACCCGGTGGGGTCAGCTGCCAGTGATAAATCATGTCCATCGGATTAAAAGGTGAAACGTGAAACGCCTTTTCTGTGGTCTGCGATCCATCCGGTAGTACGGCGTAGGTATGGCGCTCGTCCCACGGCGTGTTGCGAACTTCGGCCAGCATCCAGCATAAAACGTCATTTTTATCATAAAGATAGTAAAAATTAACCGGATTAAAGTAGATGCCGAAATAGCGTAGCTGGGTAAGCAACATCACGCGGCCCTCTAAATTGTCGCCAGTCAGCGCCAAAATTCGCTGCTGGGCGGTGGTTTTAATATCACCGCCACCCAGATAGTCGCTGCGTTTAAAGGTCGCCGATGAAAAACGCTCAAGGCTGATCCCGTGTGCAGGCAGCTGATCTATTTCATCGAGGTCGATCAACGCCATAAAAATGCCGTAATCAAAATGGTGCTCGATGGGTTTAAATCGCCGATGGCGCACGCCGCCTACATACAGTGCGCTGTTCATGCCGCGTCCTTTGCCAGCAGCTGGTCTACAACTTCTTCGGCGCTTCTAACGCCATCTTCGTGAAAGCCGTTGTGCCAGTAAGCGCCGCAGAACCAGCTGCGATTATGACCGTTGATCAAACCGCGATTCTGTTGCGCCGCAAAGCTGGCAAGGTTTAATACCGGATGCCAATATTCGGCCTTGAACAGAATTTTGCTTTCATCAATGGGTGTCATCGGGTTTAGCGAGACACAGAATGTTTCTTCCGATTGGATACCCTGCAAAATGTTCATGTTATAAGTCACGCTGGCTTTGCGTTCGTTAATCAACGCCGCAGAACGGCTGTTTTTGCCAACCTCTTCCAAGCCCGGCGGCAGGCGATAGTTCCAGCTCGCCCAGGCGCGTCGATGGTCGGGCAAATGATTAATATCGGTATGTAAAATCACTTCATTCGACTGATAAGGGATCCCGCCGAGCACCTGTTTTTCGTTATCGGTTGGGAAAGGCAGCAGCCTCAATGCCTGATCGGAATGGCAGGCGAAAATCACTTGATCGAAGGTCTCACTCCCCAGCGTAGACTCAATAGTGACGGCATCCTCAGCGCGGGTTACGGAAAATACCGGCGTATTGGTCAGCATTTTTACGCTGGCGGGCAACTGTTGTTGCATGCGGCGAATGTATTCTCTTGAACCGCCGGGCACCACCATCCACTGCGGCCGATTTGCGACATCCAGCAGGCCGTGATTGTCAAAAAAGCGTAGAAACATCGACAGTGGAAACTTGCTCATATCATCGAGGGATGAGGACCAGATCGCAGCCCCCATCGGCAAGACGTAATGCAAGGCAAAGTAGTCGGAGAATCCGTTTTGGTGCAATAAATCTGCCAGCGTTTCTTCCTGGCCCTGCGGCTGCTGTAAACGCTGCTTGCACAGGGTGTTAAAGCGCAGGATTTCACGAATAAATCGCCAGAATTTGGGTTTGAAAAGGTTGCGGCGCTGGGCAAACAAGGTGTTCAGCGTATGGCCGTTGTATTCCAGTTTGCTGTCAGGATTGTGGACGGAAAAACTCATTTCCGTCGGCTGCCCGATAATGCCCAGTTGCGCGAGCAGGGCGATAAAGCGCGGATAAGTTTTTTGATTATAAACAATAAATCCGGTATCAATTGCGTAATCACGCTGGCCGAGTTTGATATCAACTGTTGCGGTGTGTCCGCCTAGTGTTGCATTTGCTTCAAACACAGTAATTTCGCACGCCGGCTGCCGTTGAGACAGCATCCACGCACTGCTAAGACCTGAAATACCACTGCCGATAATGGCAACTTTCATAGGCGAATCACCTTACCAATCGCTTAGCCAAAAGCCGTTGCAGGCTTTGCGGTAACACTGAAATAAAGCGCAACAGCCAGGCGAACAGCGGCGGAAAAGCGATTTCGCTTGCGCCACGCGCTAGACCTTTTCGAATAAATTCGGAGGATTTTTCAACGGTTATCATCATTGGCATGGGAAAATCGTTGCTGTCGGTCAACGGTGTTTTTACAAAACCGGGCATGACCAGCGACAGCGCGATACCGCGCGGGGCGAGGTCCAGCGACAGACTGCGACAGAAGTAGGCCAGAGCCGCTTTAGATGCGCCGTAGGCCTCGGCACGCGGCAGCGGGACCAGCGAGGCGGTAGAGCCAACCAGCGCAATACGCGTTCCGGTCGCCATTCCGGGCAGCAGGGCATCAAGGCAATTAATCGGACCCATCAGGTTGGTCGTCATGACTCTCAAGACTTTATCAGCCTCGACCACGCCGTTATCGAGATACTCACAGGTTCCCGCGCAAAGAATCGCAAGATCGGCCTGCACCCATGCCAGCGCCTGACGGGTGTCTTCAAGATTAGTAATATCAAAGGTCAGGATACTAATTTGCGCCGAGGCGGCGGCGAGGGCTTCCAGACGTTCGACATTGCGGCCACAGGCGGTGACTTTCCACCCTTCAGCGGCATAGTCCAGTGCCAGCTGTTTGCCAATGCCCGAGCTTGCGCCAGTGATGAGAACGTGTTTCATGGCGCTAACCTCGACTTGACGGCCCTTACAACGCTGCCCAACAGCGGAATATGCTCGTAAAGCATTGCGCCCATGTCATAGAAATCACGTTGATAGATCACCCTATTTTCGCTAAAACGCAAATGACTGGTGCCGTCGAGAGTCAATTCCTGGCCCTTTCTAAGCCGCGGATGGGCATAGATCATCCGCCAAAATAGCACGGTTTCATCATCCTGAGTCAGGGTTTGCTGAATATCGAAACGGCAGTATTCTGTCTGAGCCAGCAACTGCTCGAAATAGTGTTTGAGGGCGGGCAGGCCCTCATGACGGCCAACGGGGTCAACTAACACCGTTTGCGAATGGTAAATATCGGGAAGTTGGGAAAGGCTTGCGGAGTCCATATTGCGATAAAACGCCTTCAGCCCTTCAAGAGTTGCCACATGGGCTGTTGGGGTCTCAGATGAATAATCAGGTGAGGTATTTATCATGCGGATCTCCTTCATCTGCAGAATGCGCTGCCGACTCCTCATCCGCAGCGGATTGCAACAGCATGGCTGCGCTACCCAGAAGCTCAACCGGTAAGCCTACCTGCTGCCAGTTAAGATATTTGCTGTAATGCGCACGGGTCATTCGGCCCTCGGCCCACAGCAGAATCCGCTCGGCTTTAACATTTTCAAAATGCGGATCGGCTAAAGGCTCGGGAAGCATGTCAATGTGCTTACCCTGGTGACTGAGCACGATGGCCTCAAGCCACAGCTCGGTGCGGTCAATTTCTCCCCATCCAGCCAGCAACACTTTAATGCCCGGTTTTTTTCGGGCTGCGGCCATGCTCATCACGGCGTGTTCGATCAGAATGCCATCCAGCACTCCAAGCAGGTATGAGGTAGAGATATTGGCCGACAGGCGAGTTCTTAATGGCCTTACAACATGATTGATAAGGTTTTCAGCAGGATATTCACGGCCCAGCTCCAGAATAAGCTGGCGTACTTTCTGCGTTTTATCTTCCTGCAGCACTAATAATAATTTTTGTTCAATTTGCACCCAGCCGTTGGCCACCGGGGCTTCATTACCTTCCAACAACGCTTTAACCTGACTGACCTGCACGCCGCGATTTATCCAGCCAATGATTGTGCGAATTGTCTCTAGGTCATTATCGTCAAATAAGCGGTGCCCACCCTCGGTACGCTGAGGTTTAAGCAGGCCGTATCGACGCTGCCATGCGCGCAGTGTTACTGGGTTGATGCCACAAATGCGTGCGACCTCGCCGATGCTGTACAAAGACATAAAATTTTCCGATCAATAACAGAGCTTTTAATTACTTTAGTCCTTCATTATCAACTTGTACAAGATAATTGTGTTTGTACAAGTTGAGATTGTTAACTTTGCTTAAATTTCGCTAAAAATTTAATCCATTTGTGGTTATCTCAATTTAGGGATATATTCTCGTAATTGGGATTTTTGGTTGAGGTCATACCAATGAACGATGAGCAAAAATTGGCGCAAAGGCTTTCGGCACTCCGCGTTGCCCAAGACTGGTCGCTGGAAATGCTGGCTGAAAAGACGGGAATCAGCCGCGCCACGCTGTCACGTATCGAGCGAGCGGAGACTAGCCCAACAGCCGCTCTATTGGGAAAGCTTAGCGCGGCTTATGGTTTACCCACTTCAAGATTGCTAATGGATTTAGAAGATAATCCGGCTGAACTGATACGCCACGGGCATCAGTCTGTATGGCGCGACACCCGCACCGGTTTCGAACGGCGGGCCATTTCTCCGCCTGCAAGGGATTTTCAGGCCGAATTTATGTCGGGTCGACTAAAGGCGGGGGCCAGAATTCACTACGATGCACCGCCGGTGTTCGGCCTCGAGCAGCATGTCTGGCTTATTTCGGGAGTGTTGGAACTTACGCTTGACCAGCAGCAGTATCGTCTGGAGGCCGGGGACTGTCTGCGCTTTCATCTTTTTGGCAGTTCAACCTTTTATGTACCGGGACCG
Organism: Serratia sp. M24T3; assembly: GCF_000257645.1. Classification (GTDB taxonomy): domain Bacteria; phylum Pseudomonadota; class Gammaproteobacteria; order Enterobacterales; family Enterobacteriaceae; genus Rouxiella. The sequence goes on from NZ_AJHJ01000019.1 coordinate 76,742, forward strand.
GAAGATGCTCATTACAGCATTGTGATTTGTCGTCCCTGAAAATAAGGAATGGAAACGTGATAACTATCAGCGAATTGAAAAACGAGCCTTATTCACAGGACTTTTCACATGCAGATCTGTCCAGCCTGAGTGAAACACTTGAGGCCTGCGTAAAGTTAGGTGCCAGTGTTGGCTTTGTTCCGCCTTTTGGCCCTTCCGAGGCGTTGGCATTTTGGCATAAGCTACTGCCTGCTTTTGCAGCAGGTGAAAGACGGATTCTGGTGGCGCGCCTTCATGGACGAATTGTAGGCACAGTGCAGCTAGTGGTCGATATGCCGGGCAACGGCCAGCATCGCGCCGACGTAGTTAAGTTGCTGGTGCATCCCGATGCCAGAAGGCAGGGAGTCGCGCGCAGGCTGATGCAAACAGCCGAAAAGCTGGCCCGCAGCCTGAACAAAACCTTGTTAGTGCTCGATACAGTTACTGACAGCGATGCTCAAACTTTGTATCAATCACTGGGCTATGAGTTATGCGGCACTATTCCGGGATATGCGCTTTCAACGGAAGGGATTTATGAGGCGACAAGCGTAATGTATAAAAAGTTGTAGGTTGAGAACTGGGGGACGTTTTCTATGGCCGATAAACTCTGAGGAGTTTTTCCGGTTCACTAAATTCAATGAGCATTTAACCGGCCGCGCCGGAACCGGGCAAGAGGTCTCTGGGGCGAGCCCTCTTGCATCTCCGCGTTTTGGGTGCTGCGCACGGGCTTTAGATGCTGCACACGGGCTTTAGGTGCTGCGCACAGGCTTTTTAAGGTCAATGATCACCGAGGAGTTTTTCCGGTTCACGAATTTTAATGGTCATTTAACCGGCCGCGCCGGAACCGGGCAAGAGGTCTCCA
>NZ_AJHJ01000020.1 GCF_000257645.1 Serratia sp. M24T3
TCAAACTTATTGGCTATGAACGCATTACTTATTAATATTTGTTGCGCAGGGGGGGAAATGCAACTAAGTGAAATACTGCAAAAAATAAATCAAGGATGGGTTCAGGCGACTAAAGAACCGTTCACTGAGCATCCGCTTGCCATGCTATTTCGAAAAGAATTTCGACAAAAAATTGTGGATATAGTCGAGGAGTTTGATCCTTTTTATGAAGTGAAAGCAAGTGTTGGTGCGGGTAATTGGGCTAGTGTTCCCTGGTTATCTATCTTAAATCCAAATATGACGACGACAACTCAAGATGGCGTTTATCCAGTCTATCTTTTTAAAGCTGACGGTACGGGATTTTATTTATCTCTAAGCCAAGGTACAACCACCCCGACTAAGAAACTGGGTAAGCGTCTTGCTGAAAAACAAGCGATTGAAATAAAAGAAAATATTCTAAATAAATTACCAAAGTTAATGAGTTGGGGAAGTCGAGATATTCATCTGAACGCCAAAACTTCCTTAGGTCAATCATATGAAAAAGCTAATATTGTGGCAAAGTATTATGACGCCAAATCAATTCCCAGTGATGATCGGCTTAAGGAAGATCTTAATATCTTGTTAATGCTTTATAAGCAGCTAGAGGATTTTTCTTGGATGCCAAAGTCTGATGAAACAAGAATTGAGCCTATAATTGGTCAAAATTTTGAATCACTCTCGAAACCATTCCTTCTCCTGGCAGGCATCTCAGGTACGGGAAAAACTCGTTTCGTACGTCAGCAAGCTCTTGCAAGCAGCTGTAATGGGTCGCTTGAAGACACTTACTGTCTAGTCTCCGTGCGTCCCGATTGGCACGAACCCTCTGATTTACTTGGTTATACCTCAAGACTTAGCGGTGATACTAATTACGTTACTACCGCAGTTTTACAGTTTTTAGTGAAAGCTTGGCAAGAGATCGAGAAGACTGGTATTAATTTGGAAGGTAGGGCTATCACGGGTGAAAAAACTCAGCTTGATAATGTCCGTCCTTACTGGCTATGCCTTGATGAAATGAATCTGGCACCAGTTGAGCAATATTTTGCTGATTATTTGTCCGTTCTTGAAACACGTGAATGGATTTGGGCAGACAAAGATTTCACCTATTCTACCGACCCATTATTAACATCCAACGTTATCAAAAATCTCTCTCAAGAAGGTCAAGCTAAACTCCGCACAGATTTGGCATTGCCCGAAGGAGCTTTGTGGGAAAGATTCCTTAATTTCGGTATCGGTATTCCATTTAATCTTATCGTTGCCGGCACAGTAAACATGGATGAAACAACCCATGGTTTCTCTCGCAAAGTTATAGACCGCGCATTGAGCTTTGATTTTGGTGAGTTTTTCCCTAATAACTACGATGAATATTTTTCACCGAAAAGTGAACCAAAAACCCTTTCATATCCAATTTGGTCTAGCGCTCTTGAAAGCAAAGAACTACTTCCTGATATAGATGCCGATGGCGCGAAAAGTATAGAGTTCTTAAAGTCGATCAATATGGTCTTAAACAACTCACCATTTAAGTTAGCCTACCGCGCGCTCAATGAATTGTTGTTAAGCGTCATTAGTCATCAACCTCAAACCGATACAGAGCTTCAGGCGGTATGGGATGATTTTCTGATGTGTAAAGTATTACCAAGAATTGAAGGCGATGTGGATAAGCTGGCCTCAACCCAGAGCAATAATTCTATACTGGATGACCTTTTGCTAACGCTCAGTATACAATTGGATGATATTTCAGCTGGGGAGGTAAGGCGCGATCTGAGTCGCCAAAAACTGGATACTGAAGATAAAACAATTCTAATCGCATGCCGCAGTGTAGCCAAATTAACGTGGATGAAAAATCGGTTGGCTCTGGGTTTCACGAGTTTTTGGCCATAATGGGGCGAGGGATGACTGATTTAATACGTTTACAAACGGCTCATTTCGAACTGACGATTTGGTGCAGCGATATCGAGAAGCGTCAGGATATTTATACCAAGACCTTGGAAAAGCGCAGTGGGTATTTTCCTTTTAGTGAAATCCGATTTTACCCGCCATTGGAACTATTAAGTCAGCCCTTTATTGCCGAATCACTTCAATCTCTTGATTATAAGGCAACGAGTAATGGTGCCATGTATGCGCTTATACTCAAAAAACCCCTATTCTTTGAAAATATTCAATACCAAATTGAATGGGAGTTCAAGGATATTAATGTCCAGAATGCTCAAGTTGCTCATCGATTGAATTCTGTCAATGATTGCTTTCGTTTTACAAAAAGCCATGGACGCAACGATGCTAGACTGACAGGTAGTATCAATACAAACAATGATATAGGTTGGTTTAAGCTACCTTTACGTTATCAGGTAGGTGATATAACTCACGATTCTACTTTATCTTTTGAAGTACTGCCGACCAAAATGGATTTGCAAACTGATTTGGCTGCAATGTACCAGTCAATTGATGAACAATACCCCTTATGGCGTTTTAGTCTGGCTGAAAAGACAGAACAAGATGCGGCTAAGGGCAGTCAGCGAGGCAATTTCCCATTATTGTGGCTTGCGAACTTTAATAGTCTTCGCCGGCAGTTTGAGAATGGCCTAAAGGTAATCACACAGGCACCCCATAGTCGTTTAAAAAATACAGTGAGTTATACCAAAGCCGATCGTTTGAAAGGTCGCCTTTCTCATCGACTTTCGGAATGCGTCCAAGAAGATATTAGAGGCGGAAAGTTAGATAAGCGCTATCGCGTTGAGAAAAAGCATTTAAGTGTCGACACGCCTGAAAATCGCTTCATAAAAATGGTAGTAAAACACAGTAAAGATTGTCTTGCGGGTTTTCATAATCAATTAACAGACAATAATAAGTCTCCTGATAAACAGCGTATCTCCAAAGCCTTTTTAGATGAAATTACCAGCTGGGAACAGCCTTTAACAAAAATGCATAATCAGGAGTTTTTACGCGAGGTAGGAAACTACAATGGCTTGTCTCGCGAATCTTTAGTGCTCCAGCAGAAAACTGGTTATAGCGCCGTTTATAGTGTTTGGCAGCAACTAAAGTTTTATCTGGATGTATTTTCTAATCAGGCATCTGTTTCCATGAAGTCAGTTGCTGAGATATATGAAGTCTGGTGCTTCCTTACTTTACGTGAAATTCTTGTTGAGGACTTAGGATTCAAAGAAATATCTTCCAAAAAAAGTGCTTTGCAAATCAATAGTTATATGGAATATCAATTTAAAGATGGGCTAGGCAATGCATTTAAATTCACTCGTGATGATGGCTTAAAAGCCAGGCTTGCACATGAGCCTATTTTTAAGGCTGACGGAAGTTACTTGCGCTCACATATTGTGCCACAAAAGCCCGATATATTCCTTGAGATCACGTTTCCTAATGGAAAGCAGTTTATCTGGTTATTCGATGCTAAATATCGGATTAAAACATTCGATAGTCGTTTCAATGAAAATATTGAAGCTAGCCAAGATTATCGTGATGATCTTGCGCCTGACGACGCTATAAATCAGATGCACCGCTATCGTGATGCTTTGATAAGAATGAACAGTGAAGTATCAAAGACGACTCAAAAAGGTTATCAAAAAAGTCGCCCAGTTTTTGGCGCTTTTGCATTGTACCCTGGTTTTTTTAATCAAAATCTGGATCCAAACCCTTATGCTGAAGCCATTGAAGAAATAGGTATTGGTGCGTTTGCTCTTCTTCCGAGTGAAGATCAACAAAATAAAAATCAAAAGATGGGTCGAGCTTGGCTGACAAATTTCTTGATCATGCAAGTTGGCCTGCCTCAATCAAAAGAATCTTCTGAAGTTAGACAGGAAAGCTTACTGCTAAATGACTCTGTTCGTATTCCACATTATGGAATGCAGCAAGCACTTTACCCGGACTTAGTCATGACAGCTGCTTTGGCAGGTACCAGGGGCCGCAAGAAAAAATATTTTGACGCTTTCGAGGCTGGTGATGCTAAGTGGTATCATGTTAAGGAAGCTACTTTTGTCAAAAAATATGCAGGACATGTTGTTCCCGAAATTAAATTTATTGCCTTGGCTTCAACATCGGCTCTCAGTAGCAATACAAAAAAAATGGATAAATTGTGGCCTGTAAATGGAGTGTCGGTTGTCTCTCGGCGGGACATTACTGAAGAGCAAGCTGGAAGCATTTCTAACTCCGAGGAACGCTATTATCTATTTAAACTTGGTAAACCGTTAACATTTAAAAATGCTATAGAGAGTGTACCTCATCAGCCGATAGTTAATTCTCTTCGTCTGACAACAATTAACAGATTGGAAAATTCCTCTATTTTTTCTGACGTTCAAGAGGTGTATCCGGAGGTTCGTGTTAAATCTTAAAATGCCAGAAAATTGTAAGAGCGGCCAATGATTAATTTAATATTAATCATTGGCCGCTGTGTTTTAATCTTTGCTTAGATACGAATTAGTACTCTGGCCAACTTAGCATCCGCTCCTGACTCTTTATAGTCTTCGGTATCCATCTTAAAATTACTTCATCCGCTTTTCTTAATCCGCATTCCCAAATCGTAAATACTCTCCAGCCTTGCTCGAGTAATAGAGCTATAGCTTTTTCGTCTCTATGAACATTAATGGCAAATTTTTTCAGCCAAAATTCTGTGTTGCTCTTAGGAATACCATTACTGAAATGCAACTCACCGCCTAAGTGTAGAATCTAATATTGAAATGGTCTTATCTGTGCAAGCTAGGTAGGCCATTAAGTCGCTATGGATTTTATGAGTATCGGATAGATTGCTGTTTTTAGGATAATAAAAAGCCCGCCTTATGGAGTCAGTCCATAGCGACGGGCTTCTAGAATCAAATTTTATAACCAGAAATCACTCGATATTCTGGATCTGCTCGCGCATCTGTTCGATAAGTACTTTCAACTCGATGGCGGAGGTGGTTACGTCGGAGTTGATAGATTTCGACGCCAGTGTGTTGGACTCGCGGTTGAATTCTTGCATCATGAAATCCAGACGGCGGCCGACGGCCTCTTCCTTCTTCAGGATTTTATGCGTTTCTTTAACATGGGCTTCTAGACGGTCGAGCTCTTCTGCAACATCGACGCGCTGCGCCATCAGTACCAACTCTTGCTCCAGGCGATTGTTTTCCAACTGCACCTGAGCGTCCTCCAGTTTGTTGACTAAACGCTCGCGCTGCCACAGCAAAACGTTCGGCATCTGGGCACGGACTTTAACAACTTCAGCGCTGACACCATCAAGACGTTGTTCTATCAACGTTTTCAGTGATGCGCCTTCGCTTTCACGAGCCAAGATAAAGTCATCCAGTGCGCCATCAAGGGCAACCAGCAGTTCGTTGCTGATAGCATCAAGATCTTGTTCTTCGGCAACCATCACGCCCGGCCAACGCAGCACGTCGAGTGGATTGATTTCACCTTCATCACTTTGCATTTTGACCCACTGCGCAGCCTCAACCAGCTGTTTAGCCAGCTTTTCATTGAGTTGCAATGTACCTTGCGCACTTGGGTCAAGGTCGAAGCGCAGATTGCATTCAACTTTACCGCGAGTCAAACGAGCACGGACGCGTTCACGAATAACCGGCTCCAGACTGCGAAACTGCTCGGGCAGACGGATATAAGTTTCCAGATAACGTTGGTTAACGGAGCGAAGTTCCCACGCTGCGCTGCCCCAGTTACCCTTGATTTCACGTCGGGCGTAAGCGGTCATACTACGGATCATGTCTGTGTACCTGTTAATGTAAAGATGCAAGGATTATAGCCTCGCTGCATCTGTCATGATAGGCATTACCTCACGAAGCCCGTATAATGCGCAGCCAACTATGATTTACGAGCCGGAGAAAACCCCCATGCGTCCAGCAGGCCGAAATGCACAAGAAGTGCGCCCACTTACCCTGACCAGAAACTACACAAAACACGCTGAAGGTTCTGTTTTGGTTGAATTTGGCGACACCAAAGTCCTTTGCACCGCGACCGTTGAAGAAGGGGTTCCACGCTTTCTGAAAGGCCAAGGTCAAGGTTGGATCACCGCAGAATACGGCATGCTTCCTCGCTCTACTCACAGCCGTAATCCGCGTGAAGCGGCAAAAGGCAAGCAGGGCGGCCGTACTTTAGAGATCCAGCGTCTGATTGCCCGTTCTCTGCGCGCCGCTGTTGATTTGAAAAAGCTTGGTGAATTCACTATTACTCTGGACTGTGATGTGTTGCAGGCCGATGGCGGTACGCGTACTGCTTCAATTTCAGGCGCTTGCGTAGCGCTGGCCGATGCGTTAAACGCCTTGGTCGCAGCCGGTAAACTGAAAGCAAACCCAATGAAAGGCCTGGTTGCCGCAGTATCTGTCGGCATCGTTAAAGGCGAAGCGCTTTGCGACCTTGAATATGTAGAAGACTCTGCCGCTGAAACCGACATGAACGTGGTGATGATGGAAGATGGTCGTATGATTGAGGTGCAGGGCACCGCAGAGGGCGAGCCGTTCAGTCATGAAGAGTTGCTTAGCTTGCTCACCCTCGCTCGAGGGGGAATCGAGACTATTTTCCAGGCGCAGAAAGCGGTTCTGGGAGAGTAATTATTTGGGGCGACTTAATCTGTCGCCTTTTTTATGTATGGCCTTTGGGCCAGTTATAAGATTAAAAGAACACGAGGAAAAACATCCATGAAAGCCTATCAGCGCCAGTTTATTGAGTTTGCACTGAACAAGCAGGTTTTGAAATTCGGCGAATTTACCCTGAAGTCAGGCCGTATCAGCCCCTACTTTTTTAACGCAGGCCTGTTTAATACCGGTCGCGACCTGGCTTTGCTCGGCCGTTTTTACGCCGAAGCTCTGATTGACTCAGGCATCGATTTTGACTTGGTGTTTGGCCCGGCTTACAAGGGTATCCCTATCGCAACCACCACGGTTGTGGCATTGGCCGAGCAGCATGAACGCGATGTGCCTTACTGCTTTAACCGCAAAGAAGCTAAAGATCACGGCGAAGGCGGCACTTTGGTGGGCAGTCCGCTGCAAGGTAAAGTAATGCTGGTGGACGATGTAATCACCGCTGGAACCGCTATCCGTGAATCGATGGAAATCATTAATGCGAATAACGCGTCATTGGCCGGTGTGCTTATTTCCCTGGATCGCCAAGAGCGTGGTCGTGCGGATATCTCTGCTATTCAGGAAGTTGAACGCGATTACGGCTGTAAGGTGATATCAATCATCACTTTGGCTGACCTGATTGATTATCTTGAAGAGAAGGCTGAGATGGCCGATCATCTGGCCGCGGTACGTGCTTATCGTCAGCAGTACGGCATTTAATTTCAGTTTTAAGCATTATAAAGAAAAGGGCCATTGGCCCTTTTTTGCTTTCTATTTTTAGAACAAATTGCTTATAGCAGCTGTGCAGCAATCAGCGGCCAGCGGGTGTCGAAATCCTGCGTTGGGCGATACTTAAACTCTGAACGCACAAAGCGCGACAGCAGGCCTTCGCAAAATGCCAGCAATTGACTGGCGAGCAGGGTTTCATCAGTGGTGTATCCTGCACCTTCACGCATTTTCTTTTCGCGCAGAACCTGGCGAAGCTGAACCTCAATACGTTCAAACAGCTGGTTGATTCGACCTTGCAACCGGTCTTGTTCAAACATCAATGCATGTCCTGTCATGATGCGAGTCAGACCCGGATTACGTTCAGCAAATCCCAATATCAACAGCAGAATGAGACGAAGCCTATTTAGCGTATCTTTCTCATCCTGCAAGATAAGATTGATACGGGTGATAAGACTGTCCTCGATAAACTCGATAAGACTGTCAAACATCCGCGTTTTGCTGGGAAAATGGCGGTAAAGTGCAGCTTCAGATACACCGACATTGGCGGCAAGCTTTGCCGTAGTAATACGCTGGCTGCCATCGCTGGACTGGAGCATTTGCGCTAACGCCTGCAAAATCTCCTCGCGCCGGTTCCTTTTAGTATTTTCTTTTTCTGCCATGTCTGAATAGACCCTTGCTAAAAAACGGCTCAAAATTATAAAAAAACCGCACAATGGCCGCTTAAATCGAGAGATCTTGCGGCTTATCTACCCCCTCTGCTTTTGTCCAGCGATAGACAAAGCCCAGCCTTCCAGAAGCAGTGGAGTATAATTAGTGTTTATTGCATCGGCTTGATATAAATAAGGATCTGTTCAATATCCTGCGGCCCTGCACCGCGATGTTGAACAGATTCTTACTGGCGCCCAGAGTGACCAAAGCCACCTTCGCCACGTTCACTGCTGGTAAAGTCTTCAACCAGATTGAATTCAGCCTGAACTACAGGAACAAATACCATCTGTGCGATACGCTCGCCTGGTTCAATAGTGAAAGTCGTTTGACCACGATTCCATACCGACACCATTAACTGCCCCTGATAATCCGAATCAATCAGACCCACCAGATTACCCAAAACCACGCCATGCTTATGCCCCAAGCCTGAACGAGGCAGGATAACCGCTGCCAGATTGGCATCGCCGATGTGAATAGCCAGGCCGGTAGGAAGCAAAGTGGTTTCACCCGGATGCAGCTCAACGGCATTGTCCAGAACTGCACGCAAATCTAGTCCAGCGGAACCTGGTGTTGCATAAGCCGGCAATGGGAAATCTTTGCCAATGCGTGGATCAAGGATCTTAATGTCTATTTTTTTCATCATAACGGCTGACAATCTCATTTATTAAAGCTTGGCCAAGCTGCTGTTTATCACTGAGGGGTAAACGCAGATCTCCATGTTGCCAAAAAAGATGCAAAGCATTGGTATTGCTATTAAAACCATGCCCGGCAAGTGAAACATCATTTGCGCAAATCAGGTCTAGATTCTTCCTGATTCGTTTTTGTTGGGCGTATTCTTCCATATTCTGGGTTTCTGCGGCAAACCCAACGACATACGGCCGATGTTCTTTCATGGCACCAACCCCGGCGACAATATCAGGGTTTTTAACCATTTTAAGAGTGATTTCATCACCTTGTTTTTTTATTTTTTCGTCGGCAATCGTGATAGCACGATAGTCTGCCACAGCGGCGCAGGAGATAAAAATATGTTGAGAGGCGACGCCATTATTAACCGCGGCTTCCATTTCCAGCGCGGTAGTCACGTCGATTCTAGTCACATTTTTTGGCGTTTCCAGTGAAACTGGACCGCTGACCAGAGTTACCTGGGCACCGCGCCTGGCAGCGGCTTCGGCAATGGCAAAGCCCATTTTTCCCGAGCTTTGATTACTGATGTAACGAACGGGGTCCAGCGCCTCACGCGTTGGTCCAGCAGTAACCATTATCTTCAGATGCTTCAAGTCCTGGTGAGGCGTGAAGTGCTCAACGGCCATGCCGACAATCACCATCGGGTCGAGCATGCGCCCCGGCCCTACGTCGCCACAGGCCTGGCTGCCTTCATCAGGTCCCCAAATCAATGTGCCGCGAGCCGTAAGTTGTTGCAGGTTTTCCTGAGTGACGGCAGCACGATACATCTGCTGGTTCATGGCAGGAACAGCGGCGACAGGCGCAGCGGTAGCCAGACAGATAGTCGTCAGCAGGTCATTCGCCATCCCGGCATTGATACGCGCCAGTAAATCGGCGGTGGCGGGAGCGATGATAACCAGATCAGCCCATTTACCGAGCTCAATATGGCCCATCGCGGCTTCTGCGGCCGGGTCTAGCAGCGAGTCAGAGACTGGATAACCCGAAACGGCTTGCAGGCTGAGTGGTGTAATAAAAGCTTTGGCCGCTTCTGTCATCACGACTCTAACTTCTGCTCCACGGTCGCGGAGCCGCCGTACCAATTCAGGTGCTTTGTAGGCAGCAATGCCGCCGCTGACGCCAAGCACAATATGTTTGCCGGAAAGTCCCGTCATCATGATTGTCCGATTGAAAGTCCAAAGAGGCGATATTTTAGCATACTGCTCATTCATGACAGCTATACGCTTTCATTATTAGCGAGGGGGTTTGCGGGTTTTGCGAGATGTCTCGCAGGATAAAATCTTCTGCAAACCTTGCGTTATCAGGCTGTGCGACAATCCTGGCTAATGAGGTGTGATGATGAAAAAGCACAAAATAGTTTGGAGCGGAGGGACGGGGCCAAGAGAAAAGTTGATCACCCATGGGGCAGCCAGCTTGTCAGATTGTGAACTGCTGGCCATTTTTTTACACACTGGCGTGCGTGGCATGAATGTGATGGCGCTGGCAGAAAGCCTGGTTGCACATTTTGGATCAATTTATGAAATTTTAGCTGCGGATTATCAGGACATAATCAGTTTTCACGGCATGGGGGCTGCAAAGTTTGCCCAGCTTTCTGCTGTGACTGAACTATCACAACGGCGTCATGCCCGTCAGCTCGCATGCGAGAATGTGCTGCTGAATCCACAGATAACCCGTCAGTATTTACAAAATCTGCTGTCAGATCGGGAGAGAGAGGTGTTTTTGGTACTTTTTCTCGACAATCAACACCGTGTTATTCGCCATGAGGAGATGTTTGCTGGTACTATTAGCAGCGTCGAAATTCATCCGCGTGAAATTGTGCGCGAAGCGATGAAGGTTAATGCGACAGCGCTGATTCTGGCGCATAATCACCCGTCCGGCAGAGCTGAACCCAGTTTTGCGGACAGAAGGGTAACCGAACAGATAGTAAAGGCGTGCCAACTGTTGGACATTCGCGTACTTGACCACCTAGTGGTTGGGGGAGGAGATACCGTCTCTTTTGCCGAGCGCGGTTGGCTTTAAACGCCTTTTTATAGATCCTTAGGGATCTTTAGCTGTTCGGGACTTGAGCACTTACGCTCTAGAGCGTATACTACGCCACCTTTGAGAATCTTGGGTTTGGCGTTAAGAGCCTATCTCAGCAGGTTTCATTACCGGAAAGCATCATGCATGCTGATGGTTAACCTGATGATTTATGGTTTTTACCCGACGACAGTGAGTCGGTTCTCAGTGGAGTTTGCTGAGATGGGCTCTCAAAGCCTGACGAGGCGGCCATACCCTATACGAAGCTCGAGCTGATTTGATTTTTGGAGAATAGACACATGTCCCGAGTCTGCCAAGTTACTGGCAAGCGCCCGGTGAGCGGTAACAACCGTTCCCACGCAATGAACGCGACCAAACGCCGTTTTCTGCCAAACCTGCATTCCCATCGTTTTTGGGTTGAAGGTGAGAAGCGCTTTGTAACTCTGCGTGTATCTGCTAAAGGTATGCGTGTGATTGATAAGAAGGGTATCGAAACGGTCTTGGCCGAAATTCGTGCCCGTGGTGAGAAGTATTAAGGAAAGGAACTGAAACATGGCTAAAGGTGTTCGCGAGAAGATCAAGCTGGTTTCTTCTGCTGGTACTGGTCACTTCTATACCACCACGAAGAACAAGCGTACTAAGCCGGAAAAATTGGAATTGAAGAAATTCGATCCAGTTGTCCGCCAGCACGTGATCTACAAAGAAGCTAAAATTAAGTAATTTTAGCGGATTAATAAAAACCCGGCCTCGGCTGGGTTTTTTTATGCCCAAAAATCCCCTTCGTACTTGAAGCCGTAGCTGTGCTATTCAGCCCATCCCTGGACTTCACCCCTCCGGGGCCGCTGTAAACAGCGTTCAAATCTGCTCCCGGCAGCTTTGTGGCTACACACTCTCACCCCAGTCACTTACCAGTGTAAGCTCCGGGGGACTCGTTCATTTGCCGCCTTGCTACAACTCCAATTACTTCGGGGATAATTTTACTGCTTGAAGCCGTAGCTGTGTTGGCTACACTACTCGGCACATTAATGTCCCCAGGAATACTTCATGCCAGAACTACCAGAGGTTGAAACCAGTCGCCGTGGGATAGAGCCCTATTTGGTTGGCCACAAGATTATGCACGCCGTGGTGCGCAATTCCCGCCTTCGCTGGCCAGTCTCGCAGGAGATCATGTCGCTTAGCGATCAGGTGGTTATCAGCGTGCAGCGTCGAGCAAAGTATTTGCTGGTGGAGCTGAAAACGGGCTGGATTATTATCCATCTGGGCATGTCCGGTAGCCTGCGAGTATTAGCCGAGGAAACCGAGCCCGCCAAGCACGACCATGTAGATTTAGTGATGGATACCGGCTTTGTGCTGCGCTATACCGACCCGCGCCGCTTTGGGGCCTGGCTTTGGACGCAAGATTTAGAAGGTAGTAGTGTGTTGTCGCACCTTGGCCCTGAGCCACTGAGTGAAGATTTTCACGCGGAATACTTGCGAGATAAATCGCAGAAGAAGAAATCGCCAATTAAACCTTGGCTGATGGACAACAAACTGGTGGTTGGCGTGGGTAATATCTACGCCAGCGAATCACTGTTTGTGGCGGGAATTTCACCTGATCGTCCGGCAAATTCGCTGTCATTAGAAGAGTACGCACTGTTGGTAGCGACCATCAAAGCGGTATTGCTGCGCTCGATTGAGCAGGGCGGAACGACATTGCGCGACTTTTTACAGTCCGATGGCAAGCCAGGTTATTTTGCTCAGGAGCTGCAGGTGTATGGCCGCGATGGGGAACCTTGTCGCGTTTGCGGCACGCCTATTCAAAGCAGCAAACACGCGCAGCGCAGCACCTTCTTTTGCCCGAACTGCCAGCGTTAGTCGGCGGCAATTTTCTCAAGCAGGGCTTTAGTAACGTGTTCAGGCAGGAATGGCGTGATATCTCCCCCATGTCGCGCCACCTCTTTCACCAGCGACGATGAAATAAACGACCATTCTTTGGAAGGCATCAGAAATACGCTTTCCAACGTCGGCATCAAGTGGCGATTCATACTCGCCAGCTGCATCTCGTATTCAAAGTCTGATACCGCCCGCAGTCCACGAACCAGAACGTTGGCTTGGTGGTCTTTCGCGAAGTTTGCCATCAATGAGCTAAAACCGATAACTTCGACATTTGCGAGGTGAGAGGTTGCCTGAGCCGCCAGCGAAACACGTTCTTCGAGAGTAAACAGCGTTTTTTTGTGCGGACTGGCGGCAATGGCCAGAATGACTTTCTCGAACATCAAAGAAGCGCGGGTTACTAAATCCAGATGCCCGTTGGTCAGTGGATCAAAAGTTCCCGGATAGATTGCTTTGGTGCTCATTGTGGCTCGCTTTTTTGCAGTTGATGGCTGAAGGCCCACAGGGCCGCATACTTGTTGAAAGTATACTGCGCATTTACGCCAGCGATAAGCAGGCCCTGTTTACCATCTAGAAAACCTGCGCGTAGTACCCAGGTTTTTAAAAAAGCGGCCAGCGTATGGCTGATAATAGAAAAATAGCTGCAACGTTTGCCTTGTTGAAATCGTTGCTTTGCCCAGGCTTCGGCGTAGTTCATCTGCTTACGCTGAAAGGCGAAAAAATCACGACAGGTCAAATGCAGCAGATCCCCTTTGAGATCGACAATTTTAGCATTGCCAGTATCTACGGCTTCATGCACCAGGTCATTGTTATAGCGAAACTTGTCGGCTTTATATAAGCGGCAGACGCGATCAGGATACCAGCCACTGTGGCGCATAAAGCGGCCCATGAACAGGTTGCGACGGCCCAGGCGATAAACTTTGCTGTCATCAGGCTGTTGCAGGCACGCTTCGATAGATTGACGTAGTTCAGGAGTAACACGTTCGTCGGCATCGATCATCAAAATGTATTCACCGCTGGCATAGTCCTGTGCGAGCTGGCGCTGTTTGCCAAACCCTTGCCAGTCAGTATTTTCAAATACTTTAGCGCCTAAATCGCGGGCCAAAGCCGGAGTACCGTCGCTGCTTCCTGAATCGAGGAGGATAATTTCATCTGCCCAACTGACTGAGTTGAGACAGTCTTCCAGTAGGGAGGCTTCGTTTTTAGCTATCAGCACCACCGACAGGCGTAGTTTGGCAGACATTATTTAATGACTCCGTGGGGGAAGATGAGGCTCCATCAGCTGCAGCAGGCGTTGCAGTGCGCCCTGATTTTGACGCAGCACGTCTACCGCGTGGCGACCGTAGTACAAACGATAGTCTTCGTCGGTCAACAGCGTGGAAATCTCTTTAACCAGCGAGGCACTGTCTGTCACGGTAATCAGGCCATCCGCCTGCGCAAGTTTGGCGCAGATATCTTTGAAATTAAAAGTATGTGGACCCATTAGCACCGGTATTGCGTGCGCAGCGGCTTCCAGCGGATTATGACCGCCTCGTTCAACCAGACTGCCACCAACGAAAGCAACATCAGCAATTCCGTACAGTAGCATCAGCTCGCCCATGGTATCGCCGATTACCATCTGAGTTTGCGCCGAAGGCACCTCTCCACTACTGCGTTGAATATAGGTCAGACCCGCTTTTTGAGTTAAATCGCAGGCCACCGGGAATCGTTCAGGATGGCGCGGCACGAGGATCAGCAGCAGATTAGGAAAGGTTTTTAACAATTCGCGGTGGGCTTCAAGCAGAATAGCCTCTTCGCCGTCGTGAGTACTGGTGGCAATCCATACCTGACGACGCGAGGCCCATTGGCTGCGCAATGTCAGTGCGCGAGCGGCGAGTTCAGGAGTGACAGAAATATCAAACTTCAGGCTTCCGGTGACCGCAAGGTGAGAGCGTTTAAGTCCTAAAGAGATAAAGCGTTCGCCATCCTCGGTATTTTGCGCCGCAATCAGGGTGATTTTTTTCATCACGCGCTGAATAAATTTGCCTATCTTGGCATAACCTTTGGCGGAGCGAGCAGACAGGCGCGCATTGGCGATCACTAGCGGAATATCTCGCTGATGCAGAGCAGAAATAAGATTTGGCCACAACTCTGTTTCCATGATAATCACCAGCTTGGGGCGAACTTGATCAAGAAAACGCTCGATGGAGCCGGGTAGATCATACGGCAGATAGACGTGGCTAACATCTTTGCCGAAAGCAGAAACGGCACGTTCCGAGCCAGTCGGCGTCATAGTAGTCACGGTGATCGGCAGGGAAGGATAGCGATGACGCAGCGCTCTGACTAATGGCACCGCCGCTAGAGTTTCACCCACGGAAACGGAGTGCAACATAATGCCGTCCGCCACGACCTTACCTTTGCAAAATCCATAGCGCTCTGCCCATCTTTTGCGATAGAGCGGCGCCTTCCGGCCACGCATCCAGAGACGAATCCAGATCAGCGGCTGAATGAGGTAAAGAAGAACGGTATACAGCGTTTGTAACATAATATCCGTAAAATCTAAGGGTAAAGGCCGAATTCTAAATTTTAAGCTGAGCGAAAGCCATCATTATTGATCGGCACTGATGGCTGCCAAAGCTGCGTATTGCTTGCAGATTGTTTGCAGCTCGAAGCGTGACAACGTTTTCTCGTCGATTGTCGGCGGGTTGTGATAGATCTCGCCAATTTTCTCGGCAAGAGAGTCGACATTGATTTCAGACAAACCTCGGGACAAATCGCCGATAAGGATCTCTTCCGGACCGCCCGGGCAACGAGTGCTAACGACAGGCGTATTAAGGATTAACGCTTCTGCCAGCACATTACCAAACCCTTCGCTATCCGAACTCATGACCAGCAGTTTAGCGTTTTTGATATATGGGAAAGGATTTTTCTGAAAACCAAGGAAAATCACCCGATCGGCAATATCAAGAGTCTCTGCCAGAGTTTTAACTTCCGCAATTTTCTCTTCAGGACCCGTGCCCAAAAGAACTAAGGGCGCAGAAAGCCTGGTTTTGGCATAGGCCTTGAGCAAGCGATCGTGCCTTTTCTGCACATGAAAACGCGCCACGTGGATCAGATAAGGTTGGCCAGCTAGCTCACACTCTTCTGCCGCTAACTTTCTGGTATGCACTAAATCAAACGGATTGTTGATGACTTCAAGATGTCTGGCGTGCACGCCCATATCCGTTATCAGATCTTTTCCGGCAAATTCAGAGACCGAAATAATATTTTTGTTCTGATAGACCGAAGCCATTTTTCGTTTTTTAAACCAGCGATTCAAACCTTTTCTATGGCCTAAATACGTTGATGACAGCACGCCGTGGATGCAAAACCACAGGCGATTATCAGAATAAAGTTTGCTCTTGCTGACAATGCGGTCGGTTTTGTGCAGGTTAGAGATGATTAAATCAAAGGCGGGTCCAGACTTCTCTAATTCGCTGAAACACTCGTCTAATTGCTTCGCTCGGCGGGAAAGCTCGCTAAGTTTGCGCCAAGGTGTGCGGCAATCATCGTTGACCACTCGATATTCTATTTGCTCGGGAATGGTATAAGAACAAACATTCCGCAATGAAAGCAGAGCGACCTGATGGCCTTGCTGGATTAAACCTTCCGAAAGAGTCAGAACAACCTTCTCAGCTCCACCGCCCGGTAAGCCATCGATAATCATGAGTATGCGCATATTATTTTATTAGGCTCCAGTAGAGAGAGATAAGCTGCGACGAAAGCTTTTGCGGTGGGGAGTCGAAAATGCTTCATGGAGATAACCTATCTGCCGTAACAATAATTTATTGGGCGAGTATTTCATCAAGATATCATTCGGAAGTGCGCGTACTTTGACGTCAAAGTGACTAATGCGGTCTAAATTCCATGATTCGATAGTGTTTGTTTTTCATCCAATATTGGTTTCACATTGCCATTAATGGTTAAAGGATTTTACATTAAGACATTGATTTTAAGAATATTTAAATGAGTTTAAGTACAGGCATCTAAAACCACTTTCAGGCCGATGTTAATAGTGAATATAGGTACAGGTTTGGTCTAAAAAACATCAAATAATAAAAGCAGAGCCAACTGATGGCGCTGCCATATTAAACCTTCCTAAAGGATTAGAACAACCTTCTCAGCTCCACCGCCCGGTAAGCCATCGATAATCATGAGTATGCGCATATTATTTTATTAGGCTCCAGTAGAGAGAAATAAGCTGCGAGGAAAGCTTTTGCGGTGAGCAGTCGATGATTTTTTCACGCGCTCGTTCTCCTTCAATTGAACCCAGAGCCTGTTTTGGTAGTGCCATTACGGCCGCACGAAGACCTTCAATATCTAACGCATCACAGACATAACCGTTAACGCCAGCAGTAATAAATTCCGCGCCGCCGCAGGTTGGAGTGGTGATCACTGGTAATCCACAGGCCATGGCTTCCAGGATAACGTTTGGAAACGGGTCATACAGCGTTGGCAATAGCAGGCCGTCGGCCATCTGGTAAAAGTCCTGCGTTGAGGTTTGCATGCCAAAGAAATGCACTCGATTGGCGCATCCCAGGCTGGCACTCAACGTGCGATAGCGTTTTTCATCTTTATCTTGCCCCACGACCAGTAAATGTCGATCGGTAGGTGCGATGGCTTGAATAGCTGCATTCAGCCCCTTGCGCTCGAAACCCGAGCCGACGTAAATCAGGCAGGTGGCATCGGTAGGAACCTGATGTTTCACTCGCAGTGCATGGCGTTCGGCTTCACTCGGCGGCAAATAGCGTTGGCTATCGATAGCGTTATAAATGACGTGGATCTTGTCTTCAGGTACGCCAAACTCAGTAATGATCTCTTTTTTCACCATCTCGGCATTGCAGATAACTGCTTTTAACTCCGGAGCGGCGTACATCTGCTGTTCGGCCTGCATTACATAGCGATGGTAGCGATCGGCGAAAAGCTGTTTGCTTTTCCAGCCAGGCAGTACTCGGGAACGCTCCTCAAGCCAGCGACGATGCACACCGTCTCCGGCGCGAAAGATATCGCAGCCCGGAATACGCTCGTGGCTTTGTACCAGATCGAAGTCTTCTTTTTGCCACAGCTGGCGAGCTGCATTGGCAAATCCGCGTTCACGGCTAATCCGGCCAAATTTCCACGGGTCGCAAATGTGTACCTGCCATCCGGCTTTGACTTCACCCTGCCACTGACGAGTGATGACATTCAGCTCAAGATCCTGATTTTCCAACGCTTCTAATGCACGGGAAATAAACCGCTCTGCGCCGCCGTCAGGGCGATATTTTTGGCGCACCAGCGCCAGTCGAAAATGCTTCATGGGAGTAACCTTTCTGCCGCATCAATGACTACCTGAGCGGGAATTGCATCAAGATATCGTTCGGAAGTGTGAGTATTTATAGTATCGGGATCGGGCAGAGGACCATAGTCACCCGCCCAAATCACCTCACCTTTGGCTTGCCAAGGTTTCCAGAAGGTTAGTTTGGAGGGACCAAAAAGCGCGACCAGCGGCGTTTGAAGCGCGGCGGCCATGTGCATGGGGACGGAGTCTACGCCGATAAACAGCGCTGCCTGGTCAATAAGTGCCGCAAGTTGGCGAAGGGTAAGTTTCCCCGCCAGCGAGGTGATATTTAGGCCAGGGCACAGGACCAAGATTTTTTCCACCATCTCCAGCTCGCGTTTGTCTGGTCCGGCGGTCACTACAATCGGAAAACCTTTTGCCGACAGCGCGCGGAATGTCTCTGCCATTTTTTCTTCTGTCCAGCATTTGAAAAACCAGCGCGATGTTGGCTGAACCACGATAAAGGGCAGTTTTACACCATGCTCATGCAACAGATTGCTAATCACCTGCTCATCTTCCGGGGAATAGCTCATCGTTGCCTGGGTAGATAACGTCAAGTTCAGCGGTGCAAGGATAGCGAGATTCTGCTCGACAGTATGCAACTTGCCGTGTCCCTCAGTGCTGACGAGCTGCGTATGGCAGAACGGCCAAATTTTGCCACGACGTTTAGGAAAATCGAAACCAAGTCGTACCGGTGCTCCACTGAGCCGAGTCACTATCGCGCTGCGCCACTGGTCACCAAGATTCACGACCAGGTCGTATTTACGCTGCATCAGCCGGCGCACCAGACGGATTTCATGGCCTGTGTGAACACGAGGGCCAAGCTTTTTCCACTGGCGGTCAATAGTGAACATATTGGTGAGCGCCGGAAGGCAGGCCAGCATATCGCGAGTCTCGTGATACATCAGCATATCAATTTCGGCGTCAGGAAAGTGCTGACGCAGCGAATTGATAACCGGCGTGGTCAGCAGCATATCGCCGTGATGGCGAAGCTTTATAATAAGGATACGCCGCGGTGGTGAGGACATTTTGGTTGCTAAGGCCTGAGTCATCATTATTCACTATTATTTTATTATGGGTTGATTCTAAAGGAGCTAGAAGAATGTGGCTACTCTTCCAGACCGCTCTTGCTATGGGTCGAAAAATATCAAAGAATAGACAACAATTTCGCTGGATCGTTGTCGAACTTCCTGTTCATTAGGTTTAAGTATGACCAGACTAACCTTTATCACCTCAATTGATATTAAGGGCAAAGCCTTAGACAGAATCATTAGGATGACGTTAACGGGAGCTATGTCCTGTTTCCAAGGTTACAGATGATCTGTTAAAGATATGCTGTCATGTCGGTCTATGTTGCTCACTGTGAAATGGCGAAAGATGCGTAGCAGGTGAGAAAATTTATTGCGTTCTGTATCAGCGAATTAGCTGACGCAGCAGCGCATTGTAGGACTTACATTAGCTGAAAATTATCAGCAGAGAGTTAATCAAGATGGCTAATAAACGTTGGAAAATCACTCTTTCTAACAATGTTTTGAAATGGTACAACCCGTTATTTGGTCAGTTGAAGCCAAAGGAATCTTTCGATCCAAAGCGTATTTACACCAGCATCGTTATTTACTCGACCACGGCGCTGGGAGATTTGATGTTCAATACTCCAGCAATTCGGGCGATTAAAAAACGCTATCCTCACGCTTTTATTACTCTTGTATCAAGCGTGAAAAATAAAAGCATGGTAGAAAAGTGTGAGTATTTCTCGGAAGTGATCTATTGGGATCAAAAGGTAAAAGATTTATTCCAGATTTCCTGGAAAATTAGAAAGCAGCGCCCCCAACTTGCCATCTTGCTTCA
The DNA here is from genome assembly GCF_000257645.1 of Serratia sp. M24T3. Lineage (GTDB taxonomy): Bacteria > Pseudomonadota > Gammaproteobacteria > Enterobacterales > Enterobacteriaceae > Rouxiella. The sequence continues at coordinate 19,759 of NZ_AJHJ01000020.1, forward strand.
TTCAAAATTACCTTATGACGTGCTGAGTGCCGCAATCGCTGGCTGCGAGTATGTTATCAGAGATAACTATGCTCCCAAGCCAATGGGGATGGAGCTATGGTTGGCTGATTATTCCAAGGCTTTTACAGGTCATCTGATCGAACGTAAGCTGAAACTGGTTTCAGTTTTGGGATGTGACACCAGCGATACCTCAATGTTTGTACCGGCCCCTTTTACGCCAATAAAAAAAGACTTTTCTCGCAAAATCATTGGATTCCAGATGGGCGCATCAGAACCCCATCGCTGTTGGCCGGTGGCTCGCTACGTCGAATTAGCCAAAAAACTGCTCACTTCAGACCATCACTGTGAAATTGCGCTGATTGGAACTTCGCTAGAGTTGCAACTTGAACAAGCTTTTATGTCGAAGCTCAATGATGAAGAAAAATCTCGAACTATCAGCTATGTAAATAAAACTAACCTGCCTCAGCTGTTGGCGCAAATTGATAATTTTGATGTACTGGTGACCGGAGATACTGGTCCTATGCATTTGGCTGTCGCGTTAAAAACTAAAACAGTTTGTCTTTTCGCAACCGCAGAGCCGAAATTTACCGGGCCGTTTCAAGATGAAGACCTTCATTGCATCATCAAGCTACGTCCTGAGGAATTTGCTCCTGGTGGACAGCCGTTGGCTTCAGTTTCCGCTGATAAAGTCTTCAGTTGTATTGAAGCGCTTACCGCTATGAGTGAATAGTTTTTACGTGAGCGGTAACAAACGGGAGGCATTCTTTTTTCGTGAAATCAGTGAGAATAAAGCCAGGCGGCCCAATCATCACTGTTGCGAATGTATTAATGGCACAGGAAAAGAGCAGCTCTCTTCCTGTGTGATAATTTCCTAAATATTCAATGCATTCAGGGCAGAGAACACTTCTGTTGCTGAAATAGTACCAATATTTCTGGTTTTATCAGCCGTCAACGCGATTTGATTCTGACCGTAGCCGCCAATCAGGCCCGGATCGGTTGGCCCGTATAAAGTAATATTCGGCCGATCCAGTGCGGCCGTCAGATGGCTCAGGCCAGTATCCACCGAGACGACAGCTTGAGCACCCGCCAGAATTTCAGCCACTTTCTCCAGACTCGATTTCGGCAAGACCTCGACGTAGTCGAAACCTTCAGCCAAACGTACCGCCCGGTGATATTCGTGATCCGCACCCCAAGGCAGTTTAATTTTCAGTCCTGATGACGCGAGCAGGCCAATAAGCTCACGCCAGCGTTCTTCAGGCCAATGTTTATCCGCACGGGTTGTCGCATGCAGGAACACTAAATAGTTTTCAGGCAATGCGGGTTTAGCGGAAAGGAAGCGGGCAGCGATAGCGTAATCACCCTGTGTCGACGGTTTTTCATAACCGAGGCTCAGCGCAAACAGCTCGCGAATACGCTCAACGGCGTGCTGCTTTTTGTTGATTAGGTGTTTCTTATCAAAGAACCAGCAGGCGAAAGGCTCTCGGGCAGTTTTACTGTCCATGCCGTGCTTCTCACCTTTGGCAACACGAGTCACCAGCGCTGCGCTTTTCACCAGTCCCTGCGCGTCAATAATGATGTTGTAATTACGCGATTGCAAAACTCTTTTAAAATCACAGCGTTGCTGACGCGTTTCAGAACCGAACCAGTTTTTGCGCCAGCGACGGATAGCAACCGGGATCACGCGGTCAACAGCCGGATGCCATGAAGGGATCTGTGCGAATCCCTCTTCAACGACCCAGTCAAATGTAATGTCAGGGATTGCTCGCATCGCATCAGTTAGCGCAGGAAGCGTGTGTAAAACGTCCCCCATAGAGGAGGTTTTAACGATTAGGACCCGCATTCCAGCTCCTTATTAGCTGCCAGGAGTTGTTGTAGCTCACTGAATACTTGATTGGGTTGAATATCGATAAGGCTCTGATGATAACCCTCTGCGGCATCACCTTTGCGAACTTTGTGATAGCCGGTTATCAAGCGAATCACGCGTGCCTGATGACTCAGCGGTGGCGTAAAGTCCGGGCTGCTTGGACCATACAAAGCGACCAGCGGTTTGTTCAACGCAGCGGCAACGTGCATTAATCCTGAGTCGTTAGTGACAATAGCCCGGCAAGCGGCGATCAGCACCACGGCCTGATCCAGAGAGGTTTTCCCTGCAATATTCAGGCAAAAATCCCGTGCGGCTGGAGACAGGGCCTCGCGGATATCTTCACCTGCGGGATGATCTTTTGCTGAGCCGAACAGTGCAATCCGATAACCAGCATCAATGAGCTGGGCAGCGAGGGCGGCATAGTGGAAGTGCGGCCAGCGCTTGGCAGGCCCAAACTCTGCTCCCGGACAAAACCCGATTAGCGGACGTTCGCCGGTGAGTGAAAAGGATTCACTAACGTTAACAATTTCAGTTTCGCTAACGGCGAGCCGAGGCCAGAGGATTGGCTGTGGTAAATCCTCGGCCGATTTTATCTTCGAAGCTTCATAGCCCAGCGCCGCATAGCGCTGAACCATGAGAGGAAACGCGGCTTTGTCGAGCTTGCGGATATCGTTGAGCAATCCGTAGCGCATCTCGCCGCGCCAGCCTGTGCGCTTCGGGACCGAGGCGAAAAAGGGGACCAGCGCCGACTTGAATGAATTAGGCAGCACGAAAGCCTGTTGATAAGCCTCCTTGCGCAATGCAACGCCCAGACGGCGGCGCTCACCCAATTCGAGCGCACCGTGACCCAGCGGCATAGCCAGAGCCTGATTCACCTCAGGCATTCTATCGAGCAGAGGACGGCACCACGCGGGCGCCATCACATCTATCTCGGCATCGGGGTTATTCGCTTTGATCGTGCGGTACAAACTCTGCGACATCATCATGTCGCCCACCCAGGACGGGCCAATAACCAGCGTTTTCATCGCGTTAATTCTTTCCCTTAAACTTGACGATTAAGCCAGGCCATGTACTCGGCTACGCCTTCAGCGACAGTTTTGAAAGGTTTATCGTAGCCTGCACCGCGAAGCTGAGTCATATCAGCCTGCGTGAAGGACTGGTAACGGCCTTTCAGCTTTTCAGGGAATGGAATGGTTTCAACCGCGCCAGTTTTATGGAATGCCAACACGGCGTCGGCTACGGCCTGGAAGGACTCCGAACGACCAGTACCACAGTTGAAGATACCGGATTTGCCGTTCTGCCAGAACCACAGGTTCACTGCGGCTACATCGCCAACGTAGATGAAATCGCGTTTAAAGTCTTCGCTGCCAGCAAACAGTTTTGGATTTTCGCCAGCGTTAATCTGATTATTCAGATGGAAAGCCACGCTCGCCATGCCGCCTTTATGACCTTCACGTGGGCCATAAACGTTGAAGTAACGGAAACCACAAATCTGAGATTCTGCGTGCGGCAGGATTTCACGCACGTACTGGTCGAACAGGAATTTGGAGTAGCCGTAAACGTTGAGCGGTTGCTCATATTTACGATCTTCAACAAAGCTAGTGTTCTGGCTACCGTAAGTGGCTGCAGAAGAGGCATAAAGGAATGGAATGCTGCGATCGAGGCAGAAATGCAGGATATCCTTCGAATACTGATAGTTGTTGTCCATCATGTATTTGCCGTCCCACTCAGTGGTGGAAGAACACGCACCCTGGTGGAAAATAGCGTCGATATCACCCAGATCATCACCGGCAACGATGCTGGCAATAAAGTCTTCTTTATCTGCGTAGTCCGCGATATCCAGGTCGACAAGATTGGTAAACTTAGTACCATCTTTAAGGTTATCAACCACTAAAATATCGCGATATCCCATATCATTGAGCGATTTAATAATATTGCTACCGATAAAACCGGCACCGCCAGTGACGATAATCATGGGAATCACCTTAAATTTAAGTAGTAAAGGGGCACCATGCCCGCTCATTCAATTGTGCATATCATAACACTTCATAGGCCAGCCTACATGGGTAAGCTATCTGATTAGTATCAGAATGCAACTAACCTTCCATCCCCGTGATATATGCTGCAAAAATAACATTTATCTGTCTGATTACTCGTTATTACCCCTCTCTGTTAGTAGTCTCTGTGTTAGATGGACTATTTAAGGAGATAATGTCATGTCTGCTTCATTTTATCGGCGCCTGGAAGATGAACTCGCTCAGGCTCGCTCGGAAGGACTCTTCAAGCAGGAACGTATCCTCACCTCGGCACAACAGGCACAGATCACTCTCGCCGATGGCAGGCAGGTGCTTAATTTCTGCGCTAACAATTACCTGGGGTTAGCCAATCACCCGCAGGTGATCGCTGCGGCCAAAACGGGCATGGATCAACACGGCTTTGGCATGGCGTCGGTGCGATTTATTTGTGGCACGCAAGATATTCACAAGACTCTGGAAAATCGGTTGGCCGAGTTTTTGGGTATGGAAGACGCCATTCTATATTCCTCCTGTTTCGATGCTAACGGAGGGCTGTTCGAAACGCTGCTAAATGAAGAAGACGCAATCATTTCCGACACCCTGAACCACGCCTCGATTATCGACGGAGTTCGCCTTTGCAAGGCGCGCCGTTATCGCTACGCCAACAATGATATGCAGGAGCTCAAAGCCTGTTTGGAGCAGGCTAAATCTGCCGGCGCGCGTCACATTTTGATCGCCACCGACGGCGTATTTTCAATGGATGGCGTGATTGCCAATCTGCGGGAAATTTGTGATTTAGCCGAGGAGTATCAAGCGTTGGTCATGGTCGATGATTCGCACGCGGTGGGCTTTGTGGGGGAAAACGGCCGCGGCAGCCACGAATATTGTGAGGTCATGGGACGTATCGACATTATTACCGGCACTTTGGGCAAGGCGATGGGCGGTGCTTCCGGCGGATACACTGCTGCGCGCAAAGAGGTAGTTGAATGGCTGCGCCAGCGTTCGCGGCCATATCTTTTTTCTAACTCATTGGCCCCATCAATTGTTTGCGCCTCGCTGGAGGTCCTTGCCCTGTTGGAACAGGGGGGAGATCTGCGTCGTAAGCTTTGGGACAACGCCAAGCTGTTCCGCCAGAAAATGTCCGAGGCCGGGTTCAAGCTGGCCGGTGCCGATCACGCTATCATCCCGGTGATGTTGGGGGATGCCCGGTTGGCGCAGCAGTTTGCCAGCAAACTTCAGGAAAAAGGGATTTTTGCGACCGGATTCTTCTTCCCTGTCGTGCCGCGAGGGCAGGCGCGTATTCGCACGCAAATGTCGGCGGCGCACAGCCGTGAAGATATCGAACGGGCCATCGAGGCCTTTATCAGCACCGGTAAAGAGCTGGGCGTTTTGGCTTGATACCAGATTAAAAAAGTCTGTGCGATCAACTAAGGAATGAAAATGAAAGCATTGGCCAAGCTTTATCCTAGGCAGGGCATCTGGATGACTGACGCGCCGGTTCCGGAGCTCGGTCACAATGACATCATGGTCAAGATCCGTAAAACGGCAATTTGTGGCACCGATGTGCATATTTATAACTGGGATGAATGGTCGCAAAAAACGATTCCAGTGCCGATGGTGACCGGCCACGAATATGTCGGCGAAGTCGTCGAGATTGGGCAGGAGGTTCGAGGCTTCAAAATTGGCGATCGCGTGTCGGGCGAGGGGCATATCACCTGCGGTCATTGCCGCAACTGTCGGGGCGGCCGCACTCATCTGTGCCGCAACACGCAAGGTGTGGGGGTAAACCGCGCTGGAGCTTTTGCCGAATATCTGGTGATCCCGGCGTTTAACGCTTTTAAGATACCCGACAACATTTCCGATGATTTGGCGGCGATTTTCGACCCGCTGGGCAATGCCGTTCACACTGCCTTGTCGTTTGATTTAGTGGGTGAAGACGTGCTGGTATGCGGCGCTGGGCCAATCGGCATTATGGCGGCAGCTATTTGCCGTCACGTCGGCGCACGGCACGTAGTTATCACTGACATGAATGAGTATCGCCTCGATTTGGCGAGAAAGTTTGGTGTTACCCGAGCGGTAAATATCAGCAAGCAAAATCTCAATAGTGTGATGACCGAGCTGGGCATGACTGAAGGCTTCGACGTTGGACTGGAGATGTCTGGCGCGCCACCGGCGTTTCGCTCCATGCTCAATGCCATGAATCACGGCGGACGCATCGCGCTGTTGGGCATTCCGCCATCTGACATGTCAATCGACTGGAATCAGGTTATTTTCAAGGGTTTGTTTATCAAGGGAATTTACGGGCGTGAAATGTTCGAGACCTGGTACAAAATGGCCGCGCTGGTGCAGTCGGGGTTAGATTTAACGCCACTGATCACTCACCATTTTTCTATCGATGACTTCCAGCAGGGCTTTGATGCCATGCGCTCGGGCAAGTCGGGTAAAGTAATTTTAAACTGGTAGATTTTACCGTCTCTTGTCGTCGTGAAAATAAAGGCCAGCAATCAAGCTGGCCTCTTTGAATGTTAAAGCTTTTATCACCAAATGCTTATGGTTTTGGCGGCTCGGCGATAGGCGCTGGCGTTTGCAGCATCTGTGGGGCAGCCTGCGCTGGCGCTTTGCTCCAGTCGCTCCACTGGCGTTCAACAAAGTTGACTACGGCAGAGTTTTTGATGCTTTCACCCAGCACGCTGAACATCGCCCCAGCATAAACTTGCGGGATTTTCTGCTTGATAGGGCAGCTGCCAATCCCTTTCTGTTTAGGCTTCGGCGGTTTCACAGGTTTGGCCGGTTTAAGCGGCGGCGGTGGCGCAGCGTGTGGATTATAAGTTATCGCCGTGTTGAGCAGATCGCTTGGGCGAACCAGCTGAATATCAGATGGAAGATTTGCCAACTCTTGCTGAACCGCAGCCACCGTTGTCGGGTGTGGGTGACCAATGGCGATAGCAAAACCGTTACGACGGGCCAAAGCGATGGCACGCTGAAACTGATGACGGATCTCGGCATTATTTTGCACGTCGTCCAGGAACACGTTGCGTTTAATCACCTTAACCGAGGTGCCTTGCGCAGCCTGAACTGATTTAGTTCCGGCAATCGTCATACTGTCGAGGAAAAACAGATGGTGCGGTGCCATGGCCTGAATGACATTTTGCATGCCGCTCAGGCTCGAGGTCATTTTACTGCCCTGATGATTGTTAATACCCACTGCGTAAGGAATGCTGGCCACTGCCTGGTCAACAATACGTTTGACCTCTTGGCTACTCATATCCGGCGTCAGGGTATTTTTCTCGAGAGGCTGCTTACTCAGCGGTTGCATCGGTAGATGGATCAGGATTTCTCGGCCCTGCTGGTGGGCCTTCAACATCATTTCGTGCGAGTCGGGCGCATTGGGGAAAATAGCCACCGATACGTTGATCGGCATTTTTAGCACCTGATTTTCGTTCTTTGCCTGATAACCAAAGTCATCAAACAAGATGGCCAGCTTGGCAGCCTGAACGTTTAGTGTGAACACCAGCGCACCACATAACGTCGCTAAACGTCTCTTTTTAAATCGCAATGTTATCTTCCCAACCACGGCTGTGGGTTAACGGCCTGACCCTGACGACGAATCTCGAAGTACAGAGAAGGCTGACCTTGACCACCACTGGTGCCCACTTGTGCAATCGGCTGACCGGCTTTAACCTGGTCGCCCACATTCACCAGTGCGCTCTGGTTATATCCATACAGGCTCATGTCCCCTTTGCCGTGATCAAGCACCACAACCAGGCCATAACCCTGCAACCAGTCTGCCAGCAGCACGCGTCCATCGGCGATGGCTCTTACATCACTGCCCTCGCGGGCGGCAATAACAATACCTTTATAGCGCAGCTCACCCTGCAACTCTTCGCCAAACTGATGCAGAGTGTTGCCGCGAACTGGCCAGATATCTTGCCCGGCCGGACGGCCAAGACCGCCGGTGCGCGATACCAGAGCCTGTTCACTTTGAGTTGGTTTATAGGTTGAGCCTTTTGATTTCGCCTGTTTTTCTTTCGCCTGAACCGCAGCCGCTTCCTGGGCTTCTTTTTCTGCCCGGGCGCGAGCTGCGCGTTCGGCGGCGGCAATTTTGTCCTGCAGGCGGGTCTGGTTGGCACGTAAATCGACCAGGCTGGCTTCATCTTTATGCAACGATGATTCCAGAGAAGTCAGTGTTTTTTGCCGTGCAGCGCGGGCCTGCTCAAGCTGTTGCTGTTGGCTTTGCTGTTGTGTCAAAGCTGATTTCTGCTGCACCTGTTTGGATTGCAGGGTAACGCGCTGCGAGGCCAGGTCACTGCGAGTCTTTTTCAGCGCGTCAATATTCTGCTGGCGAGCCTGATTCAGGTAGCTGAAATAAGCCAGAATACGCTCGCTGCGTTGGCTTTCCTCCCCGCTTAAGACCAGCTGTAATCCGCTCTGTTTGCCCAGTCTGAAAGCGGCATCGAGCTGTTTAGCGAGGATATCTTCCTGAGTCTTTTGCTGTTTTTGCAGTTTGTCGATGGAGGTGTTCAGATTGGAAATATCTTTGTTTAACCCGGATAGGGTCAATTGGGTATCGCGCAGCTTGCGGCTGGCGGCTGCGATGATTTTTTCCTGGGATTGAAGCTGGTCGAGCAGGGATCCACGCTGAAGCTTTTGTGCTTTAACGCTTTTCTCCTTTTCAGCGATGTTTTGCTGAATGTTCTTGAGTTGATCCTTGTTGTCATCGGCCAGGCCGTACCGTGGCTGAACCAGCAGCACGCCGCAAACTAGCAGGGCTGAACCGGAAAGGACTTTTCTCATCAAACTGAAATAGATAGATTTGCTCAAACTTTTTTCCGCTTGTCGACCCAGGATGATAGACAATCTGATCCCTATTGGCTTTATCGTAACACTAATCAACAACATGATGCGAAAACAAAAAATCCGCGCGCTATCATTCAAGATAGTCTGTTCCAGAGTGCCTGCCAGCAGATAAACATTATTTGAATGAAGAGCAATATTCGGAAGTATTTTAGGTAAACACCCCTTGATTTTTTCGGGATACGCCTCAGTTTATGGTAATTGGCGGCGCATTCGAGCTGTAATTGCGCAAACCGCAAGGTATACTCGTGAGCCTTGAATTTTCCCCTAACTGTCGGGAGTTGTTACACCCCATGCAAGATATTATGCCATTCGTTAGCGCGCACCCGGTTCTGAGCCTGGCGTGGGTTGCACTGCTGATTGCAGTGATCTTCACAACGGTAAGAGCCCGTTTTTCTAAAGTGAAAGAGATCACCCGCGGTGAAGCAACACGTCTAATCAATAAAGAAGAAGCCGTGGTCGTTGACGTTCGTGCTCGCGAAGAGTTTCGTAAAGGTCACATTTCTACTTCAGTGAATCTGCTCAGCGCAGATATTAAAAGCAACAACCTGGGCGATCTTGCCAAGAGCAAGGCACTGCCGGTGATTGTTGTTTGTGCTAACGGTCAGACTTCCCGTTTAGCCGCCGAAGGCCTGGTGAACGCTGGTTTTGAGCGTGTTTATAGCCTGAAAGAAGGTATTGCTGGCTGGAGCGGCGAAAATCTGCCTTTGGCTCGCGGTAAGTAAAGAATACTCCAACCTAATGACATGATTCCGAGGTGCGATATGGCTAAGATTGAAATGTTTACCAAAGCAACCTGTCCTTATTGCCATCGTGCTAAAGCCTTGCTGAACAGTAAGGGTGCAGCCTTTGACGAAATTGCAATTGATGGTGATGCAGCAAAACGTGAAGTCATGATCGAGCGCAGTGGCCGCACGACCGTGCCTCAGGTATTTATCGATGGTAAACACATTGGTGGATGCGACGATTTACACGCACTTGACGCCCGCGGTGGTCTTGACTCTCTGCTGTAAGTAGAGGTGCGCGATTGCGCGTCAAGGCGGGTGTTTAAAGGATTATTATTAACTTAAGGGTACTATTTTAATGTCTGAACAGAACAACACCGAGATGACTTTCCAGATCCAACGTATCTATACCAAAGACATCTCTTTTGAAGCTCCAAATGCTCCACAAGTTTTTCAGAAAGAGTGGGAGCCGGAGATTAAACTGGATCTGGATACCGCTTCCAGCCAATTGGCCGAAGGTGTATTTGAAGTTGTCCTGCGTGTGACCGTTACTGCTTCTGTAGCTGAAGAAACTGCATTCCTGTGTGAAGTTCAACAGGGTGGTATTTTCTCTATCGAAGGTATCGACGGCACTCAGATGGCTCATTGCCTGGGCGCATACTGCCCGAACATTCTGTTCCCTTATGCGCGTGAGTGCATCACCAGTCTGGTTTCGCGCGGCACGTTCCCGCAACTTAATCTGGCACCGGTAAACTTTGACGCTCTGTTCATGAACTATCTGCAACAGCAGTCAGAAACCGAAGGTGCGCAGCCACATCAGGATGCCTGATGAAAACTGTCAATGCTTCAATGACCGTTATCGGTGCCGGCTCGTACGGCACCGCTTTAGCGATTACCTTAGCCAGAAATGGCCACCCTGTCGTGCTTTGGGGGCATAACGCTGCCCATATTAAGGTACTTCAGTCCGCTCGCTGCAATGAAGCATTTCTGCCGGGCGTCACTTTCCCTGATACGCTGATTCTTGAGACCGACCTTTCCCACGCTGTTGCGGCTAGCCGCGATGTGTTGGTGGTGGTTCCAAGCCACGTATTCGGCGACGTTTTGCGTCAAATCAAACCTTTCTTACGCGCCGATGCCCGCATTGTCTGGGCGACCAAAGGCCTCGAAGCCGAAACGGGCCGTCTGCTGCAAGATGTCGCACGCGAAGAACTGGGCGATACCATTCCTCTGGCCGTGGTTTCCGGGCCGACCTTTGCCAAAGAATTAGCTGCAGGTATGCCAACGGCTATCGCGCTGGCCTCAACCGACGCGCAATTTGGTGAAGATTTGCAGCAATTGCTGCACTGCGGGAAAAGTTTCCGCGTATACAGTAATCCTGATTTTATCGGTGTTCAGCTCGGCGGAGCGGTGAAAAACGTGATCGCCATCGGCGCAGGCATGTCTGACGGTATCGGTTTTGGTGCTAATGCGCGCACCGCCCTGATCACCCGCGGATTAGCCGAAATGAGTCGCCTGGGTTCGGCATTGGGCGCCTCTCCGGCCACCTTTATGGGCATGGCTGGGCTGGGTGATTTGGTGCTAACCTGCACGGATAATCAATCACGCAATCGTCGCTTCGGTATTATGCTGGGAGAGGGCCTCGACGTGCAGAGTGCTCAGGACAAGATTGGTCAGGTGGTCGAAGGTTATCGCAACACCAAAGAGGTTCGAGCTCTGGCGCAGCGTTTTAACGTCGAGATGCCGATTACCGAACAGATTTATCAGGTGTTGTATAACGGTAAAGACGCGCGTGAAGCTGCAACCAGCCTGCTGGCTCGCGCCAGTAAAGATGAGTCGGGCAGCCGCTGAACCGGCACAGCAATGCGATTGATATAAAGCCGCCAGTGTTAAAGACTGGTCGGCTTGCTATTCTCTGTTACAGAGCTTTATTTAATTCGCTTTAAGGAAAGATGATGTCGTCAGAAGAGTTGGAACTGGTGTGGAACAACATTAAATCAGAAGCGAGAGCACTGGCTGAGTGTGAACCTATGCTGGCGAGCTTTTTCCATTCGACATTGCTCAAGCACGAAACCCTCGGGAGTGCGCTGAGCTACATTCTTGCCAACAAGTTGGGCAGCCCAATTATGCCCGCTATCGCCATTCGTGAAGTGGTCGAAGAGGCTTACCGTAACGACGAGCAGATGACCCTGTCGGCAGCGCGCGATATTCTTGCCGTACATTCCCGCGATGCTGCGGTCGATAAATATTCAACGCCGCTGCTTTATCTTAAAGGTTTCCATGCGTTGCAGGCTTACCGCATCGGCAACTGGCTGTGGAAGCAGGATCGTCAGGCGCTGGCGGTATATTTCCAGAATCAAATCTCTGTGACCTTTGGCGTAGATATCCACCCTGCGGCGCGAATCGGCTGTGGGATCATGCTCGATCATGCCACCGGCATTGTGATCGGCGAAACCGCAGTGGTTGAAAATGACGTCTCTATTCTGCAATCCGTTACTCTGGGCGGTACCGGTAAGACAGTAGGCGATCGTCATCCAAAAATCCGTGAAGGGGTGATGATTGGCGCAGGTGCGAAGATTCTGGGCAATATCGAAGTGGGTGCCGGGGCAAAAATTGGTGCTAATTCGGTTGTCTTGCAGTCAATACCGCCGCACGTCACGGCAGCAGGTGTTCCAGCACGGATTGTTGGTCGTCCAGAAAGCGAAAAACCTTCAATGGACATGAACCAGTACTTCAACGGCACTCAAGGATTCGAGTTCGGCGACGGGATCTAATTTTTCGGCGGCATGTGTTCGCATGCCGTTTCAGTTCTGCACTAGCAACGTAAATACTTTTCTCTCAAGACTGGTTTCCCCGTCTTGTCTTAAGCCCTATATCCTACAACCCGCGGAATTACGCTTCCTTTGGCAGCTCTTTAATCACTGCACCAGGGTAGCCCAGTTGTCTCCAGGCTTCATATACCACGACAGAAACGGCGTTCGACAGGTTCATGCTGCGGCTGTCTGGCTGCATTGGGATGCGGATTTTATGCTCGGGCGGCAGATTATCGAGAATGGTGGCAGGCAGGCCGCGACTTTCCGGACCAAATAGCAAATAGTCATTGTCCTGATAAGACACGGCGCTGTGTGCCGGTGTGCCTTTGGTGGTCAGAGCAAACAGGCGTTGTGGCGCTTCACTCGCTAAAAAAGCGTCATAGTTTTCATGATGCTTGATGTTGGTAAATTCGTGATAATCCAGACCAGCGCGACGCAGGCGTTTGTCATCCCAGGCAAAACCCATTGGTTTAATCAGATGCAGCTGGCAGCCAGTGTTGGCGCATAGGCGAATAATATTGCCGGTGTTTGGTGGGATTTCTGGTTCAAATAAAACAATGTTAAGCATGCGGACCGCGCCCCTCTAAGTCTTGAGGGACGCAGGATAGCAGAATCTTCACCGTTGTTGCAGCGGCAACCAAATAATCAGACGTAGACCGCCCAAAGGGCTGTCCTCGGCTCTTACCCAACCCCGATGCTGCTGCACCGCCGTTTCAACGATTGCCAGCCCCAGGCCGGTACCGCCAGACTCGCGATCGCGGGCTTCATCGGTACGGTAGAACGGACGGAAAATCTGTTCGCGATCTTCTTCGCTCACGCCTGGACCATCGTCGTCGACCATGATGGTGACGCCATCGCTGTCCGCCGTGAAATTCAGCGCAATGTGTTGATGTGAATAGCGCAGGGCGTTACGCACGATGTTTTCCAGCGCGCTGTCCAGGGCATTCGGATTACCAATCAGCCTCCAAGGACCCGGAGGGGCGGTGACTTCAAGAGTCTTGCCAACTTGTTCGGCTTCAAACTGTGCGTTATCAATGACATCAGCCCAAAGTTCATTGGCTTTCAATTGTTCGCGTGTCAGCTCGTTTTTGTGCTGACTGCGTGACAACACCAGCAAATCGTTGATCATGCCGTCCAGCCGCTGGGCTTCCATTTCGATACGCTGCAACTCTTTGCCTTCTCCGTGGCGGCGACGTAATAACGCCGTAGCCAGCTGTAAGCGAGTCAGAGGGGTACGTAATTCGTGAGAGATATCAGAAATCAGCCGCTGTTGCGCGGTCATCATACGTTCAAGCGCACTAACCATCTGGTTAAAGCTGACACCGGTAGCCAAAAATTCCTGCGGGCCGGATTCCAGCTCTGGATGCTGTTTAAGATTACCGCGCGCCACATCGTCGGCGGCATTTTTTAACTGACGCGCCGGTTTCGCCAGGCTCCAGGCCAGCCAGAGCAGCAGCGGAGCACTGATTAACATGGTGACAATCAGCAGCAGCAGCGGACGGTCAAACATCAGGTTGATAAAGTCGGACTGGGCGCTGCCTGCTGGACGGATAAGGTACAGCTGGTAGTTATCTTCGCCATCACGCACGGCAAAAGGCCCGACCATCTCTACGCGACCGTATTTCTTTTTCTTGGGGCGATCGGAGTTGTCAGACTGGCCGATAAAGTTACGCACAATCTGCATTTCATTGCGTTGCGCACCAATCACCCGGCCTTCACTGGTGACCAGCAGCAAACGCTGGCCCGGCGGTGCCCATTTGTCGATGGCGCGGAACAGTCGGCGCCACCACATCAGGTCATTCGCCGGATCGCCTGCAAGCTCGGCTTCAACGTGTTGTTCAATCATCAGCCCTTGCCGCTGTTCACTGTCGAGCAACGGGGTCAACTGACGAGAGTCGAGCTTGGGTACCATCAACACCAACATGAGCACCAGCGCGAGGGTAAACCAGAAAATGGCAAAAATACGCGCTGTAAGGCTGTTGATCATGTAGCAGATACCATCAGATAGCCGCGGCCACGCAGCGTTTTAAACCATGGGTGTCCATCCTGGCGATCCGGCAGTTTGCGGCGCAGGTTGGAAATATGCATATCAATGGCGCGGTCGAATGGTGTCAGGCGTTTGCCCAATACTTCCTGGCTGAGATGCTCGCGTGAAACCACTTGGCCTAAGTGTTTTGCCAACAGATACAGCAGGGTAAATTCGGTACCGGTCAAGTCGAGCGGCTGCCCGTCAAAGCTGGCTTCCTGGCGACCAGGGTTAAGCTGAAGACCATCAACCTCGAGAGTCGGTGAACTGTTGGTTTCGCCGGCCTGCTGTTGCTCGCTCCAGTTTGAGCGGCGCAGCATGGCCCTGATGCGCGCTACCAGTTCGCGATCGTTAAATGGCTTAGGCAGGTAGTCGTCTGCGCCAAGTTCGAGGCCCAGCACTTTGTCCAGCTCGCTTCCACGGGCCGTTAACATGATTACCGGCGTTTGATGACGCTGGCGCAGTTCTTTTAATGTCTCAATGCCGTTTTTCTTCGGCATCATGACATCGAGCAGTAAAAGCCCGATGCTGCTGTCGAGCTTCTCAAGCGCCTGCTCGCCGTCGTAGGCAACCACAACGCTAAATCCTTCGATTTCTAACAATTCTTTCAAAAGTGAAGTCAGTTCACGATCGTCATCAACTAACAAAATTTTATTCATTGTATTTACCTCTAGACGCAAAATACGTCATCAATTGCCGCTATTCCATGACTTTACGTAGTTTTACAAGCACTGACGCTAGTTTGCAGCTCCAGGGTTAGACTGCTTTTCAATGATTCGCTCAGTGCGAAAATATATAGGAGTTCGTGATGTGTAAGGTAGCTGCAATGATTATGGCCTCAATGCTCTCACTTAGTTCAAGTGTAGTGTTGGCAGAAAGCGCTAAATCTTTGCCTGCAGATACTTTAGCTCATGATGGCAATATGTTGGATAGGCGTAACACGATGTTCGACGGAATTAATTTAACCGAACAGCAACGCCAGCAAATGCGTGATCTTATGCATCAGGCTCGCAAAGATTCACCGCAAATAGATTTGAAGCAAATGGATACCATGCATGAGCTGGTAACCGCCAAGAATTTTGATCAGGCCGCGGTAAGATCGCTGGCAGAAAAAATAGCGCAGGAGCAGGTCAATCGCCAGGTAGAAATGGCCCGTATTCGTAACCTGATGTTTAATCTACTCACTCCTGAGCAAAAAGAGGTTTTAAACCAGAAGCACGAGCAACGTATGCAGCTTCTCGCCGCGCAGATTTCCGGCGTCCAACCTTCTTCTGATCAACAGCCTACAAGTATCCAGAAGCCCGCAAGCAGTACAGAGTAGTAGTACGAGTCAACATTAGTAAGCAGTAAGTTGTAAAAGCAAATCACATCTTTTCCTTGCCATAGACACCATCCCTGTCTTACCCCACCGAAAGGTGGGGCTTTTTTTTGCCCAAATGTCTAAAATAACGGCCCTAAGAAATGTAACGGATTTGTTGCATTATCAGTCAGATGTCATGGCGAACAATGCTATCCTTAGGGCAGACGGCTCATTTGATGACAAAACTCGGTCTTTCTCGAATAACTTAAATTTCCATCTAAGGTTTGTCACCTGACCCTTGTATAATCAGAGCCTGTAAGTAAATTGCATTGAACAAAGCTGAATTACGACGTGCAGGTGACCTGCATCAATTCAGTTTAAGCATTTTGTTATATGATTTGAGTATCCAAGCGAAGAACCAGGAATGCGACCAGAAAGGTCCGGTTTGGCAGGTATGCTCAAGAATTCTTAAGAAATTGCATCTAAAAGTTCAGAGGTAGTCATGATCAAAAAAATCGGTGTACTGACAAGTGGTGGCGACGCCCCCGGCATGAATGCGGCGATACGCGGCGTTGTTCGCGCAGCACTTACCGAGGGCCTTGAGGTCTTTGGTGTTTACGACGGCTACCTTGGACTCTATGAAGATCGCATGAAGCAGCTTGACCGCTACAGCGTTTCAGATGTGATTAATCGCGGCGGCACCTTCCTGGGTTCAGCGCGTTTCCCTGAATTCCGCGACGAAGCAGTGCGGGCCAAAGCCATCGAGAACATGAAAAACCGCGGTATCGATGCACTAGTGGTCATCGGCGGCGACGGTTCATATATGGGCGCGAAACGCCTCACCGAAATGGGTTTTCCCTGCATCGGCCTGCCTGGCACCATCGATAATGACGTAGCAGGTACGGATTACACTATCGGCTATTTTACCGCGCTAGAGACTGTGGTCGAAGCCATTGACCGTCTACGCGACACTTCCTCTTCTCATCAGCGTATTTCTATCGTTGAAGTCATGGGCCGCTACTGCGGTGATTTGACTCTGTCAGCGGCAATTGCTGGTGGCTGTGAATTTATCGTAATCCCTGAAGTTGAGTTCAACCGTGACGACTTGGTCGAAGAGATCCGAGCCGGTATCGCTAAAGGGAAGAAACACGCCATCGTTGCCATCACCGAACACATCTGTGATATCGCTGATCTGGCGCGTCATATTGAAACCGAAACCAAACGCGAAACTCGCGCGACCGTTTTGGGCCATATTCAACGCGGCGGAGCGCCTTGCGCCTTTGACCGTATTCTGGCTTCACGCATGGGTGCGTATTCTATCGAGCTGCTGTTGCAGGGCTATGGCGGTCGCTGCGTCGGTGTACAAAACGAAAAACTGGTGCATCACGATATCATCGACGCAATCGAAAATATGAAGCGCCCGTTCAAGACAGAAATGTGGGAAACCGCTAAAAAACTGTATTAATTTTCACTAATAAAACTAAAGCCTTCATTTATGGAGGCTTTTTTTTGACCCAATTTCGTATATTTCCAAATGGAATAGAAATAAATTTTTAATTCTTTAATTGTTTTCTTTTTCTCTGGCAGGCTTTAACACTCTGATTAAAAAACCTATGCAACTATAAAATTCTCTGGGAGAAGCGCGATGCGTAAATTGGGAGTAGGGCTGGCATTACTGTTGGTCACAGCGGGTGCCATGGCTAAAGATATCCAGATTTTGAACGTTTCCTATGACCCAACGCGTGAACTCTATCAGGATTATAACCAGGTATTCAGCAAATACTGGTTGGCGAAAACTGGCGATAAAGTGACAATTCGTCAATCACATGGCGGTTCAGGTTCTCAGGCAACGTCTGTCATTAATGGCATCGATGCCGATGTCGTGACCCTTGCGCTGCAATCGGACGTTGATGCCATTGCCGATCGTGGTCGCATCAATAAGGACTGGGAAACCCGCTTACCGGACAACTCTGCACCGTACACTTCTACCATCGTGTTCCTGGTGCGCAAAGGCAACCCAAAAGGTATTCACGACTGGAATGATTTGATCAAACCGGGTGTGTCAGTGATTACACCAAACCCGAAAACCTCAGGTGGCGCTCGCTGGAACTATCTTGCAGCCTGGGGTTACGCGCTGCATCACAACAATAACGACAAAGCCAAGGCGACCGATTTCCTTCGCGCTTTGTTTAAAAACGTTGAAGTTCAGGATTCTGGCGCACGCGGTGCAACCAATACTTTCGTAGAGCGTGGCATTGGCGATGTGCTGATTTCATGGGAAAACGATGCGATTCTTGCCGATCAAAAACTGGGCAAGGGCAAGTTTGAAGTGGTCTATCCAAGTGAGTCAATCCTGGCTGAACCAAGCGTTTCTGTCGTAGATAAAGTGGCCGATAAGCGCGGAACCCGCGATGTTGCCACTGCCTATCTGAAATATCTTTATTCGCCAGAAGGTCAGACTGTCGCCGCTCGTAACTACTATCGTCCTCGTGACCCCGAAGTGGCGAAACAGTTTGCCAAGCAGTTCCCGGCAATAAAACTTTATACTGTTCAACAAATTGCAGGTGGCTGGACCGCTGCGCAGAAAGATCACTTTGCTAACGGTGGCATCTACGATCAGGTAAACAAACGTTAAGCAGGAACTGACTTTTTAGAAGCAAAAAAACCCCGCAATGCGGGGTTTTTGCTATCAAGGTTTCGGCAATCAGGCTTTGGCTTTCGCTTCGGCTGCGGCTTTAACGATAACGGCAAAGGCGTCGGCTTTCAGGGAAGCGCCGCCAACCAGTGCACCGTCGATGTCTGGCTGGGTGAACAGTTCAGCAGCATTGCCAGCGTTTACAGAACCGCCGTACTGGATGATAACTTGTTCAGCAACCGCGGCATCTTGCTTGGCAATGTGATCACGAATGAATTTGTGAACTGCCTGAGCCTGCGCTGGAGTAGCAGATTTGCCGGTACCGATAGCCCAGACAGGTTCGTAGGCGATAACCGCGCCTTCGAACGCTTTCGCGCCCAGAGTAGACAGCACGGCGTCCAGTTGTTTGGCACATACGGCTTGAGTTTGTCCGGCTTCGTTTTCTGCATCGGTTTCACCGATACACAGCACTGGGATCAGACCCGCTTCTTTCAATACGCCGAATTTCTTGGCAATAAATTCGTCGCTTTCTTTATGGTAAGTACGACGCTCTGAATGGCCGATAATGATGTATTGAGCACCAATATCTTTCAGCATGTCGGCAGAAATTTCACCAGTGAACGCGCCTGACAGGTTAGTGTCAACGTTCTGTGCGCCCAGCGCGATACGGCTACCGGACAGCGCGTGTTTAGCCTGTGACAGGTAAACTTCAGGCGGTGCGATAGCTACGCCACAGCCTTCAACGGTGCTCAACTCGGTACGCAGAGCGGCAATCAGTTCGTTAACTAAATGTGTGCTTCCGTTCAGTTTCCAGTTACCCATCACTAATGGATGTCGCATTTTATTTCCTCCATAAGGGGACGCGAGTGTCGATTAAAATTTCTGCCGAAAAGGCAGATTAACTGCACAACAGTATAGAGATGATCAAGCCCAAAGGCTTTGCTTTTCGTCATAATCCCGTCGTATTTGCAGCCACAACTTTGTTGGCTTCCCTTACTCACCCGAATCACTGACCGGTGTCAGCTCATCGGGATTCGTGCGTTTGCCGCCGCGTTGTGATTTAAACTACTTAGGGATTGCATCTGATTGATTTTGCGGTATTTGCAGCCACAACTTTGTTAGTTCGCCAGTGACAGTTTTACCGGTTCGACGGCGAGGGTCAGGCCTTTCTCGCCATTGTCGGAAATTACATAGCGCACCGCACCAACCTGCTGTTGATAGAACTGCATGCCCTTACCTTTATCGATCAGACTATTGACCTTCGCGGCGCTCTGATCGACCGAAAGCGTTGGGTCGAATTCACGGATAACGTTCGCCATGTAGCTAATCGCGGTGGCATGCGCGGCCTTTTCATCGGGACCCTGGATCGGCATGTAAGTGATCTGCATGCTTTTGATTTTTCCCGTGCCTTTCTCTAACGCCGTGGAGGCGTAGAGGTCTTCGTTAATTTTACTGGCGGCGCGGGTCAGCAAGACGGCATCGGGCTTGTCAGGTATTGCGCGGAACTCCCCGATTTGCTGCGTCGGGTTGGCGATGTTGTATTTTTCACGGAAATTTACCAACGTTTGTTCAAACGTGGGTGCTCCCGGCATTAGATAGGGCGCCCGAGGCACATCTTCTCTGGCCTGGTTATCGGGCGGCGGATCCGCAAAGGCCATCCCGCAGCCTAGGGTCAAAAACAGCAACGTCGAGACCAGGCGAAGGGGGATAGCGATTTTCATAGTGTTTAGCATGAGTTACCAGTAGTGCTCGCTGGTCATGTGACCAGGTTTTCTACGCAGATGTTTGCGCATCTCGCGGCTGTCTTTGAGCACCTGTTGGGTGTCGCGAACCATTTGTGGATTGCCACACAGCATGATGTGGCTGTCGTGAGCTTCCATTCTCAGGCCAACCGCGCTTTCCAGTGAACCATCTTCAATCAGCGCAGGCACGCGGCCTGTCAACGAGCCTGGCGTCTCCTCACGGCTTACCACCGTTTGAATGTGTAATTTGCCATTGTAACGCTGTTGCAACTGCTGCATCTGTGGCAGATAGCTTAAATCACGTGAAAAACGCGCCGCATGAACCAATACGATGTTTTTGAACCGTTCGAGCCCCTTGCCTTCCTGCAGGATAGACAGAAACGGGCCAATCGCCGTGCCGGTCGCCAGCATCCACAGGTTTTCACACTCGGGGATCTCGTCGATGACGAAAAAGCCCTGCGATTCTTTGGTGACCATGATTTCCGCGCCCGGCTGCATGTCATGCACCAGCGGGCTGAGTTTGCCCTCGGGGACCGTCACCAGATAAAACTCGAGATCGTTATTGCTCGGAGCGTTCACAAAAGAGTAAGCGCGCGTCACGCGTTCACCGTTTATTTCCAACGAGAGTTTGGCGTACTGCCCGGCGGCAAAGTCATTGATTGGCGCATTAATCACGATGCTGAACAAACTTTCTGTCCAGTGCTCCACCCTCGCTACTTTACCTGTTACCCATTCAGCCATCGACTCCCTCTCCAGTTCTATAGGATTGAAATTACCGGCTGATCTTATTCCATATTTTGCAGAAGGATTATCGATTAAATGTTATCAGGCCGAAGTTAGCTCCGGCCTGCAAGCGCAAATCAGATGATAAATTTGTGCAGCGCCTGGTCTTTACGATCGAGATAATGCGTTGAGCGGATGCGACGAATGGTGCGCGATTTTCCGCGGATTAACAGGGTTTCAGTGGTCGCCATATTGCCTTGACGGCTGATGCCCGCGAGCAGATCGCCCTGAGTAATTCCAGTCGCCGAGAAGATGACATTGTCATTACGCGCCATATCCTCCAACTGCAGCAATTTTCCTGCTTCGATGCCCATTTGCTGGCAGCGAGCCAGCTCTTCTTCGCCTAGACGACGATTCTCGGGCGTGTCGCCTTTAACGTGGTGACGAGCAAGCAGACGGCCTTGCATATCGCCATCCAGAGCTCGGATCACTGCGGCGGAAATCACCCCTTCCGGCGCGCCGCCGATGCCGTACATCACGTCAACTTCGCTTTCCGGCATGCAGGTCAGAATAGTGGCGGCCACATCGCCATCGGGGAAGGCAAACACGCGCACGCCCAATTGGTGCAACTCGCGGATGATCGCATCATGGCGCGGTTTGGCCAGAATCGATACGGTAAGCTCATTAAGCGGTTTATTCAGCGCGGCGGCAATAAGTCGCAAATTATCTACCAGCGGCAGATCGAGATTGATATGGCCCTTGGCTGCTGGCCCTACCACCAGTTTTTCCATGTACATATCTGGCGCATTGAGGAATGAGCCTTGGTCGCCGACCGCTAATACCGCCAGCGCGTTTGACTGGCCCATGGCCGTCATTCTCGTGCCTTCGATGGGGTCAACCGCAATGTCAACCGCGTCGCCCTGACCTGTCCCGACTTTCTCGCCGATATACAGCATCGGGGCTTCATCGATTTCGCCTTCGCCAATGACGATTTCACCGGCGATATCGACCTTGTTAAGCATGATGCGCATTGCCTGCACTGCGGCGTTATCGGCCAGATTCTTGTCACCACGACCCAGCCATTTATAACCAGCCAGTGCCGCAGCTTCAGTCACGCGGGAAAATTCGATAGCTAATTCACGTTTCATGATAAATCCGTTTTGAGAAAAATCAGGGCGGTGAGCAAAGGCTCATCTCAGGCCTCAAAGTCTACCATAGCAGGCAGGCATAAAAAAAAACTCCCCGAGACGGGGAGTTTGATGAGGCTTGAAAAGTTTGGACATTAACGCCGATTTATTCGTGATCTTCCCATGAGCGAACGCGCGCCACGGCTTTCTGCCAGCCTTTGTAGCGGAAGTTACGCTCGGTGGTTTCGATACCCGGACGGAACTCTTTTTCGATGATCGCTTTGCTGCGAACTTCTTCGAGATCGCTCCAGAATCCCACTGCCAGACCAGCCAGATAAGCTGCACCGAGCGCCGTTACTTCACGTACTTCAGGGCGTTCGACGCGGGTGCCGAGGATATCTGACTGGAATTGCATCAGGAAGTTGTTGGCAACCGCGCCGCCGTCAACGCGCAGTGATTGCAAACGCGTGCCGGAATCGGCCTGCATTGCGTCGATCAGGTCGCGAGTCTGGAAGGCGATCGACTCGAGAGTTGCGCGAATGATGTGGTTGCTGTTGGCACCACGGCTGAGGCCGAAGATTGCGCCACGGGCATACGGGTCCCAATAAGGCGCGCCCAGACCGGTAAAGGCAGGCACCACGTAAACTCCATTGGTGTCTTTCACTTTACTGGCAAAGTATTCAGAGTCGGCAGCATCGTTGATGAGCTTGAGTTCGTCACGCAGCCATTGAATCGACGCACCGCCAACGAACACCGCACCTTCCAGCGCATAGTTCACTTCACCGCGCGGGCCACAGGCAATCGTAGTCAGCAGACCATTCTTGGACACGACCGCTTCGGTGCCAGTGTTCATCAGCAGGAAGCAGCCGGTTCCGTAGGTATTTTTAGCCATGCCAGGCTGAACGCACAGTTGGCCGTACAGCGCCGCCTGCTGATCACCGGCAATACCGGCGATTGGAATACGCGTCCCGCCTTTACCACCAATGTTGGTCTGGCCGTAAATTTCCGAGGATGGGCGTACTTCCGGCAGCATTTCACGTGGAATATCCAGCGCTTCCAGCAGGCGATCGTCCCACTCGAGGCTGTGAATGTTGAACATCATGGTGCGCGAGGCGTTGGTGTAGTCGGTGATGTGCACGCGCCCCTGCGTCATTTTCCAAATCAGCCAGGTATCGACAGTACCGAACAACAGCTCACCGCGTTTGGCGCGCTCGCGAGAGCCTTCAACGTGGTCGAGGATCCATTTAACTTTGGTGCCTGAGAAATACGGGTCAACCACCAGGCCAGTATTGTGTCGGATGTATTCTTCCATCCCGGCTTCTTTCAACTGTTCACAGATTTCGGCTGTACGACGACATTGCCAGACGATGGCGTTGTAAATCGGCTTGCCGGTCTCTTTTTCCCAGACGATAGCGGTTTCACGCTGATTGGTGATACCGATACCGGCGATTTGGTCTGAGTTAATATCTGCTTTAGCCAACACTTCAACCAGGACAGAGCTCTGTGACGACCAGATTTCCATCGGATCGTGCTCGACCCAACCTGCTTTAGGGTAGATCTGGGTGAACTCACGTTGCGCTACGCTAACGATATTAGCATCGTGATCGAGCACTACGGCGCGAGAGCTGGTTGTACCCTGGTCGAGGGCGACGATATATTTTTTTTCGTGTGATTTATCTGCTGTCATGATTTATGTCCTGCAAAGTGGGCTGTGAACAATTTAACCTATCAGGCTTTACGCTGAGTCTGCTGCGCGGCAGTCTCTTCTGGTGCAATGGAAACAGTCTGAGGGAGATGATTACTAATCAATGCCTTGTAACCAACAGCACCCAGACATGCACCGATCAGCGGGCCGAAGATAGGTACCAGGAAGTAAGGGATATCACGCGCTCCGGTGAAGGCGACTTTTCCCCAACCTGCGAAATAGGCAAACAGCTTAGGACCGAAGTCACGGGCCGGGTTAAGGGCGAATCCGGTTAATGGGCCCATAGACGCACCGATTACTGCGATCAGTAAACCAATCAGCAGCGGAGCCAGAGCACCGCGCGGTACACCGTTGCCGTCATCGGTTAATGCCAGGATCAGGGCCATCAAAATGGCGGTAATAACGGTTTCAACCAGGAATGCCTGCAACACGCTGATGTGCGGGTTAGGGTAAGTCGAGAAGATACCGGCCAAGTCCAGGCTGGCAACGCTGCCGCGCACCATGTTGTGACTCTGCTCGAAGTCCAGGAACAGGTTGTAATACAGGCCGTAAACCAGCGCTGCGGCACAGAAAGCACCGGCGACCTGCGCGATGATATAAGGCACAACCTTGCGACCTTCGAAATTGGCGAACAGGCACAGGGCGATGGTGATAGCTGGATTAAGGTGCGCACCGGAAATTGCTGCCGTCAGGTAAACGGCCATTGAGACCCCGAGGCCCCAGATGATGCTGATTTCCCACTGGCCAAAGCTTGCACCAGCCAGTTTCAGTGCTGCTACACAACCAGCGCCGAAAAAGATAATCAGGCCGGTTCCCAGAAACTCTGCAATGCACTGACCTTTGATTGTAGAACTCATATTTTGGCTCATAATCGAATCCTATAAAGGATAGTTGTTTAGGGTAGGGTTGAGGTCACTTAATTTTTCTTGTTTAGTGTTATTGATTTTAACATCTCTGATGAAATGAGAATGTGATGTAAATTTATCGTTAACGAGCATAAACGAGAAATACCGAAATCAAAATGTGTGTGCCATGTCATAAAAATGAGCGAATACGAGTGTTTTTTAGAAACTGTTAATCGAATAAAGGGGTTTTCAAGATAAGAACTATCGTATTTAGTGGGACATTGGCGCTTTCTTTCAGTATTTCCTGATAGTACGGCCGTTATAATTGCAACAGACTGCGAGTAGGGCCCGCATGTCGCTAGACAGGGACCGGATGCCTACATACAATCGGGGTTAATTAAGTCGCGGCGTTAATTTCAGCCAGTAGTTAATTGTATTATCGAGCTGCGTCGGGAAGATGTGGCGAGTCTTAAAAGATGTACGCTTTGCGAACATTAAGGGGAATAAACATGTCATTTGAAGTATTTGAAAAGCTAGAAACTAAAGTTCAGCAAGCGATTGATACTATTACTTTGCTGCAGATGGAAATCGAAGAACTGAAAGAGCAGAACAACAATCTGTCTCAGCAGGTTCAGCAGGCTAACGGTAATCACGAATCTCTGATCCGTGAAAATACTCACCTGAAAGAAGAGCAGCACGTGTGGCAAGAGCGTTTGCGTTCTTTGCTCGGTAAGATGGAAGAAGTTTGATTTTACCTTCGTTCTTGAAGCTGCAGCGGCGTTAGCTACGCTCGCTCACCCGAATCACTGACCTGTGTCAGCTCATCGGGATTCGGCTCGCTTGCTGCCTTGCTGCAACTCCAATTACTCGGTTAAATCTTTGATTCTGATTTGGTTCTTGAAGCTGCAGCGGCGTTAGCCACGCTCGCTCACCCGAATCACTGACCTGTGTCAGCTCATCGGGATTCGGCTCGCTTGCTGCCTTGCTGCAACTTCATTTACTCGGTTAAATCTGCGCTATTCCAAAATAAAAAAGACGCCTTTGAGTGCGTCTTTTTTGTTGTCTTTTTTACATAAAAGACAAAGGGTTATTCGTTTATTAAGAAAAGAACTATTCGATATCGAGCGGGTCTTCGGACAGGATGATACCGGTATTATCTGCATAAAGATGGTCGCCGGAGAAGAAAGTCACGCCGCCGAAATTAACGCGAATATCGCTTTCACCGATGCCTTCACTTGCCGCGCCAGCCGGGATAGCTGCCATTGCCTGAATGCCGATGTCTAGCTCTTCAAGGTCGTCAACCTGACGGACGGCGCCGTAAATCACGATGCCTTCCCACTCGTTTTGCAGGGCAAGATTCGCCAGTCCTGCATCAAGCAACGCACGTCGTACCGAGCCACCACCGTCGACAAGAAGAACGCGGCCACGGCCATTTTCTTCCAGCAAATCATAGAGCAAGCCATTATCTTCAAAGCATTTCACTGTGGTGATTTGCCCACCAAATGAAGTACGTCCACCAAAGTTGGAGAACAGCGGTTCAACGACATTCACTTCTTCATGATAAATGTCGCACAGTTCTGAAGTATCGTATTTCATAGGATTTTTTTCTGGTTGCTCGCGTGAGTGGTAAGTATATCCCTTTCTGATAGTTGTTGGCAAAATCATCACCTGTCAGTTTGAGTTGACGGCTTTATAAACAGCTGTTCATTTCTGCTGGCAACAAAAAGGGAGGCCTGAGCCTCCCTATAAGCATCTGAATAAACGAGTGAATTACAAAATGAAGCGGCTCAAATCTTCGTCGGCAACCAGTGCATCGAGGTGGCTACCTACATATTCAGCATCAATGGTGATGGAAACGCCGCTGCTCTCGCTGGCGTCGTAGGAAATATCTTCCATCAAGCGCTCCAGCACGGTATGCAGACGACGCGCGCCGATGTTCTCGGTGGTTTCGTTAACCTGCCATGCAGCTTCCGCAATGCGACGGATACCATCGGTAGTGAAAGTGATGGTCACGCCTTCGGTTTGCATCAACGCCTGATACTGGTGAGTCAGAGACGCACTCGGCTCAGTCAGGATGCGCTCGAAATCTTCGGTAGACAGTGCCTGCAGTTCAACGCGGATCGGTAAACGACCCTGCAACTCAGGGATCAGGTCTGACGGATTGGCAGTCTGGAATGCGCCCGAAGCGATGAACAGGATGTGGTCAGTTTTAACCATGCCGTGCTTGGTTGAAACGGTACAGCCTTCAACCAGCGGCAGGAGATCACGCTGTACGCCCTCGCGGGAAACGTCAGGACCGGAGCTTTGACCGCCGCGCTTACAAATTTTGTCGATTTCGTCGATGAACACGATGCCGTGCTGTTCAACGGCTTCGATTGCCTGCTCTTTCAGTTCTTCTGGATTAACCAGTTTCGCCGCTTCTTCTTCAACCAGCAGTTTGTAAGCTTCTTTGATTTTCAGCTTGCGCGCTTTCTGTTTCTGACCGGCCATGTTCTGGAACATTGACTGCAACTGGTTGGTCATTTCTTCCATGCCTGGAGGAGCCATGATTTCAACGCCAGCTGGAGCATCGGCTACATTAATTTCAATTTCCTTATCATCAAGCAGGCCTTCACGCAGTTTTTTGCGGAAAGACTGACGCGCCGCAGATGGCTCGTGTGCCTCATCCGGCTGGCCCCAGTTGTTTTTGGCTGGTGGGATCAGCACGTCGAGAATGCGCTCTTCTGCCAACTCTTCTGCGCGGTAGCGGTTCCGTTCGATGGACTGCTGGCGCACCATTTTGATGGCCGAATCGGTCAGATCACGAATGATGGAATCGACTTCTTTACCAACGTAACCGACTTCGGTGAACTTGGTCGCTTCAACTTTGATGAACGGCGCGTTGGCCAGTTTTGCCAGACGGCGAGCTATTTCGGTTTTACCGACACCGGTCGGGCCGATCATCAGAATATTTTTAGGTGTAACTTCGTGGCGCAGCGCTTCATCGAGCTGCATACGACGCCAGCGGTTACGCAGCGCAATAGCAACCGCGCGTTTCGCTTTGTCCTGGCCGATGATGTAGTTGTCTAATTCGCTGACAATCTCGCGTGGGGTCATTTCAGACATAATATTCGATCCTTACGCTTGGGATTGCTTAGGCAATTCCAGGAAATTGAGGTTATGGTTGGTATAAATGCAGATATCACCGGCGATATTCAGCGATTTCTCGGCAATTTCACGAGCGCTCAAATCGGTGTTTTCCAGCAGCGCGGTCGCGGCTGCCTGGGCGTAAGCGCCACCTGAACCAATAGCAATCAACCCGTTGTCTTGACGGATCACGTCACCGTTACCGCTAATCAGCAGCGAGTCGGTCTCGTCGGCTACAACCAGCAGCGCTTCAAGACGACGCAGCATGCGGTCGGTTCGCCAGTCTTTTGCCAGTTCTACCGCGGCTTTGGTTAAATGACCCTGATGCATTTCCAGCTTGCGCTCAAATAGCTCAAACAGTGTGAAGGCATCGGCTGTACCGCCGGCAAAGCCCGCGATCACCTTATCTTTGAAGAAGGTACGTACTTTAACGACGTTACCTTTCATTACGGTGTTACCCATTGTGGCCTGGCCATCGCCACCCACTACCACATGGCCATTACGGCGCACACATACAATTGTTGTCACGAGCTTTTCCTCGTTGCAGACGGAAGAGATCCCGGCGAAGTCATGCAAACCTTAATGGGTTACATAACTTCGCGGGCCATATTGTATGTATAGATTGGGGAGGATTATGGGTTTTCAACCCCCGACGGGGACAGGAATACAGCTTGAAATGCCAGAACCTTTCAAACGAGACAGCGTACCGTCTGCGCCTGCGCGATTGTTGTAAGGGCCGATCACCACGCGATTCCAGCCACCGTTTGAGGTGACGCGGCTCTCAAAGCCTTCAAATGCCAGCTTGGCGCGCACGGACTCGGCCTGCTCTGTACCGCGGAAAGAACCACACTGCACGATAAAGCGCTGGGATTTTTCCTGCTCTTTAGGTTTCTCTTTTTCCGGAGCATTCTGAGCGAGAGTTTGCTGCTGCGGTTTTTCTCGTTCCGGTTTTGCCTGGGTGATCATTGGCTGCTGCGGTTTTTCATGCTCAGGTTTAGGCTGAGTGAATACTGGCTGCTGCTGGACCGGCCGCGGCCTTGGCTGAGCCGGCGCATTCTGTTGCGCCTGCGGAGCCCTTACTGGCTGCTGCATAAACGTTGGCTGGCTGGCCTGCTGTCTTGAAGTCGGCGCAGTGTGCGTTGCCTGCGATGGATCGTTATATGGCACCTCACTAAGCTGCGTCGGCGTCTGGCGCATATCGGCCTGCATCTGCTCAAGCAGTTGTTTTTGCTCTGGCGTTAGCTGGGTTTTAGACGAGATGTCGCCGCCCGAGGTAGGCTCGGTTGGGGTTTGCACGCCCATCTGACGATTCTCGAGTTCTTTGATATAGCGCCAACGCTCTTCCGGTTTAGGCGGCAAGCCTGAACCTGGACGCACTGCATGGGTCGGCAAAATCTCCGCCTCTTCCATCTTTTTATGGCTGATAAAGTAAAGGCCACCCACGAAGACCACCAGAACGGCGACGGCGATTGCCACCACGGTTTTGGAAACCATCGGGGAACTGCTTTTCTTGTTACGGCTGGTACTTTTCTTCCGCCGTGCTCCTGAGCGTCCACGGCTCACATAGTCTTTTTGTGCCACTATCGTTTCGCTGTGTCGTTATGTTTAGAGAAGTACGTCATTTTACAGAATCCTGAAAACTTGACTGTTAACTAGCGCTTGGGCGCAGCAGTGCTGCCGCGAATAACCAGTTCACTTTCGAGCAAACGTGAACCGCTTTGGACTGCATGACCGTTTAATTGTTCCAACAATAATAACATGGCTTCCCGGCCAATCTGGAATCTTGGTTGAGCAACCGTGGTAAGTGGTGGATCGTAGAACTGGCTGATTTTTATGTCATCGAACCCAACAATAGACAAATCTTGCGGAATAAGCAGCCCTAATTTTTTCGCTTCACACATTGCGCCGATAGCCATGATGTCATTATGACAAAAAATCGCCGTCGGTGGCTTTGGCTGACTCATTAACGTCGCCAGTGCCTGAGCACCGGATTCGTAGGTGAAATCACCGTGGGCGATGTACTGACTCTCTACCGTTTGCCCGTTGCGGCGCACTGCCTGAATATAGCCTTGCAGGCGATATTGGCAAAGCGGCATATTTTCTGGACCGGCGATGCAGGCAATGCGCTGATGCCCAAGGTCAATCAAATAATGTACGGCTTCGTAGGCTGCCGTCAGGTTATCGATGTGTACCGTCGGGAGTTCAAGCTCTGGCGCAAACTCATTCGCCATCACCATCGGTGGCAGGTTGCGTTGTTCTTCTTTGCTGGCATCGAAGGGTAAATCCGAACCCAACAGCAACATACCGTCAATTTGTTTAGTAATTATGAGGTTAATAAAGGTTTTTTCTTGCTGATTTTGCTGGGCGCAGTCACCAATCAACACCAGATAACCATTTTCAGCAGCGGTTCGTTCGATCCCCTGGATCACATCGGCAAAAAACGGATCGCAGATATCAGGGATGATCACCAGAATAGTCCGCGATTCGTTGCGTTTAAGATTACGGGATAGAGAATGAGGCGAGTAGCCGACGGCAATGACTGCCTGTTCAACCCGCTGGCGTGTCGTGGCGGAAACCTTCTCAGGATTCATCAATGCTCTTGAAACCGTGGCGGTGGACACTCCGGCCATTTCCGCCACGTCTTTCATCGTGGCGGTAGGGATAACTCTATTCTGATCCAACGCATCTCTCCTTGCATCTGCATCAATCTGACACGACATCATGGATGTTAATTTTTATAATTTATTTACCGCATCCGTGCTTACTTACTCGCAAACTATTTTGCTACGTAATGGATTGCGTAGCTCATCACATTCTAAACAGATTGTGACTAGGATTATTTACCTAATTGCATAAAAAATGTGACTTACGTGGTTTTTTCGCGCTGTGTTCCAAAAATCCTGCCCGTCGTTAAATTAATTATCAATAGGATCAACATCCAGCGTCCATTTAACCTTTTTTGCCTGCGGCAGACTGGCAATCAGAGGCATTGAACTTTTGATTACGTGTTGTAGCACTTTACGTGACGGATGCTGGATAAGCAGCTGCCAGCGGAATCGTCCACTGCGCTTGGCCTGCAGTGCCGGAACGGGTCCAAGCACCCACAGTGAATCATCCTTTAACGGGCTGGCTTCCAGCAGATTACGCAGCTGCTGCAAAAACATCGCCGATTGCTGATTGTCATGGTCTTCCGAACGGAACAGCACGTGACTGGTAAACGGTGGCAAAAAAACGCTTTTACGCTCTGCCAACGTCTGTTTTGAAAAGGCGTCATAACCTTGCTGTAACAATACTTGTAATAAGGGATGTTCTGGGTGATGAGTTTGCAGCACCACTTCGCCCTGTTTACCGGCGCGTCCCGCACGTCCTGAGACTTGGGTATAAAGCTGGGCAAAGCGCTCGGCGGAACGGAAGTCTGCCGAGAACAGTGCGCCATCGACATCAAGCAGTGAAACGAGTGTGACGTCAGGGAAGTGATGACCTTTGGCCAGCATTTGCGTGCCGATCAAAATTCGCGCGCCGCCTCGATGCACCTCCGCCAGATGCTGTTCCAGCGAGCCTTTGCGGCTGGTGGTATCCCTATCGATACGAGTGATCGGTGTGTCGGGAAACATGGGCGCCAGCTCGTTTTCCAGCTGTTCTGTGCCGACACCCACCGACACCAGCTGCGTCGAGCCACACTGCGGGCACTGATGCGGCACCGAGCGCTGACTGTCACAGTGGTGACAGCGCAGCTGCCGATGATTCTGATGAAATGTATAATAGTGATCGCAACGCTGGCACTCGGCTATCCAGCCACACTCATGGCACAGCAGCGCCGGCGCATAGCCGCGACGGTTAAGGAAAAGCATTACCTGGTTATCTGCTTTGAGATGCTGCTGCATACGCTGGATTAGCGGCTGCGACAGGCCCACCTTCAGCGGTAGTCCTTTTATATCCAGCAGATGATGCACGGCCGGCTTGGCATTACCCGCGCGCTTGGTCAGTGTTAACTGACGATATTTGCCAAGTTGCACATTGTGCAGCGTTTCCAGGGCCGGGGTGGCGGAACCCATGATAATCGGAATGTTTTCCGCATAGGCGCGAAAAACTGCCAGATCGCGGGCATGATAGCGCCAGCCTTCCTGCTGTTTGTAGGAACTGTCGTGCTCTTCATCAATAATGATCACGCCAAGGCGAGCAAATGGGGTGAACAGTGATGAGCGGGTGCCGATGACAATCCCGGCTTCGCCGTTTCTGGCGCGCAGCCACACTGCCAATCGTTCGCTGTCGTTCAGACCAGAGTGCAGCACGTCGACCGGCGCACTAAAACGTTCGCGAAAACGGGCGATGGTCTGCGGCGTCAGGCCGATTTCCGGCACCATCACCAGCGCCTGGCGACCTTGCGCGAGAATATTTTCCAGCACGCTGAGATAGACTTCAGTTTTACCCGAACCGGTGATCCCCGCCAGTAGCCAGGCAGAGAACTGTTGATCTTCGCTACGAATAGCCCCGACGGCGGTGGCCTGTTCGGTATTCAGGCGCAGACGCTCACCCACCACCGAGAAGTCTTTGCGCCAGTCCTGCGTGACCGGCGCTACGCTTTGCAAATCCGCAAGCCCTTTGGATCTCAAGGCCTGTAGCGCCGCTTCGTTAAGTTCTAAATTGTTTATCTGATGGCGATAGATTTTGCCGTGCATCAGCGCAGCCATCGCCTGCTGCTGTTTCGGCGCGCGTTTTAAGGTATCTAAAGGTGTCGCGCGGCCCTGCTCGGTGGCGAACCATTGTAATAACGGGGTGAGTTTCGCAGGTTTTCCCTGCCGTAAAAGCACCGGCAGCGCGTGAGACAGCACTTCTCCGAGCGGAAAGTGATAATAATCGGCGGCCCAGTGCAACACGCGCCATAAATCTGGGGTAAACAGGCTCGCGCTGTCGAGCACAGCCGCTACCGGTTTGAGTTTTTCAATCGGGAAATCACTGCTGTCGCTGACGCCGGTAACAATACCAATCGACTCTCGCTTGCCAAACGGAACGCTGACCCGACAGCCGGGGACCACCTGCATACTGGGTGGTAATATGTAGTCAAAAGTGCGGCTTAATGGAACGGGTAGAGCAACGTGAGCAACAGGCATTTGTGGTCCAGACTATAAAAAAATGACGAGATAGTGTACACTGGGTGTCTCGGAATGCATGAACATGATTGCGCGGTCAGATTTTATTCTGTATGATTCGCCGCCTTTGATGCATTCCGTATCAGAGACCTAATCATTAACACCACGCGTGGTGTCCGGCGGTAACACGGTTGGATAGCGACGCGGCCTAAACAGAGGTTTTCCCATGAAAGAAGGTATTCACCCTAAATATACCGTTGTTACTGCTAACTGCTCATGCGGTAACGTTATCAAGATCGGATCTACCGTTGGTCACGATCTGAACCTGGACGTTTGTGGCGAATGTCACCCGTTCTACACTGGTAAGCAACGTGAAGTGGCTACTGGTGGACGTGTTGACCGCTTCAACAAGCGTTTCAGCGTACCGAGCAGCAAATAAGCTTCGCTCGAGAGCAAAAAAAGGCGCCGGTGGCGCCTTTTTTATTGCCTGTTTTTCTTCCACGTCTCTCTTCCCTGAAAACGTCAGACTCTCCTTAATACTCCCAGGTATCAGGATCAACGCCCAGTTCACGCATGAGAATTTTGGCGGCTTCCGGAATTTCATCACTGCGTTCTTTACGCAGGTCTTCATCGTTTGGCAGCGGCTGGCCAGTGAAGGCGTGCAGAAAAGCTTCGCACAGCAATTCACTGTTTGTTGCATGACGCAGGTTGTTAACCTGACGACGCGTGCGCTCATCTGTCAAAATTTTCAATACTTTCAGAGGAATGGAAACCGTAATTTTTTTAACTTGTTCGCTTTTCTTACCGTGTTCAGCGTAAGGGCTGACATATTCGCCGTTCCACTCAGCCATGGGACACCTTAAATTTATCAAATAGAAATAAAATTCTGAAAACCCGGCGATTATGCCCGATTTTCGCAGATCTCACTATAGACGTTGTCCGTAAATCCTGGCCTGAATGCTGTTCGCTTTGTCAGCGGAGACAGGTTCGTGTTTTACTGTGCCAATCAGCGTTGCTGCGTCCGCATAATACGCCATATAGCTATAATTTTAGCGGTTATTATCACAATGCTCAATCTATACGCAAAGAAGTTTAGATGTCCAGATGTATTGACGTCTATCCCGCTAACGATTAATCTTTACACCCTCATCCTCATTTATCCCGTCAGGGAGCAACAAATATGACGCTCAAGCAAGGCACAATCGCGGTAAACAGTGGACTCAACATTGACCAGCAGTATGGCGGTGTTGTTCCCTCGATCACTCTTTCTACTACCTATAGCTTTGAAGATTTCAATCAGCCGAGAGCCCACGACTATTCTCGTCGCGGCAATCCGACGCGTGATGTCGTTCAGCGCGCACTGGCAGATTTGGAAGGAGGTGCGGGTGCCGTGCTGACTAGCAGTGGAATGTCGGCGATTCATCTTGTTTGCACCGTGTTTCTTAAACCGGGTGATTTACTGGTAGCGCCGCACGATTGCTACGGCGGCAGCTATCGTCTGTTCGACAGCCTGAGCAAGCGCGGTGCGTACCGCGTGCTGTTTGTCGATCAAGGTGATCCCCAAGCGTTGCAGGAAGCGCTGGACCAAAAACCCAAGCTGGTACTGATTGAAACCCCAAGCAACCCGTTGTTGCGCGTGGTGGATATCAAAGCTATTTGCGATGCGGCGCATCAAGCGGGCGCGCTGGCGGTAGTGGATAACACCTTCCTCAGCCCGGTACTTCAGCAGCCGCTTAAACTGGGTGCTGACCTGGTGGTGCATTCCTGTACCAAATATTTGAATGGTCACTCTGACGTGGTTGCCGGAACGGTAATTTCCAAAACGGCCGAGCATGCGACCGAGCTGGCATGGTGGGGCAATAACATTGGCGTTACCGGCGCGGCGTTCGACAGCTATCTGCTGCTACGCGGTTTGCGTACCGTTGGCGTGCGTGTAAAACAGCAGCAGGAAAATGCGCTGGCAATTGTTGCTTATTTACAGAAACAATCGCTGGTTAAAAAACTGTATCATCCATCCTTGCCTGAGAATCAGGGGCACGAAATTGCGCGACGTCAACAAAGCGGTTTCGGGGCGATGGTAAGTTTCGAGTTTAATGGTGATGAGACTAGTCTGCGTCATTTCCTTAAAGAACTTAAACTTTTCACATTGGCCGAATCATTGGGCGGCGTTGAAAGCCTGATTTCTCATACCGCCACCATGACCCACGCGGGTATGGCGCCGGAAGCACGTAAAGCCGCAGGGATATCCGACAGTCTGCTGCGCATTTCTGTCGGTCTTGAAGATAGCGAAGATTTAATTGCCGACCTGGAACACGCTTTCCAGTCGGCGGCGAAGAGGTAAGTAATGAATGCAATAGCGGTTGCAGCACCGGCAGGAAGCCGGCAGTTACATAAATTTGGTGGTAGCAGCCTGGCCGATGCGAAGTGTTATCTTCGCGTAGCTGGCATCATGGCCGAATACGGTAATCCTGGCGATATTATGGTGGTTTCTGCCGCAGGCAGCACGACTAACCAACTCATTAGCTGGCTGAAATTGAGCCAGAGCGACAGGATCTCGGCTCATCAGGTGCAGCAGGCGCTGCGCCGTTATCAAAGTGATTTGATTACCGGCCTGCTGCCTGCCGAAATGGCTGAACCGCTGATTGCGACATTTATTCACGATCTTGAGCGCTTGGCCGTATTGCTGGACGGTAAAGTCACCGAAGCCATTTACGCTGAAGTCGTCGGGCATGGTGAAGTCTGGTCTGCCCGTTTGATGTCGGCGCTGCTGGCCCAGAAAGATCTGCCTTCTGCCTGGCTCGACGCCCGCGATTTCCTGCGTGCCGAGCGTGCTGCACAGCCTCAGGTCGATGAAGGTCGTTCCTACCCGCTGTTGCAACAGCTGATGGCTCAGCATCCGCATCAGTATCTGGTCGTCACTGGTTTTATCTCGCGCAATCAGGCGGGTGAAACTGTACTGCTTGGCCGTAACGGCAGTGACTATTCTGCGACGCAAATTGGCGCGCTTGCAGGTGTCAGCCGTGTCACCATCTGGAGCGACGTGGCCGGGGTTTACAGCGCCGATCCGCGTAAGGTGAAAGATGCCTGCCTGCTGCCGCTGCTGCGTCTGGATGAGGCTAGCGAGCTTGCCCGTCTGGCGGCACCTGTGTTGCATACCCGTACTCTACAGCCAGTTTCAGGCAGCGATATCGATTTGCAGCTGCGTTGCAGCTATCAGCCAGAGCAGGGTTCAACCCGTATCGAGCGCGTTCTGGCGTCAGGAACTGGTGCGAAGATAGTCACCAGTCATGACGATATCTGTCTGATTGAACTGGCTGTTTCCCCGGAACATGATTTTGCGCTGGTACACAAAGACGTTGAGCTGCTGCTAAAGCGCGCTCAAGTTAAACCGCTGGTCACTGGTGTGCATCCCGATCGTAATCTTTTGCAGTTGTGCTACACCTCGGAAGTGGTGGGCAGCGCACTGGCTGTGTTGGAAGAAGCGGCGTTAGCGGGGCGTTTGACCCTGCGTGAAGGTCTGGCATTAGTGGCGCTGGTCGGGGCGGGAGTTTGCAAGAACCCGCTGCACAGCCATCGTTTTTATCAGGAAATTAAAGACCAGCCGGTGGAGTTTGTCTGGCAGGCGGAAGACGGTATTAGCCTGGTAGCGGTACTGCGCGTCGGTCCTACTGAACATCTGGTCCACGGGCTGCACAACACTTTGTTCCGCGCGGAAAAATGTATCGGCCTGATGCTGTTCGGCAAAGGTAATATTGGTTCACGCTGGCTGGAGTTGTTTGCCCGCGAGCAGAAAAATATCTCCGCTCGCAGCGGTTTCGAATTCGTGTTGGCTGGTGTGGTCGACAGCAAACGCAGCTTGCTGAGTTACGATGGGCTAGACGCCAGTCGCGCGCTGGCCTTCTTCGACGATGAAGCACGTGAACACGACGAAGAGTCGCTGTTCTTGTGGATGCGCGAACACCCTTACGATGATCTGGTGGTGCTCGATGTGACCGCCAGCGCCGACCTGGCCGATCAGTACCTTGATTTCGCCAGCTACGGTTTCCATGTGATCAGCGCCAACAAGGTTGCGGGGGCGTCGGATGGCAACAAATATCGCCAGACTCGCGATGCCTTCGCTAAAACCGGTAGCCACTGGTTGTACAACGCCACTGTGGGCGCAGGCTTGCCGGTTAACCATACCGTTCGCGACCTGCGTGAAAGCGGTGACAGCATTCTGGCGATCAGCGGGATTTTCTCGGGCACGCTGTCGTGGCTGTTCCTGCAATTTGACGGCACTCAGCCATTTACCGAACTGGTAGATTTGGCGTGGCAGCAAGGCCTGACTGAGCCGGACCCGCGCGTTGACCTTTCTGGTCAGGACGTGATGCGTAAGCTGGTTATTCTGGCGCGCGAGGCGGGTTACGACATCGAGCCAAATCAGGTTCGCGTCGAATCACTGGTGCCGCAGGGTTGTGAAGACGGATCAGTGGATCAGTTTTTTGAATGTGGCGAGGCGCTGAACCAGCAAATGTTGCAGCGTTTGGAGGCTGCCAGGGAGATGGGGCTGGTGTTGCGCTATGTGGCGCGTTTTGACGCCAACGGCAAGGCGCGAGTCGGCGTTGAAGCTGTACGTGACGACCATCCGTTGGCTTCTTTGCTGCCGTGCGACAATGTTTTTGCAATCGAGAGTCGTTGGTATCGTGATAACCCGTTAGTGATCCGTGGGCCGGGTGCCGGACGCGATGTCACGGCTGGTGCTATCCAGTCTGACCTTAACCGCTTGACCCAGCTGCTTTAATTTTTACCCCCTGCGGATCCTCGCCGTGGGGGGAAGTTTCATCTTCCCGATTAACTTGAAATTCCCTCAGTTTGATTGAATATTAATCATACTCCGAAGCTAATTTTGAGTTGACTCTTTGAGCAAAATGTCGCATTTTACATCTAAACGTTTAGACGTCTAGATGCTTATCGTAAAGCGATAATTAAAATGAAATGATGCACAAGGTAGGGATCGTATGAGTTTTTTCCACGCCAACCAGCGCGAAGCGTTGAACCAGAATCTGGCCGAATTGCAGGGTCAGATTAACGTATCTTTTGAATTTTTCCCGCCACGCACCAGCGAAATGGAAGATACGTTGTGGAGCTCCATCGATCGTCTCAGCAGCCTTAAACCTAAATTCGTTTCGGTAACCTACGGTGCCAACTCGGGTGAGCGTGATCGCACCCACAGCATTATTAAGGGCATTAAAGAGCGTACCGGACTCGAAGCTGCACCACATTTGACCTGTATCGATGCTTCGCCTGATGAGCTGCGCCAAATTGCGCAAGACTACTGGCAGAGCGGGATCCGTCATATTGTTGCGCTGCGTGGTGATTTGCCGGCCAACAGCGGCAAGCCAGAAATGTACGCTACCGATTTGGTGCACTTGCTTAAAGACGTCGGCGACTTTGATATCTCTGTTGCGGCTTATCCGGAAGTTCATCCAGAAGCGAAAAGCGCGCAGGCGGATCTGATCAACCTGAAACGTAAAATCGACGCTGGTGCCAACCGCGCGATTACCCAGTTCTTCTTCGACGTAGAAAGCTATCTGCGTTTTCGCGACCGCTGCGTTTCAGCCGGTATTGACGTTGAGATCGTGCCAGGCATTCTGCCGGTTTCCAACTTCAAACAGTTGCAACGTTTTGCCACCATGACCAATGTGCGAGTGCCGCGCTGGATGACCAGCATGTTTGAAGGTCTGGATGACGACGCCGAGACCCGCAAAATGGTCGGTGCCAACATCGCAATGGACATGGTTAAAATCCTCAGCCGCGAAGGGGTGAAAGACTTCCATTTCTACACGTTGAACCGCGCGGAGATGAGTTATGCTATTTGTCACACTCTCGGCGTGCGGCCCATACCGGCATCCTTAGCGCTGTAGCTTCGTTGGCTTCTTTCTTTTGCCTCAGTCACTTACTTGTGTAAGCTCCCGGAGATTCTCTCAGTTTTCTAATTCACTTACTTGTAAGTGACTGACGAAATTCATGTTAATAGATAAAAACCCAGCCAACCAAGCTGGGTTTTTTGTTTAAATATGGTTACCCGATAATTCATTGTACAATAAATTGTCATTTGTACGGGTTGATGTACAATGATTAAAAATAAACCACACTGAGGAGTGGAACATGAGAACAGTAAGTTATAGCGAGGCGCGGCAAAACTTATCGGCGACCATGCTACAAGCGGTAGAAGATCGGGCGCCAATTTTAATCACCCGCCAAAATGGAACACCTTGTGTACTGATGTCTTTAGAAGAATATGAATCTTTGGAAGAAACAGCATACCTACTTCGTTCCCCGGCTAATGCCAAACATTTGATGAACTCCATAGAGGAATTAAGGGCAGGGAAAGGAACGGAAAGAGAGCTGGATGAATGAGAATTACATTCTCAAGTCATGCATGGAGCGATTATATTTATTGGCAACAAACCGATAAAAAAATACTTAAAAGAATCAATGAAATAATCAAAGATATACAAAGAGCACCCTTTGAAGGGAAGGGAAAGCCCGAACCTTTAAAGCATAACCTTTCGGGTTTCTGGTCTCGAAGGATCACGGAAGAGCATCGAATTGTTTATGAAATTTCAGAAGACAATCTTTTGATTGCAGCTTGCCGATATCATTATTAAAAAACCTAGCCCATTGAGCAGGTTTTTTTTAAAGATTAAAAGTATTAGCCGGTATTGCGCATTCCGGCGGCAACGCCTGCGATAGTGACCATCAGCGCCTGCTCAACCCTGGCATCCAGCTCGCCTTGCTCTTCCAACTGGCGCGAACGGTGCAGCAGTTCGGCTTGCAGCACGTTTAACGGGTCGGTGTAAACGTTACGCAGCGCGATAGACTCGGCTATCCATGGCAGGTCGGCCATCAGATGGTCATCGTTCGAGATGGCCAGCACTACTTTGATGTCACTGCTGAGCTGGTCACGCAGTTTCTGCCCCAACGGCCACAGGTCTTTACTCACCAGTCGCTGATCGTAGTACTCCGCCAGCCACAAATCGGCCTTGGCAAATACCATTTCCAGCATGCCGATACGTGTCGAGAAGAATGGCCAGTCGCGGCACATAGATTCCAGCACGTCGCGCTTACCGGCATCCACCACTGCTTGCAGACCCGCACCGGCACCGAGCCAGGCTGGCAGCATCAGGCGGTTTTGCGTCCAGGCAAAAATCCACGGAATAGCGCGCAGACTTTCCACGCCGCCGCTGGCTTTTCGCTTGGCAGGGCGTGAACCCAGAGGCAGCTTGGCCAATTCCTGTTCAGGCGTGGCAGATCGGAAGTAAGGCACGAAATCTTTGTTCTCGCGCACGTAGCCACGGTACATGGCGCAGGAAACGTCAGACAATTGGTCCATCACATCAATCCAGGCCTCTTTCGGCTCTGGCGGCGGCAGCAGGTTTGCTTCGAGAATAGCACCGGTATACAGCGCCAGACTGCTGATAGTCACTTCTGGCAGACCGTATTTGAAGCGGATCATCTCGCCTTGCTCGGTGACGCGCAGGCCGCCTTTCAGACTGCCCGGAGGCTGCGACAGCAATGCTGCGTGAGCCGGAGCGCCACCGCGACCGATAGAACCGCCGCGTCCGTGGAACAGAGTCAGCAGCACGCCAGCTTTCTCACAGGTTTTGATCAGTGCATCCTGCGCGCGATACTGCGCCCATGAAGCCGCCATTACACCAGCATCTTT
Source organism: Serratia sp. M24T3 (assembly GCF_000257645.1). Lineage (GTDB taxonomy): Bacteria > Pseudomonadota > Gammaproteobacteria > Enterobacterales > Enterobacteriaceae > Rouxiella. The sequence goes on from NZ_AJHJ01000020.1 coordinate 60,054, forward strand.
CGCCGAGTCGGAATAACCGATCATCACCATCTGCTTGCCCTGAATAAAGCCGCGATACCAGTCAATGTTCAGCAACTGGGTCATGACATCATCGGCGTTGTTCAGATCGTCGAGGGTTTCAAATAATGGAGCAACCGGCATTGCAAACGGGCAACCGGCTTCTTTCAGTAAAAGATGTACTGCCAGCACGTCAGACGGCGTGCGCGCCATCGAAATAACGTAGGCAGCAATCGATCCTTCCGGCGCTTCTGCAGCAACCTGGCAGGTATCCAGCACTTCTTTAGTGTCTGCGCTTGGCGTCCAGTTACGTGGCACCAGCGGGCGAGCAGAGTTCAGTTCGCGGATCAAAAACGCCTGTTTATCGCTTTCTGACCAGCTTTCATAATCACCTAGGCCGAGGAAACGGGTGATTTCGGCAATCGCCTGCGTATGGCGGGTGCTTTCCTGACGGATATCAATGCGCACCAGCGGCACGCCGAAACAGCGCACGCGACGCAGGGTATCGAGCAGCTGCCCGTTGGCGATAATACCCATATTGCAGGCCTGCAGAGACTGATAGCAGGCGTACAGCGGATCCCACAGCTGATCATTATTTACCAGCAGGTCTTTCGGACGTGGCAGCTTCTCGCCTTTCAGGCGCGCTTCCAGATAAACCTGGGTCGACAGCAGCTGAGTACGAATATTTTTCATGATGGTGCGGTAAGGCTCTACCACATCTTCGCCACCGGCCAGCTCGCGTAGCTCCGGGGTAGCCTCCGTCATCGACAGTTCAGAAATCAGCACGTGAATGTCGCGCAGGAACAAATCGGTAGCTTTCCAGCGGCTGAGTTGCAGCACGTGGCGGGTGATCGCCGCAGTAACGTTTGGGTTTCCGTCACGGTCGCCGCCCATCCAAGAGGTAAAGCGAACCGGCACCGCTTCCACTGGCATTTTATAATCCAGCGATGTTTCCAGCTGTTCGTTGAATTCACGCAGGAAAGCTGGCACGCCTTCCCACAGGCTGTTTTCTACTACAGCAAAGCCCCATTTAGCTTCATCAACCGGCGTCGGGCGTATTTTGCGGATTTCATCGGTATGCCATGACTGAGCAATAAGCTGACGCAGGCGACGCATGATCTGTTTGCGTTCGTAGTCGGCGAGGTCGCTATGATCGAGTTGTTTCAGGCAGCTATTAATTTCAACCAGCTTGTGGATCAGAGTACGACGAGCAATTTCAGTGGGATGCGCGGTGAGAACCAGTTCGATAGACAGCTGTTCAACCGCGTCGCGCAGTTGCTGATCGGAAAGGTTCTTCGATTTAAGGCGCTCAATCAGCTGCGCTAAAGCCTCTGGATTGCTGGCCGCTTCGCCATGCGGAGAAATGCTGTGATATTGCTCGGCGACGTTAGTCAGATTAAGAAACTGACTGAACGCGCGGGCAACCGGCAGTAATTCGTCGTTGGATAAGTTTTGCAGCGTAGTCAGCAATTCCTGACGATCTGCTTCATTACCCGCACGTGAGGATTTGGACAGTTTGCGGATTTTCTCTACGCGATCAAGAACCTGCTCTCCCAGCGTGTCCTTGATGGTCTCTCCGAGCAGTTTGCCCAACGTGCTGACATTACTTCGCATTGCGGAATATTGTTCGTTCATATTACCTCTGACCCGTTTCTTGTTTGAATTTTTATGTCTTGTAAATAACTTTCACCCGTAAGGCATTTACGCCTCTGTCTATCCTGCCTTCATGGCAAATTTCAGTATTCCAATTTCATTACTGTAGAAACTTACCGCAAAAACCCTGAATTTCTCATTACTAAAATGCTGAATCGAGCAATCAGACTGAAATTTAATTACAGCCGGTGGGTTATTAGTCTGGCTAATCAGCAACTTTGTACAATATCAAAGGGCATCTCATGATGCCCCTTTTTTGTTACATTATTTTAACAACCCCTCTGCGATTAATGATGGCAGAAATGGTGAACGACCTGAGAGATCAGTTCGCGGGTCGGTTTGATAAAAGCGGTGTCGATGTATTCATCTGGCTGGTGTGCCTGATCGATTGAGCCTGGGCCAAGTACCAGAGTCGGACAAAGCTCCTGAATAAACGGCGCTTCGGTGCAGTAGTTAACAATCTCGGTCTCAGTTCCCAGCAGTTTTTCGACAACCTGCACCAGACGGTGATCCGGCGGGCATTCATAACCTGGAATTGGCGGGTGCAAGGCTTCGATAGTCAAACGACCCGGCCAGCGGCTGCTTACTGGTTCCAGCGTTTCGTTGAGTAAATCATCTAAATCTGACAGCGTCAGGCCCGGCAGTGGGCGAATATCCATGTGCAGTTCACAGCAGGCGCAAATACGGTTGGCCGCATCGCCACCATTAATGTGGCCAAAGTTCATGGTCGGATAAGGAATGGCAAAGCCGCTGTGGTTATAACGCTCCTGCAGCGTTTTACGCAGGCCCATCAGGTGAGTGATGGAATCGTGCATCAGCTCGATGGCGTTGATACCGCGCGCAGGATCGCTAGAGTGGCCTGACTGGCCGGTAATGCGGATAGCATTGGAAATATGACCTTTGTGCGCGCGCACCGGCTTCAGCGACGTTGGCTCGCCAATAATTGCGCAGTCCGGGCGAATAGTCGAAGTTTTGGCAAAATAGCTGGCACCGGCCATGGTGGTTTCTTCGTCGGCGGTGGCAAGAATATATAGCGGCTTAGTCAGCTTCTCGGTGTCGATATCACGCAGCGCATCGACGATAAACGCGAAAAAGCCTTTCATATCCGCAGTGCCCAGGCCGTAAAGCTTGTTTTCGTGCTCGGTCAGTACGAAAGGATCGCGCGTCCAGCGGCCATCGTCGAACGGAACGGTGTCAGTATGACCCGCTAACAGCAGGCCACCGGCGCCTTCGCCAATGCTGGCCAGCATGTTGAATTTATTACGCGTATTGGGTACCGGCTGAATCTCCACTTTAAAGCCTAAATCAGTAAACCATCCTGCCAGCAAGTTGATTAAGGTTTCATTGCTCTGATCCAGTGCGCTGTCGGTGGCACTGATCGAAGGCGTGGCAATTAACGCACGGTATAGCTCAATAAATGGAGGTAATTTCATCTTCACTGTTGACAGCCTTTGGTTAGGGTAATATAAATATTCATGCATTTAATGTGAATAAAAATACATTAAGCGGGTTCGTAAGGAAACACTAAAATCAGACGGGTTTCTGAGTTAGTATTAATGCAACGAACGTGCTGAATTTCGCGGGCTTCTGGCGTAAAAAACGCAGTGAGCCCTCTATTTTTGAAAAAGAAGGTGAACTGAGCCCATGTTGAATACGCTGATTGTTGGTGCCACCGGTTATGCTGGAGCTGAACTTGCGCTCTATCTGAATCGTCACCCACATATGAACATAACCGGTTTAACGGTTTCAGCGCAAAGTGCAGATGCAGGAAAATTACTTTCCGATCTGCACCCGCAGTTAAAAGGCATTGTCGATCTGCCTGTTTTGCCATTGGAAAATGTGGCTGAAGCAGCCAAAGGCGTCGATGTCGTTTTTTTAGCGACGGCACATGAAGTCAGCCATGATTTGGCCCCGCAGTTTCTGGCACTGGGATGCACCGTATTCGACCTGTCTGGTGCATTTCGCGTCAATGATCCGGCTTTCTACACCCAATTCTATGGTTTTGAGCATCGGCATCAGGACTGGCTTGATAAAGCCGTTTACGGTCTGGCCGAATGGCAGGCAGATAAACTGAAAGACGCACAGCTGATTGCGGTTCCAGGATGCTACCCAACGGCGGCCCAGCTGGCTATTAAACCGCTGCTGGAAAAAGAGTTGCTGAATCAGGACCAATGGCCGGTAATCAATGCGACAAGCGGCGTGAGCGGAGCAGGGCGTAAAGCCAGCCTCGGCACCAGCTTTTGCGAAGTGAGCCTGCATGCTTATGGCGTATTCAACCATCGCCACCATCCTGAAATCTCGACCCACTTGGGTACGCCGGTCATTTTCACCCCGCATCTGGGCAGTTTCCCGCGCGGCATTCTGGCTACCATTACCTGCCGTCTGAAGCCAGGCGTCAGCGCAGAGCAAGTTGCCGAAGCGTTTCACAGTGCCTACGACAACAAGCCGCTGGTTCGTCTGTATGACAAAGGCATGCCAGCGCTGAAAAACGTAGTTGGCCTGCCGTTCTGTGATATCGGTTTTGCTGTGCAGGGTGAGCACGTCATCATCGTGGCGGTTGAAGACAACCTGCTGAAAGGCGCATCGGCTCAGGCAGTACAGTGTCTGAACCTGCGCTTTGGTTTCCCGGAAACCACCTCGCTGGTGTAATAATCTGAAATTTAAGGCAATTAGTTTAAAAGCTAACTGATTGTTAATTTTATAAAACACCTTGTTTTGAACGTTTATTCGTCCGCTCAGGGGTGTTAAATTAAATACCCAGTGACTTCAGAAGTCGCTGGTGTTGAAGCAAGGTGGCATACGAATGAATCCATTGATCATCAAACTAGGCGGCGTGTTACTGGACAACGAAGAGGCGCTGGATCGCCTGTTCGCGGCGCTGGTTGCTTATCGTAAAGAGTATCAGCGTCCTCTGGTGATCGTTCACGGCGGTGGCTATTTGGTTGATGACCTGATGAAACGTCTCAACTTGCCGGTGGTTAAGAAGTCTGGACTGCGCGTTACGCCTGCCGACCAGATTGATATCATTACCGGAGCACTGGCGGGCAGCGCCAACAAAACGCTGCTGTCCTGGGCGGTTAAAAATAATATTAGCGCCGTGGGCCTGTCTCTGGCCGACGGTGGTTCAGTGAGCGTGACTCAGCTTGATGAAGAGCTGGGCTTTGTGGGTAAGGCCGAAGCTGGTTCCGCTAAACTGATTAACACGCTGACAACAGCGGGTTATTTGCCAATCGTCAGTTCTATCGGTATCACAGCCGAGGGCGTGCTGATGAATGTCAATGCCGACCAGGCCGCGACCGCTCTGGCTGCAACGCTGGGCGCAGATTTGATTCTGCTGTCCGACGTCAGCGGTATCCTCGATGGTGACCGTCAGCGTGTCCCGGAAATGACCGCAGCAAGAGCAGAAGAGATGATTGTGCAAGGCATCATTACCGATGGCATGATCGTCAAAGTGAATGCCGCTTTAGACGCCGCGCGCACTTTGGGTCGCCCGGTCGATATCGCCAGCTGGCGCGACGCAGAAAAACTGCCGGCTCTGTTCAATGGTGAAGCCATCGGCACCCGTATATTGGCGTAACCAGGTTTTAAGAGTTTTATTATTAAAGCGCGGCGTAAAAAAACGTCGCGAAATCAGATATTTTTAAGGAAATTATCATGGCAGCAACTCAAGGCATCAGCAAAATCGTTCTGGCTTACTCGGGCGGTCTAGACACCTCGGCAATTATTCCATGGCTGAAAGAAAACTACGGTAACTGTGAAGTGGTGGCGTTTGTGGCCAACATCGGTCAGGACCAGGCAGACCTGGAAGGCATCGAGCAGAAAGCGTTGGACACCGGTGCTTCTGAGTGCCACGTTGTTGATCTGCGTGAAGAATTCATCAAGGATTACGTTTACCCAGTGCTGAAAAGCGGTGCGCTATACGAAGGGACTTACCTGTTGGGCACCTCAATGGCTCGCCCATTGATCGCCAAAGCTCAGGTTGAACTGGCGCTTAAAGTCGGAGCAGACGCGGTTTGCCACGGCGCAACCGGTAAAGGTAACGACCAGGTTCGTTTCGAAACAACCTACACTGCGCTGGCTCCACAGCTGAAAGTGGTTGCACCATGGCGTGAGTGGGACCTGCGTTCCCGTGAAGCCCTGCTGGACTACCTGAAAGAGCGTAATATCAAGACCACTGCTTCTCTGGAAAAAATCTACAGCCGTGACGAAAACGCATGGCACATTTCTACCGAAGGTGGCGTGCTGGAAAGCCCGTGGAATGCTCCTAACAAGGATTGCTGGGCCTGGACCGTGGCTCCTGAAGATGCACCAGACGAAGCAGAACTGGTCACCTTGAAAGTTGAAAAAGGCGAAGTTGTTGCCGTTAACGGCAAAGATCTGACCCCGTTTGGTTGTCTCGAAGCGCTGAACGTCCTGGGTGTGAAACACGGCGTTGGTCGTATCGATATCGTTGAAAACCGTTTGGTAGGTATCAAGTCTCGCGGCTGCTACGAAACCCCGGGCGGCACCATCATGATGGCTGCGCTGCGTGGCGTTGAGCAGCTGGTTCTGGACCGTGACAGCTTCAAATGGCGTGAGCAGCTCGGCCAGGAAATGTCTTACGTGGTCTACGACGGTCGCTGGTTCGCTCCTCTGCGTGAGTCAATTCAGGCAGCTGCCGATTCTCTGGCGCAGGACGTTAACGGTGAAGTTGTTGTGAAACTTTACAAAGGCACTGCTACTGCTATCCAGAAAAAATCGCCGAACAGCATGTATTCTGAAGAGTTTGCGACCTTCGGCGAAGACGAAGTGTATGACCACAGCCACGCTGGTGGTTTCATTCGTCTGTTCTCACTCTCTTCACGTATCCGTGCACTGAACGCTGCTAAAAAGTAAGTCTCAGTTTACATCGGTTACATCAGGCGTGCGGGGCATCTCGCACGCCTGAAACATCACTTCAAATTTCACTTCTACAGCAAGCAAAGTCAGGAGCATTATCATGGCATTATGGGGCGGACGCTTTAGTCAGGCAGCAGATCAGCGTTTCAAAGAACTGAATGACTCACTGCGGTTTGACTATCGATTGGCAGAGCAGGATATCGTGGGCTCGGTTGCCTGGTCAAAAGCGCTGGTCACCGTTAATGTACTGACCGCAGACGAACAGCTGGAGCTGGAAGGCGCGTTGAACGTGCTGTTGGAAGAGGTGCGTGCCAATCCTCGCGCTATCCTTGAAAGCGATGCCGAAGATATTCATAGCTGGGTTGAGCTGAAGCTGATCGACAAAGTCGGCAATCTCGGCAAGAAATTACATACTGGCCGTAGCCGTAACGATCAGGTCGCGACTGATATCAAACTGTGGTGTAAAACCCAGGTGGTTGAACTGCAACTCGCCGTTAAGCAGCTGCAACATGCGCTGGTAGAAACCGCCGAGGCTAATCAAGACGCCGTGATGCCTGGCTATACTCACCTGCAACGCGCGCAGCCGGTGACTTTTGCCCACTGGTGTTTGGCTTATGTAGAAATGTTGGCTCGTGATGAGAGCCGTTTGCAGGATACCCTTAACCGTCTTGACGTCAGCCCTTTGGGTAGCGGCGCGTTGGCAGGCACGGCATATCCGATCGATCGTGAACAGCTTGCTGGCTGGTTGGGCTTTGCTTCGGCAACGCGTAACAGCCTCGACAGCGTTTCAGATCGCGACCACATTCTTGAATTACTGTCTAACGCATCAATCAGCATGGTTCACCTTTCACGTTTTGCGGAAGATCTGATCTTCTTTAACACTGGTGAAGCGGGCTTCGTTGACCTTTCTGACCGCGTGACTTCTGGTTCTTCACTCATGCCGCAGAAGAAAAATCCAGATGCGCTTGAGCTTATCCGCGGCAAATGTGGTCGCGTGCAGGGTGCGTTAACCGGGATGATGATGACCCTTAAAGGCTTGCCGCTGGCTTATAACAAAGACATGCAGGAAGACAAGGAAGGGTTGTTTGATGCACTTGATACCTGGATGGACTGCTTGCAGATGGCGGCGTTGGTCCTCGATGGAATTCAGGTAAAACGCCCGCGCTGCAAAGAAGCGGCTGAGCAAGGCTACGCAAACTCTACCGAGTTGGCTGACTATTTAGTTGCCAAGGGTGTGCCGTTCCGTGAAGCGCACCACATTGTCGGTGAAGCAGTGGTCGAGGCAATCCGTCAGGGTAAAGCGCTGGAAGCCTTACCGCTGGCTGATTTGCAGAAATTTAGCAGTATTATTGGCGATGACGTTTATCCGATTCTTGCGCTGCAATCATGCCTCGACAAGCGCAATGCCAAAGGCGGTGTTGCGCCTGAGCAAGTTGCGCTGGCTATCCGTGAAGCCAAATCGCGTCTGGCTTAATAGCTTTTCGCCTGATTGCTGCTCAATAGCAGACATAAAAAAGCGGGCCTTGCGGCCCGCCAAACGTTCATAGACTGCTTTCTTTCTAATAAGACGTTCTGATACTTTTAGCCCCGATACAAATCAGGCTGCGAAGTACTGTTCCAGATCGTCGCTTCCCCCGATGTGGCGACCACCGATGAACACTTGTGGAACTGTTGCACGACCACTGACCGCACGCAGACTCACAGTTGTTGCATCTTTTCCAAGTACCACTTCTTCGTACTGAATACCGCGTTCTTGCAGCATTTGCTTCGCTTTACTGCAGAAAGGACAGCCTGGTTTGGTGAATACCGAGACCGATTCCTGCACTTTATACTCTGGGGCCAGATATTTGAGCATAGTGTCTGCATCAGACACTTCAAACGGGTCGCCCGGCTTGTTTGGTTCAACGAACATTTTCTCTACCACGCCGTTACGGACCAGCATGGAGTAGCGCCAAGAACGCGGACCGAAGCCCAAATCGGCTTTTTCGACCAGCATGTCCATGCCTTTGGTGAACTCACCATTACCATCTGGAATAAAGGTAATGTTTGAGGCATTTTGCTCGGCTTTCCAGGCATTCATTACAAAAGTGTCATTTACAGACACACAGAGAATGCTGTCAACACCGTGCTGACGGAATACGCTCGACAGCTCGTTGTAACGTGGCAAATGGCTCGAGGAGCAGGTTGGTGTAAACGCGCCCGGCAGAGAAAACAGGATCACAGTTTTATTTTTAAACAGGTCATCGCTGGTGGTATCAATCCACTGATCGCCCTGACGAGTGTGGAACGTGACTTGTGGTACGGTTTTTCCTTCATGGCTTGAAAACATGCATAACCTCTTAAATCACTTATTTTGTGGTGAGTAATAAAATTTTTTTCGACGTTGCCTTTCGATGGAAGACATTATTAACGAATACTCTTGATAGATATAATCGTTGATTGCTATCTTATCTATCGCTACTGACTATCGCCTTTGCGAGTCGTTAAGGGAGAATTTATGAACATCCGTGATTTAGAGTATCTGGTTGCGCTGGCCGAGTTCCGGCATTTTCGCCGCGCTGCCGATTCTTGCCACGTCAGCCAGCCAACGCTGAGCGGTCAAATCCGCAAACTCGAAGATGAGTTGGGCGTTATGCTGCTGGAGAGAACCAGCCGCAAAGTACTGTTCACACAAGCGGGTTTATTGCTGGTAGATCAGGCACGTACAGTATTGCGCGAAGTAAAGGTTTTAAAAGAGATGGCCAGCCAGCAGGGTGAGGCGATGTCCGGCCCGTTGCATATTGGGCTGATCCCAACCGTGGGACCTTATTTGCTGCCGCAGATTATTCCGTCGCTGCATAAAACTTTTCCGAAGCTGGAAATGTATCTGCATGAAGCACAGACCCAGCAACTTCTGGCGCAGCTCGACAGCGGCAAACTCGACTGTGCGATTCTGGCGCTGGTAAAAGAAAGCGAAGCCTTTATTGAGGTGCCGTTGTTTGATGAGCCAATGAAGCTGGCAATCTATGACGATCACGCCTGGGCATCGCGCGACAGAGTAGCAATGGCGGATCTTTCGGGTGAGAAATTGTTGATGCTGGAAGACGGTCACTGCCTGCGCGATCAGGCGTTAGGTTTTTGCTTCCAGGCAGGGGCAGACGAAGACACTCATTTCCGTGCCACCAGTCTTGAAACCTTGCGGAATATGGTCGCAGCCGGAAGCGGGATTACTCTGCTGCCATCACTTGCCGTGCCACACGAGCGTAGCCGCGACGGTGTGACTTATTTGAAATGTGACAAGCCGGAACCGAAGCGCACCATTGCTCTGGTGTATCGCCCCGGTTCCCCGCTGCGCGGTCGCTATGAACAGTTGGCCGAAGCCATTAAACAGCACATGCAACCTTACATGGACGCGTTAGCGTTAAAAAAGGCGATTTAAGCCGTTTAGTGCCGCAACGCGATAGGCCTCAGCCATTGTTGGATAGTTAAAGGTAGTGTTAACGAAATACTCAATCGTATTTCCTGCCCCTTCCTGTTCCATAATGGCTTGTCCGATATGAATAATCTCAGCTGCGCGTTCACCAAAGCAGTGAATACCGAGTATTTGCTTGGTATCTCTGTGGAACAGCAGCTTGAGACTCCCGACGTTCATACCAACGATTTGAGCACGCGCGAGATGTTTGAACTGCGCGCGGCCCACTTCATATGGCACTTTCATCGCGGTTAATTCCTGCTCGGTTTTACCCACGGAACTGATTTCCGGAATGGTATAAATACCGCTAGGAATATTTTCAATCAGATGCACTCTGGTCTCGCCCTGGACGATCGCCTGGGCAGCAATGCGGCCCTGATCATAGGCAGCAGACGCCAGACTCGGATAACCGACAACGTCGCCGACCGCATAAATATGCGGCTGAGCAGTCTGGTACATGCTGTTAACTTTCAGCAATCCGCGACTGTCTGCTTCAAGACCGGTATTTTCAAGTTTCAGCGAATCCGTATTACCGGTACGACCGTTGGCGTACAGCAGAGCATCGGCTTTAATTTTCTTGCCAGATTTCAGGTGCATAATGACGCCGTCATCAACGCCTTCAATCCTCTCAAACTCTTCATTGTGGCGAATAACAACGCCGTTATTCCAGAAGTGGTAAGAGAGTGCGTCTGACATTTCCTGATCAAGGAACGCCAGCAATCGGTCGCGGGTGTTGATCAGATCGACTTTTACATTCAGTCCGCGGAAAATCGAAGCATACTCACAGCCAATTACGCCGGCCCCGTAAATAATAACGTGGCGAGGTTCGTGTTCCAGACCAAGGATTAAATCGCTGTCGTAAATGCGTGGGTGAGTAAAATCAACGTCTGCAGGACGGTAAGGCCGTGAACCACAGGCAATAATGATATGTTCTGCCGTCACAAAGTCCTGAGAACCATCGGCATAGGTTACCGAAATAGTGTTAGCATCTACAAAGCTGGCATCACCGGCAAACAGTTTGCATTGATTACGCTCGTAGAAGCTTTCGCGCATGCGGGTCTGCTGATTAATCACCGTATCGGCATGGCGTAAAATTTGCGGGAATGTCGAGCTCATTGCACGAGAACCGTCGCTATATAGCGGATTTTGGTTAAACTCGATAATTCTGCTGACTGCGTGTCTTAACGCTTTTGATGGAATGGTTCCCCAGTGAGTACAGCCGCCACCAACGTTGTTATAACGTTCGATGACTGCAACTCTGGAGCCTTGTTTAACCAGACCCATGGCAGCACCTTCACCGCCAGGGCCGGAGCCAATTATGATGGCATCAAAATGATAGTTCTGTGACATGGATAAGGGACCTATTTTTCTACAAAATCATAACGAGAATGTAACATCATAGACCTAATTTCCCAACGACCGGTTATCTATTCGTGGGAATGCGGCAACATTCAGAAGAACTTTATGCTCCACTTAGTATAACGGTCGTTGTAGAAAAATTTGGTATAGTGAAATGAATTCAGGCGAATGAGTAAGTAGACACTATCGGATGAAGGTCATGGGCGTAAGAGCACAACAGAAAGAGCGTACTCGCCGCTCGCTTATTGAGGCGGCCTTTAGCCAACTAAGCGCAGAGCGCAGTTTCGCCAGTTTGAGCCTGCGTGAGGTTTCTCGCGAAGCGGGCATCGCCCCCACGTCTTTTTACCGGCACTTTCGCGATGTGGACGAGCTGGGCCTGACCATGGTTGATGAAAGCGGTTTAATGCTGCGCCAATTAATGCGCCAGGCACGCCAGCGTATTGCCAAAGGCGGCAGTGTTATTCGCACCTCGGTTTCAACCTTTATGGAGTTCATCGGCAACAATCCCAATGCTTTCCGCCTGTTACTTCGTGAACGTTCGGGAACATCTGCGGCATTCCGTGCCGCGGTAGCGCGCGAAATTCAGCATTTTATCGCAGAACTTGCCGACTATTTGCAGCTTGAAAACCATATGCCGCGTAGTTTTACTGAAGCGCAGGCAGAAGCCATGGTTATTATCGTCTTTAATGCCGGTGCAGAGGCGCTGGATGTCGATATCGCCCAGCGTCGCCAGCTCGAAGAAAGGCTTGTACTTCAGTTACGTATGATTTCCAAAGGTGCTTACTACTGGTATCGCCGCCAGCAGGAAAGAACCGCTGACACATCAGTTAACGATGAGGTCATTCAAAGCGATTGAATTTGTGGCAAGGTATCAGTTCAATGAATGCAGCTTTGTGGGCTGTGACTTAACGTCAAAAAGGATAAAGAGGATTAGAAGATGACAGAACAACCACGCCAGGAGAACGGCACCCTGGTATTGGCTCTGATTGCCGGATTATCGATTAACGGCACCTTTGACGCCTTATTCAGTTCAGTTGTACCTTTTTCGATTTTCCCAATTATTGCGCTGGTGCTGGCGGTTTATTGCTTACACGTGCGCTATCAGCAAAGCGAAATGCCTTTTGGCGTGCCCAAACTGGCCGCTGCCTGTTTCGTGTTGGGATTATTGTTGTACAGCACTATTATCCGCGCTGAACATCCACAGTTGGGGTCTAATTTCGTCCCGTCAGTGATTTGTGTGGTGCTGGTATTCTGGATTGCCTATCGGATCAAGAAACGCAAGCAACAACATAACGCTTGAATTTACAAATAGTTAGAAAGGGCAGCCGTCGGGCTGCCTTTTTACTTTAGTTAGTCGCCAATGCGTTCAAGCAAAACGCCGCATTCCATATGATGGGTATACGGGAACTGATCGAACAGCGCGAGACGAGTGACGCGGTGGGTCTGCTGCAAGGTTTCAAGATTGGCGCACAGCGTTTCCGGGTTACAGGAGATATAAAGGATGCGTGAATACCCCTGAACCATTTTTACGGTTTCGTCATCCAGGCCACTGCGTGGCGGATCGACAAAAATGGTTTCACATTGATAACCCTTCAAATCGACCCCTTCCAGACGACGGAATTCTCTGACGCCATTCATCGCCTGGGTAAAGTCTTCAGCTGCCATACGAATAATCTGCACGTTATCGACATTATTAGCCGCGATATTAAACTGTGCCGCTGCAACAGAAGGTTTGGCTATTTCAGTTGCCAGTACGCGATTAAAATTACGGGCCAGCGCCATCGAGAAATTACCGTTGCCACAGTAAAGCTCGAGCAAATCGCCTTTTGAACCTTCAGTCACCCCCAACGCCCACTCCAGCATATGAATATTCATTGCGGCGTTCGGCTGGGTAAAACTATTCTCAACCTGACGATAAATCATGTCACGTCCAGCAACCGGCAGGACTTCATCGACATAATCCTGATCGAGCATGATTTTGGTTTTTGCCGCGCGACCAATCAGCTGAATATCAAAACCGTCTTGACGTAGCTGGTCGCGTAGCGCGGTTGCAGCCTGCTGCCAGACATCGTCAAGCTTGCGATGATAGAGCAGGGAGGCTATAAGTTTGCCGCTGCGGGTGGACAGATAGTCAATCTGGAAAAGCTTGTGGCGCAGGGCCGGCTCGGCTTTGACCGCAGCAAGCAAAACTGGCATCAGGCGGTTAATCAACTCGCTGGCAGCAGGGAACTGGTCAACGCGGATGCGGGCCTTGGTCTGCTGATCAAACATAATGTGATACAGGTCGCCTTCATCGTGCCAGACGCGGAATTCGGCGCGCATACGGTAATGGCTGACCGGTGAACGGAAAACTTCAGCCGCCGGCGCATTAAATGGCGTCATCAGCGCCGTGAGACGGGCGGTCTTTTCCGCCAGTTGGTCGTCATATTGTTCAATGGGCAGGTTTTCTGGCGTCATCTGGTTTCTCGTTTTACGGCTAATCAAAGGGCGAACATTGCGGATTATGATGCGTTTTGCCCGCTGATTGTAGGGAATGCGAAGATGATGTCCAGTTTTGTCGTATTTAGTTGGGTTCAGCTCGATGGAAGTCTAGATTTCAAAATAGGTTGATCGTAGGATTCATCCTAGGCCTCCACTATTGAGTTAAAAGGGAATCCGGTGTGAATCCGGAGCTGTCGCGCAGCGGTATGGGGAAAGCAAGGCGAGTGCATTAATATTATTCTGCAAAACAAAAATGCAAACACTGTCCTTAATAAGGATGGGAAGTTATCGCCGGGTGTTAATTCTGTTAAATAACAAATCCCAAGCCCGAAGACCTGCCTGAATTACGTCGCAATATTCATTGTCATCGCGAAAGTGCCAATGATTTATGCGGCATCCTTTATTTATTTCGGATGCGCGTTTACATGACAATTAAAAAGCATGCGCTGCTGGCGGTTCTTTCCGCCACAGCTTTTTCGGGCTGGGCGCAAGATAGTAATCCTCAAACAGATAATGATGATGTAGTAGTTACGGCTAACCGTTTTCCACAGCCGGTCTCAACCGTTTTAGCTCCGACTACGGTGGTGACGCGAGATGAAATAGACAGATGGCAGTCCAAGTCGCTGGTTGACGTAATGCGTCGTTTACCGGGTGTAGATATTGCGCAGAACGGTGGGTTAGGACAAACCAGCTCTATGTTTATTCGTGGCACCAACTCCAACCACGTATTAATTCTTATCGATGGTATCCGTTTAAATCAGGCCGGGATTTCTGGTTCTTCAGATTTAAGCCAAATCCCTATTTCTTTGGTGCAAAGAATTGAATATATCCGTGGTCCGTCCTCTGCGGTTTATGGTTCTGACGCCATCGGCGGCGTAGTCAACATTATTACCACTCGCGATAAACTGGGCACTACGGTAACAGCGGGCCTGGGTTCAAACGGCTACCAGTCTTATGATGCCTCAACTCAACAGAAGCTGGGTAAAGATACCGTCGGGACTTTCGCCGGTAACTATACCTACACCCACGGTTATGACGTAGTGGCCGATGGTAATACTGGTGGCGATCCGCAGCACGACCGCGACGGGTTTATGAGTAAAACGTTGTATGGCTCAATACTTCATAACTTCAGTGAAAACGTCAGCGGCTTTATTCGCGGTTATGGTTTCGATAATAGAACCGCCTATGACGGCTATTACACACCGGGAAGCGCTTTGCTGGATACTCAGCAGTTATATAGCCAGACTTGGGATACTGGCCTTCGTTATAACAAAGGCATTTATGCTACTCAGTTAATTGGTAGCTATACCCACAGCAAGACCTACAATTATGATCCGCGTTACGGTCAATACGATTCATCTGCGACGCTTGATGACGTGCAGCAATATAACGTTCAGTGGGGGAATACCCTGCAGGCGTGGCACGGTACAGTAAGTGGAGGTCTTGACTGGCAGAAGCAAACCACGACACCAGGTACTAACTATCTGAGTGAAGGTTATGAGCAGCGTGACACGGGGGTCTATGCAACGACTCAACAACTTTTCGGTCCGGTAACTATTGAAGGTGCCGTTCGCAGCGATAATAACTCGCAGTTTGGTCAGCACACCACCTGGCAGAGCAGCGCGGCCTGGGAGTTTATCGACGGTTATCGCTTTATTGCTTCCTATGGCACAGCATTTAAAGCGCCGAATCTGGGACAGGTCTACAGTGCGTTTTACGGTAATACAAATCTTAAACCTGAAGAAAGTAAACAGTGGGAAGGTGGCGTTGAGGGTCTGACTGGTCCGGTAACCTGGCGTGTCAGCGGTTATAAAAACGAAATCACCAACCTGATTGACAGCGATCCAGTGACCTATCGTTATTATAATATCGGCGATGCCGTTATTAAAGGGGTTGAAGCCACGGCCTCCTTTGATACTGGACCGTTTAGTCACCAGATTTCTTATGACTTTGTTGACGCGCGTAATGGCCAGACTAATGAAGTACTATTACGCCGTGCCAAGCAGCAGGTTAAATACGAACTCGATTGGCAGGTTGAGCAAATTGACTGGGCTGTGACCTATCATTACCTCGGCCAGCGCTATGATACCGACTACAATACTTATCAGACTGTGAAGCTTGGCGGTGTGAGCCTTTGGGATCTCGCAGCCTCTTATCCTGTTACTGACCATCTGACTGTTCGTGCTAGAATTGCCAACCTCTTTGATAAAGATTACGAGACGGTTTATGGCTACGCAACACCAGGACGTGAGTATTTCCTCTCTGGAAGCTATACCTTCTGATAATGCCATAGTACCGGCTCGCCCGACGGCGCTGGTGTTTGACTCTGGCGTCGGCGGGTTATCGGTTTATCATGAAGTCCGGCTGCTATTGCCGGACCTGCACTATATATATGCTTTCGACAACGTGGCGTTTCCCTATGGGGAGAAGTCGGAAGAGTTTATCGTCGAGCGCGTGCTTGAAATTGTCAGCGCTGTGGCGAAGCGTCATCCCCTTTCTATTATTATCATCGCCTGTAATACCGCGAGCACGGTTTCACTTCCTGCATTAAGAGCGAAATTCAGTTGCCCGGTAGTCGGCGTCGTCCCTGCTATAAAGCCAGCTGCCAAACTGACCCGTAACGGAATTGTTGGACTATTGGCAACGCGCGCGACGGTGCAGCGTCCCTATACGCACGATCTGATTGCCCGTTTTGCTACAGACTGCAAAATCCTGATGCTAGGATCGGCTGAGCTGGTGGAGTTGGCCGAAGCCAAGTTGCATGGCGAAGAGGTTTCTCTTCCTCTATTAAGGAAAATCCTGCAACCCTGGCTTAAATTACGTGAGCCACCCGACACAGTTGTACTTGGATGTACTCATTTTCCGTTGCTCAGTGACGAGCTGTCGCAGGTTTTACCTGATGGAACTCGCATGATTGATTCCGGATCGGCCATTGCACGTCGCGCACACTGGTTAATTGAGACTGCTTTTACTTCTATTCCCGAAAAAAAACAGGGAACGGAAATTGAAAGCATCGCTTATTGCATGAAGCTCGATGAACAAGCTGCAGAATTGCTGCCTGTTTTGCAGGCATATGGCTTTAAAAGCATCCACGAATTGGTGCTTTAAACAACTTTTGATTAAACATTCAGCGGTCGGAAAAGTTTTTTAAAAATAGGGGTTGCGGCCTTCTGAGAACTCCCTATAATGCGCCTCCACTGACC
>NZ_AJHJ01000021.1 GCF_000257645.1 Serratia sp. M24T3
GGAAGGGATTAAGCAGGGCGCTGTTCTGGTCATCGACCGGTCAAGAACGGCAGTAGACGGCAGCACGGGAGAGTTTGAGGTAAAACGCCTGAAGCTTTTCCCGACTGCTTTCCTTGAGTCGCTGGATAATGTCGATGATGTTAGATTGATTGCAGGCGGCGATCTGGAAGGGGAAGAAACGATGATGTGGGGTGTGATGACGTTCATCATCAATGATGCGACGACAGGTGAGTTTGATGATTGCCCATTTATTTAGTTGTATTAGCTCAGACTTGAGCTGACAGTTTCATCGGACAAAACAGAATCAGATCTGACAGTCGGCTTTGAGCGAAAAGCCGACATTGCTAACAGCCTTCTGTGTGAATTATCAGGGAGCAGGTCAGTCCATTAATTAGTCAGTATGGACTCAACCCCACGAATCAGGCCGGGGAAATAAGACTGGTCTATCACTATGCCACCCTTAAGCGTCCACCCTTCATCTTCTTGAGGGCTGGCAGTAAAGTTGAAGCCGATAATATCATCGCCTTCCACCTCACGGACTTCAAACGCAAATACCGGCACTCTTGGCGTAAATAATTCAGGAGCCGCTTCTATGTTGTTCGAAATTTTGTCATAGAACCGCGAAAGCATGTCCCGAAGCCTTTCCAAATCAAAAAGAGTCAGCTCACACTCACATTGCAGCTTTATGGAAGGTTCCTCAATCTCCAGCCAGCACACAATCAGATCTTGTCGGCGGTCTTCCAGAACTTCGATTCGCTCGACAAAGGAGAAGCGGAATAAGACACTTTCGTTTTTGATTTCAAACATTATCGAACCGCCTCTATGTGATAGTGCATTACTGTCCAGTCCTTCTCTCTGATGATAACCTGCAAGGTGTACTTCTTAGGTCTATAAACGATCGCATTCCCTTCAACTCTTTTAGTGAGGCGGGTCATGCCTATGATGTATTCGAACTGGCCGGGTATCTTTTGTGGGTCCGGGCCTCGCCTTCCGAACCTTACCGCTTTTTCAAGGATATGAACGGGGATATACCTTCCGGGATCGGCCATATGCCTAGCAGTGGCCTGCGTGAACAGCAAGTTCCTTACTGACAGACCAGCCTTGAAGCGTCCCTTCAAGATATTGAGCGCCCCGCAGCTTAATACAGCCTTGACTCTGTTGCTGATGCCCGACTCAAACAATCCCACACCCGTGCGCAGCAGACGAAATGCACCAAACATGAATAAGGCAATATCAGTAGGGTCAATCAGCGGCGTCTCTAAGGGGACTTCTTCGAGTATCGCAAATCGTCCATCAGCGTCATATATCTGCCACAGGCCAGGTGCCTGAGCTACAGAGTAGCCAATGCATACGCCAGTTTGGTCGTCGATTATGGGCTGAGCGTTATGAGGAGGGCGATAGGTGGGAGTAATTGCGAAATACTCGCCTAGCGGTAGAGGTGTTCTGAAATTGTATTGATGCCCTGGTTCATTCCGATCCGTTTGGTTTAAAGCTGCCATTACAAGATTCTATGTAGTGATATCCTCAGGGAATTAAATACCACATGTCCTGCAATGGCAAACAAAGCATTATTTTTTCTTACGGTTCACAGCATGTAGATAATCCTGGCGATCGCCAGCTCAAAAAGTGCTGCCAGCATGGCCATGGTGATTATCTTTGCCTCGCCGCGCTTCAAGACGTCAAACTTCAGCACTAACAAAAGCCAACTGATCACAATGGCCATCAGCACCACCTGACCTAACATCATACCGCTCATTACTGTGCTCCTTTCCCTGGTGAGAACACGTAAACCGGTAAGGCGTAGTCCAGCTGGTTACACAGATACAGATAGCCGGTTCGCAGTTCTGCGTAGCAAGGCGCCATTATACTGATTTCAGCACCGGGTAAGTGTGATGAAACAGATCGGCCTTAATACACACTATAAGCGCTTCTGCGGCTTCATACATATAAGGATTGAATCGGTATCCCCATCACTCTGCGACTTTTTCCTGAAGCCGTGGGTGCGCAATTGCATGTGACCTGACTACCCATTTACATTTTACTTGACCATATCCAACAAAAAACGCGACTAAGGTGGCTGGCAGCTTTGAGCGATCAGCAGACATTACATGTCATCGCAGCCAATTTAACGTACAGTGATTCCTTTGAAGTTTATATGCAGAATTTATAAATGGTTATTGATTTGCAGCCAGTTTCACTTGCAGACAAAAATACTCTCCGGTCCATGTTTTCTCCTTACCTCAAAGAACTGTTTCACAGTGAGGACATGGAAGAAGATGACCCTTTTTTCGACAGATACTGGATCGATGAAGACAGGTGGCCTTATTTCATCATCAAGGATAAGACGATTGCGGGATTTGCGTTGATAAACACCTGGTCCCCGTCTGGAAAAGGCACTGACTATTCTGTTGCGGAATTTTATGTCCTCCCCGAGCATCGTGCAGGAGGTATCGGAAAACATGCTTTCACAAAACTTCTAAAGTTACATTCTGGAGTGTGGGAGATAAACGTAATGAAAGACAACGCAGCGGGAATGAGGTTTTGGGAAAAGGTCATACAGGTCACTGGTAAGGTATCAATTGAAAAAATTGCGTTAGAGAGTGATGTCGTGTTCCGCTTGTCCAGTCATTAAGCATCGATTCATAGTTGTAGGCAACCGCGAAATCCACACCCTTTGTCCGCTTTGAGCGAAGAGCAGACATGGTTTTCAATTACTTAGTCTGTTATTTAATATTTTAGCGCACGATGGCCTTGCTCATATTGATACCCGTTACTCCAAAACCGCTGCTCTCGTATATATGGAGAGCGCGGGCATTATCTCCAGCAACGCGAAGTCTAATCTCTTTAAAACCCTTATCCTGAAGATTATCTTCAAAAGCGCGAAGAGCCTGTTTACCCAACCCCTTTCCTTGGAATGAATTGAAAATATGAAAATCATAGATAAAAACCGTGCGCATTGCCGTATCTGGTTTGTACCAGAGATAGCCTACATGCCTTTCATATACATCTAATTTCGTGACAATGGACAGCAAAATTTGCCCATGTGTATTCACTCCTTCCGCAAGCAATTCCGATATTTCCTGCTTGGCTCTCGCCAGAGAATCACTTTTGGATATTCCATAATTTGACCCTATCTCATCTGCATAATCAGGAATAAAATATTCAAGATAAGCAGGGTACTCTTCTTCCGTCATTGAGCGAAACAAGATCATCTTTTAATCCTTATTGAAGAAGCCATACTAAGAGCGCTAACTGCGATGTCACGTCAATGTTATTCATTTATGGAATAACAACGGTCACGATTGATTACATGAAAGTGTTATTTCAACTTCCGCAATTGGCACAAAACTGCCTGTCAGATTGGGTTTAGTCCAGTGCCGTAACAGTGTCGGCTCAAATCTGAACTAATAAAATTTACACGAAAAAAAACCTCTGGGTTAGCAGAGGTTTTTCCTTCAAAGGATCCGCGTATCTTTTACGTATCCTTTTCTGTCTCGATGGTGTCAGTGCTGAGTCCTTGCCTAGCTCATAAATCACTGGTTTATATTAGTTTGTCCGGTCACTGTCCTATCTAATTTGGTGGAGCTGGGGGGATTTGAACCCCCGTCAATTATTGGGAAAAACTTCATAATAACAAGCTTTCGCCGATTGTAACTTACTGAGTTAACTTAACTAAATAATATGTCCATATTATGAAAGAGTTGGCTAACCATATGGATCATTAAGCAACCACGCAGGATTTAAAATCCCTCGGCGTTCGCGCTGTACGAGTTCAAGTCTCGTCCCGGGTACCATGGAAAATTACAGTATTATCATAAGCATAAAGTAGTAATGTCGTTATGCCACCTTCGGGTGGTTTTTTTGTTTTTGGGGTTTCATAATATTATTGGTCACCCACCGTAGGAACTGTAAGTATCCCAGCTTTAGTTCCACGCACTTTTTGAGATTTCTGGTTTCTCAGCCATCAACCGATATTCTTCCGGCGTCAGGTTATTCAGAGATTCATGAGGCCGCTCACTGTTGTATTCATTCAGCCAGCGCTCCGTTATTTCCCGTGCTTCATTCAGTGTTCTGAACAGATAAAAATCCAGTATTTCGGTCCGGTACGTTCGGTTAAACCGTTCTATAAACGCATTCTGTGTTGGCTTACCGGGCTTGATAAATTCCAGCTTCACCGCATGCTCTTCGGCCCATTGCGCCAGAGCCAGTGATATCAGTTCCGGTCCGTTATCCATTCGCATCTTCAGCGGATATCCACGGTTTGCCACTATCCTTTCCAGCACCCGGACGACACGCTGCGCTGGGATATTTAGGTCAATTTCTATCGCCAGAGCTTCACCGTTAAAATCATCGACAACATTGAAAGTCCGAAAACGTCGGCCACATGTCAGCGCGTCGTGCATAAAATCAATCGACCAACTTTGGTTGAGTGCTTCCGGCGTTGCCAGCGGAGCTGAATTACGCACCGGCAGGCGTTGTTTACCCTTACGACGAAAATTCAGTTTGAGAAGACAGTAAATCCGGTGGACACGTTTGTGGTTCCAGCCGTGCCCCTGCCTGCGAAGTACCTGAAAAAGCTTCTTAAAACCTTAGCGGGGATAGCGCTCAGCGACCTCTGTCAGCCTCTGGATCACCGCTTCATCACGTCGCGTATACGGTTGATAACGAAACACCGTCCTGCTCAGCGATAACGTCCTGCATGCCTGGCGTATGCTCATCGTAAATTGCGTGGTCAGATAGTTGACGAGCTCACGCTTTATCGCTGGTTTTAAAGCTTTTTTTCGATGACGTCTTTCAGCGCCCGGCATTCAAGACTCAGATCGGCAAACATCTGCTTCAGGCGACGATTCTCGTCTTCAAGATCTTTGATCTTTTTGATATCAGCGGCTTCCATCCCGCCATATTTCGCCTTCCAGTTGTAATAGCTGGCTTCAGAAATAGCAGCCTCAGGAGACACATCTTTGACGGTTCGACCAGCTTCTACAGATTTCAGGACGGCAATGATCTGATGCTCGGTGAATCGGATCTTACGCATAGCGATCTCCTCAGGTGGACATAATCAGTATGTCGGAAGATCTCTAAAAGTGAATGGTCCGTTTTAGTGGGATACTTACAGAACGACCTTCATTTTTCTGTCATAAATTGCCGTTTGCGATGCATTTTTTTGCCCGGTAATCGCCTGCTTGTTGTATAGATTTCCGGTCAAATCCGAAATGTCTTTCGCCTTCAAATCATGAAAGGTGAAACCGAATTCAATTTCAGGAAATTTTGCCTTTGCTTCATCCCTAGACCCCTAGCAGCTGCGCAGAAAACCTGAGGTAATTTGTTAGGTAGATAGGGAGTTTATTTAAAGCATCTGATTGAAAAGAAATTCAAAAAGATGCTTTATTGAAAACTTGCCGTAAAAGCGGGGTTAGCCTTTGGCTGACAGGGCGAGATGACGTGCTGCGGATCGCGCTCGATGGCTCTAAGCAGTGCTTTGGCAGGGCCAGTAGGTTCTCGCCGGCCTTGCTCCGAGTTTTTAACGTATCAACGCTCACTGAAATCAGTTTTGCGAAGCCACTTTGTGACAATCCCAAAGCAGTTCTGATCGCCTTGACCTGAACGGCAATCACGTTAGTTTCACGCGAAAGGTCGCGCGAGCCTTCAACAGTTTGCTCCAGTAAGAGCTCACGAAAAAGCATGGTGAGTTATAACATTATGATTGATATGGCCCATAAGGGGACATGCTTAATACAAAACTGGCTTGTAGATAAAACGGTGAGTTTTTAGCTAATTTTTTTCCTTAACTTAGGGAAATAGCGTTAATTCCAGCTTTGAATTTGGCGATAAATTTTGAATATTTATTTAAATAAATATACATAGTTCGCTTTAATAGTTAATTCTTTAACTTATTCAAGAGAGTTATTTGAAATTAATGAGTGGCTAACGATATATGAATTTTGAGATGGCTGAATGATTTTTAGGATTTAATACTTATTAGGAGCGTGTTAGTCTGGTTTTTCCATGCAATCAGAAAGGAAGTTTATATATGTCAAATGAAGACGTGCTTGTCTATATTCCATCAAGTCTGGATTGTTGTGAATGCCAACAACTCGCCTGTTTACGGTTCAATTACCAAATCGAGGATTTACCTCAGCTTCCCACTGCAGGAGAGCTGTTTACTGGCCTTACTCTTGAGCAGGCAAAGGTTATGGCGGCATTCCTTGATGAGTATATTCATAACACCGAATTGTCACGCTTACCTGTATATTTAAACTAAAAGCTTTAGTTTAAAAAGTTAACGTAATGCGTGTAGCGAATATTGACGCCATTAATAGTGGCGTTTTCAAAAGCACATACATTATTTGGGTAGACTTAGCCGTGATTAGTTTATAGGGAATGCATTCAAATAATCAAATCATTGAATGCATATTTGATATTCTGCCTAGGCTACCAACCAGGTGAAACGTATTTCTCCAGTGAAGACTCTCTGAATAGTTGGTGTTGCACTTTGCCATCGACAAACCACTCGCAGCGGTATTTTTCATCATCCTGATCGTAACTGTCGATAGTCATTTTTGGACCACCAGATTTAAGCAGTACTACGTCGCCCGCTTCAAATTTCTCTGCCATCTGTATTTCCTCATAACAAGGTAAAACTCCCTTTGAATATGGTTGATATTGCAGATAATTCAAGTCGCAAGGCCCGCGGTTCAAGTCTCTTGATGGGATTCATTACAGTGAGTTTCGGCGATTTTATACGCAATGAAGATGAATATAACCTCCATTTTAAAAACTTTAGCTTAATTTTCGAAGGTGAAAAAAGAGCAAAAGCCGCGTAGCCTCAACTCTTTTTACTATCAGAATTTCTTTAGATTTCGTACTGCACTCCGCGAACGACACCAATAATTTCACAGTTGTCGCAAATCGGAATATTGGCATAGCGCGGATTGAGAGGAACCAGATATTTGTTTGGACCATCAATGACTAACTTTTTCATTGTGGCCTCGCTAGTACCGGCTATACGAGCGACAACAATTTTGCCGTTGGTGGCTTCGACATTGGGATCGACAATCACAGTAGAGCCTTCCGGGATGCTAGGCAGACCAGATGGATTAGTCATTGAATCACCACGCACTGTTAAAGCGAATGCGTCTGAAGACACTCGTAATCCGGTTTCCATCCAGTACTCTGCTCTCTCAAAAAGTTCACTTGATTCCGATTCTGTAAACACCCCAGCTTGTACCCATGAAAGTATCGGGATTTTCCTGACGCTGGTTGCCAACGGCTGAAGGCCTGTAAAATCAGTGCCATACAACACATAAGCTTCAGTGGTATTAAAGTATTTTGCAAGCTTTAGCAGTGACTCTGCTTTAGGAACGTTTAAATCCTTCTCCCAATAGCCCACCGTAACGTCTGATACACCGCAGTATTCACCGAGGACTTTTTGTGTTGTTTTAGTCACACGGCGTAGTCTTTTTAGTCTCGCTCCTACTGATTCCATAAATTACTCTCACCAATCTTGTCCAGGTTGCATTTGATAAAACTTAACCATAGGCATACTAGCTAATTTAACTTAGGTTGGGAAGGTCAAGGATTAATAATTCTTAGGTATGACTTATGTTGATGACTTTGGCAAACCAAAAAAGCTTACACGGTCCGCAAAAAGCCATTTACTCTGTTAAAAGTGGTTACTGAGTCACGTAGCAATCCTGTAAAAAGCATGCCGTGGCCGCAACTCAAATGGCGTAAATTAAAATATCATTACTTTATGGGTGGCTTAACATGCTGTTTAATAAAGCCATTCACTTTATTCTGGGTATTCAAGGGATTTAAAAAAATATTTTTTGATCTGAGCGGAATGTAAAACGCCACTTCAGCCGTTGATTAGTACATATAAGAAACTATTGAGTATCGGTAGTACAGTTGGTCAAAATCGGTGGCGGGTCAAATTTTATCCATTAGAGTCACTGTCTGAAAATTCCAATAATTTAGCTTTAAGTTCTCTTAAGACTGGACCCACTAGTCTTATTTATCTCTTGAAATTGCTAAGTATTTTAGAGATTGCGCCTCGGTATTTTTATTCATGCGCAGCAGTTTCTCACTCGACACCTCCCAGATTCACATAAGTTATGTTCACTAATTTTTGCTAAGTTAACTTAGTTTTATTTGATCAAACTTAAGTTTGAATATAAAATCTAAGTTAACTTAGCAGGGTGATGCGTAGCTAATAGAACTTGGGTATGGATGTTTTAACCTGGGAAATCAACTCAGCCGCTAAATGGCAAGGTATGAATAAGCGATCTTTGGAGGACATCTTATGAGAGATATACCACAAGTTCTGGAGCGGTGGGGCGGCTGGGCGGCAGCGGATCACAGTCAGTTGGATTGGCAGAAAACGGCTGCCGGTTTCCGGGGATTATTGCCACGTCCTTCATCTTCGCGAATCAGCTGCTGCGATGATGACGGACTGTTAATTGACGGCTGTGTCACGCGCCTCCAGACTTCGCGGCCTGAAGAATATCAGCTGCTGATTCTGCACTATGTCATGAAGCAGCCTAAGCGTGCGATTGCCCGATCTATAAAACGTGATGAAAAACTGGTGCGGATCATGCTTCAAATGGCTGAAGGATTCGTCGAAGGATGTCTGGCAATGTTAGATGTAAAGCTGGATATGGACCCGATTGTTGAAATTTATCGCGAACCTAAAGAAATCTTCACACGGTCCGCAATAAGCCGTTTACTCTATCAGTAGTGGTTACTGAGTCACGTAGCTAACCCAGAATGTAAAACCTCGCTTCGGCGGGGTTTTTTGCGTTTAGGCCTCAAAAAGAGGTGATGTTGAATGTTTAAAAGTTTTTTCTACTGGCTGAAAAGCCTTTATTACACGCCGGCAAATGCCAATGAAAATACCACTGAAGAGGAAATAACCATGAGTGAATTAGCCCCTAATGTTTTAAATGCAACCGTTGCCGATGCGACACCTGCGGCAGATGTCACTGCTGCGGATACCGCCTCGGTGACACCAGTGACGGACGTAGCTTCTGCCAATGCCGCATTGGCAGCGGCTTCTACCGATACATCATCTTCTGATACCGAATCGGCCAGCAGTTTGGCTCAAGCTGATGCAAGTTCACCCCTGGATGATTTTAAGGCCAAGGCTCAGGCTTTTGTAGAGTTTGTGGAAAAGGGGATTGAAGTTTTGGGTCAGGAAGCTGAGGCCGAACTGGTTGCGCTAAAGGAAAAATATTTCTAAGCGCCTAGGTAAATGATTAGTTTAAACAAACAAATTTACCCTGCTTTGGCAGGGTTTTTAGTTTCATTCTAAGGGTCACTTCGGTGGCCCTTTTTGTTTACCTCTTTAGTGCCGAGTAATCAACCTCCCAAGACTTTATGTCGCAACTGACTCCGGCGCTGAAACTATGACTACAGAGCACAGCCAACAACAGTTGGAGGTGGAGACTATGAAAATGAACCCACAAAGTGACGGATTCTGGACGCATTTTTGGGCCACGATCACTGCACTCTTTAGTGCGGCGGGTCTGACCACTGAACAATGGATTTATGTGTTCTGCGCCATCTTCGGCGCATTGCTGTCTTTTAACTCTTATCGCAACAATAAACGTGCCCTGGTAAACCGTGAAAATGAAGACTCGAAAAGAACCGAGATCCTTCGTTCCTATCTTGCCGGTAGAAAAAATAATACGGAAGTGGATACCGCAAGCGTCGCCGAAGAGGTGAAAGATGTGATGAATAAGGTAGGTTCCTGATGGCTATGTCAGCAGCATTGAGAAGCAAATTAGTCAAATTGGGCGGCACTACCGCATTAACTATTGTGATTGCCTTACTTGGCGGGCCGGAGGGCGTTGAGGGGCAAAAAAGTACCCCTTATCGCGATGCGGGTGGGGTATGGACCGTTTGTAGTGGTATTACAGGGGCTGATGTTGTTCCGGGGAAATATTACTCGGACAAGGAGTGTGAGGCTCTGTTGCTAAAACACTTGCAGCCGGTCAAAAAAGCCGTCGATGCGGCAGTCAAAGTACCCATCGATAATTACACCCGAGCTGCGCTGTATTCCTTCGCCTACAACGTCGGTGTCGGCGCTTTTAAACACTCTTCTTTACTCCGACACCTCAATGCCGGTGATACCAAGGCTGCCTGCGATGACCTGCGCCAGTGGGTTTACGTGAATAAACAGCGCAATCGCGGGCTGATAAACCGGCGGGAAATCGACCGGCAAGTGTGCCTGATGAGGCCATCATGATTAATAAAATTGCGGTGATGACTACTGTGCTGATCCTCGCCTGTATAGGCCTGTTGCTGGCC
This sequence comes from Serratia sp. M24T3, assembly GCF_000257645.1. Taxonomy (GTDB): domain Bacteria; phylum Pseudomonadota; class Gammaproteobacteria; order Enterobacterales; family Enterobacteriaceae; genus Rouxiella. The sequence goes on from NZ_AJHJ01000021.1 coordinate 10,309, forward strand.
GTTGCCTTTCATTTTTATGGAAAAACGCTAACGCAGGCCACGGCGTTGACTGCACTGACCCAACAAAAGGAGCAGGCCGAGTTTATCACTCAGTCACAGGCCCTTAGCGTAGGGATTTTCAACCAGATAGCCGGAGCGACGCTGAATGAACAGAAAAGTAGCCAGACCGCCAGTCAGCAGCGGCAGACAGTTATTAAAACGGTGCTTGCAACGGCGCCCTGCGCTGTGGTGCCTGTTCCTGCTGCCGCTAATGACAGCCTGCTCAAACACTACAACGCAGTACGTCAAAGTTCCAGTAACACCCATTCCGGCAAGCCTTCTGGCACAGTGTCAGCCGTCGTCTCCTCCCGCTGACCCCCTCAACTACGGAGCATCTGTTGTGTGGAACGAGCTTTTATTGACTGATTTACAAAACTGTAATGCCCAACTGGATGGCATTCGCCAGATAGAACAGGCAAGACAGAAGTAGCCTGCGCCGTTAATTATTAAGGGATATTCGTCGGGCAGCATCGACCTGCCCGTTGAATCTTTTCAACTTGTGATTATTTTGTTACAAACTTAAAATCATCATAAAGCAGCAGTTCTATTCCGATCGGTATAAAATGACATTTTTGAAAATGGCGAGCTGTTGACTCTACTATGAAATGGTTATCAAAAAGTGCGATTTTATTTGCCGTAAAGACCTGTATTGCGGCCTTTCTGGCGCTTTACATTGCGCTTAAACTTAACCTCGATAAACCAGCCTGGGCCATGGTTTCGGTTTATGTCATATCACAACTTTATTCAGCCTCCACTGTTTCCAAAGCGATTTTTCGCTTCTTGGGCACCGTTTTAGGCGGGATTTTTATTTTCATCATCTATCCCCTTACCGTTCAGCATCCTGTACTTTTCAGTCTCAGCGTGTCGCTATGGGTTGCCTGCTGCCTGTTCCTCTCGCTTCACGATCGCACGCCCAAAAGTTACATCTTTATGCTGGCTGGCTATAGTGCCGCCATCATGGGCTTTGCCGATGTCACCACGCCGCTCGCGATAACCTATACCGTTATTTCCCGTGTTGAAGAAATCACTGTTGCCATTCTTTGCAGCAGTCTGATCCACATGCTGGTGTTCCCGGTGCGCATGCGCAATCTGCTTGAGAGTAGTGTTAGCAATTGGTATGAAAGCGCCAAAAAGCTTTGCAACGAATTATTGACCGCCGAATCGAAAGACAGTACGCCGGAAAGGGCGCAGATTCTGGTGCAAATGGCCAACTATCCACTGTCTGTGGAAACGTTGATCACTCACTTGGTGTATGAAGGCGATTCTGCGCGTAAGCTCATTCGCCTGGTAAGTGCTCAGTACCAACATCTGTCTTATTTAATCCCTACGTTAACTGCTATTGAAAAACGCCTCAGCCTGTTGGCGGAGCAGGGGATTGTTTTTCCTGACTATGTCGCAGAGTCCTTTAATCATTTTCTGCAATGGCTCAACAGTCCGGAGCAAAGCGGGCAAGCCAAGTGGATTGAAAGCGACATCAGCGCCTCTCAGGAGCGCATCAAGGGACAATATGAGCGCGAAGAAATCAGTGCCGAAGAGGGCCTGTTGCTGATTGGCCTGCTCGAGCGTCTGCAGAATTTTATTCGCTTGTCCGAGTCTTATATGGGGGCTAAAGAGCGCGTCAGCAGCATGGGTACCGAGAGAAAACGCGACAAAGTCAAACTCATCAGGAAACACGCCGACCGTGGCATGATCCTGCTTTCTTGTTTTACCGCTTTTACTGCCACCATGATAGGTTGCATTTTCTGGATAGGCACCGGCTGGAAAGATGGCTCTACCGCGCCGATGATGGGAGCGGTGGTGTGCTCATTCTTTGCTTCTTTGGACAGCCCGATTGGCTCGATGAAAGTCTTCCTGAAAGGCGTGTTGGTGGCCATTGCCATCAGTATCGTTTATGTCGGGCTGTTAATTCCTCCGGCGATTAACTTCGAGTCGCTGATCATTGTGCTGGCACCCGGTCTTATCGCCCTGGGTTTGGTTATTGCCAACCCCTCTACCAACTTCCTTGGGCTAATTGTTGCCACCCAGATCCCGGGTTTTATTGGCATGACTCACAATCTCAAACCTGATTTGCTGTCGATCATTAATGCGTCGGTTTCTACGGTAGTCGGTATTGTGATTGCCGTGGTTTTGACGGCGGTTATCCGTAACAAACGGCCTTCCTGGACTGCGAAACGTGTGCTGCGTCGCGGTATTAAAGAGCTATTACAGTTTACCTCTGAAATCAAAATGAATGCCTCATCGTTATTGGCGCGTCAGAGGTATGTGGCCAGTATGATCGATAAGATAAATATCATTCTGCCGCGAAACACCGTCGACCCAATTCCTGACGTAGCTTTGGGGGGGAATTTGATTACCGAGATATGGCTGGGGGTCAATTGCTACGATTTTTACGCCCGTCATCAGGATTTACTCAGGGAAAATATTCTCGATAGCGACGCGTTAATGGCTGAAATTACTCGCTATTATAAAAAAAGGCTAAAAAATATTTATATCAAGCCGCCGCAGTCTCTTTTGGACGAACTCGATAAATTGCTGTTGCGAACTGAGTTTCTGTGCCGCTCGAACATGCAGTTATATACCCCCTTGTTTTATCTGTTCAACATCCGCATGGCGCTGTATCCCGCGCAGAGATGGCCTGAACAATAACCACTAAGTTTCAGATTAATAACGAAAAGTCACTTTAATGTGACTTTTCGTTTTATTTATACATAATTGTGAACATCTTTGTTACAAACAAAACAAGATAACTGCTTTATTAGAGGTATAAAATAATTCTTTAAAATTTACGTGATTTGTTTAAATAAAAAATGAAGTGGCTGACAAAAAATGCTTTTTTGTTCTCGGTAAAAACCTGTATTGCTGCATTCCTGGCTTTATACATCGCTTTAAAACTTAATCTTGATAAGCCTGCCTGGTCCTTGACCTCAGTTTTTATCATCTCTCAGCTTTACTCCGCGTCGACGCTCTCAAAGTCCGTATTTCGTCTTTTGGGAACGCTGTTGGGCGGCGCATTTATTTTCTTTATTTATCCGATCACGGTTCAGCATCCGCTGCTTTTCAGCGTAAGCGTTTCGCTGTGGATTGCTTTCTGTCTTTATCTTTCGCTGCACGATCGCACGCCTAAAAGTTATGTCTTTATGCTGGCAGGATACAGTGCGGCGATTATGGGCTTTGCCGATGTCACCTCCCCGTTGGACATCACCTATACGGTGATTTCGCGAATTGAAGAAATCGCTGTCGCCATCGTCTGTAGCACCTTGGTACATATGATCATTTTCCCGGTTCGTATGAGTACGTTGCTGGAAAATAGCGTCAACAACTGGTTTGAAAGCGCCAAGAAAATTTGCGGGGACATGCTGACGCGCGTGTCTAAAGAAAAGTCGCTGGAGCATGAAAATATCCTGATCCAGATGGCCAATTATCCGGTCAACGTCGAAGTGTTGATCACCCACTGCGTTTATGAGGGCGACTCGGCGCGTACCTTAATCCGCATGGTGACGGTGCAATATCAGCATCTTTCTTATTTAATCCCGACCCTGAGTGCGATTGAGAAACGTCTGATCTTGCTGAGCGATCACGGTATTACCTTTCCTAATTTTGTTGCCGAAACTTTTAGCCACTTTTTAATTTGGCTCAATAATCCTCAACAGTTTGGTGATACCACCGTGTTGGTGGATGAGATGATAGCTTCACAGGAAAGCATCAAAGATCTCTATATCCGTGGAGAGATGAGCGCGGAGGAGGGGTTATTGTTAACCGGCCTGGTTGAGCGCCTGCAAAACTTTATCCGTATAGCGCACGCTTATCTGGCAGTAAAAGAAAAAGTCAACGCGTTAGGCGATGAAAGGAACCCTGCGAAGTTTAAGCTATTTAAAAAGCATGCTGATAAAGGACTGATTTTCCTGTCTTCACTGACGATTTTTATCGTCACTATGCTTTGCTGTCTGTTCTGGATTGGCAGCGGCTGGAAGCACGGCGGTACCGCGCCAGTGATGGCATCGATTGCCTGTTCGTTTTTTGCGACTCAAGACAGCCCGATTGCCTCGCTGCAGGTTTTCCTTAAGGCGGTCATTATCGCCATCGCTGCCAGCCTGATTTATACCCTGATTCTTATCCCCACGGCGACCAGCTTTGAAGCATTAGTGATGTGTTTAGTGCCGGGTCTACTGGCTTTGGGGTTCGTCATTGCCAATCCGGCGACTAATATCTTTGGTCTGATTATCTCGACGCAGATCCCAAGCTTTATGGCCATGAGCCATGATTTCCGGCCCGATCCACTGACGATTATCAACTCGGCAATCTCTACCATTGTCGGCATTCTTATTGCGGTGCTGGTTACGGCAATTATTCGTAATAAACGACCTTCCTGGACTGCAAAGCGCGCGCTGCGCAGAGGAATTAAAGATCTATTGCAGTTCACCCAGGCAATTAAAATGAATAAATCGTCATTGCTGGGGCGTCAGCAATATGTGGCGGGAATGCTGGATAAAGTTAATATCATTTTGCCGCGTATCAAAGTGGACCCTATTCCTAATGTGGCCCTGGGGGGCAATCTGATAACAGAAATCTGGATTGGCGTTAGCGTATTTGATTTTTACGCCAGACATGAAGAGTTGTTGAGAAACAACGGTATTGATACTGACGCGCTGCTGTTTGAGATAAACAATTATATTAAGAGCAGGCTGAAAAACATTTACGTACCGCCTCCGCCATCGCTGCTGGGCGAGCTGAATCAGCTATTATTAAAGCTGGAACCAGCATGTCGGGCCGATATGCATCTATTTATGCCGCTGTTTTATCTATTTAATATCCGTATGTGGCTCTATTCTTCAGAGCGCTGGCCAACCGTTTAAATCCTGCCTGACGCTGCTGCGGACCTGAATTTTCGGTCCGCAGCATTGCCTGTTTTATCAAATATTTTCTAGCTCTATGTCTTTGGTTTTCGGTCCCAATATCGAGATAACCAACACCACAATGATCATACTGGCGACGATAAACGACAGTACGCCAATATTGCCGGTGTATTGCAAAAACATTCCGATAATAATGCTGCTAAACACTGTCGATAGGCGGCTAAACGAGTAGCAGAAGCCAACGGCAGTGACGCGAATACGCGTCGGGAACACCTCGGTTTGATAAGAGTGGAAACTATAGGTCATCCAGGCGTTACAGTAGCTGACCATAAATCCGCAGAAGATCATGCCGATTGGACTGCGCTGAAAACCAAATAACGCACCAAAAATGACTACCCCCAGCGCGCCTGCCACTACCTGCCACTTGATCTCGAACTTGTCGGCGTAGAGTACTGAAATCAGACACCCCAGAGGAAAACCGAGCGTGATAACTATCGAGTAAGACAGGCTGTGGGTGAAGCTGCTGCCTTGTCCGGCCAGCAGAGCAGGTAACCAGTTGCCGAAACCAAAGAAGCCAATGGCCTGAAATATATTGAAAATCATTAGCATAATAGTGCGAGAACGGAACTGTGGCGTCCAGATTTCTTTGAATCTTCCGCGACGCTCGAACTGTTGTTCATCATGTAGAGTCACCAGACGCTCAAGGCGTTCTACCTTCGCTGCTCCACACTGTTTTTCCAGATCTTCAAGCACTTCAAGGGCTTTATCAGCTTCGCCTTGCTGTAACAGCCAGCGAGGAGACTCAGGCAGTTTTTTGCGCACGATCCAGATAAACAGTGAAAACACTACGCTGACCAACAACACGTAGCGCCATCCGGTAAGGCCAAACCAGGTATGCGGAACGAACCACCATGAAATCAGCGCTACCACCGGGACCGACATAAACTGGATGAAAAATGAAAAGGCGAAGGCTTTACTGCGCAGGCGAGTAGGCACCATTTCAACCAGATAGGTGTCGATGGTTACCAGCTCGATACCCAAGCCAACACCGACCAGAAAGCGCAGGAAAATTATCCATTCGGCCTGGTTCTGAAAGACGATCAGCAGAGTGAAAAAGCTGTACCACAACAGGGCAAACATAAAGGTCAGGCGACGACCAAACTTGTCGGCCAACGGACTCAGAAGGCTGGTGCCGACAAACAGGCCGAGGAAGGTCGAAGAGGCGAAAGCGGCCTGATCCGAAATACCAAATACGCCAGCGCTGCCGGTGTGGAAAATGCCTTCAGCGATCAATCCCGGGCTGATATAAGCCGTTTGGAACAGATCGTAGAGTTCAAAGAAACCACCTATTGCCAACAATATTATAAAGCGCCACAGTCCCGGTGATGAGGGTAGGGCGTCTATCCTGGTGATCAGCTCAGGGGCGTTAATTGCCGCCGACTGATGCGATAAAGACGATGAATGTGCGAATTCCATAAGTACCATTACCCGTTAAAAAAACTCCACCATGCTAAGTTTTTATCACCGGATTTAAATTCGGAATAAGATTTCAAGATGTAAAAAAATAGAGGAATATTCTGATTAAAATTATCTTGGGAGATAATTAGCTTTGTATCTGTATCAAATCCCTGAAGCTAGTATTTATCCGATTTGCACAAAACTCATTCAGTAAATATTCAAATAAAGTTGAAGTCGTCAAGTTGGGCGTTTAATGGTGATTTATTAAAAAAACCATCAGCAATCAAGGGTTTTTAAAACTGATTTTTTCCTGAGATTTTCCCAATAAAAAGCTGAGTAACATCCACCCACAGGCCAGTGCTACGCTAAAAATCGCCATCGGCGCTAATGCTAGCCCTAATACACTTAGCGCCTGGTAGGACCATGCGCCAATCTGGTCACCGGTGCGATAAACCAGGGTGTCGATAAACACCTTTGCATGATATTTTTCCTGCTTGCTGACTACGGTAAACAGGATTTCACGACTTGGCCGAGCCAAAGCAAAATTAACCGCCCGCCGTAAAATAGTGAATCCAACCAAAATGCTTAGAGAAGGTGCCCAACCCAGCCAGGCAAAACCGATGATGCTAATAAAAGGCAGCAGCGCCAAAGTATAAGGTGTACCAAAACGGGAGATGATACGACCCGTAACCGTCAACTGGCAGAGTAAGGTCAGAATATTGATCGCCAGATCGACGCTGGCAAAAAAGGCGGTACGCTGACTTTCATCGCTGAAAGCCTGCCTCACGATGCTGGCTTGCTGAAAATAAAGCAGGGTTGAAGTGACTGAGTAAAACAGAATATAACCGCAGATACCTAGCAAATAAGGAGATTTTATCGTTTGTCGAATCCCGGCCAACAGGGGTGTCAGCACGTTTTTGGCCGTTTCGTTCACCAACATATTGCCGGTAGGTTCTTCGGCAGGCTTCTTTAGCTGCGCCCCGCGTCGCGATAATCTCACCGCGCTGAATACCGAAATCTGCACCAGTAATGCCGATAGCACCAGCAGCGCTGAAGTTGAGAGGTGTCGGGCCAGCAAGGCAGTGACTGTAGAACCGGCTATTGCGCCCACGGTGGCTGCGGCCGCCAGCAATCCAAACAGTCTCTTTCCTCGTCGGGTATCAAAGACATCGACAATCAGCGCCCAAAAAACCGAGACGGCAAATAGATTGAAAACTGAGACCCAGATAAAGAAGATCCGACCAACCCAGCGGTTGTTTAATCCACCAGGCAGAAAGAACAGCGCGGCGAACAGCAGCAGAATCAGGCTACAGAAATGGTAGCTGTAGGCAATAAAGCGTTCACGCGGCAGGCGCTGAGTCAGGAAATTATACGGCCACTGCAATAGCAGCATCGTCACCAGCACCGCGCTGAATAACCACGGCAGGGTATGAGCCCCCGCGACGGTACTGATCGTATCGCGGATTGGTCGGATAATGTAGTAAGCACAAAGCAGTGAAAAAACGTATAACCACCCCCACAGCAGAGGGGCGATTTCTTCACGGCGTACGCGCACCACTTTATGCCAAAGCCTTGGCCGAAGAAGGCGATGCAAAAAGTTATTTTTCAGCCTGATCAAGAAGGATTGGCCAGGCTAGCGCGCAGCTCTTTTTCGTTTAAAGCCTGTAAGAACAGTGATGATCCCGGTTGGAAAAGCTTGGCGCTGTCAAGATTACCGGTAACGACCGGCACGAAGCCCGCAGCATGAATCAAAGTAGAAATCGCTTCAACGGCGGCGTGACTGTCTCCGGCCAACGGCACTGCAATCAGCGGCGATTGATGGGCGTCGGAAGCCAACGTGCTGGCCGCTATCGAGTTAAAGGCCCTGACGACTTGAGCGCCGGGCAAGAATTTTGCGCTTGCCCGACCGCTGCCGATGCTCAGCGCGGTTTGTGCGGTTTGACCATCGCGACCTGGATACGGATTACCGACATCGAGCACGATTTTATTTTTTAACGCGGGTCCCAGCGTTTTGCCCAGTCCCGGCAAAGCTCCGTAGGGAACCGCCATCACCACCACGTCGCCAAACTGGGTTGCCTGCTGCACCGTGCCGACCTGGGTGTTATGCCCCAAAGAGCTGGCAAGCGATTTCAATTCATCTGGATGACGCGAGGCGAACATTACCTGATAGCCAGCATCGACCCACAGTTTGCCTAATGTCGATCCCATCTGACCGCCGCCAATAATGCCAATTTTAGGCAGCGGACGCGGCGCGGCCAATGCCTCGGAAGATAGCATAGCTATGCTGGTTAATATCAGGATTAACGCTAAAGGTAGCGCAGTGGCCAAATGAGTCAGGCGTTGGACAAAACCTGATAATTTCCTTAAAAACATGATTTTTTCCTCAATTTATTGCGTCACAACGGGTCAATAACTAACAATTGGTACCGGTCCCATTTTGATTGAAAAGTTTGGTATCTATCTTATTTTCTTAGCTTTGTTGCCAACGTTGCCGAATACCACCCTGAGTTCCGGTCACCGGATCGGTAGTCGGCATCGCGATCCGCGCTATGTTTTGACGTGTTTCGGCGAGCTTGGAAGGATCGTCGTGATAAAGATCCGGGCTTAATCCAGTAGGGTAGGCCCCCAATACTTGAAAATCGGCGCTGGCGGAAAGCTGTTTATGGCCTACTCCGGCGGGTATGAGAATGACATCACCCTTCTGGATTGTCGCTGTCGGGCCGGTTGCGCCACCCAACTGAACTTTTGCCTGACCCTGGCTGACGCCCAATAATTCATGGGTGTTGGAATGATAATGGGTGAAGGTGAATATCTGATAGCGCCACTGTACAGGCCAGCCGTTGCGGGCAAATAAATCAGTAAGATAGCCATCGGTATTGGCGATGTTTTTGGGCACGGCCTGTTGGTAAATCAATAGAGGAAGTTTATCGTTGGGCACGCCGCCAACGGTTTTATCTAAGGTGAGTGAGCGGATGTTGACGTTCGGCTGACTGTCTTGCGCATAGCCGGTCAATGGCATGGCTGAGGCCAGTAACAACAGCTGGCAAAAATCTCTTCTTGAAACTTGATGACGGTTGAGAATCTTCATTAAACGCTCCTGTGTCTGGGTTAACACATTGCCTGGGAAGGCTTTATGAACGCAGACGCACCTTTGCCAAAGCAAAAAGTGTCGCGAACCCACAGTTAAAATATGTGAGTTAGATCGCAATTTTGTCAAGGTCAGGAGCAAAATGAACAGAATAAATTGTGAAGGATGAGGAAATAAAACAGCCCCGAAGGGCGTTTATAGGGCTAGAAATCGCCCGCGGGTTCAGGATTACTTATTGCCTTGAGTGATAGAGGCAAATGGTAATTTGGCTGGCTTGAGAAGAAGGCTTGCAGAGCAACGCGCTTGCTTCGATCAACGGAAATTTCTTGCACGGTTTTGCGGAAAATACTGTAGCGTCCGCAGGTGGTGCAGGTTACGTTAACCACTTTTTCAGTCAGGTTGAGTGAAGTCTTGGTTTTGGTTGTACTTTGGCATAATGGACACTCGTCAGGAGTGTTAACTGCGGTGGAGCTCATAAAACCTCCGTTTTTATTTGGGCCAGCAGGTAGTATAGCGCAAAAAGCGGTCAAGACCTTAATGCTAATTGATTAAAAGACGATCTGTTTTTTTAAATGCTCAAGGACTGGGCATAATCAATGGTTTACACGACTTATTTTCATTCGTTGTAACAAAGCTCAAAGTAAGAATAAAGTAATGTTAAGAAACCGAAGAGGATATCTAACATTATGGCACTTACCCAACATATTGATAGTAGTAAGTATCGCAAAGTTTTTGTGGTTGGCGATCTTCACGGCTGCCTGACTCAGCTGAATCTGGCGCTGGAGTCACAGGCATTTTCTGCGCGGGAAGATCTGCTGATTTCGGTAGGCGATCTTATCGATCGCGGTGAAGACAGTATCGGATGTCTTGAGCTGATTGAGAAACCGTGGTTTGCCTGTGTCAGAGGCAATCATGAGCAAATGGCAATCGATGCGCTGCAAGGTCGTAATGTAGACCGCTGGCTGAGAAACGGCGGCGACTGGTTTTTTAAACTGCCGCCAGCGTTGGAAGCGCGCGCTCGGGAGCTCATCATTCAGGCCGCAAACTTGCCACACATGATTGAAATCACTACAGACGATGGACAGTTCACCGTCGTCGCCCACGCCGATTATCCGCTGAACACTTATATAAGTGGGCAACCCGTTGATGACTACGCCGTAATATGGAATCGCGAACGGATAACCGAGTCTGCTGCAGGTAATTTATCGACTATTGCGGGAGCGCAGCGATTTTATTTCGGCCACACTCCAGTAGAAGAAATCAAGAAATATGCTAATCAGTATTATATCGATACGGGCGCGGTATTTGGCGGACATCTCACGTTACTACAAATTCAGTGATATTATTGAGTTAATCAGAAACAAGGCGGTACTGAATTTTATCTCCCGAGAATAATAGATCATGGAAAACAAGCGTGAAGATCGGCTACAAAGATTGCTGCTGGCCTTGAAAAAAAGTGACAAGATCCACCTTAAAGATGCGGCATTGCTGCTTGATGTGTCGGAAATGACTGTTCGCCGTGACCTCAATGGGGCGGCAACTCCGTTAATTCTACTCGGCGGTTACATTGTTATTGATCCGAAAAACAGTCCGGCAACGCACTATTTTGTCAGCGAGCAGAAATCTCGTCAGGTGGCTGAAAAGCAGCATTTGGGAAAACTGGCCGCGCAGTTAATCAATGATGATGACCTGGTGTTCTTTGATTGCGGAACCACCACGCCCTATATTATTGAGCAAATTCCTGACGAGCTTGTATTTAGTGCCATTTGTTATTCGCTTAATACTTTCTTGGCTTTGCAGGATAAACCTAACTGTGAAGTCATGATGTGTGGGGGAAAGTATCGAGCCAGTAACAGCGTCTTTATTCCTTTTGGGCACAACAACAATGAGCTGAGCAATACTTTGCCGGATAAGGCTTTTATTTCCGCTGCGGGAATTAGCCTGGAGTATGGTGTCAGCTGTTTTAATTTCGATGAGCTGATCATGAAACACCCTGCAATGCAACGTTCGCGCGAGAAAATTCTCGTGGCCGATAGCAGCAAGTTTGGACAGGTTCGCCCGGCTTCTATCGCGCCTTTGAATGAATTTACCGCGCTGGTGACGGATTCCGCACCGCTGCCAGCATATATCGATTATTGCCGGCAGTCGGGTATCAGGCTTCTCTATTAATAAGTCTTAGCGCATGGCGGAAATTTTCTCGACCGACTGGTAGAAGACCACTTCAAATACTCCGGTTTGTCGGCCATCGCTGAGATACTGTTCATAGCATACTCGGCCATCAGGGCGGTAGCCGCTGTTGGCGAGATGAATACTATAGAAATCATTCCAGGCCTGAGCAAAATTGTCGTCATCGACAGTGGTATGAAATGCTGCATAAGTCCCGGCAGGCAAGGTTTGTAGCGTAATTCCCTCACTGTGATTATCCAGCTTGAAATCCTCATTTACGCTGACCGATGGGTCGGCGCGGCAGGCTTCGGGTGGGGTGGTATTCGGGTTATCCCAAAATATTGTCAGCCATTCTCCCTCCGAGAGTTCGTTCGCCTCGGCCCAGGGTGTCAGGGTTGAGAATCCCTGCTTGATGGTAGTTTCATAAGGTCCGACCACGCGGTGGCTGGCGACAACTTTTGCAGGTTTTTCCAGGATCATAAATGCCACAATATATTCCTCATCTTCAGTGAGTTAAGTGATAACTGCGATTAATCCTATAACAGATAGACAAATAAACCGTGCGAACTGCTCTACGTTATATAACAGTCAGCGTGATAAAATCAGGCTATCAAATTGCAGTATAGCCCTGACTGTAGTGAGGTTTTCAATGGATGTCGTTAAAAGTATTCTGAATAGTGAAATAGAGCGCATTAATCGTACCGAAGGCCGTGATGGCAAACCGCGTATTAACAATGAATTCTTTATTCATCACCCGTGGCTGTGTCTGGCAATGTTTGTCGGTTATATCGCAGTGGGTGTTGTCATGTATGCTTCGCCTTATATGGGGCTGGGCTGGTTTGCCGGTTTCACCCTATTTCTGGTATTTATGGCCGCGATGCTGCTGCTGGAAATCAAGCCTACCTATCGTTATGAAGATATCGGCGTGCTGGATCTTCGCGTTTGCTATAACGGGGAATGGTTTTTCAGCCGTGAAATTTCTTCGCAAGCAGTGGATACCCTACTGCAAAGCACGGTCGTAGACAGCAGATTCAAATCCCACGTCAAAAGTATTGTGCAAAACAAAGGTGCGATAGACTTCTATGATGTTTACGATCTGGACAGGCAATATCAATCTCATGTGCCTGCTTCACAAAGTTCAAAAATCGCCTGATAAAAAGAGCGACAAGTTTCATTTCTGCTCTGACTCTTCTGCGGCGGCTCTGTTAAACTGATGGTTAAGTACTATGCAATGAAATGTACGCAAAGAAATGATAAAATGTTCTTTGCAAGCTCAGGAGCCGTCGTGGAACGTATCAAACTTTCTATTCATCATCTGCATAAACTCGTTGCTGGCGAAAAAGTCGCGGCTAATGCGACAGCCAGGATTTATGCGGGGGATCAACTCATTGTCGTCGAAGAAATGCAGGGCCAAACGGCCTGGTATGATCGCTACATTCAGGCGAAAGACGATAATGGACAGCCTTTGCGAGTCGAATGGGACTGTGACGGGGACGCCAGCATGGACGTTTCTCGTGTCGAAGTCTGTTCTTGCTGCGGCGGCGATGAGAGTTTGCACGGTTAAGCGTTTTCGCCCTGTACCGATAGCGCGAGTAAATTGTTTAGGAGCGAGTAATGAAATTTCTGAATAATGAATTTGAGTATCGTACCTGGATTATCCAGGAAATTTTCCAGGCATCAGTTGTCGGTGAACCGTCTGACTTTGCCGACCAGGAAATTGATGATTTTATCTTTGACGCGCGCCCCGTGGCGTATCCATGCATCGCCGTGATGATTCAGACCCCTGGGCAGCCGGGCGTTTGCGAACCTCGCTTTGTCTATAAAGAGCAGGTTTTCGAGTGGGCACATCAGATGGGATTTGGCTTCGACAGCTAAGCCCTGGAATAATCCAGGGCCTGACAGCTTTATCAAGCACGTTAATTTTCACTGACGTTGCTTAATCAGACGTTTTTACGATCTATCTTCTCTTCGCCCCAAAACAGATAGTCTTCTTTGGTTTTGGCAAAAGCGACAGGCAAGACTTCATCATTGCCTTCTTCCCAGATTTTCTGGGCCAGTACCTCGTCATTATCCGCCAATTCGAAAATAGCCTCAGCAATCTCGTGAGAGGTTTCGCGGACGTTGGCCCAAGCTTTTATATTTGAACTTGTCATACCTTTCTCCTTTGTTTTGGCACTCCTTAACTATGGGTGCTGGTTCGGAGAGACGCAAATTTGAATGGCTAACTGTTGTGCAATCGCGGCTGTACTAGAGATGCGAGCGTGCTATCACGCTTTTCGACAGCACAGATTAATGGTATCTGTTCCGCGCTGTCGTTTATACTTATCAAACACTGTTTGCCAGGCGCTGAACGTCAGGGAGGCAGTATAATGATTAAAAACACGCGGTGTTTAAAACAAGGTGATAACGATGAGTGACGATATTTTTGATTTTGATATAGATGCTGCGCTGGAAACTGCTGAAGAGAAAGCCGCCGAAAAAGCGTCTGCCTTACCGGAAGTTTTGGAAGATGAAGCAGACTGCGAAAGCTGCAAAATCTGATTCAGCATCTATTAAGATAAAATTTAAAGAACCGCTTCGGCGGTTTTTTTGTGGGCTTAAACTGCCAATTTTTCTTTTCAAGCACTTTTTTAAAAATAATTTCCAGAAAAATTTAGAGGATTAAATATCCAATTTATTAAGCAGGGTGTTAATTTTTTCTTTGGCGCCATAGCCTTACGTATTCGTAACAATTGCAACTGCACTGAAGCAACTGTAAGGAAATTGTGAGCCGCCGGTAAATGGGATAAATTCCTATAGAACAGCTAGATAGCCAGAGTAAACTCACTCCCATCAGATCGGATAGATCCTGGAGTGTAATATGAAAAAAATAATGTTGATGCTCGCCGTGGTTTCCGCCTTGTCAGGCATCCCGGCAATAGCACATGCAAATGTCTCGGTCGGGGTTAATGTTCCTGGCTTATCACTGAATATTGGTTCCCGCGATCATCGTGGTTATTACTGGGATGGCGGTTACTGGCGTCCACCGGGCTGGTGGGCAGAACATCGTTATTATGGCGGTCGTTGGGTTTATTATCGCCCTGGTCCGCCGCCGCCGCCACGTGGTTACTACTGGCGTGAAGGTCCACCACATTGGCACGGTGGCCCACCTCCGGGCAGATGGCATGAAGGCCCGGGAAGATGGCATGATGGTCCACCTCCGGTTCGCTGGTAACAGCTATAACCCGTAGGCTAATTAAATTATTGATTAATAAAGATTTTTAGTACAGGGTTGGCGCTGGCTATGCGAAGGCATCCCCAACGTCAATTCTGTACTTCTTTATAAATCGAGATCGGCAGATCTTTGTAAAGCCATAGAATAAAGCGTTAGTTACCACGAACTTCTACCAATACCGGGCAGTGCGCATTGGCCACTACCTCGGCACTCACCGAACCGCTAAACATTCTGCCAAATGCCGTTAAATGGCGATGTCCCATGATAATCACCGACGCATTTTTACTTTTCGCTTCCTCGACCAACGTTTCCCCAGCCGATCCTATTACCAGATTTCCCTGAGCCTTAATGCCTGCTTCAGACAGTTTGCGCAAAGCGTTGGTTACCACAGCTGTGGCCATATCCTGCTCGGCCGTGGCGGCGGGGTACTCAATAACGTCCGCTGGCTGTTCTTGCTTATTGGCAAATGCGTAAGATTCATCGATACAACAGGTGACATACACAGTCGGTGAGCCGTATTGAGCAACCTGACTGGCCAGCGCGAGCACCTGTGGCATTTGCGATGAACCGTCCACCGCCACGATAATCACATCAAACATAGCCTGTTCCTTTTTTCAGGGATATAAAGACCAAATGAGTTGGTTGTTTATAAATGCGTTATTGAAGTTACTTAGCGCTATTTAGTCGGCCAATTTCGCCGATCAGCGACTCTTTGCAGCGCAAGATGGCCTGCTCGACTTTTTGCTGCCTGGAGCCGAAGCGCTCGGTGGGCATCAAAACAGAAATAGAATAGTGCCCAAGAATAGTTTCAATCGCGGTCGACATGGTCGAAACGCCCAACACGGTTTCGCCACTTTCCATTGAGATGCCAGTGGACCTGACCTGTTCAATCTTGGTCAGTAACGTGCTGATATCTTTGACCGTATTTTTGGTAGCAGGCTCCAGCGTTTCACCCACCAGCTGGCGTATTTCTTGATTGCTTTTCATCGAGAGCAGGGCGCGCCCGGCAGAGGTGCTATAAATGGGCAAGTTGAGACCAAATTTGGGCACAACGCGCAGCTCACGCTCGGCGACAATGTAATGAATGTTGGAGATTTGCCTGCCGCTGGCGCGGCCTAACGAGACGGTTTCTTCGGTTTCATTACACAGCTGTTGCAAGTAGGGCGAGGCAATAGCGATGACGTCGGTGTGAATGGTGGAAACCAGACGCAGTAACATTGGCCCCAGCCGCACGCCTCCAGCCCCTTCGGTACGAACCATGCCTTCTTCTGCCAGCGCGGCGACAATTCGTTGCACCGTTGAGCGCGGTAACTGTACCTCATTGGCAATTGCGCCCAGGCTCAAACCCTCAGGATGACTGCCTAACGCGTTCAGGATAGCGGCCGCGCGGGAGATGACCTGTATTCCACCGCTGCGTTCTTCGTCCGCTAAAATTTCATTATTCATTGCATCAATCCTTCTAAATTTTCGCTTCCCTGCCTCGATTATACCCTATCAATGGAGTGCCAGTGTGTACTTAAAACCGTCAAAAACCACATTGCAATACACTGCACCGTATTATAGTATCTCGTCAGTGTATCGTATAGTGATGCACTGCATCATTTAAATAATTAACAAATCATTGCGATTACTGTCTTTCAACCACTGGTATAAAAATGATTATTAACGCCGTTGAGCTGAATAAATAATATATGAATCAGCAAACTACACCTGTCAGTTCCCCAAGCGTGCCTGCCGCACCACCTCCCCCAGCGCCACAGCCTTTTACCTTAAGGCTGGTTATTGGAATGATCGGGGTCCTTATAGCCTCGATGTTTTCTGGACTCAATGATCGAGTGACTGACATCGCATTGGACGATGTACAGGGCGCGCTCAATATCAGCAGTGATCCTGGTAGTTGGGCAATCGGTGCTTATCAGGCTGCTGAGGTTGCCGCCATGATGCTGGCTCCCTGGTTTGCGATGACCTTTTCTCTACGACGATTTGCCATTGGCGTTTCGCTGGGCTTTTCACTGGTCGCTGCGGTGCTGCCTTATTCGCCGAATATCGACACTTTTATAGCCCTACGCGTAATACAGGGGATTTTTGGTGGTGCATTGCCGCCGTTGTTGATGACCGTTGCGCTGCGATTCTTGCCGCCAAAGTTCAAGCTCTACGGCCTCAGCGCCTATGTGCTTACCGCGACTTTTGGCCCGAATGTTGCCACCACGCTGGCGGCATTCTGGACTGATGTTGTCGGCTGGCGGTGGGTATTCTGGCAGGTAATCCCGCCATGTTTGCTGGCGGCCACGCTGATCGGCTACGGCATTCCTCAAGATCCTTCCCGTTTTGAGCGATTCAGGCAGATTGACATCGTGGGCATGCTAACCGGCACCAGCGGTATCGCCTTGATGGTGTTGGTTCTGCAACAGGGCGAGAGGCTCGACTGGCTGAATTCACCGCTGATTGTGATGATGTTGCTGTCGTCGATTGCGCTACTGCTGGTCTTCTTTATCAATGAATGGTCACACCCGCTGCCGCTGTTCAAATTGCAGATGCTGAAACGGCATAACTTGAGTCACGGCTTGTTGACGCTGGGCGGATTAATGGTGCTGGTGCTTTCCGGCTCGGCACTGCCATCGAGTTATATGGAAAGCGTGCAGGGTTTCCGCGCGGTGCAGGTCGGCCCATTGGCGCTGACGATTGGTCTGCCACAGCTGATCATTGCTCCACTAGTGGCGGCGGTATTGAATATTCGCTGGGTAGACAGCCGCGCGATCCTGATTATTGGTCTGGCGCTGATTGGCATCTCCTGTTACGGCGGCAGCCATATCACTGAGGGATGGGCCAGACAGAATTTTTACTGTTTGCAGGCGATGCAGGCTTTTGGTCAGCCGATGGCGATTTTACCTGTACTGATGGGCGCCACAGGCGTAGTGCAACCGCCAGAAGGGCCTTTTGCCTCGGCGATGTTCAACACGGTTCGCGGGTTTAGCAGCGTAATGGGCTCCGCGCTGGTTGGAGAATTCTCCAGTAAACGCGAGCAGTTTCACTCTAATGTGCTGTTAAATCATGCCGGTAGCGTTAACTCACTGCTTTCCCAGCCTTATGACGGCGATGGAACCTTTCTGGCACCGCTGAATCCAGACGGATCCGCGGTTTCAACCGAGGCGTTAAGCGCATTTTCATCGTTGGTTAAACGACAGGCCACAATTTTGGGAATCTCAGACAGTTATCTGATGATTATCGGCATTGCGATTGCGTTGGCACTGTTAACCATTTTTTTGCCTAAACGCACTTATTCGCCGCAGTCGCTGGTCAAGAAACCAGACTAACTACGCCATTTTTGCTTAAAGACTATCAATAAGAAAATCGAGAGAACAAGAACCATGTCAAAGACATCTTCAATCAAACCTGTATGGCTGGCAGTGGTCGCCATCATTATTTTACTGGCCATCGTTGGCTGGTATCTGATTTCCGGGCAGACATCGCCAACCACCAATGATGCCGTGATATCCGCCGACTCCACGCTGGTCGCCCCGCGAATTTCCGGCACCATCCAGTCTGTGCTGGTTGAGGATAATCAAACGGTGAAGGCGGGGCAGCTGCTGGCCAAGATTGACGATCGAGATTACGTTAACGCGGTACTAACAGCCCAGGCGGCGTTGGAAACGGCGCAGGCGCAGATGCAAAGTCTGGTTGCACAAGTGGCCAAACAAGGGCCGACGATCGAACAGGCACGGGCAGTGGTCAATGCCGATGCGGCGGGTCTGGTTTATGCTCGCAAGAGCGCCGAGCGTTATAAAGCGTTGTCGGCCAGTGGTTCAACCTCGCTGGATCTGCGTGATGACTCAGATGCCAACTATCGCCAAAAACTGGCTTCGCAACAGAGTGACATGGCGGCGGTGCAGGCTGCAGAGAGGCAACTGGATGTCTTGAAAGCCGAGCAGTCGCAGGCCAAGGCGGCTATTGATTCTGCGCAAACGGCATTGCAGCAGGCACGGCTCAACCTGTGCTATACCGATATCAAGGCCCCGATTGATGGGGTGGTGGGGGTCCGTTCAGTGCGTGTCGGGGCTTATGTCAGCGCGGGTACTCGTGTTCTGGCGGTGGTGCCGGTGCGCGAGGCCTATGTGGTCGCCCACTATCTGGAAACTCAGTTGGCTCATGTTCAGCCACATCAAACGGTGAGCATCAAAGTCGATGCTGTTCCGGATGTGACCTTCAAGGGTACGGTAGACAGCATCGCGCCAGCAACCGGCGTGACGTTCTCGCCTATCACCCCGGATAATGCGACCGGCAACTACACCAAGGTCACGCAGCGTCTCGAAGTCAAAATTCTGCTCGATGCCAATCAGCAGGATTTGTCGCGCCTGAGAGTCGGCATGTCAGTGGTGCCAACGATTGATATTCATAGCCGCTAGCTTGTAACGAAGAAAACTGATTTATCGGGAAGGGAAGAGCGGCACTGCGCGGCGGTTCAACCCTTCCGCCACGCAGTGCCTGTCATCTTGATTAACTCTGCTGCTGGTTGCCCGCAGTAACGGGTTTGTCGTCTTTATCTTCTTTCATAAACTGCCATTTGCCTGAGAACAGGAAGCGCAGCAATGGAATGCGTTTGTGCACCTCATAAAGGAAGAAGGCGATACCAAACACAAACACCAGCCCCAACCAGAAGCCCAACCAGTCACTTTTGATCAGCGGAGTAATAAACGCGCCATAAATCAACGTTAAAGGGTGGTGAATCAGGTAAACAAACAGCGATGCATTAACCAGGTAAGTGACGAACGGCGACTGGAAGTTCAGCACGTAATGGCTGAACGAGAACACCACGTTGACCATCAGAATGCCCAGCAGGCTGGTAATAATTGCATCCAGCTCCATCGAATAAAGCTCTGGCGTATTTACATGCTGGTTAATCATGTAAGCGGCGAACAGCAAGATACAAACCGCACAGGCAGGAACCGAGGGTTTAAGGAACATGCTTTTTAAGCTGGCAAATTTATAGGTACAGGCACCAATAAAGAAGAACGGCAGATAAAAAAGCGTCTGCATCACAATAAAGTTAAATGCACCGTTACCTAACAATTCAGGGGCAAAAAGATACAGGCTGCGATTAAACGCCGCGTATATTAATCCGAAAAATAAAAATAATATTGAGACTTTTCCTAATGAGTCAGCCTCGCGAATTATTTTAATAATCCGATTATTCTTATTTTCTTTTAATGCCCGGAATAAATAGAAGGAGATGGCGGTTAATATAACCAGAGTTAGCAGGAACCATAAATGGGCTACCAATTCCCAAACGGTGATATTAAGTTTCTGGTACAAATCCATCGTTCCCCAGTTGGCGAACTTGTCTGTAAAGAAGTACAGGAAGAACAACTGCGGGATAGTAATCAGCGGGAACGCCGCGGCCAGCGGGATGGCGACACGCTCTAGCCGCACCTTGAGCCACTTGTGGCGCTCGTAGCGCTCGTACAGCATGTAGGAGAAGTAGCCTGAAATGACAAAGAAAACCTGCATGCGAAAGGCATGAATAGTATCGTTTAATATTGTCAGACCATCAGAGGGCGTCGCGCTGTTTACGGCCCAAATATGACTGGAATAAATCAACGATATATGAAATGGAATACCGAGCAGCATTAAGTATGCTCGTATGGAGTCCAAAAAGAACTCACGTGGTTGAGTTTGTGGTTTCATAATGATCCATTTTAGCAAAATATCCGTTGACCACCGCTTGTTTTCTTATCAATTTACTCATTAATAAGAACTGTCTGCTTTTTGTAAAGCGACAACAGTAGCGGGCCGCAACCCTACTATAGACTCAGACAAGTTTCCATAGCGGGACTTTCTCCGAATTGATATCCTTGTACAACTATGTGCTTAAACGGTTCATCAACGTGATGATCCATTCACCTCTCAGTTGTCGGATTTCCGACTATTCCTTAAAATGGACTAAATGAGTTGAGCGCATTTAAAGGAGGGGACGTGCCGGGTAAAAATTTTTCCAAAGGGCCAGATATGACTAAAGTCCGTTTGCTGAGTGCCGCAGTGTTGATGACCTTGTTCACATCATCTGCCTGGGCTTTTTCTATTGACGATGTCGCCAAGCAAGCTAAAACGCTGGCTGATAAAGGCTATGAAGCGCCTAAAACCAATCTGCCATCGCAATTTCGCGACATGAAATTTGCGGACTACCAACAAATACAGTTCAATCATGACAAAGCGTATTGGAATAATCTGAACACGCCGTTCAAGCTTGAGTTTTATCATCAGGGAATGTACTTCGACACGCCGGTCAAAATTAACGAAGTGACCGCAAACAGTGTTAAAGAAATCAAGTACAGCCCGGACTATTTTAATTTCGGTAATGTTAAACACGACGCTGACTCGGTAAAAAACCTCGGTTTCGCTGGTTTCAAAGTTCTTTATCCAATCAATAAAGCAGATAAAGATGATGAAATTATGAGCGTGCTGGGCGCGAGCTATTTCCGTCTAATAGGTAAAGGTCAGGTCTACGGCCTGTCGGCTCGTGGTCTGGCAATCGATACTGCGCTTTCCTCTGGGGAAGAGTTCCCACGTTTTCGCGAGTTCTGGATTGAACGTCCTAATCCGGACGAAAAACACCTGGTAATCTATGCGCTGCTCGACTCACCTCGCGCAACCGGTGCCTATCGTCTCGACGTTTACCCTGGTAAAGAAGCCTCTGTAGACATCCAGGCCAAGATTTATCTGCGTGACAAGGTTGGAAAACTGGGTCTGGCACCATTGACCAGTATGTTCCTGTTTGGCCCGAACCAGCCTTCAACCGTGATGAACTATCGTCCGTCACTGCATGATTCTGATGGCCTGTCGATTCACGCCGGTAACGGTGAGTGGATTTGGCGTCCGCTGAACAATCCGAAGCACTTGTCGGTTAGCCAGTTCACTATGGAAAATCCGAAAGGCTTTGGCTTGCTGCAGCGCGGTCGTAACTTCCACGAGTATGAAGATCTCGACGATCGCTACGATCTGCGTCCAAGCGCCTGGGTAGAACCAAAAGGCGATTGGGGCAAAGGCAAAGTCGAGCTGGTGGAAATCCCGACTGCGGATGAAACCAACGACAATATCGTGGCCTTCTGGACACCAGATCAACTGCCAGCGGCCGGCAAACCGATTGATATCAGCTACCGCCTGCACTTCACCCGTGATGAAGACAAGCTGCATTCTCCGGACTCTTTCTGGGTATCACAGACCCTGCGTTCGGCCGGCGATGTCAAGCAGTCAAATCTGGTGCGTGAACAGGATGGCAGCATTGCCTACGTGGTCGATTTCGTGGGTCCTGCCCTGAAATCACTGAAACCGGATACCCCGGTCGCGTCTCAGGTCAGCATGGGCGACAACGCCGATCTGCTTGAGAATTCTGTCCGCTATAATTCTGTCACCAAGGGCTGGCGTTTGACGCTGCGTCTGAAAGTGAAAGATCCCAAGAAGCCGGTTGAAATGCGCGCTTCTCTGGTTAATGGCGACAAAACGTTGAGCGAAACCTGGAGCAATCAGTTACCTGCCAATGAATAAAACAACGCATTCTACTCAAGAGTACGTAGAGGCATTGCCCCTGACTGAGACTCAGAAAGGGGATATCACTCAGCAGCTTCCGGCTGCTGATGATGTTGCTTTCACGTCTCTGCATCACCGCCTCGGCGGTGATTCTGCTGTGGCGATTGAAACCGCTGACGCACAGGCGCCACTTGCTTCGGTGAAAGCGCGCATTGGCGAAGGCTGGCCAGACGCCGACGAGAACGGCACGTTATCCGCCGTGGATAACGAAGGCCGTACCGTGGTGAAAGCCATGCCGCCAGTCAAGCGTTCCAGCATGTTCCCTGAAATTTGGCGTACCAACCCGTTAGGCCGCTTCTGGGATACGCTAATGGGGCGCAGCGCGATTGCCCGTCGCTACACTTCTTCTCAAATGCCGGAGTCAGAGAAAAGGTGGCGCGCAGCAGGTTCCATTCGCCGTTATATCTTGCTGGCGCTGATGCTGGTGCAAACCGCCATCGCCACCTGGTACATGAAAACCATTCTGCCGTATCAGGGCTGGGCGTTAATCGATCCGTCCGATATGCTCAATCAGGATCTGCTGCAATCCGTGCTGCAATTGTTGCCGTACGTGTTGCAGACCGGAATTCTGGTGCTGTTTGCGATACTGTTCTGCTGGGTTTCGGCCGGTTTCTGGACTGCTCTGATGGGCTTCCTGCAACTGATGATGGGGCGTGATAAATACAGTATTACGGCTTCCACAACCGGTAACGAGCCGCTGAATCCCAATAATCGCACCGCGCTGATTATGCCGATTTGTAACGAAGACGTTGAACGGGTTTTTGCCGGTCTGCGAGCGACTTATGAGTCAGTAAAAGCCACCGGCGATCTCGACCAGTTTGATATTTACGTTCTCAGCGACAGTTACGATCCGGATATCTGCGTGGCCGAGCAAAAGGCGTGGATGGAAGTCTGCCGCGACGTCGACGGCCACGGGCGCATTTTCTATCGTCGTCGTCGTCGTCGCGTGAAGCGCAAAAGCGGCAACATCGATGACTGGTGCCGTCGTTGGGGCGGAGAATATGCCTACATGGTTATTCTTGATGCCGACAGCGTAATGAGCGGTGGATGTCTCACCGGTCTGGCACGACTGATGGATGCAAACCCTAACGCCGGTATTATCCAGTCTGCGCCAAAAGCGTCAGGCATGGATACGCTGTATGCGCGCTGCCAGCAGTTTGCAACACGCGTTTATGGCCCATTGTTTACTGCCGGTCTGCACTTCTGGCAGTTAGGCGAGTCGCACTATTGGGGCCATAACGCCATCATCCGCGTGAAGCCGTTTATTGAGCACTGTGCACTGGCACCTCTGCCGGGTGAAGGTTCGTTTGCTGGTTCGATTCTGTCGCATGACTTCGTAGAAGCCGCGCTGATGCGTCGCGCAGGGTGGGGCGTGTGGATTGCCTATGACCTGCCGGGAAGCTACGAAGAGTTGCCGCCAAACCTGCTGGACGAGCTGAAACGCGACCGCCGATGGTGTCACGGTAACCTGATGAACTTCCGTCTGTTCCTGGTTAAAGGCATGCACCCGGTTCACCGCGCCGTGTTCCTGACTGGCGTGATGTCTTACCTGTCTGCTCCGCTGTGGTTTATGTTCCTGGCACTGTCTACTGCGTTACAGGTTGTACATACGCTAATGGAACCACAGTACTTCCTGCAACCGCGCCAGCTGTTCCCGGTGTGGCCGCAGTGGCGTCCCGAGCTGGCAATCGCGCTGTTCTCGACTACCATGGTGTTGCTGTTCCTGCCTAAGCTGCTGAGTATCGTGCTGATTTGGGCCAAAGGTGCGAAACAATACGGTGGAGCGATTCGTCTGCTGCTCTCGATGCTGCTGGAGATGCTGTTCTCTGTGCTGCTTGCGCCGGTGCGTATGCTGTTCCACACCGTTTTTGTGGTCAGTGCGTTCCTGGGTTGGGAAGTGGTCTGGAACTCACCGCAGCGTGACGATGATGACACCCCTTGGGGCGAAGCATTCAAGCGTCACGGCTCACAGCTGTTGCTGGGTCTAGTTTGGGCTAGCGGTATGGCCTGGCTTGATCTGCGCTTCCTGTGGTGGTTGGCACCGATCGTCTTCTCGCTGATCCTTTCGCCGATCGTGTCTGTGCTTTCCAGCCGGGCGACGTTGGGTATCAAGAGCAAGGCCGCCAAACTGTTCCTGATCCCCGAAGAGTACGATCCGCCGCGTGAGTTGGTCGCGACAGAAGAATATCTGAAGCTTAACCGCGAACGTATGCTGAAAAATGGCTTTATGCACGCAGTGGTCAACCCGACTTTCAATGCGCTGGCAACGGGTATGGCGACTTCGCGTCACCTGCTGCGTCAGACAATTGAAAACGGTCGTCGGCAAACGCTTGAAAAAGCCTTGCAGAGCGGGCCGAAAAGCCTCGGTAAGGCCGATCGTCTGGTGCTGCTGAGTGACCCGGTGATTCTGGCAAGACTGCACTCGGCTGTGTGGACCAATCCAGAATTACACGAATGGCGAGACTATTATGGCGAGCTGCCGCGTAACGTTCAGGCCTTCCCTGAAACGCAAACGCTGGAAGCGAAAACCGCCTGAGAATATTGGGTTGCCAGTTAAAGCGGTAGCCCATTCTCAACGGCAGTTAACGTCATAAATCAGACGGTTGACCTAAAGAAAACGGGCAGTTTGCGTAATGCAGACTGCCCGTTTTTTTATGCGCGAAAGATTTCAGAGAAGGTTTTTTACTCCCTTAACTCAATTGGCCGGAGCCTGATCTTCTACTGCTGCCAGCTTCTCAACTGTGGTGTGGAAGGTGTCCTCATTCAGCTTGGGTAAGCCATCGAAAACCACCTTGTTGCGGTAAAGATCGCGATCTGCTTCAACAATATGCGGTTGAGTATTCAGACTGCCAGTCGCAACACAGATGTTGTTAACATCTTTCAATTTCGGATCCCAGATATTGCCCATCTTGCTACAGCTATCTACCCAGACAAACTTCTCGTTCGGGTCGAGTTTCGAAAGCTGTTGCTCTAAAGGAGCTGAAAGATAGACGTCAAACATCGGGTCGACCCTGCCATCGGTAACCCGCAGGATTAGCGGATATTTGAACGACACGCCGGAGAAGGTCAGCATTTTGCTGTCGGTGTGCAGTACATAATCGGTGATCGTTTTCGGGAAATCCCACATCTTGATAATTGCCGGTTTCCAGCGCAAAACGTGACGACGGATATCGCGATAGTTATTGGCGAGCGACTCGCTGGTCAGGCTGCTGCGCCCCAGTCCGATATAGTTGTCGCCGCCCATCACATCCAGCACGGTCGCACCGTTATCCAGCGTGGTTCTCTTCTGACTGATGACCTGATTATTGGAGCCTGTACCGCGCAGCACGAAGAACAGATCTCTACGATTTTGTTTGGTCAGAATCGAATACGCGGTGTTGTTCATTGCCAGATGGTCAGAAGAAACAACAATCACTGTATTTTTGAAATACGGCGAGGCTTTGATTTTATTGATAAGTTTTGCAACCTGTTCCTGACTACAGGCAACGGCGCTTAACGACTGATTGCGTTTATTGTCATAGGAATAGCTTTTTCTGTTGCAGGTCGCATCAATATAGCCGTCGGGATGATGAGTATCGACGGTCAACGCGAACAGTGAGAAAGGTTTACCGGCTTTAGACAACTCGATAAAACGATTGTAAACGAAGTCCAGCATCGTATCGTCATACCAGCCCCATTCATTTTTATAATTTGCATCTTTGACTAACGGCTTAAGCTCGTTATAGCCATAGAGATGGTCGATGCCGTGGGTCGACAGCAATAGTTCTTTGCCGGCAAATGCCAGGTTCGCGCCCTGATAAAAATAGTTGGTATAGCCAGAAGCTTTCAGGATATCGCCAAGACAGATGCTGCGCGGATAAAAGGTCGACAATGAGCTTGACGCGTTGCTGTCAAAAGGGGCAAAAAGCGGGATGCCGCACAGGGCCGAAACCATGCCGGATACGGTGTTTTCTGCCCCGGGTATCTGAATGGTATTACTGAAGTCTAGCGACTCTTTCTTTATTGCGCCCAGTTCAGGAGTCAGGTCCGGAAATACGTCATTATCGAAATAAGTACGCTCGAGACTTTCACCAAAGATATACACCAGATTAGGCTTGCTGCCGTTGATAGTCTTGACCGCGTCTTTATAGTTTTCGGAAAAATCAGACTTATCATCGCCATACTGAGAAGTAGTCAGACTGACCAACTGGGCCGTAGCGGGCGAAGTACCAATCGCCAGCAGCGCAAAAAGCAGCGCTCCATAGTTGTAGGTGATCCTGCGATCGGTGTTTTTATTGCGTAAAATTAACCAGGTCAACAAGCCAAATATCAGGAAAATAAATACGATCAGGCCTATTGCCGGGAGAACATATTTGCCAACTCCGGCGCCGGTCAGACTATTGGTAATGGTAAACAACACCTCGTCATTTACGCCCTCACCGGTGAAGTAATTACTTGCAGTCCAGATAGCGCTCAGGAGCAGAAACAGCGCCGAAAGTAACAAATTCACGGAGATCCAAAAGGAATTTCGTTTCGCCTTGAAGATACAGAGGGTAACTGAGGCGATAAAAAACAAAACGGAAATGAGTTCAAGTGCCATGCACTTTCCTTGAGTGGGAATTAACCGATGGAGTAATAACCCTTTGATAAAAAACATCTAATTAAAACGGAGATGATTCTTATTCAATAGGACCCTTACTGTTCATCTTAATATAATTTTAATAAACAATTCTTATACAGAATGATCGCGCCGTATTTTATAGCATTTTCTTATCTAAGGTGAAGCCTTATGACAGTATTGGTTTTACGTTTGCTTAACGCAGGCAGAGGCTTTGGCTGTGGTAAACTTAACAATAGAAACGGTAAGAAAAAGGGGATTCTGGTGTGAACAAGGGTGTAATCGCAAGGACAGTTTTGCTTGGGGTTGCCGTGGCTACTTTATCCGGCTGTGGCAGCATTATAAGTCGTACAGTACCGGGGCAAGGGCATAATAATCAATACTATCCGGGCGTGCAGTGGGATTTACGCGACGGGCCGTGGCGATATGTCACCGTCATCGATGTTCCGCTTTCGATGATAGTTGATACCTTTATGCTACCTATTGATGCCCGCCACGGGCCGTACGAGTAAAATCAGGCCAACCGCGCCTGACTGGCAAAATTAATCAACGTCACGTCCTGGATAGTCGTCTTCATCGTCCCATTCTTCAGCCGCGGCGGCACCTTCTTCCGTATCCAGTGGCGGCTCTAGCTGATATTCGCCTTCGTCCCATTCATACAACGTATTCTCGTCCTGCCATTCCTCCAGCAATTCTTGCTTATCAAAATCGTCATCAAAAACTGCCTGTGCAGCTTCGCCGCTCAAGAAGCTTAAATCCTGAGTCTCTTCGCCTTCCTCGGCACCGAACTCGGCTTCCCACATGGTGTCGCCGTCTTGCATAATATATTTCTGCAAGTTGAGCTGGCTGACTGACGGTGATTCGTCGTCTGAAGTTTCGGCATTTTTCTCCAGAAACTCTTCTCGTGCTGCATCTATAGCCTCTTCCAGCGTGGCATACAGTGACATATTTCCTCCTTTTACACAGGTTGCAGTGTTTTTAGGAAAGGATAGTTGAAGATTTACGGCTCACAGACAATTAGGAATAAAAAAAATTAATTTGCGATTCGGTAGGAGATTTATTGAGCTAAAAGACCGCGTTAGTTCAACTTGAGTAATGAGGGGCGGGGCACAAAATGAGAAAGTTGAACACGAAATCGCCTGTCTATGTTGCGTGTGACGGAACATTAGCATAAACTGTTCCTTGTTGCGCAACAAGGAGTGGTTATGATCATTAGCTGGAAGCATCGGGGATTACAAAAATTTTTTGAGACAGGATCAACAGCTAAAATCATGCCAGAGCATGCAAAAAACTGAGGACTCGGTTAAGAGTTATTGATATTGCGCAAAATATTGAGGACATTAACCTTGCTGGGTACAAATTACATCCTCTGAAAGGAGATCGTGAAGGGGTCTGGTCAGTAACAATTAGTGGGAACTGGCGTATAACTTTCGAATTCCGGAATAGCGACGCCTATATTTTAAATTATGAGGACTATCACTAATGGCTATGTTTAATCCTCCCCATCCAGGGGAAATTATCTCAGGCATTCTTGAAGATTTAGGTGTCGGGATCCGAGAACTGGCGCGTGCGCTTGATATAGCCCCTTCAACGGCTCAGCGTTTAGTCAGTGGCCAAGCGGCCGTTTCACCAGAGATGGCAATAAAACTGGCGGCAGTATTAGGAAGCACTCCTGAAATGTGGATGCGGCTACAAGCGAGCTATAGTTTGGAAGTTGCTGCAAAAGCTGTTGATACCTCTCGACTGACCCAGCTCTATAAGCCTACTTCTTTTACGCCTCATTGGATTTAAGGGACAATGTATGCGCTACAAGATGGGGAAACGGACGTGGGCTATTTTCGGGAATTTCACTTCTTTAAACGGGATTGCAGGCAATGAGTAATAATTGCTTTCTGCACCGGCAATAACCACTGCTTTTGCTGATAACCGGCAAAATTTGCATAGAGCAGAGGATCAAAATCCAATTCTTGTCCGATGGTGAAAGGGGGCGTGGGCAGGAGTTTGGGCCGACCAAGCTTTTGCAGCAATGCTTCTGTGAGTGAGAGCGGTGTTGCACAATTTGGAGGCCAACCGTCTGTTATCACAACATCCGCGGTAAAATCGAGTGTTGAAGTAAATTTTACCCCTTGTGCTCCATCGTGAAATTGCCGATCGCAGAAATGGGTCAGCTGTAAACCCAAGACTAAAGCCAGCTGGTGCCATGAGCGGAAGACATTAGTCGTTGGCCCCCAAAGGCAAATACGCAGCTGGTTTATCGCGCCTATCGACTTATTAATCCAGAATGCATCGGTTAACACCTCGCACGGATGTCCCTGACTGGACATAGCATTAATCACCGGTTTAGCAGAGTGCTTTGCAAACTGCGAGAGCCTCTGGTGATTTGCTTCTCGAATCACATAGAGACTGTAAAAGGGGTCAAGATAACCGGCTAGATCCTCCACGCGTTCAGCTGTTTTCAAAAGATTCGGCAGCTCGATAAAAGGGATTTCAAGCTCCTGGAATGCCTGAATAAAGGTCGTGCGCGTTCGTATGCCATTTCCTTCGAACGACCAGGCTGCTTTGCAATTTAGGGATTTCGATGGGGCTTCCGCCAACCGCCAAATCTCATAAACGTTTTCAACGCTGAGTTCACTTAACGCTATTAGATTCATCACATTATCTCGGATATTGACCCATCTTGAAGTTCAGGCTTTTTTTAACCGTTGGCCATTCGCTGTCAATAATCGAGAAAATTACCGTATCGCGACAGGCACCGTCGGGATCCTTTTGCATATTGCGCAAT
This sequence comes from Serratia sp. M24T3, assembly GCF_000257645.1. Taxonomy (GTDB): domain Bacteria; phylum Pseudomonadota; class Gammaproteobacteria; order Enterobacterales; family Enterobacteriaceae; genus Rouxiella. Next base: position 40,087 of record NZ_AJHJ01000021.1, read on the forward strand.
ACGCCGTCCTGCTTGGCGCCGAGGCGCGCAATGGCGGCTCTGGAAGTGTGATTGTGCCAGTGGGTTCTGAATTCCACCGCAATGGCGGCAAGTTGTTCAAACGCATGCTGTAACAGCAGATATTTACACTCGGTATTGACTGCGGTTTTTTGCACACTTTTCGCATACCAGGTAAAGCCTATCTCAACGCGGTGATGCTGATTATCTGCGCGGCAAAAACGCGTGGTACCCACTATCTGCCGAGTTGCGTTAAGCATTACCGCAAATGGCAGAGAAGCTCCGGCCTGCTGCTCTTTTAACGCTGTTGCGATGTAACTCTCAACGCTGCTTTTAGTCGGCACAGAGGTGTACCACAATTTCCATAACTCCCCGTCGGCGCACACCTTACCGAGTTCCTCGGCGTGTTCGCTGCGCAGGGGAATCAACGTGACCGTTTTGCCAGGTAGTGTGATTTCTTGCAGCCAGTTTTCAGAAGTCATAATCCTTTATTTTTCCTTTAATTAGAGCATTCCTATACCCTATAACTCCAAAACGGTTTTGCCAATAAGTTTTAGGAAAATCGATGGTTAGTTTGCAAGCGTTTTTGTCAATGGAGATTCAGCTTTGCAAAGAGGGTGCGGCGATAGGGTAAAGGTTTAGCAAACGGGGTTTATTCATTGAAAATAGTGGCTCAAAGTAAGCCTGAACTCATTTGATAAGGCCGTTGCCATGAAAATTTCTACCCGCAGTATCTTGTTACCGCTTTGTGGTATTGCCGCGTTAATCAGCGTGGGAAGCCATGCAGCAGAGTCTACGGAAAAAGCGCCACAGAATGCGCCTGTCAGTCACCCTCAGGATGAGCCGCCGTTTCACGGTGAAGGCCCGCATTTTCCACCCATGGGGATGATGATGCCGCCTCCGCCAATGCACGGTTTCTGCCACGGCGGCGAACTGTTCTGTGCATCGGTTGCCAGTGATAATCCCACCGATACGCTGCAAAAGTTGAACGGTGTGATCCCTGCTCCAACTGCTGGTAAACACTATGAAGTGCGCGTATCTGTGATGGAAGTCCCGGACTTCCCGCACCATGAGCATGGTCCAAGAGGCCCGCAGCCGGAAGGCAACAAATAGCGTTTTGACTCATTCAGCGCCATTCGGGGCAGGGCAGAGGTCTTACTCTACCGTTGCCTGGCTCGGACGGCGCTGTAAACTCCAATAGGAGTAGCAGGCATTAAACAAGACGACACAGGCGGTGACGCAAAATACTGCTCTAAACCCATAACCTGCCGAAACTGATGCGCCTAGCAAGGGGCCGGTTACGTTCCCGACATCGCGGAAAGACTGGTTATAGCTAAATACTCGCCCGGCGACCTGATTAGTACAGTTATAAATCAGCAAAGTTTGTACTGCTGGCAGTAATGCGCCATCGCACGCCCCCAACAAGAATCTGAGAATCCCCAACTGTAGCGGATTTTGCACGAACGCCATCGGGATAAGCAGCAGCACCGACACTCCAAGCATTGCTACCAAAATTCTTTCAGGTCCAATCCTGTCGCCCAACTTGCCTAATTTCGGCGCGCTTATCAGTGCCGCTACTCCCGGTACAGAGGCGATCATTCCGCTGATAAATGCCAGACTTTGGGTATTTCCGGCCAGTTCACGGACGTAGAGGGTCAGGATTGGCGCGATCGAGCCGGTGGCAACCTGAATGATTAAGGTGGTGATAAACAGGCACAGCACTAATTTGGGATCTTTAAGCGAGGCGAAAACCTGCTTGCGGTTAAGAATATCTTTCTTGTTAACCGGAACAAATTGCTCGCGGATGAGATACAGCGTCATCAGGAAGCAAATAAACAAAACCGTCGCGGTAATAAAGAATACCGGTCGCAGGCCGTAACTATCGGCCAGAATTCCGCCAACTAATGGACCAATCAGCGCACCGCTTACCGCGCCGGTGGATAAAGTCCCTAACGCCCAGCCACTTTTATTGCGCGGTATTTGAGTGGCTATCAGGGCATTGGCATTAGGCACGAATCCGCCGAGCAAACCCAGCAGCGCACGCAGGATAAGAAACTGCCAGATATTTTGCGCCATTCCCATCAGCGCCATGACGATGGCCATTCCCAGGGCCGAGCGCAACAGCATGATTTTGCGCCCTTTGCGATCGGCCAGGCCGCCCCAGAACGGCGAGGCAACGGCAGAAAACAGGAAAGTAATGCTGAACACTAGCCCTGACCACATGTTCAGGGATTCATGGCCTGTGACGCCGAGCGTTTCAATATAGAGCGGCAGGAAGGGCATGATAAGACTGAAGGCTGCACCGGTGAGAAAACAGCCGATCCAGGCAACAAAGAGATTGCGCTTCCAATTAATGGGTTCTGGTGCTTGGTCCGATGCGGGTGCCGAGTTCATAAAATACCAATGAGTGAGGTCCATTTACTCTGTGAAGAGGGCAAAACAGAGCACAACAATAGTGAGTTAGCTCGATAATTATGCGCCGAATTATTACCCACTTCAATCGTGTTACTAACTTATTACGAAAAATTAAATAAGATTATCAAGATGAGAATAGCGAGGATATCAGATAAAAATCACAACAAAATCAGGTTTAAAGCCGGGTAACCCAGATCTGGGTTACCCGTGAAATCGACAACTTAACGCAGTGCAGGATTACTCATCACCGAGTAACGACCGCTGCCGAGCAACATAATCACCAGGCCACCAAAGAAATACAGAGCCTCGCCTTCAAGCCCCCAGGCCCCCACTTCGGTGAGGGTGAAAAATTTACCCCCGACAACCAGCAGGACAGCAACAACCAGATTGAAAGACATTACCAGAGCCGCAGGGCGAGTAAAGATACCCAGAATAATAAGGATTGGGGCAATAACCTCACCAATGTATGCGCCGTAGGCAATAAAGCCCGGCAGGCCGTGAGAGCCAAGCATCTGGACAATCCAACCCACACCATTTTCCATTTTGGCGACACCGTGGAACAGGATCAGGATGCCGAAAGTCAGGCGTAACAGTAGCTTGCCAAAGTCAGGATGGTCGGTAATCCGAGTAAAACAGGTGTTCAATTTTGCCAGCATAATGTTGTCCTTTAAAAGTGTGAAAGCAGCCAATCGACGTTTTAAGCTTTAATCATGAAAAAATCAGAGATTAATCACGTCAGGAAATTATGACTTAGTATTGGCTGCATTTCGTTCAGAGGAAATCAGATAACTTTGATGAAGTCTGTCAAAAAAACTGTTTTAGCAAACCAGAAAGGTTGAAATACAAGACCCTCTGGCAGTAGGTTTGTCATTGCCAGAGGGGCAGAATGGAAAAAAGGATTAATACAGTGAAGACTCGCCTTCAGGACGGGTTTTAAAGCGACGATGCAGCCACATATATTGTTCTGGGGCGAGCTTAATTTCGTCCTCAACCACTTTATTCATATAAGTTGCCGCCACAACTTCATCATCGAGCGGGAAGTTTTCTACAGCCGGATGGAGCAGCAGTTCATAACCTTTACCGCCAGGTAAACGGCGCGGTGTAAAAGGAATAATTGCCGGTTTGCCCATTCTTGCAAGCAGATAGGTACCGGTAGTAGTCGCGGCTTTATCAACCGCAAAGAAAGGCACGAACACGCTGGCCCGTGGGCCATAGTCGTGATCCGGCGCGTACCAGATGATATCGCCCTGCTTCAGGCTGCGGATCATACCTTTAAGATCTTTGCGATCGAGCATCGCCTTGTTTGACCGCATACGGCCTTTGGTTTGCATCCAGTCCATTAGCTTATTGTCATGTGGACGATAAACGCCGATGCCTGGATTGTGGATGCCGAAAATGCGTGCGCCGAGTTCAAGCGTCAGAAAGTGAACACCAATCAACAGAACACCCTGCTGGTTATCACGAGCCTGCTGAATGTGCTCCAGACCGCTGACCTTAAACCAGCGTTCGATACGCCAATCAGGCCAGAACCACGCCATTCCCGTTTCAAACAGTCCCATGCCGACGGATTCAAAGTTTTTTACTATTAACTGATCGCGCTGATTTTGCGGCATATCCGGGAAACATAGCTCAAGATTACGCTGCGCGATGGTAGAGCGGCGCTTAAGAAAACGCATGGAAAAACGACCGATACCGCATCCCAGACGATAAATAACTGGATAGGGCAAAAGCACCAATAAATACAACAGTCCCAGACCCATCCAGGTAGGCCAGTATCTTGGATGCAATAATGAACGGTTAAAGGTAGGTACTTGAGTCATAAAATCTCTGCGTCATAGTGTTGAAGTAGGAAAATATAAGCTCCGTCCAGACTGTATTCGCGACCGGATCCCATGAGGTAACGCGCCGTGAAGCCAAACAATCTGCTAGCAGCTCGCCGAGGTAAACACCTGCTTAATGTGATATCACATTGTTACAGCCGGTAAATTTGTCTCAGCAAAGGGGTTTATTTTGACATTTTTTTTAATCAAGTTGAAAAACCAAGGCATTAAAACCTAATTTACAATGGGTTAGACTCTGAATCCACGCGAAAACGAATGAAATTTATCCTTTGTTTATCATTTTTTGAACTGCACGGTTTTTGCATTATCGCTGCAAGGGATTGCAGGAGCCGCCTGGGGCTTGCGACTTGAATATTGTTAAAGAACCCGATTTTGTCAATTTCTAGGGTAAATTCTTTGATTATTTAAAATGAAGGTCGTCGCTGATTCGTGGCTTGGCCTGATAAGCCATAAAAAAAGGACATCTGACTACAGACGTCCTTTGGTTGCTCATAGTGAATGAATTAATGATTACTTGGCGTTAAACAAGCCTTTAACGGCATGAGGTTCACTGCGCCAATACTGTTTCGGAGCACTGACTTTGGCACCGAGTTTGGCGGCAGCGTGCCATGGCCAGCGTGGGTCGTAAAGAATACCGCGCGCCAACGCAACCATATCTGCCTGGCCGGTGCCAATAATGGCTTCCGCCTGCTCCGCTTCAGTGATCAGGCCTACCGCAATGACTGGCATATCCACGGCTTGTTTAATGCTTTGTGCAAAAGGTACCTGGTAATTTGGGCCAACCGGGATCTTCTGCTGAGTTGAAAGACCTCCGCTTGAAACGTGAACATAATTACAACCCAGTTTTTCAAGAAATTTAGAAAGCTCAACGGATTGCCCGATGTCCCAGCCGCCTTCAACCCAATCACTGGCAGAAATACGCACGCCAATCGGTTTGTTGTTGGAGAAGACTTGACGAACCTCCTGATAAATTTCCAGCAGCAGGCGAATACGGTTTTCAAATGAGCCACCGTACTGGTCAGTGCGCTGGTTGGAAAGAGGTGAAAGGAACTGATGCAGCAGATAGCCGTGCGCGCCGTGAAGTTCAATCAGATCAAAGCCAAGCTTGTCAGCGCGTTTGGCGCTTTCAACAAAGGCTTTTTTGAATTCATTTATTCGTTCAATAGACATGGCCTGCGGGGCCGCATCGGTGTCGGCAAAACCAATGGCTGAAGGAGCAACAGTTTGCCAGCCGCCCAGTTTTGCACTGATCTGTGTTCCACCTTCCCATGGTGCGTAGCAAGAAGCTTTACGCCCGGCATGACCTAACTGTATACCCAGTGGAATATCACTGTTTTCTCGCAAAGAAGTGACAAGATCCGCCATTGCCTCTTCGGTTTCGTCATTCCAAAGGCCTAAATCCTGGGGAGAAATACGACCCACGGCTTCAACGGCGGTGGCTTCCAGGATCAACAGTCCAGCTCCCGAGAATGAAAGTTGACCAAGGTGGGCATGATGCCAAGAGGTTGCCTTACCTTGTTGTGCTGAATACTGGCACATTGGGGCTATGATGATACGGTTCTCTAAGGTCAGTGAACCCAGTTTGATGCTTTCAAATAGCTTGCTCATAGTGAACCTCGAATGAGTTTGGGTTAATGAAGTATGCACACAATTTGCGTTAACCGAAGCTTTAATCCTGGTGGCTTTTTCAGGTATGATAGCGCCGCTTAAATTTTTACTCTGCTTAGAATAGCCTCAACGAAAGACAGGAAAGTACACCATGCCAGTGTTACATAACCGAATTTCTAACGAGGAACTGAAAGCGCGCATGTTGGCCGAGACCGAGCCGCGCACAACAGTTTCTTTTTACAAATACTTCCATCTTGATGATCCTAAAGCATTTCGTGACCAACTCTACCTCGAATTGGTTAAGTTAAATGTTTGTGGCCGCATTTATGTGGCCAAAGAAGGCATCAACGCACAAATCAGCGTGCCGCAAAGCCAATTTGAGGCCTTTAAGCAGCTGTTGTTTACTTGTCATCCCGCTTTTGAAAATATTCGTTTGAATATTGCACTGGAAGATGATGGCAAGTCGTTCTGGGTTTTACGTTTCAAAACTCGTGAGCGCATCGTTGCCGACGGCATAGATGATGAGACTTTTGACCCTTCCAACGTAGGTGAATACCTCAAGGCGGAACAGGTCAATGCGATGATTGACGATCCGGACGCTCTGTTTGTCGATATGCGCAACCACTATGAGTACGAAGTGGGGCACTTTGACCAGGCGATTGAAGTTCCTTCCGACACCTTCCGCGATCAGCTGCCTATGGCCGTTGATATGCTTAAGGAAAATAAAGACAAGAAAATTGTTATGTATTGCACTGGCGGCATCCGCTGCGAGAAAGCAAGTGCTTACATGCTGCATAACGGTTTTAAAAATGTTTATCATGTCGAAGGTGGGATCATCGAATACGCACGTCGTGCCAAAGAGCAAGGCTTGCCGGTTAAATTCAAAGGTAAAAACTTTGTCTTTGACGAGCGTATGGGCGAGCGTATTTCAGACGACGTCATTTCCAACTGTCATCAGTGCGGCGCTGAATGTGATAATCACACTAACTGCCTGAACGACGGCTGCCATTTGCTGTTTATCCAATGTCCGGCCTGCGCTGCAAAGTTTGAAGGATGCTGTAGTGAAATTTGCCAAACCGAGCTGAAGCTGCCTCCTGAGCAACAGCGCGCACTTCGTGCCGGCCGTGAAAATGGCAATAAAATCTTCAATAAATCCAAAGGATTACTGCAGACCACTATGCATATTCCCGCCCCTAAAGATGCCGCTTCTCAGGATTGATTCGCGGTCTCTCGGGCCAAGCCTGCAGATATTTTTCCGCAGGCTTGGTCCTTTGCATCTCTTTATTAGCTATTAGAAATCTGAACTTCCAGGGTCTGTGCCGTAGCCTCAATTTTTTTGAGCGCTACTTTAAACAAATGAAACTGTTCACTATCCAGTTCGGAAAATATTTTCTCTATAGCCTCGTGTTTTGGCTGTTGAACCGCCTCAAGTGCTGATATCCCCTGGTTTGTAAGCTCAAGAAGCTGCGCTCGCCTATCGGTTGGATGTCGCTTCCTTACCAACAATTCGTCTCTTTCCAGCGCATCAATAGCATCGGTGATCGTGCGGGGTGACTGTTGTAATTGCTGGGCGAGTTCACCTGGCCGACAAGTTCCTTCATTACTGATAATCGAGAGTAATTTCCCTCGCGCAAGAGACAGGCCCTGTGCTGACATCGCCGAATCAACTTGCTTGCGCATCAGACGAATGACGGACAGCATCAGCTCAACGATTTCCAGAGAATCTGTAGCATTTAATTTATTGCTCATAATTTGCAGAGGCTCATTTTTATGTGGCTGAGTGGGTCGAAATAATTGTCTTAGGATAGGCCAATATTGTGGTGTATTTACCTCTCATTTATTTCAGGGAGATGTCACTTATCATCAGTGTAAATTTTATCTTAGCCCCGGTTTTGCTGACTATGCTTTAGTGAAGCGTATCAAAATTTTGACAATTTCTTTAACCCTGAAATTATATAATTACATTATAAATCAAGTTTTTGTGATTTTTTTATTTACTGGATTGATGCAGGTTTACAGCAGCTATGGATGCCAATAAATACCGCAAACTTGATCAATATCTCTTTTTTGTATAGGTTAAAGATATGTAAATTTGTGTGTTTCAAGTAAAAGCGGTCTGGATTTAAATGCCGTTTTAAACACAAAAAAAAGTGAATAATAAACGCAGCTGCATAGCCTTCGCATCATGTTTATTCGTCATGAATGAATAGACCAAATGACCAGGGAAGCGAAAGCTATGGTGCTGCACTGAAAGCCATAGTGGCAACATCTGAGGTTATTTTATGCATGATTCAACAGAATCTCACACTTCACACATCAGATTTTGGCGTAAGCGTAATAAGCCAGAGCTAACTCTAGACGACATCACCATTGTAGACCGAAAAATGCTCAATCGCACCGTTGGTGCTGCGGCATTGGGCAATGCTATGGAATGGTTCGATTTTGGTGTCTACAGCTTCCTTGCCGTCACCATCGGCCACGTATTCTTTCCCAGCGGTAGCGCCTCGGCGCAGCTGATTGCGACATTCGCGACTTTCGCTGCTGCTTTCTTGGTGCGACCATTGGGCGGCATGGTCTTCGGACCTCTTGGCGACCGTATTGGCCGTCAAAAAGTGCTGGCATTCACTATGATTATGATGGCCACCGGGACTTTTTGTATTGGTTTGATCCCAAGTTACGAGCGTATTGGTCTTGCTGCGCCGATCTTGCTGCTGATGGCCCGTCTGGTGCAGGGCTTCTCAACTGGGGGGGAATACGGTGGAGCGGCGACATTCATCGCTGAATGCTCAACCGATAAACGCCGTGGATTTATGGGCAGCTGGCTGGAGTTCGGCACCTTGGGCGGCTATCTGTTGGGCGCTGGCTTAGTCACCGGTTTGACAGCTTACATGTCCTCCGAGCAGCTGTTGGCCTGGGGTTGGCGTATTCCTTTCTTTATTGCTGCGCCGCTGGGCCTGTTCGGTTTATATATTCGTTTAAAGCTTGAGGAAACTCCTGCTTTCCAGAAACATATGGAAAAACAGGATGAGATCGAGCACAACAAACCTCAGCAAACCTTGTTGGAAATGTTGCGTAAGTATTGGCGTCCAATGTTGCAGTGTATTGGGCTGGTACTGTTGTTTAACGTCTCCAATTATATGCTGACGTCATATATGCCTAGTTATTTGACTAGCGTTTTGGGCCTGAGTGAACTTAGTGGACTAATGCTTATCATGGTAGTGATGTTTATCATGATGCCGATGACACTGCTGTTAGGTTACTGGAACGATCGTCTGGGGCGGAAACCGGTCCTGCTGGCCGGAGCCGGTGGACTCATTCTGTTTTCAATCCCGGCTATGATGCTGATTGGCCACGGTGGGATGACAGGAGTATTCTGCGGCCTGATGCTGCTGGGCGTGTTGCACACTTTCTTTAGCGGAACCATGCCAGCCGCGTTACCTGCATTGTTCACTACGAATACTCGCTATAGCGCATTAGCCATTGGTTTTAATATTTCAGTATCTCTGTTTGGCGGGACTACACCGCTGGTCACTTCATGGCTGGTATCGACCACCGGCAACGTGATGGTGCCAGCTTATTATCTGATGGGCGCTGCGGTCATCGGTGCTGTTACTGTTTTCTCTCTGAAAGAGAGCGCTCGCAGGCCACTCATGGGTTCAGCTCCGGCTGTTGAAAACAAAGAAGAGGCTAAAAAGTTGTTGAAGAGAATTCATTTACGTCGTAAAAAACGTGATGAAGAAAAAGCTGATTTGGTAAATAACACTCCAGCTCGTTAATCTATGCTGCTTTAAAGAGTTTTAATAAAAAGGCTTCGAAAGGTAGCCTTTTTAAAATAATGTTTAATACTATCGAGTCAGTGAGAAAATATCGGCTTTTGTTTGACGACTCATTGGCTTTTGTGCCAGTGGGTTAATGGGCCAATAAAAATATTTGATCAAATTATAAATAAAACAAAACTCAAGTCGATTTCTGACTTTAATTTTTTGAGTAATATGTCGTTTATGCACATAAACCGTTCTATCACTAATATTGAGCTTTTTAGCAATACGATAATTTGGCACTTCAGCCATCCAGTCATTCATAACCAAAATCTCTTGATCACTGTAGATTGAGTAAGGTTGGGTGCAGATTTTTAATGGTGCCCGAGTTGAGGCTAAATCATTCAAACGGTGTAATATTGAGTTAACCATCTGTTTTTTAAGTATTAAAAAGTTCTCGGCGATAGTAATTGGTTCATCACTTTCTGGATAGTTGGCATCCAGATAACAGTAAATTCTGCTGGTGGTTCTTAACTTTAAAAAATTATTAATATTACAGCTGGTTTGAGTGCTGTGGCAGTGGCTAGTCATATTTGCCAGAATAATGTCAGGTTTTAAATTCGTCGCTTCAACTAACGCTTTTTCCAATGAATCAACGTCTACTACTTCAATTTGACGATTTTTAGTTAACACCGAAAGCATACCTAGACGCATGTATCCACACGGCTCTACGATAAGTATTTTCATCATTGACGTCCTTGTTGTATTTGCCTAAAGAAAAAGACGATCACTCCTGTGATCCCGAAAAGTCAGAATAGGGCGAAATAATAGGCAATGTCAAATAACTGTTTAAAAAAATTGCGAAATATAGATGGGGGTTATTTTTCTTATAATAATTATTCGCCGAATGGATTAATCGGCGAATAATTCAATCATTAATGTAGTGTTATTTGAAACGAGAAAGCGAAAACGGCGTCATGTCAGTTTTAGGCGGGAGATCCTGCGCGAATAAGGACACAGTTTCGCCTAATGCGCTGGCGAATTTAAATCCATGGCCACTTAAACCCGAAATAACCAGCGTGTTGCTGTGACCAGGTACTCGATCGACAATAAAATCTTCATCTTCTGTCACGTCATAGGTACACGATGCACCGTGCAGGCATACGCCAACTCCCGGCAAAAATTGACGCAGGAAACTGAAAACTTCTCGGCCGTCCTCCGCTACGCTACCAAACGGTGTACGTTGCTCTGGAGAATCAATAGGTTGTCCGCCATTGTGTTTGCCAAGCTTCAGGCTGTCTTTTACCGCCGGAAAGCCATAAAACTGATCGCCCGCGGTGGTTTCAACGGTAAATGCCGGGAAGTGATTCTCTTCGCTGTAGCGGCCATCTGCCTGATGCCAGGCAAACACCTTGCGCATTGGTGTCATTGGCAAAGACGGCAGGAATTTTTTCACCCAGGTGCCTGCGGTCAAGGCTAGCTTGGGGGCGCGATACTCACCCTCTTTGGTGACGACGACTGCCGTGTCACCTTCATAGCGAATAGCATCTACCGGGCAATTAAATAGCTGTGCACAGCCTGCTTCTCTGGCGAGTCGGATATAGCCAGAAATCGCTTTTTCGCAATACAGGTAACCTGAATCCGGCTCAAATACGCCGCAGTAATCGTCAGTTACATTGAGCTGAGGCCATTTATGTCGAATTTGATCGGCATTAAGAGATTGAGTATTGAGATTGAATTCCACCGCGCTGGATTTAACGTTGGCAATAAACTCTGATCCTTGCGGACCAATATTGATGACACCGCAAGAGCGGAAGATTTCTTCGCCAGTCAGGAAACCTAGTTCGTTCCACAGTGCCTGCGCGCGTAAAACCATAGGCACGTAGCGCGCGCCTTCACCGTAAGCGTGACGGATAATTCGCGTCTCACCGTGGTGACTGCCTTCCTTGTGCGGAGGCATTGCGCTGTCAATCATCAATACTTTCAGTCCGGCACGGGTGGCATAAAAGCCTGCTGCAGCACCCACAGAACCACTACCAACCACAATTAAGTCATAGTCCATCAGACGAAGGTTCCTCAACAAAAAATAAAAGGGGACAGGGCATGATAGTGATTTATTGGGGCGAATGGCAAGGCAGAAGGAGGCATTAAAAAAGGCACCCGGAGAGTGCTCGCGGGTGCCTTAGGCTAAACGTTTCTGATTAGTGTTTTCTTTGATCAAGATACTCATACTCGTGTGATTCGATCTTTTCTATGCCAGCTTCAAGGATATTGATCAGTTGCCTGGCAACGTCGGTAGTTAACCATAAGGTTCTATCTACCTGAGCATCCTCTGGCGGTTGGTCTTTAGAAGACAGGTAATGAAGACGTATCATCATGGCGTCGTAAGAATCTACGGTACTGATATCCCAACCTACAAGCGGGTGTGTCTGAATAACTTCGTCATTTCTGTCCATATAGACCCCTTAATTTGTAGTGACTAGCGTGAGTGACTAACGAGGATCAATGCGGCTCATTATCTGGTGAGCAGATTAAGTATAAGCATTTCTCATAAATTTGGCATAGAAATCCCTTATTTAGTTGTAAATAAATTTTTGAGTACAATTTATAGGCGTTGTTTGACACATTCGATAAATAAAAAAGCCGGACAGCGACGCCCGGCAAAGTTACTTTTGGCTTATTCAGCCTGGTTATTATCAATTTATAGGGTGATTAATATTCGCTTTCATTAGAAAACCAGTCATCGGCGCTTTCCCAGGTTTCCTGCAATATTTCTTCGATCAGATCTTTATCAGTTTTCAAGCCGCCCATAACTGTAAGATTATTGGCACCGGCATAGCGGACATGCACGCTATTATCGGTGTCAGAGAATTTTTTATTGATACGCTTACTCAGCTCGCCTGACAGTGCTTCCAGTGCGCCTGCCGGCAATGGTTTGGTCCTGTCAATGCAGACTTCAATACGCATGATTGCCACTCCGTATAATTAATACTGTGAATATATACAGTTAATTTAAGAAGAGCAAGAGGGAGAGTTAAAAAACGGGAAGGGCGCTGCCTTCCCGTGATATTACGTACCCATTAACAGGCGGTGACTTTCCAGTTCAGTGTTTGGCCGGCCAGGAAAGGCACGATGGAATCATTACCCAAAGGAATGGTTTCAGGCTGAGTCACTGGCGTTCGGGTCAACTCAACGGTTCCTTCATTCATTGGCAACCCGTAGAAGTTCGGGCCGTTCTCAGAGCAGAATGCTTCAAAATGCTGTAACGCATTCATCTCTTCAAACACAGTGGCATAAGCAGATAGCGCCAGAGGAGCGTTGAAACAGCCAGCGCAACCGCAGCTGGACTCTTTGAGATGTTTAGCGTGTGGTGCAGAATCAGTGCCCAGGAAGAAACGTTTATTACCGCTGGCAATCACTTCACGCAGCGCTTGCTGGTGTACGTTACGTTTGAGGATTGGCAGGCAGAACAGGTGCGGACGCACGCCCCCGACCAGCATATGATTGCGGTTGAACATCAGGTGCTGTGGAGTAATCGTCGCGCCCAAATATTCGTTGCCGCTTTGCACATACTGCGCCGCTTCCTGAGTTGTGATGTGCTCGAAAACAATTTTCAGCTGCGGGAACTGGCGACGGATAGGGTCCATCACTTCATCAATGAAACGCGCTTCACGGTCAAAAATATCAACATCGGCGTGGGTCACTTCTCCATGAATAAGCAACGGCATGCCAATTTTCTGCATGCGCTCCAACACCGGATAAATGCCTTTAATGTTTGTCACACCGTGGCTGGAGTTCGTGGTCGCATTGGCCGGATACAGTTTAGCCGAGGTAAATACCCCCTGCTCGAAGCCGCGAGACAGCTCATCGGGATCCAGTGAGTCGGTCAGATAGCAAGTCAGTAGCGGGGTAAACTTGTGTCCCGCCGGAATGGCCGCTTCGATACGAGTGCGATAGGCAATCGCAGCTTCAACCGTGGTAATTGGCGGTGTCAGGTTTGGCATCACAATAGCGCGACCAAAAACTTCACTGGTAAACGGCAATACTGTATTTAACACAGCGTCGTCGCGAAGGTGGATATGCCAGTCGTCTGGGCGGCGTATTTTCAAAACTTGCGGTATTGCGGTCATGTTACAAAACTCCGGCATTGAGAGACAGGACGTTAGAATCAGGTGCAGTAATGGGAGCATTATCGGCGGGGTATAAGGATAAGCGCAAAATGTAAAGGATGCATCAGTTTGTTAGGTTAACATTGAAATCAGTGTTAATCGGCGAGCATAGTTGAAGGTAATTATTAGACCTTCTTAAATTATCTAGGTGCTTAGAAGCGAAAGTTATTATACAGGAGCTGAATCTATGGAAGTCCGTATCGTTGCCCCACTGACCGTAAAACCAGAGTACATCGAAGAAGTCACCCACGCACTGTTGGACGTTGTGGCGGCAAGCCGCGAAGAATTGGGTTGCCTGCAATACGATTTACATCGTGAAATCGACAGTGCCAACAGCTTTGTCTTTTACGAGCGCTGGCGTTCTGATGAAGCGGTTGCCCAGCACGAGGCAAGCGAACATTTTAAACACTTTGTTAAGCAACTGGATGGCAAGCTCGAGAAGATTGAAATCAAGAAACTCAAGCTGTTCGCCTGATATCCTGAGATACGATAATAAAAAAACCCGCCATTGGCGGGTTTAATAGTTTTGAATCTAGCGTCGATTTACTGTGGCATTTCTGGCTTGGTTGCCGGAGCTGTCGCAGTGGTTACCGCGGCATGACCGCCGGCAGAACCTTTACCATCGAAATCATAGGCTGGGCGAACCCAGTCACTGAAACGAGGCGGCTCGGCTACGTAGACGGCAGCCGGCGCTTTAGTCATCGGCGCAGTCGCATGATGCTTGAAGCGAGGCTGTGCATCGCTTGATGCTTCAGTTTTTGCTAAGGATTCAACCGCTTTTGGCTCAGCGACAGACTGCTCCACGACAACCGGTGCTGGAGACGCCGGAACTTCAATTGCCGGTGCCTGAGCTTCAGTTGCCTGAATACCTGCAACTTCCAGCTTAGCCGAGGCTTCTTCTGGCTGTGCCTGAGGCTTGGCTTCTTCAACCACTGGCTGGGCCGTTTCTGCTACTGGTTCAACCGTAGCTGGAGAAGCGATAACTTCTTCAACTTTAGGTTCAGCAGCCGCCACTGGTTCCACAACAACTGGTTCCACAACAACTGGCTCAGTAGGAGTGGGTGCCGGAATTTCAGCATCAGCGACTTCCAGAGTCGCGGGCTCAACCACGTGAGGTTCAGCGGCTACTGCAGTTTCGGCTTTAATAGCTTCACCTTCCTGCTCAATAACCTGCTGCGCTTCTTCGAAGGTCAGGGCAGCTGACTTGACTGGAGTCTCAGCAATTGGTGCCGACACTGCCGGAGCAGTTTCAGTTACCGGAGCAACCACTGTCGCGGCTGGAGTATTTTCCTGCGCAATGGCAACCTGCTCAGTCAACACTGCTGCCTGAACCACTGGCTCGTCGTGGCGCTGAGTTTGTTCGGTCTGCGACTGAACGTGTTCAGACTGCACTATCGGATAAGAGATCCACACTTTACCAGACGCCATCTCTGGAGAGACAAACGCACCCGCCAACGGCATCGGCGACTGAGTCGGGTAACGCTCATCACGGTAACGACGACGGCGTTGGCCACTGACGCGCAGGTGACGCGGAGAACGACGTGAGCGGCGTGGCATACCGTTTTCACGGTTGTTGTCCTGCGCATCGTCGGTATCTGCATCATTAGTCACTTCAAGAGGTTGCGCAGTATCAGATACTTTTACGTCTGCGGCTTTTGGCTCGGCAGGACGCTCAACCGGTTTAACGCCGGTAATCAGCATCTGTGCAGCATCTTCAACGTCCTGGTCAACTTCAGCGGACTCGAAACGAATCTTCTGGTTAAGCGGACGACGTTGGCGACGGTGAGAAGGCATGCGATCTTCTTGCTCTTCTACGGCGACAACCGGTGCTGCTACAACTTCTTCAACGACAACTGCTTCAGCAACTTTCTCTTCCTGCTGATTTTTGCGTTTGTCATCATTACGTCGACGTGAACGATCGCCACGTTCGCGACGAGGCTGCTGTTCTTCGCGAGCTCCAGCGTTTTCAACATCCTGAACTGCGGTTTCTGCAACAACAGGCTCTTGATTACGACGGTTGCGACGCTGATCTTCGCGTGGCTCGCGGGTATCGGTACGAGTATCGTTGCGTTCCGTGCGGTCAGAACGTTCGTTACGACTATCGGTACGGTTTTCACGGTTATCGCGATTGTTGTTGCGATCTCCGCGTTCACCACGTTCACCGTTGCGATCGCGACGAGTGCTCTGACGACGCTGATTGCGGCGCTCATTGTTACGGCGATTTTCAGTTTCTGCCGCGGTTTCCGGCTGGACCTTAACTTCTTCAACCGGTTTCGCTTCAGGCTGAGGCTCTGAGGCAAACAGATTTTTCAGTCCACCAAACAGTTTGCTCATAAAACCAGGTTTAGCGACGGTAGCCGAAGCCGCAGGTGCGGTGTTCACTGAGGCAGTGCGAGTTTGCGCAGGTTGCGCTGCGGCCGCTGGCTGCTCGTAAGCTGCCGGAGGCGCTTCTGCTGGCAGCGCGAAGGTCGCCAGAGCCGGTTGCTCGGGACGTTTACGCTCGGCTGGCAGATCTTCAGAAGGTTGCAGCATTTCAGCTTCGTGCAGCTGAGGCAGCAGGTAGCTCAGAGTTGAAGACTCTTCACCCTTGCGCACGCGCAATACGTGATAGTGCGGAGTGTGCATCTGGTCGTTTGGCACGATAACCGCGCGAACGCCGCCCTGACGCTTCTCGATAGCGTTTACCGACTCACGTTTTTCGTTAAGCAGATAAGAAGCAATCGGCACTGGCACGATAGCGTGAACTTCTTTGGTATTTTCTTTCAGTGCTTCTTCTTCGATGAGACGAAGAATAGACAGAGAAAGGGATTCGTTATCACGGATGGTACCGGTGCCGCTACAGCGTGGGCAAACGTGATGGGTAGATTCACCCAAAGATGGGCTCAGACGCTGACGTGACATTTCCAGCAGGCCAAAGCGGGAAATGCGACCAATCTGGATACGTGCACGGTCCTGACGGACAGCGTCGCGCAGACGGTTTTCAACTTCACGCTGGTGGCGAACCGGGGTCATATCGATGTAGTCGATGACGATCAGGCCGCCGAGGTCACGCAGACGCAGCTGACGAGCAATCTCTTCTGCTGCTTCAAGGTTGGTATTGAACGCTGTTTCTTCGATATCGCCACCGCGAGTTGCGCGAGCGGAGTTGATGTCGATAGCCGTCAGGGCTTCGGTAGTATCAATAACGATTGAACCACCGGAAGGCAGGCGAACTTCACGCTGGAAGGCGGATTCGATCTGCGATTCGATTTGATAGTGACTGAACAGCGGGATCTCGCCGACGTACGGCTTGATTTTGCTGCTGAAATCAGGACGGCCCAGCGCGGCAATGTGCTCTTTTGCCAGTTCGAGAACCTTTGGGTTGTCGATCAGGATTTCGCCGATATCCGGACGCAGATAGTCACGGAAGGCGCGAACGATTACGTTGCTTTCTTGATGGATAAGGAACGGAGCAGGGCGGCCTTCAGCGGCTTTCTTGATGGCATCCCAGTGTTTAATACGGAAGCTCAAGTCCCACTGCAGCGCGTCTGCGTCCTTGCCTACACCGGCGGTACGCACGATGAGACCCATGCCATCAGGGAGTTGCAGGGAAGACAGAGCTTCTTTTAATTCGGTACGGTCATCACCTTCAATCCGGCGGGAAATACCCCCGGCACGTGGATTATTAGGCATTAACACTAAATAGCTGCCGGCCAGACTGATAAAAGTAGTCAGTGCTGCGCCTTTGTTACCACGTTCTTCTTTATCAACCTGAACAATGACTTCCTGGCCTTCGCGCAGAACATCTTTGATGTTTGGACGACCATGGGAAGAATAATTGCTGGGGAAGTATTCGCGGGCGATTTCTTTGAGAGGGAGAAAACCATGTCTTTCCGCACCATAATCAACAAATGCTGCTTCAAGGCTAGGTTCTATGCGGGTGATTTTACCTTTGTAAATATTGGCTTTTTTCTGCTCATGCCCAGGACTTTCAATATCCAGATCGTAGAGCCGCTGTCCATCTACAAGAGCAACGCGCAACTCTTCTTGCTGAGTTGCGTTAATCAACATTCTTTTCATCTTTAACTTACTCGTTATTTTTGCATTATTGTCAGAACTGCGGGCAAAATAACCTCTATGACCGGATAAACCGTTGGCCCCGAGTCTTCTCGCATAGTCGTCAACCTCCCGGTTGTCGCCTGCATAGGGGCGCATTATTTCGGTAAGTCTGCTTTTGCCGGGTAAATAACCACAGCTTTGTGAAAACAGTACTTTTAGTAGGGGAATAGCCTCTGATTATAAGTAGACAGATCTCATTCCATTTGCCGGCCAAGCTGCAACCCGCAGCCCGCTAATTGCTTGATTTCACATTACGTCTTACGCCATTGCTGCGTTTTTGTGCGATCAGGCAAATCTATAATTCCAGCGTTTTCCCTAAGTTCAAGAGAATCAACGCGGAAGTGACTTCATTATTCCATTGCTGGCACTGATATAGCAAGGTGACTTTTAAGTGAAGGTAAAGTTTATTTAGCACCATTGGACGCTGTTACCGTGCCTTTATTCTCCAAAAAATCGCCGCTTTCAAGTAATCCTCTACAGTTGCTGGTAAACTTAGAGTTAAGCACAGAAAAATCTGCGGCGCGAACCCCGCCTTTAATATTTAGAACCATCTAGAATCATGGCCAATGAAAACTGAGAATCCAACTGTACAATTAATCCCCATTACCGATGAAGAAGCGGGTCAAAGAATTGACAACTTTTTGCGCACTTTCCTTAAAGGTGTGCCGAAGAGCATGATTTATCGCATTTTGCGTAAAGGGGAGGTTCGCGTTAACAAAAAGCGAATCAAGCCGGAATATAAATTATTGGCGGGTGACGAGATTCGCGTTCCTCCGGTTCGGGTCGCCGAGCGCGAAGAGGGTCAGGTTTCTGCCAAGCTCGACAAAGTCGCTGCATTGGAACACTGCATCCTGTTTGAAGACGATCATCTGCTGATCCTCAATAAACCTTCAGGAACGGCAGTTCACGGCGGTAGCGGTTTAAGTTTTGGCGTCATTGAAGGGCTGCGGGCGCTGCGTCCCGATGCGCGTTTCCTGGAACTGGTTCACCGCCTGGACCGCGATACTTCCGGCGTTCTGCTGGTAGCCAAAAAGCGTTCCGCGCTGCGTTCTCTGCACGAGCAATTGCGCATGAAAACCATGCAAAAAGATTACCTAGCATTGGTTCGCGGCGAGTGGCAGTCGCACTGCAAGGTTGTACAGGCACCACTGCTGAAGAATATTTTGCAAAGCGGTGAACGTATTGTTCGTGTCAACAGTGAGGGTAAACCTTCCGAGACGCGCTTTAAAATTGAAGAAAAATACGCTTTCGCGACACTTATAAAGGCCAGCCCGGTTACCGGACGTACTCACCAGATTCGTGTACACACGCAGTATGCTGGTCATCCGATCGCTTTTGACGATCGCTACGGCGACCGCGAATTTGATGCACAATTGGCAGGTGCCGGTATCAATCGCCTGTTCCTGCATGCCGCTGCGCTGCGTTTTGAGCATCCGGCCAATGGCGAAACGATGCGTATCGAAGCGCCGCTCGAGCCAAAATTGCGTAATGCTTTAATCAAGCTGCGTAAAAGCGCTAAATAAATTCAGCCGGGCCATTTCCTGCCCAGCAAGATAAATCGAATACAAAAGCGCCGCAGGGCGCTTTTTTTATGCCGGTTGGTTGAGTGGATTAATGCCGTGTTCTCGCAGCAGAGCCAGAAGGGCGATCAGCGGCAGACCAATCAGCGTGTTCGGATCGCGGCCATCGAGTTTTTCGAACAGGCTGATACCCAATCCTTCGCATTTAAAGCTGCCAGCACAGTCATAAGGCTGTTCCAGTTGTAAATATCCAGCAATTTCTTGCGAACTTAAAGGACGAAAATGCACGTCAAAAGTTTCGCAAAGCGTCTGTACCTTGCCGCTATCACTGTCGAGCAGACTCAGGCCGGTATAAAATCGCACCTTTTTGCCACTTGCCTGCTCGAGTTGGGCACAGGCCCGTTCAAAAGTGTGAGGTTTGCCGAGGATCTTCGAATCGATCACACAGACTTGATCCGATCCAATAATAAGATGGCCGGGGAAATTTGCCGCCAGCGCGTGCGCCTTTTGCGCCGATAAGCGACAAACCAGATCCTCCGCCGACTCTTGCTCGTGCGGCGTTTCATCAATATCTGGCGCGGCGCAGCTGAATTTTAGCGTGGTTTTTTCAAGGATTGCGCGACGATAGGCCGAGGTAGAGGCCAGAAGGATCCTTTTTTGGGTCATTGTTTGCATAATTTTTTTCACAAAGCATGGCGTTATTGAATCACACATTTTAAACTGTCCGCCGCTGAGGAAGCGAATATTGGTGAAAGGAGCAGTAAAATGCCCTTTTTCTTTGACTCTATGTCGTTACAAAGTTAATATGCGCGCCCTATGCAAAAAGTAAAATTACCCTTGGCTGTTGATGCCGTTCGTACCGCCCAAAAGCGTTTAGATTACATTGGAATCTATGACGCTGAACAGGTGACGCGTGTTGCAGCATCAGTAGTCAGTGTGGATACTGAAGTTCAAACCTCTTTGTCGTTTGATATCGACAATCAGCGTCTGGCCGTTATTAAAGGTCAGTCGGATGTCACCGTTACTCTGGAATGTCAGAGATGTGGCAAGACGTTCGAGCATCAGGTTCACACAACATATTGTTTTAGTCCTGTTAAGAACGATGAACAGGCTGAGGCATTACCGGAAGCGTACGAGCCGATTGAAGTCGACGATTTTGGCGAAGTTGATCTGCTGGCAATGATTGAAGACGAAATTATTCTTTCACTGCCTGTCGTTCCGGCACATGAATCTGAACACTGTGAAGTGTCCGACGCGGAAATGGTATTTGGCAAACTGCCTCCCGAGGCAGAGAAACCGAATCCGTTTTCCGTATTAGCAAGTTTAAAGAAAAGTAATTGAGGAGTAAGGTCCATGGCCGTACAACAGAATAAACCAACCCGTTCTAAACGTGGCATGCGTCGTTCACACGATGCTCTGACCACCGCCACTTTGTCTGTTGACAAAACTTCTGGCGAGACTCACCTGCGTCACCATATCACTGCCGACGGTTTCTACCGCGGTCGCAAGGTTATCGGCTGATTTCTTACTTGCTAACTATTTACTTGATAACATTAAACTTGTTAAGTAATAGCAAGGCGATACCTTGAAACGTCTGACCATCGCGTTAGACGTTATGGGCGGGGACTTCGGTCCTTCCGTCACAGTGCCTGCTTCATTGCAGGCACTGACCTCTAATCCTGAACTCAATCTTCTTCTTGTCGGCAATCCCGATGAAATCACACCCCTGTTGGCTAAAACCGATCCTGCCTTACTGGACCGGATAAAAGTTATTGCCTCAGAGTCAGTGATTGCGAATGATACCCGAGTTTCTCAGGCCCTCCGCGCCAGCCGTGGCAGCTCGATGCGCATTGCGCTTGAGTTTGTTAAAAGCGGCGAGGCACAGGCCTGCGTCAGCGCCGGAAATACCGGTGCATTGATGGGATTGGCAAAATTGGTTATAAAGCCTCTTGAAGGCATTGAGCGCCCGGCGCTGATGACCGTGTTGCCGAATCAGCAGCGCGGTAAAACCGTGGTGCTTGATCTGGGGGCAAACGTCGAATGCGACAGCCGTATGCTGGTGCAGTTCGCCGTAATGGGATCGGTCATGGCCGAAGAGGTTGTCGGCACAGTTAACCCGCGTGTCGCCCTGCTGAATATCGGTGAAGAAGAGTCCAAGGGGCTTGATAACATTCGAGAAGCAGCCGCAATTTTAAAAAACATACCCGTAATCAATTATATCGGCTATCTTGAAGGCAATGACCTGTTAACCGGTAAAACTGATGTTATGGTGTGTGATGGTTTTGTCGGTAATGTCACACTGAAAACTATGGAAGGTGTGATCAGGATGTTTTTGTCGTTGCTTAAATCCTCTGGGGAGAATGGCAAGAAGTCTTGGTGGATGCGATGGTTTGGGCCAGCTTTGCAAAGAATAGTTCAAAAAAAATTAGCAAAGCATTTCAAACATTTAAACCCCGATCAGTATAATGGCGCAAGTTTGTTAGGATTACGCGGCATCGTGATAAAAAGCCATGGCGGAGCAAATCAGCGGGCGTTTGCTGTAGCTATCGAACAGGCTGTTCAGGCGGTGCAGCGGCAGGTTCCCGAGCGGATTGCCGCGCGCCTTGAGGCTTTATTACCCAAGAGTGACTGACTGTACATGTATACAAAGATTCTCGGTACGGGGAGCTACTTGCCCGTACAAGTTCGGACTAACGCCGACTTAGAAAAAATGGTTGAAACCTCGGACGAGTGGATCGTAACGCGCACAGGTATTCGTGAGCGTCGCATTGCTGCGCCGGATGAGACTGTAGCCACAATGGGCCTGACCGCTGCTGAGAGAGCGCTGGAAATGGCAGGCGTCGATAAAAACGACGTTGGATTGATCATTGTTGCCACAACCTCGTCTTCCCACGCCTTCCCGAGTTCTGCCTGCCAGATTCAACACCTGCTGGGCATCAAAGACTCGGCATCGTTTGACCTGGCTGCGGCTTGCGCAGGGTTTACCTATGCGTTAAGCGTTGCAGATCAATACGTTAAATCGGGAGCCGTCCGTTATGCGCTGGTTATCGGTTCTGACGTGTTGTCCCGCAAGCTCGATGAAGACGATCGCGGCACCGTTATCCTGTTTGGCGACGGCGCAGGCGCAGTGTTGCTGGGCGGTTCGCAAGAACCTGGCATCCTTTCTACTCATATGCACGCCGACGGTCATTACGGTAATCTGCTGAGTCTGGAATATCCAAACCAGAAAACCCCTGAGCAATCTGCCTATGTCAAAATGGCCGGTAATGAAGTATTTAAGGTAGCCGTAACTGAACTGGCACATATCGTCGATGAAACTTTGCAGGCCAATAATATGGACCGCGAACAGCTCGACTGGTTAGTGCCTCATCAGGCAAACCTGCGCATTATCAGTGCCACAGC
The DNA here is from genome assembly GCF_000257645.1 of Serratia sp. M24T3. Lineage (GTDB taxonomy): Bacteria > Pseudomonadota > Gammaproteobacteria > Enterobacterales > Enterobacteriaceae > Rouxiella. The sequence goes on from NZ_AJHJ01000021.1 coordinate 62,895, forward strand.
CAAGAAATTGGGCATGGGCATGGATAAAGTTGTAGTGACCCTCGATCGTCACGGTAATACTTCAGCGGCGTCTGTGCCTACTGCATTTGATGAAGCCGTTCGCGATGGACGCATCCAGCGTGGACAATTAGTGCTGCTTGAGGCCTTTGGTGGCGGTTTCACCTGGGGCTCTGCATTGGTTCGTTTCTAATTTTTGCGAACCTGATCAAACTTTTGACTCAACAGAGTGCTGCTGATTCAACAGGGCTTTGTTGTTTTCACGGATTAGCAAAATTTTACGGGATAAGTAAATGACCAAGATTGCTGTAGTTTTCCCCGGGCAAGGCTCGCAGGCGTTGGGAATGCTTTCTGACCTCGCGACCGCGCATCCGATCGTAGAAGCGACCTTTGCTGAAGCTTCTTCAGTTCTGGGCTATGATTTGTGGCAGCTTGTTCAGCAGGGCCCGGTCGAAGAATTAAACAAGACCTGGCAGACTCAGCCTGCCTTGCTGGCGGCGTCGGTAGCAATCTGGCGCGTTTGGCAGCAGGAAAAAGGCACCGAGCCAGCATTAATGGCCGGTCACAGCCTGGGTGAATATTCTGCGTTGGTTTGTGCCGGTGTTCTGGATTTCAAACAGGCAATCAGCCTGGTTGAGCTGCGCGGCAAACTGATGCAGGAAGCGGTTCCTGAGGGTACGGGCGCAATGTACGCCATTATTGGTCTGGATAACGCCTCTATCGCCAAAGCCTGTGAAGAGTCCGCCGAGGGCCAGGTCGTAGCTCCGGTAAACTTTAACTCTCCGGGCCAAGTAGTGATTGCGGGTAACAAAGAAGCCGTTGAGCGTGCTGGCGCAGCATGTAAAGCCGCTGGCGCCAAACGCGCACTTCCATTACCGGTTAGCGTTCCCTCGCATTGTGCATTGATGAAACCAGCGGCAGATAAAATGGCCGTTGCGTTACAAGACGTCAGTTTCAGCCAGCCACAGTATCCCGTTGTCAACAACGTAGATGTCAAGGTTGAGACTTCTGCCGAAGAAATTCGCAGCGCACTGATTCGTCAGCTTTACAATCCGGTTCGCTGGACTGAAAGCGTTGAATACATGGCACAGCAAGGCGTGGAGCAGTTAGTTGAGGTGGGTCCGGGTAAAGTATTGACTGGATTGACCAAACGTATTGTTGACACCCTGACTGCGGTTGCAGTGAACGATACTGCAAGCTTGTCAGCGGCGCTTGAACAATAAAAAGAGGATAATAATGAGCTTCGACGGAAAAATTGCTCTGGTCACTGGCGCAAGCCGGGGTATTGGCCGAGCTATTGCAGAGAAACTGGTTGCCGGTGGCGCACGTGTTATTGGCACCGCGACCAGCGAACAAGGTGCTGAAGCTATCAGCGCCTATTTAGGCGAAAACGGCAAAGGTATCGCTCTCAATGTGACTGATTCTTCGTCAATTGAACAATTATTGGCGACGATTCGTGCTGAATTTGGCGAAATTGACATTTTAGTCAATAATGCTGGCATTACCCGTGATAACCTTCTGATGCGCATGAAAGATGACGAGTGGCAGGATATCCTGGATACTAATCTGACTTCTGTGTTTAAGCTGTCAAAAGCGGTAATGCGGGCTATGATGAAAAAGCGGTTTGGCCGAATCATCACCATTGGTTCTGTTGTTGGAACCATGGGTAACGCAGGGCAGGCGAACTACGCGGCGGCTAAAGCCGGTTTGATTGGTTTTAGCAAGTCTTTGGCGCGTGAAGTTGCTTCACGCGGCATTACTGTCAACGTCGTGGCTCCTGGCTTTATTGAGACGGACATGACAAGGGCGTTGACAGATGATCAACGTGCAGGCATTTTGTCATCAGTTCCAGCCAACCGGTTGGGCGATGCAAAAGAAATTGCCAGCGCTGTTGCATTTTTAGCCTCTGATGAGGCCAGCTACATCACTGGTGAGACTTTACATGTCAATGGCGGCATGTACATGATCTGATAATCACTAGGATTCTGCTTATTTGGCTTTAAATATAGTCAAATAATGCAAAATAGTGGTTTGACCAGCCGGGATTTAGTTGCATCTTTTCCAACATTTTATACACTACGAAAACCATCGCGAAAGCGAGTTTTGATAGGAAATTTAATAGTATGAGCACTATCGAAGAACGCGTTAAGAAAATCATCGTTGAACAGCTGGGTGTTAAACAGGAAGAAGTAGTTAACTCTGCATCTTTCGTAGACGACCTTGGCGCAGATTCTCTCGACACCGTTGAGCTTGTTATGGCTCTGGAAGAAGAGTTTGATACCGAGATCCCTGACGAAGAAGCTGAAAAAATCACTACTGTTCAGGCAGCTATTGATTTCATCAACAACGCTCAGGCGTAATCGAAACTTTTCTTTTTATAAGTTTTGATAGTTAGGCGGTCAATTGACCGCCTAAGTTTTTTTTGTCCCACGGTATTTTTTTCCCTCCCTGGAGGATATACGTGTCTAAACGTCGAGTTGTTGTGACTGGACTTGGCATGCTTTCTCCTGTCGGCAATACGGTAGAGTCCACCTGGAACGCTATTCTTGCCGGTAAGAGTGGCATTGGCCCTATCGACCATTTTGATACTAGTGCATTCGCAACGCGTTTTGCTGGCTTAGTCAAAGATTTCAACTGTGATGAATACATCTCGCGCAAAGACGCTCGCAAGATTGACCCCTTCATTCAGTACGGTATTGCCGCCGGTGTTCAAGCTATGCGTGATAGCGGGTTTGAAGTCACCGAAGAAAATGCGCCGCGTATCGGTACCGCGATTGGTTCTGGCATTGGTGGCCTGGGTCTTATCGAAGAAGCTCACAGTGCATTGATCCATGGTGGACCGCGCAAAGTCAGCCCATTTTTCGTACCTTCTACCATCATAAACATGACCGCTGGTCAGCTGAGCATCATGTTTGGATTACGTGGACCGAGCATTTCCATTGCCACTGCCTGTACCTCAGGCGTCCACAACATCGGCCATGCCGCGCGCATCATCGCCTATGATGATGCTGATTTGATGCTGGCCGGTGGCGCAGAAAAAGCCTGTACGCCATTGGGTATTGGCGGATTCGGTGCAGCGCGCGCGCTGTCGAAACGCAACGACAATCCTCAGGCCGCAAGTCGCCCGTGGGATAAAGACCGCGACGGTTTCGTGCTGGGCGACGGTGCCGGGATCATGGTGCTGGAAGAATACGAACACGCTAAAAAGCGCGGTGCGAAGATTTATGCCGAAGTTGTCGGTTTTGGCATGAGCAGCGATGCATATCACATGACATCTCCACCAGATGATGGTGCCGGAGCCGCATTATCGATGGAAAATGCGCTGCGTGATGCAGGGATTTTCGCCGCCAAGGTGGGTTATATCAATGCTCACGGTACTTCAACGCCAGCGGGTGACAGGGCTGAAGCTGAAGCAGTTAAATCTGTTTTCGATGCTGATGCGCGTCGCGTAATGGTCAGCTCGACCAAATCCATGATTGGGCATCTGCTGGGTGCAGCCGGTGCTGTCGAGTCGATTTTCAGCGTGCTGGCGCTGCGTGACCAGGCCGTTCCGCCAACCATTAATCTGGATAATCCAGATGAAGGCTGCGATCTTGATTTTGTTCCGCACGAAGCGCGGCAGGTTAAGGGCATGGAATACACCCTGTGTAACTCTTTCGGATTTGGTGGCACCAATGCTTCTCTGGTGTTTCGCAAACTGTAATTAAACGCTTTGCACAGTCAAAGGCCCGATTTCGGGCCTTTTTGCCGTCTGTAGCCTGGCGTGCTGTGCCGTATTGAAAGTAGGAATGATCTCGTGGTATCCATGAGTCGAATACGCCAGTCTGACTGCCGAAAAGGAGAGGAGCGATGTTTTGGATTAACGGGATTGAACAGCGGGTGATTTCAGTGGCCGATCGCGCAGTGCAGTTTGGCGATGGCTGTTTTACCACCGGTTGGATAAAAAACGGCGAGGTGCAGCGGCTTGAGGCGCATATTTCCCGTTTGCAGCAAGCCGTTTCCAGATTGATGATGCCGGAATGTGACTGGCCGGTGTTAATCGATGAAATGCGTCGCGCGGCGTCCAGTTGCCAGCAGGAAGGGGTGATTAAAGTTATTCTTTCGCGCGGCGAGGGTGGGCGTGGTTACAGCAGCGAAGGCTGCGTTGGGCCGACGCGAATTATGTCGCTCAGCCCTTATCCGCAGCATTATCACCGGTGGCGTCAGCAGGGGATAGAACTGGCACCCAGCCCTGTCGCACTGGCGCGCAATCCTCTGCTGGCCGGAATTAAGCATCTTAACCGACTTGAACAGGTGATGATCCGTCGGCATCTGGATATTACCTCGGCACACGAAGCGCTAGTGGACGATACCGATGGCATGCTGATTGAGTGCTGCGCCGCCAATATCTTCTGGCGTAAGGGCAGCAAAGTTTTCACCCCTGACCTTTCACACTCCGGCGTTGATGGTCTTATGCGACAGCACATTATTTCAATACTAAACGATTCACGCGACTTTAGCGTCGAAACAGTGCGAGAAACTCGAGGAGTGCTGGAAAATGCGGAAGAAGTTGTCGTTTGTAATGCCTTGATGCCAATTCTTCCAGTCAGAAAGATAGAAAACTGGCATTATACCGCAGCGAAACTATTCGAGTTTTTACAGCCACGTTGTTGTTGAACAAGCTAATTTGTATTTAAGTGAAAGAATCATGAAAAATAAAAAACCAAAATTTTCGGCATCATTGTTATTGTTCTGCTGGCCTTGACGTTTGCTGGCTATCTTAAAGTCGAACGTTTTGCCGATCGCAAATTAAACATAGTCAAAGAGAAGATTTTTACCTTACCCGCCGGGACGGGAAGGGTGGTTCTGCAAGATATGCTGTATCAACAAAAGCTGATCAAATCACCGACGTTATTTGGTTGGCTACTGCGCGTTGAACCTGAGCTGGGCGAATTCAAGGCCGGCACCTATCGTTTTCCCGAGGGTATGACGGTCCGTCAAATGCTCGAGCTGTTAAAAAGTGGCAAAGAAGCACAGTTCAATATTCGTTTCGTCGAAGGTTTCCGCTTACAGGACTGGATGCAAGAGTTGCAAAAAGCGGGTTATCTTAAGCATGATCTGACGGGTAAAACCGACGATGAAATCGCCACGGCACTGGGCATGAAAGATGCTAAAAACGCCGAGGGCTGGTTGTATCCGGATACCTACGCCTACACGGCAGGGACCAGCGATTTGTCACTGCTGAAACGTTCGCATCAGCGGATGGAGAAAACGGTCGATCAAATCTGGAAAGACCGCGATACTTCGCTGCCTTACAAAACGCCAACCGACATGCTGACCATGGCCTCGATCATTGAGAAAGAAACGGCGATCAAAGATGAACGTAAAGAAGTTGCTTCGGTATTTATCAATCGCCTGCGTATCGGTATGCGACTGCAAACTGACCCGACGGTGATTTACGGCATGGGTGACAGCTATAAAGGCACTATCAGCAAGAAGGATCTTGAGACCGCAACGCCGTATAATACCTACGTGATTGATGGGTTGCCGCCTTCGCCGATTGCGATGCCGAGTGAGGCGTCTATCGAAGCCGCAGCTCATCCGGCGAAAACCGATTTTCTTTATTTTGTCGCTGATGGCAAGGGTGGGCATACCTTTACTACCAACCTCGACAGCCATAACAAGGCAGTGCGCGCGTATCGCGACCTGATGAAAAACAAGAATGAAAAGTAGTTTTATCGTTATTGAAGGCCTTGAAGGGGCGGGTAAAACCACTGCGCGAGACGTTGTGGTAAATACTCTGCGCGAGCAGGGCATCACCGATATTCAGTTTACCCGTGAGCCGGGCGGTACCCCGCTGGCCGAAAAGCTGCGTGATTTAATCAAAAACGGCATAGAGGGTGAACAGCTTACAGATAAAGCCGAAGTGCTGATGCTGTATGCCGCACGGGTTCAGTTAGTTGAGAACGTAATCAAACCAGCGCTGGCCCGAGGTTCCTGGGTGGTTGGCGATCGTCATGATCTCTCTTCTCAGGCCTATCAGGGCGGAGGACGGGGTATTGATAATCAGCTAATGACCTCCCTGCGTGATACCGTACTCGGAGATTTTCGGCCGAACCTGACGTTGTATCTTGATCTCTCACCGGTGATTGGTTTGCAGCGCGCCCGCGCCCGTGGCGAGTTGGACCGAATCGAGCAAGAGTCGCTGGCATTTTTTGAGCGTACTCGCGCGCGTTATCTGAGCCTGGCCAAAGAAGACTCGAGCATCAAGACTATCGATGCTTCACAAACAATCGAGCAAGTCAGTTGCGCTATTCGCCAGACTTTAATCGACTGGATTGCACAGCAACGCCAGCAGGAAACTCAGGGATGAATTGGTATCCCTGGTTAAACGGCCCTTACCGGCAGCTAGTGGCTCAATATCAGGATGGACGCGGTCATCACGCGCTGCTGATGCATGCTGCCAAAGGCATGGGCGAAGATGCGTTGGTCTATGGCCTGAGCCGCTGGTTGCTGTGTCAGCGTCCGGAAGGGGAAAAAAGCTGTGGCAAATGTCATAGCTGCAACCTGATGATTGCTGGTAACCATCCTGATTGGCACGTACTGACACCAGAGAAAGGCAAAAACAGTCTCGGTGTCGAACCTATTCGCCAATTAATTGAGACGCTGTACAACTATTCTCAGCAGGGCGGGGCTAAAGTCGTTTGGTTACCCCATGCCGAGCTGCTGACCGAAGCGGCGGCCAATGCGTTGCTTAAAACGCTGGAAGAGCCGCCGGAGCGCACTTATTTCCTGTTGGGATGCCAGGAGCCGTCCAGGCTATTGCCGACCCTGCGTAGCCGCTGTTTTTATTGGCATTTAACGACACCCGATGCTGCACTTGCCAGTCAATGGATTGCCCGCCAGCTACAAGTCGCGCCACTGGCTATTCAAACAGCACTCAGGCTGGGAGAGGGTACGCCGTTGGCCGCGCTGGAATTACTCCAGCCCGAACGCTGGAAACAGCGCGAACAGCTTTTTCAGCAACTAACCCTCAACTGGCAACAGCGTGATTTACTCTCACTGCTGCCACAGCTAAATCATGACGACGCCGCCGATCGCCTATTTTGGCTTTGTTCGCTGCTGCTGGACGTTATTAAAACTCAACAGGGTGCCGGACATTACACCATTAATCTCGACCAGCAGCCGTTGATTGCTCAGTTGGCGAGCGGCCTGGGCAATTCGGCTCTGCAAAAAGATCTGCAAGGGTGGATGCACTGCCGTCAACAGCTTCTCGGCATCGTGGGTGTTAATCGCGAGCTGCTGCTCACCGAACAGCTACTGGAATGGGAACATTCCCTGTAGAGCGTTCTCTGTAAAACTGAAATTTATCGAAAAATTAAAGAGTTAATATTATGTTTCTAGTCGATTCACACTGTCATCTCGACAGCCTTGATTATCAGACGCTGCACAGCGGTGTAGACGACATGTTAGAGAAAGCCCGTGCCCGCGATGTGAAGTTTATGCTGGCGGTGGCCTGTACGTTGCCTGGTTATCGCGAAATGGCTGAGCTGATTGGCGATCGCCCTGAGGTGGCATTCTCCTGCGGTGTGCACCCGCTGAATATTGACGGTGGCTATGACTTTGACGAGCTTCGCAAATTGGCCGCCGATTCGCGCGTTGTGGCGATGGGTGAAACGGGTCTTGACTATTTTTATCAGAAAGAAGAGTTTCAACAAAAATTGCAGCAGGATTCGTTCCGTCATCACATTCGCGTGGGGCGCGAGCTTAACAAACCCGTGATCGTGCATACTCGCGATGCTCGTCAGGATACGCTAGACATTCTGCATGAAGAAAAAGCCGGTGAGTGTGGCGGCGTATTGCACTGCTTTACGGAAGATCGCGCAACGGCGGAGATATTATTAGACCTCGGTTTCTATATCTCTTTCTCCGGAATTGTAACTTTCAGAAATGCCGAGCAGTTGCGAGAAGCGGCGCGCTATGTGCCTATGGATCGCCTGTTGATTGAAACCGATTCACCGTATCTGGCGCCAGTACCAAACCGTGGCAAAGAAAACCAGCCTGCTTATGTTCGTGACGTTGCTGAATATCTGGCGGTATTGAAAGGCGTGAGCCTGGAGACACTGGCAGAAGCCACCACAGCCAACTTTGCGCGGCTGTTCCACGTCGACTCAGCACGTTTGTGTTAATTAACTCAGTAATATTTCACGCCTCGTAATAATCTTCCAAACGCTTCTCATACTCGGAAGCGTTTAGCCTATTCCCCTCACTTTCCCGCGAAAACAGAACTGCTTTATTGATATTAAGAAACTTTTCCGATTGGATTAGACGTTTTTTTAACAAAACGTGACTGTCATCAATTATTATTGCCGCGATTTATTTTACCCTTCGTAAAAATTAAAAGGGGCAAATATATGTCCCGCCCGCCGCGGTTAAAAATGCCGCAGCAACAGGGTTGATAGCACCAGCTAAAAACCCTGAGAAGTAGATACTCCATTATTATCAGTAGCAGCGTTTGGCGTTGCACGCTGATGAATACGGGAGTATCACGCACCATTACTCAGGAGCACTCCCAATATGTTCAAGAACGCGTTTGCAAACCTTCAAAAGGTCGGTAAATCGCTAATGCTGCCCGTTTCCGTATTACCTATCGCAGGCATACTGCTGGGTGTCGGTTCCGCAAACTTTAGCTGGCTGCCAATCGTAGTTTCACATGTTATGGCCGAAGCGGGTGGGTCAGTTTTCGCCAATATGCCGCTGATATTTGCCATCGGCGTGGCGCTAGGTTTTACTAATAATGACGGCGTATCTGCGCTGGCGGCGGTGGTTGCCTATGGAATTATGGTGAAAACCATGGCCGTAGTTGCCCCGATGGTTCTGCATTTGCCTGCAGAAGAGATTGCCAGTAAACATCTGGCCGATACCGGCGTGTTAGGCGGAATTATTTCCGGCGTCATTGCCGCCTACATGTTTAATCGTTTTTATCGCATCAAGTTGCCTGAGTATCTGGGATTCTTTGCGGGTAAACGCTTTGTACCGATTATCTCGGGCCTGGCAGCAATCTTCCTTGGCGTAGTGCTTTCCTTTATTTGGCCGCCGGTGGGTAGCGCAATTCAGACTTTCTCCCAATGGGCTGCTTATCAGAATCCGGTGGTGGCGTTTGGTATTTATGGCATCGTAGAACGCGCGCTGGTGCCGTTTGGTTTGCATCACATCTGGAACGTGCCTTTCCAAATGCAGGTCGGTGAATACATTAACTCTGCGGGTCAGGTCTTCCACGGCGATATTCCGCGTTATATGGCGGGCGACCCGACGGCGGGTAAACTGTCCGGTGGCTTCCTGTTTAAAATGTATGGTTTACCAGCCGCTGCTATTGCGATTTGGCATTCCGCCAAGCCGGAAAATCGTGCCAAGGTTGGCGGTATCATGATTTCCGCTGCGTTGACCGCCTTCCTGACGGGGATTACCGAGCCCATCGAATTTGCGTTTATGTTTGTTGCGCCGATTCTCTATGTCATCCATATGATTCTGGCCGGATTGGCATTCCCGATTTGTATTTTGCTTGGCATGCGTGATGGCACCAGTTTCTCTCACGGTTTAATCGACTTTGTGGTTCTTAGCGGCAACAGCAGCCGTATCTGGCTGTTCCCGGTGGTTGGCATCATTTATGGTCTGGTTTATTACACCATTTTCCGCGTGCTGATTGTCAAACTGAACTTGAAAACGCCGGGTCGTGAAGACACCATTACGACTCAAACGGCACAGGGTGGCAGCGAGATGTCTGCTTCACTGGTTAAAGCCTTTGGTGGCAAAGAAAATATTACCAATCTTGATGCCTGTATCACCCGTTTGCGTGTTAGCGTGGCCGACGTTTCCAAAGTCGATCAGGCCGGTCTCAAACAGCTGGGTGCCGCGGGAGTGGTGGTTGCTGGTTCAGGCGTACAGGCTATCTTTGGCACCAAGTCTGACAATTTGAAAACCGATATGGACGACTATATCCGCAATAATTGATTAGCATGCTGATATTGTTTTAGAAAGTGAAATGAAAGAGGAGACTTCGGTCTCCTTTTTTTATTTCTCCCGCTTGTTGTTTTTATCTAAAAACTTTTCCTTTGTTTTTTTAAATAAAAATAATAACTCTTATGAAAATAACTCAATGTCTATCTGTTTCTTAAAAGCACAAGATTATTATTCGGTTTAGAGGTAATCTATAACCTCTTGGCATTAAAGATGTCTTGGCTGTTAAATAAAACTTAATTTAAAGTAACTCCTTTTTTTATTTAAAAGGGTTATTGTCTCGTTTTTATTTATTTTAATGGGTGTAGTTGATTTTAATAATTTAATTATTTTTTGATTAACATTACCTTTGAGAAGGAAGGCGACATGGATATGTCTAATTATCTTATTTATTTAAAAGAAATTAAAAAGCATTCAGCTACCAAATGGGTAGTGGTTGTTATTTTTTTAATTATCTCTCAATGCATCGTTCTGGCCCCAGTAAACGCATCATCAAATATACTGCCGCAATTGTCTGCTAAAGATGAAAATTTATTGAATAAAGATGAGGGCGAGAATGAAAGTGCGGCACCGCCCATTACAAGGTTTCTGGAACAGATAGGCCCGTCTTTAAATGACGAGACTTTATCACAGCACTTGTCTTCAAAAGCTGTTGGCCTGGTTAACAGTCAAACTTCACGACAATTAGAACAGCTGTTGTCTTTTTCTAATAGCAAGGCAAGGGTCAGCCTTAACAGCGGTCTCGACGGCAAAAGCCGTTTTGAACTCAAGCTTGACTACTTTAATCCCTGGCTAGAAGGAGATAAATATACCCTTTATTCACAGCTAAGTTCTTACCGCTGGAATGAGCGAAATCAATTTAATATTGGTATTGGTTATCGCTACAACATTAATGAAGGACTGATACTGGGAAGTAATATATTTTTCGATCAGGACCTGACGCGCAGTCATAACCGTGTTGGTTTGGGAGTCGAAGCATGGGGAGAGCGGATAAGAAGCTCGTTGAATTACTATTTACCGCTGAGCGGTTGGAAGAAATCCAATGATGCGCAGTTTAATCCGGATCCTGTACATCAAGCTCTTTTCGAGCGCGCAGCCCGAGGTTGGGATGTCAACCTTGAGGCGCTGATATTCAAACCGCTGTCTGCAAAGATGACTTGGTTCCAGTGGTACGGTAGCGAAGTTGACGCTTTAGGCACTCTCGATCGTGTGAGTAATAACCCTTTTGGTTTAACACTGGGCCTAAACTGGCAGCCTATTCCGTTACTGGGATTTGCCATTGAAGAAACTTTATTGAGTGACCGGTTCCACGAATTTAAAGTTGCGATGAATTTTACCTGGAACTTTAATGAGAGCATGCAGCAGCAGCTCGATTTTGAAAGGGGACAGGCAATCAGTGCCTTGTCGCTATCACGCCATGATTTTGTCACGCGAAATAATAATATTGTTCTGGAATATAAGAAAAAGGAAATTATTCGCCCCCTCTATTTTAGCCCTGACCACCTGACGGTAAAGGCAGGAAGCGCAAGAATAGTTAATCCTGTCAAAGGTGGCTATGGCGGAGTAATGCAATACACATCCGAATTGGAAAATATCGTTCAGGTTGAATTAAACAGTGGATATCTGACGCCTCTAAAGCGTGGTGAAACGAAAATTCGTGCGCAGGAGTTTCAGCAAGGCTGGTGGCAAACACCGGTTAATCACGCTTTTTATAAAGTAACCGTTCTTCCAGGTGATATTCCGCCCACGGCAACACAAATTGCTATAACCGGTTCTGTTGAAGTAGGGGAGACGTTGACAGCAAATTATCTGTTTGTAACTAATGAGGGAAATGATGAAATTGAAACAGGTTCACCTGTTGTCTGGTTTTATGAAAACGATCCTACGACACCATTAAGCCAGAATTTACACTATAAATTAAGAGCTGAAGATCGCGGTCATACTATTATTTTCCAGGTAACGCCAATGAATAAGGATAAGTTATCAGGAAACCCTGTGAAATATAGTGTAAAAGTCCCCGGTTTAAGTTTGAACGATCTGTTGATTGCCAGAGACAATACTCGATTTGGAAATGATGAAACCATAGTTTTCCCACAGGCCAGCACGGGACAACTACGAATGTCCGCTACGGTAAAAGATAGCCATAATAAACCTGTTGCTAATGTGCCGGTATATTGGCACCAGATAAATTCAGCGCTGGGAAGCATTATCAATCATGAAGGCCTAACAGACGGCAATGGAAAGGCCATTATTCGTTACGAGGGAATAACGGCTCCAGGAAAGGACACGATTACCGCTAGTTTGCAGCCATATGTCGCGAATATGCCATCTTCATCCATCTCATTGGAAAATTCGCTATCTCGTAATATTAGGATTGAGTTTTCGGCTGGAATCATTGAATCGCTACCAGCCTTGACACTCAACGTTGGAGACAGCAAAACCATTATTCCAAAAGGGGGCATTGTTGGTGAAAAGTATCAGTTTTCCTCTGAAAACGCTGACATTGTTGCCATAGACCAAGGGCAGCTCAATGCTAAAAAAGTGGGCGTAACAGAGATCATCGTTTCGCAGAATCCAACGGCAACAGTGAATGCTCCTACACCAGTCAGATTTGCCGTTAGCGTGAGCAGACGATTATCGGCAGAACTTTATGCCAATCCTGTAATAGTAGAATTTGGCGCGGAGAAACAGCGGCTGGTAATCGACGGCGGCAACGGCGGCGAATTGAGCTACCGTTCGCTTGACGAGAAGGTGGTGAGTGTCAGCGCCAAGGGTGAAATGAGGTTCGTGGGCGCAGGCAACACAAATATTGCCGTGAGTCAGGCGGCAACGGCGACAGAGGACGCGCCTGCGGAGGTGACCGTCGCGGTGACTGTTAAAAAAGTCGCCGGTAATGCGCTGCAGGTGAAGGCGCTGGCGCTGAAAATCGACGGGGTCAGGCCGATCGAGGTGACCGGCGGCAACGTCCGAGCGTTCAGCTACCGCAGCAATGACGAGAAGATTG
>NZ_AJHJ01000022.1 GCF_000257645.1 Serratia sp. M24T3
CAAGGCGGCAAGCGAGTGAATCCCGATGAGCTTACATTTAGTCAATGATTCGGGTGAAAGAGCGAAGCCAACGACGTTACACCCCAAGACCATTGGCGCTGTAACAAGGCGGCAAGCGAGTGAATCCCGATGAGCTTACATTTAGTAAGTGATTCGGGTGAAAGAGTGAAGCCAACGATGTTACAGCGTCAATGGGGCAGGATAGTGTTGCGCAAACTAGGTGGGAAAGGATAGTATGCGCGCCGCGGTAGCAAATTCGCCGTTTTTAATACAATATTTAGCCCGCACAGCACTCGTCGCACAGGGCAAGATGCAGCAGGCGTTATTGGGTTCCCTCACCCCAACCACTAAAAAGGTCACAATTTATGTATTCCTTTACAGCTCAACAGCGGTTTTCCGCGTTGATATGGCTTTCGCTATTTCATATCGCCATCATTACTTCCAGTAATTATCTGGTGCAATTACCTGTCTCCATCTTTGGTTTTACTACCACTTGGGGCGCTTTTACCTTTCCGTTTATCTTCCTGGCAACCGATCTGACGGTGCGTATTTTTGGTGCTCCCCTGGCGCGGCGAATTATTTTATCGGTGATGGTGCCTGCGCTGGTGATTTCTTATTTCATCTCCGCGCTGTTTTATCAGGGAAGCTGGCAGGGCTTTGCTTCGCTGAGTAGTCTCAACGTTATGGTGGCGCGCATCGCGACCGCCAGCTTTATGGCTTACGTGTTGGGGCAAATCCTTGATGTACAAGTGTTTAACCGCCTGCGTCAGCGCAACAGCTGGTGGGTAGCGCCCACGGCGGCAATGTTCCTCGGTAATATCAGCGATACTCTGGCGTTCTTCTTTATTGCTTTCTATAAAAGTAGCGATGCGTTTATGGCCCAGCACTGGGTTGAAATTGCACTGGTAGATTACAGCTTCAAATTGCTCATTTGTCTGATTTTCTTCCTGCCGATGTACGGTATGCTGCTCAACGTCCTGCTCAAGCGCCTGGCGCAATCAGGTAAAGGCGAACCCGTAGCGTTTCATGACGACACAAAAGCCGCCAATATCTGACTTGCTTTTCGCCCGTGAATAGGTTGCCATAAAGGCCGTGAAGTCAATAATCTACATCCGTCACGCGTTGGCGGATGTAAGGTGCGTGAAACTTAAAGGAAGCCCTATGCACAAATTAGCCAAGTTTATGGGAATAACGCTGCTGGTTGCCGGTTTGGCGGCCTGCGATGGCAAAACTGATGATAAAACAGCATCAGCAGACAAGGGCGCAACGCCAGCCGCTGCGGCTGCCGCAACTAAGCAAATTAGCCTGCTGGATGGCAAACTCACCTTTGCATTGCCAAACGGCATGAGTGACCAAAGCGGCAAGCTGGGTACTCAAGCCAATAATATGCACGTTTATGCCGATAAATCCGGGCAAAAAGCAGTGATCGTTATTCTCGGCGATTCCACCCCGGACTCGCTGGAAGTTATTGCCAATCGACTGGAACAGCAGCAGCACGATCGCGACACTAACCTGCAAGTTGTGACCAATAAATCGATTCAGGTAAATGGTCAAACTCTGCAACAGTATGACAGCGTGATCAACTCTGCCGGTTCAAAAGCCTATTCTTCTATTGTGTTGGCGAAAATTGACAACCAGCTGATGACCATGCAAATCACCCTGCCTGCCGACAACCAGCAACAGGCACAAACTGATGCCGAAGCGATTATCTCAACGCTTAAAGTTCAGTAATATTATCGGTAATAAACGCGGAGCCCGCCTCCGCGTATTTCGTCCCTAAAATCCCGCCTATTTTCAACACACCCTCACATTTCGCGCAAAATCGAACGTAAATGCGCATATAAATCCTTAAAACGTGATCTCATCCCGCCAATTCATGCGCATTAATATTTCAAAGTGTTAATAAATCCGGCAGAATCGCCCCGACAGTCATATTTCTGCAACATTACTGTCATAAAGCAGATTCCATCTTCGTGTGTCGGATCCGTAGGATGCTCGTTATGGAACATTTCAATACCTATGGAAAGCACCTCGGAGGCATCATGCTTAGTATTTTCAAACCGGCCGCGCATATCGCGCCAGTGGACGATACGCACGTCGATCCACTCTACCGCCGCCTGCGCTGGCAGATATTTATTGGCATTTTCTTTGGTTATGCGGCCTACTATCTGGTGCGTAAAAATTTTGCTCTGGCGATGCCGTATCTGGTTGAACAGGGATTCTCACGCGGCGATCTTGGGCTGGCGCTGTCAGGCATTTCCATCGCCTACGGTTTCTCCAAATTTATTATGGGTGCGGTCTCCGATCGTTCTAATCCCCGCGTTTTCCTGCCTGCCGGGCTAATCTTATCCGCCGTAGTGATGCTTTTTATGGGTTTTGTGCCCTGGGCAACGTCAAGCATTGCCATCATGTTCGTATTGCTGTTCCTTTGTGGCTGGTTCCAGGGCATGGGATGGCCGCCATGCGGACGAACTATGGTTCACTGGTGGTCGCAGAAAGAGCGCGGGCGCATCGTTTCAGTATGGAACTGTGCGCATAACGTCGGTGGCGGCATTCCTCCCCTACTGTTTCTGCTCGGCATGGCGTGGTTTAACGACTGGCACGCCGCGCTGTACATGCCGGCATTTGCCGCTATCGCGCTGGCAGTTTTTGCTTTTGTAATGATGCGCGATACCCCGCAATCCTGTGGTCTGCCGCCTATCGAAGAATATAAAAACGATTACCCGGCCGATTATGACAAAGCTTCGGCAGAGCAAGAACTGACGGCAAAACAGATCTTTATGCAATACGTGTTGCCCAATAAGCTGCTGTGGTACATCGCACTGGCCAACGTATTTGTTTACCTGCTGCGTTACGGCATTCTCGACTGGTCACCGACCTATCTTAAGGAAGTGAAGCACTTTGCACTCGATAAGTCTTCCTGGACCTATTTCCTCTATGAATATGCCGGGATACCGGGCACTCTACTTTGCGGTTGGATGTCAGACAAAGTGTTCAAGGGCAATCGCGGGGCAACTGGCGTGTTCTTTATGACGCTGGTAACTATCGCCACTGTGGTTTACTGGCTTAATCCCGTGGGAAATCCAGGCGTGGATATGGCCTGCATGATCACCATCGGCTTTCTGATCTACGGGCCGGTAATGCTGATTGGCCTGCACGCGCTGGAACTGGCACCAAAAAAAGCAGCAGGAACGGCGGCTGGTTTTACCGGCCTTTTTGGTTATCTCGGAGGATCGGTCGCAGCAAGCGCGATTGTTGGTTACACGGTGGACTATTTCGGCTGGAATGGTGGGTTTATCGTGATGATCGGCGGCTGTGTGCTGGCGGTGATTTTGCTCGTAATGACGATGCTGAGTGAAAGCAAACACAAAGCGGAACTGGCTAAACGCAATTAGTCATAAAAAAATCAGATAATGAGCCGGAAAAACAAAGGGCCGCGAGTTGCACAACTGGCGGCCCTTTTTCGTAAGCGAAGTATTAACGCTCGCTGTTCAGATACATTTTACGCAGGTAATGCGGCACGGCGTCGTCGGCGTTGGAGCCGATAATTTCCGCCTCCGGCATCGCCGCTTTCAGACGCGGCAGTGAACCGCTCATCAAACAGCCTTTACCCGACATGTTTAGCATCTCAAGGTCGTTCATGCCGTCACCAAAGGCGATACAGTCTTTCAGCGTATAGCCCATCAGCCTGGAAACTTCTTCCAGCGCGTGGCCTTTCGACACGCCACCGGCCATCACTTCCAGACATACCGGCAACGAGAAGCTGACATTGACCCTGTCGCCCCAGCGCGCATTAATCGCCTGCTCCAGCGGGATCAATTTTTCGTGATCGTCGCAGGTAAAATACACCTTGGCAATACCGTCAGTTTCCAGCAGGCCCGGCTGATAGATCTTGTACTTGAAAATCGATTCTTTGAAAAAGTCTTCCTGATCGCGACGATCGCGATTCATGTGCCAATCGTCGTTGCGGTAGACATTGGTCAGAATATCGGGATTGTCGTGGACAATGGCGAAGAGATCTTCGGCGATATCCGGGTCGAGATTATGGCTAAAAATCAATTCGCCGTCGGTGTTGTGTACACGCGCACCGTTGGAGGTGATCATGTACGCGCTGATGCCCAGAGCATCGCGCATCTGTGCAACGTCAATGTGATGACGTCCGGTGGCAAACACAAAGTGAATATCCCGCTGGGTTAATAGTTGCAGGGTCTCTTTGGCGAAAGGGCTCAGGGAATGATCGGGTGACAGCAGCGTGCCATCTAAATCGGATGCAACAACATGATACATAACGTTAGGTTCTAACCTCTGATGGAGTTGTGCGCGGCAGGCCGCGGTTTAAGTTCGTCGCGCATAAAAGCGCATGATGGCGTCTAACGCCTTTGCCCGCATATCGTCCCGCTCGAACAGGATCTCATGGCGTGCGCCTTCGATAACCAGCGGCTTACCCCCAACGCAGGGGTGTCCGGCAATGGCCATGGCCTGACAAAAAGCAGCATGCGACCTGTTATCGACAACGTGGTCTTCACCTGCCTGCAATAACAACAGTGGCGTAGTAATATTTTTGGCTTGTTCCAGAATCTTGACGCCTGCCTGAATGCTTTCGCGCACCCAATGGTAGGTCGGCCCGCCCACCCGCAACTCGGGATAATCGGCATAAAAACGCTGATTACGACGATAGCGCTCGCGGCTGTGGGTCAGGCGATTGACCACAAACGGCAGTGGCCGCCAGGTGCCGGTACCCAGTGCATATTTATTGCGATAAAGCGGACGCCGTTCAGCCCAGTTAAGAATATTGCGCGTTAGCCAGTCCGGTGTGCGCAACGAAATACCGGTCATCGGTGCACAAAGCACTGCTGCATCGAAGTTTTTAGGTTCACTGGCTAAAAACAGTGCCATGATCGCGCCACCCATCGAATGAGCCAGCGCAAACTTTTTAGCATAATTGCGCGGAGCGATCTCGAGCTTATAAAAGGTCGATAAATCTGACACGTAGTCGTCAAACTTGTCGACATGCCCCAAGTGCGGATCTTTAAGTAATCTTCCTGAACGACCTTGACCACGGTGGTCGAGAATCATGACGTCGTAGCCACAGTGAAACAAATCGTAGGCCAGCTCAGGATATTTTACGTAGCTTTCGATACGCCCGGTGGATATAAAAATGACTTTGTTATGACGAGCGGAACAGAAACGCACGTAGCGGATCGGGACGTTATCAACCCCGTTAAACTCGGCTTCTTCGCGTGTGCGCCAGAAATCCAGCAAGGGTCCGGTAGCAAAGGCTGAAAAGCCGTATTCTCGCGTTAACCAGCGATCGTAATTAGATGGCATCGACTGTCCCAGAACAAAAATACCGCGTGGAGAAATAAGTTGTTTTCAGGCCGTAGCGCATTAATAAGCAATAGCGTATTGTGCCACAAAAAGACGGTTCTCAATAGATTTCAAGCTGCAGAGTCAGCATTAAGGAAGAAGTAAAATGACAGTAGATTGGTGGCTGACGTACCTGCTCACAACCTCAATTTTAAGCCTTTCACCGGGTTCTGGTGCCATTAACACCATGAGTACCGGTATCAGCCACGGTTATCGCGGTGCGGTCGCCTCTATCTCCGGATTACAGCTCGGCCTGTCGATTCATATCGTGCTGGTGGGTATCGGTCTTGGCGCGCTGGTGTCACAGTCGCTGCTGGCGTTTGAAATTCTGAAATGGTGCGGGGCGGCGTATCTTATCTGGTTGGGGATCTGCCAATGGCGCGCAGCGGGAGCTATCGACATGAATGCGCTGGCCAGCAATATGCCGCGCCGTCGTTTGTTCAAACGCGCGGTGTTGGTCAATCTTACCAACCCAAAAAGCATCGTGTTTCTCGCCGCGCTGTTCCCGCAGTTTATCGTTCCACACCAACCGCAAGTTGCGCAGTATCTGGTGCTGGGAGTTACCACCGTCGTCGTCGATATTATCGTGATGATCGGTTACGCCACGCTGGCAAAACGCATTTCTGGCTGGATAAAAGCGCCAAGGCAAATGACCCTGCTCAATCGCATCTTCGGCTCGCTGTTTATGATGGTTGGGCTGCTGCTGGCAACGGCGCGGAAAATTTGACCACAGCGAAGAAGGCCCGTTTTATCCCTATCATGGACAACAACTCACTCACCATGGTGAGGGTATTCCTGAAAGCGCGATTTACAGCGAGCATCCGGATAAAAAGTTTGGGGTGTGGTATTAATTGCCGAAGATAAACGAAAAATAGCTGCTTTAGTCGCTTAATAATGCGAAAAACCGCCATCGGCGGTTTTTTATTACATGACGTTGAAGATTAGCGGGAAATAATCAGGTGGATACCGATACCCGCGAACAGCACGCCCGCTACGCCATCAATCCACTTGGCTAAGCGCTGATAACCTCGGCGCATCACTGGCAGAGCAAACACCATCGCGACTACCGAGAACCAGGCCAGCGTTTCGAGACTGATCAACGCAAACAATCCCCAACGCTCGCCATTGCCGACGCTATCGCCAACGAACAGCGAGAAGATACTGCCGAAATAAATAACCGCTTTCGGATTAGAAAGATTGGTCAGCAAACCGCGCATAAAGGTTTTACCGCGCTTGGGCAAGATTACCGGCTGAATCTCGGATACGCTTTCACCCGCCGCTTTTTGCGCCCGCGCAGACTTCAGCAGTTGCCAGCCCATCCAGCAAAGATACAGCCCGCCGCCCACGGTAATGATTTGATGCAGCCAGGCCATTTTTTGCAGCAAAAGGTGCAGGCCCATTAATGCGACGGCGGCCCAAACCAGCACCCCCAGCGTAATGCCAAACACGCCCATCATTGCCTCTTTGCGCGAGCGGCTCATTGCCGTCTGAGAAACAAAGAAGAAGTCTGGCCCCGGCGACATCAATGCTACGAGATGCACGGCGGCAACGGTTAAAAACAGAATTAACATGATTTACTGCTCCTCTTTACGCTGACTTATTTGATTGTTGACGGTCGGGCATTGTACTCATTCGTCGTCGTTATCAATGTGATCGCGGATCAATGCCATAAACGGACGACCAAATTTTTCAAGCTTGCGCTGGCCAACCCCGGTAATACCAAGCATTTCGCCGGGGCTGACTGGCAGCTGTTCGGCCATTTCCAACAGCGACGTGTCGTTAAATACTACGTAAGGTGGAACGTTTCCTTCATCCGCAAGGGTCTTACGCAGCTTGCGTAGTTTGGCAAACAGCTTGCGGTCATAGTTGCCACCATAGGTTTTCTGCGTGTTGGTGCCGCGAATTTTAAGTGTTTGCAGGCGCGGAACGGCCAGCTGCATCGCTATCTCGCCACGCAATACCGGTCTGGCAGCCTCGGTGAGCTGCAACGCGGAGTGCATGGCGATATTTTGGGTAATCAGCCCGAGGTGAATGAGCTGGCGCACCACGCTTATCCAGTGCTCATTGCTTTGCTCGCGACCCATGCCGTAAATCGGCAACTTGTCATGGCCGTATTCGCGGATACGCTGATTGTTCGCCCCACGCAGCACCTCAACGATATAGCCTAAGCCAAAGCGCTGGCCGACACGATACACGCAGGACAGCGCTTTTTGCGCATCCATCAGGCCATCGTAGCGTTTAGGTGGGTCAAGGCAGATATCGCAGTTGCCGCAGGCTTCCTGCTTGCCTTCGCCAAAGTAATTCAGCAGCACTAAACGACGGCAGGTTTGCGCTTCGGCAAAGGCGCCCATCGCGTTGAGCTTGTGGCGTTCGACGTCCTGCTGTGGCCCTGCCGGTTTTTCATCAAGGCATCGGCGTAGCCAAGCCATGTCGGCCGGATCGTAAAGCAGTAAAGCTTCGGCAGGCAAACCGTCACGCCCCGCGCGTCCGGTTTCCTGATAATAAGATTCGATATTGCGTGGGATATCAAAGTGCACCACGAACCGCACATTGGGCTTGTTAATCCCCATGCCAAAGGCGACAGTCGCGACCACAATTTGCACGTCGTCACGCTGGAATGCTTCCTGCACCTGCGATCGGCGATCGTTTTCCAAACCGGCATGGTAGGCACCCACGCTGATGCCACGGCTTTGCAGCCGGGCGGCGGTGTCTTCAACCTTGGCTCGGCTACCACAATAAATAATGCCGCTTTTGCCGCGTTGGTCCTGCACGAAACGCAGCAGCTGGTCGAGAGGTTTAAACTTCTCGACCAGAGTGTAGCGAATATTGGGACGGTCAAAGCTGCTAACCTGCACCAGCGGGTCGTTGAGTTCGAGCAGGCGCACGATATCGTTACGCGTAGCATCATCGGCGGTTGCGGTCAGGGCAATCACCGGCAGCTGTGGATAACGCAGTTTCAGCTGGCCGAGCGCGCGGTATTCTGGACGGAAATCGTGGCCCCACTGAGAAATACAGTGAGCTTCATCGACCGCCAGCATAGCCGGATTCCACTGTTGCAGCTGCTCCAGGAAATCGCCCATGGTCAGACGCTCAGGGGCGATATAGAGCATTTTAATACGCCCGCTGCGACAGCCAGCCATGACTTCCTGCTGCTGTTCGCGGGTTTGGGTAGAATTGAGGCAACCGGCTTCTACACCGGCAGCCATCAGCTGATCGACCTGATCTTTCATCAGGGAAATCAGCGGAGAGACCACCAACGTCAGGCCATCCATCACCAGCGCAGGGATCTGATAACACAGCGACTTTCCGCCGCCAGTAGGCATCACCACCAGGCAATCTTTACCTAAGATGGCTGCATTTATGATCGTCTGCTGACCCGGTCGAAATTGCTGGTAGCCGAAGGTATCTCGCAACACCTGCTCTGCCAGTAACTCCTTATTTATCACTGCCGCCGTTGACACTCGTTTCCCCAAAATTTATTACACCCGAACGCTTCTCCTTGAATAACATGAAGATAGCGTCGGGTTATGCTGGTGCCGATCGGTCGGTCACATCATATCGTTCATCATGATACCAATACCGAAGCGAGTCTGCTTGTGGTTGTAGTCAATCATTGACTCACCGTAGCCACTAAACAGCTGGGTATAGAAGCGCACATGACGAGTAATTGGATAACTCCAACCCAGTTCACCGCTGCCGTAACCGGTGTTCCAGTTATAGTGGCTGGTTACGGTGATAACGCTATCGCCCAGCGCATAGCCGACTTTCACCTGGTAATAACCCATATACTTGGTGATGTCCGGATTATCATCATTACTTTTACTTTCTGGAATACGGTACCAGGGTTTTAGCTCAACTTGCCAGTTGCCATGCTGCGCCATATAACGAGCATACACGCGGTTCCAGCTGCGCGAGGTGGGATCGGCACGACCGTTGGATTCATGGTTGAATCCATACTCGGCTTCACGCAGAGTCCAGCCAAGGAACTCGTAATCAGTGGCCCAGGCGAGGAATAACTGTGGCTCGTAGTTGGTTTCACGGAAAGGCGAGGACTCTTTACTGTTGGAAATCTGCCACCAGGATCTCTGCGTATAAGACGCACCCAATACCGAGTTATCGCCAGCAATACCGCGCCAGATTGGGAACGCCAGACTCAGCTGGAATTTTAGCTCATCGTGTCTGGCATTATGGGCCCAGTTATAAGACTGGATCGCCTGCTTGTTGATATTACTGGTGTCAGTATAAATGACATAGTTTGTATCGTAAGGATAAAGCGTAAACGGATTATCGTGTTCCTGGAGCATGTTGGCAATGATGCTGCCGCGCACGCTCGGTGTGTCATGCACGTCCTGAATTTTTGCTTCATCAGCATAGCTGAGTAGCGGTAAAGCCAGCATGGCAGCGCCAGCAGCCCAAGATTTACCCATCCTTTCACCCCAAAAAGTTAATTGCCGCGAATCGGCATAATCAAAAAATGTTGATACATATTGTTAAAAAAACAGGCCATTCTACACACAATTTTAAACCTGTAGAGGATTAGCATAAGTAAGCTAGAAAACAATCACCAGGATGCTTAAAATCAACAATTCATTCACAAAGCAAATACTATCCTCGTCATTCGCTATCAGGAAATGTTATGTCTGCCACACCATTGAGTCACGATGCAGCCCGCCAGCTAATAGGTGAGATTTTTATCTATGACATGCCATTCAATCGCGAGCTTGGTCTAGAACTTTGCCGCCTTGATGCTGGCTGTGCCGAGCTGACTTTTCAAAATCAATCGAAGTTAGTGGGCAATGCGGTGCAAAAGATTCTGCACGGCGGCGTGATTGCGTCAGTGCTGGACGTCGCCGCCGGACTGGTGTGCGTTAACAGCGCACTGATCCGCTTTGATAAACCTGAACATCCACTGCTGGAACCGGAACTGCGTCAGCGTTTATCGAAGATGGGCACCATTGATCTGCGAGTTGACTATCTGCGTCCCGGTCGTGGCGAAAATTTTGCAGTAAAAAGCACACTGATCCGCGCTGGAAATAAAGTTTCCGTCGCGCGCGTCGATTTATTCAATGAAACCGCGATTCATATCGCCACCGCCACCGCGACCTATCTGGTTGGCTAGGAACATGAATTAACAGGGAATTGCCATGGATGCCAAAAGAACCCGCGAGGGAGTAATCTTTGCCTTTATCGCCTATTTTATCTGGGGCGTTGCGCCTGCCTACTTCAAGTTGCTGCAACGAGTCCCCGCCGAAGAAATCCTGACCCATCGGGTGATCTGGTCCTTCTTCTTTATGCTGGTGTTGCTGTCAGTCAGCCGAGGCTGGGGCGGCGTGCGCAAAGTGTTTGGCACCCCGATTAAGGTTGGATTACTGCTGGTGAGCGCCCTTCTGGTCGGTGGAAACTGGCTGCTGTTTATCTGGGCCATCAACCATGACCATATTCTCGAGGCCAGCCTGGGCTATTTTATCAGTCCGCTGGTGAACGTTTTGCTGGGGATGATGTTTCTCGGCGAGCGCTTTCGTCGATTACAGTGGGTGGCGGTGGTGCTGGCGCTAGCCGGGGTGCTGGTACAGCTGTGGATATTTGGCTCGCTGCCGATTATTGGCCTGGGGATTTCACTGACCTTCGCGTTTTATGGCCTGCTACGCAAGAAGATCGCCGTGGATGCTCAATCGGGAATGTTGATTGAAACGATGTGGCTGCTACTGCCTGCTGCAATTTATCTGTTCTATTTTGCCCACAGTTCGACCAGCAATCTGATTAATAATCCGCTGTCTCTGGACCTGTTACTGGCGGCAGCAGGGGTGATCACCACCGTGCCGCTGCTGTTCTTTACCGCCGCGACCTCACGACTGAAATTCTCCACGCTAGGCTTTTTCCAGTATATCGGCCCAACATTGATGTTCCTGCTCGCGGTGCTGTTTTATGGCGAGTCGGTTAAACAATCTCAGTTGGTGACATTCGCTTTTATCTGGGCCGGTTTAGCCTTTTTTATCTATGACGCGGTTCAGCATCAGCGCCAGCAGAAAAACCTCAAGGCGGTAGGCATCGCCACCGCCGAGGCCGTCGAAATCAAAAACTAAGAGGGGGCCGGCGTGGCGCTGCGTGAGATAAAGCGCGCCATTGCAGGGCCAGTGACAATAATGGTCAACAGCCGCAGTGTCTGCATCGCCATTATAAACGAAATATCCACGTGGCTACCGGCCGCGATAATTGCCACCGTATCCAGCCCGCCCGGGCTGGTTGCCAGATAGGCCGTCAGCATGTCGACGTGCAGGATTTTAGTCAGTACCCAGGCCATTGCGCCGCACAGCAAAATCAAACCAATAATCGAGACCACCATCTGCGGCAGCGTGCGTAAAGCCAACTTGAAGATAGGACGAGTAAAACGCAGGCCTACACTCCAGCCAATCAGGGTATAGGCAATCGCCAACAACCATTCGGGAACTTCTAATAATACCGTGCCTGTAGAGTGTAGGAACGCGCCGACCACCGCCGGGATAAGCAGCGCACCCGAGGGAATACGCAGCTTGGGGGCAAGCCAGACGCCGGCGAGCGCAAGCGCGGGTGTCACCAGAAAGCGCCAGTCCAATGCCGGAAACCATTCTACTGCCGCCGCACCCGTGGCATGATCGCCCAAGCTTAGCCGCGAGACAATCGCTGCCGCCGTGGCGACAAACAGCACGCGCAAGTACTGCATAAACGCGACTAATCGCACGTCGGCCCCAAAGTCGCCAGCCATTGCCACCATCGCGCTGGCACCGCCCGGAGAAGACCCCCACGCACCGGTCGGACCGGGAAGATCGCTGAATTTCACCAGTAGCCAGCCGGAAAGGCCGCTGGCCAGCAGCGTGCAGACCAACACCATCAACACTAAAAACCAGTCGTGCAGCAGCGGCGGCAAAATGGAAGGTGAAAGCGCCTGCGCAATCATACAGCCAATCACGCCTTGCGCGATTTTGAAAAATACGCCTGGAATGCGCACCGTAGCGCCAAACAGGCCCATCACGACGCCGACGATCATCGGCCCCAACAGCAATGCGGCCGGAACATTAAAATATTGAAAGATAAAGCCTAAAATCAGCGACGCGACGACCAGACTACACCACTGGGCGACGGGAGCCATTCTTTCCATGTACATTATTCGAGTCTACGTAAAAGCAACAGGAGGGATATTTTTAGCACATTTAAGGAACTAGCGGGTAAAGATAAGGCGGGATTTCCCCCGGCGAACCGGAGGATCTGTTACTGAGAAAAGAGGCATTACAGCCAGTTTTTTCTTTTGAAATACAGGTATGGCGCGAGACCGGCGAGCAGCATTAACACCAATGCTGCCGGATAGCCGAATTCCAGCTTCAGCTCTGGCATAAACTGGAAGTTCATCCCGTAGCTTGAGGCAACCAGCGTCGGCGGCAGGAACACAACCGAAACCACCGAGAAAATTTTGATGATGCGGTTCTGCTCGATGTTGATAAAGCCCATCGCCGCCTGCATCAGGAAGTTGACCTTTTGGAACAACGATTCGTTGTGCGGCAGCAGCGACTCGATGTCACGCAATACTTCACGCGCCTGCTCAAGCTGTCCGCCAGGTAAACGGGCTTTACGCACCAGGAAATTCAGCGCGCGCTGGGTGTCCATCAGACACAGGCGAACCTTCCAGCCGATATCTTCCAGCTCGGCCAGCGTAGAAAGCGCGGCGTCGTACTCATCGCCCTGATGACCTTCCATAATCACGCGCGAGAGCTTCTCCAGATCGCTGTAGATGTTTTCGATCTCATCGGCCAGCTGTTCGATTTTAGTTTCGAACAGATCGAGTAGCAGCTCGTAGGCATTGCCGTCGGTCAGTTGCTGATTTCTGGCGCGCATGCGGTACAGACGAAACGCCGGCAGTTCGCGCTCACGCAGAGTAAACAGGCGGCCATCGCGGATGGTAAATGCCACGGTGCTGTTACCCGCGTGATCTTCCGCGTCTTCGTAATAGAAGAAGGAGTGAATATGCAGGCCGTCTTCGTCTTCAAAAAAACGTGCCGACGCTTCGATATCGTCCAGTTCTGGCCGGGTTGCCAGACTTTGCCCTAATTCGTTCTGTACGCGATCGCGTTCCAGATCGTCAGGCTCAACCAAATCGACCCACAGAGACTCAGACAGAGAGGTCTCTGATTCATCCAGTTCCAAACGGGATAAGCGGCTGTTATCTAATTTAAAAGCACTCAGCATGTGCCCGTTCTCCCTAATGGTGACAGGTTTAGACAACGCATTGAAGCACTAGGGGAAACACAGGTGAAAGTCACCAGCATGTTTCAGACCCGATTCAGGTCTGACTCACAGCGACGGGTTGGAGCCGCTGACAACCAAGTTAAGCAGGATTCGATTATCCGCTCTCTGGCCGTCAGCAATGAGGGCCTAGGAGTGGAACCTGCTTAACAGATTATTGAGCCAGTATCGACTGGGTGCGTCCAAGGCGAAAATCCTCATAAATAATAGTGCGCGCATGTTACGCCGATAAGAAAAAGACTGTCAACCGGGAAGGTGCTTAATTCCGCAACATTTCGGCATGATTTTCAACCGTCGATCAACAGTCTGCCTGCTTACCCGCAAGACGTTTTTTGACTACACTCTATAGCACACCAAATCGAAATTCGCCCCACCACTCCATACTTTTCAGGATCAAAAATGATTAAGCAAATTACCCGTGAAAATCTTGGCCAACTCGCGACCAAAGCGGAACAATCGCCACGCCTGCGCACCAATCTTAACCTGCATCCTGACGTTAACGATCCGGTACAACGACTGGCCGTGACCATGGAGCCACAAAGCTATGTGCGCATCCATCGCCATCCGCATACCTGGGAATTATTGAGCATTTTGAGCGGCCGTCTTGTTGTATTGATTTACAATTCAGAGGGAAAAATAACCGAACGGCTGGTGTTGGGTGAAGAGACGCGAACGCTGGAAATTCCGGCGGGTATTTGGCACAGCGCGATTGCATTGGATAAAGGCACCACTTTCCTGGAAATTAAACAGGGGCCTTATGTTCCTGTGCCAGAGGAAGATACCTTCACCGGCAGCCCGGCCGAAGGCGACGACAAATCCGCAGCGATTATGGCCTGGTATCCGGATGCCAAAGTGGGTGACACCGTGAAGTTTTAAGCTTTTAAACACAAAAAACGCCCAGATAAGGGCGTTATTGTCGCAGGCAGTTTGAGTGCTCTACTCTTTGAAAAATCAACATTTAAGCGCAAGCGATTTATAGCCTTTGAATTCTAACGCCCAAACGAGGGCGTTATTGTCGCAGGCAGTTTGAGTGCGCACTCCTCGCAAGCTCAACATTTAAGCGCAAGCGATTTATAGTCTTTGAATTCTAGCGCCCAAACGAGGGCGTTATTGTCGCAGGCAGTTTGAGTGCTCTACTCTTTGAATATCAACATTTAAGCGCAAGCGTCGCGGCTATGTTGAGTGCGGACAGCGCGGAGAAACCGGAGCGTACATTAGTACGTGAGGATTTCGAGCACTGCCCAAGCTCAACAGAGCAAGTAAGCTAGCTTAAACCGCCTCAAGCCGGGCATAGGCGGCGACTAACCATTTAATGCCTTCGCCGGGGAAGGCGATCTGCAGGCGGCTGTGTTCACCGCTACCTTCCAGATTGACGATGGTGCCTTCACCGAATTTTGGATGACGCACTCGTTGCCCCAAAGCGAAGCCGCTGCTGTTTTCACTGAGCACCGGCGTGCCCATGCTGCGGTGTTTGACCTGACGCGTCACGCTGGCGCGTAATCGCACCTCTTCAACGCAGTTTTCCGGCAGTTCGCCAACAAAACGTGAAGGCCGATGATAGACCTCTTTACCGTACAATCGGCGAGTTTCGGCGTAGGTCAGAGTCAGCTTTTTCATTGCACGGGTTACGCCAACGTAGGCCAGTCGACGCTCTTCTTCAAGACGCCCGCCCTCATCCAGCGACATCTGGCTCGGGAACATCCCCTCTTCCATGCCGACAATAAACACCTGCGGGAATTCCAGTCCTTTAGCCGAGTGCAGCGTCATTAGTTGCACCGCGTCCTGATAAGCATCTGCCTGCCCTTCACCGGCTTCCAGCGCGGCGTGAGAAAGGAAAGCCTGCAACGGCATCAGATCCTGGTCTTCATCCTGATAGCTGAACTGACGCGTTGCCGTCACCAGTTCCTCAAGGTTTTCAATACGCGCCTGGCCTTTTTCGCCTTTTTCCTGCTCATACATGATAAACAGGCCTGAATCTTTGATCACACGGTCGGTCTGAACGTGCAATGGCATCTCTGCCGTTTCGTGCGCCAGCGCGTCCACCAGCTCGGTAAAGCGTTGTAGTGAAGACGCTGCGCGACCGGCCAATACCTTTTCCTGCAACAGCACGCGAGTTGCCTGCCACATAGTCAGCTGACGATCGCGAGCCGTTTGACGCACCACGTCGAGGGTGCGATCGCCGATGCCACGCGTCGGGGTATTCACCACGCGCTCAAAAGCGGCATCGTCGTTGCGGTTAGCCATCAGGCGAAGGTAAGCCAACGCGTCTTTAATTTCCTGACGTTCAAAGAATCGCTGGCCACCGTAGATGCGATATGGCATCGCCATCTGCAATAAAGCCTCTTCCAGCACGCGCGATTGGGCATTGCTGCGATAAAGAATCGCGCAGTCGTTCAGCGCCCCACCGTTGTCCTGCCACGCCTTGATGCGGTTAACCACGAAGCGGGATTCATCCAGCTCGTTAAACGCACAGTAAAGAGAAATGGGTTCGCCTTCGACACCCTCGGTCCAGAGGTTTTTACCCATACGGCCATTGTTATTGGCAATCAGCGAGTTGGCAGCGGTCAGAATGGTGCTGGTGGAACGATAGTTCTGCTCGAGGCGAATAGTTTCCGCGCCGGGGAAATCCTGCAGGAAACGCTGGATGTTTTCCACCTGCGCACCACGCCAGCCATAGATTGACTGGTCATCGTCGCCGACGATCATCACGTTGTTATTTTCACCGCACAGCAGGCGGATCCAGGCGTACTGAATGCTGTTGGTATCCTGGAACTCGTCCACCATCAGGTTGGTAAAACGCTCACGGTAGTGTTGCAAGATATGCGGCTTGTTCAGCCACAGCTCGTGAGCGCGCAGCAGCAGCTCGGCGAAATCCACCAGACCGGCGCGATCGCAGGCTTCCTGATAGGCCTGATAAATCCTCAGCCAGGTAGCTTCAACTGGATTACCATAGCTTTCAACGTGTTGAGGACGAAGACCTTCATCTTTTTTGCCATTGATGTACCACATAGCCTGACGCGGCGGCCACTGTTTGTCGTCGATGTTCAGCGCTTTGATAATACGCTTGAGCAGGCGGAGCTGGTCGTCGCTGTCGAGGATCTGGAAGTCCTGCGGCAAATTGGCGTCAAGATGATGGGCGCGCAGCAGGCGGTGAGCCAGGCCGTGGAAAGTACCAATCCACATGCCACCCTGGCTGGTGCCAATCAGCTGTTCAATACGGTGGCGCATTTCGGCTGCGGCCTTGTTGGTAAAGGTCACCGCCATAATGGAATACGGGGAGCAGTTCTCTACTGACAGCAGCCAGGCGATGCGATGCACCAGAACTCGGGTTTTCCCGCTGCCTGCACCTGCCAGCACTAAAAGATTGCTGCGCTTGGCGCCTACGGCTTCGCGTTGTTTTTCATTAAGGCTGTCGAGCAGGTCAGAAACGTCCATAAGCACCGTTTGTCTGGATAGAGAATTGCATCCACGGGAAGGTCGAAGAAATGTCGACCTCCCCAAGGAGGTTTACTGCTGTTATATACAGTATATTATCACAAAAGGCTACCCGAGGTATCACAGTAGCGTGGTGAGAGAGCTTAGTGCGTTGATCTCGATGTGCGGCAACAGGCGCGCATCGGGAATAGTCATCAGATTACCCTGACGCAGGTTGATCCAGCAGGCCTGCATGCCACAGCGTACAGAACCGGCGACGTCTGTGGTCAAGTCGTCGCCAACGTGGAGAATATTGGCTAGCGGCAAGTCAAGACGCTCGGCCGCCAGTTGGTACATGTCGTCCCACGGCTTGGCGCGCCCGTCCCGCCCGGCAACCAGTGTAAACTCGAAATGCTTCGACAGGCCGCACAGGTCGGGATTGGCATTGCCGTTGGTGATCGCCACCAGCGGGAATTTTTTGCCCAGCGCGGCAAGCGTGTCGTGGGTTTCCTGCGGTACATCAATGCGGCTGCGCCATTGAGCAAAGTTCTGCATCGTAGCTTCGGCACCGGCTGTGGATTCTGCCTCGCTCAACCCGCGACGCAGCAACGTGTGGTACAGCGCCTTATGACGCCACGCGGTAACGTCATGATAAATTTCTGCATCCTGTTCGAGCAGCTCCGCTCGCACCGCCCGCCATTCTGCCGATTCGATATCTGCGGTCGCCGGATGGTACTGACGCAAAAACTGCATCGTTTCCGACTCGGTACGGACAATCACCGGATAGTTATCGTAAAGCGTATCGTCGAGATCGAATGTGATCGCCTCGATCTGTTGCAGGGGACGGTAGAACTTCATCAGGATTTTCCTCGTTTAGCGCGGGGATGCGCGGCATCGTAAACTGACGCCAAATGTTGAAAGTCGAGATGGGTATAGATTTGCGTGGTCGACAGGTTGGCGTGGCCCAGTAGCTCCTGGACGGCGCGCAAATCACCACTCGACTCCAGAACGTGCGTCGCAAAGGAGTGGCGCAGCTTGTGGGGATGAATATGACTGTTCACGCCCTGCTTGATGCCCCACTCTGCAAAGCGCTTTTGCACGTTGCGGGTTGAAATTCTTCGGCCTTGATTAGATAAAAACATCGCGTCATCTTCAGGCCCGAACAGGTCACGCAGCGCCAGCCAGTTCTCAAGCCAGGTGACCGCCGTGCGGCCAATCGGCAGTTTTCGCTCTTTGCTCCCTTTACCCATCACCCAAACTTCGCCGGAAGGTAAATCAACGTGTCCGAGATTTATGCCCACCAACTCAGATAAACGCAGGCCCGCGCCATACATTACTTCAAGCATAGCGCGATCGCGAACCGCGAGTGGATCATTGAGGTCGATATCCAGTAACTGCCCGACTTCATCGACGTCGATATTTTTAGGCAGATGGCGCGGCGCGCGCGGGGTAGAAATTCCTTTCGCTGGATTAGCCTTGAGCACGCCCTGATGCACCTGCCAGTCAAGGAAGCTGCGCAACGCCGAAAGGCGCAATGCCAGGCTGGACGCGCCGAGACCCGCGCGTTTACTGCGAGCTGTGAGCATGCGAACTTTGGCGGCGTCAAGGTCGCGCCAGTCAGTCAGATTCAGATCGGCAGCCATGCCAATCAGCGCCTGAAGTTGATGGTGATAACTGCTTTGCGTTAGCGGGCTGAGCTGGCGCTCGACCCGCAGATAACGTAAGAATGCCTCGACCGCGGGTTGCAGTGGCGAGTCAGTTTCACTCATGCGCGCTCTATCCAGCGCGACACCAGGCCGGGTAGCATTTTTGCCAGCTGGTCGAGCATCACGGTGCCCATTCCTGCCTGATAGTGTTGCGGATCGCGGCTGCTGAAAATCAGCATCCCCAATTCGCCTTCCTCGCCCATCAGCGACAGCGCAACTGAGCCGACCGCCTTGGCCTGAGGCAGAACCAGCAACAGTTCCGGGCCGTTAAGACTGCCGAGGAAATGGTGGGTATCACCAAGTCGTTGAATACGTAAAGATTCAAACGAGCTGCGCGTCAAAGCAAGATGCGTGAAATCGGAAGGCGCGCCAATTCGCCAGCTTTCGCTAAACAGCCGAACGTTGGCACCCGCCAATCCAAAACCTCGGCCCCAGCGTTGCAAACGGTTAAGCATGTCTTGCAGGCTGGTAGCGTCGGCGAGATTGGCTTGCAGCTCAATCAGGCGGCCAAACAGGGTTTCATTGATGGTTGCCTGTTCCATCAGCAGGGTAATTTCTTCTTCCAGCCGGGAAATCTGGTTACGTTGACGTCCAAGCTGCCATTCCACCAGCGAGATACTGCCTTTCACCGGGTGCGGAATGTGCATTTGCTCAACGCTGCGCGAATTTCTAATAAAGAAATCAGGGTTTTGCAGCAGATACTGCATTACCAGCTCGTCATCGAGCTCGGCAACGTTGGCGCTTTCTATCTGATCATCAAGATTGTTCATAGATGAATGAATCCGTCATAAACATGGGTGGCAGGTCCGGTCATAAACAGCGGATGGCCCGGCCCTTTCCAGCGAATGTTGAGGCTGCCTCCCGGCAGGTCCACCTGAACTTCTTCCGCAAGCAGCCCTTGATGTATGCCAATTGCGACTGCTGCACAGGCACCGCTTCCGCAGGCCTGCGTTTCTCCCGCACCACGCTCGTACACTCGCAGCTTGATGCTGGCAGTGTGAATCACCTGCATAAAACCGACGTTAACACGTTCTGGAAAACGTTCGTGACTTTCGAGCAGCGGGCCAAGATGTTCTACGCCGGCAGTGACCACGTCGTCAACCTGTAACACGCAATGAGGATTGCCCATCGAGACGACGCCACACAGTACAGTGTGTTCTTCTGCCCGTAAAATATAGGTTTTTTCAGGTTTAGGGGCACGGAAAGGAATTTGCTGCGGCTCAAAAATCGGCTCGCCCATATTCACTTCAACCAGCTCGTCTTCCGTCACCGTGAGAGTCATGCGCCCGTTTTGGGTGCTGACCTGAATTTCACGTTTGTTGGTTAGCCCCTTGATACGGACAAAACGGGCGAAACAGCGTGCCCCGTTGCCGCACTGCATGACTTCGCTGCCGTCGGCGTTGAAGATGCGATAATGAAAATCCAGTTCAGGATCGTAAGGAGGCTCGACGACCAGCAATTGGTCGAAGCCTACGCCTCGGTTACGATCGGAAAGTCGGCGGATCAGTTCGGGAGAGAAGTAAACATTTTGGGTGACGGCGTCAACGACCATAAAGTCATTGCCCAGGCCGTGCATTTTAGCGAACTGCATATCTTACTCCGCTTGACCTCTGGCCATCGCCAGAAGAGTGATCCTGTTGCTTGACGATTAGTAAAGCTGCCCGCTGTTTTTAGCCGCGTCTTTATCAGGAGAAACACCGGTTGCCTGATTCGCGTTAGGCGCTACTGCTTTTTGGTTGGCAGATTTAGCGGCTGGCGGGAAGTACAACGGCCCTTTCAATCCACAGCCGGAAAGTGCAAACAGGGCCATAGCAGCCATAGAGCAACGTAGTGCGGTTTTCATATGCAAATTTTTCATTTTGATTGTTTTCATTTTAACCAGGATCTGCGATCCACCGTCCAAGCTCTCTATAATCGCAGTTGGATCATGAAAAGCAATAGGAATCGATTATCAAAAACAGGGAACAGTCGCGAAGGCTATCGACAGATCAGTGGATTTGAAACTGCTGCGCCAGGCTGGCAGGTTCCGAACCGACTTCCGGCACCGCCGCGTAAAGGTGCGACAGAACGTTGCTGCGGAAAGGGATAACCTGGGTACGCCCTTCCAGCGAGACAATCTGGTAGAACTGCGGCAAGTTAAAATTCACAAAACTTGAACCGTAGGTGAATCGATCGTGGGATGACGAATAAAAACGGCTGACGTCGCGCACCAGATCTTCTTTGCTGCCTTCGCAATGGTGATAAACCTCGACGCGATTCGACTCATCCAGAATATAGATGTTAAAGCCGACCTCATCGCTGCTGGTTTCGAAGAAAAACTGGATGATCCCTTCGCTGGCGTAGCCGTCAACTACCGACGGCAGATGCACCTGTGAGGTATCCACTTTGACCGACAAACCGTGCAGTTTGTTATTGGAGATAGCGCCGTAGAATTCGATGGCGTTTTCGAGTTTTTGCACCGAAACGGAGAGACGTTCGAAGAACAGTCCCCAAGTCTGACCGGAAACTCTCACCGCTTTGAAACGACCTGGCTCAAGGCGCTTGCTCGACAGGCGCAACTCAATGCACTCAGACACTAACTGCTGAATACGGGTGCGGATCAGGCCGCGCAAATGCTGGCTGTAACAGAAGACTTCTACAGACTCCGGCGGCGCGGCATCCTGATGCATTTTACCCAGGATGGTTTTCAGCGCTTCAAGCACCGCTTGCTCACTGCTGAAATGCAAGGTACGCACTTCATTCCACGAGTTGCGATACAGCAGATCAATACTGCCCACCAGGCACTGCTGCTGTTCGCCGAAGCTGAATACGTCGAGCTTGCGGAAATCAAAATGCACCACCTGATTACGAAATGCCGCGGTCGGATCGTGCTCTAGATTGACGATGATCGACAAATGACGGATTTCACAAGGGCTATACAGCGCCTTTGGCGTCGGGGCAGGCAGGCGGATAGGGAAATTGTTTGAGATATCTGCCACCAGCTCGCGCAGTTTGGAGATATCACATAAGTTGCTGCTTTTGATGTGCAGACGCGTAGTCGGCGTCAGCAGCCCGTTGAAATAGGCCCAGGCCACCAGCTTGCTTAGGTAGCGGTTATATTCCAGCGGCTGATGGCTGATGATCGAATCCATCGACGGCGACTGATTATAGAGATACCAGCCTGTCCGATTGGCGCGCCCGGTCGGAACGTGAATAAAGGTCAAATCGCTTTCGGAAAGGTCAGGCGAAATCTGTGGGTTAACCAGCGTGACTTTACCCGGCAGCGCTTCAAAGGCGGCATACAGTTTACGGGTCAATACGCCGATATCCTGCGGACTGGCGCTGACACTAAGGTTGTTACGGCGCGCAAAGCGGATCAGGTTACGATAACTTTGCATCATCGCATCAAGCAGCTCGTTGTGTGCTTCACGCACGCGCTCGATTTTCCAGTTGGCTCGGTTATCAAGTATCGCCAGACGCTCTTCACTCCAGCCCCACTCGCTGACCAGCTGAGTCAGAATTTCACGACGCCAGCCCACCGTGGCGCGAGTGCGAGAGAGTTTTTCATGCACTTTGAGATAGAAACAGCGGCGAACCAGGTCAAGACGGGTGAAGTCTTCCACCTGCGTCAAATAACGGGTCACGCGGTCGAGCATCATGCAGTAGGCGTCAAGACCGAAGCAGACAATCTCCCCTTGGTGCAGACGCTGTTTGATGTCCATCGCCAACAGCTGGGTATTAGGGTATTCCCAGGAATAGGCTTCAAGCAGCAAGGTTTTCAACACCGCCTTGTAAGGCGAGTCGATACTTTTATATAGCTGCCACAGGCTGGCACCGAAATACTCCTCGGCAGACAGCGTGCTCAGGCCGCCGAGGTCAAGCCACTCGTTCGGCGTGAGCGCACCCTGTGAATAAAGGGAGAGCACGTACTCATCGTAATGCGCCTCTTCTTCGCCCGGCACCATATTCCACAGAATACGTTTGCCGGCGAGACGCACGGCGGTACGGTAAAATTCATCCAGCAGCAAGATATGCTGAGTGGAACCGCAGTCCTCACCGCTCAGGCTGCCGCTTTCATTATGGCGGAAGCGGTTTTCATCAATCAGGAAGAAGCTGACCTCAACGCCCATCGACGCCGCCCATTTTTCGAGCAGCAGGCATTTTTCCTGCAGGCGATTGCGCTCTTCGTTGTCTAGCCAGGATTGATGACAGACCCAAATGTCGAGATCGGAAGATTGGCTCTGACCAATCGACGAGGTGCTGCCCATTGAATAGACGCCGGTAATCGGCAGTTCGCCTTTAACCGTCGGCTCAAAAGGACTGCCCCATTTCTCGGCAAGGGTGTTCAAATAGGTTTGTTGGGATTCATCAGGCGTAAAAATGCAGACGCCATGGGGCGCTTTACCTTCAAGGTAACCCGGCATCAGGGGATGGTGGTGATGTAACAAGACGGGCAACAGACTATAGACCTGCTGGAAAGCGGGTCCTTGAGCCACAACTGCGCGATCAACGCGAAGCTGATTAATTGCATCCAATCTTTGCTTTAATGTCTCGATGTAGAGGTACAAGACTTTTCGCCCGATTTTCTTCCAGTGTCTAGAAACAACCCCGTATCCAAATACGCCATTAGTTTTTAAAAACTTTAATTTGAAATATGTATTTGACGTATTATTGCTGGAAACGTGATCAATTTAACACCTTGCTGTTTGACCGTAAAGGAAGTAACGCACCACAATTACTGTTGCGTCTCTATACATTTTACTTCCTGATCCGTCATGCCACAAATTTCCCTGTTAAACCGTCACAACTTCCCTGATCGCTGACACCTCATCACCGTAGGTGGTAGGATGGTCTGCGAAATTAAAAAACGGTAAGAAGAATGTTAGACAAAACCATCCGAATTGCCACTCGACAGAGCCCGCTAGCCCTGTGGCAGGCACAATTTGTTCAAAGTCAGCTCAAAGCTTTTCATCCGGATTTGCAGGTTGAATTAGTCCCGATGGTCACCAAAGGTGACATCATTCTGGATACGCCACTGGCCAAAGTTGGCGGTAAAGGCTTGTTCGTCAAAGAGCTTGAGCTGGCCTTGCTGGAAGGACGCGCCGATATCGCCGTTCATTCAATGAAAGACGTACCGGTCGATTTCCCGAAAGGCCTTGGGCTGGTCACGATTTGCGAGCGCGAAGACCCGCGTGATGCTTTCGTTTCCAATCACTTTGCCAGCCTCGACGATCTGCCTCAGGGTAGCGTAGTAGGCACCTCAAGCCTGCGTCGTCAGTGTCAACTGCGTCAGCAACGCCCAGACCTGCAAATTCGCGATCTGCGCGGCAACGTTGGCACCCGTCTGGGTAAGCTCGATAATGGCGATTACGACGCAATTATTCTGGCTGTCGCCGGTCTGAAACGCCTGGGTCTGGACTCACGCGTTCGCGCTGCGCTGACGCCGGAAGAGTGCCTGCCCGCCGTCGGTCAAGGTGCCGTGGGTATTGAATGCCGTCTCGACGACGTTCGCACTCGGGAGTTACTGGCTCCGCTGGCTCATGTCGAAACGACACTGCGCGTTGCCGCAGAGCGTGCGATGAACATGCGTCTTGAAGGCGGTTGTCAGGTTCCGATCGGCAGTTATGCGGAGCTTGAAGGCGATACCCTTTGGCTGCGCGCGCTGGTTGGCGCGCCGGACGGTAGTCAAATGGTGCGCGGCGAACGTCGTGGTCCGACATCCGAAGCGGAAAGCATGGGCATCAGTCTGGCGGAAGAGTTGTTGAACGCCGGAGCACGCGAAATATTGCAGGAAGTCTACCAGGGTAACGCACCAAAATGACCATTCTGGTGACCCGCCCTTCACCTTCGGGAGAACAGCTTGTAGCCCGGCTTCGTACGCTGGGCAGGGTCGCCTATCACTCGCCTTTAATCGAGTTTGCACCGGGTAGCGAGCTTGCGCAGCTGCCCACAATGCTATCCTCGTTAAAGCCGCAGGATATGATTTTTGTCCTTTCCCAGTATGCGGTGAACTACGCTGACCGTGCGATACGTCAGCAGGCTCAACACTGGCCTGATTTTGTAAGCTATTATGCTATTGGGCGAACCACTGGTTTGCTGACGCATCGCGCCAGCAGCCTGCCGATAATTTATCCACAGGATGGCGAGACCAGCGAAACACTGTTGAATCTTCCTGCCTTGCAATCAATTAAAGGCCGTAATGCTTTGATTTTGCGTGGGAATGGCGGGCGAGAACTGCTGGCGGATACGCTAAGGGAGCGCGGTGTTAACGTAAGCTACTGTGAGTGTTATCGACGCAGCCCGATTTTCTACGACGGCAGTGAGCAAAGCTCAAGCTGGCAACGCGCCGGGGTGAATACTCTGGTGGTCACCAGCGGAGAAATGTTACAACAGTTATATACGTTAGTTCCTGATTACTATCGAACAAGTTGGCTTTTAAGCTGCACGTTGATAGTGGTCAGCGAACGTTTGGCAACCCTTGCCCGCCAACTTGGCTGGCAATCTATTAGGGTTGCAGATAACGCAGATAATGATGCGCTGATCCGTGCATTAAAATAACCTGACTAAGGGACGTGCCCAGATGACGGAACAAAAAAATCCTTCCGCAAAGGTAGATGAAACTCACATTGCGGTTGAGAGCCCCCAACAGCCAGACATTGCTTCTCGTGAAACCGTACAGAAAGAAAAACGTACGGGCCCCGTTTTGGGTGCAATCGCCATTGTGTTGGTGATCGCGCTTGGCGTAGGCATTTATTATCACGGACACCAACAGGCTCAGGCGGAAGTTGCTGCCAACGAAGCATTGCAAGACCAACTGGCGACGCTCAAGAGCAGCCAGCAGCAGGACAAGCAACAAATCGACACCTTGCTGAGCCAGCAGGATAAATCTCAGCAGGAAGCCACGCGCCAGCAAGCCTCTTACAGCCGTCAGTTAAGTGAGTTGCAGGATAAAGTCGCCAGCATTTCCGGCAGCGATGCCAAAACCTGGATGCTGTCGCAGGCAGATTTCCTGGTCAAACTGGCTGGTAGAAAACTGTGGAGCGATCAGGACGTTACCACTGCCGCCGCGCTGTTGAAAAGCGCCGACGCCAGCCTGGCCGACATGAACGACCCAAGCCTGATTGGCGTTCGTAAAGCGATTAATGACGATATCGGCAGCCTGTCCGCAGTGACTCAGGTCGATTTCGACGGCATCATCCTTAAGGTGAATCAGCTTTCAAATCAGGTTGATAACCTGCGTCTGGCTGATAACGACACGGATGACACGCCGATGGACAGCGACAGCGGCGAACTCTCCGGTTCACTGACAGAATGGCGTCAAAACCTGAGCAAGAGCTGGCACAACTTTATGTCCGATTTCATTACCATTCGCCGTCGCGACACCAGCGCCGAGCCGCTGTTAGCACCGAATCAGGACGTGTATCTGCGCGAAAACATCCGCTCGCGTCTACTGATTGCCGCACAGGCCGTGCCGCGTCATCAGAATGAAATCTATAAGCAGTCACTGGAAACGGTATCGACCTGGGTTCGCGCCTATTTTGATACAACCGATCCTTCGACCAAAGCGTTCCTTGCGGATCTCGATAGTCTGAGCCAACAGTCTGTTTCAATGGACGTTCCGGATCAGCTGAAAAGCCAGCCAATGCTGG
Organism: Serratia sp. M24T3; assembly: GCF_000257645.1. GTDB lineage: Bacteria > Pseudomonadota > Gammaproteobacteria > Enterobacterales > Enterobacteriaceae > Rouxiella. The sequence goes on from NZ_AJHJ01000022.1 coordinate 26,390, forward strand.
AAAAACTGATGCAAACGCGCGTGCGCAATCTGCTTCAACAGCCTGCCGCGGCGGCGACCAGCAACGCCGCAACGACCAGCAAACAGGGGGAATAACGCATGCTACGTGTTCTCATACTGTTTCTAATCATTATTGCCGGAATTGTTGTTGGGCCGATGCTGGCCGGACATCAGGGCTATGTATTGATCCAGACCGACAACTATAACGTTGAAACCAGCGTTACCGGTCTGGTGATCATGGCGATTCTGCTGTTTGTGGTGCTGTTTTTGATCGAATGGCTGCTGCGCCGTTTATTCCGTACCGGCGCAAATACTCGTGGCTGGTTTGTGGGCCGCAAGCGTTCCAAGGCGCGTAAACAGACCCAGCGCGCGATGATCAAGCTGGCAGAGGGCGATCATCGTCAGATGGAAAAGCTGCTGACCAGCAACGCTGCCCATGCCGATCAGCCGATGGTGAACTATTTGCTGGCGGCCGAAGCGGCTTCGCAGCGCGGTGACGAGATTCGCACTAACCAGTATTTGGAACGTGCCGCCGAGATTGCCGATACCGATCAGTTGCCGGTGGATATTACCCGCGTGCGTATTCAGCTGGCGCAGGGCGAGATCCACGCCGCGCGTCACGGTGTCGATCGCCTGATTGGCCTGTCGCCACGTCACCCTGAAATTCTGCGTCTGGCAGAACAGGCATACATGCGCACAGGTGCTTACGCGTCGCTGATGGAAATTTTGCCCTCGATGGCGAAAGCGAATATCTATGACGAAGAGCAGCTGCAACGTGTTCAGGAACAAGCTTACGTCGGCATGATGAACCAGTTGATGGCTGAGGAAGGCAGTGAAGGCCTCAAGCGCTGGTGGAAGAATCAGAGTCGTAAAACCCGTCACGAACCTGCATTACAGGTAGCAATGGCGGCGCACTTGATTCAATGCAACGATCACGATCTGGCACAGGAAGTCATTCTTGATGGCCTGAAACGCCAATACGATGAACGCCTGGTAGCGATGCTGCCGAAACTGCGCTCAGGTAATTCGGATCAGATTGAGAAATTCCTGCGTCAGTCAATCAAGCAAAACGGTGCTACCCCGCTGCTAAGCAGCACGCTGGGACAAGTTTTGTTGAAGCATGGTGAATGGTTGCAGGCAAGTGAAGCGTTTCGTGAAGCTCTGCGACAACGGCCTGACGCCTACGATTACGCCTGGCTGGCCGATGCGCTTGATAAGCTGCACAAACCGGCTGAAGCGGCGGAGATGCGCCATCAGGGGCTGATGCTGACGATTAACAATTCGCAGCAATAACTCGCTTTAAAACTGTTTAAAGCTCGCCAATCTGGCGGGCTTTTTTTTCGCCGCAGGATCGTGCGATTAATAAATCACAGGCAAAAAAAACACTTGCCGGAGAGACAAGTGTCAAAAACAATCAGGTCTTGGACAACATGGGTAGTGTCACACTCAACGTTTTGTCTGCTGGTTGATAACGTTTGTCAGAGAGAACAATGGTTATCGGGCAGATAGACAAGAGACACTGTAATTTGGCTCTGCGTCATTCCCAGGGTTATGAAGCTACGCAATCATAAAAGGTGGAATGAGCATCTACGACAGAGATATTGCAGGGAGCGTGCCAGATCGGTTGATTACCTTATCCGACATGGCGATATAAAAATTATGCCTATGATAAATAAGTATAAATATTCAGTCATCCAAGAGCAGCATTTCCGGAATGAATTAACTTATTGTTAGAAAAGGATTTTTAACAGCAAATTTGTCGTCTTTCAGCGACACTATTAAGCACCAAGGTTTTTATCTTTTACTTTTCAGATAGATGAGTGTCTCTTACCAACGACAATCAATACTGGAATTTAAAGTATTACCTTTCCTGCCGATTATACTCACAGTTAAATGTCTATTAAAAACAAAAACTTAACAGTTAGTGTCGCTGAAAGGGAACAGAGGATGATTTAAGGGAAAGTAATGAGGTAATTCAACGGAATATGACAAAGAGGAAAAACAAAAAGCCCCGCATTTCTGCAGGGCTCTTTATTTGAATTGGTCGGCGAGAGAGGATTCGAACCTCCGACCCACTGGTCCCAAACCAGTTGCGCTACCAAGCTGCGCTACTCGCCGATGTCGTGCTTTTACTCTTTACAACCTGTCTTACGGATTACGTGGTACAGAGCTATTAAAGTTTTGTGTGGTGCGAAGAGAGGGACTTGAACCCTCACGTCCGTAAGAACACTAACACCTGAAGCTAGCGCGTCTACCAATTCCGCCACCTTCGCACTGTCACAAACTTTACTCTTTACAACTCACACTCACTTCACAAGGAAGAAGTGGGGTGGCTAATGGGGCTCGAACCCACGACAACTGGAATCACAATCCAGGGCTCTACCAACTGAGCTATAGCCACCATTGTATCTTTACTTCACGTCCGAAACTAACACCGCAACTCTTTGCGCAAAACCAACCGAGGTCAATGGTGCGCCCGACAGGATTCGAACCTGAGACCTCTGCCTCCGGAGGGCAGCGCTCTATCCAGCTGAGCTACGGGCGCTTAGCGCCGTTGCGGGTGGGGATACTACGGCTTAACCGCCATGCTGTCTAGTGCTTTTTTTTGAAAAAGTTTCGATTGATTACGAATTGTCCATTAAGCACTAAAAGTAAGCATATCAGGCTCCCCACCCACGCTTTTTTCTTTAAAAGCGCTTAACGGCTGCGGCGATTCATTCCCAAAGCCAGGTAAATAAGTGATACCGCAGCAATAAAAATTGCCCCAACCAGCAAAGAAATTCGCGTATCAGGGTTAATTGCCATACCAACCAGCACACAAAGCAGGAAAGCCAGTGTCAGATAGTTGGTATACGGGAATAAAATTGACTTAAACGGGTGCGCTTTCAATGCAGTGCGATGTGCTTCACGAAAACGCAGTTGGCTAATCAGCACCACAAACCACGGGATCATCCCCGGTAATACACTCGCACTATAGACATAGACGAACACTTGCTCGGGATTCGGGATCAAATAGTTCAGGCACGAGCCGACCAGCAGGCAAATAATCGTTACGGTAATGCCGTACACCGGCACGCCGCTGGCAGAGACTTTAGACAGAAACGCCGGCAGCTGGCCGTTTTGCGACAGCGCGTAGAGCATACGGCCACAGCTGTACATGCCGCTGTTACAACCTGATAGCGCAGCAGTCAGCACCACAAAATTGATAATACCGGCCGCGGCGGTGATCCCGACTTTGGCGAAGGTCAGCACAAACGGGCTGCCGTGGGTGCCCATCTCATTCCATGGGAAAATGGTAATGATGACGAAAATCGCGCCAACATAAAAAATCAGAATGCGCCACAGGATGTTATTAATCGCGCGTTTAAGGGTAACTTGCGGATTCTTGGCTTCACCGGCAGTGATCCCCACCAGTTCAACCCCCTGATACGACGCCACAACAATACAGAGCGCAAACAGGAAACCTTTCCAGCCTCCGGCAAAGAAACCGCCATGAACGGTCAGATTATCGAAACCGATGGCCTGTCCGTGGTTGCCAAAACCAAAGAAAATCACCGCCAGGCCGACGACGATCATCACAATAATGGTGGTGATTTTAATCAGCGCAAACCAGAACTCCATCTCACCGTAAAGCTTGACCGCCGCAAGGTTGGCAGCTGCAACGATGGCAACCGCCGCCAGCGCGGGGATCCACTGTGGCAAATGCGGGAACCAGTACTGGGCATAAACGCCGATGGCGGTAATTTCCGAAATCCCCACCGCTATCCACATAAACCAATAGCCCCAGGCGGTTAGATAACCGAAATACGGACCAAGATATTTATGAGCATAAACGGCAAACGATCCGGCGACGGGTTCGAGATGCAACATCTCGCCCATTGAACGCATAATAAAGAAGACAAACACGCCAGCCAGAATATATGCCAGCAAAACAGAAGGGCCTGCCCATCTCAATGTACTGGCGGCCCCCATAAACAATCCAACCCCGATAGTCCCGCCTAAGGCTATCAATTCAATGTGGCGGGCCTCCAACCCTCGATGAAGTCCGTTTTTTTCTTCGTTACTCGCCATAAATCCTCTGTTTCTCAAAGTGTTGTGTTTGTTCTGTTTTCCGGATTTTCCGGAATATTATTGTTATTTCCCAAGGTCAGGGCAGATAAAACGGCGGTATGGTTTCGTATTTTGGGGTCAGTTGCAAATGAGAATGAATAAAATAGCGGGGCAGGTCGAATTTTCAGCAATTTTGCAGTGAAATTACGCTGAGAGTAAGGATAAAAGCCCGCGACCAGACACGGGCATGAAACGATTACAGCCGACGGGTGTAATAATAAAGAACGAACTTTAGCAGTTTAAGTTGGCGCGGCAGGCGGCCAGGCTGATTGATTAATCGGTAAAGCCACTCTAGTCCGAGCTTCTGCCAACCTTTAGGAGCACGCTTTACCGCGCCGATAAATACGTCGTAGGTTCCGCCAACGCCCATGTACAGCGCGTCGGGATAAACCTTGCGACAGTCACGCATCAAAATCTCCTGACGCGGAGATCCCATCGCCACGGTAATCACTTTCGCCCCACTGGCTTTAACCCGCTCGAAAAGCGCCTCTCGCTCTGCTGGGGTAAAGTAACCGTTTTGACTGCCGACAATATTGACGTTCCATTGCTTACGCAGCTTGTCCCTGGTTTGTGATAACACAGCTTCTTGACCGCCGATCAAAAATACCGGCGTTCCAAGTTGTCCTGCGCGTTGCATTACGGCTTCCCACAGGTCGGCACCCGGCACGCGTTCAACGTTGGCGGCGGGATATTTTCGACGGATGGAAGCCACAATACTGACCCCGTCGGCATACTTATAATCCGCCTCTTTGATCAAACTGCGCAGCTGGGCGTCACGCTCGGTCGCCAGCACTTTCTCGGCATTGATCGCGACCAGAGTCCCCGTTTTTACTGCGTCCTCAGTAATGAGATAGTCGCGGAACTGGTCCATGTCGCGAAATCCCCACAGCTCAATGTCACGGATGCTGTATTTCGGAATAGACAGGGGGATTGAGCTTGAATTCATTATTATCCTTTATCGCGCACGAACGGCTCTGTCACCACAACGGGTTCAACATTGGCCAGGTGGTCAACACGCATTCTTATTAATCCGGCGGTATCAAACAACCAATACAGCAACTTGGCGGCGATTAGGCAAAGGCCAAAAACCACGGCAAAAAATATTACCCGCGAAAAGAATGAATCCACCCCTTCACGAGCCAAGACAATAATATTGAATACCGCACCGAAACAAAAGCTCTGCAAAATCGCCGCCTTGTAAGGATTGGTCGCGTTCCGAGCCAGCGCATACAGCCAGTCGAACCACTTGATAATCATGCCTACCGCGACTGCACCCAACGGGATAAACGCCGCCCCGCCCATAATTACCAGTGAACCAATCAGCGTTGGAGAAATCGCCAGGCCAGAGTGATTGTCGAGCACTTCCCAAGTGAAATAGTTACCGGTATTCATCACCGCAGACGGCCTGCCGTGCCATAGCCAGGTCGGGATAAACACGTAGAAATCACGGATAATTGGCATCAGCCCCTGGAAGTGGATCTTGTCGTAATTTTGCAGCAATAGCGCAAGATTCTCCCACGGCGAGAAAGTATCGCGGGTCAGATAAAGGAAAGTATAGAAAGCTTCGGGGCCACTGACGTCAAGGTTGTAGCGTTTCAGCGCCAGCCAGAACATTCCCACCACTGCCATAATGCCCGCCAGCAACAACATCCACAGCGTGATCCAGCCGCGAATAATGCCGATAAACAGGAACAGCGCCAATGCGATGATGATATTGGCGCGCGTGCCCCCTACCACTACATAGGTCAGCAGACCAAAGGCAAAAGTAGTAAACAGAAACAGGAACCAGTTAGTCCGAGTCTGCCTGAGGAAATAAACCACCAGCATCGCCGGAATAAAGAAATAGAAGAAACGTTTTAGCGCCACGCCGGACACGTTGCTGGAGAAAATCTGACTATAAGAGGTCAGTTTGAAAAGCAGGAAGCCGTTGTGGGCGAAGAAAATCCCCAGCGTCACAAAGGCAACCAGCGCCATCAGGATCCAGGTCAGATTGGTTTCAACCCGATTCATGCTAAACACTTCCCGCCTCGGCACGGCTCGTGGTTTACGCAACCGCGTTTTATATACCACGTAATAGATGCCATAAAAGCAGGTTGCCGACAGCATTGCCTCCAACAGAAAAGGCACCGGTACCACGGCGGTGTTGAATTCAAACACCAGCAGGCAGGTCAGCGGGAAGCCAAAATAAAAGGTCAGCAGATACAACACGGAGAAAAAAAGATTGAAGCTAAACCGCACCCGCCGGAATTCCAGATAGGTCAGACTCAAAATAAATAGCAACGAGAAAGCATAGACGATGCTTAGACCGCCCAACTGCGCCAGCGTCATGATGAAACTCCCACGGCGTTGTTCAAGGCCTGCACCCAGCCCTGAATGTAATTCGGGCTAAAAAAGGCAATATTTTGCCGATCGGCATTCAGCAACTGACGACGAGCCTCGTTCAGAGTGGCACCATCGAGCTGGTCGTCGTCAAATAACACCGGCAAATCCTGTTCCGCCATATCCTGCCAGAAAGGGTTTTTGCGCGAGAGCACAAACGGCACGCCAAACTGGATCAGCAGACAAAGCGTGCCAATCCCCTGCTGTCTTTCAAAGATAAAATATCCTAGCGCGCAGCTTTTCAGCATGCTCAGGTAGTCGGAAAACGCCATGGACTCGGTTAACAGCTCGATGTTTTCCGCAGGGAAAAGTGCCAGCGCTTCACCGCGTACCAGCTCGATATAGGTCTGATTATTTGCAGGATAGCCCATTGGGATAATCACTTTTATCCCCGCGCCCCACTGTTTGTGCAGCGCGCGCAGAGCGTCGATATGGCGATTGCTCGGATCCCCCGAGTTGCCGACCAGCACTGTTGGCTGCCCTTCGGGAACAGGGGCGTCAGCGGGCAAGGTCAGCGACGGATCCATGCGGGTCGGGAAATACAGTAATGAAGAAGGCACCCGAGGATGTCGCTGGTGATAGTGTGACAAATCGCCCCGGGTGGCGAATACGCGCCCGACTCGCCCCTGAGCCAGGCGGCGCAATAAATAAAACAGTCGATATTTCAAGCTGCCGGAGTTTTCGTACAGGTCCGCGCCCCAGACATGCCAGAAGGCCTGTCGGGTATTGATCTTACCGCTTAACAAAGCCAGCCAGATGCCAGGATTAAATTGGCCATGAAAAAAGAAACGGCAATTTCTGTCAGCCTGCGCTCTGGCGATCACCGCCTGCGCCAGCGATTTTTTGTCGGCCAACACCTCGATACTCAACTTTTCACACGCCGGTAGCGCCTGTGAATCAAGGCTGGCGACCATAAAATGCTGCCCCTGCTCTAGCGGGACGTGATCGAGTAACACCTCGTTAAAGAAGCGCAGCACGGTCGAATTATGATGCGGGATATCAGATCCCAAAACGTGAATCAGCGTTTTCATGGTCGTCTACGATAAATAACAAAAAAGGTACAGCACAGCGCAAAGTAAATAGTGTAAGTCGCCATATAAGCCTGCGCGGCACCGAGTGCGCCGTGTAACGGGATCAGCCAATGCGAAAACAGAGTCAGCAAAAGAAACTGGCTGATTTCGGTCAACAGATAAAAACGCAGCGACGCTTTGGCAATCACTAGATAACCAAAGATATAAGCACTGACTTTAAGCACATCACCAACCAGCTGCCAGGCGAAAAGATCGCGCATCGCCGTAAACTGTGGCGAGAACAGTAGCCAGACAGCAAAATCACGCAGCAGCCAGACAGTCAAGCTGGCCGCGGCTACCATCGGCATCACAAACTTCAGCGCCTTGACGATCTCGCGGCTAATCTCTTCTTTATTGGTGAGACGAGCCAGCGTCGGCAACAGATACACGCTAAACGAGGCGGTAATAAATTGCAGATAGGCGTCAGATATACTGCTCACGCCCTGCCAGATCCCCACAGCCTGCCAGCCGTCGTGCTCGGCCAGTAAATTACGCATCATCACGTAAGCCACCGGCAAAGTGACTGAGGTGATCAGCGCCATAATTGTAAACTTGGCGAACTGGCGCGCCAGCTGTGGATCCCAGCTTGGAGCTAAAAATTTCGCAGAAAAAAGCTGACGACGCCAGAGCACAATTCCCGCCGGTAATACCACCAGCGCCGGAACCAGCGCAAAACCGACCAACGCGCCGCGATAACCGCCGACGCTAAAGCATAACCAATAGGCCAGCAAACCTGTCAGACTGCCACCGATTACTGCCAGCGAATTGCCTTGTGCATCACGATAGCCTTTTAGAATCGCCTGAAACAGGTTGGCGTATGCGATGCCCATCTGGATAAGCGCGACAGCCCGCACTACCGACTGATAGTCGCCGTGTCCAAAAAGCGCCACACTAATGGGCGCGGCGGCCAGCAACATAACCAGCGCCAGCGCGGTGGAAAATCCGAGAATCAGCGTAGAGGCTGTACCTAATATTGCCCTAAGCTTTTCCGGCTCCTGCCGTGATTGGGCGACATGCTTGGTGACGCCGTTAAAAATCCCCGCTCCCGACAGCACGCCCAGCACGGTGATCAGCTGGCGGAAATTTCCTGCCTGACCCACGCCGACCGGGCCGAAAGCGACGGCCAATAGTTTAATGACCACTAGCCCGGCACCAATTTTAATCAGTGTCGAACCGGCGGTCCAAAGAGACGCTTTTGCTAAAGACATATCAGGCGAAGAAGCTCCGCAAGGTAGAAATTACCGCCTGCTGCATGACGTTACTCATGTTGTAAAACAGCGGTAATCGCACCAGTTTGCTGCTCTCTTCGGTGGTATAAACGTCTTCACCGCAGAAATAGCCAAACTTCTTACCCGCAATCGAGGAATGCAAAGGAATGTAATGAAAGACGGTAAGAATTTCAGCCTCTTTCATATATTCAATTAGCGCATCGCGTTTTTCACTGTCTTTAAACTTGATGTAAAACATGTGCGCATTGTGTACGCAACCCGGCGCAATGGTGGGTAACACTAGGTCGCCAGCGTCCTGCAAAGGTTTCAGCGCCTTGTAGTAACTGTTCCACAGTTTTAAACGTTGCTGGTTAATCTGCTGGGCGGCTTCAAGCTGAGCCCAGAGATAGGCGGCCTGCAAGTCGGCCATCAAATAGCTGGAACCGATATCACGCCAAGTATATTTATCAACCTGGCCGCGAAAGAACTGGCTGCGATTGGTGCCCTTTTCGCGAATAATTTCAGCACGCTCCACCAGCTCAGGGCTGTTAATCAGCGTCGCGCCACCTTCGCCCCCGGCGGTGTAGTTTTTAGTCTCATGAAAGCTAAAGCAGCCAATATGGCCGAGGGTACCCAAAGCGCGCCCTTTATAGGTCGACATCACGCCCTGCGCCGCATCTTCGACCACAAAGAGCTTATATTTTTCGGCCAACGCCATGATGGTGTCCATTTCACAGGCGACTCCCGCGTAATGCACCGGCACAATCGCCCGCGTTTTCTCAGTGATTGCGGCTTCAATCAATGTTTCGTCGATGTTCATGGTGTCTGGTCGGATATCGACAAACACGATTGTCGCGCCGCGCAGAACAAAGGCGTTGGCCGTCGAGACGAAGGTGTAGCTCGGCATGATCACTTCATCGCCGGGCTTGATGTCCAACAAAATGGCGGCCATCTCTAAGGAGGCAGTGCAGGAAGGCGTTAAAAGCACTTTTGGACAGCGGAAGTTTTTTTCAAACCACTGCTGGCAGCGGCGGGTAAAACCGCCATCGCCACACAGTTTACCGCTGCCCATGGCAGCCTGCATGTAGTCCAGCTCAGTGCCGACAATCGGCGGAGAGTTAAATGGGATCATAAAATTACCTGTACAGCCAGTAAGCTGAATGAGACAGAACAGCACCGCAGGTACGATACAAATTCAACGCTGCGATATTGCCTGTTTGCGTGGCAACCTTGAGTTGCTCAATTCCATGTGCGAGGCACCAGCTCTGTGCCGCTTTCATTAACTGCTTGCCAATGCCACGCCCGGTAGCCTGAGGCTGAACGGCCAGCAATCCAACACGGGCAACCTTGGGTTCAATGGCGCGCAGCGTGACAAATCCCAGCAGCTGGCCATCATTGTCGCTTAAGGTCAGGCAATGAGTATCAAAGGTCCCCAGAATCGCCTTCTCGGCCCACAGCGCATAAAAACGACCAGAATCATGTGGTTGATACCAGGGCGAGCGAAAACGACTGAGCTGAAAAGCGCTGCCGGCCAACTGGCACACGCGGGATAAATCACGACGAGTCGCTAACTGATATTCGATTGTTGCAGGCTCGGCATCGCGGAGATCCAGAGAGAAATCGATTTCCCCCTCAACCATGCGAAACCCTAAATAGTACAGGCCGTCGATTATCTCGCTCTGATCGGCCGGCACTTTGGCATGCACCAGCGGATATTCACCCAAATCACTGCGCTGTAAAACCGGGCCAGCGAAATCCAGTATCAGTTTAGCGCTTGGCCGGGAGAAAAAATCGCTTTCCCACTGCAAATACTCAAGTCGCCCGCGGATTAGATTATCGTTCATTTTTCCTCCAAGCCTTGAAGTCGCGCAACGACGGACCTAACGCCATTGGCCAGAGTAAACTATTACACCGTTTAGTTTAAGGGAGGCTTAGCGCCACACACCTTTAGTATCGACCACCCAGTTTTGGGTGATCAGTTGGCCAGGAATCTGCTTAAACGCCGAGTGATCGACCAGCATGACCACCACGTCGGCATGCTGCAACGCCGAGTCGAGCGATTTTAGGCTGGCCTTGTTTGCCAGTGCAGTGGGTAAATGCTCAACGTGCGGCTCAACCACCCAGGTTTCGCCTGCGTGCCAATCGGCAATCAGCTGCGTGACGTGTACCGCCGGGCTTTCACGTAAATCGTCAATATCTGGTTTAAACGCTAACCCAAAGCAGGCAATGTTGATTTCACTGGCGCGTTTTCCAGTAGCAGCCAGGCAGTCCGCCACCGCTGTTTTAACTTTATCAACGACCCAGAAAGGCTTGCCGTCGTTGACCACCCGCGCGGTGTGAATCAATCGGGCCAGATCAGGATGCTGAGAAACGATAAACCACGGATCGACGGCGATACAGTGGCCACCGACGCCTGGTCCGGGCTGCAAAATGTTGACTCGGGGATGGCGGTTTGCCAAACCAATCAGCTCCCAGACGTTGATCCCCTGTGCATCGCAAATCAGCGACAGTTCATTGGCAAAGGCGATATTAACGTCGCGGAAACTGTTTTCAGTCAGTTTGCACATCTCGGCCGTGCGGCTGTTGGTCACCACGCATTCCCCTTCCAGGAAAATACGATACAGACTGCTGGCCCGCTGCGAGCATTGGGGAGTCATTCCGCCAATAACGCGATCGTTCTTGATAAGTTCTACCATCACTTTACCCGGCAGTACGCGTTCCGGGCAGTAAGCGATGTTAACGTCTGGCGCGTTAGTATCAGTTGCCGAGGCCTCTGACAGCGGGAATCGCAGGTCTGGACGCAATGTAGCCAGCCACTGTGCCATTTGTTCGGTAGCACCCACCGGTGAGGTCGATTCCAGTATGATCAGATCACCTTTTTTCAGCACCACCGCCAGCGCGGTAACCGCTTTCTCGACATAGCTCATATCAGGCTGGTGACCGTCTTTGAACGGCGTCGGCACGGCTATCAGGAATGCGTCTGCTGGCTGCGGCACTGTCACGGCTTGCAAAAAGCCTTGTTCGACAGCCTGTTGCACCAGCGCATCAAGCTCGGGTTCGACAATATGTACCCCGCCGCGATTGATGATATCGACCGCGCGCTGGTTGATATCCACACCGATAACCTTTTTATGACGTGAAGCAAAGGCGGCCGCTGTTGGCAGGCCGATATAGCCCAAACCAATGATGGAAATAGTTTCAAACGAGGCGTTGGTCATTACAGTCATGATTTCACTCAAGTATTCTTTAACGCATCCAAAATGCGGCTACAGGCATGCCCGTCACCGTAAGGATTGTGGGCTCGGGTCATTGTCTGATAGGCATCGTCATCGGTGAGAAGCCGCGAGACTTCGCTGACAATCGCCGCAGTATCTGTGCCCACCAGTTTAACCGTGCCCGCATCTACAGCTTCCGGTCTTTCCGTGGTATCTCGCATCACCAACACGGGTTTACCCAGAGACGGCGCTTCTTCCTGTATCCCACCAGAATCGGTGAGGATCAAATACGCTTTATCCATCAGATAAACGAAAGGCAAATAATCCTGCGGATCGATTAAAATAACGTTATCAATGCCCTGCAAAATTCGGTTTACCGGTTCGCGAACCAAAGGATTGAGATGCACCGGATAAATAATTTGCACATCGGCGTGAAGCTTGGCGATTTCTGCCAACGCGCTACAAATGCGCTCAAAGCCATTACCAAAGCTTTCGCGTCGATGGCCGGTAACCAGAATCAGTTTTCTTTCGGGGCAAATAAAATCGTAGTTTTTGGCAATTCGCGCAGTGAGATCCGGCGACTGTTGCAGCAGGTTGCGTACCCAAAGCAGCGCATCTATTACCGTATTGCCGGTCACTGTAATGCGACTTTGGTCCACGCCTTCACGCAGTAAGTTATTGCGCGACAAGGCCGTTGGGGCGAAATGCCACTTTGCCAAATGTCCGGTCAGACGGCGGTTGCCCTCTTCTGGCCACGGTGACAACATGTCGCCGGTGCGCAGGCCAGCTTCAACGTGGCCAATCGGGATCTGCTGATAAAATGCCGCCAGGCTGGCAGAAAGCGCCGTTGTGGTATCGCCATGGACTAGCACCACGTCCGGCTTGAATTCTTCCAGCACCGGCTTCAGCCCCAGCAAAATCCTGCTGGTTATCTCGGTCAGCCCTTGGCCGGGCTGCATAATATTGAGATCGTAATCCGGCTTGATGGCAAATAAATTTAGGACCTGGTCCAGCATTTGACGATGCTGGGCCGTCACACAGACTCTTGAATCAAAGGCATCATCCTGAGCCAAAGCATGTACCAGGGGTGCCATTTTTATTGCTTCCGGCCTGGTACCGAAAATCGTTAATACTTTCACAGAGGCACTCTCTTTTGATAGGCGCAGCGCTTTCCTGCGGAGCGAGCGCGTCAATGGCGCTCGATTTTTCATCGCTATCTTTTTTATTTTTTAATTTACTAGCGCGACGCGTCGACGGGCCAGTGCAACACCAGCTCCGATCAATCCACCGACAATTCCCCACATAATCATCAGCAGTACCCGGCGTGGACTGTCGCGTTTTACCGGCTCTTCCGGTGTACGCAAATAACGATAAGTCTGGAATTTGGCGTTTAAAACTGGCCCCACATTAAGCGTAGCCAACATCGCTTTGTTCTGATCGTAATCGATATCAAAACTCGGGCCAGAGGCCTGTAACAGCTGGAGCCTGGCTTGCAGCATTGGCGTGCCGAGCAGGAACATGTCAGCATCGGCAAGGCTATCCGGCGTGGCATCGGTCATGCCGTGATCGATGTTTTTCTGTTGGGCAATTTTCAGTGCCTGCGCAGTGTTATTCAGCTCGCGATTATAAATGGCCGTTGCCACCTCTTCCTGGCGTTTGACCTGCGCTTTCATCGATTGCGTTCGCGCAGCCCAGGCCCCTTGAATCTCATCATAAAGATGTTGTGCTGCACGAGCGCTGGCAAAGTTGACGTACTGGCGTAACAGTTTGTTGGCATCGGCCGCGGTTTCGGCCGTCAGTTTTACGCTGTCGTTAGGGATTTTCTTGTCGTCACGCGGTGTAAACTGAATCGCGCTAATCAACTTGTCGAGGAGAACCGCGTTCGCTCCGCTATCCCCAGTCTTGCGCTGGGCGTAATAGGGATTATCCAGCCAAAAGTCGCGACGAGTGTCGTAAGCCGCCAGCTGCATCACAAACTCGTTGTAGGCGTCGTCGGAAATGGAGGCCTGGTCACCCGCGGGAGTAAAGGTGTTTTTGGCATCAAGATTACGCAGGAACTGTTCCTGGGAGAAATAGGAGGCCAGATTGTTTACCGTAGGTTTATCGGTAACCGCCGTGGTGCTCCACTCCTGTTTCATCAGCAGGGAGATAAGCAAAGCCGCGATGGCAAACCCCAGTCCCAGGCCGATAATCCACAGTTTGCCTTGCCAGAGTGTTCTGCAAAGCCCGCGAATATCCAGCTCGTTATCAAGGGCGAGTTCATTCCTTGTAGACATCGTCTCTGACTTCATCATTACCACCAACTATTTGAATTTAAAGTAATATTGTCATCCAACTGCAGTCATGCCTGGATTTTGATCATTGCAAGCGGCAAGTATTTGAAAGGTAAGGCTAATGAACAGAATGGCGGCGCAGTCTTCTTTTGACGCGCTTCATGAAACGAGCGACACGCCATGCACGCTTTATACAATAGCCGTAGAGCATAAAAGCAACCAGGAATAGCCCCAACATCAACCATTCCGGGAAACGCAGATGTTCGCCGACAACACCAATAATCGCCAGCAGAGCCGCAGACAGAGTGATCAGCACAAAGGCCTGACGGGAAGAAAATCCGGCACGCATAATCAGATGATGGATATGTTGGCGGTCGGCAGAGAACGGGCTCATTCCCTTGCGCAGACGACGATACATAATGGCAATCATGTCCATCAACGGAATGGCAATCAGCCACAGCGCAGTCACTGGCGTCATTGGAGGATGGAAAGATGTGCGCGAAGTCTGGGTGCATTGCAACAAAATCCAGATCACAGTAAAGCCAATTAGCGTACTGCCCGCATCGCCCATAAACACTTTATAGCGACGACCAAACACGCCGAGGTTAAGCAGGACGTAAGGAATGATGGCGGCAATCATGGAGAAACACCACAGTGCCAGGGATTGATTGCCCGCGTATAGCATCACCACCCCCATCGATCCGAAGGTGACGCAAGACAGTCCTCCAAGCAGGCCATCGATTCCATCAACCATGTTAAATGCATTAATGGAAGCCCAAACGGCAAACAGGGTGACTAGATAACCAAATGGGCCGAGAAACATCTGCCAGGGGCCAATAATTCGTCCGAGATCGTGCAGCACCATATCGCCGTAAGCCATCATGACTACGGCAACCAGCGCCTGAACGCAGGCGCGAATTTTTACACTGATGTCGTATTTGTCGTCCAGCGCACCAATCAGAACCAGTAGACCCGCACAGCCGAGATATAAAAGCTTATGCGGAATTTGTGGATTACCGATCCAAAATGCGAAGCAGACCCCGGCATAGACAGTTATGCCGCCCACCAAAGGAATAAGCCCTTGATGACGTTTGCGGAAGTCTGGTTTATCAACTAATCCAATTTTTTTGGCAACTTTCCTGGCCAAAAACAAAAAGAGAAATGAAAACAAGAAAACAAGAACAAGCTCAGTACTCAGATTGAGTAAATTCACAGTTAAAACGTCTCTGCAATATTGGTAAAACTACACGACTTTTCGGGCAGCCAAGACTCTATTCTGGTAGTAGCCATTACCACCTCGCGGTTTGATGCCATATTCTAGAATGACAGCTCGGATTTTTATTGAGATTTTTAGTGTGGTCCGAAGGATCCTTCCTACCCGCTTATACACAGCGACAAATTAATGAACAATGACAGTTTTGACTATCGGGGGTTATCTGATTCTTTCGTAAAAAGCCCGTAGCCACTACACATCGTAGCGACCAAAAGCAAAAAACGCCACGTCTAGACGCAGCGTTTTTAACAATGTTGAAGCAAAAACTTCAACTGTCATCGGCAAAGACGAATTATGAACGTTTCATCATATCGAAGAATTCATCGTTGGTTTTGGTCATTGCCAACTTGTTGATGAGGAATTCCATTGCGTCGATTTCACCCATTGGATGGATAATCTTGCGCAGGATCCACATTTTCTGCAGCTCTTCCGAAGTGGTAAGCAGCTCTTCTTTACGCGTACCGGAACGGTTGTAATCGATAGCAGGGAAGACACGCTTCTCGGCGATTTTACGCGCCAGATGCAATTCCATGTTACCTGTACCTTTAAATTCTTCGTAGATAACTTCATCCATTTTAGAACCGGTATCAACCAGCGCGGTGGCGATGATTGTCAGGCTGCCGCCCTCTTCCACGTTACGCGCAGCACCGAAGAAGCGCTTGGGACGGTGCAGGGCGTTGGCGTCAACACCACCGGTCAGCACTTTACCTGAAGCAGGAACCACGGTGTTATAAGCACGCGCCAGACGAGTGATGGAGTCCAGCAAGATGATAACGTCTTTCTTGTGCTCAACCAGGCGTTTGGCCTTTTCAATTACCATTTCGGCAACTTGAACGTGGCGAGATGCTGGCTCGTCAAAGGTGGAAGCAATAACTTCACCTTTAACCAGACGCTGCATCTCGGTCACTTCTTCCGGACGCTCGTCAATCAGCAGAACCATCAGTACGCAGTCCGGGTGATTGTAGGCGATGCTTTGCGCAATGTTCTGCAGCAGCATGGTTTTACCGGCTTTCGGCGGTGCCACAATCAGACCACGCTGGCCACGACCAATTGGCGAAGCCAGGTCGAGAACGCGAGCGGTCAAGTCTTCAGTAGAACCGTTACCGCGCTCCATACGCAAACGTGAGTTGGCGTGCAGTGGGGTCAAGTTCTCGAACAGGATCTTGTTACGGGCGTTTTCCGGTTTGTCATAGTTAACTTCGTTAACTTTTAACAGGGCAAAATAGCGCTCGCCTTCTTTTGGCGGTCGGATTTTACCTGAAATGGTGTCACCAGTACGGAGGTTGAAGCGGCGGATTTGGCTAGGAGAAACGTAGATATCATCAGGACCGGCGAGGTAGGAGCTGTCTCCAGAACGGAGGAAACCAAACCCGTCCTGCAAGATCTCCAGAACACCGTCACCGAAGATATCTTCTCCGCTCTTGGCGTGCTGCTTCAGTATAGAAAAAATAATGTCTTGCTTGCGCATGCGGGCCTGGTTTTCCAGTCCCATATTTTCGCCGAGTGTAATCAGGTCAGAAACCGGCGTATTCTTTAATTCGGTAAGATTCATAATGGTGGGTTCTTAAACTCGGGGTGTATCTCGAAGATCTGTCGTGAATGGGGATGGCAGGGGTTGTCCATGCCAGCTTAAAATTTCTTAGGGTAGAGACTCTCAATTTGCAGCTTCTGATTACAGGTCGCGATTTTGCTCACGAGCTATTTCTTGAAAGAGGGCAGACTTAAATTGAAGGTGTCTCAAAGCCGATTTTTATAAAACCGTTTGATTGTCAAAGCACATCGCCAGTTCGCCTGTTTTTATAAACAAGTCATTTTCTATATAAGCAGTTTTATGAAAGCACTTATAGGCAGATGGTTTCGACACAGAGTAAAACGTTAGAATCAAACTACAGGTAAGCTCAAATATGCAGTAAGCGTAAACTTAGCACGCTTCTTTGCAGGCGTCTAGCGGTCAGTGTGAAAAACACACGTTGCCCACCAAACGCCTGATTTAGGTCATTCGGAACGATTACAGATTAGCGTTCAGGAACTCTTTCAACTGACCCTTCGACAGTGCGCCGACTTTAGTTGCCGCCACTTCGCCGCCTTTGAACAGCAGTAAAGTAGGGATGCCACGAATACCGTATTTTGGAGCGGTACCCGGGTTTTCATCGATATTCAATTTGGCAATGGTAAGTTTGCCTTCGAACTCGCTGGCAATTTCGTCCAGGATCGGAGCAATCATCTTGCACGGACCACACCATTCTGCCCAGAAATCGACCAGCACCAATCCATCGGCTTTTAATACGTCTTTGTCGAAACTGTCATCAGAAAGGTGAATAATTTTATCGCTCATGTTCTACTCCAAAGGATTAACTTTACCTTGTTGATGTAGCATTAACCAACAGTAGGTTGACTCTATTTCACCACGTTTATTTCAACGGATATGCTTTCGTAAAGCAATAGTTAGCTGATATTCTACCACACTATGAGCAAAACACACTTAACTGAACAGAAGTTTTCCGACTTCGCCCTGCACCCGCTAGCAGTCGAAGCCCTTGAAAAGAAAGGGTTTCATTACTGCACGCCTATCCAGGCACTCGCATTGCCTATCACGCTCTCAGGACGTGATGTTGCGGGTCAGGCGCAAACCGGTACCGGCAAGACGCTGGCTTTTCTAGCGTCTACTTTCCATTATCTGCTTTCTAACCCTGCTGCTGAGGGTCGTCAGACTAATCAGCCGCGTGCTTTAATTATGGCACCAACGCGGGAATTAGCAGTGCAAATTCATTCGGACGCCGAAGCGCTGTCTGAATCTACCGGGCTGAAACTCGGTCTGGCCTACGGTGGCGACGGCTACGACAAACAGCTTAAAGTGCTGGAAAGTGGCGTCGATATTCTTATCGGCACGACTGGCCGTTTAATCGATTACGCAAAACAGAACCATATTAATCTGGGTGCAATCCAGGTCGTGGTGCTGGACGAAGCCGATCGCATGTTCGATCTGGGCTTTATCAAAGATATCCGCTGGTTGTTCCGTCGTATGCCGCCTGCGACTCAGCGCCTGAATATGCTGTTCTCCGCCACCCTGTCTTATCGTGTGAAAGAGCTGGCATTCGAAAACATGAACAATGCCGAATCGATAGAAATCGAACCGGAACAGAAAACGGGTCACCGTATTCAGGAAGAGCTCTTCTACCCTTCTAACGAAGAAAAGATGCGCCTGTTGCAAACGCTAATAGAAGAAGAATGGCCAGATCGCTGCATCATCTTCGCCAACACCAAGCACCGTTGTGAAGACGTTTGGGGCCATCTGGCTGCTGACGGACACCGCGTAGGCTTGCTGACCGGCGACGTGGCGCAGAAGAAACGCCTGCGCGTGCTGGAAGACTTCACCAAGGGTGATATCGATATTCTGGTTGCAACCGACGTAGCCGCTCGTGGTCTGCACATTCCTGCCGTTACGCATGTCTTTAACTATGACCTGCCTGACGATTGCGAAGACTACGTTCACCGCATCGGTCGTACTGGTCGTGCTGGCCTTAGCGGTCACTCAATAAGCCTGGCCTGTGAAGAATATGCCCTGAATCTGCCAGCCATCGAAACTTATACCGGCCACAGTATTCCTGTCAGCAAATATAACAGCGATGCATTATTGACTGACCTGCCTGCGCCAAAACGCCTCGCGCGTACTCGCAATGGCAGCGGCCCACGCCGTAATTCATCATCATCTTCACGACGCGGTAGCAGTGCGCCACGTAACAACCGCAAACGTTCGGGCTGAAAATCATGCTGAGTTCCACCTCACTTTATGCAGCGATCGATCTGGGTTCCAACAGCTTCCATATGTTGGTAGTCCGTGAGGTGGCAGGCAGTATTCAAACGTTGGCCAGAATCAAGCGCAAAGTGCGCCTGGCTGCCGGGCTGGATGTAAACAGTCATCTCTCCGCTGAAGCAATGCAGCGTGGATGGCAATGCCTGAAATTATTTTCAGAACGTCTGCAAGACATTCCCCGCGAGCAAATCCGCGTGGTGGCAACGGCGACACTGCGCCTGGCCAAAAATGCCGATGAATTTTTACAGGTTGCTGAAAATATTCTCGGATGCAAGATTCAAGTGATCAGCGGCGAAGAAGAAGCGCGGCTGATTTACCACGGCGTGGCGCACACTACCGGCGGCCCGGACCAACGCCTGGTTGTTGATATTGGCGGCGGCAGTACTGAGCTGGTAACCGGAACCGGAGCGCAGGCCAATACATTGTTTAGCCTGTCGATGGGATGTGTTACCTGGCTTGAGCGTTATTTTACTGACCGAAGCCTGACGAAAGAAAATTTTGAAAAGGCCGAACTGGCCGCAGTTGAGATGATAATCCCTGTTGCGCCGGAGCTACTGGCCCACGGCTGGCAGGTCTGCGTCGGAGCCTCAGGGACCGTGCAGGCGCTGCAGGAAATCATGGTGGCGCAGGGAATGGACGAACGCATCACCCTCGCCAAGCTGCAACAGCTTAAACAGCGCGCCATTCAATGTGGCAAGCTGGAAGAGCTTGAAATTGAAGGCCTGACGCTGGAACGCGCACTGGTTTTCCCAAGCGGCCTGTCTATTCTGATCGCTATCTTCAAAACCCTGAAAATAGAATCGATGATGCTGGCCGGTGGCGCGCTGCGCGAAGGGCTGGTTTACGGCATGCTCCACTTGCCGGTCGAACAGGATATCCGCCAACGCACCCTGCACAACCTGCAACGGCGCTACCTGCTCGACGTTGAGCAGGCCAATCGAGTAGCGGCTCTGGCGGAAAACTTTTCTCAGCAGGTTTCGAGTACCTGGCAGCTTGATGCGCGGGCGCGCGAACTGCTGACCAGTGCCTGTCTTATCCACGAGATTGGACTCAGCGTTGATTTCAAACAGGCGCAGAATCATGCAGCCTATCTGATCCGTCATCTCGATTTACCCGGCTTTACTCCGGCACAAAAAAAACTACTGGCGACACTGCTGCAAAACCAGAGTAATAACCTGGATTTACCGCTGCTAAATCAGCAAAACGCCCTGCCTCCGCGTCAGGCCGAACGCCTTTGTCGCATAATGCGTCTGGCAATTATTTTTGCCAGCCGACGTCGCGACGATACGCTGCCTGCGGTGCGTTTACGCGCCAATGACGATGAGCTGAATGTGCTGGTGCCTAACGGATGGCTGGAACAGCACCCATTACGCGCCGAAGAGCTGGAGCAGGAAAGCCATTGGCAGAGCTATGTCCATTGGCCACTGTTTGTTGAAGAAACTGTCAAGTAACGAGTGAAAAAGCAGAATCGACCTTACGTGGCGTTTCTCTGCTGATCGACGACGTTATCACCTATCTGGGAGCTTTTCGGCTCCCATTTTTATGATTTTTGCGAGCTAGCTTTTATTTTTATCGGCGGCTTTTGCGCTGGCCAACTGCGCACGGATCTTCTCCAGATGGCTCTGACCTTTCACCATTCGCTCCTGCGGCGACACCACTTTTCGCTCGCTTTCCCACGCTAAATCGTCCTGCGGTAACTCCTGCAAAAAACGGCTAACCTCAGGTCGCAGCAGTTCACCGTATTGCCTGCGCTCGCGGCAGTGAGTAAAAAACAGTTCTTTCTGCGCACGCGTTATTCCGACATAGGCCAGGCGACGTTCTTCATCGACATTATCTTCATCCATGCTGCTCTGATGAGGCAATAACCCTTCTTCCATGCCAACCAAAAACACATAGGGGAATTCCAGCCCCTTCGAGGCATGCAGTGTCATTAGCTGAACCTGATCCAGCTCTTCGTCGCTCTCGCCGCGCTCCATCATGTCGCGTAGAGTAAAGCGAGTGACCACCTGAGTCAGCGACATCGGCTCGTCCAGGTCAGTGCCTTCAAGCATTTCAGTCATCCAGCTAAACAGCTGATTGACGTTTTTCATACGCATTTCAGCCGCCTTAGGGCTGGGCGAGGTTTCGAACAGCCAGCTTTCGTAGTCCATGCCGTGGATCAGGTCACGCACGGCGGCGATAGGCTCACGCTCGGCAAGTTCGGCGACACTTCCCATCCAATGAGTAAAACGCTGCAGCGATTCCAGACCACGGCCAGTCAGAGTCTGGCCCAGACCAAAATCAGAGCTGGCCTTGAACAACCCTTTATTACGCTGATTAGCCCATTCACCGAGCTTTTGCAGCGTAGCCGCACCAATCTCACGGCGCGGCGTGTTGACGATACGCAGGAAAGCGCTGTCATCGTCTGGATTGGTCAGCACTCGCAGATAGGCCAGCAGGTCTTTGATTTCCGGGCGCGAGAAGAATGAGGTGCCGCCCGAAATACGATAAGGAATGCGGTTTTGCATCAGCATCTTTTCAAACAGCCGCGACTGATGGTTACCGCGATATAAAATTGCATAATCGCCGTGGTTGGTTTTATTCATAAAACGATGGGCAATCAATTCCCCCACTACACGCTCCGCCTCGTGGTCCTCATTATTGGCGGTGATTACCTTTAGCGCCTCACCGTAGGCCAGCTCGGAAAACAGTCGTTTCTCGAACACGTGCGGATTGTTGGCGATCAGGATATTGGCAGCTTTGAGAATACGCTGCGAGGAGCGGTAATTCTGCTCCAGCTTAATCACCTGCAAGGCCGGGAAATCTTCTTTTAGCAGCACCAGATTTTGCGGTCGAGCACCGCGCCAGGAGTAGATTGACTGATCATCATCGCCCACCACTGTAAAGCGCGCGCGGTTGCCCACCAGTAGTTTCACCATCATATACTGGCTGGTGTTGGTATCTTGATATTCGTCCACCAGCAGATAACGCAGCTTGTTCTGCCAGCGCTCGCGAACTTCTTCATTGCGTTGCAACAACAGCGTCGGCAGCAAGATTAGGTCGTCAAAATCGAGGATATTACAGGCGCGCATATGGTCATGATAAAGGCCATAGCAAAGTGCGAAAATCTGATCGCGCTCGGATCGAGCCAGCTTGGCGGCGCCAGACGGGTCAATAAGATCGTTTTTCCAGTTGGAGATCGTCGAGATCAATTGCTGCAACAGGGTTTTGTCGTTTTCCAGCCACTTTTCACTCAGCTCTTTGAGCAGCGCCAGCTGGTCCTGATCGTCGAACAGTGAGAAGTTGGATTTCATTCCCAGCGCCGCGAACTCGCGCTTGATAATTTCCAGCCCCAGCGTGTGGAAAGTCGAAATCAGCAAACCGCGTGATTCCTTACGACCCAGCGTTTGCGACACGCGTTCTTTCATTTCGCGCGCGGCCTTGTTGGTAAAGGTCACAGCGGCAATATGCCGTGCCTGATAGCCACATTCGCGGATCAGGTGAGCGATTTTATTGGTAATAACCCGCGTTTTACCCGAGCCGGCGCCGGCCAAGACCAGGCAGGGTCCGGTGACGAATTCGACGGCGTGTTGTTGGCTGGGATTCAATCGCATTGGGTTATTTTTGCTCACTTGATAGACGCGGGAGGAGGATTGTAGCAGAAACTTCCGCCAGAAATGAGAGTCAAAAGTGTAAGGTTCAGAGCTTGAGAGGCATCGCGCAGTGCACATCCGGCGTTGCAGGTGTTACATTACGCCCTGAGTAGTTATTGATTAATTTTATCTAAAGGTCACGATTATGGCGAACACCGCTTCAGCATTACACATCCTGGTGGATGACGAGAACAAAGCCAACGAACTGCTGGCTCAGCTGCAACAAGGCGCTGACTTCCAGGAACTGGCGCGTAAGCACTCTACCTGCCCATCCAAGCGCGATGGCGGTTCACTGGGTGAATTCCGCAAAGGCGACATGGTTCCTGCTTTCGACAAAGTGGTATTTAGCGGTGAACTGCTTAAACCATTGGGTCCGGTTAAAACTCAGTTCGGTTACCATCTGATCAAAGTTCTGTACCGCAACTAAGTTTGCTTCGCAGGCTGTAACAGTAATAGAAAGTAAAAAGCACCGCCAAGGCAGTGCTTTTTTATTTTATACGGCATTGCAGGTAAAACGCTGTTTATCAGCTGGCAACCGCGATGCGTTTCATGTCGGTCATGTAGCCGCGCAGTTTGTGGCCCACAGATTCGATAGCGTGAGCACGGATTGCTTCGTTCACGTCACGCAGCTGAGCGTTGTCTACTTCAGTTGCAGCAACAGATTTGCCCAGGTCACCGGCTTGCAGCGTGGTCATGAACTCTTTCAGCAATGGTACTGCCGCGTTAGCGAACAGGTAGTTACCGTATTCAGCGGTATCAGAGATAACCACGTTCATTTCATACAGACGCTTGCGGGCAACAGTGTTGGCGATAAGCGGCAGCTCGTGCAGTGATTCGTAGTAAGCAGACTCTTCGATGATGCCAGAAGACACCATGGTTTCGAACGCCAGTTCAACGCCAGCTTTAACCATCGCAATCATCAGCACGCCGTGGTCAAAATACTCTTGCTCAGAGATTTTGCCTTCGAACTGTGCAGCGTTTTCGAACGCAGTTGCGCCGGTCTCTTCACGCCAGGTCAGCAGTTTAACGTCGTCTGCCGCCCAGTCAGCCATCATGCCGCTAGAGAATTCGCCAGAGATAATGTCATCCATGTGTTTCTGGAACAGTGGAGCCATGATCTCTTTCAACTGCTCTGACAGTGCGAAAGCACGCAGTTTAGCCGGGTTGGACAGGCGATCCATCATCAAGGTGATGCCGCCCTGCTTCAGTGCTTCGGTAATGGTTTCCCAACCGAACTGCAGCAGTTTTTCTGCATAAGTTGCGTCTACGCCGTCAGCGACCAGTTTGTCGAAGCACAGCAGTGAACCGGCCTGCAACATACCGCACAGGATGGTCTGCTCGCCCATCAGGTCAGATTTAACTTCAGCAACGAATGAAGATTCCAGAACGCCTGCACGATGACCACCGGTCGCCGCAGCCCAAGCTTTGGCAATCGCCATGCCTTCGCCTTTAGGATCGTTTTCCGGGTGAACGGCGATAAGCGTAGGAACGCCAAAGCCGCGTTTGTATTCTTCACGTACTTCAGTACCTGGACATTTCGGGGCAACCATCACCACGGTGATGTCTTTACGAATTTGCTCGCCAACTTCAACGATGTTGAAACCGTGAGAGTAACCCAGCGCCGCACCGTCTTTCATCAGAGGCTGAACCGCTTTAACTACCGCGCTGTGCTGCTTGTCTGGAGTCAGGTTAACCACCAGGTCGGCCTGCGGGATCAGTTCTTCGTAGGTGCCAACTTTAAAGCCGTTTTCAGTCGCTTTGCGCCATGAAGCACGTTTCTCGGCAATCGCTTCTGCACGCAGGGTGTAGGAAACGTCCAGGCCGGAGTCGCGCATGTTCAGACCCTGGTTCAGGCCCTGTGCGCCACAGCCAACGATCACCACTTTTTTACCCTTTAGGAAGCTGGCTTCATCAGCGAATTCATCGCGAGCCATAAAGCGGCACTTGCCTAATTGCGCCAACTGCTGACGCAGGTTCAATGTGTTGAAATAATTAGCCATGGTAAAACTCCGTTGCGTTTGTTTGGTACGAAAATGTTGAGCCCTAAATGATTCGAGTGGCAGGAAGGCGGCAAGTTCGTGAGTCCCCGGAGCTTAATCAGGTAAGTGACTGGGGTGAACGAGCGTAGCCAACGCATCTGCAACTTGAAGCATGACGGGTTGCTTGAGAAACACTATATGTCATGCACGGCATTGCTTAAATTGATATATTAAGAAGATGACATTGCAGTTTATGCAACATCAATAAATCCACAGCAAACGCATGACTTAGCCGGAAAACTTTATGGACTTACGCGATCTGAAACTGTTTCTCAACTTGGCTGAAAGCCGTCATTTCGGGAGGTCGGCCAAGGCTATGCACGTCAGCCCATCAACCCTTTCCCGACAGATACAGCGGCTGGAAGAGGAGCTGGGGCAGGCGCTTTTTCAGCGTGACAACCGCACCGTACAGTTGACACAGGCAGGCGACCAGCTAAAAATTTTCGCCCAGCAAACCCTGTTACAGTATCAACAGCTGCGCCATGCGATGGGGCAAAACGGCCCTACACTTTCCGGCGAACTGCGACTGTTCTGCTCAGTAACAGCGGCGTACAGCCATCTGCCGCCAATTCTTGACCGCTTTCGCGCTCAGCATCCACTGGTAGAAATTAAACTTACTACTGGTGATGCCGCCGACGCAGTAGAAAAAGTACAGTCGACCGAAGCCGATTTAGGCATAGCCGGGCATCCGGAAACGCTGCCTTCAAGTATAGACTTTACGCCGATTGGTGAAGTCACCATGGCGTTGATTGTGCCCTCCTTACCTTGCGCAGTGCGGACTCAGGTCAGTGAGCCAAAACCTGAGTGGTCGCAAATCCCGTTTATTATTCCCGAGCACGGCCCGGCCCGAAAACGCATCGACAGCTGGTTCCGTCATCACAAAATCACTAACCCACTGATTTACGCCACTGTTTCTGGGCATGAAGCGATTGTCTCGATGGTCGCATTGGGCTGTGGCGTGGCGCTGATCCCCGGCGTAGTGCTGGAAAACAGCCCTGATATGATCCGCAACCGTATTTCGGTGCATGACAACGTGACCATCGGCGCGCCGCTGCCATTAGGGGTTTGCGTACAGCGTAAACGCCTCAACGAACCGCTGATTGAGGCGTTCTGGCAGTTGCTATTGCACAGAGAGCTAAAGCTGTAGCTTAAACGGCGGGGAGGAATTCCGCCGTGATCTTTGTCGGCTCTTGTGATGGGTTTTGTGATCAAAAAAGCGATTAAAGATCGGCAGGATCGACCTGTTTCATGGTTTCAACGCGCATCAGCCAGTGATACAGCGGCTCAAGTTGCAGGAAAGCTTTTGCCAGTTCATCCACCAGTCTGGGGCTGAACAGCTTCTCGACTTGATTGTCGCTTGCCATTACCGCAAAAGATTTTCTGTTGTACCAGTTGGCGATCGCCGGGTCCTGCTCTTTAACCAGCGGACGTTTGTAGCTTTCTCCCGCCAGTTCAAAAGGCGCACGGCAGCATTCGGCCACCTCGAGAAACTGCACCGGTTGGCGAGT
The DNA here is from genome assembly GCF_000257645.1 of Serratia sp. M24T3. Lineage (GTDB taxonomy): Bacteria > Pseudomonadota > Gammaproteobacteria > Enterobacterales > Enterobacteriaceae > Rouxiella. The sequence continues at coordinate 52,910 of NZ_AJHJ01000022.1, forward strand.
CAACGTGTGGCGGAACAGGTCCATGGTTTGCTTATTGGCGCTGTAATAGCCCAGCCCATAGCGCAGCATATCGGGGCCAAGCTCGAAGAAATACACCGGCGCGTCTTTCCAGTCTTTGCTCGGGCGCTTAAAGGTCAACCACATTCGGCTGCGATAACGAGTTTTGTCGTGGGAGAAACGCGTGTCGCGATGAATGCGCGACAGCGTTTTACCAATGGCGGGACGGATTTCAAACTGCGGATCAATAGCCAGCATGGTGTCGCTTAATGCTTCCACCAGCGTGCGGAACGGCGTTAGCAGTGTTTGATCGTAAATGTGACGGTTTTCATCAAACCACGTCTTGTCATTTTCGATGCGAACCTGCTGTAGAAAATTCAGCCCTTGCTGGCTGAAACCGTTAAACGCAGTGCTCATACGCCGTCCCTGTTTTAATGAACTAAATTACTGCTAACCTATCCCTGCAAAAAGAATCGGAAAGCCGGATTATCTGACTCATTGTGGCAGTCATAACCCAGCGCCGAAAGATTCTTCTCGAACTCAGGCTCTTGATCCGTCAACTCAAACGCGGCCAACACGCGACCAAAGTCGGTGCCATGGCTGCGATAATGGAACAGAGAAATATTCCAGTGCGTGCCCAGCGTGTGCAGGAATTTCAGCAATGCGCCAGGAGACTCCGGGAATTCAAAGCTGTAAAGACGCTCACGCAGAGGCTTGCTCGGACGACCGCCAACCATATAGCGCACGTGCAGTTTCGCCATCTCGTCGTCGGACAAATCCACGACCTGATAGCCACCCTCGTTGAGCAAATCGATAATTTCTTTGCGCTCGGCGTGCCCGCGCGTCAGACGAACGCCAACAAAAATGCAGGCATTATCGGCATCGGCATAGCGATAGTTGAACTCAGTCACTGAGCGACCACCAAGTAACTGGCAGAAATTCAGGAAACTGCCTTTGCGCTCGGGGATAGTTACCGCCAGCAAGGCTTCACGCTGCTCTCCCAGCTCACAACGCTCTGAAACATAACGCAAAGCATGGAAGTTGAGATTGGCACCTGACAACACATGAGCCAAACGTTCGCCCTGAATATTATGCTCTTGCACATATTTCTTCAGACCGGCGAGGGCCAAAGCGCCGGAAGGCTCGGCGATAGCGCGCACGTCTTCGAACAAGTCTTTAACCGCCGCGCAAATTGCATCGCTGTCGACGGTGATGACGTCATCGAGATATTCACGGCACAGGCGGAAGGTTTCGTTACCGATACGCTTAACGGCTACGCCTTCGGCAAACAGCCCGACGCGCGCCAGATCCACCGGCTCACCGGCATCCAGCGCCGCACGCAGGCAGGCAGAGTCTTCGGCTTCAACACCGATAACCTTGATTTGCGGCATCAGTTGCTTAATCAATACCGCCACACCTGCCGCCAGACCGCCGCCGCCGACCGGAACAAACACCCGGTCGAGGTGCGCATCTTGTTGCAGCAACTCCATCGCCAGCGTTCCCTGCCCGGCGATCACCGCCGGATGGTCAAACGGTGGCACAAAGGTCATGCCCTGAGACAGTGACAGCTCAATCGCTTTGGCTTTTGCTTCGTCGAAATTAGCTCCGTGCAGCAGCACTTCGCCGCCAAAATTACGCACGGCGTCAACTTTGATATCGGCGGTCGCCACCGGCATCACAATCAGTGCTTTTATCCCTTTTCGGGTGGCTGACAAGGCAACGCCCTGAGCATGGTTACCGGCCGAAGCTGTAATCACGCCGCGCGCCGCTTGCTCTTCAGTCAATCCGGCAATCATTGCGTAGGCGCCGCGCAGTTTAAAACTGTGCACCGCCTGACGGTCTTCACGTTTCACCAGGATTACGTTATCCAGGCGAGTCGAGATTTTTTCCATGACCTGTAACGGGGTGACTTGCGCCACCTCATAAACGGGTGCTCGCAACACTGCGCGCAGATATTCTGCACCGCAGGGTTGGTCCGGCAGTGGTTGTGATACCGCCATGCAGTTAGCCTCCCAGCTTACTCTTATCGCGAATTGCACCTTTGTCGGCACTGGTTGCCAGCAATGCATAGGCGCGCAGAGCGTAGGAAACTTCACGCACACGATTTTTTGGCGTCCAGGCTTTATCACCACGGGCCAATTCGATTTCACGACGTGCAGCCAGTTCACTGTCAGCGACATCCAGCACCATGCTGCGGTTTGGAATGTCGATGTCAATCATGTCGCCTTCTTCGATCAGCGCAATCAGGCCACCGTTGCCCGCTTCCGGAGAAACGTGGCCAATTGACAGACCTGAAGTACCACCGGAGAAACGGCCATCGGTAATAAGCGCACAGGCTTTGCCCAGACCCATGGATTTAAGATAGGTGGTCGGATACAGCATTTCCTGCATGCCCGGCCCGCCTTTAGGCCCTTCGTAACGGATAACAACCACGTCACCGGCAACCACTTTACCGCCAAGGATCCCTTCAACCGCTGCATCCTGACTTTCAAATACTTTAGCCGGGCCACGGAAGGTCAGGTTTTCTTCATCAACGCCTGCGGTTTTAACAATGCTACCGTCAACCGCCATGTTGCCGTAAAGCACGGCCAGGCCGCCTTCGGTGCTGAACGCGTGTTCGATGGAACGAATACAGCCTTCGGCGCGGTCGTCATCCAGCGTGTCCCAACGGCAATCCTGTGAGAAAGCCTTGGTGGTGCGGATACCGGCAGGGCCTGCGCGGAACATCTTTTTAACGGCTTCGTCTTCGGTCAGCATGATGTCGTATTTTTTCAGCGTTTCCGGGAATTTCATTTCCAGAACGTTGCTCACATCGCGATTCATCAGGCCAGCGCGGTCAAGCTCGCCCAGAATGGCCCATACGCCACCCGCGCGGTGAACGTCTTCCATGTGATATTTCGGGGTGCTCGGTGCCACTTTACACAGGTGAGGAACCTTGCGGGACAGCGCATCGATGTCAGTCATGTTGAAATCAATATCGCCTTCCTGCGCCGCGGCCAGCAGGTGCAGGATGGTGTTAGTCGAGCCGCCCATCGCGATATCCAGCGTCATGGCGTTTTCGAATGCTGCTTTATTGGCGATGTTGCGTGGTAATACGCTTTCATCGTCATTTTCGTAATAACGTTTTGCCAGACTAACGATGCGGGTACCGGCAGACAGGAACAGATCTTTACGGTCGGCATGGGTCGCCAGCAGTGAACCATTGGCCGGCTGGGACAGGCCCAGAACTTCGGTCAGACAGTTCATCGAGTTTGCGGTAAACATCCCGGAGCAAGAACCACAGGTCGGACAGGCAGAACGTTCGATCTGTGCGCTGTCTGCGTCGCTGACTTTAGGGTTTGCACCTTGGATCATCGCGTCAACCAGGTCGAGCTTGATGATTTTGTCAGACAGCTTGGTTTTACCGGCTTCCATCGGGCCACCGGAAACAAAGATCACCGGAATGTTAAGGCGCAGCGCGGCCATCAGCATCCCCGGGGTGATTTTGTCACAGTTGGAGATACAAACCATGGCATCGGCGCAGTGCGCGTTTACCATGTACTCCACCGAGTCGGCGATCAGCTCACGCGAAGGCAGTGAATACAGCATGCCACCATGACCCATGGCAATCCCGTCATCCACGGCGATAGTGTTGAACTCTTTGGCAACACCGCCGCAGGCTTCGATCTGCTCGGCAACCAGTTTACCCATGTCGCGCAAGTGAACGTGACCCGGGACGAACTGAGTAAAGGAGTTGACGACGGCGATAATCGGTTTGTTGAAATCGTCATCGGTCATCCCGGTAGCGCGCCATAATGCGCGGGCGCCGGCCATATTTCGGCCTTGAGTCGTGGTAGCGGAACGTAACTTTGGCATGCTCTATTTACTCCAATTAATACTTTTTACAGGCGACGTAATCGCCGCCTGCCTAATAGGGTTTTATCGTTGTTATGGGTTAACTTGGTCCAACCAGCCGTACTTGTCTTCGGTTTCGCCGGTGAACAGGCCGAAGAATGCGCTCTGGATTTTCTCGGTAATCGGACCACGTTTGCCCGCGCCAACCTGAATGCCGTCTACGCTGCGAACCGGGGTGATTTCGGCTGCAGTACCCGACATAAACACTTCGTCAGCCAGGTACAGGGATTCACGAGACAGCACCTGCTCGCGAACTTCGATACCCAAGTCTTTCGCCAGTTTGATGATTGCATCACGGGTGATACCTGGCAGAGCAGAAGAGGTAAACGGCGGAGTAAACAGGATACCGTCTTTCACTTCGAACAGGTTTTCGCCTGCGCCTTCGGAAACATAACCGTTAACGTCCAGGGCAATACCTTCCTGATAACCGTGACGGCGCGCTTCGCTACCCACCAGCAGTGAGGACAGGTAGTTACCACCGGCTTTCGCTGCGGTTGGAATGGTGTTGGCCGCAACGCGGTTCCATGAAGAAACCATTGCATCGATACCGTTTTCCAGCGCTTCTGCACCAAGGTACGCGCCCCATGGGAACGCCGCAATGATCACGTCAGTTTCATAACCGTCCGGTGGGTTCACGCCCAGACCCACGTCGCCAACGAATACCAGTGGGCGGATATAGGCGCTTTTCAGGTTGTTTTTACGCAGCACGTCGCGGCAGGCTTCCATCAGCTCTTCCACGGACTGTTTAACCGGGAAACGATAGATTTTTGCAGAATCGTGCAAACGCTGCATATGTTCACGATGACGGAAAACTACTGGTCCTTTGTGCGAGTCGTAGCAGCGCACGCCTTCAAATACTGAAGTGCCGTAGTGCAGTGCGTGGGACATTACGCTTACCTTTGCGTCTTCCCATGGAACCATCTCGCCGTTGAACCAAATAAAATCAGCTTTCTTCGTAGACATTCTTCTGTTCCTTACTTACGCGTTGGCGCGTTTTTGTTGGTTAGTTAGTTGTGATGTTTGTTGCTGGACCTCAACACTGGCGACGTCCATAAGTTTGCTCAACTGTACTGACAGTAAATCTACCGACCGCAGGCTGGCAACGGTCAATTCGATATTGATGTTTTCGTTGTTGACCATCTGGCTCATCTTCATGGCGCAGACCTGGAATCCACGGTGACGAACGACGCGCAATACACGCTCCAGCATTTCTGGGCGGAAGCGGGCCTGAATTGAGACGTTATGCTGCATCATGACATTTTCTCCAACATGGTTTCGTTGCCCGCACCCGGTGGTACCAATGGCCAGACATTCTGATTTTCGTCGATGGATACCTGAAGCAGATAAGGACCTTTACTATTGAAGAAGGCGTCCAGAGCATCGTCGACCTGGTCTTTACGGCTGATACGTTGGCCCGGAATATCAAAGGCGCTGGCCAGCGTAATAAAATCGGGGTTATCTGAGAGGTTGGTTTCACTATAGCGTCCATCAAAAAACAGTTCCTGCCACTGTCGAACCATCCCTAATCGCTGGTTATCCAGCAGCAGGATTTTCAGCGGCAACTGTTTTCGCTTGATAGTGCCCAGCTCCTGAACATTCATCATGAATGAACCATCACCAGAAACGCAGATAACCATATCGTCTGGACGTGCAACCTGTGCGCCTACCGCCGCAGGCACACCAAAGCCCATCGTGCCAAGGCCGCTGGAAGTGATGAAATTCTCTGGACGAGAGAATGTCATATGCTGCGCAGTCCACATTTGATGCTGGCCCACGTCAGTTGTCACCACGGTGTTGGCGTCCATACGATCGGAAACTTGTTTCAGCAGCAGCGGGGCAAAAATCGCTTCGCCCGGGTGGTCATAACGCCACTCGCCTGCCGCTTTCATGGTCATGACTTCGTCACGCCATGCACTGATTGAACATTGCTGTTCCAGCGCAGGCAACATCGCAGGCAAAGAGCCCTGCAACGCAACGTGCGCCTGGCGCAATTTATTTAATTCAGCCGGATCGATATCCATGTGGATAACGCTGGCGTTTGGCGCGAAGGTGTTGAGCTTGCCGGTTACGCGGTCATCGAAACGCGCGCCAACGGCAATCAACAGGTCACAGGACTGAACTGCCAGATTGGCAGCCTTGGTGCCGTGCATGCCCAACATTCCCAGATAACACGGGTCGTTGGCATCAGGTGCGCCCAATCCTTTAAGTGTAGCAACGCACGGGATTCCCGTGGCACGAATAAACGAACGCAGAGCGGGAACCGCACCGGCCATACCGACGCCACCGCCGACATAAAGCATCGGTTTTTGCGCCTTGGCAATCATTTCATAAGCTTGCGCCAGTTCAGCGGTTGGATGAGGCATTTCCTGCTCAACTGGCATCAGGTGCGGTGCTAAATCGGCAACCGCCAATTGGATATCTTTAGGGATATCAACCAGAACCGGCCCCGGACGACCGCTGCTGGCGATAGCAAACGCTTCAGCCATGATTTCCGGCAGCGCTTCCAGTGACTCAACCAGGAAGCTATGTTTGGTGCAGGCCAGAGACAGGCCCAGCACGTCAATTTCCTGAAAAGCATCGGTGCCGATAAAGGCGGAACCTACCTGACCGGTGATTGCCACAATCGGAACGGAGTCCATCAATGCGTCGGCGAGACCAGTAATCAGGTTGGTCGCACCCGGACCCGAAGTGGCGATACACACGCCAACTTTGCCGGTCGAGCGCGCGTAACCGATGGCAGCCATCGCCGCGCCTTGCTCATGACGGCACAGTAGGTGTTCCACGCCGCCGTCGTAGAGTGCATCGTATACCGGCATGATTGCTCCGCCAGGATAGCCGAAGACCATATCCACCCCTTGCGAACGCAACGCTTGTACTACCCACTGTGCTCCATTCATCTTTATTCTCCTGCCTTTTGACTACAAGCGCAGAACATTATGCTGTTGTTCATATTTTCTTCCGCCTCATTCCGCTAAAAATTAACCTGACCAAAAAAAAACCCCCGGACCTTTCGGTGCGGGGGTTCTTTTCAGGTTCAGGCTTGTTTAGTAAGCCTTTCTTCGTCCAAGTGCAGCCCCGCACGGTGGGATAATAATCACCACCACACGAATAACGACTAGGCTTAGCACACGGACGAGAGCTTTCATTTTTTGGTTTCTTAAATTCTTGTTTCGAACGATTGCCTACAGAGTTATCACAGTTAGATAAGCAAAGACAACACTTTTCTTACGTTATCATCTAAGGCGACTGTGCAACAAATCTAGAAAAACTTAGCGTTTTCAGGTGCTCGAGCTGACATTTGCCTCTTTAGCATTTGATGCGGCATTTATGACCTTGCCTCGAGTATCGCGTCCGAAGAACACCAGCACCGAGATCACAATCGCCACCGTTCCGGCGACCATCGCCATCCCTAATCCATAGTTGTGACCATGACTTTCGGCAATATAAACCTGCAACGTTGCATTCACGGAGGCTATCAGATTACCCAATTGATAAACGAAGCCTGGAAGCACGGCCCGCGTGTTGTCCGGCACCAGCTCGGTAAGATAGCTCGGGATCACACCCCACGCTCCCTGAACCATAAACTGCATCAGGAAAGCACCCAGCCCCAGCATCCATGAACCTCCGGCAAATGCCCACAGCGGCAGTACAGGCAGCGACAGCAACGCGGCAATGATAATCGCTTTCTTACGTCCGATTCGCTCGGACAAGACCCCAAATGTTACTCCCCCCATAATCGATGCGATGTTGTAACAGATAGCGATGATGCTGACAGTGTGGGCATCAAAACCGTGTTGAACCTTGAGGAAGGTCGGATAGAGATCCTGCGTACCGTGGCTGAAGAAGTTAAACGCCGCCATCAACACCACCAGATAAACACACAGCTTCCAGTGCGTTTTTAGCGCTGGCAGCAGCGCGGTACTTTCATGACGCTCGCGGGCCGCCAGCCACACCGGTGACTCTTGAACCTTGAAGTAGATAAACGGCAGCAGGAAGATCGGCACGGCGCCAATAACAAACATTCCACGCCAGCCCACTACGCTGAACAGTAAACCGTAAACCACGCCCGCCAACAGATAACCAAACGGATAACCGGCCTGGAAAATCCCGGACATCAGCCCGCGTGAACGGTCTGGGATAGTTTCCATTGCCAGCGAAGAAGCCACACCCCATACCCCGCCCATCGCCACGCCATAAATTACACGCAGGATCAGGAAAACGGTCAGTGAAGGGGCGGCAGCGGTACAGAGCTCAAAGAAGGAGAAGAACAGAATGTTGACCATTAACACCGGCTTGCGGCCATATTTCTCTGCCGCGCGGCCAAACAGCAATGCCCCGATCGGTCGTACTGCCAGGGTCAACAGAATGGCCAGTGTGACTTCTTTAATATCAACGTGATAGGAGCTAGCAATATCACTCAATAAAAAGACCAGAAGGAAAAAGTCAAAAGCATCCAGTGTCCAACTCAGAAAACTGGCAATGGCGACGTTACGTTGCCGGGGAGTCCAACCAAACATGTGATTTACCTTATTCTAATAGGCAGGGGAATGAACGCTACAGGGAAGATGGTTTTGTTTCTTTATTGTTAAATACACAAGTTTAATTAATACACGCGGTATAAATTACCAGCAAGATTAATAGCTGGCTAATTTGTATCCAAAAAAGGCTAACTGTTAATAGGTATTTCCAGACATTTGGAGAGACGTCTCAATTTCTTGCACGAGGTATGAATTTGCTGAGATTTTTTGCGGCACGTCGCGGGAAAAATGTTTTAGCCGATAGGGTCATAAGCCGTTAATCGACATACTGAATTTTTCACCGCTACAGGAAAGCTTCATGTCGATGTCGGTTATTAATACCCGGGCTTCATTGGGCGTGGTCGCTCCGCGCGTATCTATCGAGGTACACATCAGTAACGGCCTACCCGCCCTCACGTTGGTGGGTTTACCTGAGACCACGGTCAAAGAGGCGCGCGACAGAGTTCGCAGCGCGTTGATCAATTGCGGATTCACTTTCCCCTCCAAGCGTATCACGGTGAATCTGGCACCCGCTGACTTGCCCAAAGAAGGCGGCCGTTACGATCTCCCCATCGCTCTGGCAATTCTGGCGGCCTCTGAGCAGCTTGCTTCCGACAAGCTAGGACAGTATGAGTTTATTGGTGAGTTAGGGCTTTCTGGCGCGTTACGCGGCGTTAACGGTGCTATTCCAGCTGCGATGGCAGCAAAAAACTCAGGACGCAGATTAATATTACCCGTCGATAATCAACAAGAAATGCAGCTGCTTGCGGCCGATACCGTATGGCTGGCCGACCACCTGTTGCAAGTGTGCGCGTTTTTGCAGAGCAGCGGATCATTGGTGGCGGTTGAAAGTCATGACGCAGAAAGAGGCAGTGAAACTTCGCACCAACCCGAGGTCGGCGATCTCAATGAGATCATGGGTCAGGAACAGTCCAAACGAGCATTAGAGATTGCTGCTGCAGGAGGCCATAATCTTTTACTTTTGGGGCCACCCGGTACCGGAAAAACCATGCTTGCCAGTCGATTACCTGGAATTCTGCCAGCACTGACGCAGCAGGAGGCGCTGGAAACCGCAGCCATCGCCAGCCTGATTTATTCACCCGGGCAACCAGACGGGCAAAGCGGTAGAAGCGTGGCTTTTACCCGCCAACGGCCATTTCGCGCACCGCACCACAGCGTTTCGCTGCATGCTCTGGTCGGCGGCGGTTCGATCCCCAGGCCAGGAGAGATTTCTCTGGCACATAACGGCGTGCTGTTTCTCGATGAGTTGCCGGAATTCGAAAGAAGAGTGCTGGATGCCCTGCGACAACCCATGGAGTCGGGAGAAATCACTATTTCTCGCACCCGCGCCAAAGTGGATTTTCCGGCGCGGATACAGCTTATCGCCGCCATGAATCCCAGCCCGACCGGGCATTATCAAGGGCAGCACAGCCGCACGCCGCCGCATCAGATCCTGCGCTATCTCAGCCGTTTGTCCGGCCCGTTCCTTGATAGATTCGATTTATCTCTTGAAGTCCCTTTGCTGCCGCCGGGTTTATTAAGCAAGCAGCATCAGCAAACTTCGCAAATATCCCAGGAAAGCAGCGCGCAGGTGCGTGTTCGAGTACAGGCTGCAAGAGAGCTGCAACTGGGGCGTGCCGGGAAATTAAATGCGCATTTAAGCAGCCGTGAAGTGCAGCAGTTCTGCCAATTAACTCAAGAAGATGCAGAGTTTCTGGAAAATGTGTTACAAAAGCTGGGAATGTCGGTGCGGGCATGGCATCGAATATTGAAAGTCGCGCGTACGTTAGCGGATCTCAATAAGCAGGCGAACATAGAAAAAGCGCAGATTTCTGAAGCATTAAGCTATCGTTGTATGGATCGACTACTGTTAACATTGCATAAAAATTTGGCATAAAAAACGGGGACAAGCCCCGTTTTATTAATCGTCGCTGTCAGTGTAATCTTCCACCGCGTCAGCCTGCGGTTTTCCGCCTGACAACGTATGGAATTTCTTGGGACGACGAGTGCGGATAATATATTTGTTCCACACTTTTTCAGCTTCGGTTGCTGGCTCGCGGGTACCGCGGCAAACATCCAGAAACAGCTTTTCTTCTTCGGTTGCCGGTTCGCGTTTTCCCAGGTCCAGCTCGTTGAAAGCATAGCCGTAACGCTCCAGCAATTGCGCTTCCTTGATGGTGAAGTCGCCATGCCGGGAGAACCCGCGAGGGTAATGTTTATTGTCAAAAAAACGATTTGTCGTGGTGAAGCTTTCCGCCATCTGACACGCTCCTAATTCATTCATGGTCGTGCTGTTATGGCGCGGAGTATTAGATAGGCTTGACAATCTGTAAAACAAAACATTTAAATCTTAACGACAAAAAATTTTGGAGATGGTAGTGGACACGGAATTACTGAAAACCTTTTTGGAGGTCAGTAGAACTCGTCACTTTGGTCGGGCGGCTGAATCTCTGTATTTGACACAGTCTGCGGTGAGCTTTCGCATACGCCAGTTGGAGACCCAGCTGGGGGCAAATTTGTTTACCCGTCATAGAAATAACATCCGTTTAACGCCCGCAGGAGAGCGTCTGCTGCCCTATGCAGAAAACCTGATGTCGACGTGGCAATTAGCCAAGAAAGAGGTTGTGCGTTCGCTACAGCACACAGAATTGTCGATTGGTGCCACGGCGTCGTTATGGGAGTCCTATCTGACCCCCTGGCTTCAGGCGCTTTATGAGCAACGAGATTCATTACGACTGGAAGCGAGGGTTGCCCTTCGTCAGTCGTTAGTAAAGCAACTGCATGAAAGACAGCTCGATTTATTGATCACCACTGAACCGCCGAAAATGGATGAACTCTCCAGTCAGCTGTTGGGTAATTTTTCGTTACGTCTTTTTTGCTCGCATAAAAAAGACAAAACAGCACAAGGTGCATATATCAGGCTGGAATGGGGAGCTGATTTCCCGCAGCAGGAAAGCCGCATGCAAGCCAGCGATCAGGAGCCGGTACTGACTACCACCTCGGCGCATCTGACAAGACAGCTGCTTGAGACTACGGGCGGATGTGCCTTCCTCCCAAGTCATTGGGAGAAAGAATATCCTCACCTGTCGATTTATCCTGACGTGCCGCCGGTAATCAGGCCGCTGTATGCCGTCTGGCTACAAAACAGCGACCAGCAAGTGTTGATCCGCCAATTGCTTAAAACCCCAATGGACACCCGTAATTAAAACGACGTTCGATAAAGATCACGTCGTTTTAAGTTCAGGATGACGGGCGCGACGTGTGGTCCAGTAAGAACCCATGCCTTTTTGCAACGCGATGAAGATAAACAGTAGAATGCCCATGACAATTTTGGTCCACCATGAACTTAGCGTGCCGTCGAAAGTGATATAGGTCTGAATCAGGCCCTGGATCATCACACCAAACAGACTGCCAAGCACGGTGCCTACACCACCGCTGAGCAGGGTTCCGCCAATGACCACGGCGGCAATGGCATCAAGCTCAACTCCGCTGGCAGCCAGGGCATAGCCTGCCGAAGTGTAGAGCGAGAAAATAATGCCAGAGAGCACTGCCAGAGAACAGGACAGCATGTAGATGTAAATCGTAGTTCGACGGACCGGAACCCCCATTAGCCCTGCAGAATGGGTATTGCCACCAATCGCGTAAACGTTGTTACCGAAACGCGTTCTGTGCGCCAGAATAATCCCCACAGCCACTACGCAGAGCATCACTAGCGCCAACAGAGTGAATCGCCCTCCTCCGGGCACCTTCCAGGCATAGTTTGCCAGTGTGGCGTACAGCGGATGGTTGATAGGCAATGACTCTTCAGACACGATAAAACTCATCCCGCGAATAAAGAACATTCCCGCGAGCGTGATGATAAAAGCTGGCAGTTTTAGGGTATCGATAATCCAGCCCATCACAGCGCCAAACATCGCGCCCATTACCAACACGATGGCAAATGCATAAAATGGCGGAACACCGTATTGGCCAATCAGCTTAGCCAACGCCACGCCGGTAAAAGCGATGACGGAACCCACGGAGAGATCAATACCACCAGACAAGATAACAAAAGTCATGCCAACGGCGACAATCCCCAGAAAGGCATTATCGGTGAGCAGATCGCAAATAACGCGGGTCGATGCAAAGCCGGGGAACTGTGTGAAGCAGTAACCGTAACCCGCAAGAAACACCAAAATGGTAATCAGCAGGGGGAGATTGCGTTTAAGCATTATTCTTTCCTCCGAAACAAGCCGCCAAGAGAAACACGCGGTGACTGGACGACTAATACGGCTAATACCACGACCGCCTTGAGCACCAGATTGAATTCTGGTTGGAATCCGGAGAGCAGGATGCCGGTATTCATTCCCTGAATGATTAGCGCGCCGATAAGCGAAAGCAAAAGGTTAAAGCGCCCCCCCAACAACGAGCCACCACCAATGACTACTGCCAGAATAGCGTCCAGCTCTAGCCAAAGACCGGCATTGTTGGCATCCGCTCCGCGAATATCGGCAGTAACGATCACCCCCGCAACGGCGGCGCAAACGCCACAAATTACATACACTGCGATCAGCACCAGGCGGGTGTTGACACCAGCGTTGTAGGATGAACGTAAGTTGATACCCACAGACTCGATAAACAGCCCCAAAGCAGTTTTACGAGTCAATAACCACAACAAAAGCAGCATGATGGCGGCAATAATTACCGGCATCGGCAGCGTGAGAAATGCCCCACTGCCAAACTGCGACAGCCCGTTATGTTCGAAGGTGACGATTTGTCCTTGTGTAATAAGTTGTGCAATACCGCGACCGGCGACCATTAGCATCAGGGTAGCGACAATCGGCTGGATTTGTAGCACTGCAACCAGAAAACCGTTCCATAATCCACAGGCAGCCCCAACAGCCACTGCGGCCAGTAATACCGTAATCAGCGGATATCCCTGCACTGTCATGGTAGCCGCCGTAGCGCCAGCAATCGCCATAACTGCACCCACCGAGAGGTCAATCCCTCCGGTGGCAATAACCAGCGTCATACCTAACGCCAGGATCGCAACCGGCGCACCGCGATTAAAGATGTCGATCAGGCTGCCAAACAGGCGGCCATCTTGAACGTGAATATTAAAAAACCCGGGTGCGACCAGGCTATCAATAACTAAAATAGCCAGAAATGCCCCGACCTGTGTGGAACCTTTGGGGAATACCCAGCGCACTTTGCGCGGTCCTCGCGTCATCGGCAGACTCCTGTTGGTCATGGAAATCTCCTTACTGAACCGCAATGGCAGTCATGATGGCCGGAACCGAAATCTGGTCCTGCTCGATTTGTGTAATATGGCGTCTGTCGCGCAGCACCACGATGCGGTCGGCATACCCGGCCAGCTCTTCCAGCTCCGATGAGATAACCAGCAGTGCCAGACCTTCGTCGCAGAGTTTCTCAATCAGCCGGATAATCTCGGCGTGCGCACCAACGTCGATACCGCGCGTCGGTTCATCAAGAATCAGGAAACGAGGATTGGTCGCCAGCCAGCGCGAAAGAATAACCTTTTGCTGATTCCCGCCGGACAAATACTGGATTTCCTGCTCGCCGCCGGGAGTCCGAATCCCTAGTAATTTTATAAACTTGTCGGCAATCTGATTCTGCTCTTTCATCGACAAAGGACGCAGCCAGCCGCGCTGGGCCTGTAAAGCCAGAATAATGTTTTCACGCACCGTAGCGGCACCGATAATCCCGTCTGTTTTACGATCTTCAGGGCAATAGCCAAAACCGAGTTTTGCCGCCTTGCGTGGGTTTTTAATCTTCACGTTCTGCCCGTTCACTTTTGCCGTGCCGGTATCATGACTTTTAATCCCGAAGATCAGCTGCGCGGTTTCTGTGCGACCCGAACCTAGTAAGCCGGCAAGCCCGACAATCTCACCGCGTCGGACCTTAAGGTCAAAATTCTCTACCAGTCCGCGTCGACCATAGTCTTTAAAATCGACCAGCGGCTCGCCACTCACGGCGCGATGTTCGCTTCGTTTTAGCAATGCTTCGTCAAAACTGTGTCCCAGCATCATGGGCACTAATTCGATACGCGGCAGGTCTTTAGTTGCCTCTGAGCCGACCAGTTTGCCATTGCGTAGCACAGTGATTCGATCGCTGATGCGATAAACCTGATCCAGAAAATGGGTGACAAATACCATGCCCATTCCGCGATCACGCAGCTGCATCAGGATCTCGAGCAGCATGCTGACTTCTTTCGCATCCAGGCTGGCTGTGGGTTCGTCGAGAATCAACACCTGTGCCGATAGGTCAACTGCCCGGGCGATGGCGACAATTTGCTGGATAGCGATGGAATAGGTGGCAAGCGGCTGGCTGACGTCGAGATTCAGCCCATAGCCTGAAAGCAGAGTGCGCGCCTGCTGGTCCATCTTGCGTTGATTGACCAGCCCAAAACGCGTTGGCTCGCGACCAATAAACAGATTTGCTGCCACCGAAATATTGGGCAGCAGGTTTACTTCCTGATAAACCGTCCCAATCCCCAGCGCCTGCGCGTGTGCGGTATTGGTCGCTTCGATAGGCTGACCGTTAAGATAAACGGTACCTTCCGAGCGCTTATAAACGCCGGTTAGCGCTTTGATCATTGTTGATTTACCGGCACCGTTCTCGCCAAGTAAAGCGACAATTTCGCCGCGATTGAGCGTGAAGTCGACCTTTTCCAATGCTTTAACACCAGGAAACTCCACCGACAGGCCGCGGACTTCAAGAAGGGTTGCTGATTGAAGATTATCCATGAGCGTCTTTACCCCGACTACATGCGCACATAACCGCTGAATGTGCAAAATGGGATGAGAAAACCGGCTCTGATTTTTTGCGCTCAGAGCCGATGGACAGGCTTAGTAGCCCATGTCTTTCTTCATGTCATACTCTTTTTGTGCCGCGTCTGGCAGGACCAGAGTCGACTGCGTCTGGATAAATTTCGGAGGTTGAGTACCGTCTTTTTTCATCTTGATAAGCGCGTCGAATGCTGGACCAGCCATATTTGGTGTCAACTCAACAGACGCATTAGACTCGCCGTTAAGCATTGCTTTATAGATATCAGGAACGCCGTCGATTGATACAACCTTGATTTGCGAACCCGGTTTCAGACCGGCTTCTTTAATAGCCTGAATGGCACCGATTGCCATGTCATCGTTGTGCGCATATACCGCGCAAATGTTTTTGCCGTTCTGCTCTGCCTTGATAAAGCTTTCCATAACTTCTTTGCCCTTGCTGCGGGTGAAGTCACCGGATTGCGAACGGATGATTTTTACATTAGGTGCTGCTTTTAGGGCATCGGCAAAACCTTGCTTACGATTCAGTGCCACGCTGGCACCGACCGTGCCCTGTAATTCAACAACGTTACACGGTTTACCGGCTACTTCTTTAACCAACCAGTCACCTGCAACCTTACCTTCGTGCACGCTATCTGAGGCTACAGCGGCGGTGTAAAGTGTTGGATCGCTGACTTCAATTGTACGGTCTAACAAGAATACCGGGATCTTGGCCTCTTTGGCTTCAGTAAGGACAGGAGCCCAACCCGTTGCGACGACTGGGGCAATGAAAATAGCGTCAACGCCTTGCGCGATAAAGGAACGTATCGCTTTGATTTGATTCTCTTGTTTCTGTTGTGCATCGGCAATTTTCAGGGTAATGCCACGTTTTTGCGCTTCAAGTTTGGCCACTTTGGTTTCAGCCGATCGCCAGCCTGACTCAGAGCCGATTTGAGAAAATCCAACCACTAGAGGTGCCGCATGGGCGGCTCCACAAAATGCCGTTGCGACCGCTGCTGCCAGTAAGAGACGTTTATACATTGTTATTTCCTCACGCGTAGTCTGAGCTACTTTTTGTTGAGTCTTGTAGGGTGCGGCATAGAAAGATACTAAAACCGAGTTTCCCAAGTGAACATAACTTCACCAGGCGACACTTAGTTTTAGCGCATTGCAAAAACGGTGGGTTGAGCACGGTCACATAGATGATTAACAATCGATTCGTACATGTATTCAGCTAAAAAATGACAACTTTTAAGCAGTGAATATGGACAAATCGTGCAGACGGCGAGGGTTAGCAGAAATTATGTGCAAATTCTTGGAGGGAAAATCGGCATTTTCAGGAATTTAAGACGAAAAAAAACCCCTCGCTTTCGCGAAGGGTTTTAATATGGCAGGGGCGGAGAGATTCGAACTCGCGACACCCGGTTTTGGAGACCGGTGCTCTACCAACTGAGCTACGCCCCTAAATCAACTTACTATTATGCCTGCTAAATTTTAGCAGGCATAATCTTAATAATTGGCGGAACGGACGGGGCTCGAACCCGCGACCCCCTGCGTGACAGGCAGGTATTCTAACCAACTGAACTACCGCTCCACCGGTTCTTTCACTCACAACAGACAATCGGTCTGTTATCAGTTTGTCTTCGTTAATATTCCTTGTCAGGGGAATTGAAGACTAATTTGATGCCTGGCAGTTTATGTATGACGCCGTCATACACCCTTCGGGCCGTTGCAAGCAACGTGCTAAAAGCGTTGCTTTTAGTCCTACTCTCTTACTCGAGCAGGCAACTTCCCTACTACTACACAGTACTACTTTT
>NZ_AJHJ01000023.1 GCF_000257645.1 Serratia sp. M24T3
CCAGCCTGCGCGTGACCCCGAACATGAGCCTGTGGCGTCCGGCTGACCAGGTTGAGTCTGCGGTGGCGTGGAAATACGCTATCGAGCGCAACGACGGCCCGACCACGCTTATCTTCTCTCGTCAGAATCTGACCCAGCAACCGCGTACCGCCGAGCAGTTGGCCAACGTGGCGCGCGGCGGTTACATTCTTAAAGACTGTGAAGGCACGCCGGACGTCATTCTGATCGCCACCGGTTCAGAAGTCGGCATCACCGTAGAAGCCGCCGACAAGCTGGCCGCAGCGGGCACCAAGGTGCGGGTGGTTTCACTGCCATCGACCGACGCCTTCGACAAGCAGGATGCGGCCTACCGCGAATCCGTGCTGCCGAAAGCGGTTTCCGCACGCGTTGCCGTGGAAGCCGGCATTGCAGACTACTGGTACAAATACGTTGGTCTGAACGGCGCTATCGTCGGCATGACCACCTTCGGTGAGTCTGCTCCGGCAGAGCTGCTGTTCAAAGAGTTCGGCTTCACCGTGGATAACGTCGTTGCCAAAGCACAGTCACTGTTGAAGTAAATTCAACTCTCGCCACAGCGCTTTGAACGCGCCGTGGTGATCAAAAGCCTCGATGAAAATCGGGGCTTTTTTTTATCTAAAATTTGGGTTTTAAATTCGAATAAAAAACCCGTGCCCTGACTTGCATCAATCCCTTTAAATCTCTTTTTTAATAGAATAGCCATCTTGTTAACGGAAAAAGCGCGTGGGTTGTTGATTTTTTCAGCGAACGCAAAGGGCAGTGCTCCAAATTGCAGCGAAATATTTCCTTTGTCTATAGTTTGGTTTATGCTCAGCTGAACCGTTTCAGTTGTGGTTATTTTAGTGAACGTCCGATGCTGGTTGTTAACGTGTTCAGATTGGAAGGGGTGTTGAGTTCCGAATTGCATCCAATAAGGTGCAATGATGATTCACCGCAAAGGCGCACTGCATTACTATAGGGTTATCGTAATTAGGTAACAACCGTGTAACAGGGAGAAGTATGCCAATACGTATCGCAATTAATGGCTTTGGTCGCATTGGCCGTAGCGTATTGCGCGCTTTATACGAATCTGGTCGCCGTGCAGAAATTAGCGTCGTGGCAATCAATGAGCTGGCCAGCCCCGAAGGGATGGCGCACCTGTTGAAGTATGACTCCAGCCATGGCCGCTTCGCCTGGGACGTGAGGCAGGAAGGCGATGTGCTTTCAGTCGGCGATGACACCATCCGTTTGCTGCACCAGCCCGATGCCAGCCTGTTACCTTGGGGTGAGCTGAGCATTGACGTGGTGCTCGACTGCACCGGCGTTTTCGGCAGTCGTGAAGATGGTGAAGCCCAACTTGCCGCCGGAGCCAAGAAGATCCTCTTCGCTCATCCCGGCGGGCACGATTTGGACGCCACCGTAGTTTATGGTGTGAATGACCATCTACTCAAACGCGAGCACCGCATCGTCTCCAACGCTTCCTGCACCACCAACTGTATTATTCCGATTATCAAACTTCTGGACGACGCGTTCGACATCGAATTTGGCACGGTCACCACCATCCACTCTGCGATGCATGATCAGCCGGTAATCGATGCTTACCATCCGGATTTACGCCGAACCCGCGCGGCCAGCCAGTCAATTATTCCCGTTGATACCAAGCTGTCTGCCGGCATCACACGCATTATGCCGAAGTTCTGTGACCGCTTTGAAGCGATCTCGGTGCGTGTGCCAACCATCAACGTAACTGCTATCGATTTAAGCGTTTTTGTTTCCAAAAAGGTAGACGTTGAGCAGGTTAACCAGCTGCTGCAAAAGGCATCGAACGGTACTTTTCGTGGTATTGTTGACTATACCGAACTACCATTAGTTTCTACTGATTTTAACCATGACCCGCACAGCGCCATCGTCGATGGCACCCAGACGCGGGTCAGTGGACAGCGCCTGATCAAAACTCTGGTCTGGTGCGACAATGAGTGGGGCTTTGCCAATAGGATGTTGGATACCACGTTGGCCATGTCCGCAAGCGGTTTCTAGTAAGGCAAATCAGCCACGGCTGGTTACGCCCTCAGCAACTTTAAAAGAATCAACGAGAGGATTCACCATGTCTGTAATTAAGATGAGCAGCCTGGATTTAGCAGGTAAGCGTGTACTGATCCGTGCGGATCTGAACGTGCCGGTTAAAGACGGTAAAGTGACGTCTGATGCACGTATTCGTGCCTCTTTGCCAACCATCGAAACGGCCCTGAAGCAGGGTGCGCGCGTAATGGTGACCTCGCATCTGGGTCGTCCTACCGAAGGCGAGTACAACGAAGAGTTTTCGCTGCTGCCGGTTGTTAACTACCTGAAAGACAAGCTCGGTTCAAAAGTTCGTCTGGCTAAAGATTACCTCGACGGCGTTGATATTGCTGAAGGCGAGTTGGTTGTTCTGGAAAACGTTCGCTTTAACAAAGGCGAAAAGAAAGACGACGAAGCGCTGTCTAAAAAATATGCTGCCCTCTGCGACGTCTACGTGATGGACGCTTTCGGCACCGCGCACCGCGCGCAGGCCTCGACTCACGGCGTGGGCAAGTTTGCTCCAATCGCCTGTGCAGGCCCGCTGCTGTCTGCAGAGCTTGAAGCACTGGGCAAAGCGCTGGGTAACCCGGCTCGCCCAATGGTTGCAATTGTTGGTGGTTCAAAAGTTTCTACCAAACTGACCGTGCTTGACGCGCTGTCCAAAATTGCTGACCAGCTGATCGTCGGTGGTGGTATTGCCAACACCTTCGTGGCCGCTCAGGGTCATAACGTGGGTAAATCACTTTATGAAGCTGACCTGGTAGGCACTGCCAAAAAATTGCTGGAAACCTGCGATATTCCGGTTCCAACTGATGTGCGCGTAGCGACCGAATTCTCCGAGACCGCAACCGCAACGCTGAAATCAACCAGCGATATCAAAGACGAAGAGCAAATTCTGGATATGGGCGACGTGTCTGCACAGCGTCTGGCCGAGATCCTGAAAAACGCCAAAACCATTCTGTGGAATGGCCCGGTTGGCGTGTTCGAGTTCCCTAACTTCCGTAAAGGAACCGAAATCGTGGCGCACGCCATTGCCGATAGCGACGCATTCTCCATCGCAGGCGGCGGCGACACTCTGGCAGCAATCGACCTGTTCGGTATTGCTGACAAAATCTCCTACATCTCTACCGGTGGTGGCGCATTCCTCGAGTTCGTTGAAGGAAAAGAGCTGCCAGCCGTTGTGATGCTGGAAGAGCGTGCTAAAAAGTAATAATACAGGGCGGATGAGTTTGCTTGTCTGCCCACGCTAATTTTTGTAATCCGATTCAATCCATCTACGACCGACGATACAGGACAACGTAATATGTCTAAAATTTTTGATTTCGTAAAACCTGGTGTTATCACTGGTGATGACGTTCAGAAAGTATTCGCAGTAGCTAAAGAAAATGCGTTTGCTCTCCCTGCAGTTAACTGCGTAGGCACCGACTCTATCAACGCCGCTCTCGAAGCCGCTGCGAAAGTCAAAGGTCCTATCATTATTCAGTTCTCTAACGGCGGCGCTGCATTTATCGCGGGCAAAGGTTTGAAAACTGACGTTCCACAGGGCGGCGCGATTCTGGGCGCTATCTCAGGTGCGCGTCACGTTCACCTGATGGCTGAACACTATGGCGTGCCGGTTATCCTGCATACTGACCACTGTGCGAAGAAACTGCTGCCTTGGATTGACGGTCTGCTGGACGAAGGTGAAAAACACTTTAAAGCTACCGGTAAGCCACTGTTCTCATCTCACATGATCGATCTGTCAGAAGAGCCGCTGGAAGAAAACATCGAGATTTGCAGCAAGTATCTGGCGCGTATGGCCAAGATCGACATGACGCTGGAAATCGAACTGGGTTGCACTGGCGGTGAAGAAGACGGCGTTGATAACAGCCACATGGACGCATCTGCGCTGTACACTCAGCCAGAAGACGTTGATTACGCTTACGAAAAACTGAATGCAATCAGCCCACGCTTCACTATCGCGGCTTCATTCGGTAACGTTCACGGCGTTTACAAGCCAGGTAACGTTAAACTGACCCCAACTATCCTGCGTGATTCTCAGGATTACGTCAGCAAGAAACACAACCTGCCGCACAACTCCCTGGACTTCGTGTTCCACGGTGGTTCAGGTTCTTCTGCTGCCGAAATCAAAGAATCTATCAGCTACGGTGTTATCAAAATGAACATCGATACTGACACTCAGTGGGCTAACTGGGACGGTATCCTTCAGTTCTACAAAAAGAACGAAGCTTACCTGCAGGCGCAACTGGGTAACCCGGAAGGCGCAGACAAGCCGAACAAGAAATTCTACGATCCACGCGTATGGCTGCGTTCTGCACAGTCCTCTATGGTGACTCGTCTGGAACAGGCTTTCGAAGAGCTGAACGACGTTAACACTCTGTAATTGCGCCTTTTGGTGCAAACAGACGAAAGGGGCCAGATGGCCCCTTTTTTATATCTGAAATCTGCGGAAACGGATTACATCCAGCCTGCGACAATTTTCTGATATTCGCCAGTGGCCCGCGCAAGATGTAGCCATTGGTCAACATAAAGCTTCCAGCTGATATCGTCGGTGGGCAGCATGTAAGATTTCTCGCCATACTGCATCGGCTTGTCAGGATTTACCGCACATAGGGACGGATGCGATTTTTTCTGGTAAAGCGCTTCGGAAGCCTCGGTTATCATCACGTCGGCTCTTTTATCAACCAGTTGTTGGAAGATGCCTGCATTATCGTGCGACAACGTTAGGTTGCTTTCAGGCAAGAAGACGTGTGCAAACACCTCATTGGTGCCGCCTGCCGGTTCAATCAAGCGTACCGTTGGCTTATTAATTTGCGCGAGGGTTTGATATTTTTTCACGTCAGTACAACGCACCAACGGGATTTTTCCATCAACATCCATTCTTTCGGCAAAGAACACCTGTTGCTGACGCGCCAGCGTAACTGAAATGCCGCCCATCGCGATATCGCATTTGCCCGCAACCAGGTCCGGTGTCAGCGTTTTCCAGGTGGATTTCACGAAATTAACTTTCACGCCCAGACTTTTTGCCAATGACTCTGCCATTGATACATCTATACCTTCATAGCTGCCATCAGGTTTTAAAAACGTGTAAGGCTTGTAATCGCCGGTGGTACAGACGTTTAAGGTGCCTTGTTTCATAACGGTTTGAAGATGTGATTCTGCGCTGGCGCTCCCGGCGGCGACCAGCAATACCCAAGGTAATAACTTTTTCATTTTTAGCCCTGTTTCAAGGTTATTGATTTTTTAGGCAACTTTTATCGCCGCAGCGGTATTTTTCTTTTTCTTGAACTGATAGCCGACCAGCAGCACCAGCAGCCAGACAGGAATTAGCCAGACTGAAATCTGCATGCCCGGCGTCATATACATAATGAACAGAATCGCGGCCAGGAACAGAAGGCAGAGCAAGTTAGTCAGCGGATAACCCAGGCTCTGGAAACTGGTTTTCTGTTTTGCGGTATGCAGCGCGCGACGGAATTTCAGATGAGTAATGCTGATCATCGCCCAGTTGATCACCAGCGCAGCCACGACCAGAGACATCAGTACTTCAAATACCTGACCCGGCATCAAATAGTTAAGCAGCACGCATAGCGCGGTGGTGATTGCCGAAACGCTCAACGCATTGAATGGAATACCGCGACCGTTAACCTTGAGCAAGGCGACAGGGGCATTGCCTTGTTTAGCTAGACCAAACAACATGCGGCTGTTGCTAAACACGCAGCTGTTATAAACAGAAAGTGCGGCAGAAAGTACTACGGCGTTGAGCAGAGTGGCCACCAGATTGCTGTCAAGCGCATGGAAAATCAGAACAAATGGGCTGCCGCCGGTGACTACTTTCTGCCATGGATAGAGTGAAAGCAGCACTGCCAGCGCGCCGACGTAAAACAGTAAAATGCGATAAATCACCTGATTGGTGGCTTTCGGAATGCTTTTCTGCGGATTGTCGGCCTCGGCGGCGGTGATGCCGATAAGTTCCAGGCCGCCGAACGAGAACATGATCACCGCCATCGCCATCACCAGACCTTTAACGCCGTGAGGGAAGAAGCCGCCGAATTGCCACAGGTTTGCCACGCTGGCTTCCGGGCCGCCGTGACCGCTGGCCAACAGCCAGGCACCAAAACCGATCATGCCGACAATTGCCGCCACTTTGATGATCGAAAACCAGAATTCCACTTCACCGTAAATTTTCACGCTGCTCATGTTGATGACATTAATCGCGACAAAGAATACCGCCGCCGAGACCCAGGTCGGGATCTCAGGCCACCAATACTGAACATAAATGCCCACTGCGGTGAGTTCCGCCATGCTGACCAGCACATACAGCACCCAATAGTTCCAGCCAGACATAAAGCCCGCCAGGCTGCCCCAATATTTGTTGGCGAAATGGCTGAACGATCCGGCTACTGGCTCATGAACTACCATTTCACCGAGCTGACGCATGATAAAGAAGGCGATAATCCCTGCAATCGCATAGCCCAAAAGTACCGAGGGTCCGGCCATTTTTATCGTCTGAGCGATACCGAGAAACAGACCAGTGCCGATAGCACCACCCAAAGCGATCAGCTGTATATGGCGGTTTTTTAACCCTCTTTTCAGCTGACCATCCTTCTGCAACTTATCCATTAATTTTCCCCAAAATTAGAAACTGTTATTGGCAGCGGATAAAGCAATTCTTAGGCCATTGCATGACGCACAAAACTTTAATTTTCATAACATATTGAAATATTTATATAAATATTTTTAATGGCTATGCGCAGGATATGCGTAAATAATCCCCTCAGGCTGTGATTTACGCTTTTAAATGGCATTCGGTGCATGATTTGAGCAGTAAACTCTCTGAAAGTGACCAATGTTGAACCAAATTAGTGCGACGCATCGGGTTACCTGCGCCTGCTCTTCGAACAGCGGTGAAATCTGTTATCATTAATTCATTGTCAGGGGCATGGATACATCGCCTCGACCCATTGTCTTTTATCAACCCAGACAGGAAATCGCCGTTGAATAAGCCAAGGTCAGTTACGCTCGAGGATGTCGCCCGCCACGCTGGTGTTTCTTATCAGACGGTTTCGCGCGTGCTGAATCAGGCGGCTCAGGTGGCTGAGAAAACGCGCATCCGGGTTGAAGCCGCAATGAATGAGCTGAACTATGTGCCGAACCGCATGGCGCAGCAGCTGGCAGGAAAGCAGAGTTTTACCCTCGGGCTGGCGAGTACTAATCTGGCCCTTAATGCGCCTTCTCAGGGGGCTTCGGCGATTAAAACCCGGGCCAGCCAGCTCGGTTATCACGTGGTGATATCGATGGTCGAAGATTTGCAGCTGCAGTCCTGCCGCGCGGCGGTAAACGAACTGATTGCCCAGCGCGTTGACGGCATTCTGATCAACGTGCCGCTGGAAACCGCTAACGCCCTTGAAGTGAAGCAGTGTTGCGGTAATCTGCCAGTGCTGTTTCTCGATGTTGATCCACAGGCAGATCTGCTGAGTATTCTGTTTGATCCAGGCGAAGGTGCGCGACAGGGGCTGAACCATCTGCTGGCGCTGGGCCATCGTGACATTGCCCTGTTGACCGGCCCATTGGAGTCAGTATCTGCCCGCCTGCGCTATCAGGGCTGGCTTGGCGGACTGACCGAACAGCAGCTTACACCTTTTAATGTGCTGCACGGTGACTGGAGCTCGGCTTCTGGCTATCAGTTGGCTCTGACTCTGCTTAACCAGCCGCAGCGGCCGACGGCGATTCTGGTCGCTAACGATCAGATGGCTCTCGGCGTGCTTCGAGCTGCGCATCAGTGCGGCATTGCGGTACCGCAGCATCTTTCGGTGGTTGGCTATGATGACACCGAAGACAGCGCCTATTTTCAACCTCCTTTAACTACTATCGCGCAAGACTTTCGCCTGAGCGGTCGCGAAAGTGTAACTCGTCTGGTGCAGATGCTGGAAAATCCATCGCAGGCCAATCCGGGCTCACTGCTGCTTAATACCACTTTGATGGAACGTCAGACCACCTCGCCGCCGGGTGAGCGGACCGATTCCGCCAAGTCACTGGCGTTAGAGCTCAAACGAATCGCTCGTCAGCTGGAACAGCTTTAAGCCTTTCCGTGCGCATCTGGCGGGGATTTTGTGATCCTCGTCGCCTTCTGAACGCTGCTTTCTTTACTTAATTTTCATATCGCCCCATGTTTGACTCATTAATGTGAGCGCATAACATTTTTTGGGTGGATTTATGAAGCGTAATAATGGTCAGGTAAAAAAACCGTTAATCGAAGTACTGGCGCGTAGAGATTGGGAGAATCCGGTTTGCACCCAGGTTAATCGCCTGGCGGCGCATCCTCCTTTTCAGAGCTGGCGCAGCGTTGAAGAAGCTAAAGAAGATCGTGATTCCGTCAGCCGTCACCTGTTAAATGGCGAATGGGCCTTTAGTTATTTCACCAGCCCGGAGAGGGTCCCTGTTTCGTGGCTAAGTGAGGATCTGCCCGCGTCGGACACCATTCAGGTTCCTGCCAACTGGCAGCTGGCGGGCTATGATGCGCCAATTTATACCAACGTACAGTATCCTATTCCGGTAAATCCGCCGTTTGTACCCCATGAAAACCCCACTGGATGTTATTCGCTCACATTTGAAGTTCAAGAGGATTGGCGCAAGCAGGGTCAGACAAGAATTATCTTCGACGGCGTTAATTCTGCGTTCTATTTGTGGTGCAACGGCGAGTGGGTAGGCTATTCACAGGACAGCCGACTGCCGGCCGAGTTTGACTTGAGCGATTATTTGCAGGCAGGCAATAACCGCCTTGCGGTGATGGTGCTGCGCTGGAGCGACGGCAGCTACCTCGAAGACCAGGACATGTGGCGGATGAGCGGCATCTTCCGCGATGTCAGCCTGCTGCATAAGCCAGAGGTTCAGTTCAGTGATATCCAGCTAAATACTCATTTGCATGCCAATTTCACACTCGGCGAGCTGGAAGCCAAAATCGTGGTGAACGCCACGCCTGAACAGGCCAGCACGCACAAAATTCAAGTCACACTTTGGCAAGGTGATCAGAAGGTTGCCGATCAAACGCAGCAACTTGGCAGCGAAACCATTGACGAACGGGGCGCCTATTTCGACAAAGTGACGCTGCGTCTGCCGTTGGCAAAACCGCTTTTATGGAGCGCCGAACAGCCGCATCTATATCGAGCCGTGATTTCCTTGCTCGATGCCGATAATCGATTGATTGAAGCCGAAGCTTACGACGTGGGATTTCGTCAGGTTGAAATCTCTAATGGCCTGCTGAAACTCAACGGGCAACCGCTACTGATTCGCGGCACCAATCGTCACGAACATCATCCTGAAAAAGGACAGGCGATCGACGAGGCGACCATGCTGCAAGATATCTTGCTGATGAAGCAGCATAATTTCAATGCCGTGCGCTGCTCGCATTATCCGAATCATCCGCTTTGGTACAAACTTTGCGATCGCTACGGACTCTACGTAGTTGATGAGGCAAATATTGAAACTCACGGCATGCAGCCGATGAACCGCCTTTCCGACGATCCACAGTGGTTCAATGCCTTCAGCGAACGAGTAACCCGCATGGTGCAGCGCGATCGCAACCATCCTTGCATCATTATCTGGTCTTTGGGGAACGAGTCAGGGCATGGTTCAACTCACGATGCTTTATACAGCTGGATAAAATCTACCGACCCGACTCGCCCGGTGCAGTATGAGGGCGGGGGGGCCAACTCGGCGGCCACCGACATTATTTGCCCGATGTATGCCCGCGTCGATCAAGATCAGCCGTTTGATGCGGTGCCTAAATGGTCGATCAAAAAATGGATCGGCATGCCTGACGAAACCCGTCCGCTGATCCTTTGTGAATATGCTCACGCCATGGGTAACAGTCTGGGCGGTTTCGACAAATATTGGCAGGCGTTTCGCGATTATCCCCGTTTGCAGGGCGGTTTTATTTGGGATTGGGTTGACCAGAGCCTGACTCGCGTCGGTGACGATGGCGTCAGCTATTCTGCCTACGGCGGTGATTTTGGCGACAAGCCCAACGATCGCCAATTCTGCATGAACGGCCTGGTTTTTCAGGATCGCACGCCGCATCCGGCACTGTTTGAAGCCCAGCGCGCGCAACAGTTTTTCCATTTCGATCTGGTCAGCATTGAACCGCTGGTGGTTGAGGTGCGCAGCGATTATCTGTTCCGTCACAGCGATAACGAGCGCCTGAACTGGCGGGTTGAGCTGAATGGTCAGGCAGTCTGCCAGGGCGAACAACCGCTGGATATCCCGCCGCAGGGCCGCCAGCGTATTCAGCTCGGCGACTATCCAGCAGTCGAAACACCGGGTCAACTATGGCTGAATATTGATATTTATCAGCCGGATGCTACGCAATGGTCTGGCAAGGAGCATCGTACTGCCTGGCATCAATGGTCACTTCCGCGCGCGCTTCCACTGCCTGTTGCCGTCAAGCAAAACTCAAGCGCACCTAAGCTGGCAACAACAGAAAATCAGCTCACGGTTGCCGTCGGCGATCAGCGCTGGCAGTTCAACAAGCAAAACGGACTGCTCGAACAGTGGTGGCATGGCGAAGAGGCGCAGCTGCTTTCTCCGCTGCGTGACCAGTTTGTTCGCGCGCCGCTGGATAATGACATCGGCGTCAGCGAGGCCACGCGCATCGATCCTAATGCCTGGGTCGAGCGTTGGAAAAAGGCCGGGATGTATGAACTCGAAAGCCAGTTGCTGCGTTTCGAAACTCATCAATTAGTCGATGGCTTAAATATTGAAACTGAGCACACCTTTGCCTATGCGCAGAACATAGTGCTGATTAGCCGTAAAAACTACCACATCAGCACACTGGGAGAGTTGCGTATTGACGTGCGGGTGCAAGTTGCCAGCAGCCTGCCTTCTCCGGCGCGTATTGGCCTGAGTTGCCAGCTGCGCCAGGTAGCAGAAACGGTCGAATGGCTGGGACTGGGGCCGCACGAGAACTATCCGGATCGCCAACTGGCGGCACAGTTCTCCCGCTGGCAGTTGCCACTGGAACAGCTGTATACGCCTTACGTCTTTCCGTCTGAAAACGGTTCGCGCGGTGGAACTCACGAATTAAATTATGGTGACTGGCAGCTGCAGGGCGATTTTGCCTTCGGCCTCAGTCGTTACAGCCTGCGTCAGCTGATGGATACCAGCCATCGCCATCTGCTGCATGAAGAGCAGGGCACCTGGCTGAACATCGACGCCTTCCGTATGGGTATCGGCGGCGATGATTCGTGGAGTCCCAGTGTGAGCCCGGACTTTTTACTGTCGGACAACGAATATCGCTATTCGCTTATCTGGGTGCGTAAGTAAGCATGTTGCCGTATTCCAGCGCGGGATACGGCTGCCGTTTCGGCCGAGGAGTGACCAATGAATTATCTAAAAAATACTAATTTCTGGACCTTTGGACTGTTTTTCTTTTTCTACTTTTTCATCATGGGTGCCTATTTTCCGTTTTTCCCGATTTGGCTGCATGATATTAATCATATCAATCAGAGTGATACCGGCATTATTTTTGCCTGTATTTCGTTTTTCTCACTGGTATTCCAGCCGCTGTTTGGTCTGTTGTCCGACAAGCTTGGGCTGAAAAAACATCTGCTGTGGATCATCACCGGCATGTTGGTTCTGTTTGCGCCGTTCTTTATTTACGTGTTCGGTCCGCTGCTGAAAACTAATATTCTTATGGGATCGATAGTTGGCGGGATTTACCTCGGCTTCATTTACAACGGCGGCGCACCGGCAATTGAGGCTTACATCGAGAAGGTCAGCCGTCGTAGCAGCTTCGAGTTTGGGCGCGCGCGAATGTTTGGCTGCGTCGGTTGGGCTATTTGCGCCTCGGTGGTGGGCATTATGTTCACCATTAACAACCAGTTTGTATTCTGGTTGGGGTCCGGCTGTGCGGTTATCTTGGCTATTCTGCTGTTGCTCGCCAAACCGGCAGTCGGCTCAACCGCCAAGGTCGCCAACGAGCTGGGTGCCAATTCCAAACCGTTTAGTCTGCGTCTCGCCGCAGAGCTGCTGAAAGATAAAAAACTGTGGTTCCTCGGCCTGTATGTGGTGGGTGTTTCCTGCACCTACGAAGTATTCGACCAACAGTTCGCCAACTTCTTTACCTCTTTCTTCAGCAATGTTGATCAGGGGACGCGTGTGTTCGGTTACATCACCACGCTGGGCGAGTTGCTCAACGCGTTTATCATGTTCTTTGCCCCGGCTATCGTTAATCGCATCGGCGGCAAGAATGCGCTGTTACTGGCGGGCACTATTATGTCCGTGCGCATCATCGGCTCTTCATTCGCCAGCACGCCGGTAGAAGTGGTGCTACTGAAAACGCTGCACATGTTTGAGATCCCGTTCCTGATTGTCGGCTGCTTCAAATACATTACCTCGGTGTTTGAGGTGCGTTTCTCGGCCACCATTTATCTGGTGTGTTTCTGTTTCTTCAAGCAAATCGCGATGATCTTTATGTCAATATTCGCTGGCGATATGTATGGCAAAGTGGGCTTCCATGGCACCTATCTTATCCTTGGGTTGATTGCGCTGGCGTTTACGCTGGTATCAGTTTTCACCCTCAGCGGACGCGGTCCGTTACAAGCATTCAAAACGGTTCAACGAGTCAGCGAAAAGCCAATTAACAACGTGTAAAAAGTCTGCATAACGGCCACACCGATTGGCAGTCAGGCTAAATCTTGGGTACCCTTAAGGGCTTAGGCATCATTCGTCCTGCGATTGAGTGCGAATGTCTGGTTTTATTATTGCTTGCTAGGGTGTGTTAAATGGAAGATTTAAATGTAGTGGGTGGACTTCACAGTGCGGGAATGTGGTTAGCCAAAAATCAGGAATTGCTGATTCACTATGCGGTCAATATCGTTGCCGCAGTGTTTATTCTGGTGATCGGCTTGCTGGCTGCGAAGCTTATTTCCGGCACGGTAAGCCGCGTAATGCGCTTGCGTAATATTGACCTGACGGTATCTGATTTCCTGGCGGCGCTGGTACGCTACGCCATTATTGCCTTTACCATTATCGCTGTTTTAGGGCGAATTGGCGTGCAGACTACCTCGGTGATAGCTGTTATTGGTGCTGCAGGTTTGGCCGTAGGTCTTGCATTGCAAGGCTCACTTTCAAACTTCGCCGCCGGTGTGTTGCTGGTGATGTTCCGCCAGTTCCGCGTGGGTGAATATGTCGATCTTGGCGGAGTTGCAGGTACCGTAACTCACGTGCAGATTTTTTCAACTACGCTGCTGAGCCCTGATAACAAGGTGATTGTTATTCCCAATGGTAAAGTGATCGCCGGTAACATCATCAACACCTCCCGTGAGCCGACTCGACGTACTGATATTATCGTCAGTGTCTCTTACGACGCAGAAATCGCTAAAGTTAAACAAGTGCTGGGCGATATTGCCAATGCCGATGAGCGTATTCTGAAAGATAAAGGCATTGTGATCCGTATGAACGCCATGGGCGCCTCAACCCTGGATTTCGTCGTGCGCTACTGGACAACGAATGCCGATGGTCAGAACGTTAACTGGGACCTGCTTGAGCAGTTTAAGGAAGCGCTGGATGCTAACGGCATCGGCATCCCTTATCCGCAAATGGACGTGCATCTGTTCCGCAGCGCTGAAACTATTGCTGCCGAAACAAAAGCCAGGGAAGCTGCACAGGCCAAGGCTGAATAACGTCCGCTATGTTCGAAAAACGCCCTGAGCTCAGGGCGTTTTGCTTTTTGCTATATTATTTATTAATTATAAGTTACAAGCTGATTCGGCCTGATTGTGCCATCAAATTGATTTAACGTTTTTTTTATAATAGTCAGCTTTTCGATTTTTTTAGCATCAAGAAAGTCCTTGCCTCCACTTCTCTTAATATAACCTATCAGTTGATATTCACCCTGAGGTAAAGCCGCAGTATCGAACGTAAAATCGGGTGTTTTACTTGTGTAATGGATTAATGAATAGTCCACGTCTTTGGCATAAATTTCCCATATATATTTAACGTTGCCGGTAATATTGCTTTCAAATGATAAGTTCAAGGGTTCACCTTGAGCGATTACTCTGCTGCCTTTTATGTTGGCCGTGGCTGGAACAAAGATCATTTTCATTCTGCTAAAGGCTTTTTTGCCGTCTTTATTGGTGACAGTTAATTCGAAAATAGCCTCATTTTGATGAGCTTCCCTCGGATCTTGCGTGCCATCTGCAACATTTGCAAAAACAGTTTTACCTTCCTTCGAGCGACCGATTTTTATTGGACCTTCGCCACCCGACTCTAGCTCCATAGGTACAGTGCTGTGAAGGATTTCCCAATGATAGGAGACAGCGTTTTTACTCAATCTACCGTCAAGTAAATTCATTGAACCCGGCCAACCGTTGGTCTTAAGTTTAATTTGGTCTTCGCAACGGGCTGCGCGCTAGAATCTATTACTGCTATTTCATCTGGGTATGAAGTTAAAGCCTTACTGTTATGGGTGGCCAAAGCATTTGCACCGCAGAATACAGAACAGATTGTAATGGTAATAGCCGAAAGTTTAATTAGTTTTTTCATAATATTCCTTTAATATTTCTTTTTTATCCTAAAAGTAAATCATGCTGATGGGCGGCATATTTGTTTTGCGTAGTTTATATTGCCAGCTCTTTAGAAGGCCTAATTTAACTAACTGAAATTATTAAACTCCAGTAGAGTTAGTTATCAAATGTATTTTCAATTAAAAGTATTTATTTGATTAAAATTGGAGACGTTTTTTTTAGCTATTAATTAAGCTATTTAATCAGTAAACATAATTATTTATTTATATTAAATTTGCTTTTTTTTAATATAAAAGCCCTTGAGTGAAATTAGCTCAGCTAATGTTCGATTAGAAATATCAATTTCCTCTAATGATGGCCGTGCCTTACAATTTGCATCATTACTTTCTATGACACATGTTTTAAGGACATATCGACAATGTTTTCGATCTTCTTGCAGGGAATGATGCTCAGCGCGGCGATGATTTTACCCATCGGTCCGCAGAATGCTTTTGTTATGAATCAGGGGATTCGCCGCCAGTATCATCTGATGATTGCCGGACTGTGTGCGATTAGCGATATCGCACTGATTTGCGCCGGTATTTTCGGTGGTAGCGCGCTGCTCGATACTTATCCGACACTGTTATTTATCGTCAGTTGGGGTGGTGTGGCTTTCCTGCTGTGGTTTGGCTGGGGTGCATTCCGCACGGCATTCTCTCCTAACCCGCAGCAGGTAGAAGCCAGGGCGATGGGTCAAAGTCGCTGGCGCATTGTGGCCAGCATGATGGCGGTGACCTGGCTTAATCCACACGTTTATCTCGACACTTTTGTGGTGCTGGGCAGTCTTGGCGGGCGTCTCGCCAGCGATGAACGTTCATGGTTTGCTCTTGGGGCGGTGCTGTCTTCCACACTGTGGTTCTTTGGTCTGGCAGTGCTCGCGGCGTTGCTTTCACCGTGGCTTAATCAGGGGAAAACTCAGCGGGCGATTAATCTGGTAGTCGGCACTGTGATGTGGGCAATTGCCCTACAACTGGCGTTACAAAACCTGCATTTTTGAAATATTTCTCACTAATCTTAATTTCGCTGCCAAACTACTATGCTAGGGTTGTCGCTCACCAGATGAATGAGGGAAACACTGTGAAATTGAAAGCATTGGCTATGGCCGCTATGTTGGGATTAGGGACACTGCCCGCTGCACTTCAGGCTGCTGAAGTTCCAGAGGGACCGCATGTGGTAACTTCAGGTACAGCCAGCGTCGATGCCGTTCCGGACATTGCGACGTTGGCTATTGAAGTCAATGTTTCTGCGAAAGACGCTGCTTCTGCCAAGAAACAGGCCGATCAGCGCGTTGCCGAGTATTTTGCCTTCCTGCAAAAGAACGGGATCGATAAAAAAGACATCAATGCCGCCAACCTGCGTACTCAGCCGGACTATAACTACCTGAAAGACGGTAGCAGCGTGCTAAAAGGTTATCGTGCGGTGCGTGAAGTGCAGGTTACTTTGCGCCAGCTAGATAAACTTAACGAACTGCTGGACGGGGCATTGAGTGCAGGATTGAACGAGATCCGTGCGGTAGAGTTGGGCGTTGCCAATCCTGACAGCTATCGTAATCAGGTGCGTCAGAAAGCGATTGATAATGCCACCCAGCAGGCGAAAGCGCTGGCTGAAGGTTTCCACAGCCAGCTTGGGCAGGTTTACAGCATTCGCTACCACGTCGCCAATTATCAGCCGATGCCGGTTGCCAGAATGTACAAAACTGCTGACGCTGCGGGCCAAAGTGATGCCGCTCAAACCTACGAGCAGCAAAGCATTCACTTTGACGATCAGGTCGATGTTGTTTTCGAGCTGAAGAACGAAAAGTAAATCAGTCTTGACGTAAAACCTGACGCCCGTGTGCCAAAAGGGCGTCAGTGACTTTTCTCATCATGCGGCTTTCCGGCGCGAATCGGTGCCAGAACAGCATACGACGCTGGAACAATCCCGGCGTCAAATCGATTAACTCACCGCTTTCCAACTCTCTCTCAATCTGCAAATGCGGGATCATACAGCAGGTGGTGCCTTGGCGCGCCAGTTGCACAAAAGCCTCGGACGAGTTCACGATATGGCAGGGCACGCTGCCGGGCGATAGGTCGAAGTTTTGTTGTAAAAATGCCTGATGCATATCATCAAGATGGTCAAACGCTACCGCGGGGGCTTTCAGCAGTGCAGAACGCGTGACGCCGTTGGGGAAATAGCGTTCGGCGAAACCTTTCGAGGCTACAAACAGGTAGTCTAGCGCGCCGAGTTGATCCACCAGGCAGCTCGGTAACGGCTGCGGCTGGATACTGACCGCACCGACCACTTCACCACGGCGCAGGCGCTCCTGAGTGCGGGTTTCGTCTTCAACCTGCAGATTTAAACGAATTGGCGAGTCGACCAATACGGATTTCAGCGCCGGTAACAGCCAGGTTGCCAGACTGTCGGCATTGACCGCCAGCGACAGCAGCAGCGGCGTGTCATTGCTGTCATTCGTATTGTCACTGCCGAGCCACTCTTCTTCAAGTAATTCAACCTGATGCAGCAGCGCCAGCAGCTTTTGACCCTGTTCGGTCGGTCGAGGCGGCACAGTTCGCACCAGCAGAGGCTGACCAAATAAATTTTCCAACTGTTTAATTCGTTGCGAAACCGCGGATTGGGTAATGCACAGCTTTTGTGCCGCGCGTTCAAAACCGCGTTCACGGATCACGGCGTCCAGCGCTTGCAGCGTTCTATAGTCTGGGCGTTTCATCGAAAATCTATTCCTTGGCTCGTTCGGGATTTAGTACATATTCAGACACTATGCCACAGTTTGTTTAAATTTGTGGCGCACAAAATCTTATGCTTTTCCTGTGAGAGTCTGCTCACCGTTCCTTCGAGCCTTGCTTTATACTACTCACACTTCAACAACGTCGGGTTGTTTGCCAGAGAGAAATCATTATGACTCAAGATGAATTGAAAAAAGCGGTAGGTTGGGCTGCGCTGGAGTATGTCACGCCGGGTACTATTGTTGGCGTCGGCACCGGGACAACGGCGGCGCACTTTATCGACGCGCTGGCTTCGATTAAACATCAGATTGAAGGTGCGGTGTCGAGTTCAGAAGCTTCGACCGCCAAGCTTAAAGCCTACGGCATTCACGTTTTTGATACCAATGAAGTCGATGAGTTAGACGTTTACGTTGACGGTGCCGACGAGATCAATGGCCACATGCAGATGATCAAAGGCGGCGGCGCGGCGTTGACTCGTGAAAAAATCATCTCTGCCATCGCGCGCAAGTTTGTGTGCATCGTTGACGCCTCCAAGCAGGTCGACGTGCTGGGTAAATTCCCGCTGCCGGTTGAAGTCATTCCGATGGCTCGCTCCTACGTGGCTCGTGAACTGGTCAAACTTGGCGGCTTGCCGGAGTATCGACAGAATGTCGTCACCGACAATGGAAACGTAATCCTCGACGTGCACAATCTGGAAATCCTCGACGCCATCGCGCTGGAAAACAAGATCAACAGCATTGCCGGTGTGGTAACCGTCGGCCTGTTTGCCAATCGTGGTGCAGATGTCGCGCTGGTAGGTACGGCGGACGGCGTTAAAAAAATCGTTAAATAGTCGTTTTTCGATAAGCAGAAGCTCTGCCTAAATGGCTAGCCATAATGCAATGTTATGAAGATGATAATTTTTAGATTGAATCATCTTTTATTTAAAGCGGCGAATTTGGTGACTTATGTCACATAACTGCGCAGTTTTAATGTTTACCTCCGGCATGGCCTGCATTGTGAGTGTTTAGTTCTGAAAAATGCCAAGCCGCTCAGGGCTTGTGCTATGGGGCAGGCAATCGTTTGTATTGCCCCACGCAAAAATTTTGTTATGTTGACTGTGAACTGCATAAAGCAGTGACTTCTGAAGTCTGCATTCAGCATGAAAATCACTTTCGGTATGCATTACTGCCGGTATGAATAAAACAGTAGGGTCGGGAAATGGCAAAAGTATCACTCGGAAAAGACAAAATTAAGTTTCTGCTGGTTGAAGGTGTTCACCAAAGTGCGATCGACACCCTTCACGCCGCTGGTTATACCAATATTGAATTTCATAAAGGAGCGCTGGATACTGAAGCGCTGAAAGAGTCGATCCGTGATGCTCATTTCGTAGGGATCCGATCCCGTACCCAACTGACCGAAGAAGTCTTTGCCGCTGCTGAAAAACTGGTTGCCGTCGGTTGTTTCTGTATCGGCACCAACCAGGTAAGCCTGAACTCTGCGACCAAGCGCGGTATTCCCGTGTTCAACGCGCCGTTCTCCAACACCCGTTCTGTAGCAGAAATGGTGCTGGGTGAAATGCTGCTGCTGATGCGTGGTATTCCTGCAGCCAACGCCAAAGCACACCGCGGTATCTGGAACAAACTTGCTGTAGGTTCTTATGAAGCGCGTGGCAAGCGTCTGGGCATCATTGGTTACGGCCACATCGGCACACAGCTCGGCATCCTGGCCGAAGGCCTGGGCATGCGCGTTTTCTTCTATGACACCGAAAGCAAGCTGCCACTGGGCAACGCGCAACAGATCCCGACACTGAATGAATTGCTGAATACCAGCGATGTCGTGACCCTGCACGTGCCAGAAACCGCTAATACCAAAGACATGATTAGCGTAGAACAGCTGGCACAGATGAAACCGGGCTCACTGCTGATCAACGCCTCACGCGGCACGGTTATTGATATCCCGGCGCTGTGTGAATCGCTGCGCAGCAAGCATCTTTCTGGCGCGGCTATCGACGTATTCCCTGAAGAGCCAGCAACCAACAGCGATCCGTTTATTTCACCATTGTGTGAATTCGATAACGTGATCCTGACTCCGCACATTGGTGGTTCTACCATGGAAGCGCAGGAAGGTATTGGTCTGGAAGTGGCGGGTAAACTGGCGAAATACTCTGACAACGGTTCAACGCTGTCAGCGGTTAACTTCCCGGAAGCTTCGCTGCCGATGCACGGCAAAAATGCCAGTCGCCTGCTGCACATCCACGAAAACCGTCCAGGCATGCTGACCAGCATCAACAAAATCTTCGCCGAGCAGGGTATCAACATTGCCGCTCAGTATCTGCAAACCAGCCCTGAAGTGGGCTACGTGGTTATTGACGTTGAAGCCGACGTTGAAACGGTCGACACCGCATTGCAGCTGATGAAAGGCATTCCGGGCACCATTCGTGCTCGCCTGCTGTACTAATCTGCTTAACGCTTGTTCTAAAAATTGTTAAGCAAAACAAAAGGGCCTCAATTGAGGCCCTTTTTGCATTCCAGCGTTCAGCTTATCCACCGCCAGCTGTGATTTGGGGTGAGAATTTCCGGTAGCGGAATGTCCCACTCTTCGCTCGGCAGGGTGTCAACCTGTTGACAGTCATGGGCAATACCGATCGGATAGGGGCCTTTTTCGCGCCAGTTTTGCAGGGTGCGATCGTAAAAGCCACCGCCCATGCCGAGTCGTTGACCGGTTGAGTCAAAGGCGACCAGCGGTGTCAGGATGATATCCAGTTCGCCGAGCGGCAAAATCTCGCGGACGTCCAGCTCCGGCTCGAAAATATTCAGACGATTCCGTACCAGTTTGGTGCCGGGACGATAGTTTAAGAACAGTAAATGTCCCTCGGTGAATGGATGCAGCACTGGAAGACACAGTCGTTTGCCGTCTTGCCACAGGCGGTCGATCAGCGGAGAAGTGTCGAGTTCGCCATCAAACGACAGGAACACTGACAGCGTTTTAGCTTGCTGAACTTTGGGATGACGGGCAATACGCTGAGTTGCCTGAAAGGCAAAGACTTGCTGTTGCTGCTGGGTAAGTTGTTTTCTGCGCTGACGTACTTCGGTACGAATCGCCTGCCTGACCAGCGCGTGTTGAGCTGTAAAAGACATAGAGAAAGCCAGAGAAAATATTACAGGGGAGAAAGGGGAATCTCCGAGATGCCGCCGCAGGCTGTAACCCTTGAACCCATGGTTCAAGGTGAACGTTCAGTCACAATCTTTAGGCTTCTCGGCGGACCGAGCATGCGCACCGATTGCGGATCATCACATTCTGTTGGTACTAATTATCGGCTCAGGGGACGGGCCCGCTGGCAAACATCTCAGAGAAATTTTGTATTCTTACTGTGGACACAGTCTCTCATAGAAAGAGATAAATATCAACAGCTTGACTTATTCGAAAGGCGCCCCTTCACGTTCAGTGATGCGTCCTTGTTCGAGCAAAGCCTGCTCGATGGTTTGTTGCAACATCCGAATACGCTGTTCCATATTGGAGGCATAATCGCGAGTTTTCAAGCGTTCTTGAGCAAGTTCGTGACAGACGTTCAATGCCGCGATAAATACTAGTTGCTCTGTATTTGTGACTCTAGTGCGAACTTTAAGATCTTGCAACCGCTGATTAAGATCCTCTGCAGCCATGTTCAACGCTTCTTGTTGTTCTGGCGGACAATTTACTCTTAATGAGCGACCAAAAATTTGTATATCTACCGGTTGTGCAGACATGCCACCTTCCTGCCATATTATTCGCCGGCCTCCGATTGAAACACTGCCGAAACGCACAGGACATCGAAAACGGGCGCAACTATATATACCCCACTCCTGATTTGCAACGCCGTTAAGCACTTAAGCATGGCGAGCTAATCTGGTACTGAGACTTGCCTTGGTGGTAGCATAACACGAACTTAACCTGCCAACGATGGCGAATGCGCATGTCTATTGAGAATACCTATCCAAACTATGATTCGCTGAATCAAAGCCTGAAACAGCAGTCCGTAGCCTTGACCCCGGCAGAAATGCACGGGCTTATCAGTGGCTTACTTTGCGGCGGCAACCGTGACGGCAGCTGGCTGACGATGGTGCATGACCTGACCAACGAGGGGATGGCTTTTAGCCACCAGTTGGCCGATATGCTTCAACAATTGCGAAAAATCACCGCCGATACGCTGGAAGACGACAGCTTTGAATTTAAGATGCTGATGCCCTCCGACGATACCAGCGTTTTCGAACGCGCCGATGCGCTGGCTGGCTGGGTCAACCATTTCCTGCTGGGCCTCGGCATGATGCAGCCCAAGCTTGCCAAAGTTAAAGGCGAAGTCGGCGAAGCCATTGATGATCTGCGCAGTATTGGTCAGTTGGGCTACGATGATGACGAAGATCAGGAGATGCTGGCTCAGTCACTGGAAGAGGTCGTCGAATACGTTCGCGTGGCTTCAATCCTTTGTTTTGGCGAATTTAGCCGCAGCCATCCGACGGCACCCGAGAATCAGCGTACCCTGCATTAATTGCTCAGACTATTGAGCCTTAAGTCCTTACAATAAAAACAGTTAACGTGGATAACATCCGATTTCAGGAGCAGGTGATGACTACAGTGACCATTACTCAGCAGGAATACGAGGCTCGTCGTCAGGCACTTATCGCCAAAATGGCCCCCGGCAGCGCGGCAATTATTTTTGCGGCACCGGAGGCAACTCGCAACGCCGACAGCGAATATCCGTATCGTCAAAGCAGCGATTTTTGGTATCTAACCGGTTTCAACGAGCCAGAAGCGGCGCTGGTGCTGGTAAAAAGCGATGAAAATCATAATCACTCGGTGCTATTTAATCGAGTACGTGACTTAACCGCCGAGATCTGGTTTGGTCGCCGCCTCGGTCAGGATGCTGCCCCTGCGCATTTGGGCGTTAGCCGCGCGCTGCCGTTTGATGATATCAACGAGCAGCTGCACCTGCTTTTGAACGGGCTGGACGTGGTTTATCACGCTCAGGGTTATTACGCTTACGCTGACCGTATTGTCGATTGCGCAATGGAAAAACTGCGCAAGGGTTTTCGCCAGAATCTTTCTGCTCCAGCAACTGTCACCGACTGGCGTCCGTGGGTGCATGAGATGCGCCTGATCAAATCTCCGCAGGAAATCGCCATTATGCGCCGCGCTGGTGAAATCACCGCCAGAGGCCATACCCGTGCAATGCAAACCTGCCGAGCCGGTTTGTATGAGTATCATCTTGAAGGCGAAATTCATTACGAATTCAGTCGTCACGGTTCGCGCACGCCGTCTTATAACACTATTGTCGGTAGTGGAGAAAACGGCTGTATTTTGCATTACACCGAAAATGAATGCGAGCTGCGCAATGGCGATCTGGTGCTGATCGACGCCGGCTGCGAGTACCAGAATTACTCCGGTGATATCACTCGCACCTTCCCGGTCAGCGGCAAGTTTACTCCGGCACAGCGTCAGGTTTACGACATCGTGCTGGCCT
Source organism: Serratia sp. M24T3 (assembly GCF_000257645.1). Classification (GTDB taxonomy): domain Bacteria; phylum Pseudomonadota; class Gammaproteobacteria; order Enterobacterales; family Enterobacteriaceae; genus Rouxiella. The sequence continues at coordinate 22,818 of NZ_AJHJ01000023.1, forward strand.
CCGAATACAAGGCGCTGGAGGTGTTTGGACCGGGTCGCAGCATTCAGGAAGCTACCGAAGCCGCCGTGCGTGTCATGGTTGAGGGATTGGTGGAGATTGGCGTGATGAAAGGTGACGTTGATCAGCTGATTGCCGAGCAGGCCCACCGCCAGTTCTTTATGCACGGTTTGTCTCACTGGCTGGGGTTGGACGTCCACGATGTGGGTAATTACGGCACTGTCGAGCGCAGCCGCACGCTGGTGCCGGGCATGGTGCTCACCGTTGAGCCGGGCTTGTACATTGCCCCGGACGCCGACGTGCCGGAAGCCTATCGCGGGATTGGTATCCGTATTGAAGACGACATTGTGATTACTGAAACGGGTATCGAAATCCTGACTGGCGACGTGGTCAAAGAGGCCGACGATATCGAAGCACTGATGGCGGCGGCAAGAAAATAGCATGAGCATGATTATTGTAGGGGGGGGCATGGCTGGTGCGACTCTGGCGCTGGCGATTTCTTCGCTGACTCAGGGACGCCTGCCGGTGCACTTGATTGAAGCGACCTCACCGGAAGATTTTACCCATCCCGGCTTTGATGCCCGAGCGATCGCGCTGGCACAGGGCACCTGCCAACAGCTGTCGGCTATTGGCGTCTGGTCGGTTATGGCCAACTGCGCGACGCCGATTACCGATATCCACGTCAGCGATCGCGGTCACGCAGGTTCAGTAAATCTCAATGCCAAACATTATGGCGTCGAGGCGCTGGGGCAGGTCGTTGAGCTACACGACGCGGGGCAACGCCTGTTTGCTTTGCTCTCGAAGGCACCGGGCGTGCATTTGCATTGTCCGGCTCGCGTGGTGACAGTGAACCGCCATGCGGACAGCGCCAGCGTCACGCTGGATAACGGCGAAACACTGGAGGCCCGCTTGCTGGTGGCCGCTGACGGATCAAACTCTACACTGGCGCAGGCCTGTGGCATCCGCTGGCAGCGCGAGAGCTATCAGCAGGTCGGCGTGATCGCCAATATCACCACGAGTTTGCCACACGGCGGACGCGCTTTCGAACGTTTCACCGAGCACGGCCCGCTGGCACTGTTGCCAATGTCGAAAGGGCGAAGCTCGCTGGTGTGGTGCCATCCTATTGAAAAGCAGGCCGAAGTGAATGGCTGGAGCGACGAACAGTTTTTGTTTGAGCTACAGCAGGCCTTTGGCTGGCGTCTTGGGAAAATGCTGCAAACCGGCGCGCGTCACAGTTATCCCCTACAATTATTAACCGCCAGCGGGCATATCAGCCATCGTCTGGCGCTGGTTGGCAATGCGGCGCAAACGCTGCATCCGATCGCGGGTCAAGGCTTCAACCTTGGTCTGCGCGACGTAATGACCTTGAGCGAAACGCTCGCCGAAGCCTGGCAGCAACAGCAGGACATCGGCAGTTACCAGATTTTAAGCCGCTATCAACAGCGCCGTCAGCCTGACCAGCGGGCCACCGTCGGCATTACCGATGGCCTGGTGCGTTTGTTTGCCAATCGCTATACGCCGCTGGTCGCAGGGCGTAATCTTGGCCTGATGGCAATGGAGCGAATCCCTCCGCTGCGTGATGCATTTACCCGCCGTACCTTGGGCTGGACAGAACGCTGAAGGCGCTTGCGCAGGCTCAGCCTGACCGCAGAAAATGACAGGAATGAATTAAATTATGCAATCTTTTGATGTGGTTATCGCCGGTGGCGGCATGGTCGGACTGGCGCTGGCCTGTAGCCTGAGCGGCAGCGGCCTGCGTATTGCAGTACTCGAAAACCAGCAGCCTGGCGACACTCCGCTGCCTGAAATTCCCGGCGTTCGCGTATCGGCAATCAACGCCGCCAGCGAGCGTTTGCTGCAACATATCGGAGCCTGGGACAATATCATCGCTCAGCGCGCCAATCCGTATCAATGTATGGAAGTGTGGGATCGCGACAGCTTTGGCAAAATTGCGTTTCGCAGCGACGAGTACGGCTTTAGCCATCTCGGACACATTATCGAAAATCAGGTCATTCATCGCGCCCTCTGGCAACGCGCCGAGCAACTGAACGACATCGAGCTTCTGGCACCTGCGCAGTTGAAAAATGTCGCCTGGGGCGAGAATGAAGCTTTTATCACCCTTGAAGATGGCCGCATGCTGACCACGCGTCTCGTGGTGGGTGCCGACGGCGCGCATTCGTGGTTGCGCCAGCACGCCGATATCCCACTGACCTTCTGGGACTATCGTCATCATGCACTGGTAGCGACAATTCGCACCGACGAAGCGCACCAATCTGTGGCACGGCAAGTGTTCCACGGTGAAGGCATTCTGGCTTTTTTGCCGCTGTCCGATGCGCATCTGTCTTCTATTGTGTGGTCTGTCGAGCCTGAAGAGGCTGAGCGACTGGCGGCACTGTCTGATGCGGAATTCAACAAAGTTCTCGCCAGTACCTTTGACCTGCGCCTCGGTGTCTGTGAGGTGGTTAGCGAGCGGCAGACCTTCCCGCTCACGGGCCGCTATGCGCGCAGTTTTGCCGCCCAGCGTTTGGCTTTGATTGGCGACGCCGCGCACACTGTGCATCCTTTGGCCGGGCAGGGCGTGAATCTCGGATTTATGGACGTTGCCGAGTTGGCCTCTGAAATCAAACGCTTGCAGCGCGAAGGCAAAGACTTTGGTCAGCATATGTACCTGCGTCGTTTTGAACGCAAACGTAAACACAGCGCGGCGGTGATGCTGGCCGGCATGCAAGGTTTCCGTGAACTGTTTGCCGGCAATAATCCGGCGAAGAAATTACTGCGTGATATTGGTTTGACGCTGGCTGATTCTCTGCCGGGCGTGAAGCCAAAACTGCTGCGTCAGGCAATGGGGTTGAACGATCTTCCCGAGTATCTACAAACCAAAGAACTTCAGCTGAAATAATCTAATTCCAGTGCATTTTTTCCATTACTTTATCTAATCCGGGGCTGGATTTCTCACTTTGCAAATGGTGCGAAATCTGGCCCTCACGTTATATAACATCAATCAATTTGCTGTTTAATTATAGATATTGCGTCATAAACCGCATTTTTCCAGCGAAAAACTCTGCATTATACGTTCCGCCATTTTCTGACAAATCCTGAACAACGAATATTTTAACTTATGGTTAGCAGGGTCATTCAGTGATAACGTCTGGATAAAGGTATCGTTTGCGTCGGCACAATTCTTGCACCGTCACTTGACTCATCCATTGATGAGCGGCGGGTCGCAATTGAGTAAATCGCTCTGGAAAGAATGAGGAATAAGATGACAAAGCAGACTCGGTTATATGATCAACATGTTGCCTGTGGCGCACGAATGGTCGACTTTCACGGCTGGATGATGCCGCTGCATTACGGCTCCCAAATGGATGAACACCATATTGTTCGTCGCGATGCGGGTATGTTTGACGTTTCCCATATGACCATCGTCGATTTACACGGCGCACGCACCCGCGAATTCCTGCGTTATCTGCTGGCTAATGACGTGGCCAAATTGACTCAACCGGGCAAGGCGCTCTACACCGGCATGCTTAATGCGTCCGGCGGCGTAATCGATGACCTGATTGTTTATTTCTTTAACGAAGATTTCTTCCGTCTGGTCGTTAACTCCGCGACCCGTGAAAAAGATCTCGCGTGGATAAGCGAACACGCCAAACCGTATTCAATTGAGCTTACCGTTCGTGACGACCTGGCGCTGATCGCCGTGCAAGGCCCGCAGGCACAGGAACGCGCACAGACGCTGTTTACCGACGAGCAAAAACAGGCCGTCAGTGGCATGAAGCCATTCTTTGGCGTTCAGGCCGGTTCTCTTTTTATTGCCACTACCGGTTATACCGGCGAAGCGGGTTATGAAATTGCGCTACCGCAAGAAGAAGCGGCTGATTTCTGGCAAAAACTGCTGGTGGCGGGCGTGAAGCCTGCCGGACTGGGCGCTCGCGATACGCTGCGTCTGGAAGCTGGAATGAATTTATACGGGCAGGAAATGGACGAAGCCGTTTCACCACTGGCCGCCAATATGGGCTGGACTATCGCCTGGCAGCCGGAAGATCGTCAGTTTATTGGCCGCGATGCGCTGGAAAAACAGCGCGCCGCTGGCACCGAACAGCTGGTTGGTTTAATCATGACCGAAAAAGGTGTATTACGTAATGAGCTGCCGGTGCGTTTTACCGATGCTGCCGGTAATGTGCAGGAAGGCGTGATCACCAGCGGTTCTTTCTCGCCAACTTTAGGCTATAGCATTGCGTTGGCTCGTGTCCCGGCCGGGATTGGCGAGCAGGCGATTGTGCAGATCCGCAATCGTGAAATGCCGGTTCGAGTGACCAGGGCCGGCTTTGTTCGCAACGGTAAAAGCCTGCTGTAATGCGCAGCTAACATTTTGATTTAATAATATTTATTAAATTTAGAACAAACTTTTTCGGAGATTATTTATGAGCAATGTTCCAGCAGAATTGAAATACGCAACCTCTCACGAGTGGGTTCGTTCAGAAGGCAACGGCCTGTATAGCGTAGGCATTACCGAACACGCGCAAGGCTTGTTGGGCGATATGGTATTCGTCGATCTGCCAGAGGTTGGTCGCACCGTTGACGCGGGCGAAGACTGCGCAGTTGCAGAGTCCGTTAAAGCCGCATCCGACATTTATTCGCCAATTAGCGGTGAAATTGTGGCTATCAACAGCGAACTGGAATCCTCACCTGAGCTGGTTAACAGCGCGCCTTATGGCGAAGGCTTCCTGTTCCAGATTAAAGCTTCCGATGAAGCCGAGCTGGACAATCTTTTAGATGCAGCCGGATATCAGGCCACTCTGGAAGACTAAATTTCTCGTCGTCCTTGAAGCTGCAGCGGCGTTGGCAGCGTTTGTTGGCCTCAGTGACTTACTTGAGTAAGTTCCCGGAGACTCTTCAAACTTGTTGCCTTGCTGTAGCTCCAATGAAAGAGAGAAATGCTGCTGTTGCATTTGCAAACGCAACAGCAGGTGCAGATTTAAACAAAGATTTAGTTAGCTCTCGATACCTCAATGCAAGATTTCAGGAATGCGTAGCAAATGACTCAGACTCTCAGCCAACTTGAACACAGCGAAGCCTTTATTGGTCGCCACATCGGCCCTTCATCCTCACAGCAGCAACAAATGCTGGATACTGTAGGCGCTAGCTCGTTGAACGCCTTGATCCAGCAAATAGTTCCGGCGGATATCCAGTTACCTGGCCCTCCGGCTGTTGGCGATGCAGTTACCGAACATCAGGCGTTGGCTGAGCTGAAAGCGATTGCCAGCCAGAACCAGTGCTACAAATCGTATATTGGTATGGGCTACAGCGCGGTGCTGACCCCGCCGGTTATCCTGCGTAACATGCTGGAAAATCCAGGCTGGTATACCGCTTATACTCCGTATCAGCCTGAAGTTTCCCAGGGCCGCCTTGAAGCACTGCTGAACTTCCAGACGCTGACCCTCGACCTGACCGGTCTGGATCTGGCGTCTGCTTCTTTGCTTGATGAAGCTACCGCCGCTGCCGAAGCCATGGCGTTAGCCAAACGCGCCAGCAAATTGAAAGATGCTAACCGCTTCTTCGTGGCCGATGATGTGCATCCGCAAACGCTGGACGTGGTTCGCACCCGCGCCGAGACTTTTGGTTTCGAGATAATCGTCGATAAAGCAGAAAAAGTATTAGATCTCGAAGGTATCTTCGGCGTGCTGGTGCAGCAGGTAGGCACTACCGGCGAGATACACGATTACAGCGCGCTGTTCTCTGAACTGAAATCTCGCAAAATCATCACCAGCGTTGCCGCTGATATCATGGCTTTGGTGCTGCTTGGCGCACCGGGCAAGCAAGGCGCTGACGTTGTCTTCGGCTCTGCACAGCGTTTTGGCGTGCCAATGGGGTACGGCGGTCCACACGCAGCATTCTTCGCCTGCCGTGACGAATTCAAACGCTCAATGCCGGGTCGTATCATTGGCGTTTCCCGCGATGCCGCAGGCAACACCGCGCTGCGTATGGCGATGCAAACCCGCGAACAACATATCCGTCGCGAAAAAGCTAACTCCAACATTTGTACCTCTCAGGTGCTGTTGGCCAATATTGCCAGCCTGTACGCCGTGTTCCACGGACCTGAAGGTCTGAAACGCATTGCCGGTCGCATCCATCGCCTGACTGATATTCTGGCCGCTGGCCTGAAGAAAGGCGGCCTGTCGCTGCGTCACGACAGCTGGTTCGATACGCTTTGCGTCGAAGTACAAGATAAAGCCGCGGTGCTGGATCGTGCTCTGAGCTTTGGTCTGAACTTCCGTACCGATATTCATCATGCTGTAGGCATTACGCTGGATGAAGCAACCTCGCGCGAAGACGTGCAGGTATTGTTCTCCGTGCTGCTGGGTGACAATCACGGTTTGGATATCGAACAGCTGGACAAGGCTGTCAGCATTGACAGCAACTCGATCCCGGCCGCCGTGCTGCGTCAGGATCCGATCCTGACTCATCCGGTATTCAATAAGTACCACAGCGAAACCGAGATGATGCGTTATATGCACCGTCTTGAGAAAAAGGATCTGGCGCTAAATCAGGCAATGATCCCATTAGGCTCTTGCACCATGAAGCTGAATGCCGCGGCAGAAATGATCCCGATCACCTGGCCGGAATTTGCTTCGCTGCACCCGTTCTGCCCGATTGAGCAGGCCAGCGGATATCAGCAGATGATTGGCCAGCTGTCTCAATGGTTAGTGCAATTAACCGGTTACGACGCAATCTGTATGCAGCCTAACTCTGGCGCGCAGGGCGAATATGCGGGCCTGCTGGCAATTCGTCATTACCACGAAAGCCGCAATGAAGGCAGCCGTCATATCTGCCTGATCCCAAGTTCTGCCCACGGCACCAACCCGGCGTCGGCACAGATGGCCAGCATGAGCGTGGTGGTGGTTGCCTGTGACAAACAGGGCAATATCGACCTCAGCGACCTGCGTGAGAAAGCGGCGCAGGCTGGCGACGAGCTGTCTTGTATCATGGTTACCTATCCGTCAACTCACGGCGTTTACGAAGAAACTATTCGCGAAGTTTGCCAGATTGTTCACCAGTATGGCGGTCAGGTTTACCTCGACGGCGCCAACATGAACGCACAGGTTGGTATCACGACTCCGGGCTATATCGGCGCCGATGTTTCGCACCTTAACCTGCATAAAACTTTCTGTATCCCGCACGGTGGTGGCGGCCCGGGCATGGGTCCAATCGGCGTAAAAGCGCATTTGGCACCGTTCGTTCCTGGTCACAGCGTGGTACAGATTGACGGCGTACTGACGCAAAATGGCGCAGTTTCTGCGGCACCGTTCGGCAGCGCATCTATCTTGCCAATCAGTTGGATGTACATCCGCATGATGGGTGCCGAAGGTCTGAAGCAGGCGAGCCAGGTGGCCATTCTGAACGCTAACTATATTGCGACGCGTTTGAAAGATGCTTACCCAGTGCTGTACACCGGCCGCGACGGCCGCGTTGCGCACGAATGTATTCTGGATATTCGCCCGCTGAAAGAAGCGACCGGCATCAGCGAAATGGACATTGCCAAGCGTCTTATCGACTACGGATTCCACGCTCCAACCATGTCTTTCCCGGTAGCGGGTACGCTGATGGTTGAGCCGACCGAGTCTGAAAGCAAAGTCGAGATCGACCGCTTTGTCGATGCACTGTTGGCAATCCGTGGCGAAATCGAAAACGTCGCGCAGGGTAAATGGACGCTGGAAGACAACCCGCTGGTTAACGCACCGCATACGCAGGCTGAACTGGTCTGCAACTGGACTCACGATTATACCCGTGAGTTGGCGGTATTCCCGGCAGGCACCGAAGACAAGTACTGGCCAACCGTGAAGCGTCTTGATGACGTGTACGGCGACCGTAACCTGTTTTGTTCTTGCGTGCCGATCAGCGATTACGAATAATCGCCGTGTTAACCCTGCTTTAAGTCAGCAGAGTCGGCAATAAAAAAATCCCTGGCATTACTGTCAGGGATTTTTGCTTTTTGAATCATCTTTCTTTGCAAATCAACAGGGAGAGTCGAGATTAAAGTTCGATTTTAACCTGTACCGCAGCTACCCAGGCATCAGTGATCTTTTTGCTGGAGAACGCGCCGGGATCCTTGTCATATTGCAGGCTTGGGCGAACAGAAAGCCAAGGCGTCGCCTGCACGTTATAAGACAGTTCAACCAGTTTTTCGGCCATGCTCAGATTTTCGGCCTGACCGGCAGCGTAATAGTTACCTGCGCCAAGCAGGCTATCAATATCAACATCACGGCTCTTCTTATTGTAAACCGCTCTGCCATAACCGATAGCGATAGAGTCTTTAGGGCGCGATTCAAACGGACCGTTTAACACGAGACCGGTTGAATACCAGTGATGGAATGGCGAGCTCTGAGTATCGGCGGTGGTCCACTGGCCAAATACATGCAGGTTTTGTGATTTTAATGTCTCAGATTGCCAAACGGTTTGGTCGCCCAGTACGTATCCACCGTTACGGCCTTTGGTGCGACTGTTGCTGTTGCCAATGCGCGCAACCTTGGAGGTATCGTGATAGTAGCCAAATTTATAAAGGCCCGGCAACGCGCCACGATAGGCATATATCGCTTCGACAGGAATAATCGCGCCGGTCGTACCGTGAGTGAACGGCATGAAGGCTTTTGAAGAGGCCGAATTGGTGCGCGGATTAACATCAAAGATAGCGGTATGAATAGACCAGCCCGAGTCAAAGTCATATCTGACTTCGCCGCCAAAATGTGCGGTCGGATAGTTGCCCCAGCCGCTACCGCCGGACAAACTGAGCGGGTGAGCATCGAATCCGGCGTTCACAAAGTTGCTCAGGATCGGCATACCGCCAAAATCATTACCCATCGCCATCAGGCCGACTTTGTAGGTCAGTTTCGGCGTCAGCAGCCAGTTGGAATAGCTGAACTCGGAAAGCCTGGTATATTCGCCGCCGTAATCTTCCTGCATCGGCAAACGGTTGCCGACCAGATCGTTGGAAGCGCTTTTTCCGCGACGGTCATTAATAGTTAGCTGAAAAGTACCTGCATGCTCGACATCAAACATGCGGCTCAAATCGAAGGTTGCGCCAATTTTTACCTGTTGCGCATAGCGAGTGCCGTTACTAATACCACCGTGTAAAATACCAGCAGTTTCAGAAACATACTCTCCGCTTAGGGTGACACCGTCGTTTTTCAGCTGGGTGCGATAGCCACCCCAGTCACCGGTCAACGTATCTTGATTAAGAAAATCAGTAGCTTGTGCTTGAACAATGCTCCCCGCAGACCAGAGCAGAATGCTGGCCGCCAACGGAGAAAGAGTTAAAAATTTGGTTTTCATTATATATAAGGCCTGGTGTGCAGAAAGAAATCCGGCGCATTATACATTGAACCAAATGATTCGAAATGTGTTATCTCACAAAATAGCAACTTTTGCTCATATTGCATAACTTACTGTTATCAATGTGTATCTTTTAATCGAACCTGCTCTAATGTTTTAAACAATTGAACCTTATCGGCTTTACCAAGATTCTTTTGCTGGATTTCTGCAATAAATTCGGCCTGACTGTCAGGAGAGATCTTACCGCTGGCCTTAAGCTCGTCGGCCAGACGACGCAGTATTTGGTCCGACAACGCAGCAATATTCTTTCTGATCTCCTCCAGCGGGCGCGGTTTCCAGCTATCTTCAGGGGAGGCAAGCCAGTCTGCGCGATAGCGATATTGAATCGCCTTCGCTGCACTCATCTGCGCCACAATAAACGGTTTTATAGACTGCGGATCGAGTCCCAAACCTTCAGCGGTTTTTTGGGTTGCCTGTAATACTTTCTCTTCCTGCTCCAACGCTTCAACCGGCTGATGATGCTCGGCTTTGCTGCTTGCCACGTCCTTCATATAAGAAAGCCGCTCGTTGATCAGGCCCGGCAGACTGCCGTTTTCAGAGGCTTGCGCGTGCAGTGTTACTGCGAAGAGAGTTGTAAAAGCCAGGATCAGGCCAGCAAGATTTTTTCGGGTCAAAGCAGAAAATACGATTATGGCGCGCGGGTTGAGCAGAGAATAAATCGGCTTCATTGTTAATTATTCCTTTAATTTTGGCTATGTTAGTGGCAGTACATTAAGCATGATACTTAATTGGGTAAAAAACGGGCAGTACAACGTCCTTATTTTTATTCATCAATGGATGACGTTAGCTTAAGGTTTAAGATGATGATTAAAGTTGCTTTAGTAACCGGTGGAAGCCGTGGAATTGGTCGCGCCACCGCGATTTTGCTGGCTGAACAGGGGTATCGCGTCGCGGTTAATTACCTGAATAATGCTCAGGCGGCGCAAAAGGTAGTTAACGAGATAACGGCTAGAGGCAGCCAGGCAATCGCTATTCAGGCTGATATCGCCGATGAACAGCAAGTCGTTGCCATGTTCACGCAGATAGCTCGTGAACTCGGGCCGCTGACCGCGCTGGTAAATAATGCAGGCATTCTGTTTACTCAATCAACGATAGAAAACCTCACCGCCGAGCGAATTAATCAAGTGATGAGCACTAACGTGACCGGTTATTTTCTCTGCTGTCGCGAAGCGGTAAAAGTGATGTCCAAAAAGCATGGCGGGCAGGGTGGAGGGATCGTCAATGTTTCTTCGGCGGCTTCGCGGCTGGGGGCCCCAGGTGAATATATCGATTATGCGGCCTCAAAAGGCGCAGTTGATACTCTGACTACCGGGCTGTCACTGGAGGTAGCTCCCTACGGAATACGCGTTAACTGCGTCAGGCCGGGCTTGATTTACACCGAAATCCACGCCAGCGGCGGAGAGCCTGACCGAGTCGATAGATTGAAAGCCAATCTGCCGATGCAGCGCGGCGGCGAGCCACAAGAAGTCGCAGAGGCCATTGCCTGGTTGCTGTCCGACTCTGCTTCCTACGTCACCGGCAGTTTTATCGATTTGGCGGGTGGAAGATAGTTTTACCCGGCGCGGGTTAACTGTTACCCGCGCAGTAACGCGTTGCGGAATGAAAGAATGTGCACCTCTGCGGCGGCGGCGGCAGAGCGCGCATCCTGAGCCGCCAGCGCGCTGATAATCGCCCGATGCTCCTCGATCACTTCTTGCATATGTCCCTCTTTCGACAACGAGCTGGCCCAGAAACGTTGAGCCTGCGCGTGTAGCACGCTAAGAATATCTATCAGCATTTTGTTACCGGTAATTTTCGCCAGCAACTGATGAAACTGATTATCCAACAGCATCAACTGATTGCGATCGCGCAGCTCACTGGCTGATTCTATCTGCTGGTTAATGGCTTCAAGCTCGACGATATCCTGCGGCGAGATACGCTGACTGGCCAGCTTCATACACAAGATTTCATTTGCCAGACGAACTTCAATCAACTCCAGCGCGTCGTCGATCGACAAAGGCGACACCATTACTCCCTTGCGCGGAATGATTTGCAGCAAGCCTTCGTTCGCCAAGCGATGGATAGCCTGATTGATAGGCGTGCGGCCCATCGACAAATCATTCATCACCTGCGCGGTATTCAAGTATTCACCCGGCTTATAGCTCAGGGTGACCAGAGCCAGCTTAAAACCTCGGTAAGCCTGCTCGTTCAATGATAATCCTGCGGCTTTATACACCGGTCTTTCCTGCGTTTGTGTGACATCGGTCTTCACATCCAGCTCCTGCTGAAAAGATTTTTAGACATTCTACACAAAAACATGGCACGGAAATCGCTTATTTAATGAATGAAGTTATAGTGAAATTTCACTGTGTTTTTAAAAAGAATCGATAAACAAGGATCTAATCCCATGAAACTGACCTTTACTCTGCCCGCCGAATTATCGGTAACACAGCCTGCTAGCCCAAGCGCAGCAACGCTTGAGGTCAATATAGACCAATTGGTGATTGCCGGTTGGGCCGGGCGAGATCCTGAAGCGATTATGCACCATATCAGTGAACTTGAAGCGCTGGGCGTGCCCCGTCCGAGTGCAGTGCCGCTGTTTTATCGCGTAGCTGCAAATCAGCTGACACAAAATAAAACAGTAGAAGTTATTGGATCTGCCAGCTCTGGCGAAGCCGAAGTATTTATTTTTACTCATCAGGGTGAGCTATATGTTTCGTTAGCTTCCGACCATACCGACCGTGAATTGGAATCCCACAGCGTTGCGCTCTCCAAGCAGCTCTGCGTTAAACCCGTGGCGACCACAGCTTGGCGTATGAGCGACGTTGCAGAACATTGGGACCAACTGATTCTGCGCGCATGGATAAAAGAAGACGGCGAGTATCATCTTTATCAACAAGGACCACTTTCCACTCTGCGCGAACCAGGGGATTTGCTGAGCCGCTATCTGAATCAGGGAGCGCTTCCGGCGAATGGATTGGGTATGACCTGTGGCACTGTCGCAGCCATAGGTGGCATTCGTCCTGCAACAGAGTTTCGCATGGAGCTGGTTGATGAACGTTTAGGGCGCAGCATCAGCCATGCCTACCAAAGCCTTGAACTGCCCGTGGTTGCCTAAAGGTGATCAAACCCGATTTAGTTGAAGCAAGGAACACCGTGATGACTTCTCCTTTTCCTTTAAGTTTGCAGCAGGCGATTGAACAATTGGCTTTAGGCAATCTGACCTCTGCTCAATTGACTGAAACAGCACTGAAAAATATTCGAGACACCGAGGGCGAGGGCAGTCTTGCCTTTACTCAAGTTTATGAGCAGTGGGCGAGGGAGCAGGCTGCGGCATCTAGCGCTCGTCGTGCAGCCAATAAGGCGCTTTCGCCGATTGACGGTGTGCCGATATCGATTAAAGACCTGTTTGATGTGCAGGGCGAGGCCACGACAGGGGGATCTCGCGTGCTGGCCGACGCCCCTGCTGCTGCGGCCCATGCAGAAATAGTGACCCGCCTGTTGGCCGCTGGCGCGGTGATTATCGGTAAAACCAATATGACCGAATTTGCCTATTCGGGTTTAGGGATCAATCCCCATTACGGCACGCCTGCAAACCCCTGGGATCGCGAATCTCGCCGCATTCCGGGCGGATCTTCATCGGGCGCAGCGGTGTCTGTCAGTGACGCGATGAGCTTCGGCGCGGTTGGCAGCGACACCGGCGGTTCGGTGCGTATTCCCGCCGCTTTCTGCGGATTGACCGGTTTCAAACCCACCGCGCGCAGGATCTCGATGGCTGGCGTGCTGCCGCTTTCAGCCTCTCTTGATTCGGTGGGAACTATTGCCCACGACGTAGCCAGCTGCGTTGCGCTTGATGCTGCAATCTCCGGGCAACCTCTTTCACTCACCGTTAAAGATCTGGCCGCAGCGCATTTCGCTATCCCGCAAACGCTGGTGTTGGACGGGCTCGACGAGCAGGTCAGCTCGGCCTTTGCTGCTGCAATTGCTGCCCTGAAACAGGCCGGTGCAAAAATCAGCGAAATCCCACTTGGCGAAATCTCTGAGCTTGCCAGCATCAATGCCACCGGCGGCTTTACCGCGCTGGAGTCCTGGGCCTGGCACAAACCGCTGATTGCCGCACGCGCCGACGGCTACGATCCGCGCGTCGTTTCACGTATTCGCCGTGGCGAACCGTTAGGTGAGAAAGACCGAGTGCAGCTGGTGCAACAGCGTGCTGACTGGCAGCAGCGGATTAGCAGTAAAGTTCAGCAATATGATGCCCTGCTGATGCCAACGGTGCCGTTTATTGCCCCGACAATTGCCGAGCTGGAAGCCGACGAGGAGACCTATTTCCGCGTCAACGGTGCAGCACTGCGTAACCCTTCGGTAATCAATTTTCTCGATGGCTGTGCGGTGTCATTACCCTGCCAGAAATCCGGCGCGGCACCGGTTGGATTAATGGTTGCGGCTTTGCCGATGCAGGACGAAGCGCTAATGAGCTGGGCGCAGGAAATCGAGCGTTGCCTTAAATCTCAAGACCTAAATTTATAAAAACAAAAACACAACACATAACGACAACTCTGGATAAATACAGGACCGATGATGACTTCTTCTAAACCAGGCATGCTTTTTGTAGCCACCAATGTGGCCGCTCAGGATGAAGCGGACTTTAACCAATGGTACGACCGCGAGCACGTGGAAGAACGCGTACGTATTGAAGGATTTCTTTCCGGCACCCGCTATCAGTCCTTGCAGGGCGGGCGTAAATATCTCGGCCTGTACAAAACGGAATCGTTGGAAAGCTTCACTTCAGAAGCTTACCACGCCGCCTTTACCCGTCAGACGGCATGGTCGGTCGCGAATCTGCAAAAAATGATTTCGCCGATGCGCCGGGTTTGCGCCATTGATGCCGTAGTCGGTTTTGGCAGCGGCAGTCATCTGGCAATTATTACACTGACTGCCGGAACAGCAGAGAGCCAAATCACTGAACTCGGTGAAATGCTGTTTGCTCACGCCGGTTTTATCAGTTCTAGCCTGCTGACGCCGGATACTGCGCTGAGCACGCCCCTACCTAAAGAGTCTAAAGACATTCGTCAGCTACTGCCGATGATGTTGATTGAAAGCAGCAGCGCCGAGGCTTCCCAACGCCTGGCTGCTCATGCCTGTCACGCTCTCGACTGCCCACTGGCTGATGTGATTCATTACGGCCTCAGCTGGCAACTTACCGCACAGGAGTTGAAATCATGAGTCTTTCCTCTACCGAAAACCCTAAAACTTTGCCCCCAAATGCAGAAAGCGTAGGGCATAAACGGCCTAATACCGGGCGTTTGGCGGCGGCTAGTTCCATCGGCACTGCATTGGAGTGGTACGACTTCACCGTCTATAACATTATGGCGGCGCTTATCTTCAACCACGTATTTTTCCCATCGTTCGACCCACTAGTGGGGACGATTCTGGCTTTCTCTACCTATGCGGTGGGGTATGTGTCACGGCCAATTGGCGGCATGGTATTTGGTCATCTTGGCGACGTATTGGGTCGAAAATTTGTACTGGTTACCACACTGGTTATCATGGGCGTAACCACCGCGCTGATGGGCCTGTTGCCAGGTTACGCAAGCTGGGGTATCTGGAGCCCGCTGCTGTTGGTTACCCTGCGCTTTATTCAGGGGATCGCTCTCGGCGGCGAATGGGCCGGAGCAGTACTGTTGTCTATGGAACACGGCAAGCCCGAGCAACGTGGCCGCAATGCCTCTTTTGCACAGGTCGGCCCTTCATGCGGCACGCTGATCGGCACCGGTATTATCACACTGGCTACGGTGTTTCTCTCCGCCGATGATTTCCAGCAATGGGGCTGGCGTATCCCATTCGTATTGAGCCTGGTGTTGGTGCTATTTGGCCTATGGTTGCGCCGTGGCGTTGGCGAAACGCCGGAGTTTCTTAAACTTGAACGCAGCAAAAACACCACCCACACGCCGATTAAAGAAGTATTTACCCAGCATTTTCGCCCGTTGCTGGTAGCGGGTGGCGCGCGTATCGGCTCCGACGTGCTTTATGCGCTGGTGGTAGTCTTTACACTGACCTACGTCACGACTGTTTTGCATTTGCCACGTCCGTTGGCGCTGACTGCAACCATGCTCGGTGCCCTGGGTAATGCGATTACCGTGCCGATGTTTGGGGCGCTGTCAGACAAATGGGGGCGTCGCCCGGTCTATATCATGGGAGCCGTGCTGGCGATTGTCTGGTCGTTCGTATTCTTTATGCTGCTCGACAGTGCGCATCCGGTGCTGATTTGTCTGGCGGTGATTGGCGGTTTACAGGTTCACGCCATTATGTACGGCCCGCAGGCGGCTTTCGTGACCGAGCAGTTTCCAACCCGTGTCCGTTACGCTGGCTCTTCGTTGGCCTACACCCTTTCGGGCATCGTTGGCGGCGGCTTTGCGCCACTGATCATCACCTCGCTATATAAAGAGTACAGCACTACGCTGGCTGTTTCTGGGTATGTCACGGTCACGCTGCTGATCACCCTGCTCGCGGTATTCGCTGCCAAAGAAACGGCCAAAAAACCGTTATAAGTAATGTAAGTACATTACATTGTCTTTAATATTAAAGGCGGCCTTAATAGGTCGCTTTTTAATTAGAATGTAATAATGATTTATTTGGCTCTGGTTTAATATCAAATAGTTTTTAGATATTTTTCTGCTAATTTACAGAGGGCCATAATTTATTTTCAACCTTTTCAACTAACTGATGACTCAGCTGTTCAGCTCTTAAATACAGCCCAATTTAAATTCCGGGAGTGTTAAGCATTGAGTCATGAAGTTGGTGAAGTCGGCGCTCAATCTCTTGAGGTGCTAATGACTCGGCCAAAAGAGAGGTGGCAACGGAAATACTGGTCCGCTTTATATATCGCATTAGCCAAGAGTTGCTTGTGACTATTCTCAAGATATTTTTTATATTTCATACATCCTCCGTATCAATATAAACACATTATCACCGCCTTCTGTTTCACTGGTTATAAAAACAGCTCATCGCCAAGAAATGAGCGATTTTTAATTCTTTCCATTGCAGAGAATGCGATGGCATAAATCTTAAACATGTCTTAACGAACCCAGGTCACTTTTTTCCTCAACAGAACCGTGCATGATGACCTAATTCGGTAAATCCCACATAAACGGTCATAAACGGTCACTTTGTTTAACGAGGGATTGTGACCGTTTGCTGCGAACACGATGACCGCTTGCAAGAGTAATTCCTGACTAATGCAGGCAGTACGACATTTTCCAAGCTTAACGTTTCATCTTTTTTCATTTTATTTAGATGTATGTCACACGATGAGTGCAGCAGAAAGACTGCACGGTCGGCTTTGAGGCAACGCGCATTCTGAAAGTCACAGCTTGCGTATCTTATTAATCATCGGGAAGGGGAAAAAAATGCTGCCTGTTGAACGTCATCGCTTTATTACCGAAGTCCTAAGCCAGCGTGGTCGAGTGCTGGTGCAGGAAGTGGCCGCCATGTGCCAAATATCCATGGAAACCGCGCGCCGCGACCTGGCGTTGCTTGAAAAACATGGCGTGCTGTTACGCAGCCACGGCGGGGCGGTGTTTGTTAATCAGCAAGAAAGCGAAAAGCTGTATGTTGCCTCGCATATCGAGCAAATCGAACAGGGCGAGTCATTTCGTGAACGTAGCAATCAGTCGGCAGACCAGAAAACCCGCATCGCCAAACGAGCGCTGTCGTTAATTAATCCAGGAGACTGCCTGTTGCTCGACAGCAGCTCGACCAGCTGGTTTTTGGCCCGTCAATTGCCGGATATTCAACTGGTGGTGCTGACCAACTCGCTGCATATCATCCAGACTCTGGCCGCCAAGGCCAACGTGAAAACTATCGGACTGGGCGGAGAATATTCTGCGAAATATGAAGACTTTATCGGCGTACTGGCCGAGAAGATTTTAAAAGAGTTCGTGATTAACAAACTGTTTTTCTCCTGTCATGGCATCAGTCATGAAGGCGGAATTCGCGAAAGCAACGAGCATCATGCGCGGCTTAAACAGCAAATGTTGCTGTCTTCAGAGCACAAGATTTTGCTGGCCGACTCGAGCAAGTTTGGTCGCCGCTCTTTCGCTCGTATTTGCCACTACCGCGAGATAGATACGCTGATCACCGATTCGCTGGAAGACGATGAATTCCGTCAGGAACTGGCCTGGAGCAACGTCAACGTCATTGAGGTTGCGCCGGTCAGGAGTAAGCAAGTCAGCACCAAGATACACCGGGGAAATCCCACTACATCTGAATGACATCTTACCTATAAGTCACAACAACAATAACAGCCGTGGCGATCCACTGACTGCGGTAAAAAACTGACATTTTATGGAGTAAATAACATGAAAAAAACTGTCCTTGCCTGCCTGTTTGCCACGGCATGTCTGTCTCTGTCTGCCCACGCGGCCGACAAGATCCGCATGGGGGTAGTGGTTAAAGTCGGAGGAAATCCCTGGTTCAATGCGATGGAAGTCGGCATCAAGCAAGAAGCGGCGAAAGAGGGAATCGATGCCTGGCAGGTTGGCCCGACAGGTGCGGATCCGGCCTTGCAGGTTCGCGCGATTGAAGACCTGATTGCGCAGAAAGTCGACATTATCGGCGTGGTGCCCAACGACGCCAAAGTGCTGGAGCCAGTGCTGAAGCGCGCTCGCGATGCCGGAATCAAAGTCATTACCCACGAATCACCGGATCAGAAATACGCCAACTGGGATTTTGAAATGGTCGATGCGCAGCAGCACGGCATCAACCATATGATTGCACTGGCGAAATGTATGAAAGAGACCGGCAGTTATGCAGTTTATGTCGGCAGTCTGACCGTGCCAGTCCACAAGACTTGGGCCGATGCAGCGGTGAAATACCAGCAGGAACATTATCCGAACATGCATCAGGTGGGTGACCGCTTTGGCGTTGCCGAATCTCTTGATGACACCATTCGTACCACCAATGATTTGATGTCTAAGTATCCAGATCTGAAGGGTATTTTGGCCATCGGTTCGCAAGGCCCCATCGGCGCAGGTCGCGCGGTGCTTAACCGCGGCAAGGCGGGCGATATTTGTGTATTCGGGCCGTTCAGCCCGGGTCAGGGGTCTTCACTGGTTAAAAGCGGCGCAATTACCGGCGGTTATATCTGGAACCCGATGGTGGCAGGCGAAATCTTCGTGCGTATTGCGGGCATGATTTCCAAAGGCGAGAAAATCACTGACGGCATGGATATCGAGGGAATGGGCAAAGTGAAAGTCGATGAAACGACACACACTATTGTGGGCAACCGTACAGAAAGTCTCGACAAAGAAAACTTGCCGAAACTGGTCAAAATGGGGCTGTAATTATGGCGATCTCCGAGATTATCCAGCATGACACCACCGACGTTGCAGGCGTGAAGCCGTTAATCGACGTCAAGGATCTTTCCGTGACTTTCGGCGGACAGCGCGCGCTGAACAATATTTCTTTGCGGCTGATGCCGGGCGAAGTGCACTGCCTGGCCGGAACCAACGGCTGCGGTAAGAGCACGCTTATCAAGGTTATCTCGGGGGTCTATCAGCCAGATAACGGCTGCACGATTACATTGGGCGATCGTTCATTTAATCGCTTGACGCCGGATCAGGCGCGTAGTTTCGGCATACAGGTGATCTATCAGGATCTGTCGCTGTTTCCGAATCTGACCGTGGCAGAAAACATCGCTTTCGAACACAACCTGCACGGCCTGCTCGGCTGGTATCGACCGGGCCGTCTGCGCCAAACCGCGCAGCGAATTCTTGAAGAGCTGAATTTCACTCTCAATCTTGACAGCAAAGTATCTTCACTGCCGATTGCCCAGCGTCAGCAGGTGGCAATTTGTCGTGCGCTGGTGGCGGATGCGCGTCTGGTGATTATGGACGAACCGACCGCATCGTTGACTCGCACCGAGGTCAATCAGCTGTTGCGAACCGTGCATTACTTGAAAAATAAGGGTATCAGCGTGGTGTTCGTCAGTCACCGCCTGGATGAGGTGTTGGAGATTTCCGACAGTGTCACGGTTATCCGCGATGGGCAAAAGGTCGGCACTTTCCCGGCCGCCGAAGTCAGTAGCGAACGGCTGACCGAGCTGATGACCGGTCTCAAGCTAAATTATGCCTTGAAAGCTGCTAACCAGCACGACGAGCGAATCATGCTTGAGCTGGATAACCTCAGCCGGGCCGGACAGTATCACAACGTTAATCTCAAACTGTATCAGGGTGAAGTTCTGGGCCTTTGTGGTTTGTTGGGATCCGGGCGAACCGAGCTGGCGCTGAGCCTGTTTGGTATGACTAAACCTGATAGCGGCAAAATCTATCTCGACAGCAAGCCGGTGCGTTTTCGCGGCCATGAAGACGCGATCAAATCCGGTATCGGCTATGTCTCGGAAGATCGCCTGACGCTGGGTCTGGTGCAGCAGCAGTCGGTGGGAGACAACACCGTGCTGGCGATCATGGACCAGTTGCGCAGCCGTTTTCACCTGATCGACGAGTATCGCAAAAACAAGATCGTCTACCAGTGGATCGAAAAACTTGGCGTCAAAGTCGCGGATCCGAATCAGGCGATCTCGACGCTTTCCGGCGGTAATCAGCAAAAGATCGTACTTGCCAAGTGGGTGCTGACACAGCCGAAGATCTTGATCCTCGACTCGCCAACCGTGGGCGTAGACGTCGGCGCGAAAGCCAGTATCTACCAACTTATCCACCAACTGGCAGCAGAGGGGATCTCAATCTTGCTTATCTCTGATGAGGTTCCTGAAGTGTATTTCAACTGCGATCGGGTGCTGCACTTTAGCGAAGGCACCGTGCTCGGCGAATATTTCCCTCGCGGGATAACTCAGCAGCAGCTTGCGGAGGCGGTCAATGCTTAGCCTTAATCGATTCAAACCCTCTACCAACGAAGGCTATCTGGCCTGGGTGCTGGTGGTATTAATCATCATTTTCTCTTTATCAACAAGCCAGTTTCTTACCCTGCGCAACTTGCTGGATCTCAGCGAAAGCTACGCAGTCAGCGGCATTTTCGCATTGGGACTGTTTGTCGTGCTGGTGACCGGCGGGATTGATATTTCCTTCGCCGCCGTAGCCTCGGTGGTGCAGTACATCATTGCGACACTGGCAATCAGCTATGGGATGAGCAATCCAGCGGGCAGCATCGTGCTGGCCATCGCCATCGGCACCACGCTGGGAATGGTGAATGCGGTGCTGATTTACTGCCTGCGTATCGCATCGATCATTGTAACCATCAGTATGCAGTCGTTTTTGTTCGGGATGCTGATGTGGCTGACCAAGGGCACTAGCCTGTATGACCTGCCCGACTGGCTGATTACGCCGCTGAAAATCCTGCCATTTAGCGTAGGGACTCAAAGTTACCAGATAGGATTGCCGCTGGTGGTGATGTTGGCGGTCGCGGCGCTGACCTGGGTTCTGCTTAACAAAACGCACCTTGGACGCCAACTGTTTGCGGTTGGCGGAGATCAGGAGTCAGCGCGCCGTATCGGTATTCGCGTTGGCCTGCTGCACCTGTTTGCCTACGGCTATCTTGGCGCGATGGCGGCCATCGGCGGGCTGGTTCAGGTTTATCGCGTTGGCGAAGTGGTGCCAAACGCGCTGGTCGGCGGCGAGCTGGACGTGCTTGCGGCAGCAGTGCTCGGCGGGGCCAGTCTCAACGGCGGCAAAGGTAGCGTAGTCGGGACACTCATGGGCGTGTTCCTGATTGGCATCCTGAAAAACGGACTCAACCTGATCGGCGTCTCCAATTACTTTATGAACGTGGTCATCGGCGTCGTGATTGTGGTGGCTATCACCGTTACGCACTACAAAAAACGCAAAGAAACCGACGTTGGTTTTGCCTGATTTCCAAGGAGTGTAACCATGTTTGCCAAATCTAAAAGTTTGAATATGAAACAAAAAACCGACGGCAATCTGCCACAGATCCCGCGCTTCAGAATGGACCCGACCAATATGGGGCTGTCGCTGCTGCTGGTTCTGGTGGTCATTGGTTTCAGTATTGCCATGCCGGGACGTTTCTTCAGCGACGCCACTTTTATGAGCGTGGCGTTTCAACTGCCTGAGCTGGGCCTGTTAACGCTGGCGATGTTTATTCCGATCCTCAGCGGCGGTCTGAATTTATGCATTATCGCTACCGCCAACCTGACCAGTCTGCTGATGGCCTGGGTATTTATGACCTATCTGCCGCCGGATGCCAGCATGCTGATGCAGGCAGTGTGGCTGACCATTGCACTGGTTGGAGCAATGATTCTGGCACTGGCGATTGGCATTTTGACCGGCGCGCTGGTGGCATATATTGGCGCGCACCCAATTCTGGTGACGCTGGCTACCATGACCATGGTTAACGGCATCGGGATTTACCTGTCTCGCGGCGCGGCGCTGAGTGGTATGCCAGACATCGTGCGTTTTATCGGTGCCGAAACCGTGCTGGGCATCCCGTTCCCACTGATTGTGTTTCTCGCCACTGCGGTTCTGATTTCAGTGTTCCTCGAACGCACCCGCCTCGGTAAATATATTTATATGAGCGGCAGCAATATCAACGCGACTCACTTTAGTGGAGTGAACACTCACCGCGTATTGATCGCCATTTATGTGTTGTCGAGCATGCTGTGCGTGATTGCCGGATTGATCATGATGGCTCGTTTTAACTCGGCTCGAATGGGCTACGGCGACTCATATCTCCTGCTTACCGTGTTGGCGATCATTCTTGGCGGCACCGACCCGTTTGGCGGCTTCGGTAAAGTCAGTGGTGTGGTGCTGTCACTGATTGTTTTGCAGGTCATTGCCACTGGTTTAAATCTATTAAACGTCAGCCCACATTTTAGCCTGGCGATGTGGGGCGCGGTGCTGATTGTGGTTTTGGCAGTGAAATTCTTCCGCACCCGCTATTTGCAACGTCGGGCCAGTCGCCGTAGTGCTGCAAAAGCGCGAGCAAGCTTACTTTAAATCGAAATTACCGACATTTAACCTGTATATCGGCCTCTGGGGCCTTTAGGAAAACGCCATGGAATATAAAATTTCTCCTTCGTTAATGTGCATGAGCCTGTTTGATATTAAAGAACAATTATCGGTGCTCAACCGCCGCGCTGACATGTTGCATATCGACATTATGGACGGGCATTACGTGAAAAATATCACACTGTCGCCGTTCTTTATCGAGCAGATCCGCCCGCACACTCAGCTGGTGCTTGATGTTCATATGATGGTGGAAAACCCGACCGATTTCATCGAAGCGATCGCCAGGGCCGGTGCCGATTTTATCTGTCCGCATGCCGAAACGATCAACCGCGATGCGTTTAGGGTGATCAACCAGATCCGATCGTTTGGCAAAAAAGTCGGCATCGTGCTGAACCCGGCGACGCCCGTAGAATTCATTCAGCACTACATTCACCTGCTGGATAAAATTACCATCATGACTGTCGATCCTGGCTATGCCGGGCAGCCATTTATCCCGGAAATGCTTAATAAAGTCAGCCAGCTGCGTGATCTAAAAAACAAACACGGCTACAAATACCTGATCGAAATTGATGGATCCTGCAACGAGCGCACTTATCAGGATCTGATGGGCGCAGGCGCAGAAGTATTAATCGTGGGCACTTCTGGCCTGTTTAATCTGGATAAAGATCTGGATAAAGCCTGGGACAAAATGCTCGATCAGATGCGTCTGGCACGTCAGGCAGCCTAAGGGCAGGAGAGCCGTATGCAGCATTTTCTCGGCGTAGATATTGGCGGCACCAACACGCGTTTGATGTTGATGGATGAGAATCAGAATTTTCAAGGATATCAAAAGGTCGCGACGCAGTCCTGGGCTGGACTCAGCGATCCTTTAAACGGACTTCAACAGCTTATCAGTGACTATTTGCATCAGGTTGGGAAAACGCTGCAGGTCGCCCGGATTATGCTCGGTCTGCCGGGGATCCTTTCGCGCGACCGGCAGACTGTGCTGTCGCTGCCGTTTATTCCGTCGCTGGATGACCAGCCGGTTGCGGTGTTGCTCAGCGATCGTCTGGGGCTACCGGTAGTGATGGATAAAGACGTTAACCATCTGATGTGGTGGGATTTAACCCGTCTTCCCCAGCTTCCTGATGTGGCAGTAGGTTTGTATCTCGGGACCGGAATGGGCAACAGTCTGTGGTTGAACAGGGACTTTTATCACGGTGCGCACGGCGCAGCAGGAGAGTTGGGTCACATTCCTCTGGCTGGAAATCCGGCATTTTGTCCCTGTGGCAAAACCGGCTGCGTCGAGACTCTGACTTCGGGTAATTGGCTGGCCGGCTGGAAAAGACAGCATGCTGCCAATACAGCCTTTGAACAGGTGTTTGCTATCTACGGCGATCATCCGGATCTGTTGGAGTTTGTGGAGCGACTGGGGCGGACAATTGCTACCGAGATGAACATTCTCGATCCGCAAATTCTGATTCTCGGTGGCGGCGTATCGTCGATGGCCGGATTCCCGCTGACGCGGCTGGAGCAGCAGATCCGTAGCCATCTGCGTGGCCCGCAACCGGCCAACGGCCTGAAGATTGTGCTCAGTGGTGTGACTGACGAGACCGGCTGTCGTGGAGCCTGTCTGGCGGCGCAGCGAGATTTTCATCGTTTTGAGCCCACCGATCAGCGTGGTGAACCATTGGGTTCCGGCATAGAAATGCCCGTAAGGAGAAAGGCATGAAAAAAGGCAAAGTCTGCGTTCTTGGCTCATTTAATCTGGATATCGTGGCGGGAATGTCACGTTTCCCGCAACCGGGCGAATCATTGATAGCCCATAACAGCATGATGGGCGCGGGGGGCAAGGGGGCAAACCAGGCCGTCGCCGCGCTGCGCGCCGGAGCTCGGGTGCATTACATCGGCAAGGTAGGGCGCGACGATTTCGGTACCTTTGCCCGCCGCCACCTTGATAGCGCAGGATTTGACGCGGTAACGCTGTTTTCTACCGGTGATTTTCCAACGGGTAATGCTTTGATTTACGTCGCAGGGGTCGATGCGGAAAACATGATCGCTGTCGATCCGGGGGCCAATCTGACTTTCACGCAAGAAGAGATCGAGTCTTGTCGTCCGGCGATTGCCGCCGCCGATATCCTGCTGACTCAGCTGGAAAACAACCTTCCAGCGATCGAGAAAGTGATTGGTATCGCCAAAGAGGCGGGGACTTATATTATTCTCAATCCTGCTCCTTTCCAGCCGGTATCCGATGCGCTACTGGGGCAGGTCGATTTGCTGACCCCCAACGCCACCGAGTGTTCGCTGCTGACCGGAGTCCAGGTTCACGATTTGCCTTCTGCCCGGCTGGCGGCGCAGCTTTTACATGGTAAAGGTATCAATGCGCTGATCATTACTTTGGGCACGCAGGGCGCGCTGTTGTCGGTGGCGGGTGAAACACAGCTGGTTGCCGCATTCCCGGCAGTACCCAAAGATACCACCGGCGCAGGTGACGCCTTTAACGGCGCATTGGCGGCCCAGCTTTCTAGCGGTGTAGCGCTGGCAGAGGCGGCAACTTTTGCCTCGGCTTATGCTTCGGTGTGTGTTGAAAGGGCTGGCGCTGCGTCATCGATGCCAACTTATGAAGAAGCCCTGGAGCGTCAAAACAGCGCGCAACCGCTGCTTGTTCAATAACATTTAGGTAGTAAATAATCACCAGAATGACATTTTACTGAAATACAGAAGGACTAGGGTAAGCATCCTATCAAGACCCGCTGGAAATTAGCGATGCGACACAAGATTTTCCCTTATCTGATTTTACTGCCGACACTAGTCTTTCTGTTAGCTTTTACCTACTTCCCGCTGCTGCAGTCAGCGATGGACAGCCTGTTCGACAGCCGCATGGCGAGCGACAATCCGCCGTTTGTCGGTCTGCAAAACTATCAACGCCTGTTTGCGGATGGCGTCTTTTGGCGCGCACTGCTCAACAATATCGCCTATATCCTGATGACAGTGATCCCCGGTATCGTGCTGGCCTTGCTGCTGGCGGTGGCACTGTGGGAAAACACCGGCCTGAATCGCTGGCTGCGCACTGCTTTTTTCTTTCCAATGATTATTCCGCTGGTCAGTGCCGCGACACTTTGGCTGTTTATCTTTATGCCCGGCATGGGGCTGCTTGACTATTATCTCGCCAAACTTTTCGGCCCGCAAAACAATAACTATCTCGGCATGAGCAACAGCGCGCTGATTGCGTTGAGCGTAATCGGCGTGTGGAAATTTGCCGGTTATTACATGCTGTTTTTCCTCGCCGGATTACAGTCAATTCCTGCTTCAGCCCGCGAAGCCGCGTTGATGGAAGGCGCAACGCGCACGCAGGTTTTCTTCTATATCACTCTGCCACTGCTGCGGCCAACCCTCAGTTTTGTAATTACTATCGCGCTTATCTATTCGATAACTCAAATTGACCACGTTGCGGTAATGACTCAGGGCGGTCCGAATAACGCCACCACCGTGCTGCTCTATTACATTCAAAGCCTTGCAAATGACACCCACGATTTAGGCAAAGCGTCTGCCGCCACCTTTATCACCCTGCTGCTGCTGTTTGCTTTCTCCGTTCTCAATTTGCGCGTTCTGGAAAGAGGAGCCCACCATGAGCGTTGAAACTTCGCCACAGCCCCTGTTGAAGAAGTCTGCCGCCGTGCGAACAACGGCTCGTCGAAGTTCGCTGCTGTTGCGACGCAGCTCGCGTATGACACTGCCGATCTTGCTCTGCTGCGCCGCGCTGCTTTGGCTAACGCCGTTTATCTGGATGCTGTCGTCAGCGTTTAGTGAAAGCAGTTTTTCGGCAGATATGGCCTCAATGCTGCCGCGTTTTCCGCTGACTTTAGACAATTTTAAGCAGGCCTGGGAAAGCGCCGATTGGTTGCGCCTCTACGCCAACACGATTTTCTTCGCTTTCGGCACCTTTCTGGTTCAACTGGTGACCATTACTACCGCCGGTTATGTTTTTGCCTATCACGAATTTCGCGGCAAACAGACGCTGTTCTACCTGTTATTGATTCAGCTGATGATTATGCCGGTAATCATGATGGTGCCCAATATGATGATCCTAAAACACATAGGCCTGCTGAATACGCTAACCGGCACCATGATGCCGTATTTCGCCTCGGCGTTTGGCGTGTTCCTGATGCGGCAGGCATTTCTCGCTATTCCGAAAGAAATTGAAGAGGCCGCGCTGATGGAAGGCTGCCGCTGGTGGCAAGTGGTGTTTCGCGTACTGATCCCAATGTCTTGGCCAGCGATCATGGCGTTCGCCACCGTCAGCATCACCTATCACTGGAATGAATACTTATGGCCGCTGATGGTGCTCAACGATCCGGACAAGCAGGTGCTGACCGTGGGTCTGGTGTCGTTTGCCATGGGGGCCGAGTCAGGCGGCCAGTGGGGATTAATTACCGCCGGAACACTGATGGTGTGCTTCCCGCTGATGCTGGCTTTTATTCTCTTTCAAAAACAGTTCCTTAAAAGCTTTGGCTTTTCAGGCATCAAATAAGGATCTCAGATGTTTTTAGCTCAAATTTCCGATATGCATTTCCGCAGCCACGGCCGCAAGCTATATGATTTTATTGACGTTAATGGCTGCAACGCCGAAGTGGTGAGCCAACTCAATGCGCTGGAAGAACGCCCGGATGCGGTGGTGATTACCGGCGATATCGTTAACTGCGGTTTAGCCAGCGAATATCAGGTGGCGCGTCAGACGTTGAGCAATCTGCATTACCCGCTGTATATCATTCCCGGAAATCACGACGATAAAGCCCAATTTCTTGAGGCCATGGGCCCGCTGTGCCCGCAATTGGGCACTGATCCGCAAAACATGCACTATGCGGTCGATGATTTCGACATGCGCCTGCTGTTTATTGACACCAGCCTGCCGGGAGAGTCCAAAGGCTGGCTGACGCTGGAAACGCTGTCATGGCTGGAAGCGCAGCTGGAGCAGGGCGGCGACAAACCGACCGCAGTTTTTATGCATCATCCACCCATGAAACTGGGTTCTGCGCAGATGGACCGCATCGCCTGTGAAAATGGTGACCAGCTGCTGGCGCTGATTGACCGCTTCCCGTCTTTGGTTCGCGTATTTTGTGGACATACTCATCGTCTCATTTTTACCCAGTATCGACAGGCGATTATCACGACAATCCCCGGTACTGTGCATCAGGTGCCGTACTTCCACGAAAATCCTGCGCCGTATTACAACCTCGAGCCAGCCGCCTGTCTGATGCATCGCCTGGTAAACAACACCGGTCTGGTCAGCTATCTGCATCCCCTGACGCAGTACGCGGGTCCATATCTTTACGACGCGAATATCAGCTGCCCGGTGGATGAAAAATAATGTCGAGTATCCGTCTGGAAAATATCAGCAAGCAGTTTGAAGGCAGCATGGCGGTCAATAATTTGTCGCTGGAAATCGCCGATGGTGAGTTTCTCGTGCTGGTGGGGCCGTCCGGCTGCGGCAAGAGTACGCTGCTGCGGCTGCTGGCTGGCCTGGAGCAGGTGAGTGAAGGGCGGATTTTGCAGGCGGGCACTGACATTACCGACCTTGAACCACGAGAGCGTAATTTCTCGATGATTTTCCAGAACTATGCACTGTTTCCGCACATGACCGTCGAGCAGAACATCACTTTCGGCATGCGCATGCGTAACGAACCCAAGTCACAGCATCGTGCACGGGTGGATCGTGTCGCAGATTTGTTGCAGTTGGGTGAGCTGCTGGGCCGCAAACCGGGCAAGCTTTCCGGTGGACAGCGCCAGCGCGTGGCCATGGCGCGAGCCATTGTTCGGGATCCGAAACTGTTTTTGATGGACGAACCGCTGTCGAATCTTGATGCCCGTCTCCGTACAGAAGTTCGCGACGGCATTATGGTCCTGCACCAACAGTTAAAAACCAGCACCGTATACGTGACCCACGATCAGATGGAAGCCATGACCATGGCCGACCGTATTGCGGTGCTTAACGGCGGACATTTACAGCAGATAGGCAAGCCGCAGGAGCTGTATGCGCATCCCGCCAATCTGTTTGTTGCCGGATTTATCGGCACTCCAGCGATGAACATTTTCAAACTTCCTTGCCGCGACGGCGTGGTGATGGTCGCCAATCAGGCAGTGAAATTGCCTGATACTGCTCATGCTCGTCAGTTGACCGAGGTGTATTTGGGCATCAGACCCGAGCATATCAACGATAACGTGGGCATCAACGGCGGGGAACTTCATCAGTCTGACGAATGGGTCAATCTGGAAGCTTCACTGACCTACTGCGAGCTGCTGGGGGCTGATTATCTGAATCATGCACAAACGGCGCTCGGCGAAATCCGCTACCTGAGAGAAAACCGTGGCAATGCACCACAGGCCAATCAACAGGTTAGCTTGAGCTTTTCTTTGCAAGACCTTCACTTTTTTTCAGGCCAAAACCAGCAAAATTTACACCGGGAGAGTTCACATGCGTAATATCAAGGCGCTCACCTTAGCAGTCACCATGATGACTGCAGGCGCTGTATCAGCTAAACAGAATATCGATTTTATGTTTCCCGCGCCGGTAGACGGCAAACTGACAATGGAAATGACTCGGGTAATCAAAGAGTTCAACCAGTCACAGAATGATGTCGAGGTGCGCGGTATTTTTACTGGCAGCTATGATACCACCAAGGTCAAGGCCGAAGCAGCGGCGAAATCCGGTGAGCCACCGGCGCTGGTGATTATGTCTGCCAACTTTACTGCCGATCTGGCGATTAAAAATGAAATCCTGCCAATGGACGAACTGTTCAAATACGGTAATGAAAAAGCCACGCCGTTCCTGACAGAAAACTTCTGGCCAGCGATGCGTCAAAATGCGCAGGTCAATGGCGTGACCTACGCCATTCCTTTCCATAACTCGACGCCAATCCTTTATTACAACAAGGACATGTTCAAGAAGGCTGGAATCGATCATCCACCGACTGATTGGACGGAGCTGCTGGCCGACGCAAAAAAATTGACCGACCAGTCAAAAGGGCAATGGGGCGTGATGCTGCCTTCAACCAATGACGATTACGGTGCCTGGATTTTGTCTGCACTGACCCGTGCCAATGGCGGTAACTACTACAATGCCGATTATCCCGGTGAAGTCTATTACAACCAGCCATCGACCATTGGCGCGTTGCGTTTCTGGCAGAATCTAGTGTATCGCGACAAAGTCATGCCCGAGGGCGTGCTGAATTCTAAACAGATAAGCGCAGCTTTTTTCTCCGGCAAGCTGGGGATGGCGATGTTAAGCACTGGTGCGCTGGGCTTTATGCGTGAAAATACCAAGGATTTTGAGCTGGGCGTGGCGATGATGCCAAAAGAAGTACGCAACGCAGTGACCATTGGCGGCGCAAGTCTGGTGAGCTTTAAAGGTATTTCTGAAGATCAGAAAAAGGCAGCGTATACCTTCCTGCAATACCTTGTCAGCCCGAAAGTAAACGGCAGCTGGAGTCGATTTACCGGCTACTTCTCACCGCGTATCGCTTCTTACGACACGCCGGAAATGAAGGACTATCTTGCCAGGGATCCGCGCGCGGAAATCGCCTTGCAGCAGCTGAAATATGCTCAACCGTGGTACGCAACCTATGAAACGGTGGCTGTGCGTCAGGCAATGGAAAACCAGTTAGGAGCCTTGATGAATGACGCCAAGCTGACGCCGGAAGCGGCAGCCGCAGCGGCGCAAAAGCAGGCTGATGAAATTATGATGCCATACAACCAGCAGACTGCATTAAAAGTGCCTTAATTTATCCGCTGTCATTTATGCACCACAGCCATATAAATATTTCAACATTTCCCCCGGTTACTGGATTTTCCAGACTGCCGGGGTTTTAATTGCTGCTTTGTCGTTTTAAATCTCATTATTAATCAAAGTCTAATGAAATTTTTAGAGCGAGATTACTTTAACCAGCCCTGCTCATACGCATGGTTGAGGTGCACAAGCAGATGCTCCCACAGTTGCGGGTTAATTTCGCTGATAAAGGCGTTGCGGGACAATACCTGCTCAAGGCGAATGTTGTTCTCGACCCAGCTCTGCCCCTGATTGCTAAGGTTCATCACCACCGGCAAGACACGGTCAATGACCAGGGCAAACCGCGCTTCTGGCGTTTCGCCAGCTTCGTATTCGTCCCACAGGTCGCGAAATTGCTGATTCAAAGGAGCAGGCAGCAGGCCAAACAGGCGACAGGCAGCTTCGACCTCTTTGGAATGAACAGCTTCACGGGCAGCCAGATCGTAGACAAGCACGTCACCGGCATCGATCTCTACGATGTCATGCAGCAGCGCCATGCGAATAACTTTTTGAATATCGACGTCTTTACCGGCAAAAGGTGCCAGACTCATCGCGGCAACGGCGAAATGCCAGCTGTGCTCCGCCGAGTTTTCCTGACGCTGCGTACCCAGAACCTTGGTACGGCGTTGCACGCTTTTCAATTTATCGATTTCCATAAGAAATTGAAAAACTTCGGTCATCGGGCCGAAATCAAGTGCCGGGGAGGCTACGGACATAATTACACC
Source organism: Serratia sp. M24T3 (assembly GCF_000257645.1). GTDB lineage: Bacteria > Pseudomonadota > Gammaproteobacteria > Enterobacterales > Enterobacteriaceae > Rouxiella. The sequence goes on from NZ_AJHJ01000023.1 coordinate 53,687, forward strand.
TTAGTCATTAGAGACGGCTATTTCAGAAAAATCCTTTAACCCTGCATTTCAAATGCATTTGAGTTAATACGATAAAGCTAAAGAGTAAAAAAATCATGCTTTAAGCATATTTGATACTAATTATCCCAGACACAGCCCTCAGCATTCAGACATAAATTGTAAAGTTGCTTAAGGGGTAGTTACATCGGCATATACAATTTTTAAGCTTACACGTGTACACTGGAATCGTTGTCAGCTAGAGTGCCAATGCACAAAATTGTTTAATTTCTGGTCGTGGTAATTATTAGCTTCCTGGTCTCGAGGTTCTCAATAAATGGATAAAGTTTCACCACATCGATATCCGTGGGCAGAAGAGATCGCCAATAGCATAAGTCATGGCGTTGGCATCGTTTTAGGCATCGTCGGCCTGGTGCTGTTATTGGTTCAGGCTATTGGCGTCAATGCCAATGTCACTGCCATCACCAGCTACAGCCTTTACGGCGGCAGCATGATTTTGCTGTTCTCTGCCTCTACGCTTTATCACGCTATTCCACATGAAAGGGCCAAATATTGGCTTAAAAAGCTCGATCACTGCGCAATCTATTTATTGATTGCCGGGACATATACGCCGTTCTTGTTGGTCGGGCTCGATTCCCCGTTGGCAAAGGGGCTGATGATCGTTATCTGGTCCATCGCCGGATTTGGGGTGATTTTTAAACTGGCCTTTGCACACCGCTTTGAAGTGCTGTCATTGGTGATTTATCTGACGATGGGCTGGCTGTCGCTGATTGTGATTTATCAGCTGGCAATGAAACTCTCGATAGGAGGTGTCATCCTGCTGGCAGCCGGGGGCATCATCTATACGCTTGGCGTGATCTTCTATGCTTCCAAGCGTTTTCGTTTTGGCCATGCAATTTGGCACGGCTTTGTGTTGGGCGGGTGCTTCTGCCATTTTCTGGCAATTTATTACTACGTCTAAAATTTATTACTACTAACTTGTTCCCCAGCGTTGCGCATAGGCGAAGCGCTGGGGTGATTGCCTGGTTAACCTATTATTTATCTTCTTCCAGAGAGTACGGCAGTGGCTGAACTCGCAGAGTACTGCTGGCTTCATCACGCACGCGCAGCACACTGTCAGTGTCTAAATCATTGTTTAGCACCGCCTGAACCCACACTGCGCCATCATTAAGCTGAACGGCAGCCAATACTGTGCCTGTTCTGCGCCAGTTCTCGCCAAGTTGAAGCTCAAGATCGTCTCCCGCGGCCGGAACTTTGCTGGATTTACCCGCCAGCCAATACAGTGCTCGCTTGTTCGCCCCGCGATACTTGGCGCGTGCAACCATCTCCTGGCCCGCGTAGCAACCTTTGGTAAAACTGATACCTTCAAGCGCCTGAATATTAGTGGCCTGTGGAATAAACTGCACACTATTAACGGTATCGATAATTGGGAATCCGGCTTCAATGTCCAGCGCCAGCCACTGTTGGCTATCGTTCAACTGAGCCTGTTCGCCGATTTCCTCCGTTATCTGCTGCGCTTTCTCCGGGCTAGTGACAATCAGATAGCGCTCGGCAGGCAGCGGTAGATAAAGCAGTGTAGATTCATCTTCTTGCACCACCTGAGTCGTTGCGTCAGGCAGGGTGGCGAAGATACCTTTCAGCGCCGCGCTAGCCTGGAAACCGGCGACGCCAAGCAGGACCACGTCATCATCGGCAACGAAGGTAATTTTGGAGAAGACCGCGTACTTCTTCATCTCGGTCATCTGCTGATCGCGCAGGTTACGGCGCTCGATAAACGCCATGCCATCGCCGCGCTTGAACAGACGCATATTGCTCCACATTTTGCCTTTGGCGTCGCAGTGGGCGCAAAGCACGTGGTGTTCAGGAGCCAGCTTCTCGACGTCGGCGGTAACCTGACCCTGCAAATAAGAGAGAGTATCGGCCCCGGTCATGGTGACCAGCGCCCAGTCTTCCAGAGACACAACGGTCAGAGGAAGGTGCGACGAAGATGAAGGTTTTTGCGGAGGAAACGGGTACTTGTACGTCATGTGATGTCCTAATCCTGGGCAGCTGATGCAGGGATGTATACAGGCATGGTAAAAGAGCTTACCCGCTTTGAAAACACTTATTGCTACTCTTTACGGGATGTCTCGCATCGATTGCTTAGTTGTTGCCGAAGATGCCGGAACTTTTGCGGCATGTCGTCCAAAAATTAACATCCTGTGGCATCAGTGAGCTGAAAAGTTACGCCTCAAGACCCTGGGCTGATAGAATCCCCCCTGAAATGATAAAAATCAGATTTGCCGTATTTCTACAAAAATGGATACCCGCACAATGGATATAAACAATAAATCCCGCATCCAATGGGCCTGCCGCCGAGGCATGAAAGAGCTGGATATGGCCATCATGCCGTTCTTTGTGTATGAGTTTGATACCCTTAGCGATGAAGATAAAACGCAGTTTGCTCGCCTGCTGGAGTGTGACGACCCGGATCTGTTTAACTGGCTGATGAACTACGGCGAGCCGAACGATCTCGAGTTAAAACGTATTGTTAGCCTGATTCAGACGCGAAATAAAGACCGTGGCCCTGTGGCAATGTGATCTTCGCGTGTCGTGGCGCAGCCAGCTGTTTTCGCTGGCTGTTCATGGCATGGTGATTTTGCTGATTCTGCTGCTGCCGTGGCCGCCGGGCTACTGGATAATCTGGTTGATATTGCTGGTGATCATGGTTTCGCAGGCAATCCGCAGTCAACGCCGCATCAGCGCCAGACACGGTGAAATAGCACTGTTGGCACAGGATCGACTGCTGTGGCGCAAGCTTGAGTGGCGCATCAGGCAGCCTGTGTGGATGATCGACAGCGGAATACTGTTATCACTGACACGAGAGCAAAAGCGCCGCGGGTGGCGTCGGATATTTCGCAGCAATAAACAGAAACTGTGGCTCGCATCTGACAGCATGAGCGAGGCTGAATGGCGGCATTTACGGCAAATTTTGCTTACCGGCAAGCGCGATTCGGAGCCGGCCAAGAACCACCACCACCCGCTTTAGGGATCCTCGCAGGCGGCTGGCAGTTCTTGCTTTTGTTCATAAGGCCTTTAACTTGCAGAGTTAGGTATTTGCTGCGACTAAAGCAGGGCGTCCATCTCGAGCAGGATTTGATCGCACCACTCTTGCAGTCGGTCTTCGCTCATTTCGAACTGATTAACTTCATCCAGCGCCAGACCGACAAAATGTTTTCCATCGGCGCTTAGAGGCTTGGGACTGGTGAACTCGAAGCCTTCAATTGGCCAGAAACCGATGAATTGCACGCCTAAAGGAAGCAGTCGATCGTAGAGCATGCCCAGAGCATCAAGGAACCACTCACCGTAACCGAGCTGGTCGCCCATGCCGTACATAGCAACGATTTTACCGCGCAGGTTCAAGGTGGCGAGCTGGTCCCAGACTGCCTCCCAGTCTTCCTGAATCTCGCCAAAGTCCCAGGTAGGAATCCCAAGGATAAGTATGTCGTAATCCTCCATTCTGGATGGCTCGACATCTTTTAAATTGTGCAGTTCCACCAAGTCTTCGCCCAAAATTTCGCGAATTTTCTCTGCTGCCATTTCGGTGTAACAGGTGCTTGAACCGTAGAAAAGACCGATTTTCATTATTCTTGCTGCCGTACTGAGTCAATCAATGAATAGCGTTGAGTGTACCAGACTTGTGCCAAATTAAGGCATAATGTGCGGGTGTTACCTTCACTGTAAGCAATGCCTGGAAACAGGATAAAGGAGAAAATGTGCCTAAACCAGACGATGGCCAAATGCTGGTCGAGCAGTTTCTCGATGCACTATGGCTGGAACGAAACCTCGCCGAAAACACTTTGGCTTCCTATCGTTTGGACCTGAAGTCGCTGCTAAGCTGGCTTGAACATCACAATACCGACTGGCTTCGGGCGCAGGCTATCGATTTGCAGTCGTTCCTGGCCGAGCGGGTTGACGGCGGCTACAAGGCCAGCAGTTCAGCGCGCCTGCTGAGTGCCATGCGACGTTTTTTCCAGTATCTGAACCGCGAATCGCTGCGTGAAGATGATCCGACCGCGCTGTTGTCTTCGCCTAAATTGCCACAGCGCTTGCCAAAGGATCTTAGTGAAGCGCAGGTGGAGTCGCTGCTTGCTGCTCCCAGCACAGACATCCCGCTGGAGCTGCGTGACAAGTCGATGCTTGAGCTGCTTTATGCTACCGGTCTGCGTGTTTCCGAGCTGGTGGGATTGACACTCAGCGATATCAGCCTGCGTCAGGGCGTGGTCCGCGTGATTGGTAAAGGTGATAAAGAACGATTAGTGCCGCTGGGGGAAGAGGCAGTGTACTGGCTCGAAAACTATTTTGAGCACGGCAGACCCTGGTTGCTCAACGGACAGTCACTAGACATTGTTTTTCCAAGCAATCGCAGCCAAAAAATGACACGTCAGACATTCTGGCATCGAATAAAGCATTATGCTGTGCTGGCAGGCATTGACGCCGAAAAACTGTCGCCTCACGTGCTGCGACACGCTTTTGCCACCCATTTACTGAACCATGGTGCGGACCTGCGCGTGGTACAAATGCTTTTAGGTCACAGCGATCTGTCGACCACACAAATTTATACTCATGTAGCAACGGAGCGTTTAAAGCAGCTACATCAACAACATCACCCTCGTGCCTGACCTGAGGGAAACACAGGACGTAACGATGAAAAAAAGTGTCATGATGCTGGCCCTGCTAGCCTCCGGTCTGAGCAATATTGCCCATGCCGATGAAGCCGCAATGAAGGCGACTTTTAGCAAGATTGGTCTCGAAAATGTTGAAGTTAGCGCCTCGCCGGTAAAAGGTTTGAAGGCAGTAACGACGCCTCAAGGCGTAATTTATGTCAGCGAAGACGGTAAGTACGTGCTGCAAGGGCCTTTATACGATGTCAGCGGCGAGCGCCCAGTTAATCTCAGTAATCAGGCATTGATCACTAAACTCAACGCTTTGCAAAATGAGATGATCGTTTATAAGGCGGCAAAAGAGCAAAGGGTGATCACGGTTTTCACCGATATTACCTGTGGCTATTGCCATCGCCTGCATCAGCAGCTGAAAGGCTATAACGATCTCGGCATAACCGTGCGCTATCTGGCATTCCCGCGCGCCGGTTTAGATTCGCCAACCGAAAAACAGATGCAATCGATCTGGAATACCGGCAATCGCAATAAGGCGTTGGACGAAGCGATGCGCGGTGAAGAGGTTTCGCCGATTGCCAAAACTGCCGATAGCAAGGTTGATATCTCCAAACATTTTGAGCTGGGCCAGCAGCTTGGCGTAACGGGTACCCCCGCTGTGATACTCGAAGACGGTACACTTGTTCCGGGCTATCAACCGCCTGCGGCCATGGCCGCCATGCTTGGTATCAAAGCGTAATTAATTTACGGGCGCGAAGATTGATAGCCGCGCGCTCTGGTAACTCTTTGTAAGGTTGATTTAGTGACAGTGAAGACCCAGCTCAGACGCCGTGAAGTTGACGACGGCGCAGATTTACCTGCCGACCTGTCGCCTTTGCTGCGTCGTCTGTATGCCATGCGTGGCGTAAAAGAAAGTCAGGAACTCGAGCGTGGTGTGCGCGGCCTGCTCGATTATAAACAGCTTGATGGCATCGATGCGGCCGTCAGCCTGCTACAAACTGCGCTGGCCGAAAGGCTGCAAATCATGATCGTTGGGGATTTTGATGCTGATGGCGCGACCAGCACCGCGCTTACCGTATTGTCATTGCGCAGTATGGGTTGTGACAGCGTGAAATACTTGGTGCCGAATCGTTTTGAAGATGGCTACGGGCTAAGTCCTGAAGTGGTTGAACAGGCTGCAGCACGCGGCGCTCAGCTGATTTTAACCGTAGATAACGGCATCTCGTCACACGCGGGCGTCGAGTTGGCACACGAGAAAGGCATTCAGGTGCTGATCACCGATCACCACCTGCCTGGCGACACGCTGCCCGCCGCAGAAGCGATTATTAACCCTAATTTGCATGGCTGTGAGTTTCCTTCCAAATCACTGGCCGGGGTGGGTGTCGCGTTTTATTTGATGCTGGCGCTGCGCAGTAAACTGCGTGACAGCGGCTGGTTTGAACAACGCGGACTGACAATGCCAAATCTGGCTGAATGGCTAGATTTAGTCGCGCTAGGGACCGTCGCCGACGTAGTTCCGCTGGATACCAATAACCGTATTCTGGTTTATCAGGGGCTTAACCGCATCCGCGCCGGTAAGTGTCGCCCCGGCGTTCGTGCGCTGCTTGAGATTGCCGGGCGCGACGCGCGTCAGCTGACTGCCAGCGATCTGGGTTTCGCGCTTGGCCCACGGCTCAACGCGGCGGGTCGTCTCGACGATATGTCTATTGGCGTTGCGCTGCTGCTCTCGGAAGATATGGCACAGGCCAGAGCGTTGGCGAGTGATTTGGACGCGTTGAACCTGACCCGTCGCGAGATTGAACAGGGCATGCAGGTTGAGGCGTTGGCGCTGTGTGAAAAGCTTGAAACCAGCGCGGAAGATTTACCGCTGGGGCTGGCGATGTATCACCCGGAATGGCATCAGGGCGTGGTCGGTATTCTGGCCTCGAGGCTGAAAGAACGTTTCAATCGCCCGGTCATTGCTTTTGCACCGGCGGGCGAGGGCGTGCTCAAAGGGTCCGGGCGTTCCATTCAGGGTTTGCACATGCGCGACGCGCTGGAGCGTATCGATACGCTGAATCCGGGGCTGATGATGAAGTTTGGCGGTCACGCCATGGCGGCGGGACTTTCGCTGGAAGAAAGCAAGTTTGAACAGTTCCGCGATTGTTTTGCCGAGTTGGTTGGTGAATGGCTCGACCCGTCCCATCTTGAAGGCGTGGTGTGGTCGGATGGTGAACTCACGTCTCGGCAGATGTCGCTGGAAACAGCAGAAATGCTGCGCGATGGCGGACCGTGGGGACAGGCTTTTCCTGAACCTGTCTTCGATGGCACCTTCCGTATTTTGCAGCAAAAGCTGTTAAAAGAGCGCCATCTTAAGGTGATGATCGAACCGCTGGGCGGGGGGCCGCTACTCGATGGCATTGCGTTTAATATCGATCCCACGCTTTGGCCTGACAGCAGCGTGCGCGAAGTTCAGCTGGCCTACAAACTCGACATTAACGAATATCGCGGTAATCGCAGTGTTCAGTTGATGATTCAACATTTGTGGCCGCGTTAAGTCAACAGACTTGGCGGGCGGGAACTGTCCGGTATTTTGCAGGAACAAGGGTATAAAACAGCCGCATATTCCTTTAGAATACGCGGTTCGAATGGCGCTGTGCCATAAACGACTTAACGTAAGACGCGAAAAAAATCATGTTTGAAATTAATCCGGTAAAAAACCGCATTCAGGACTTGGCCGAAAGAGCCGCGGTTATCAGGGGGTATCTTTGACTATGATGCCAAGAAAGAACGTCTCGAAGAAGTAAACGCCGAGCTGGAACAGCCGGACGTATGGAACGAACCTGAACGCGCGCAGGCGCTGGGCAAAGAGCGCTCGGCGCTGGAAGCCATTGTCGATACCATCGATGACCTGACTCAAGGTCGTGAAGACGTAACTGGTTTGCTGGAACTGGCCGTTGAGGCTGAAGATGAAGAAACCTTCAACGAAGCCGTAGCCGAACTCGACGTGCTGATGACCAAGCTTGAACAGCTTGAGTTCCGTCGTATGTTTTCCGGTGAATACGACAGCGCCGACTGCTATCTCGACATCCAGGCAGGCTCCGGCGGCACTGAAGCTCAGGATTGGGCCAGCATGTTGTTGCGTATGTTCCTGCGCTGGGCTGATTCCCGTGGCTTCAAAACGGAAATCATCGAAGAGTCCGATGGCGATGTTGCTGGCACCAAGTCTGCCACCGTCAAAATCATTGGCGACTACGCGTTCGGCTGGCTGCGTACAGAAACCGGCGTTCACCGCCTGGTGCGCAAGAGCCCGTTTGACTCCGGTGGTCGTCGCCATACCTCTTTCAGTTCCGTATTCGTTTATCCGGAAGTTGACGATGATATTGATATCGAAATCAACCCGGCCGATTTGCGTATCGACGTATACCGCGCTTCTGGTGCGGGTGGTCAGCACGTAAACAAAACCGAATCTGCTGTACGTATTACCCACATGCCAACCAACATTGTGGTGCAGTGTCAAAACGACCGTTCACAGCATAAGAACAAAGATCAGGCCATGAAGCAGCTTAAGGCGAAGCTTTATGAGTTTGAGATGCAAAAGAAAAATGCTGATAAACAACAGGCCGAAGACAACAAGTCCGATATCGGTTGGGGCAGCCAGATCCGTTCATACGTACTGGATGACTCTCGTATCAAAGACCTGCGCACGGGTGTTGAAACACGCAATACACAGGCCGTATTAGATGGCGACCTGGATAAATTCATCGAAGCAAGTTTGAAAGCCGGGTTATAAGGAACCGAAATGTCTGAGCAACAACCATCTGGGCAGCAGCCACAGGGCGCAGAACACGCGCAGGAACTTAACAACGAGCTGAAAGCGCGTCGTGAGAAGCTGGCCCTTTTGCGTGATAAAGGCATCGCTTTCCCGAACGATTTCCGTCGTGATAGCATTTCCGATGCACTGCACGCTGCGTACGGCGATAAAGAAAATGAAGAGCTGGAAGCACTGAACATCGAGGTTACCGTTGGTGGCCGTATGATGACCCGTCGTATCATGGGCAAAGCCTCCTTCGTGACTCTGCAAGACGTCGGCGGTCGCATTCAGCTGTATGTTTCGCGTGACGATCTGCTTGAAGGTCAGTACAACGAAGAGTTCAAGAAGTGGGACCTTGGGGATATCCTCGGTGCTCGCGGCAAGTTGTTCAAAACCAAGACCGGCGAACTTTCTATCCACGTGACTGAACTGCGCCTGTTGACCAAAGCGCTGCGTCCGTTGCCAGACAAGTTCCACGGCCTTGCCGATCAGGAAACCCGTTACCGTCAGCGTTACCTTGATCTGATCGCTAACGACGATTCGCGTAACACTTTCAAAATCCGTTCACAAATCATGGCTGGCATCCGCAAGTTCATGGTTGAGCAGGACTTTATGGAAGTAGAAACGCCGATGATGCAGGTGATCCCGGGCGGTGCGTCTGCGCGTCCGTTTATCACTCACCACAATGCGCTGGACATCGACATGTATCTGCGTATTGCGCCAGAGCTTTACCTCAAGCGCCTGGTAGTGGGCGGCTTTGATCGCGTATTCGAGATTAACCGTAACTTCCGTAACGAAGGCGTCTCTCCGCGTCACAATCCAGAGTTCACCATGATGGAACTCTACATGGCGTATGCGGATTACCGTGACCTGATTGTGTTGACCGAATCTCTGTTCCGCACCCTGACTGAAACTGTTCTTGGCAGCAGCGTTGTGCAGTATGGCGATCAGACCTTCGACTTCGGCAAGCCGTTCACCAAGCTGACCATGACAGAAGCAATTCTGAAATACCGTCCTGAGACTAACGTGGAAGACTTGGCCGATATGGCTAAAGCGACCGTTATCGCGGAGTCTTTGGGTATCAAGATCGAGAAAAGCTGGGGTCTGGGCCGCGTAGTTTGTGAAATCTTCGAAGAAACAGCAGAAAGTCACCTGATTCAGCCGACCTTCATTACTGAATATCCGGCAGAGGTTTCTCCGCTGGCTCGACGTAATGACGAAAATCCTGAAGTGACCGATCGCTTCGAGTTCTTCATTGGTGGACGTGAAATCGGTAACGGCTTCTCCGAGCTGAATGATGCAGAAGATCAGGCACAGCGTTTCGCCGATCAGGTTGCCGCGAAAGATGCTGGCGATGACGAAGCGATGTTCTACGATGAAGATTACGTCACTGCGCTTGAACACGGTATGCCACCAACCGCCGGCCTCGGCATTGGTATTGACCGTATGGTTATGCTGTTCACCAACAGCCACACCATCCGCGATGTTATTCTGTTCCCGGCAATGCGCCCACAGAAATAATTTTGCAACTCCCTCCTCTGTATGAGGGGGGAGCACTTCTGCCGTACTATCCCTCTGAAGTAAATCTGTTTTTTACCGACCAAGCTCGGCTGGAAAACCTTTTTATGTCCAAATTTCATTAAAAATTATCTGTAATAATTATCAGGTAATTTGCATTATCTCACCACGATTTTACAAGAAGAAACATTTATTGGCATCAATCGCCAATTACACTCATTAACATTGTGGTAAAATTTTTACATATTCTTCCTTTTCTCTAAGGAAGAAATTAACAACTTATAGCGCTTGTAATAGGCGTATAACAATTTCCTCAACTTTTTTGGTTATCACAACACCTGCTATGTCGTCTAAAAATACTGGAAATTCCCGTAGAGACTTCCTTCTCAAAACCATTGCAATTGCACCTGCCGTGGCTTTAAATGGAACCGGTTTCATGGCAATGTCTGCGCCTGCTCAGGCCAATGATGCGAAACCGTCCGATTCATCGGCTGCCGTGAAGGCTCCTGATTATCATCCAACCAAATTCACCGCCGAAGAGTATGCGTTTTTACAAGCTGCCGTCGCGCGTTTGATACCTGCTGACGATCGCGGTGCTGGCGCGCTGGAAGCCGGTGTTCCCGAATTTATCGACCGCCAGATGGATACGCCTTACGCAACCGGTGCCAACTGGTATATGCAGGGTCCGTTCCACCCGGAGGCCGAGCACGACTTCGGTTATCAGCTGCCGTTGGGGCCTTTCGCCATTTATCAGCTGGGTATCGCTGACGCAAATGACTACGCGAAAGACAAGTTCGGTAAGGTATTCAAAGATCTGAATAATGATCAGCAAGAGCAGCTGCTGGGCGAATTTGAGAGCGGTAAAGCCGAGTTCAAACAGGTTCCAAGCAAGGTTTTCTTCTCTTTCCTACTGCAAAACACTCGAGAAGGCTTCTTCAGCGATCCGATCCACGGTGGCAATCACCAGATGGTCGGCTGGAAGTTAATTGGATTCCCCGGTGCCCGTGCAGACTTTATGGACTGGGTTGAACGCGGCGAACGTTATCCGTTCCCGCCGGTGTCTATCAGTGGTGAAAGAGCGTAACTATGTCTAAAACAATGCAAAAAGTGGATGCCGTAATCGTTGGTTTCGGTTGGGCAGGCTCGATCATGGCCAAAGAACTGACTGAAGCGGGTCTGAGCGTAGTTGCGCTTGAACGTGGACCAAGTCGTGATACTTATCCAGACGGCGCCTATCCGCAGGTTGTGGATGAGCTGACCTACAACATCCGTAAAAAGCTGTTCCAGGATTTGTCCAAAAGCACCGTGACCATTCGTCATAACATGACTCAGACCGCTATGCCTTATCGCCAGCTTAACGCGTTCCTTCCTGGAACCGGTACCGGCGGTGCAGGTCTTCACTGGTCGGGGGTGCATTTCCGTGTCGATCCAGCCGAATTGAACCTGCGCAGCCACTATGAGCAGCGATATGGTAAGAAATTTATACCGGAAGGTATGACTATTCAGGATTTCGGAGTTAACTACAACGAGTTAGAGCCGTTTTTCGACAAAGCTGAAAAAGTGTTTGGGACTTCCGGTTCACCATGGACCATTAAAGGGCAGCAGCAGCCTGGCGCGCAAGGTACAGGCAACCCGTTTGCTCCCGACCGCTCTGATAAATTCCCGCTGCCGGCACAAAAGCGTACCTATTCTGCACAACTTTTTGCACAAGCGGCCGAAGCGGTGGGTTATCACCCATACGACCTGCCTTCTGCCAATACCTCTGGCCCGTACACCAACACTTATGGCGCGCAAATGGGCCCGTGCAACTTCTGCGGTTATTGCAGCGGTTACGCGTGTTACATGTATTCCAAGGCTTCACCGAACGTCAACATCCTGCCTTCACTGCGCCAGGAGTCCCAGTTTGAGCTGCGCAATAACTCTTACGTGCTGCGCGTGAATCTGACCGATGATAAAAAACGCGCTACTGGCGTGACTTATGTTGACGCACTTGGCCAGCAGGTTGAGCAGCCGGCAGATCTGGTGATCCTCTCCGCATTTCAGTTCCATAACGTACACCTGATGCTGCTGTCTGGTATCGGTAAGCCTTACGACCCGGTAACCAATGAAGGCGTAGTAGGTCGTAACTTTGCCTATCAAAACCTGACAACGATCAAAGCCTTCTTTGAGACTGACAAGTTCACCAACACCTTTATCGGTGCCGGTGGTAACGGTGTGGCGGTTGACGATTTTAACGCCGACAACTTTGACCATGGTAAATACGGTTTCGTTGGCGGTTCACCATTCTGGGTCAACCAGGCCGGTTCAAAACCAATTTCAGGTGTGGCGACTCCTCCGGGCACGCCGAACTGGGGCAGTAAATGGAAAGCTGCGGTAGCGGACTCTTACACCCATAACGTCTCGATGGACGCCCACGGTGCGCACCAGTCTTATCGCGCGAACTATTTGGATCTTGATCCAACCTACAAAGACATTTATGGCCAGCCGCTGCTGCGTATGACCTTTGACTGGCAGCCAAACGACATCAAAATGTCGCAGTTTATGCACGACAAAATGCACAAAATTGCCGTTGCGATGAATCCGAAGCTGATCTCTGGCTCGCCTAAAACTGCCGATACGCATTTTGACAGCACAGTTTATCAGACAACTCACATGAATGGCGGCGCCATCATGGGTGAAGATCCTAAAACCAGTGCCATCAACCGCTATCTGCAAAGCTGGGATGTGCATAACGTCTTTGTTCCAGGCGCGTCGGCGTTCCCGCAAGGTTTGGGCTATAACCCAACCGGCATGGTTGCTGCGTTAACCTATTGGTCTGCAAAAGCAATTCGCGAGACCTATCTGAAAAACCCAGGCCCATTGGTTCAGGCATAAGGAAATCGCTATGAAAACATTACTTTCTGCCTTGTTCCTGGGCTCGGTGGCCTTTGCCGCGCTGGCCGATGACACTACCGGTACTGATTTGATCAAACGCGGTGAATATCTGGCAAAGGCCGGTGACTGCGTGGCATGTCACACCACGGAAGGCGGAAAACCTTTCGCTGGTGGTCTGAAGATGGTGACGCCGATCGGTGCAATTTATTCCACTAACATCACGCCGGATAAAACTAACGGCATCGGTGACTATACGCTGGAAGATTTCGAAAACGCGGTGCGTAAAGGTGTAGCGAAGAACGGCCAGACGCTGTATCCGGCGATGCCTTTCCCTTCTTACTCCGTGGTCAGCGATGAAGATATGAAGGCGCTGTATGCCTACTTCATGCACGGTGTTCAGCCGGTGGCGCAACCAAACCGTGATAGCGATATTCCATGGCCACTGTCGATGAGATGGCCGCTGGCAATCTGGCGAACCGCTTTTGCTCCAAAAGTGCAGCCTTTTGCCGGAAAAATGAATGAAGATCCGCAATTGGCACGTGGACGCTACTTGGTTGAAGGTCTGGGACACTGTGGCGCTTGCCACACGCCTCGCAGCATCACCATGCAGGAAAAAGCCATGAATAACGACGATGGCAACGAGTTCCTGTCTGGTAGCGCGGCCCCGATTGACGGCTATACCGCGAGCAATCTACGCGGCGACAACCGTGACGGATTGGGACGCTGGAGCGAAGACGACCTGGTGCAGTTCCTGCGTACCGGCCGTAATGACCACACCGCCGTATTTGGTGGCATGACCGACGTGGTTAAGCACAGCTTGCAATACCTGACGCCTGAAGATGCGACGGCTATCGCTAAGTATCTAAAGTCATTGGATATTAAAGACAGCAGCACGCCTGTCTTTACACCTGACGACACTGAAGCGAAAGCGTTGTGGAAAGGCGATGACAGCAAAACGGGTGCTTCGGTATACGTAGACAGCTGCGCCGCTTGCCATAAAACCGACGGTACTGGTTACAAACGCTTCTTCCCTGAGCTTAAGGGCAACCCGGTTGTATTGGCGAAGGATCCTGCTTCGTTGATCCACATTGTGTTGACCGGTAACACTTTGCCAGGCGTGATTGGTGCCCCGTCGAATATCACCATGCCTGCATTCGGCTGGCGTTTGAACAACCAGCAAGTTGCTGATGTAGTGAACTTTATCCGTACTAGCTGGGGCAACACTGCTGGGGATAAGGTCACCGCTGACGATGTTAAAAAGGTCCGTGAAGATAAAAACGTCATCACCGATCCAAAACAGCTGGGCAGTCAGAATATTGAAATGTTGCTTCCGCTTAAGTAAACGTTGAGGTTGATTGAATAGACCTAAAAGGGGTTGCCTGCGATGCAGGTAATCCCTTTATTTTGATCTAAATGCTTAAAAATCTGACATTTATCTAGATGCTTCCTTGCCACCACCGCGTAACTCGATATAATGCGAGACATACACCGAAGCGGGTGTAGTTCAATGGTAGAACGGTAGCTTCCCAAGCTGCATACGAGGGTTCGATTCCCTTCACCCGCTCCAGAAGCAGTTCTCAGAGCATCCGTAATTATCCTGAAAAATCAATAAAATCAGTATATTAACCCCCATTATCACTATATTCGGCTCTTATTCCTTTACACGGAATAAAAATTAGAGCAGATGCAAATGCATAAAATAATAATTTTTTATTTCTCATGCCCATTTTTATAAAAATTAAAAAGGTATGGGAATGGTTGGTGGAATGAAATAAATAAGGGTAAAAGTCACGGGGTTTTAAAAAAACTTTAAACCATCACGAATTTTTATTTCTGACTAGCTTCCTTAATCCATGATAACTACAGCGAGTAATCCTATGAAAACGTTGAACGATGACTGATAAAACATGAGGGGCAAGGTTCCTGATACAGCTATTACTGCGGTTCTTCGGAGTGAGTTATTATTATAGGTATGGGCAACGACAGCGAGAAGAAAACCTAAGGCCATACTCAAGTAGTCATGTTTATATAAAATGCTATGTAATATAAAAGGGTTGATTATTAAAAGAGAAGCGATGAAGATTGCATGTGGAACTTCTATTATACTGAGGTGTTTCTTGGAAATTAGTGCTGAGAGAGCTAACAAAAAGCATGACGCAATCGTGGTATAAGTAAATAGATTATGATGAGCGGAAGTGTGATTCTTTAATACAAAACTTGGGCGTAATGTAATGGTTTTGATATTTTAATCTAGAAGGAAGTCGAGTTTTCTTAAAGCATCCGATAGCTATTAATT
>NZ_AJHJ01000024.1 GCF_000257645.1 Serratia sp. M24T3
AGAAGGGTTTAAGCAGGGCGCTGTTCTGGTCATCGACCGGTCCAGAACGGCAGTAGACGGCAGCCTGGTAGTGACCACGGATACGGGAGAGTTTGAGGTTAAACGCCTCAAGCTTTTCCCGACTGCGTGTCTTGAGTCTTTGGATAATGTCGATGATGTTAGATTGATTGAAGGCGGCGACCTGGAAGGAGAGGAAACGATAGTGTGGGGCGTGGTGACGTACATCATTAACGATGCGTGCACTGAGGAGTTTGATGACTGCCGATTTATTTAAACGAAAAAAACTTCTAGGTTAGCAGAGGTTTTTTCCTTCAAAACGCGCTCAGCCATCACTTCCTCCAGATTACGAAGGCTCCGGGCGTAAGCCAGATACCAGAGAAAGCATTGAGCGATGATATCTGTAAACGTTTAAAGGCTTTTCGGATCAGCGGTATAAGCAGGTAACATCGTCAAAAAACAGTGTGTTACCTGGAGCCTTACTGCGATAGAACTAAACAAATAGCCGCCGCAGGATATCCGAAACAACACCCAATGCCCAGTGTGGGGGCAGATAAACTTTGGGAAAGGCAGCTTACCGATTTTCGGTCATTCCGGTAAATCTCTCAATAAACGATGGTGGTCAGTGATTTCTTCGTATTTACCAGTCAATATAGTCTCATTTAATGTGCATGACATTATAATGTCATTGGTATTATGATGTGCATATCCCCTTAAATTACGATACGGACTTGGCCCTATGGGAATACATGAATTGCCTCTGCGCCCGGAAGATATTGCCCAGATCCTGCCACACCGCTACCCCTTTTTGCTGATTGACCGGGTGATATCGACCCGAGGTGAATTGGCAGAAGGGCGGGTACAGACGCTGAAAAACATCAGTGCCAATGATGGCATGGTTCAGGATGGATCATTGACTGGGGGAACACTGCCTTCCGTCCTAATACTCGAAGCTATGGCACAAGCGGCAGGCGTATTGGCGCATTATTGTTTACTCCCCATGGATAACGGGCAATTGTGCTATTTTGCAAGCATTGAACGTGCCCGTTTTTACGGGACCGTGTCACCTGGCGATCCGCTGTTACTGGATGTTCACTTGCGCCGACAACGCCGCAATATGGTGTGTTTTTCAGGTATGGCGACAGTCAGCGGGACGCGTATTTGCACCGCCGACTTCATGTGTGCCAGATCATAAACATCCGGAATGAAAACACGATGAATTTAGTTGATGATATCTTGGTAAAATTGTGGGACATGGATCCATTGGGCACAGAGATCGCACGTGAAACGGATGACTATGGCGACATCATTGTTTCTGAGTACAAACACTACCGCATGTTGCGGTTTGATCAGCTTTATGAACAAAGCAAGATGAGCATGAAGGCACCGGCTGCACCAATACATCACTATATCAAGGCGATGCTGATGGCCATCTCTTGGTGCGAAGGGAAGTCTGCCCTGCTGCTGGGGTTGGGCGGCGGGAGTTTATTACGGGCACTGCATGCGCATGATGCCAATATGCAACTGGATGTGGTCGAGCTTCGTCCTAAGGTACTGGACATTGCCCGTCGTTATTTTACCTTGCCGGACGTCCCACACATCACCTATTACGTGGAGGATGCCGTGGATTATTTAAGGCGTGACACAGGGCAACGTTATGAATTCATCTTTTCTGACTTGTATTCTGCATTCTGTATGGATCCACTGCAAGGCACTGAAGCGTTTCTCAAACACTGCAAAGCGTCATTGTATGAGGGCGGGTGGTTGATAATGAATTTCTTAGAAATGCCACACAGTCACACGTTGCTGCATCACGCCTTATACCGGGTATTCACTGATGTTTTTTTCTGTCTGACGGGCAGCGGTAACGTAATAATTTATGCCACCAGTTCCCGTTCCGGTTATCAGCTGAAATCAATGCAGATACAGGCGGCCCGATTGAAGGGAGAAGGGTTAGGGGAAATGGGACACTTGTCAGGGCGACTAGAGAGATTGCTGTAGTCTGGCGAAACGTGACAAGCATGATATTATCATTAGATTATCATTAGTCAGGACGATAACACCATGGAAAAGAAAACTGCGAGACTGACCATACTGATTGACCCAGAGAAAAAGAAGGCACTGGAAACACTCTGTCAACAGCAGGATTTAACCCCTTCACAGGTAGTCAGGCAACTCATTCGAGATTATTTGCAAAAACACGGGGTTGAGTATGCGACTCAAACACCGTTAACGAATACCAAAGTGGAAATGAACTGAGAATACGGTTCTGTCGCATTAAGGCTCCAGGGAACATACTGTTTTTGGGAATTTACCTGCTCAATCCTCTAATCAGAAAAGCCTTTAAACGTTTACAGATATCATCGCGCAATGTGTTCGTTGGTATCTTATCTGGCTTTAAGGCATTTCACCGACATAAGTGCCCCGCTGGATTGGATGAAACCTACATCAAATTCAGAGGAAAGTGGAAATATCTGTATCGGGTGGTCGACACTGGATGTCAGATGCTCGACTCTTTGTTGACTGCCCGGCGTGATGCGGCAGCGGCGCTTCTTTTGCAAGGCTATCCGTTCCCCACGGCGAACTTGAAGTGGTGACGATAAGGAAAAGTGGCTCCCATACCCTCGCTCTGGCAACACTCAATGCCGACAACCCTAATGAGGAAAACATCATCGTCAGGTAAAGCAAGTAACTTTAAAATCTTGTTGAGCAGGACTAACGTATTATCAAACGGCTAATACGACAGATGCTGGGGGTTCAAATCGTTTAGCCGTGCACAGACGCAGCTGCCGGCATCGAGCTGCTCCACATGAAACTTAAAGGGCAGTATCAACATCCGCAAAGTGATGCTACGTTATCTGGAATGCTCAGATTTGGATTTATTAAGAAAAATCACTCCCCAAAATGATAAGTAAGTTGTTGATCTAATTGAAATGGATTGTGAACTCGGAAACCAATAAAAACAGCCGGTAAAGGTTACTTAACCGGCTGTTTTTAAATACTAAAGATTGCTAATCCTGCACCTGCTTATGGAACAGTTCGCGGAATACAGGATAAATATCTTCCTGCTCGCGAATATGTTGCATCGCAAAGTTCGAGAAATGTTGCTGTAAAACTTCATACTCGCGCCACAGAGTCTGGTGCGCGCGGCGGGTTATTTCGATGTAGCTATAATAACGCACCATTGGCAAGATCTTCTGAGCCAGCAGTTGGTGGCAAAGTGGCGAATCGTCTGCCCAGTTATCACCATCGGAAGCCTGCGCAGCGTAGATATTCCACTGAGCAGGGTCGTAGCGTTCCTGAATAACTTCATCCATTAGCTTCAATGCACTTGAAACAATGGTGCCCCCGGTTTCCTGAGAGTAGAAGAACTCCTGTTCGTCCACCTCTTTTGCCTGGGTGTGGTGGCGGATATAGACAACATCAACGTTTTTATAAGTCCGACTCAGAAACAGGTAGAGCAGAATATAGAAACGTTTAGCCATGTCTTTGGTTGCCTGATCCATGGAACCTGATACGTCCATCAGGCAGAACATCACCGCCTGGCTGGAAGGTTCGGGACGGCGCTCGTAATTTTTATAGCGCAAGTCGAAAGTATCGATAAACGGAACCTTGGCAATTTTCTGCCGAAGTTCGGCTATCTCTTTACGCAGCCGCTCCTCCTCCAATAGTTGGGCAGGCTCAGTGTTTTCAACTTCATTGAGTGTGTTTTCAAGCTCACGCAGTTCGCGCTTTTTACCCGCAGACATCGCGGTACGACGAGCCAGCGAGTTTTGCAATGAACGCACTACGCTAATATTTGCCGGCACGCCGTTTGAGGTGTATCCGGAGCGGTGGGTTTTGAATTCGGTAAGCTGCTTGTACTGATTCTTTTTCAGATTGGGCAGCGCAAGGTCCTCGAATAACAGATCGAGATATTCATCTTTTGAAATCTGGAAGGAGAATTCGTCCTGACCTTCACCGTCCTGACTGGCATCCCCTTGACCACTTCCGCCGCCACCGCCGCCCTGAGGACGCTCGATACGGTCGTTAGTGATGAAGTGATCGTTGCCGGGATGAACACGGTGACGCAAGCCACCGCGGCCCTGGTGGAACATGGGTTCGTTGATATCTTCATTGGGGATTGAAACAGACTCCCCGCTGCTCACGTCGGTTACCGAACGCTTATTGATGGCTTCGGCGATCGACTGTTTTATTTGCGACTTATAGCGGCGCAAAAAGCGCTGGCGGTTAACCGCGCTTTTATTCTTGCCATTCAGTCGACGGTCAATAAAGTACGTCATATAGCCCCCAAACAACGTTGCCAACGATCCCCGCTTTACTGAGATTGCCTTTTACGATGACTTCCTGACACGCAGATACCACTCGCAAAGCAGGCGAACCTGTTTGCGCGTATATCCTTTTTCCATCATTCGATCGACAAAGTCATCATGTTTTTTCTGTTCATCAGTCGATGTCTTGGCATTAAAGGAAATAACAGGCAGCAACTCTTCGGTATTGGAGAACATTTTCTTCTCGATAACCGTGCGCAACTTCTCGTAACTGGTCCAGTTCGGATTACGGCCACTATTATTAGCACGGGCACGCAGCACAAAGTTGACGATTTCGTTACGGAAATCTTTAGGGTTACTGATACCCGCCGGTTTCTCGATTTTTTCCAATTCCGCATTCAGAGCCTCGCGGTCGAAGAGCTGACCGGTGTCTGGATCGCGGTATTCCTGATCCTGGATCCAGAAATCGGCATACGTGACATAACGATCGAAAATGTTTTGTCCGTACTCGGAATAGGATTCCAGGTAAGCGGTCTGGATCTCTTTACCGATAAACTCGGCATATTTAGGGATCAGATAGCCTTTCAGGTGCTCAAGGTATTTTTCGGCTATGTCCTGCGGGAACTGTTCGCGCTCGATCTGCTGTTCAAGAACGTAGAACAGATGTACCGGGTTGGCGGCAACTTCTGCATGGTCAAAGTTAAATACCCGAGACAGAATTTTAAAGGCAAACCGCGTTGACAGGCCGTTCATACCTTCATCGACGCCTGCGTAGTCGCGATACTCCTGGTATGACTTGGCTTTCGGATCAGTATCCTTGAGGCTTTCACCGTCATAAACCCGCATTTTCGAATAGGTGCTGGAATTTTCTGGTGTTTTCAAACGTGAAAGGATAGAGAATCGTGCCAGCGTTTCCAGAGTTCCGGGCGCGCATGGGGCGTGTACCAGCTCACTGTTGCTAAGCAGTTTGTCGTAAATTTTGATTTCTTCCGACACGCGCAGGCAGTAAGGCACCTTCACAATGTAAACGCGGTCAAGGAATGCTTCGTTGTTCTTGTTATTACGGAAAGTCACCCACTCGGATTCGTTGGAGTGAGCGAGAATGATCCCGTTGAACGGCAGGGCGGAAATACCCTCGGTTCCGTTATAGTTACCTTCCTGAGTAGCGGTTAGCAGCGGATGCAAGACCTTGATTGGTGCCTTGAACATCTCGACGAATTCCATTACCCCCTGGTTGGCACGGCACAGTGCGCCGGAATAACCGTAGGCATCCGGGTCGTTCTGGGCGTGATTCTCGAGTTTACGAATATCGACTTTACCGACCAGCGCAGAGATATCCTGATTATTTTCGTCACCCGGCTCTGTTTTGGCGATTGCAATCTGCTCGAGAATACTCGGCCAGACTTTAACCACTTTAAATTTGGTGATATCGCCGCCAAATTCATGCAGACGCTTCGCGGCCCATGGCGACATGATAGTGCCAAGGTAGCGGGTAGGGATGTTGTATTCTTTTTCAAGAATATGGGCATCCTCCTGAGGATTAAACAGGCACAGAGGATGATCATTCACCGGGCTGCGTTCGCCGTTGGCACTCAGTACGTAAATGGGTACTCGTTGCATCAGAGCTTTAAGTCTTTCAGCCAGAGAGGACTTACCGCCACCGACCGGACCCAGCAGATAGAGGATTTGTTTTTTCTCTTCCAGACCTTGAGCGGCGTGTTTGAGGTAAGAGACAATCTGCTCGATTGCATCCTCCATGCCGTAAAACTCTTCAAAGGCAGGATAGCGTGCGACGACGCGGTTGGAGAATAGACGCGACAGGCGTGGTTCAAGCGCGGTGTCGACCATGACGGGTTCACCTATTGCCATCAACAGGCGTTCCGCGGCGTTAACATAAGCACTGCGATCTTGCCGAGCGATGGTAAGAAATTCCTGCAGTGTGAACTCTTCATCCTTGGCAGCTTCATAGCGCTGGCGATAATGGTCAAATATGTTCATAGATGCCCGTCCTTCGTTATTTAGCACAGGTTAAAGAGAGCTTGAAATGCGGTGGAACAGCTCCCGGAAGAAAATTTCCCCAACTGACTCTGTCATACAGATTTAGCAACCCTTATGCCAACTTACTTGTTGCTCTATTTAATTTAAGTAGAGTCATGTTTACGGTCATGAGCAACACGAACAGGTTACTTTGCCAGCAGTTTTTTCTCCTAATATTAAGCGTAGTTTGACCTGCGAAAAATTTCCTGTGTTAAATTGCAGTTTTTTAAGCCATATCAAGGACTCAGTTGTTGTGAGGTTACCTACAGGCCTTGCAGCACGGGGGATACGGCGATAATGAGTACTTTTTAGACATAATTATTTCATAATCCGCATATAAATTATCTGGTTGCTTTAGGTTTATGTGCGCTATACATGAAACTTAATTACGATTCATTTACACTACGTTCGATTTTATTTTCTTACGGATGAACACATGAAAACCAACATGATTAAAGCTTTGCCAGTAGCTGCCATTATGGCCTTGCTGAGTCAGACCGCACATGCGGATACCTTTTCAGTCGGGGCCGGAGCATTGGCGGCAACTAGCCCTTACCGTGGTTACGACACCAAATATTATCCGCTCCCGGTCATCAATTATGATGGAGACACGTTCTACGTTCATACGTTAGTTGCGGGTTATAACCTATGGAAAGACCAGCAAAATCAGTTGAGTATCATAGCGGGTTATAATCCGCTCAGTTTCAGGCCTGGTCATAGCGATAACGAACAGTTAAAGCGCCTGAAAAAACGTCACGGCACGCTGATGGCGGGTCTGGCTTATTCTTATAACGCCGAATGGGGTACTATTCGCACCACGCTGACTGGCGATACTCTGGACAACAGCAATGGTATCGTAGGTGATGTTGCCTACCTTTACGCTATCAAAGGCGATAACTGGGCAGTCGTGCCGGGCGTCGGTGTGACGTGGGATAGCGCGAATCAGAACAAATACTACTACGGCATCAGCAACAGAGAATCTTACCGCAGCGGTCTTGAGTCTTATAAGCCTAACGATAGCTTCACGCCTTATGTTGAAGTCTCTGCTAAATATAGCTTTAACCCCCAATGGCAGGCATTCGTTACCGGTCGCTATACCCGTCTGACCAACGAAATCAAAGACAGCCCAATGGTGAATAAATCTTACACTGGCCTATTAATGACCGGCGTAACCTATACTTTCTAATCGCGGCTTAAACAACGCATGCATCTAATTGGTGCATGTGTTGATTGCTAATGGGGCATTTCGCTCCATTTGCACATTTAAAGAGCAGCCTGACTGACGGCTGTATTTTGAGATGTGCATCACACTATTCAACCGAGTTAATTCATTTACTTCATGGTAACGAGTTCAATCCGTGCTGATTGAGCTTGAGACTACCGCATAAAATGACCTAAACAGGAGCAGAAGATGAACGCGAAAACCGTACAGTTTCCAGATGGAACTCGGGTTCCCGCAGTCGGACAGGGTACCTGGTTTATGGGCGAGCGAGAGTCTGAATTTCGTTCAGAAGTCAAAGCGTTGCAACAGGGAATTGACCTGGGTTTAACGCTGATTGATACCGCCGAGATGTACGCAGACGGTGGGGCAGAGCGCGTAGTTGGCGAAGCGATTGCAGGGCGTCGAGACGAGGTCTATCTGGTCTCGAAAGTCTATCCACAAAACGCCGGTGGCGATCGTGCCATCAAGGCCTGTGAACAAAGTTTGCAGCGTTTAAAAACGGACAGTCTCGACCTCTATTTATTGCACTGGCGTGGATCGATACCTTTAGAAGAAACAGTGCGCGCCATGGAGTCTTTACAGCAAGCCGGTAAAATCCGTCGTTGGGGGGTATCGAATCTGGATACTGTCGATCTTGAGCAACTTTGGCAAACTCAGGGCGGTGACGCCTGCCTGACAAATCAGGTGCTTTACCATGCCGCGTCGCGGGGTATTGAATATGATTTGCTACCTTGGTGTCGTGAGCATGAAATGCCGATTATGGCTTATTGTCCACTCGCGCAGGCCGGTAAACTGCGCCAAGAAGTGCTTAATCATCCGGTCATGCAGCAACTGGCTCGGGCCAGAGGGGTTAGCAGTGCGCAAATTGCCCTGGCTTGGGTAACACGTTGGGACAATGTGATTGCCATTCCGAAAGCCGTTCAGCCTGATCATATCAACGACAACGCCGCAGCATTAACCCTGAAATTGACGCCAGAAGAAATTGCGCTTATCGATCATGCATTTCCGCCGCCTAGTCATAAAACATCCCTCGACATCGTTTGATCAAAACGCGTATTCGCTGCATCTAGTTTGAATCAAAATAAAGGGACAGCCTACGCCGTCCCTTTAATATTTTCGTCTGCGAAAGCGATTGGTTGATCAATGATTGATTAACAGGGCTACTCGATTTCGAAAGTGATCGATAAACGCGCCGGAGCAGATTCAGTGCTGATCTGTGAATGTGAAACCGCGGCTGTTTCAACGCAAACCATGGTTTTGTAACCATCGTCTGCCATGTCTTTCATTGCCGCCGAGTTTTTAGCGCCTGGATTCCAGCTCACTACGTCGCTATTACCATGATGTTTAACGCGAAGCTTGCGTTTGAAAACCGGATCAAAGATCAGGCTTTCGGCTTCAGGCTCGACAAAGATGCGATCGGTTTCGCCATCGAAAGTCAACGCGCCAGTCAGCACCGCTTTTTCCCCGCCCAACACTTTATCAATGTAAGGTTTACCCAGACCTTCAACAGACACATGGCTAATATCGCCGATTTCAAAATAGGCGTGCAGCGCGCTGGTGGTCTCAAAATCACCGTGCGACTCAAGCTCGATGTGGCATTGATCACCCAGAGTGAAGTGCGCGTGCAGAGTAAAGGCGTGTGGCCAGTGCTTGCGCGTTTCTTCGCTGTCTTTCAAAGTCAGAGTGAGTTTGACCGACTCGTCAGTTTCGCTTTGTGCGGTGAGCTGCCAAGGCAGATTGCGCGCAAAACCGTGCGATGGTTTACCCGCCGGACCAAACCACGGCCAACAGACCGGCACTCCGCCGCGAATCGCAGTTCCTGGTTCGAAAGCAGTTTCACTGCTCAGCCAGATGACCGGTTTTTGCCCCGTAGGTTGCCATGCCAGCAAATGCGCGCCCTGTAAAGCGATAGCGGCCCGTCCTTTCGGATGCGTGATAACCAGCACTGGCAGCTCTGCCATTTGACATTGGCTCACCGCAGGAGACAGTTGTTTTAGTACCGGTAGGGAGAAGAGATGTTCAGTCATTATAAAGTCCTATGCAAAGTATATGAACTCAGACAGGGAGGAACTGACCGGATTTTTATCCAAAAAGAAAAGGGCGACACAATGTCGCCCTCTGTCAGTTCGCCATAGCGCTTGCCGTTAACTTCCAGGTTGCCCATGAAAGCGTAGTGGCAAAAACTTATTTGTTAGCGATATGAGTAATCAGATCCAGAACTTTATTTGAGTAGCCAGTTTCGTTGTCGTACCAGGAAACCAGTTTCACAAAGTTGTCGTTCAGAGCGATACCAGCTTTAGCATCGAATACTGAAGTCAGTTTTTCGCCGTTGAAATCGGTAGAAACAACTTCATCTTCGGTGTAGCCCAGAATGCCTTTCAGCTCGTTTTCTGAAGCGCGTTTCAACTCGGCACAAATTTCTTTGTAAGTTGCTGGTTTTTCCAGACGTGCAGTCAGGTCAACCACTGAAACGTTAGGAGTTGGTACGCGGAAAGCCATACCAGTCAGTTTGCCGTTCAGAGCCGGGATAACTTTACCTACTGCTTTGGCAGCACCGGTAGAAGAAGGAATGATGTTCTGAGATGCACCGCGGCCGCCGCGCCAGTCTTTGTGAGACGGGCCATCAACAGTTTTCTGAGTAGCGGTAGTTGCGTGAACTGTGGTCATCAGAGCTTCAACGATACCAAACTTGTCGTTGATAACTTTAGCCAGCGGTGCCAGGCAGTTAGTAGTACAAGAAGCGTTGGAAACGATTTCCTGACCATCGTAAGAGTTGTGGTTAACGCCCATGACAAACATAGGGGTGTCATCTTTAGATGGACCAGTCAGAACCACTTTCTTGGCGCCAGCAGTAATGTGGGCACGTGCGGTTTCATCGGTCAGGAAGATACCGGTCGCTTCAGCGACAACGTCAACGTTCACTTCATTCCATTTCAGGTCAGCTGGATTACGCTCTGAAGTACAACGGATGGTTTTGCCATTCACAACCAAGTGACCGTCTTTAACTTCAACGGTGCCGTCGAAACGACCGTGAGTTGAGTCATACTTCAGCATGTACGCCATGTATTCCGCATCTAACAGGTCGTTGATTGCAACGATTTCGATGTCAGAACGTTCCTGCGCAGCACGGAAAACGATACGGCCGATACGGCCAAAACCGTTGATACCTACTTTGATAGTCATATATTCCACCAGCTATTTTTCAGTGAATAAAAGGTTGGTTGTAAAATTACAAAAACCTTGGTGAGCGTCAAGCGGAATCGTGTCAATTGTTGCGGTAGGTCAATCCTTGCAACCACGATTGCTCGCTTATTGTACGTTCCGTTTCTAAATCAGCTGTTACGCATATTGGGGCCAAATGGCGAGGTTTAAACTCTCCTCAATCAAATATGTGATCACAGTCACACATGTTCTGAGCCCCGCACCAATGGCATAGAGTTTAAGCCAAAACCGGCTGACTCGTTGTTACTTTTTTGTTATTATTAGCTGTTATTTTAGTTGATTTTATTATCTCGAAGAGAACGGCAACTATGGCCAATGAATTCAAAGATACACCCGAAAATCCACAACTTACTGATATTCAAAAGTATGTGACGCAAGAACGCGGCACCGAACGTCCTTACACCGGCAAATTGCTGCACAACAAGCGCGATGGGATTTACCACTGCCTGGTTTGCAACACGCCACTGTTTTTCTCGGACACCAAATACGATTCCGGCTGCGGCTGGCCGAGCTTCTACCAGCCGGTGACGCACGATGCTATCAATTATCTCACTGATAATACGCACGGCATGGAGCGCGTTGAAATCCGCTGTGCCAACTGTGACGCGCATCTTGGCCACGTTTTCCCTGACGGCCCAGAGCCTACCGGTGACCGTTACTGTGTAAATTCGGCATCAATGAGTTTTATCGATGGCGAAAACGGCGATAAAATCGCAGGCTGATTAGTCTAAAAGATCACTTTTCGGATAAATAATCGGTGAGTTATTCGAAAGCTATTTTTTTAAATAAATTTTAACAAAATCGATTCAGCTCATTATTCATTCATCTTGAATAATTTGATTAAATTTTCTGTTAGGCAGGAGAGTTTGCAATGGAAATCCGTGAACTGGTTGACGTCATGACGCCGGAAATTTATCAGCGTTTGGCATTGGCGGTTGAGCTGGGTAAATGGCCTGACGGTGTTCGTCTCACCGAACAACAGAAAGAGCACAGCCTGCAAGTGGTGATGCTTTATCAGGCGCGTCACAATGTCGATGCCCAGCACATGACGGTAGGCACCGACGGGCAAATCGTGACCAAGAGCAAGCAAGAGCTTAAGCAGCAGTTTAAAGATGATCTGATCCGCATCAAGCCAGAGTAAAAGTATTATCAACGACCTGATGAATCTCAGGTCGTTGGATTATCGAGGTTTTATCTTCAGATGAGCAGGGCTAAAGTTTCTGACTCCTCAATCTATAATCCTTTTATTGTTAAACCTTCATCACCTTCAACATATGGTCTGCCAACCGCAAACTCAGCGCAGCGCCGGTTAACGTCGGGTTCATACAAGAGGTTGACGGCATGACTGAGGTCCCGGCAATAAACAGATTGGGATGATCGTGGGTCTGGCAATCACTGTTCACGACGGAGTTTGTCGCATCATCGCCCATAATGGTGGTGCCCATAATGTGCTGCCTGTCCTGATAACTGGTATCAATTTTAAGGACCTCGGCGTTCAGCAAGCTGGCAATTTTGTCGAAATCCTTGAGTGCCGCTTCTTTACCCGCCTGCCAATAATCCGTGACGCTGTAATAGATTTCAGGCACTGGCAATCCAATGCCGTCAGTTTTGGTCTTGCTCGGCACAATACGATTTTCTGGCAAGGGCAGCGTTTCTAAATCAACGGCAAAGTTGAGCGAACGAGCCGACTGGCGACGCAGTTCTTCATCCAGTTTCGATCCCAAAATTCCCTTGGCGATCAGCGCCGAAGCAAAATCCGAGGTGGGTACGGTATTTCGCACCTTGGTTTTATAACTCGGAAAGTCTTTGCGAAACTCACCGTCGCGATTGTTTAGATACACCAGCAGCTCGGTCGGCCCCTGACCCGGCCAGACATCCTCCTTCATCATGACGTTCATGCTAATCCCGGTATGCCCCATCAGATTGCGCCCCACTTGATCGGAACTGTTGGCGATGCCGTTGGGATATTTTTCCGAAGTCGACATCAGAAGCAGTTTTGGTGATTCAATACCGTAAGCCGCGAGCACGAAGTAGCGGGCGGTTAAATGATGCTCGGAGCCATCCGGTTTTTTGTACCAGACACCGCTGATTTCACCCGCTTCGTTGGCTTCGATTTTATATACCACTGAATTATCAAGTAATTTCACCCCCAGACGCTCTGCCTGGTCGATATGCACCGTGCCATCATATTTCGCACCAATCGGGCATACAGGATTGCAGTTGTTGTTTCCGGCACAAACCGGACGATCGCCATAAGGCCGCGTCGCACGCCCATTGGGCTCATACACTGGATGAAAATCGCCTTTTTGTAGCAACTCGGCCAGGCGAGTAAACAGATAGCTGGGAGTCAGGCCTTTCATCGGGAATGGCGTGGATCGCGGTGGCCACGGGCGTTTGCCCTGACCGCTCTCGTCCTGACCGTCAACGCCAGAAACGCCCAGTTCATGTTCGGCTCGCCCGTACCACGGTTCAAGTTCTTCATAACCAAACGGCCAGTCGCGCCCACGGCCATACAGGCTTTGCAGTTTGAAATCATTGGGGATCATGCGCCACAGCGCCGACCCAAAGTGCCAAGTCGTTCCCCCGACCACGCGCAAGTATTTGGTAGGGTATTTAACCGGTCCGGTTTGCTGAAGATAGCTGCCATAGGTTGAAGGTACGTGTGGCAAATCCGGATAAGGGGAGCCCGCGCCCTGCAGTTTCATATTGGTCAGCGAGACTTTTACCGGCGAATTTCGAAAACGCTCGACGATCTCTGCGCGCTTAACCCGCGGACCGGCCTCGAGAATAATCACCGACTTGCCAGCCTTCGCCAGCTGAGTCGCAATCAGGCCACCCATTACGCCGGAACCAATAATGATGACATCGGCATCAACGGTTTTATCAGTCATACATTTGCTCCTTCAGCGGCGGGTGGATCGACAGGTTTTGGTCCCCAGCTGTCCGGGCCCCCGCCATAAGTCGGGATCACCAGAATGCCGCGAATTGGCAGATACATCATCGCGTCGGCATAGGCGACAAGCTCAATATTTTTGTCCTCGCCCACGATGCCGGTGTACCAGGCTGAAACGATAAGCCTGGCCGTTGTATAGCGTGGATCGGCGTGATCGATGGCGGCAATAAAGTCGTCCATGTGTGCAAAGTGCTGGCCGTCGAGATAAGTTTTTAACGCACTGAGGCGGGTTGGAAAATCTGGGTAGTTTTTGATTAATGCATTGTAATAACGCTGGCTCAGCAGTGGGTTGGCAGGGCGGCTAACCAGAAAAGAGCTAATAGGAGCAAAACCGCTGCTGTTCATTTCCTGCGCCTGCACTTTAAGTGCCGGGAACAGCGAAGCCGTCAGGGCGCTCAAAGACAAGACGCCGATCCCCTGTAACAATCGGCGACGGGTGACTGATTCGGGATGATTATTTTCCGACATGCTGCCTCCTTCTTTTTTTCACCAAAAACGCCAACAGAATGATTATCAGGATCAACACGACGCCGCCGGTTAACATCACCGCTGGCGAGGTCAATCTGGCCAGCAGTGGTTTTTTGCCGCCGTTGCGGATTTCTTTAACCTGATCTGCGGTGACGCTGACTTGAGGGTTACCGAAGTTTTTCAACACATAATTGCTGACGTCGGCAATTTGCCGATCGCTCAGTTGCACACTGTAATTGCCATCTGGGCCAAAAGCGGGCATTGCCACCTGTTGGCCGTTGATATCGCGATGCACGCCGTAAAGGATAGCGGCGACCAGATTGGCAGGATTATCCGCTCCGGTAGCAGAGTTATGGAACAGCGAAGGGTAGTAAGCGGTGCCTTGCCCCTGTGCCTGATGACAGTTCGCACAGCTGCCGCTGTAGATTTGCCAACCGGAGTCGACAGCCGAGCTGTTGCCACGCAGCGCAAGCTCAGTGTTGGCGGGCTGCCCATAGCTATCGCGGGATTTTTCTGCGCCGGTATCTATCGCCGGAATTTGCTGCAGATACCCGACCATCGCCTGAATATCGCTATCGTCAAGATGTTGGGTGCTGTGTTCGACGGCTTCAGCCATTGGGCCCGCTGCCTGAGCTTTACCGGCGAGATGGCCCGTTTTCAGATACTGCGCCAATTCGGCGGCAGACCAGTTACCAATACCCGAGTGTTTATCGGGCGTAATATTGGGGGCGTACCAGCTTCCCAGTTCGCCGCCGGAGAGCGCCTTGCCGTCATCCTGTCCCATCAACGCGTTACGTGGGGTATGGCAGGTATCGCAGTGTTCAAGTGCATTGACCAGATAATTACCGCGATTAACCTCGGCAGAGACATCCTCAGCCGGAGCAAACGGTTTATTACGGGAAAACAGGGTATTCCACAGCGCCATAGAACTGCGAATGTTGAACGGGAAAGCAAGCCGAGTCGGCGTTGAAGGTTTATCCACCGGGGCTACGCCGTGCATGAAATAGGCGTAAAGCGCATGAATGTCCTGGTCGGTAATCCGCGAATACGAGATGTAGGGCATGGCGGGGTAAAGGTATTGCCCCTGCTTGTTAATGCCTTCTCGAACAGCGCGGGCAAAGTCCTGCTCGCTATAATTGCCGATCCCCGCCACTTTCGATGGCGTAATGTTGCTGGCATAAATGGTGCCCAGCGGTGATTGAATCGCATACCCGCCTGACATCGCTGCGCCGTCATTTGGTGGTGTATGACAAGCGCCGCAGTCTGCGGCAATAGCGAGATACTTTCCCTGCGCAATAAGTTTCTGCGGACTCGGGCTGTCCGCCGCCTGGGCATTAAAACCGCTGGCGAAAAGAATACCTATCGCGAGAGACAAACAGTGTCTTCTCACGGCATTGCTCCTGTATAAAAAATCAAAAAATTATATTTTTATTATGTGTGGTCGTTATGTATTGAAAATCGAGCCTTCCTGCTGATGATTAACGAGAAATAGCCCGCAGAAGCTCAGAGCCACTGCGGTATGATTATCTTATGAAAATGCTGATTATGAATTCAGTACTCACTTCAGTTCATAGTCATTGAAAACCAACGGCGTATCACCACCGTTGATAATTTCAACCGGTCCGGCGGTGGTCAGCGCGGCGTCACCTTTATGTACCCAAATTTCTTTGTTGCGATTAGGGCGACCGGGAATGGCCTCCAACACGCGCCCCTCGGTAAAGAACACCCTGACACCCGGCCCTTTCTGCTGATAAACGCCGCTGCTTTCACCGGGTTGCAGTGTCACTTTCCAGCCGTTAACCGATTTCTTGTCCAACACCTGCTGAAAGGCGGGAGTCGACGGGCGAGAGGCGGTGCCAAAACCTAGCGGGCCGGCCTGTTTGATCTCAAAGGCAATCTGCATATTGAGGCTGGAACCGGTGTTAGTTATCTTGTCGACCTCGGAATGCCCCTGGTGCGCGCCAAATTTTACGTTGCCGCTTTTCATTGCAAAGTCTTTGGCAGGTTTGTTCGGGTATGACGCCTGCACCGGGCTGCCATCAACGTGAGTATTAACGTAATCCAGATGCTGCTCGTGAAACAGGGTCGACTCCCCGGGGCGAATCATCACCCGCATCACCGTGACATACTGGTTTTCGAGTATGACGTGGTGATGAGGTTCAAGATTGGTCGGCACGATAGGCTCGGCGGCAAAGGCTGCGGGTAGGGCGTTTGACGCGAGCAAAATCGCCGACAGGGTAATATTGGCAAATTTCATGATGTTTCTCCTTGGGTTAGTCCAGCTTTCCGTAAACACTACTGTTCAACTATTGATACCCAGTTGCCGCCTTTGCCGGTCGGATAACGGCCAAGCAGGGATAATTTACCGCTGGTTTGATCCATGCTGTAGAGCGAAAGCTGGTTCGACTTTTGGCCGGATTCAATCAGGAAACGGCCACTGTTATCGATAGCGAAACCGCGTGGCTGAGCCTCGGTTTTAATGCTGTTTAAATAAGTCAGATGCCCGTTGTCTGGATTAACGGAAAAAGAAGACAGGGTGCTGCTGGTTCTTTCCGTGGAATAAAGGAAACGTCCATCAGGAGTTAAATGGATATCTGCCTGCCAGATTCGCGGCTTGTGCGAAGGCGGCAAATCATCGTCTCCGGTTAGCGGACGAGCCTCTCCGCGCTGCATATCTTCCTGCGGCGAAACTGAGCTTACCGATTCCTGCTCGTGAGCCTTGCCTTCAGCATCCAGCGTCACCCGTGTGATATTGCCCGCCATCTCAGTCAGGATGTACATGTTTTGGTCGCCCTGCCTGTCGCGTTGCGGGGCAATAACAAAGTGACGCGGACCGGTTGCGGCCTCTTTCTGAATATTGATCGACGGCGGACTGTTGGGTGTCACCTTGCCTGTAGCAGGGTCAAAGTGGAATTGCAGCAATTGGTCCGCGCCTAACAAGGTGACATACAGGAAACGGTTGGTCGGGTCGGTTTGTATCGCGTGCGCGCGCTTACCGGTGTGGACGACTTGCACTGGCGGCGTCTCGACCTGGCCCTGAGCATTAATGCGGTTGATGGTAAATAAATCGCCGCCGTAAGAGGCACTCAGCAGAAAATGCCCGCTCTTATCGGTGGAAAGATAGGCCATGCTCTCTTCCAGCGGCGACTGGCCGACCTTTTGCAGCTTGCCGTCGGGCTGGATTTTATACACCACCACGTGATACGGCTTGCTGCGAACTGACACATAAAGCAGTTGCCTGTCTTTCGCAACGGTAGATGACATCACCTTGTCACCCGCCGGAAAATCTCCCAGCGGCTCGAGTTTTTTGGCGTCTTTATTCAGCAAATAACCTGAAACTGTACCGCTGTCCGCGTTGGAGACGTAGACAAAGCTGCTGGCCCTGGCGGCCCCGGTGACAGCCATCAGTGATATTAGCGCGAGGGCGCAGGCACTTTTCTTCATGACGATGATCCTTTTATTCAATGTAGGGTACTGCGGTCTTGTCGCGCAGCTTTAGTCTTACTAATGTTTTGGTCAATCATTGGCTAGAAATTGATGCTTGTGGCTGATGTTTGATTCTGGCATTCGGTTTGCTTTTTGGCGTATCCAGCGGCTCGATTTTGCCGATCACAAACAGGAAGTTAAGTGCTCCCAGCAGGCAGATGCCGCCCGCGACGCACAGTGGTATCACAAACGAGCCGTGGCTCAGTCCCAACATTAAACCGGTGAACGACGCGGTAACAATACCGGCCAGATTACCGGCAAAGTTCTGGATGCCGCCCAGCGTGGCGACATAGCCAGAATTTGGCGCAACGTCAGCGGGCAGAGTCCAGATATTGGCAGCGGTGAACGCCAATCCGGCATAGGTCAGAGAGAAAAGGGTGAGGATCACCGTGATATTGCTGGTGAAGGCCGCAAAGGCAATCACTGACGACAGCACCATACCGCCGACCAAACAGGTTTTACGCGCGGCGGTCAGGCTGAAACCTTTGTTGAACAGCCAGTCAGAGGTCAGCCCACCGAGCAGGCTTCCGGGAATACCCATCAGCGCGGGAATTGCGCCCAGCGTGCCCAACTCCTTCAGCGAAAAGCCCTGTGACATAGTGAGGTAGGTCGGGAACCAGGTCACAAAAAAGTAGGTCGCAAAATTCATGCAGAAGAAGCCAATCATCATGCCCCAAACATTGCGATAACCGAACAGCGTGCGCAGTTTGATTTTCTCGGTGCCTGCAATGTGGCGCTCGCCGCGATCGGCGATCAGGTTGTTTTTTTGCTCCTCGTCGAGACCTTTCATCTGCTCGGGTTCGCGGTAGAACACCAGCCACAGAGCCACCCACACCAGTCCGATGCCACCGGTGACCACGAATGAGGTTTCCCAGTCCCAGGTGCTGATAATCCAGGCGACCAACGGCAGAGCCAGCGCGGTGCCGGCTCGTGGACCCGCGTCAAAAATACCTGATGCGGTGCCGCGCTGCTTTTTGGCAAACCATTTGTAAACCACTTTGGCGCAGCCTGGATTGCCGCCAGCTTCGCCGACGCCCAGCAGCAGGCGCGAGATAAAGATCGAGCTAAAACCTTTACCAAAGGCGGTCAGGACGGTAAACAGTGACCACCAGCCCACGGCGATGGCCAAACCGGCGCGCGCGCCTAGTTTGTCGATCATACGCCCGGCCGGGATTTGCATCAGCGCGTAGGTCCAGAAAAAAGCGCCGAGGATCAAGCCCATGCTGGCATCGTCCAGCCCGAGATCTTTTTTAATGTGCGGAGCAGCAATGGCCAGATTAACGCGATCGATATAATTTATAGCGATCGCGAGGAAGCAAAATACAATCATCATCCAGCGGATTCGAGGGTATCTACGCATGGTGAAATCCTTTATTATCGTTTGTCTATTAGTAGGTTATGAGTTTCTCAAGCAGAAACTCCGTTATGAGGACATTCAGCCAAACAGACCGCAGAGTGGCCTTCTCCGATTCGGTTCTGTTATTATTTGGTGAACTTAGAGCCTCAAATTTGATAATGTGATGTTAAAAGTAAGCGATTACAAAATTCAGTCAAGCCAAAAGTAAGCGCTTTCAAAGCAAGGCGGGAAGTGTCTGCAATTTTTGTGGGCGACATCACTAATTTATAGGGATCACGGCAATGAATGATAAGACCCTGCCTCAGGGAAGAGCTTCACTGGAGGACGTCGCCAAACTTTCCGGCGTCTCGACCGCCACCGTTTCTCGCGTGCTCAACGGCAGCGCCACCGTGCGTCAATCGCGCCGCGAGGCGGTAGAGCGCGCCTGTGAAGAGCTTGGGTATGTCATTAATAGGGCGGCGCGAACGCTGGCGTCACGGCGTAGCATGACCATCGGGGCCGTGGTGCCGACTCTGGCAACTGAAACCTTCTCCCGCACCCTGGCGGCGTTTCAACATCATATTCATCAGTCAGGTTATACGCTGCTGCTGGCCAACTCGGATTTCGACCCCGATATTGAGCTGCGCGAAGTGAATAAATTGCTGGAGTACGGCATCGATGCGCTGATGCTGGTGGGGCACACCCATCATCCGCGCCTGTGGGAGCGGATTCGGCAACATGCGATCCCCTGCATTCAGACTTTTTCGATTGACCCGCAATATCCAAGTATTGGTTATGACAGTATTGAGGCAGCAAGCCGGGTTGCCGGGCATTTGATCACGCTGGGGCACAGGCGGTTTGGTATGATAGCGGGCACACCGCCGACCAACGACCGGGTGTCCGATCGCCTGCGAGGAACTCGGGAAACGCTGGCTGGGGCGGGGCTTTCACTGCCGGATTTTAATCTGATTGAATGCGCGTTCACCATGAACGACGCCCGTAAGGCGATGTTCACCTTGCTCGATGGTCCCGAGCCACCCACGGCGGTTATCTGTGGTAACGATATGTTGGCTTTTGGCGCACTGCGGGCGGCCAGCGAGCGTTATTTGCGGGTTCCCAACGATATTTCGATCACCGGATTCAACGATTACGAGTATGCCGAGCATCTCGAGCGCCCGCTGACCACCATGCGCGTTGAGTTGGATCAGATTGGCCTGCGTGCGGCCGAGTATCTGCTGGCAACGTTGAACGGCGAGGCGGCCGAGCCGCAGGCGGTAATGACTCCCGAGCTTATCGTGCGTGGCAGCACCGGCTCTGCGCCGCGAGCGTCGCAGTAATTTTATCTATTTCAGCCAGCACAAAAACTCCGCACCATTGCGGGCGGAGTTCGGTTTTAGGGGTGGCAGCACTCAATCTGCAATCAGAATCATCAAAATTTCAATAAGTTATCTGCGCAAGGGCGGATAATACTTCAGGCCGCTACCGCTCGGGTTTTACAAATTGACGTCATAAAACGGCGCCCGACGCAGCAGCGCCGAGTTCAACTCTTGCGGACTGCGCACGCCAACCAACGCTAAATCGCGGTCAATTTCGTCACGCAGGATATGCATCGCGTGTTCCACTCCGGCCTGACCGCCGATCACCGCGCCATAGAGGAAAGGGCGGCCAAGGAAGGTAAAATCGGCACCCAGCGCAAGGGCTTTCATCACGTCAGTTCCGCGTCGAATACCGCTGTCGATAATCACCTTCATATTGCCTTTTTTCGCCGCAATCTCAGGCAGGGTGTGCAGCGGTGGCACGGTATAATCCAGCTGACGGCCTCCGTGATTGGACAGGATAACCGCATCTACTCCCAAATCTCGCGCGATAAAAGCGTCGTCCGGCGACATTAATCCTTTCACCACCAGATTACCTTTCCACTGCTTGCGGATTGCTTCGACGTGTTTCCAGTTCAACTTATCGCGAGCGTTGGTATTGCGCACCTTGCTCGACATCATCGGCGGGCCGCGCTCGGCGTCGGTATTTTCAAAGTGCGGCGCACCGTGGCGAAGGAAAGTCTGCGCCACGGTGCCCAGCAGCCAGCGCGGGTTCATCGCGCTTTCGAAACAGACTTTAGGCGTGACCTTGATAGGCATGCTGAATCCGCTGCGGGTATTGTGCTCACGATTGCCGAGCATCGGCGTATCGCCGGTGACCACCAACGTTTGATAACCGGCCTGGGCTACCCGATCAACCAGCCGGTCAATGCGCGGCTGATCGCCTGCCAGATAGGCCTGGAACCAGGCATTGGGATTCGCCTCGTGAACGTCTTCGAGCCTGACCAGCGAAGACGCGGAGAGGATCATCGGCGTATTCATGGCGCGGGCGGCTTTAGCCAGCGAGATATCGGCACGGTAGGCGACAAAAGATGCGCCTCCCAGCGGCGCTACGCCAAACGGATGGCTGTAGGTGTGGCCGAACAGTTCCACGCTCTGACTGCGCCCAGAAACGTCACGGAACATGCGCGGTACAAAAGCATACTGTTGATAGGCTTCAAAATTTCCTGCTATGCCGCGTCCGGTTTCAACGCCGCCGGCAACATATTGATAAATCATGTTAGGCAGACGACGACGGGCGTGGCGCTCAAAGTCTTCCAGCGCCAGTAAATCGCGAAACTCGCGAGGGAGTTTTGATGCCGCCACGGCCGGAGCACTAACGTTGCCTGCCGGGCTTACGCTGCTGCTTACCCCGGACTGTAAAGAGGATTCGTTGGCAGATGTTGTCATGATGCGTTCCCACAATCTTTGCTTAATGAGTAAGTTGCCTGCATTTCAGGGCGGATTCTAACACCCGGAAGAGACATTAAATTTGAAAGCGCTTACAATGGTCATTGCAGTATCTATCAATTCTGCTTAAACGTAACAGGATTATAACTTTTTTATGTGACGCAGCTCACTTTACAGAATCATTTGTAAGCCCTTACATTATAGGTGTAGGTTTGCAGTGACGAGAAAACTGATCGTGCTGTGAACGCATCCACGTCTGTCAGGGGGTTTTATGTCACACCGCATCGTATTACTTCACGCCACGCCGGTCGCGATGGCACCCATCCATAGCGCGTTCAAGGAAGAATGGCCAGAAGCAGAGATAATCAACCTGTTGGATGATGGCTTATCGATTGACCGCGCACGTGAAGATCAATTGAGTCGTTCGATGATTGACCGCTTTGTACGATTTGGTCGCTACGGCTATGACATGCAGGCGCAGGGGATTCTGGTGACCTGTTCGGCGTTTGGTCCGGCAATTGACCAACTGGCGGCAAGTTTGCCGGTGCCGGTGTTGAAACCTAATGAAGCGATGTTCCACGAAGCGCTGGAGCAGGGGAAAAAGATTGGCATGCTCGCCACTTTTGGCCCGGCAGTAGAAACCATGACCGAGGAGTTCGACAGTTACGTTAAGGAACATGGCCTTAGCGCCACGCTGACGACCGTCCTGGTCGAAGATGCGATTGACTTGCTGCGTAAAGGCGATGCCGACAGCCACAATCGGCTGGTGGCTGCACGCGCCAAAGAGTTGGCACACTGCGATGTCATCATGCTGGCACATTTCTCCACCTCACGCGCCGCCGCCAGCGTGCGTGAACAGGTTTCTGTGCCGGTGCTGACTGCGCCCCACGCGGCGGTAAAACGAATGAAAGCCAGTATTCTGAGCGGGAAGGAATAAGTTATGTTAATTGGCGTGATTGCAGACGATTTTACCGGGGCCAGTGATATTGCCGTAACCCTTTCAAAGGGCCTCCCGGGCGAGGGCGGATTACACACCACGCAATATCTCGGCATTCCACAGCAGCCCGCCGACACTAGTGTCGAGGCGGGGGTTGTGGCACTTAAAAGCCGATCAATTCCGGCGAAACAGGCCGTGGAACAGTCGCTGGCTGCCTGTGAATGGTTGCTGGATCAGGGTTGCCAGCAGATCGTCTTTAAATATTGCTCGACATTCGACTCCACTGCCGAGGGCAATATTGGCCCGGTCACCGATGCGCTGGCCGAGAGGCTCAATGCGCAGCGCGTCGTGATGTGCCCGGCTTTTCCTGCCATGGGGCGCACGCTGTATCAGGGGCATTTATTTGTCCACGACAAGCCACTGAATGAGTCGGGCATGGAGCATCATCCTTTAACGCCGATGAAAGATGCCGATCTGCGTCGCGTTTTGCAACAGCAGACGCGCAATGCCGTGGGGCATATTGCGTGGCACAAGGTTAACGAGGGCAGTGAACCTTTGCGTCAGGCGATTACCCGGCAGGGAGGCAGTGAGCGCATTCTGTTACTGGTCGACGCGCTGAACGAAAACGATTTACGCACCTTGGGGCAGGCCTGCGAAGGGTTACCGCTGATTACTGGCGGGTCGGGCATTGCGCTGGCCCTGGCGCACAATTTTATCGTCCGTGGCGAAGCCAAAGGGCATCACGCAGGCGTCGCTGCGGTTGCCGGTCCTGAAGCAATACTGGTCGGAAGCTGCTCGGGGGCGACGCGTGGTCAGATAGACGAGCATCAAAAATTGCATCCGGTGCTGATGATTGATGTTAGAGATGTACTGACCGGCGTTACCGATGCTAACCGGCTGGTGGCATTTATTGAGCAGAATCAGGGGCGCGCTCCGCTGGTCTATTCTTCGGGCACGCCAGAATCCGTTAAGCAAATCCAGCAAGAGTACGGGCGTGAAAAGGTGGCGGCTGCGCTGGACAATCTGTTTGGTGACACGGCTAAAAAACTGGTGGCCAACGGCACGCGGCGGATTGTGGTCGGCGGTGGCGAAACCTCGGGTGCGGTGGTAAGTGCCTTGAATCTCGGGGCATT
Organism: Serratia sp. M24T3; assembly: GCF_000257645.1. GTDB lineage: Bacteria > Pseudomonadota > Gammaproteobacteria > Enterobacterales > Enterobacteriaceae > Rouxiella. The sequence continues at coordinate 23,828 of NZ_AJHJ01000024.1, forward strand.
AATCATTGGCGAAGAAATTGATACCGGCGTTCCTGCAATGGTATCTCAAGGGCAGGACCCGATTGCTCTGGCGCTGAAATCCGGTAATTTTGGCGCAAAAGATTTCTTTGCCCGCGCGCTTAACACACTGCGAGGCGACTAATATGCAGGGCCTGCATTTTTGCGCCAACCTGAAATGGTTATTCACCGAGTTGCCGTTTGAGCAGCGTTTTGCCGCCGCGGCGCAGGCAGGTTTCGAGGCGGTAGAGTTTGGATTGCCTTACGACTATGAGGCCGATTTTCTCCTCCAGCAGTTAAAAGAAAACGGCCTGCGACAAATATTGATTAATACGCCAATAGGTCCGGCGGACTCTGTGATGCGCTCGGGGTCCGCTTGCCAGCCACAATCCAGCGAATTCTTTAGAAACGGCATGCGCGAGGCGCTACGCTATGCCGCCGCGCTGGACTGTCCGTTCATTCATTTGCAGGCCGGGATTTTACCCCCCGGTGTAAACGAGCGCGAGGCATTGCAGCAGTTTATCAGCAACATTAAATGGTCACTGGAACTGGCGGTTGAACAGGGCGTGTGCCTGTTGCTTGAGCCGATTAATCTGCGCGATATCCCCGGCTTTTTCCTGCACGATTTCCATTTGGCGGCCAATATCATCGAGCAGTTTAACAGCCCACATCTGCGGCTAATGTTTGATATCTACCATTGCCAGATTTCGCACGGCGATATTAGCCACAATCTGCTGCGTTATCTGCCATTAACCGGGCACATTCAGGTTGCCGACGCGCCCTATCGCAGCGAGCCGGGCAGTGGGGAGCTGAATTGGGATTTCATCTTCAAACTGCTTCGCCAGCAGGACTATCAGGGCTGGATCGGCTGTGAATATAAACCACTCACCAACACGACAGAAAGCTTGTCAGGTGGATGGTCAGGTTTGGGCGCAGGGAAATAAATGCCGAAAAAAGAGTTGAGCGGGAGGCCCTGAGAAAATGTGCCGCACTCAGCCAGCATAGTCTCCGCCCAGCGCCGCATAGAGCTGTAGCGCATTATTCTTGCGAGCCAGCACATTCTCCAACTGCCTAATCCTGGCCTGACGCAGGGTTCTCTGCGCCTCCAGCCAGGGTTGGATATCACTGCCTCCCTGCTGCCAGCGAGTCAGGGTCAGCCGTTCGACCTGCTGCGACAGCTTCAATGATTGCGCTAGCTCTTTTGCCTCTTCCGCCAGCTGCTGACGGGCCGTGAGCGCGTCTTCGGTTTCTCGCAGTGCGTTGTATAAGGTCTTCTTAAAGCTAACCGCGTTGGCCTGATAAACCACCTCGGCGCTTTGTCGCGTGTAGCGAGCTGTGTTGAATTGCACCATCGGCAGGGTGAGTACAGTGGCCAGCGCAGCTACGGGGTTAGCCAGATAATCCGTAAGACTCGGACTGGAAGTGCCATAGCTGGCGGTTAGGTTGAGTGACGGGTAAAAACTCAAACGAACGGCATCGGCATTAGCCAAACTGCTGAGCAACCTTAATTCCGCCGCGTGCACGTCCGCACGGCGCGACAGCAAATCGGCGGGTAAACCAGGGGCGGGAACGGGAAGCGCGATATCGTCGAGATTGGTTAATTCAGATTGTTTTTGCTGTGGCGCATCGCCCATCAGCAATGAAAAGGCGTGGCGCGCCTCCTCGCGCTGTTGAACGAGGGTTAATAGTATTGTTCGCTGCTCACTAAGCTGGCGCTGGGCAAAAATAACCTCTCCTCGCGACGTCGCACCCGCCTGATAGCGCACCTCGGCAAGATGTGAAGTGTCTGCCGCAATTTTTAGATCGGCTTGAGCATTGACCAGCAGCCGATTCAGATAAGCAATTTGCCAACGCGACTGAGCCACCGAAATACGTATTGCCAGTCGTGCTGAATGCCAGTCGTCCTCGCTGGCCTGAGCATCAAGGTCGGCGGCTTGCCGTTGCGCTTGAGTACTGCCCCAAATATCTAACGGGTAACTCAGCGCTGCGTTAAGCCCGGCGTTGCGATAGGTTTCTGGGGAAAAATCCCCGGAAGACTTCAGCGGTCGCGATACTCCAGCATTCAAAGACACTGAGGGCGTTGGCCAGCGCGACAGCCCGGTCAGAGCAGCCTGCAAACGGGACAATTTGAGCTGCAACTGACTGAGTTTAAGGTTGTCGTTTTGCCGCAGGGCAATTTGCAATACACGCGGTAAATCAGGGTCGCCGAGTGAGGACCAAAAATCCTTAACCGCTGTCAGAGATAGATTATCCGGCGCTGTGGAGTCTGAAATCCTGTTTTGTCCCGACAGGCGATTAACTCCTGTGGCGATGTTGACTGGGGAAGTCATCGTTGCAGCCTGCCAGTTTGCGGGAATGGCAGGGCGTGCGGGCGGCTTGCTGCGCAGCAGGTGACAGCCGGATAGCTGCATCATAATCCCCAAAATAGCTGCTGAACAAGACGCCCGAACAAGTGGCTTTTTCAGCGAGAGTAAATGTTTCATTCGCGGGTTAGTGCCTCTGCCGGGTCTAACTTGGCGGCTTGCCAGGCGGGCAGCCAACCTGAAATAACCCCGACCAACACCGCACAGCCCACGGCAGTCAGGATTGCGGGCAAAGAAAATATCAGCTGCCACGGATGAATCAGCCAGGACAGCGAGATGCCCAATACAAGTGACAGCGTCACTCCAACCAGTGCGCCTGATAAGCACAGCAATACTGCCTCGGTTAAAAATTGTCGCTGGATGTCCCACCGACGCGCACCGACCGCCATTCGGATCCCGGTTTCACGTGTTCTCTCGCTCACCGAAACCAGCATGATGTTCATCACACCGATCCCGCCGACCAGTAAGGAAATCAGTGCAATCAGCGACAGAAACAACGACAGGGCAAAACTGGTCTTTTCCACCGAATTTACAAAGGCGGCGCTGTCCAGCATATAAAAATCCTGTCGCCCATGCAGTCGCGTCAGCATGCGATTTATTGTCGATTTTGCTGTTTCCGCAGACACCGATTCAGGCAGCGAAACTGCGATGGAATCAAACCAGTCCTGGCCCAGCAGGCGGCTGGTGGCCGTGCTCCACGGCAGCCAAAGATTTAATGTATTGCCACCTGAAAGTGAGCCACTACGCGCCACGCCGACAATTTTAGCCGGTAGGGTGCCGACCAGAATGATTTCGCCCAGTGGATTGCTACCGCGAGGAAACAGCTTATCTTTTAACAATTCACCCACCACGACCACGGAGGACTGTTGTGTAATATCGCGAGGCAGCAGTGAGCGGCCCTGCAGCAAATTCATATTCCCGATGGACATAAATTCGGCGCTGACGCCGTTGACGGTGGCATTGATATCTGTTCGCTGTCGGCGAATGCGCAAGTTTGTGCTGACGTTAGGCGTCGCGGCTGTGATCCAGCGTTGCGGTGCCAGCACAGATAAATCTCGGTCACGCAATGAGTGAATGCTGGCGGCTTGATCATCGCCGTACCCTTTGCCCGGATAGAGGGTCACGACGTTGCCGCCCAGTGATGAAAGCGTATCGAGCACGTATTGCCGAGCGCCAGCCCCGGCGGCGTTGAGCGAAACAACCGAGACGATGCCAATGACGATACCTAATAATGTCAGGCAAGAGCGCAGGCGATGAGCGGCCAAGCTGCGACCGGCACTGCGAAAGGCATCCTGATATTCTTGCCATCGGGTGCGCCAGCCTCGATTATTGGCAAAATTATGTGACATTGTCACAAATCGCTGTGGTAATTTTTCAGTAATCTTGCCGTCGCTATCGCCATCATTGGGTAAATCAGAGACAATTTTTCCATCAGCCAGGTGAATAATACGTTCGGCGTAATCTGCCACTTTAGCGTCGTGAGTAATGATGATAACCGTGTGGCCTTGCTGGTGCAGGCCTTGCAATAACTGCATTACCTCGCTGCCGCTGCGACTGTCTAACGCGCCGGTGGGTTCATCGGCAAGAATCACCTCTCCGCCGTTAATCAGCGCGCGCGCAATGCTGACTCGCTGCTGCTGGCCGCCGGACAAACGTCTGACGTTGCGATCCTCAAAGCCTTGCATCCCCAGCCGGTCTAGTAATCTACGGGCGTGATCCAGGCGCAACTGGCGGGATTGATGGGCATAGCGGGCGGGGATTTCAATATTTTCGCGCACTGATAAAGAGGGGATTAAATGGTAACGCTGGAAAATAAAGCCGAATCGCTCCCTGCGAAGGCCAGCTCGCTGGTCGCTGCTTAATTGCTCTACGTTTTGCCCGTCAACCTGATAATGACCGCTGCTCGGAGTATCCAGACAGCCGAGAATATTCATCAGTGTCGATTTACCCGAACCAGAAGGGCCGACAATCGCCACCATTTCACCCGCTTTGATGCTGAGAGAAATATTGTCGAGCACACTAATCAGCGCATCGCCTGTCTTAAAACGACGGCTAACGGCGGTCAGGCATAACAGCGGCGGCGGGGAGAGTGAGTTCATAGTAGGCCTGCCGAGTCGTTCACTAATAACACCTGTTCGCCGTCACGTAATCCCTGTTTCACCTCAATAAAGGTGCCGTCATCAATGCCCGTCATAATGATTCGTTCAATCGTTTTGCCATCAAGGTTTATGGCCTTAAGCTGATAGTGATCGGCTGAGACCGCGCTGCCCAGTGCGGTCAACGGGATTGCCAGCACATTTTTAACCTGATGCAGTTCCACACTGACTTGTGCGGTCATCTCTGGGCGCAGGAAACCCTCCAGGTTCTCAACGTCAAACAGGGCGTTATAAAAAACCGCATTGTTTATCTTCTCGGCAGCGGGTTCCAGCTTTTTGATTTTGCTGCAAAAAGGCTGATGCGCGGCCCCTAAAGTGGTAAAGCACACCGGCTGACCTTGTTGAATGAGGGTTATATCTGCTTCGGGGATCTGTGCGTGGACGGTCATCACACTCAAATCAGCAATTTCAAGGATCACCGGCACCTGATAAGACGCGACCACCGTCTGGCCTGCCTGCGTTGTGACAGAAAGCACGGTGCCGCTGACCGGTGCAATAATCTGTGTGTAGCCGAGATTGGTTTCTGCGGTGGCGACCCGGATTTGCTGCTGGTGAATTTGCGCATTCATGGCGGTCAACTGAGCCTGCTGGACCTGCAAGTCAGCCTCGGCGGCCTCCACGTCTTGCCGGGCTGCGGCATCTTGACGGTACATCGCTCGCTGACGTTGCAGCGCCAGAGTCGATCTTTTCACCAGCGCCTGATTGGCATTCTTTTGCGCCAGTAAACTGTTCAGCGCGACCTGAGCATCCTGTAGCGCATTTTGTGACAAGGCGGGATCGATCTCTCCCAGCAGCTGGCCCTTAGTGACAAAATCACCGGGACTGACCCACAGTGAAGTCAGTTGACCTGATGCCTGCGAACCCACATCGACTTGTTTAATAGGCTGTAGAAAACCGCTGGCCAGCACTGTTTGTTTAAGCGTTTGGCGGCTTACAATAAATGTCGGTGGCGGGGGGGGATTTTGGGTGTTTGAAATTAATATCCAAACAATGAGCAGAGAGAATATGATTATCGTGATGGAAAAATAAAGTTTTTTCTTATGGTGGTAAAAACGCACTGGCATTATAAATAAAATCCTTATTATTTAATTTATCAATGATCGCATCAGGAGTCTTGACGGCTTTAATTATAATTCTTGTGGGGTTTTTATAGTGAAACATATTTATAAAATATATAAAGCCCTCCACGTGGAGGAGGGCTGGAAATATACTACAGGCAGGAGAGCACTTGCGAAACAGAAGTTCCGGCAGGGAGTTGGCTCAAAATTTTGATAATCTGGTCATAAGTCAACTCGCTGGCCGGAACACCAACCGGCAGCAGGCCAGGCAGGATTGAACAAAGGCCTGGGATTGGCAGCGGGATTGGCGGGATAGGCAACAGATCGGCGTTGGCTGTTGAACTAAAACCTGCGGCGGCCATTAAAACGAATGCAGCTCCGAGCAATTTAATTTTATGCACAATAATTTTCCTTATTCCTTAATGGAAATAAACGTTTTAGTTGAAAAGATTGCAGAGTTATTTAAGTGTGATGAAATGATCATGCTTAAATAACACTGGAGTTACTACGCCTAAGATTAAGAGGTGATTAACTTTGGCAAAACAAAATTTAGCTGATTGATTTTTTGTGTCATCTATTATTTTTAAAATATTAGCCCAGACATGATCTGAGTCATGCTTTTAAGAAATAATGACGTTTATTTTGCATTAAGCTATTTATAAGGAAAATGATTAAGGAATTAATTATATAAAAATACAATTTTAATGCGCTGAGTTTACGTTTTTATTTAAAGTCTCAATGTCTATGCCGCCATTAATCATGACGGCAAAGAAGCTCGCACGGCGTTAAATCGCCTCGTAGTCACCGGTGCCTTCCGGCCACGGGGTCAGCAAGTCGTAACCGGTGTCCGTTACTGCAATGGTATGTTCCCACTGAGCAGATAAAGAACGGTCTTTGGTTACCACAGTCCAGCCGTCCGACAGTACGCTGGTGGCTGCCTTACCGGCGTTGATCATCGGTTCAATAGTGAAAATCATCCCTGCTTCAAGTACCAGTCCTTCTCCGGGGCGGCCATAGTGCAGCACTTGCGGGGTGGTGTGATACTCCTCACCTACGCCGTGACCACAGTATTCACGCACTACCGAGAAACCGTTGCTTTCAGCTATGTGCTGAATAGCCGCACCCACGTCACCCAAGGTTGCGCCGGGACGCACGGCCTTGATGCCTGCGACCATCGACTGATAAGTGACTTCGACCAGACGTTGACCGCGAATGCTTGGTTTGCCCACGTAGTACATGCGGCTGGTGTCGCCATACCAGCCGTCCTGAATAATGGCCACGTCGATGTTGACGATATCACCGTCTTTAAGCTTTTTGTCAGCCGGAATACCGTGGCACACCACGTGATTCACTGAAGTACATGAGGTTTTTGTATATCCGTGGTAACCAATATTGGCTGGAGTGACTTTAAGCTCATTGACAATGTAGTCATGGCAAAGCTGGTCAATCTCGTTGGTTGTTACACCGACCTTAACGTAAGGCTTGATAAACTCCAGCACTTTAGCCGCGGTATTGCCTGCGGTGCGGGCTTTTTCAATTTCCTGCCGGGTATGAATTTTTACTGAGCTCATAGTTAATCGACTTCTTTTGGTGAGGAAACGGGGCACGCATTCTCCATGCGACCCGTTTCAAAGTGTTTATAACCGCATCGTTGACGGCAAAATTATAGCGTGAAATCCAGATTGCTCACCCATTGGGCGAGGCTTTGTACTTTGGCACCGGCGAGCTGCATCTGTTCAACGGCTTTTTTACTGTCATCGGCGTCGAGGTTCACGCCGCGGCAACCGTCACTGATCAACGTCACCTCATAGCCCAATTCCAGGGCATCCAGCACGCTGAATTTCACACAGTAATCAGTGGCGAGCCCCATGATGACCAAATGTTCGACCTGCTTATTCTGCAACCAATCGTGTAGCGGGGTCGCTGCCCGTTTACCGTTATCGAAAAATGCGCTGTAGCTGTCGACTGACGAGTCTTTGCCTTTGTGCACGATGTAGTCCAGCCCGGCGGTGTTTAGACTGGGATGAAAGTCTGCCCCCGGCTGATTCTGCACGCAGTGAACCGGCCACCACACCTGTGGCAGGCCTTCAAGCTCACCCACTGTACCGACCTCTGCCGAGGAATTGATTGCAAAGCTGCGATGATCGGCAGGGTGCCAGTCCTGAGAAGCCGCTACTGGAATATTGGCGTGGCGACAGGCGGCGATGGCCAGATTGGCGACGTTTATTGTGTCATCACCCTCTGCAACGGCTAGCGCGCCGCCGTGACAAAAATCATTTTGCAGGTCAATGAGCAACAGTGCAGAGTTCATGTTATCCCCTTAAACGGTTAATTCACCACGCAGGTCTTGTTGCATCTGCTCACGGATTTCAGCAGCGGAAAACGGCTGGCTGAGTAAATAATGTAGCTTGGTCAGGGTCGCTTCTACGGTCAGGTCAAAGCCGCTTATCACCCCGGCGTGGGCCAGCGCGTTACCGGTCGCGTAGCCGCCCATGTTGACCTTGCCTGAAATACACTGCGTCAGGTTGACCACCACGATGCCGCGCTCGGAAGCATCTTTCAACACCTGAAGCAGATCGCCTTTTTGTGGCGCATTACCTACGCCGTAAGACCGCAAGATCAAAGCTTTTACCGGCTGTTGTACGAAGTTACGCACAACCTCGGCCGAAATTCCAGGATATATCGTCACTACGCCAATGGGCTGCGGGGTGATGTTATGCACACGCAGCGGGCCGGTGGCGGCAGGAATTGACGGTGTTGCCAGGCGGCGGATATGAATACCGGCTTCCAGCAACGGCGCCATATTCGGCGAAGCAAAGGCGTCAAAACCGTCGGCGTGGGCCTTGGTGCTGCGGTTACCGCGATAGAGTCGGTTATTGAAGAACAACGTCACTTCATTCACCGGATGGTTAGCCGCAATATACAGTGAATTAAGCAGATTAATTTGACCGTCCGAGCGCAGAGCCTCCAGCGGGATCTGCGAACCGGTCACAATGACGGGCTTGCCGAGGTTTTCCAGCATGAACGACAGCGCGGAAGCGGTGAACGCCATGGTGTCTGTGCCGTGCAAAATAACGAAACCGTCGTATTGGTCATAATGGGCCTGAATATCATCGGCGATATGTTGCCAGTCTTCCGGCGTCATATCTGAAGAGTCCATCAGCGGTGAATATTCTTGTATGTGAAAATCAGGCATTTCAGGGCGATGGAATTCTGGCATCAGCGCCAACTGGCGCTGTAAATGGCCAGAGACAGGAATGTAGCCCTGTTCGGAACGCGCCATGCCGATGGTACCGCCAGTGTAGGCAACGTAGATCGATTTTTTAGTCATTTGCATAATTCTTTTTTTAATCAGCCAGACAGGCCAGGTGGGGCGATTATAAAGCTAGTGAGGCAGGAATAAAAATGTGAATGCGAATTGATAAAAAAAATGGCCCCGCGAGCGGAGCCATTTAAGGTTTATTGTTCAGACATTAAGCAGCGTTTATTTAACGTCGCCGCAGGTCAGGCACATTGCGTAGCGGTTTTGCGGATCGTTCATGTTGCTGAACAGGTCCGCCTGAGTGCTCATTTTCAAAGCGATATCGGCAACCGGCGCAGGCAAATAGGCCTGAGCAACGGCGGGCAGCATCGCGTGAACAGACGCATTCATCTGCGAGAAAATCAGGTCAGTCATGCTTGGCTGGTCGACATACCAGTTCAACTGCCAGGTCGGCAGTTTAGCCAGCTCTGCGGCTTTCTTCACCGCGTCGTCGAAATCACCCAACTCATCAACCAGGCCGTTGTTTTTCGCATCGGTACCGATCCAAACGTGGCCCTGAGCAATCTGGTCAATCTGCTCCGGCGTCTTGTTACGGGCCTTGGCGACCAGTCCCAGGAACGTTTTATAGCCGTTCTCGATGTTCAGTTGCATCATCTGCGAGAACTCCGGCGGCAATGCCTTGGTGACGGCAATATCGGCCAGCGGCGAGGTCGCAACACCGTCAGTATGCACACCAAATTGTCCCAGCGTGTCTTGATAAGTATTGATCACCCCAAAGATGCCGATAGAACCGGTAAGGGTGCTTGGGCTGGCAATAATGTAGTTGGCCGGCGTTGAAATCCAGTAACCGCCCGAAGCCGCCATGCCGCCCATTGAAACGACCACCGGTTTGCCCGCCGCGCGTGCCGCAGCCAGCTCGGAACGGATGACTTCAGAAGCGCTGACACTGCCTCCCGGACTATTTACGCGGAACACGATAGCTTTAACTTTCGGGTCCAGACGCGCCTTGCGGATTTGTTCGGCCGTGGTATCGCCACCGACTTCACCCGCCTGGCCTTCACCGTCTACAATGGCACCGTTTGCGAAGATAACCGCAATCTGCGCAGCATTATTGTCCTGTTTCGGTTTCGGCGTGTAGTCGTCAAGACTGGTGTAGTTAAAGTCTTTCTTGTCTTTGTCATAGCCAAAAGCTTTGATCATCGCCTCATCGGCATCGCCGCGCGAAGCCAATACGTCGACCAGCTTGCTCTTCAGCGCGTACTCGGCCGTGTCGCCGCCTGCTGCCTGCAAACCGGTTAACATCCCCTGTGCGCCAGGGAACAGCTGCTCAGGCGTCAACTGGCGATTCGCCGACACAGTATTGAGGTAGTTGTTCCACAAACCACCGACCCAGCGGCTGTCTGCATCACGCGCTGCTGCAGACATATTGTCGCGCATCAAAGGCTCTACCGCAGACTTATAGGTGCCCACGCGGAAGATATTGGTGGTCACTTTGAGTTTGTCGAGCAGGGTCTTGTAATAAAGGGTATTGGTGGCGAAACCGTGGAGATCGACCGTGCCCATCGGCGAGAGGTAAATCTTGTTGGCAAAGCTTGCCAGATAATACTGCGTCTGGTTATAGCTATCGCCTACCGCATAGATTGGCTTACCGGCATCGCGGAATTCGCGCAGCGCCTTGCCAATATATTGCAGTGAAGACTGATCGGTGCCGGTGAAGTCAGTGAGAGACAGCACCATGCCGGTAATATTTTTATCGTCTTTGGCAGCGCGGATGGTATCAACCAAATCAAACAGCGAGGTTTCCTGCAGGCGATTGCTGGAGGTGCCCAGCAGTTCTCGGCCCAGTTGGCGAACCTTATTGTTTACCGAAGGTTTGTCGACCACGGAACCGCTTAAATCGACCAGCAGCGCGCCCTTGGTTGGGGTCTCGACCGGCTTGGATTGCAGCTCGTAATAAATTCCTGCGCCGACCAGAATGATCAGAATCAGGAAAAGGTTAAGAATAAACTCTCTTACAAAGTTAAGCAGACGCCAGGTCCACCTAAAAAACCGGCGATGATTCGCCACAGTATGCGCATGTTCTCTCCATCTAGAGCAACTAGTGCAGCTATCCTAATGACCTGACGAAGAAATGTCAGCATTAAATCATTTCATAATTTGGCAGACAGCACGGGGTCGAATAGCCACGACGAGGGGGCTTATGCTACGGTTAACAGATTACAACTGATACCAAGGAGAGATTTATGGACGCTCTGGACCTGCTGCTCAACCGTCGTTCCGCCTCACGTCTGGCGGCCCCTGCGCCTTCAGGCAAAGTGCTGCAAAACATCATTAATGCCGGCATGCGCGCACCCGATCACGGGGCTTTGCAGCCGTGGCGTTTTGTGATTGTCGAGAACGACGGCCTGATTCGTTTCAGTAATTTGCTGAGAAGTGCGGCCGAGAAAGATAAAATGGACGATAAGGCCATTGAAAAGGCGACTCAGGCCCCGCTGCGCGCGCCGCAGATTATTACTATTATCGCCGATATTAAAGACAGCCCTAAAGTGCCGGAGTGGGAGCAGGTTGTTTCTGCCGGATGTGCAGTGCAGGCAATGCAAATGGCCGCACTGGCGCAGGGCTTTAATGGCATCTGGCGCACTGGCGCATGGACCGAGCACGCCGCCGTGCGCAAAGCTTTTGGCTGCGCCGAGAAGGATCAAATCGTCGGCTTCCTTTACCTGGGCACGCCGCAGCTTAAATCAAGCACCCAAGTCATACCGGCGGATAGCGCCGCGTTTGTCAGTTATTTCTGATCATTGCCAAATGTGCTCTGGAAACTCCTCTGCAAAGGGGAGTTGTCAAATTTTTCAAAATATTGAATTTAGCGGACTATTCCTATATTTTGCTTGAAATTCATACAGTAATAAACACCCGGCGAAAACCCCTTACGTAAAGTATTGTAAATCAGTGTAATTATGTTCCTCACGCTATTTAGCCCTTTGATTTTATAGGCTATAAATCCTTATCGATTATTTTCATCACCCGGTAACATCAATGAAGTCTTTAAAATCATTCAAATACGTATTCTGTCTTTCATTGTTGATTCTGGCCGGATGTGCCTCAAAAAAACCTTCAGATACTGCTAATTCAGGTAATGCCTCGCAAATTACCGACCAGCAGTCAGATCTCATTTCCGTTGTTGCCGCACTCCACGATCAAATGCATTCATGGCAAGGCACCCCTTACCAGTGGGGCGGCACGAACTTGCAGGGTGTAGACTGCTCCGGTTTTGTCTGGCGAACCCTTAAAGATCGCTTCAATATTCCGATGGACCGTGTGACCACCGCGCAGCTGATTCACATGGGGCAGCGTGTCAATGAAGACCAGCTACAACCGGGCGACCTGGTGTTCTTTCGCATTAACCACGAGATGCACGTCGGGTTCTACGACACCGATCATAACTTCCTGCATGCCTCGGTTAGCAAAGGTGTGATGCGCTCCTCGTTGAATAACCCTTATTGGAAATCGGTGTTCCTCGAAGCCAGAAGGCTGACCCGCGAATACGACGCGCAGATCACCTTTAATCCTACAGGCTCTGAGAGCCAGTTAGCTAAAAACTGATCCCGCATTAATCATTTCAGGGAGACGGTTATTTGCAACCCCTGAAATCAACGATTGCTCTGCGTCTCTGGCACGATTTTTAATCATCAACGGGGCGCACGGCAGTGGGTTGCTTGCTGTCAAAACGTGCAGTTATTTCCTGATTTATCCTATAAATCCTTTTTTCGCCGTTTTTGTGAGCGAACGTCCTGCCTCTACCCCGATCGCGACTTATCAATTGTTTGCCTAGCGGCTAACATAGGGGGATGACCTAGTTTGTGAGCCATGCCTGATGCGATTGTTTATTGCCGAAAAACCCAGCCTTGCCAGAGCAATAGCTGATGTCTTGCCGAAACCGCACAAACGCGGTGATGGGTTTATTGCCTGTGGGAATCAAGACGTCGTGACCTGGTGTGTCGGGCACCTGTTGGAACAGGCTCAGCCTGATGCTTATAACAGTCGCTTTGCACGCTGGGCACTGGAAGATTTACCGATTATTCCAGAAAAATGGCAGTTGCAGCCGCGCCCCTCAGTGGCCAAACAGTTAAATGTAATTAAACGATTGCTGCTGGAAGCCAGTCAGGTGGTCCACGCAGGTGACCCGGACAGAGAAGGGCAACTGCTGGTGGATGAGGTTCTGGACTATCTTGAGCTTAACGCCGAGAAACGCCAGCAGGTTCAACGCTGCCTGGTTAACGACCTGAACCCGCAGGCGGTTGAGCGTGCGATTTCCCGTTTGCGTGACAACCGCGATTTTATTCCGCTTTGTGTCTCCGCGCTGGCGCGTTCGCGCGCCGACTGGTTGTATGGCATCAACATGACGCGCGCCTATACCATTCTAGGGCGCAATGCGGGATACAACGGCGTGTTGTCAGTCGGCAGGGTGCAAACGCCGGTGCTTGGGCTGGTGGTGCGTCGCGACGAAGAAATTGAAAATTTCATCCCCAAAGACTTTTTCGAGGTTAAGGCGCACATCGTCACTCCCGCTGATGAGCGTTTTGTAGCCGTCTGGCAACCGAGTGAGTCATGCGAGCCTTATCAGGATGAAGAAGGACGATTGCTGCATCGTCCGCTGGCCGACCACGTTGTCGCTCGCATCGGCGGTCAACCCGCGATCGTCACCGGTTACAACGACAAGCGTGAGTCAGAAACGCCGCCGTTACCGTTTTCGCTTTCAACGCTGCAAATCGAGGGCGCCAAAGCCTTTAACCTCAGCGCGCAGAAAATTCTCGATATTTGTCAGCGCTTGTACGAAACCCACAAACTGATTACCTATCCGCGTTCTGACAGCCGTTATTTGCCAGAAGAACACTTTGCCGGGCGTCATTCCGTGCTTAACGCGATTGGCGTTCATCAGCCAAACCTAATGCCGCAGCCTGCATTGGACACCGACAAGCGTAATCGCTGCTGGGACGATAAAAAGGTTGATGCTCACCACGCGATCATTCCTACCGCCCGCAGCAGCAAGGTCAATCTCACCGATGATGAGAGTAAAATTTATGGCCTGATTGCTCGCCAGTATTTAATGCAGTTCTGTGCCGATGCGATGTTCCGTAAATGCGTGATTGAGTTGGAAATTGCCGGTGGCAAATTTGTTGCCAAGGCACGTTTTCTTGCCGATGCCGGCTGGCGCACTTTGCTGGGCAGTAAAGAGCGTGACGAAGAGAACGAAGGTACGCCGCTGCCGGTGGTAGCCAAAGGTGATGAGCTGCTGTGCGAACGGGGCGAGGTGGTTGAACGCCAGACCCAGCCGCCAAGGCCGTTTACAGACGCCACACTGCTTTCTGCAATGACCGGTATTGCGCGCTTTGTGCAGGATAAGGCGCTAAAAAAGATCCTTCGTGCCACCGACGGTTTGGGCACAGAAGCGACGCGAGCGGGCATTATCGAGCTACTGTTCCGCCGCGAATTTCTCTATAAGAAAGGGCGCTATATTCATTCTAGCGATACCGGTCGTGCGCTGATCCATTCCTTGCCGGACATTGCGGCTCGCCCTGATATGACTGCCGACTGGGAGTCGAGCCTGACCCGTATCAGCGAGAAAAACTGCCGTTATCAAGATTTTATGCAGCCGTTGGTTTCGACCCTGCAAAGCCTGATTGTGCAGGCCAGACAAAATCGCGTCTCACCCGCGTTTCGCAGCCTGCCATCCAAGCCGAAAGCTGAGGCGGGAGCCAGGCGCAAACGGGCACCGGCCAAGGCGAGCAAGCGCAGCGAAGAATAAGTTCAAGTCAGTTATTTAAAAAGATGTAGATTGGAAAAGCTGGGCGACAGGTTTTTGTAATACAAACACTGCGCTGACAGAAAAGGAAAGGTGACATCGTCACCTTTTTTTTAATGATTATTTTCAGTGCGTTGAGCGATATAGGCCTGGAGAAGAGGGAGGTCTGCCGGGGCTAGATTGTAGTCCAGAGCCTGCTGCGGAGTGACCCAGGTAAACTGACTGTGACAACGTAACGTTATCTCCCCGCTAAACGCACTCACACGCCAGGCGTGTAAATCAATTATTCGCTCACCCTGATGCCAGGCATAATTAGCAATCCAATCGTCTACCCGAGCCTGAATATTCAGCTCCTCAAACAGCTCTCTGCTCAGTGCTGCGGGCTGAGTTTCACCCGTTTCAACTTTACCGCCGGGAAACTCCCACCGCCCGGCCAGAGAGCTCTGAGCATCGCGCTGAGCCAGAAGAATAAAGTCGCCGCGTTCAATGATTGCGGCGACCACTTCCAGCTTGATTAGCGGATTCACTTTAGGTCGAACTCAGCCCAGATGGGGGCGTGATCGCTGGGTTTTTCCATTCCGCGAATAACATAATCGATACCCGTGGCCTTGCAGCGTGCCGCCAGCGGAGTACTCGCCAGCACGAGATCGATGCGCAGCCCGCGGTTGTCATCGAAGCCTTTTGAGCGATAGTCAAACCACGAGAACTGATCGTTGGCTTCTGGATTGGCGGCGCGGAAAGTGTCGACCAGGCCCCAGCCTTTTAGCCTGTCCATCCATTCGCGTTCTTCCGGCAGGAATGAACATTTGCCGGTGCGCAGCCAGCGCTTGCGGTTGTCTTCACCGATACCAATGTCGAGATCGGTTGGGCTGATATTCACGTCGCCCATGACCACAACCGGTTTTTCTACCGACAGTTGCTGCTGCAGATAGTCCTGCAAATCTTGATAGAAACGCTGTTTGGCCGGGAATTTGGTTGGATGGTCACGGCTTTCGCCCTGCGGGAAATAGCCGTTAATCACCGTCAGCACGCCCTGAGGGGTTTCAATGTCGGCCATGATGATACGGCGCTGGGCGTCTTCTTCATCATTGGGGAATCCGCGGCGGACCTCAAGCGGTTTTTCCTTGGTCAGCAGCGCGACGCCGTAATGACCTTTCTGCCCATGATAGTAAACGTGATAGCCGTATTGGCTCACGTCTTCCAGTGGGAACATATCGTCGTGGACTTTTGTTTCCTGTAGCCCGATGACGTCTGGCTGATGTTGTTCGATGATCGCCGCTAGCTGATGTGGGCGAGCGCGCAATCCGTTGATATTAAAAGAGACGAACTTCATAGTCGGGAACCATTTGGCGTTGAATTCAGGCGATGATGTTAGCAGAGTTTTTTGTGTAATGTAACGAGCCGCCCGAGCTGTTCATCTGCCTTCACACCGTTACTCCAGAGTAAAGACGGCGTAGTTGGCGACGAAAGCGGCAGGTAGACAATTTTCTGTCAACATTTTGTGACAGTCTCTTTTTACACCCAGCCTGACAGGGTATTATACGTTTAAGAAATTTTTGTTTTCCCTGAAAAAGGTCAAAACTGATGCGCCTGGAAGTTTTTTGCGAAGACCGCCTGGGTCTTGCCCGAGAGTTGCTCGATTTATTAGTGCTGCGCAGTATTGATTTGCATGGGATCGAAATCGCCCAGATTGGCCGCATCTACCTGAACTTTACTCAGCTGGACTTTGATACTTTTCGCGCGCTGATGGCCGAAATCCGCCGAATTGAAGGCGTGACCGACGTCAGAACCGTGCCGTTTATGCCGTCTGAACGCGAACACCGCGCCCTGCGTGCCTTGCTGGTCTCAATGCCGGAACCGGTATTTTCCATCGACATGAAAGGCAAGGTCGAGCAGGCCAATCCGGCAGCACAAAGCCTTTTCGAGCTAAGCGAAGCCAAAATCCGCAATTACACCGCCGCCAGCCTGATAAGCGGCTACAACTTTACCCGCTGGCTGGAGCATGACAGCAGCCTGCCATACACCGAACGGGTCGTGATTCAGGGGCAAGATTTCCTGATGGACCTCACGCCGATCAAACTCGATGACGAGAATCAGGCCAGCGAAGTGGTGGGTGCGGTTGTGATGCTGAAATCGGCGGCGAGAATGGGCCGCCAGTTGCAGGATTTAACGATTAACGATGAGCGCGAGTTTGACCATATCGTTGCAGTCAGTCCTAAAATGCGTCAGGTGCTGGATCAGGCTAAAAAGCTGGCAATGCTCGATGCACCGTTGCTGATTATTGGCGATACCGGCACCGGCAAAGATTTGCTGGCCCGCGCCTGTCATCTGCGCAGCGCGCGCGGAAAAAATCCGTTCCTTGGCCTTAACTGCGCTTCCTTGCCTGATGACGTGGTGGAAAGTGAGCTGTTTGGCTATGCCCCCGGAGCTTACCCCAATGCGGTTGACGGCAAGAAAGGTTTCTTCGAACAGGCCAATGGCGGGTCGGTTTTGCTGGATGAAATCGGTGAGATGTCTCCACGGATGCAGATCAAACTGCTGCGTTTTCTCAACGACGGCACTTTCCGTCGGGTCGGGGAAGAGCACGAGGTGAGGGTTGATGTACGCGTGATTTGCGCCACGCAAAAGAATCTGGTGGAGCTGGTGCAGCGCGGTGAATTTCGTGAAGATCTCTATTATCGCCTTAACGTTTTGACCGTGACATTGCCGCCGTTGCGTGAACGGCCAACGGATATCATGCCGCTGACCGAGCTGTTCGTGGCGCGTTTTGCCGATGAGCAGGGGATGGCACGTCCAAAGCTCAATGCACAATTAGGCAGTTATCTGACCCATTACGGTTGGCCCGGTAATGTGCGCCAGCTTAAAAACGCCATTTATCGCGCATTGACCCAGTTGGAAGGCAATGAGTTGCGACCGCAGGATATCGCGCTGCCAGACTTTGATGTTGAAGTCACGCTGGGAGAAGAGGCGTTAAACGGCTCACTGGATGATATCAGCAAACGTTTTGAACGCTCAGTGTTGACCCGCCTGTATCGTACTTATCCCAGCACTCGCAAACTGGCAAAACGACTGGGGGTTTCGCACACCGCTATCGCCAATAAACTGCGCGAATACGGCCTAAGCAGCCGCAAGCCAGAAGGGGATTCCGAGGAGTAATTTCCAGGATTTTGTTTCGCCGAGGCAAAGCTAGCCGCTGCGATGCGCATTCGAACCTAACGTAAACAATTCTTTGCTCGAAAAAAAGCCGGTCAGTTAACATCACTGACCGGCTTTTTCATTTTCTACTTTGCACAGCTATTTCAAATGCCCGATCACTGAATTTCTGGATGCTGATCGATCAGGTGTTTTCTTTTGGATTGCAGCTCGGCTATCTGTACATCAATATCTTCGATTTTTTGCTCGATATTATCATGATGCTCCTGCAGGATTTCCTTGGCTTCAGCACGGTCAGAAGCTGCAGGTGTCTCGCCTTTCAACGGTTTGTTGGCGGTTTCTTTCATATAAATACCGGTAACTAAACCAATCACGGCCACGACCATCAGGTAGTAAGCCGGCATAAACAGATTATGAGTTGCCTCAACTAACCACGCTGCGAAAGTGGGCGTTATACCGGCAACCATCACCGAAACGTTGAAGGCAATCGCCAGCGCGCTGTAACGGATATTGGTAGGGAACATCGCCGGTAGGGTCGAGGCCATCACGCCAATAAAGCAGTTAAGCAACACGGCGAGTATCAGGAATCCGAGGAAAATCAGCCCAATCACGTTACTCTGGATCAGGATAAAGCTCGGGATTGCCAGAATAAACAGCCCGATGCTGCCGATTATCACAAACGGTTTACGACCAAAGCGGTCACTCAGCAAGCCCATAAATGGCTGAACAAACAGCATGCCCACCATGATGGCAATGATGATAATCAGGCCGTGATCTTCAGAATAGTGAAGGCTGTGCGACATATAGCTTGGCATATAGGTCAGCAGCATGTAGTAGGTCACGTTAGTCGCGATGACCAAACCTACGCTGACAATCAACGCTTTCCACTGCTTGGTAAAGATTTCACGGAACGAAACCCTTGGCGGCTCGGCAATCTCTTTGCGCGAGTTGCTGTCGATCTTCTCTACGTGCTGCTGGAAAGTCGGAGTTTCCTCGAGCGCGTGGCGCAGATAAATCCCGATCAGCCCCAGCGGTGCGGCAATAAAGAACGGCAAACGCCAGCCCCAGGAGAGGAAGTTTTCATCACCCACAATGCTGGTGATTAAAATAACCACGCCCGCGCCGAGAATAAAACCAGCGATTGAGCCGAAGTCCAGCCAGCTGCCCAGGAAGCCACGTTTTCTGTCGGGTGAATACTCGGCGACGAAGATGGCCGCGCCGGTATATTCACCACCAACCGAGAAGCCTTGCGCCAGCTTGGCTGCCAACAGCAATACAGGGGCCCATATGCCGATGGAGGCATAGGAGGGTATCAGTCCGATAGAAACGGTACTGATCGACATAATAATTATGGTAATCGAAAGCACTTTTTGACGGCCAAACTTGTCGCCAAGACGGCCAAAGAATACGCCACCCAGTGGGCGAACCAGGAAGGGCACCGAGAAGGTTGCCAGAGCGGCAATCATTTGCAGGCCGGGATCGGCACCTGGGAAGAACACTTGACCCAGCGCGACGGCGACGAAGCCGTAAACACCAAAATCGAACCATTCCATAGCGTTACCCAGTGCTGCTGCGGTAATCGCTTTTTTGAGTTTGGCATCATCAATGATCGTGATGTCATTGATATGCATTGGTTTAGCACGTTTCTTTCTTAGTTTAAGCATAGTATTCCCTTGTCTAAGCTCACTCCACTATTTACAGCGGGAGAAGCTTAAAATCTTAATAAACTTCCATAGGCATGAATAGTATAGGTTATTTCCAGAAAGAGGAAAAATGCAAACGAGGGGTAAAATTAATTACCAGGGTAACAAAAGAGGGAGCCTAATATAAATATATATAGGGGGATTTATCATATAAATAGCCGATGACTCTTTGATACCCAAGCCGATTCTACAAGGTTATAAATCGTTGACCTCACGTCCCTAATTGATGAATAATAAAGCAGGTTGTTTGATTTTTGTGCCGAAATAAAATTTACCCTCTCGAATATTTTTTTGAGAGGGCAGTTTTAATATCTGAGCAGGCGTGAAATGATTAATTTCCTTATGGCTTACACTTTACGGATAATGTTTATCCGCGTTGCCAGAACTAAAAGTCCGAGTCGTCTGGCGTTACGCCGAGGACTAACTCCAGCGCGTTGCGTAAAATATCCTGCTGTACCACATCGCGTGTGATCTCAAGCTCAGAGATCAGACGTAAAATGATATCCTTATTGGTCAGGTAACCCTGAACAGCAATAATGTTTCTGGCAATAGCACCAATAACCTCACGTTCACTATCGAACTTGTTATCGATATGACGAATACTGTCCATAACCCGTTTTTCCCGCGTGCGTTGTTCACCGCAGAGAAGGCCGTTGGAATTCAGTACATCGTTGAGTGCAAGGTTACCGGTGAATTCTGAATCAGTGGTTCTTTTTGCCATCTTGCTGCCCTTCAGCTGTAAAATGATGTAGCACGTTGTTCGTGTCTCGAACATTGTAGCTTCTCGTGGCCTGCGTTAAGGTCACAGTTTGATTGACCTCACCTAAGGTTCGCTCACAGGCGCGTTTAATTACGTCGTTTTTAGCGCTTGCCGCCATGCTTTTCAGTTGGATAACAACACCCGCGATGGTGACATCACCCCCTGATTTCAACACGGCCAGCACGGCCTCGCCCAACAGGCTGTCGTTCAGTTTTTCTTCGTCATTTCTTTGCATATATACAACCCTGAATGGCCTGGCTGACTTTACAGTCGCAGCCAAGTTCATTCCCGGTACATAATTAACTTCTCAGCTTAACCACTATGCGACCCATAGTTACATCATCTGAAAACGAGGGCGCAATGTTAAAATGGTGAGCCGCGCCAGTGGCCGTTACGCTGTGTGGGTCTCCACGCATGTCATGTCCTCATTCAATAATTAGTTAAGTAACAATCACTCTGATGCATATAAACTTATACAACAATTCGAGTGTTGTACAGGTTTTTATGTGCAAAATTGCGAGGGAGTTGCTTTTTGTGGTGGCAATTTTTCTGTTAAATGCGCACTTAACAGAAATTAATTCATTACGAAGTGTTGAGTGGTTAAATCATAGAAAAATTGGGTGCAGAAGTAACTTATGTGATTGGCATACTTTTGGGTTGAATACAAAAATAAAACGATAATTTGACTGGAATTAATTTTTAAATACCTGATTTATGCCTGAGTGAGCGGAGTGATGGGGCTTTTAAACGTTTATTTGGATAACCTCTGGATATTGTGCGAGCTTTAAAAAATTTGACCTGATTAATTATAATTTCTCTTTAGGTTATATACCTACCAATACAACACATTGCATTGCAGGTCGACCAGCAAGAATTGTTGAACATAATTGATGTCTAGAGGCTATATTGGAGCTATGTTTGTTATTAACCAGGAGAAGTAAATTGATTAAACTTAGCGTGATGTATCCGTATAGCCCAGAAGCGCATTTTGATTACGATTACTATCGCGATTCTCATATGCCATTGCTAAAACAGCGTCTGGGTGAAGTTTGCCGTTATTACACTATCGACAAAGGTTTCAACGCCGTAACTCCTGATAGCAATCCGGCCTTTATCGCCATGTGCCACGTATATTGTGACTCCGTCGAAGCCTTAATGACCGCAATTGGCCCTTATGCTGAAGAGTTGGCTGCCGATGTCGCCAACTTTACCAACGTGACGCCGATACAGCAGATAAGCGAAGTGATTATCGAGAAGAGCGAATAAGGCATTACCGCGTTTGACTCGCGACCCATAAAAAAGCCCCGCATCAATGGCGGGGCTTTATTTTGTCTCAATAATAGCTAACTGAGTAAATCGCTAATCGCTTATTTCAAAGCCGCCAGCGCAGCATCGTAATTAGGCTCTTCGCTGATTTCGCCAACCAGTTCACTGTGTAATACGTTGTTTTGCTCGTCCAGTACCACCACTGCGCGCGAAGTCAGGCCAGCCAATGGGCCGTCGGTGATTGCCACGCCGTAGGTCAACTTAAACTCGTCACCGCGCAGGGTTGACAGAGTCACGACATTTTCCAGACCTTCTGCACCACAAAAACGTGACTGGGCGAATGGCAAATCTGAAGAGATGCACAGCACCACGGTGTTGTCGATTTCGGACGCGAGCTGATTAAACTTGCGCACGGAGGTAGCGCAGGTGCCGGTATCAACACTTGGGAAGATGTTCAGGACTTTGCGTTTGCCGGAGAAGCTGCTCAATGCAACATCAGAGAGATCTTTTGCCACCAGAGTGAACGGCTTGGCCACGTCGCCTTTCTGCGGCAGCTGGCCTGCAACGCTAACAGGATTGCCTTTTAGATGTACGGTCTGAGTCATGATTTTTCCTTATTGCAAAGTAGCAAGATGATTTTTTTCAGTGGTTCACTCAGATAGTAAACAAGTAATTGTTTTTAATTGCAAAGGCAATTTTTATCTGACCCCAAGCTATACTGACAAAAGCCTCCTCGCATGGTGCCCGAAGGTGTTTTCATGGAGTGGTTAATGAGAAGCGTACGCTTTTATCCTGAAGCCTGGCCGTTACACACGGCATTTGTTATTGCTCGCGGTAGCCGCACTGAAGCGCGCGTTATTGTGGTGGAAATCGAAGAAAATGGCGTAGTGGGCAAGGGGGAATGCACCCCGTATCCACACTTTGGCGAAAGTGAAATTTCGGTGATGGCCCAGCTCGGCGTGGTTGACCAGATTATTGCTCAAGGCACTGACCGGCCCGCCTTGCAAACCTTGTTGCCCGCGGGGGCAGCGCGTAACGCCCTCGATTCGGCACTGTGGGATTTGCAGCGTCAGCAGAGTGGGCAAACCCTGTGGCAACTCAGCGGTACACATCCGGTTGCGTCAATCAGCATGGCGCAAACCTTGAGCGTCGATACGCCTGAAGCTATGGCACAGGCTGCGATGGCCCATCAGCAGAAGGGGGCCACCTTGTTAAAAATTAAACTCGATGACCATTTTATCACCGAGCGCATGGTGGCTATTCGCAGCGCGGTACCCAATGTGTCACTGATTGTCGATGCCAACGAGTCCTGGCAAAGCGAGGGGTTGGCCGCACGTTGTCAGCTGTTGGCCGATCTTGGCGTACTGATGCTGGAGCAGCCGCTGCCCGTTGGCCAAGATGACGCGCTGGCCAATTTCATTCATCCGCTGCCAATTTGTGCGGACGAAAGCTGTCATACGGTTGCGGATTTACCCAAACTGGTGGGGCGTTACGAGATGATAAACATCAAGCTGGATAAAACGGGCGGCCTGACAGCGGCACTCGAATTAGCGGCAGCGGCGCGAGAACAAGGGCTTGAAATTATGCTCGGCTGCATGCTGTGTACTTCAAGGGCGGTAAGAGCCGCTCTGCCGCTAACCGCGGGCGCGAAGTTTATCGACCTTGATGGGCCAACCTGGCTTGAAAAAGATGTCACGCCGGGGCTGGCTTTTCACTGCGGGGTGATTGATTTGCAGGCGACAGGGGATTAATAAAAAGCATCAAGCCCTGATGCGCAGGCAGCAAGGCTTGAATGGCCGGTTTGAGATAAACCGGCAAGGCGGATCCCGCAGGGTAGAATTACTTTTTAGCCAGCGGATCAAACACGGTATAGGGCGTACATTTGTACTGCTGACCGGCCATGCTCAGCTGATAAAGCTCGGCGCCGCTGTTGCCCGCAGGACTTTCGTTAATACCAAAACGAATAGTGGTATTTGAAGGGTCTGGAGTGAAAGTTCTGTTATCCGGGTTGTAAGTCGACAAGGTATATTTAACTTTGTCGCTTTCATCTGCGGTACGGTTACCGAAATAGATCTGTGAAGCATTGGTTTTCGGATCGGTAATCTGCAGAACCATCGTGTCATCACTGGCAATCGCGCTGGTGAGTACTTTCATACCGCCGCAATGAGTAAAACCTGCTGCCGTATAATCGCCAATCATGTCTGCGGCGTGCGCCATGTTGGCCAGAGAACCGACGACCAGCAATGACAAAAGCATTTTTTTCATTTTAATATTCAACCTGATGTTTAGGCCAGGCATCACTTGTGTCTGGCTTGCTACTTATACAATAGGGTTCGATGAGCATATGTAACAAAGTATCAAATGCTGTTACCCCCTTGAAGGTTAATTCACAGAGGACTTTTTAAGCAGCAAGGATACTTGCAGCATCCCTTGACCAAGTCAAGTTAAGCGGAACTTATCGGCCGATTCTGGTAGCGAGTCTTTTGGCCGGTAAACTTGTCACCAATGCCGTGCTGCGGATCACCGGCTGCAACCATTGCCGTCATCACGATTGCTGCATCGCTAAGCCACGACTGCACCGAACAACGCACCGACGCCCGAAGAGACTCCCATGGCCAGCGCGCTCCAAAAGGTTACTCTGATCACCGCAGGCAGCAGCCGCGCACCGCCGGCTTTTGCTGCCACTCCGCCCAGCACCGCAAGGGACACCAGCGCGGCGATTGCAATCGCCGGAAGAGCCCACTGCCCGGCGAGCACAATGGTCACGATGAGTGGCAGCGCGGCGCCCAAGGCAAAACTCATTGCAGAGGCAATGGCTGCCTGTAATGGCCGCGCGGTGGTGATTTCAGAAATGCCCAGTTCGTCTCGCGCATGTGCGCCCAAGGCATCGTGGGCCATCAGTTGTCGGGCGACTTCTTTGGCCAACGGCAGTTCCAATCCCCGGCTGGAGTAAATCATTGCCAGCTCGTGCAGTTCGCCGTGAAAATCAGCCGTAAGCTCCTCCCGTTCTTCAGATAATGCCGCTTTTTCGGTATCTGATTGCGAGGAAACCGAGACATACTCTCCCGTGGCCATCGACATCGCGCCTGCCACCAAACCTGCCACGCCGGTCAATAACACGCTGTGCTGTGCCGCATTGGCCGAGACAACGCCCATCAACAAGCTGGCAATAGAGACAATTCCGTCGTTGGCGCCTAGCACGGCCGCCCGCAGCCAGCCAATTTTTTCAATGCTATGCGGTTCTCTATGCATCTGTTTGATCCATTTTTAAGTGCGGTACCGATGTGGTGTGGATTGCGCAACACATCCGACCACACAAATTGCTTGCCGAATACCTGTACAGATATAAGTGTAGTGTATAAGTTTAAAGCCAAACATCGACACGCTGGCGACGTTAAACGCAATAGCGTTAATTCTGAAACCCTATCAGCTGTGGGCGTTTTCAGAATTATTGCCGTTAGCCAAAGTGTCATTCCTGCAACTTACTATAGTTTTTCTGATATACGACTGGAGAATACTAAAATGTACGATATGTTTTCTACCGATCTGAAATTAGCTGACTATATTCATGTTTCAAATCCAGAAAATTACTCGGGTAATCAAGTGGTTTCCTCTATTTGTCGTGAGCTGAAACAGCATAGGCAATCTGTCAGCAACAAAGACATTATTCTTCGTCTGATAACCTTGATTGAGGCTGAGCAGGATGCCAACCAGCACGATGCTTATCTTAAGGCGCTGGAGTACGTGGTTTACAGCACTCCTGACGATTTGGATTAAACATGAATGAAGTACGCAAAGGCCTGGCCTACCGGAGTCAGGCCTTTGCGTTTTCTCATTGCCAAGAAACCGTTTCCGACTGTTATCTACAGCACTGATTTTTACCGTTCAGCAGACAGATCAATCAGCGTCAACATATAATGATATAAACCTTATCTGCGTACTAAATCCAACCATTGGCGTTAAATTTATTTATCAGCATTAAATTAGCTCAATATCGGTGAGCATTATTTGTTTAACTGAGAAATTCACACCTGTTGTTTAATCACCGGGTAGGAAACTACACGCGAAAACATCATTATTATTGCACTCTTTCCAAGTACAGCTATGTCATATATGCTTTATCGCATCGCTGTACTTGTTTTTTTCTTAACTTTTCCGAAATAAATTCACATTCTTTTATTAACAAACTCTCGCCTAATAATGAGCAATCTCATCAATTAACTTTCTAAACACTTATCTTCTTTTATCTCTTAGGTTTTATGATTAAGTGCTGCTATTAATAATAACGCACGGATTGATAAATTATAACTGCCTGAAAAGTAAATGGGTTGTTATTTAGGCAATGCCATAAGTAAACAATAATAGTTACAGTTTGAATTATGGTTTCCTCAAAATTAGTGAAGAGACTAAAAATAACACAAAGAGTTAGCGATGCGTGCCCTCGAAAGTCGTTAGCAAAGAATGTAAGCATTTTTTGATAAGATCCCTGCTAATTGCCCGTGCATCCTTTAATGCAAATAGGGAAGTCCTGAGTTAAGACCCTTATCTATAACGAGTAGTTCAATTCTTTAAATATAAAAAAGCAAAGAGAGATAAATTAATGAAACGTTCAACGCTGGCTTTATTAGTTTCATGCGGACTTTTTTCCGCTATGAGTCATGCAGCTCCGGTGCAATTATCTTCTTTTGGTAATGTGCCAGCTGACAGCAAGGTGAATGGCTTCCATGGCACGTTTCTTTATGGCAACACGGGTACTGTAAACGGATTTGATTTGCCGATTCTTGGTTATGACGAGTTGGATAAATTAAATGGTTTCCAACTGGGTGTCGCGGCAGGCTCACATATTCGTGAAGGGATGAACGGCGCGGCTGTTGGCCTGTTTAACTGGCACGGTGGCGATGATAATGGCGTTAACATCGGTCTGGCGAATCAGGTTGGCAATTTGGACGGGGTCAACGTGGGTCTTTACAGTGGCACAGCGAACGTTACTGGTCTGAATCTGGGCCTGGCCAACTACACTGCAGACGTTACTGGGTTCAACCTTGCTGGCCTTGGCAACTATACCACCGGCTCCGTAACCGGCCTGAATATCGCGCCTTTCAACTGGACACAGGCTAAAACCACCGGTACCAATGTGAGCCTGTTGAACCATACCGGCGATGTTACCGGTTTAAACATCGGTGCCGTAGGCAACTGGACTGAGGGCAATGTTAAAGGTGCCAACATTGGAATCATCAACAAAATTGGCAATGTTAAAGGCCTGAACCTCAGCGCCCTAAACTGGTCAGAAGATGTCACCGGTGCCAACATTTCTGCAATCAACCGCACTCATAACGTGACGGGTTTAAACCTGGCGGCAGTTAACGTGGGCTGGAACATTACCGGCGCAAATATCGGTGCCTTGAACTATTCATACGATGTAACGGGTATGAACCTGGGCGCGATAAACATTGCCCATAACGTGAAAGGTGCCAACATCGGTGCTATCAACGTTTCTGTCAGCAGCTCCAGCGATTTCGGTGTGATTAACTATGCCGACAGCACCTCGTTCCAGTTCGGCCTGTTCAACGCCACCAAAGATCTGGAAGGTTTGCAGATTGGTTTAATCAACGTTGCAACCAACGCCACCGTACCTGTTTTACCGCTGGTCAACTTCCACCGTTCATTCTAAAAACATTGGCAGTCACAAAACTCACGGTTTGACAGTAAAAGCTCCCCATCATCAGGGAGCTTTTTTTATTACTACGGGTCAAGGCACGCTTTTATGCTCTTGATAATCATCTGCTTAGGTCAGAACTCAGCACATTTTGAAACACTCTGCCTGGCGTCACACACATCTTCAGCTGATTCTCATGGCATGATTGGCGCGTTTATCGGTTATCTACAATGAGTGTTTTAAACCGATTTGTTGGAGCTTCAAAGAGTTAACGCTAAACTTAGTCAAACAAAAAAGAGTGAGAAATAACGTGGATGTCATCAAGGGTGAAGAACTGCAAGTTTCAGACGCTGTCTATGCATATCAGCTAGATGGCAAAGGTGGCGTAAGCGTAATCGAAGAAGATAGCGTAGCCAGTACCGAAAACCCCTGCTGGTTGCATCTCGATTATTCGTTGCCCAATAGTGAAAAGTGGATCAACAGCACGCCGCTACTGCCGGATAACGTCCGTGAAGCGCTGGCGGGGGAAAGTATTCGCCCGAAAGTCCTGCGCATGGGCGATGGAACACTGGTAACACTGCGCAGTATTAATCTCAACGCCAATGCACGGCCGGACCAGTTGGTCACCATTCGTGTTTATCTGACGGATAAAATGATTATTTCAACGCGACACCGCAAAGTGTTCTCGATGAATGAAATCATCAATGATATGCAGCACGGCAGTGGTCCTACCGATACAGGGAGCTGGCTGGTGGAAATGTGTGACGGGCTGACCGATCACACCAGTGACTTTATCGAAGACTTGCACGACAAAATTATTGATTTCGAAGATGCCTTGATGGACCAGCAACTGCCGGAACGCGGCCAGATGGCATTGTTACGTAAGCAACTTATTGTATTACGTCGTTATATGTCGCCGCAGCGTGACGTGTTTGCTCGATTGGCAAGTGAACGCCTGCCGTGGATGACTGATGATGAACGCCGCCGGATGCAGGAAATCTCAGACCGACTTGGCCGCGGCCTTGACGATCTCGATGCCAGCATTGCACGCACCGCGGTACTTTCGGACGAAATCAGCTCGTTGATGGCCGATGCGCTCAACCGCCGCACTTACACGATGTCACTGCTGGCGATGGTGTTCCTGCCGACGACCTTTTTGACTGGCCTGTTTGGGGTCAATTTAGGCGGCATACCTGGGTCCAGCAATCATTTGAGCTTTGCTATTTTCTGCGGGCTGCTGGTGTTGCTGGTCGGGGGCGTTGCCCTATGGATGAAGCGCAGCAAGTGGTTATAGTTCAAGAACCGCTTTTCATAGCATAAAAAAAAGCCGGTCATTGACCGGCATTATGTGAATCAATCGCTATGCAATTATTCTAAATTATTAAAATAGGACAATATGGAGCACAACGCCCATCGCTTGACGTTGCATTCACCTGCGTTATAGATACTGCTCCACTTAGCGGGTATATTTATTGATTTAGAACAAATTTTTCCGAGAAAGCAACGTTTTCAAAATTAAATACCAACCAGATAGAGTGAAGTGCCAGTTTCTGCCTCGTCATTAAAGGTTTGATCAAACAGGAACCAGGCTTTTAACATGTCATCGTTAGCACCTTGCGGATGATGCTCAATATAAATCTCGCATAGCAGTGCAAATATCATCTCACGATCGATGAATAGCAGATTGACCATCAGTGTTGCACTGTCGAATAGCGCCTTAAACATTTCTCGATATTTTTGCTTATCAAGTTGCTCAAGGTTTTTCTCTTGTAAAAATTCCTTTGTCGAAGGGGAAAGGTAAAATGCCCGCTCTTCATTGCTCCAATTATCAACGTCAGAGGACATTGTTTTGATGATGCGCATCTGCAAACGGTCTAAAAATGCTGGACCCGATAATTCTGCAAGCATAAAGGCGCTGGAGAGCCGGTTTCTGTTTAACGCCGCAAAATCCTTTGCATTAACGGGGGAGTACTTAACGCCCGCTAAAGGTATTTCTGGGCTGAAAATGTAGCGTGGCCCTTCATTAACCAACAGCAATTCATCCTGCTGCTCTAGTGTTAGCACCCTCGGCGGGGCTTTATTTGATATTGCAAACTGCGAGACGTTACCGAAACCTGCAGAAACAATCAGGCGAATGGGCCACTGATATTTTTGCGAGAAAAGGGGTAAGTTTTGCGCAGAAGTTTTGGGCCTCAGTAGCAAGATATCTTCGGCCTTACGCGGCGTCTGCCAACTGTTTAAGGACGTATTTATACCTTTTTGCCAGCGGATTACCCCTAACCGCAAGCTTGAGTCAATAATGGGTTTATTAGCTTGTGGCCAGTAACGGTTTAATAAATCGTTTTCATTCGCCGCGCCGCGGCTTAATTGATAAAGCCTGTCCAAAGCAAATTGCCATACTGATTGAATGTTTTCTGGCCAGCCATTATTAATACAATATTCCCAAGGCCATAGAAAGATTTCTGCGCTTGCATGCGGTTGTTGATGATAGAAGCTAAAGAAGGTGTTTTCCCCATGTCGGTGATGCATTAAGAGCTTACGTGAAAGTAGATCATGTTTTTTATCTATCGAGAAGAAGTCTGCATTCAAATGATTTAAGTTATCAATGAGGTTCATAGATTTTTCCAAGATACTAATACTTTGATCAATCCATTTAAGTAAATTGAGATACAAATTCCCCTGAGCATGTTTGTTTATTATCAGTGCTTTTAAGATGTTATAGTCATTCATTTTTAACGCTAAGTATTGGAGCGTTTGATGGCGTTCTGTGGCATTATAAATATTCGCATCCCGCCAGGTGAAAATATTCCAAAATAGGGTGTCAACCTGTTGCTCACCGGTAATATGACTATTGACCTCATCATAAAAATTACTTCCTTGATCTTTATACAGTTGACGTAAGTGATCGCGTTCAAATTCGGCACTGCCGCTAAGCTTGAAACGCCAGGGTAATATTACACTGGCGTTATTCAATACCGCGATGCGGTTTTTATTATCTTCATAGTGTTTTAATAAATTTTCTTCAGTTCTAGACAATGAGTTATGCCGCAGCACGGGCCAACAGTCGGGTGAGGGCAGGTTTATTTGTTTATTATTGAAATCATTTAGAGTGGCATCTAATCTTGATACCGCGTAAGAGTCCTCAAAACCTGTAGTATTCACAGGCCATTGAGTCGGTTGAGACGGAGATATTTGCAAATTTCCCTGCATGTCTAACGAACGGTAACTGATACGATCGACTGATTCACTGAAAATAAACACAATGCTGTCATCATTACGTAGCAAAATTCGGGAAGAGGGCACCATTAACATTGCCGGCGAAGGTTTTTTAGGCCACTGCAAATACTCCCGCGGAGCAAAGTGTCCGTTTGCCATTAGCTGCTGTGCTTTATTGGAAGAAACCAGGCGCCACCTGTTATCTTTATAGAGTTTCCAGTGATTAACCCCATGAGTGGAGGTGTCTAGATTGATGGATAAAGAAAAATGCTGATCCGGTGATGCATTACCATATTGAGGATGGAAATCAAGCTGATAACCGAAGGTGGAAAGTTGAGTTATGCTGACGGGTAGCCCAGATTGGTCATTTTCTGGAGCATAATAAAATTGAACGGGTGAAGCACCATTGATAGAGACAACTTCCGGTAAAATTGGATGCTTGACTACGCCTGAGGGTAATGAAATAACGTCAACTTTTGTACAGTGTAATTGCCAGGCCAAAGGAATGGATAACTCGAAAAATTCGACTGCTGTGATTTCATCCCGGCGCAAGGCTGCCAAGTCTTTATCCAAACGATTGAACCTGTCCAGGCTACGCCACACGTTTTCATGATGCTCAATGTCCTCAATTTTATAGAATATTTGGCGGTCGTCTCCTACACTGGCATATAAATCTTGCGCGGCATCTTCCTGCCAGCCTAAATAACAAAAATGTGTTAAAGGGTCCCACCAGAATCCGACGAAACCCGTGCTTGGTAAATTCTCTAATAATATTCCTCCTTTGATAGCCGTTTTATCCCTCAGTCGAGAAGCAAGTGTTGGAAAGTTTGTTTCATTGCCCATTACGGAGTCTAACGCGTTTGAAAATGCGCCAGCCGAGGAATGATTGAGTTCCGCGAGAGGAATGTTACGGGAAGAAGCCCATGTTTGTAATAACGGATGGGTAGCAATTTGACTCAGGCGCTGTGCCTGATCGGGAATAAGGTCAAACTGCCTTTTTTCCGATGAACAAAAGAAGAAAAATTGTCGTGTTAGCCAGTTATTTAGTTGCGTTTTCGCTAGGGAAAATTGAAATTCATTAGTGGCATCACTGAGTGCGGTTAGCAAGATATCTGACTCTTTACGCACTCCATTCAGCAGTGCTTTATTAATATCGACAATGGAAGAGGCCAGGGCGGCAGGTAATAAATGCAAGGTCGGATTAATAAAACGGGACTGTTTATCAATATCACCAAAACATAAACGGCTTAACGTTAGGTTGTCAGGTGATTCAGGGAGTTGCCTAAATAGTACCGGAATCTCCTGCGGATTACCCAGCGGCAGAAGCAAACCTTGTGACGTAATATCAGTTCTCAGTGCCAACCCGGCAACGCTTTTAATTTGGCTCAAAGTATTAATTACGTGATAAAGACTGACTGCCAATTTCCCCTGTCGTAATGCAGCAATAAGCCAATCAACGTTGAGTTGAGGGAGTTGTCTCAATGCGAGATCGATTAATCCAGACTGTTCATTGATGGCATTGCTGAGCATCAAGTGAAAGTTTTCATACTGCATACCCAATGAGGGCATGAACATCAGTTGTTTCAGGCTTGCGGCTAATCGCTTATCGGCAGTTAGGCTGGCAAAAAGTGTGTTTTGCAACTCTGACGCCTGAATGATGTTTAATCCAAGATTTTTAAGTGCCGCAGCGAACAGGGGATGAGATTGAGCAGGCAGTCGGTCGCCATCCAGCAAAGCGATTTGTCGGATAGCAGTCAAATGAACGGGCATCAATCCGGCATCGATAAAAGCGCTTTTGGCTATTTTAAATAGATCTTCCACGGTGGCATAGGATAAACCCAGCTGGTTGGCAATAATTGCGCCGAAACATAACCACTGTGAAGAGAGTGATTTAAGGGGAGCGAAGGTGAATAAAGATTCAATACCAGGCAGATAGTTCGAGAATGCCAAAAAATGATCGGCTAATGCAGCAATATATCTTTGTAGTCCTTGTTGGCTAGTCGCATTTGACTTCCATAAACGAGATGAGAACTCAGCCACAACATCAAGGATAAGACGACTTTTAAAAGCCTTATTATAAAGTGTAGATAAAGTGCTCTCAGGCGCGGATAAATGCTTTTGAAGACTTGTAAACACCAAGTCAACTATTCGAGGGCATTCAGGGAAAATAAGGCCCATAATATCGCTAATCAAATGCAACACGAATTCATCATCAATAGGAGTATCAACAGGCAGAAATCGTTGTAGTACTTTAATCTGATAAGCAACGCTCTGATTATCTTTATTCAAGAGGCTATTAATTAGAGGAAATACCGCATCGATAAGTTCGTTATCAGTTAATTGTAGTGCGCCAGTGCGTTGTTCATAAAGCCTTTGATGGAAAGGTTCCCCAAGTAACTGGCTATAATCTTGGACCAGGTTGGTCAGGAGTTGGCGATACAGCGAGTCATTATCTTCATGGCGATAAAGTTGATGGTTTTGTAATGGTTGCAGCATGGCTTTTTTCAATGAAAAATCCTCGACCCCGTCGAGGGGAGAAAGAATGGTCGAATAAGAAGACAGTGTTCTTTTGTTACGTATAGAATTACTTGATAAATAGTCGATATTTAAAAAGGTGAACCAACTGCCATCGTCTTTTTGATAAAAATCACAAAAAAGTAACTCCGGAAACTGTAAGCAGCTTTCAGTCAGAGATTTTTTTACCCCCAAGATAAATTCCGGATCAATTAAACCATTGACGAGAACACTTTCATGCAGGCTATCCGTTGTTTTTCTCCGCGCATACCAGTAGCTTTTTAAACCTTGCGTTGCAGATAGCAAAAAAGGTTTTAGATCCTGATATTTCATTGCGCCATAAAGAAAGTGTTGTAACTTTGTTAACCATGCCTTTTGTACTTCCGCTGAGCTCCAATCCCAGAAATAATGTTCAGAAAATACCTTGGAGGTGTATTCAACGCGCGCCATGGAGCAGTAGGTGTAATTAATGATTTTGGAAACTTTGAACCAGTTTTTGATAAAATCCGTATGTGACGGTAGCCGTTGATTAGATTCTGAATCACGGTATTGTTCAAGCTTATTTTTAAAGGACTGATAGTCTTGGGTAAATAAAATGATAAATTTTGGATTGTCGATGATGACGTTTTTTATGTGTTTTCCCAGCTTGCGTATGACTTTTTTATGGAATTTTTTTTGTACTTTCGAACTATGACTGTCGAAGATAGTAAATTTATCTAGCTGGAACGATAAAGATTTATCAAGGTCTTCTAAAACGATTTTTGCGCGCGAGATATTACGGCCAATGACAGTCAAAAAATCATTTGGATTTTCTCTCATTAATAAGTTCTGCACCATAAATCGATAGTTTATTTCAATGCCTTTAACCTGGCTTGATAGAGTGTTAATGACATCATCATGGATTTCATTAAGCAGCAAGTCTTGCTCCGCGGTACAGGTTATATTGGGCATTCTTAATGCAGGTTCTTTCAGTTGAGCGGAGTAAAAATTAAAAAAATCCTCTTCAGTCAACAAGGTTTTATTTTTATTGTTTTTGTTTGTCTCTAGCCATAAAATTTGATGCGTATAAACGCGCATTTTAATTGTCAGTGCTAAAAAAGTGTACATGGCCAGTTTATTAAAATTTGCTGGAATATTCCAGTCGGCATTTTCGGCTTTCTGGAGGATAAACTCAGGATCGGGATGGCTTAAGGCTTCAAAAAAAAGTTCGGTATAAAGTCTGGGATCTTTATACTTTATATCAAAGATATTAAGGGTGATGTTTCTATTGGGGACGTCGTCATTATAGCAGTCAGTGTTTTCCAGCAACCTTGTCATATTGTCAGATAATTGAGGCTGATTGACATTGATTGCTTGAGTTTGGTCCCAAATCAAAGGATCTTTGATTTTGTCATATCTGTTCATTTTTTTTAAAAACATCTTCCCCATATTAAAAGCCCAGGGAGTAATGCTGGCCGACAGGTCCGTGCCTCCCTTTAACGTTAAATAAGGGAAAGTGACAAATACTGGAATGGAGAACATCCCTCCCAATGATGATTTCATCCTGTTTTGCAACATCCCTATCTCTTTGTCCAAAATTCTTAGCTCGTCTTCGAAAGCAAAAATTTTCTCGGCATGCTCAGGTGGATATCTATATTGGCTGGACTGGGGAACGCGATAAACTGCCTCTAAGTTTTTTTCTAACTCACGTAATTCACTCTTTCTGATCCAGGATTTTACGTGGACTTGTTTAGACAGTTTAATAAGAGCAGATAGTGATTTTAAGGAGGTGAATGCAAGATAGAAGTCTGCCGCGCATATCGCCGCTTGTGATAAAGGGGTGAAAATTGACGGGGCGGAGGTGTCTTCCTGTGACCACATGACATCGCGGTAAAACTCATAGCAGCTATAAAGTGGCAAATTTTTCAGTAAATGGTGTGCTGGCCCTGCATTTTCTTGTTGTTCGCTCTCGGTCATGCTGGCTTGATAATTATTATTCTGTAAAAATCCAATAAACTCTCTACGCTCATCGATTATTTCTCGCTGTAATTGCGCTGATGCGGTTGAATTATTGTTTTTTATTTCCCTGTGGTCAAAATAAACTATTACTTCATTTTCCGTTCGAAAAGTATGGCACAACTTATCTTTGGCCCAATATATTCTTTCCATTAGATAATCCAGACCTTTGTTCCAGGGGCTTAACAATGATAATTCGGGGCTGGCCGGTTCTTTACAAGGATCAAAGAGACTTTTTTGGTCATGAAAATAATAGTTACTATTGAGAAATTCACTATTCAAGTTAAGCAGATCAGCAGTATTGTTAATGGCTAATCGGCGAGCAGGAAAAATACGTGGATTCTTGCGACTGTATTCTATATGAATAGAGTAATATCTTTTCTCTTGAGTGAGAGTGTCGATAACATAAAAAAACTTACCTATTTGATGATGAGGGCGAATGTTGTAAGCAACACGTTCTACTCGATTTGGTATCGCAAGATGATGTTTATGTAGCATCAAATAGCGGAATTTGTGAAAGCGTTTAACTCTCGTATCGATACTGTAAATAGCAACACTATTTTTTTTGACAAAACTTAACTCATGAGCTGGCAATAATTCAATCGACTTATTAACCAGGTCACCATAGAGGCTACAATGTTGTTCAATCATTACTTTATTAGCGTTATTATACTGTTTTTTTAATTGTGAAAGTCTGGGGTAATGACTGAGTGTAAAAGTCTGCTCTTTTTGGTGGTTATTATTTTTGTATACGCGTAGGCTCATGGGTATACTGTTAGGTGAGATGCTAAACAGCACGCTCAACCCATCTTCAAAACTACGGATTAGATCTCTAAAGTTTTTACACTTACGCAAAACACGAGCCTGGCTGTTGAATATATGTTGAGAATGAATCCTGATTGATTCGGTATCAAAATTTACAGGCGCGTAGATATCAATCTCCGGAAAGTTAAACTGAATGATGTCATCAAAAGAAACGGCAGGTAAGTTTTCAAGATTGAAGTCTTGCTGATGATAGGAAATAAACTCACTTTCTGTGATATGTGTAACTTGCTCCATGATTTCCAGGAGGGATGAGTTGGTGCTTTTACTATAGTAAATACTCTCGCGCGAAGAAACAAATGCATCGGCTCTACCTTCAATAATGACCATGGGAAGATCATTGTTGCTAACGTACTCGTTATTCGAAAGCTTATTGGCGAAATAAAACAAAGCATACCCCATGTTTTTCGAAAGCAGAGATTCATTCTCTTTGCCATTGCGCTCAAGAAAAATAGCTTCAGGGGCCACTTGATAAAGTAGATACTCTGAGAGTTTTTTTATATTATCATGATTGATGATCCCCAGTGATACATAGTGTTTTGATAGTGATAGGCGAAGTTTATCAAGCATCATTTTGACAGTGTCATTCGCCTTGCCTTCGATATTATCTAACCATATTTCTTGCGTAAGCACGCCGATGATGTAAATAAGACGGTCAATGTTCCAACTGCGTTGCATTCCGATTGACGAAATTATTGATGATAGCGCTAATCGTATTGATTCATTCATTTTTAGACGGTCTTTACTGTCTGTGTCAGTAATATTTAATAATCTCAGCAGCGTATTGGCATGCTCAAAATCAAGGTCGCCATGCTGGTCGAAAAGGGTGTCGCAAAGCGCGCCGGCAAGAGGCCAGCCCGTTTTATCTGTATTGAGCCAAGACCTGACTTTTGTAATGATTTCAAGACAGTTATTGGCTGCTGTGGGCAGCGATAAGCCATTATTTTGACTGTATGGCGGCACAACGTTATTTGTTAATTCGGCAAGCCTAGTCTGATAAAATAACTTTTTTCCAAGATAAGTAAAAAGACCAGCAATGGGAATCAGCAGGGTGCCACCAAGCACCGTGTTATAACAGCCGGGTCGCCATCTTCGCTGGTTAATAACTCCGACAGCCGTAGCACCAGTAACTAATAGCGGAATAGATACCGCTTTCTCTCCTTGAGATGATATCTCTGGCGTATCTCTTATTGCTTGCCGAGTTTTTATCTTGCCTGACAGAAGCTGCTGTTCAATTTGGTCATAATAGGGTTGATAGTCATCAGTGCTGGGGTTTCTTTTTAAAGAAAATGGCATGAGGTGGATTACGGCACGGTTCAGGGCTTTTGCCGCTTTATCCTCCGTAAAAGACCGAGAGTAATTACGTTGATACCAGGTTTTAATCAGACCATCTTTATGTTTTTCAAATTGCATACTGGTTGAGGACAGTGCGTTGATCTCGCCAATAAGTCTCAAACCGTGATTCAAAATATTGGGTGGCGGGGGTTTTAGAGTTAGCCATCCTGCCAGACGTAAGAGGATATATATTCCCATTAGCATTGTGGTGCTGGTCACAATAATCTGCTTAACTCCTGAATCTAACAACATCTCCTCTAAAGGAGCGAATACTTGGGTCTGTAGATTGACCAGCAAAGCCGGTTGATGCAGGTTTTCACTGGCACAAATATTCAGTCCAGTATTGATTAGCGTTATCAATCCGTTAGCTACGGTTTCACTTACTGACACCTGCTGTCTGGCAAGCCAGGTCAGCATTAACGGGGGCACACTGGTGAGTATTGCAGCTAAAGAGTTTGCACCGATAATTTGATTAATAAGTTGAGTTAGTAGTGTAAATCCACCAACCAGGCCGGCCTGATATAGGATATCGACGCCTTTATTCCCACAAAATAAACTGGCTGCCAACAGTTTGCCTATTTCAGTGGGGATCGTGTTGAGCAGGTCACCAGCCACCGCCAGGCGACTATATTGGTGTAATTGGTAATGAGCTGCCTGAGATATTAATTCCGACCAGCTTGACGTTTCAGGCGTTGGCAGTGATTCGGTGGTTGGGCCTAAGCACGAACTCAAGTCTGTTTCTGAATGTTGCCGGCTCAGCTTCGGGCACCAGGGCTGCTCGTCTAAGGCGTCGAAATACGGTTGCTGATAAAACGAAGCTATTTCAGCCGAGGTATTTGCGGCATGAGTCATTGCGTCGAAAACACGATAACCGCAAGTCTTATCATCTATTGAGCAACTGTTATTTGCAGTGTGGCAAATCGTAACCTTCTCAGGCCCCATGACTTCCTCCAAAGACTTACTTTGCTAAGTCACTCAATGTAGCAAACTGCTGTCCGTTGGTTTTGCAGATACCGCGCATTCACAAATTTGATTTCACACTTCTATCCATAAAGATATCTAGACATCTAAACTCTCGTTTTGTAGAGTATTGGCAATTCAAAAAATATCAATCGACCACACGATAAATCACGGACAACTAAACAAAAATGAGTAAAAACATTGTGATTCTTGATGGCGGCATGGGCCGTGAATTGGCTCGCATGGGGGCTCCTTTCCGTCAACCCGAATGGTCTGCGCTGGCTTTGATGGAGGCTCCACGATTCGTTCGTCAGGCGCATGATGCTTTTATCTCTGCAGGTTCGCAGGTGATCACCACAAATAGCTACGCAGTGGTGCCTTTTCACGTCGGTGATGAGGTCTTCGCCGAGCGAGGTGCAGAACTGATTGCGTTGTCAGGAAAACTAGCCCGTGAAGCGGCCGATGCAGCCATTGTCCCGGTGAAGGTCGGTGGATCACTGCCGCCGGTGTTGGGTTCATATCGCCCCGATTTATTCGAGCCGCTTAAAGCTAAAGCGTTGCTTGAGGTGCTGGTTGCCGGTTTGACCGACTATGTGGATTTTTGGCTGGCCGAAACGCAAAGTTCGATTGCCGAAGTTGAGCTGGTGCGTGAAGTTGTGGGTGAGGACGCGCGCCCACTCTGGTTATCCTTTACTTTACAAGACACTCTCAACCCTCAGGGGCAGGCATTATTACGCTCCGGGGAATCAGTGGCCGATGCGGTTAAAGCAGCATTACGGCTGTCTGCGAAAGCGGTATTGTTTAACTGTAGCCGTCCAGAAGTGATGGCCAGCGCGGTGACGGAAGCTCATACCACCGCTCAACAGCAAGATTCAGATCTCGATATCGGCGTTTATGCCAATGCTTTCGAACCTTCTGACAACAAGCGCGGAGCCAACGAAGGGCTGAGCGAAATGCGTAAAGACACTGACCCACAGGGCTATCTTGGCTTTGCCGAAGAATGGGTGGCGGCGGGTGCCACTATGGTCGGTGGTTGCTGTGGGATCGGGCCTGAACACATTGCGGCGCTGACCCAGGCTTTGGCCTCACGCGACTGATAATAGTTTTGCTGACGCGCTTATTTCCGCCAGTCAAAATACATCGTAGTTAAAAAAATAAAATCAATTGGGTTTCAGACCTTATTAAGGGAAAGTCATGATAGATCGTCGTTCGTTTATCAAAAGCGCAGGAGCTATCTCCGTCGCTGCGGCAACCAGTTCACTGTGGCCGTTTTCCAACGCTTTTGCCGCTGAGGCTGCAACGCCAAAAAAGGGCGGTCATCTGGTCGTTGGCATTGACAATGCCTCAAGCACTGATCGTCTCGATCCGGCTTTCTGGTTTGAAACTTACATGTATTTTGTTGGTTCGCAGATTTTCAACAGTCTGGTAGAAATCGACGAGAAAGGTGAACTGGCTCCGTCACTGGCAGAGTCGTGGTCGTCGGCCGATGGCAGCAAAACCTGGATCCTTAAAATTCGTCAAGGCGTGCAGTTCCACGATGGCCGAGCCTTGAGCGCAAAAGACGTGGTTTATTCGCTGAATCACCATCGCGGTGAGAAATCAACGTCTCCGGTTAAAGGTTATCTGGATCCAGTAACCTCTATTACCGCGACCGGTGATCATGAAGTCACGG
This sequence comes from Serratia sp. M24T3, assembly GCF_000257645.1. Classification (GTDB taxonomy): domain Bacteria; phylum Pseudomonadota; class Gammaproteobacteria; order Enterobacterales; family Enterobacteriaceae; genus Rouxiella. The sequence continues at coordinate 63,519 of NZ_AJHJ01000024.1, forward strand.
TTAAACTGAACTCGGCGGACGTCGAATTTGTCTGGCTACTGAGTGCGGTGCATTTTGTGGTAACCGCCGAAAACGAAAGTTTCGACAAAGGGATTGGCACTGGTGCATTTATTCTGGAGAAATTCCAGCCGGGCGTGACCACACTGACTAAACGTAATCCTAATCACTGGAACAGTGCTCGTGGCCACGTTGATTCAGTCGAAACACTGGCAATGAACGATTCCACTGCACGGGTTGCAGCCCTGGTTAGCGGCTCGGCCCAGCTGATTAACCGCGTTAATCCGCGCATTGTGGGGCGTATTCAGCATATGCCTAATATTCAGCTGATTCGCGCAAAGGACAGTGCAATTTATACCTTCCCGGGACTTTCAAATCTGGCACCTTTCAACAATGTTGATGGCCGTCTGGCATTAAAATATGCCATCGACCGTAAGCAGATTATTGATACCGTGCTGGGTGGCTATGCCAGCGTGGCCAACGACAATCCATTCTTCCCGTCGAATCGCTATTTTGCTAAAGATATTCCGCAACGGCCTTATGACCCGGATCAGGCCCGTTTCCACTGGAAAAAATCTGGCTTTACTGGCCCATTGACCTTGTCGGTCGCTGACGCTGGATTCCCCGGTTCCGTCGATGCTGCACAACTTTATCAGCAATCTGCAGCCAAGGCGGGCATTGACCTGAAAGTTGACCACGTTCCCGATGACGCTTTCTGGAATGATGTCTGGCAGAAAAAAGTGTTTGTTTCTTCCAACTGGGCCAGTCGTCCTACCGCCGATGCCATGCTGTCGCTGGTATTTACCAGCCAGTCGTCATGGAATGAATCTGCCTGGCACGTTCCGGCCTTTGATGCGATGGTCAAAGCGGCACGCGGCGAGGCTGATGAGGCCAGGCGCAAGCAAATTTATCATGATATTCAGGTGATGCTGGTGGATCAGGGCAGTGAAATCATCCCGCTGTATGCCGATGCGCTTGATGGTTGCTCGATTAAAATCAAAGGCTTTACTTCCGTGCCTGGCATGCCGCTGAGCGGAAACCGCGCGGCAGAAAAAGTCTGGATCGAAAGCTGAGGCAGCTTAACCAAAGCGAGTAAATGGTATGACTGAAATGACTTCGCAACGGCCTTCGGGCCGTTCAACTTTATTAAGCCTGGTATTTTGGCGACTGGGTTACGGCGTATTAATGGTGCTTGCCGTTTCCGTATTGATTTTTATCGGCGTGCAATTGTTACCGGGTAACGCCGCGACGGCGATTCTTGGTCAAAGCGCGACGCCGGATGCCATCCGCGAACTTAACTTGCAACTGGGATTGGATAAACCGGCGATAAGCCGCTACCTGAGCTGGCTGCTGGGAGTGTTGCACGGTGATTTCGGCATCAGCTACACCAGCCGCGAGGCCATTGCCGGTCCGCTGTTTACCCGTCTGGGTAATACACTGTTTCTGGCGGGATGCACCGCGGTCATTGCCGTGCCGCTGGCGCTGCTGATTGGTTTTCTGTCGGTGCGTTATCAGGGCAGTATTATCGATACGCTGCTTAACGGGATTGCCCGCGCCGCCGTTGCGCTGCCGGAGTTTTTCTCTGGATATTTACTGATTCTGATATTTGCGATCACTCTCGCGTGGGCGCCAAGCAACAGTACGTTATCGGATTCGATGTCTTTTACTGCCAAACTTTCAGCTATTTCATTGCCTTGCGCCACACTGGTGCTGGCCATTGTCGGCCATATGAGCAATATGACCCGCGCGGCGCTGATTGCCGCACAGAGCGCGGCTTACGTTGACACCGCACTTCTGAAAGGCCTGACTCCGGCGCGGATCCTTTGGCGGCACGTCTTGCCGAACGCGCTCGGCCCGATTATCAACGTGGTGGCGATTAACCTGGCTTACCTGATGGTCGGCGTGGTGATTGTCGAAAACGTGTTTGTCTATCCGGGGCTGGGTCAATATATGGTTGATAGCATTAGTAAAAGGGATATCCCGGTGATGCAGGACTGCGCGTTATTGCTGGCGGGGATTTATATCCTGTTAAACCTGCTGGCCGATGTGCTGGCGCTGGTTGCCAATCCGCGTTTGCGCCACCAACGTTAGAAGCAAAAGGAATTTTTAGATGCCTGCACTAAAACCCACTGCAATTCTGGGACTGACAGGGCTGACCCTGTTTGTGCTGATTGCCATTTTTGCGCCGTGGCTGGCGCCTTACGCGCCGGACAAAGTTATCGGCATGGCCTGGCAGGCACCGGACGCAACGCTGCGTTTGGGGACTGATAATCTGGGGCGCGATCTGCTGTCGCGAATGATTTGGGGCACCCGTGTGTCGCTGGGGGTAACGGCGTTGGCGGCCGCGCTGGCCTTTGTGGTTGGCTGCACTCTTGGTTTTATCGCTGGGATCCGCGGTGGCTGGCTGGACCAGACCATCTCTCGCATCAACGATATGATCATGGCGATCCCAACCTTGATTTTTGCCCTGATTGTGTTGGCAGTGTTGCCTAAAACTATCCTCACCCTGACCTTGGTATTGGGCCTGCTCGAGTCTACCCGCGTGCTGCGCGTTGCGAGAGCATTGGCGGTCGAAATTGGCGTGATGGAGTTTGTTGACGTTGCGCGACTGCGCGGCGAGAGCCTGGGCTGGATCCTCTGGCGCGTTGTTTTACCTAACGCATTGCAGACGCTGATCGCTGAGTTTGGTCTGCGTTTTATCTTTATTTTGCTGTTTTTGTCGGCGCTGTCTTTCCTCGGATTAGGCATTCAGCCGCCGACTGCTGACTGGGGCGGGCTGGCGCGTGACAATAAAGACGGCATTTTGTTTGGTGTCTGGGCTGCGCTGGTGCCGGGAGGGGCGATTGCCATTTTAGCCCTGGCCATCAATGCCGTGGCCGACTGGTTGATGAGCGGCACCACGCGTTCGTGGGGAGGTCACCATGGCTGATTATTCCGAGATTAAACAACAGCCATTGCTGCGCGTTGAGCAGTTGGTGGTCGTCACAACGGACAAGTCAAAACGACGATTAGTCGACAACGTCTCCTTTGATTTACGGGGCGGAGAAGTGCTGGGGCTGATCGGCGAATCGGGCGCGGGCAAATCGACGATTGGTCTGGCAATTCTCGGCCATTGTCGTCACGGTATGCGCATCGATTCAGGTAAAATTCTTTTTAAAGATACTGACTTGAGTCGCCTGTCGCAACGCCGGCTGCGGGCGATACGCGGCAAGAGAATTGCCTACGTGGCACAGTCTTCCGGCGCGGCGTTTAACCCGGCAATCACCATCGGCGAGCAGGTGATAGAGGCGACGCTGAAGCATCGTATTTTGCCGCGCCAGCAGGCTCAGGCCAAGGCAATTGAACTGTTTACTCAGCTAGGATTGCCCGAGCCTGCTCAGTTTTATCAACGCTATCCTCATCAGGTTTCAGGCGGGCAGTTGCAGCGCGCGATGATTGCCATGGCCCTTTGCGCGGGTCCGGAACTGCTGATATTTGATGAGCCAACTACCGCTCTTGATGTCACCACGCAGCTCGGCGTGCTCAAGGCGATCGCCGAAGTTATCCGCCTTTCCGGGGTGGCGGCAATCTATATTAGTCATGATCTGGCTGTGGTGGCACAAATTAGCGATCGCATCATGGTACTTCAACACGGTAAAACGGTGGAGCACGCCGCGACCGCTAGGCTGCTTGATTCTCCGGCTCAGGATTACACCCGCCGACTACTTACCGCGCAGGGCGAACACCGAGAAGCGATGCCGATGGACCAGCCCGAGCTGCTGCGCATTGAAAACATCAGCGCGCGTTACCATCAGCAACCGGTGCTGAAAAATCTTTATCTTTCAATTCCTCGCGGCAGAACGCTGGCAGTGATCGGCGAGTCAGGTTCCGGCAAATCGACACTCGGTAAGGTGATTTGCGGGCTGCATCACCCGGAGAGCGGAATGGTGAGCATTGAGAACCAGCCGTTGTCTGCGGGCCTGCGCGCGCGCAGTCGTCAACAGTTGCGTGATATTCAGCTGATTCATCAGATACCAGATACTGCCTTGAATCCAAGAGAAATTATCGGCAAACAAATCTCAAGAGTGTTGGAGTGTTTTACTCCTCTTGACCGTTCGCAACGCGCCGCTCGCGTGCAACAGCTATTGGAACAGGTGGGGTTAAGCTCCGAACTGGCGACGCGTCTTCCGGCGGCGCTCTCTGGTGGCCAAAAACAGCGGGTGTGCATCGCCAGAGCCTTGGCCGCAGAACCTAAACTGATAATTTGTGATGAACCGACCTCGGCGCTTGACCCACTAGTGGCGCGCGACGTGCTGGCTTTACTCCGCGATATTCAGCGTCAGACGGGGATCTCGTACCTGTTTATTACCCATGATTTACAGGTGGTGCGTGAAGTGGCCGATGAGGTGGCGGTATTATTTAAAGGTGAGATTGTTCGTAACGGTTCGGTAAGTACCACACTGACTGAACCGCTGGATAATTACACTCGCCAGCTCCTGCGCTCGGTACCTGAAATGCGCATCGGTTGGCTACAGGAACAAACTGCCTGATAGCAAAGGCCAATAAAAAAC
>NZ_AJHJ01000025.1 GCF_000257645.1 Serratia sp. M24T3
GCAAGGGGCCTGTTGTAGTGCCGGGTGCCTCCCGGTGAGTCATTCATCAGCAATTGTGACTCGCAAGCGGCATCAATGCAAAACTTTCTGATTGGCCCCACCGCATAGGGGGATTCACTGCAACGTATTTGAAAATATCACTAAATCTCAAAATGGAAAAGCCCCTGCATTTCTACAGGGGCCTGTTGTAGTGCCGGGTGCCTCCCAGTGAACCGTTGGCCAGCCAACCATGGTTCGCTTAGTCCCTAACCGACATAACTATTAGCTGTTTGCCCTACCGCACAGGTAGGATTCACTACAACAACTTAAAAGTAGCATACTGCTGAAAAAATAAAACCCCGCCGAGGCGAGGTCTTTAAATTGTGTAAGCTTTGTGACTACGTGACCACTCTTAACAGAGTAAAGGATTTTTTACGTACGTAAACACTCAGGCAGTTACTTTTTTATTACCCGGTTGATGCTGAACATCGCAATCCATCTCAAGCTGAACATCGAGCATCATCAACATTCCCTCAACAATTCCTTCAGCTTTTTGGAGTTTTTTACCAATATGCCCGTCTGAACATTGATGCTTCTTAGCTAAACTCATAAAGGTCATCCTGAAGATATAATAATCAACAAGCAAATCATGCATTTCTGAGTTGTTCATGTTTAAGCGTGAAATACACCCTGCAATAATCATCCCGTCATCATCACAACATGAAATGCGCGACTTATGACTTGCAGGAAGTAATCCTTTAAATCCGGCTGCAATGGATGGATAATCGACACCACTTACGTCGCATGAAGCCCATGCTCCCCAACGCTCTAAAACTAATTGTATATCTCTCATAGACTGCCCTCTATGCATGTGAAGATGCGGCCTGCAAACCTGTCACTCTTCAAATTGGACCCCACAAAAACCACTGTAAATACCTGTGTATAATATTAATTATTCTATTTCGACGTGAACACTCCGATGCCCAATGAGTAGTTAAAAAAGTCGAAAAATAGGTTAATCTGGCAGCCATATTCCTTCTCCCAGGCTCGCGGGTCCCGGTGTAATTCGTCATGATGTTTTCTGCACAAAGGAATAGTGAATAGATCATGTGTTTTTGTGCCGGTACCGCCGAGGCCATGGCCTATAATATGGTGCGGGTCATCGGCCTGCTGACCACAGCACAAACAGGACTGAGATTTAACCCATCGGGTGTATTTTTCATTTCGCCAAGGCTTGAGCTTTTTACGCAGCATGAAAGACTCTTGCGGTTCAGGGTCAACGCTTAACGCGATGATTGCATTGACCTGTTCAACGTATTCTTCAAGAACTTCGTGTGGAGAAAACTCAGGTTGAATATCAGACTCTCTCCCTACTGACTTTATTGCTGGCTTCGGCATCCAACCCAACGCCTTGCGAGCGGCACTATCAGGAAGAGCGTCAATAATACCTTTCGAAAAGGCCCACCAGCACAACTCATGAAAACTTACGTGGTGGTCTGACGCTATCTGAAGTTCCATGCGGATCATTTCAACCACCCAAGTTGCGCGGTTACGGTTTCCTATCTCCCAGAACTCGGCTAAAGCCATATCCCTAAACTTGTGCTCATGGTGCCAGCACAGGCAAAGATAGCTGCCATCAAATGGATGAACTGTAAGATTTTTATCGTGGTACCCATCTGCTGACTTCACCCACTGGCACGCTGTGAGTTTTTCTACCCACCGCTCCAGGCTCTGAATACCACCAGCAGCAATAATTACCCGACTGTCTTTAAAGAATGCATTAAGCCGCGCGTCGTCCACCAGCTTTTGACTCACGGCAGGGATCGCACCAGATGGCAGGTCGGCCAGCTCATCAGGCACATTGGTGATCAGCAAACGCTTTTGCCTAAACAGAGGCAGCAGGTCCTTGCCCGGCTTGAATATCACAACGCCCAGATCATCCTGGACGAATGGCTTTAGCAATGCCCTCTTCATGCCGAGATCTCCTTGATGGTGACCTCAGCTTTCCCGTTCTTTATGACCGGTCCCCATACAGCGTGCAGATCCTTTATCTGACTATCATCGGCATACACTCCGGCGTGCGTCAGCGCATCGAGCAAGGCTTTGAAGTAATTATCCAGATCCCTTTTTTGATTGGTTGGCGGATAAAGCACGATGGATACAGCTACATTGGCCGTGATTGCTTTTGGTCGGCGGCGCAATTGCTCTAATACCGATGCAAGCGCATTAGCCCGAAACTTTCGCCCGCTTTCACTGATCAACGTCCGGCCTTTTAAAGCCCCTTTATTGGGGCTCCTCCAGTATCCGTTAAAGCTTGGTGGGAATGGTAAAGTCAGGATCATGCGGCGCTCACTCCTCTTACCTCTGAACCAATCACAAGCAGCTCGTCACGCGATACCGTAGTGAACATGCAGCGCGGTTTAATGAATGGGCGCCAGATAAACAATAAGCTGCCTTTACTGTTGCCGTTCTTCCCTGGCTTGCCTGTACCGGCATTGATAAAGCCGATCCGGCCATCAGTGATAAATCTCACTTCATCGACAGTCTTCAATGCCTCAGAGAACCAACCTGTTGAGGTGTCAGCTGGCATAAGCATGACAACAGGCTGTTTCTGGATACGGCATTGTTCCGCAGCTTTTGCAACCCACGGAGGTGGTGCACTGTATGGTGGGTTACACCAAATAGCCCCGTGGCTGGTCCACTCACAGGAAAGAGAATCGTCTTGCTCAGTCAGGTAATGCGAACAAAGTGCGTTGCTCTGGTCTGCCGCAGCATCCAGATAGAAACCGAATTCCAGATCCAGTGCGTCAAAAATTTCAACCGGCGTCTGCCAACGGTCTTTATGCTCTGCTGGCGTGCTACTCAATCCCAAGTGGTCTGATTTCATGCTTCACACTCCGGTTCCTGGCTAAACAGTTCAATCAGCGCCGCCATGTTCTGTTCGGAGTGATAACGACCCTTGCACTTAACCCACTTACGGGATGCCTCGACTACCTGGCTTTGCCACTCAGCATGCGCCAATGGAACCGCTGCGCGCGGCTGCTCGATATGATGGCTGATGATGGTGATCCCCCTGAACTTGCCCGCTGACAGTTTGATAAAGCCCTTTTTAACCAGGCTACGCAGATTTTCATCAGCTGCATTAGGTGACTTGAATCCGAAATGCTCAGCTATCTCGCCCCGGGTCGGTGGGAAACCGTTCTCCGCCAAGAAACTTTTCAAGAACTCCAGAACCTCACGTTGCTTAGGCGTTATCGGGCTTAACTGTTTTCTCATGCTGCTTTGTCCTCGTACTTAGCGGCCACCAGGCGGTAAAACCACACCTGCTTACCTGAATCCGGATCCTTCACCATGCGTTTATCCTTCCGCAGGCCGTGCACAACTGGATTTACCTCACGAAGCCGCGCACTGATTGCCGCCTGCGTATCTGCATGACCGAACATGTTCAACACCAACAATTCCAAGTCTCGCAGGGTGTACCATGTCGGCCCCATCGCCGCGTGCATAACGCGGTAAAGCTGGGAGTTTGGCCGGTTGAAATCACCGCCGAGTATCACCTTGCGGACGCCTTCATTGATGGCCGCACGCTCGAACTCATCCACCTCTAAACGAAGCTTTTTCATGCCTTGCCCCCTTTGCGACTGCGGAAACTCTTCCAGGTGAACGGTACCCACATGCCGCCGTTCGTCTGACGGTCCATGATTCGCTCACCTAACAGACCCGCCATTTCAGCGTGCGTCAGGTTCGTGAGCATGCCGGTAGGCTTAAGCTGCAGCTGGCGACGGTCGATAATCTGGCTCAGCAGGTTGATTTCGTAGTCGTTGTTAGTGGTCTTCTGCACCCCGACTTCATCCAGCACCAACAAATCAAGGCGGCAGATATCGCGCATCAGGTCGGCTTCTTTCATTGGACTACTCTTATCGAAAGTGGCGCGGAATTTCTGGCACAGTTCCGCAACGGTGATGATTGCCGCTGCTTTGTGTTGCTCAATCAGGTTGCGCACTATCGCCGTGGCCAGATGGTTCTTGCCGGTGCCAACGTTCCCCGCAAAGACGAAGCCGCCATGCGTGTTGCCGAAGTCCTTCAGGTAGGCTTTAGCCATTACCAGCGCCTGCTGTTGCTCTTCGGTCTCTGCCAGGTAGTTCTTAAAACCGCAGTCTTTGTGAAGCAGCTGAATGCCAGAGCGACCAAGAATTTTTTCAATCCGCGCCTGCCGGTTCTGGTCTGCAACGCGTTTAGCAGCCTTCTTGCCCTCTTCCTGCTGCCAGGCCATTAACTCGGCCCCCGTTTTGCAATGCGCTTCAACGTGTGCAGGTTTCATAGCCAGGAAACGCGCCATCACGTCAGCTGATTTAGATGTAGCCATCATCAGAGCCTCCTTGGGTTGGTGCTGCAGGAAGGTTTTTGTTAAAACCTTCTGGAATATCACTGGTTGCCTGGGTCAGCTGGGTAGGACGCTGCCATTTGCCGTTCACGCATTTCGGGCGGTTCTGCTCGTCCCAGCGTGTGGCGCTAATCAGGTAACCCTCAAACTTGCTCGGCTGGAACAGCGTTGAAGGCCGTAGGTATTGAGCGTGTTCAGTACCGTCCCAGTGTTCAAATTTGTAATCTACAACCAGAATCACGCTTGCCAGGTCATGGCCGTCGCTGAGGCGGGCACGGATATTTGCCAGTGAACCTTTAGCTGGCTGATAGCGAGAACCGGTCAACAGGTTCAGGTGCTTCAAAACAATCTTGGCATCGTCCGTAATTTGAACTTCACGGTCGGTTTCCGCAGGAAGCTGACCAATAGTTTTTAAAGGTTCATTGACTGGTTCTAAAGAGTGACTGGTTCTGGTGCCATCTCCTGCCCTAGGGGGTGGGTTATCAGGTGCCATAGGTGGGTTTTTTGATGCCATAGGCCCTGTGTTTTTTGGTGCCCCACCCCCTATGCTTTCTGGTGCCATAGGGTTATCAAGCATCAGATAATAAACATTCGAGGTATTGCCCTTACCATTGTTCACACCAAGACGGTTCTCTTTAGATACAAGACCCATATCAATCAGTGAGTTAATATGTCCCTTAACTGCACTTTTGCTGCATTCGCATTGGTCCGCTACATGCTGATAAGAAGGCCAACACTCGCCTTTATCATTGGCATTATCAGCAAGCTTGATGAGAACCAACTTACGCAGGTGATTACCCACTTTTATGCTCATAGCTTTCGCCATTAATGTCATGCTCATGCAGCCGCCTTACTCTTATTTTTCAACCAGCGCTGATTGGCTACCATCCAGCAAACGAACGAGTAGTTGAGGGGCTCCCATTTGCCCTGTATATTTTTAACGAAGCGGTAATCATCGTCATGACCACAAAGAGGCAAACAGCGGATTTGCGGTCCGGATGGCTTATCAGATAAACTGTCCATGCGTTGGGATCTCCACAAAGTTGTTTCAATGCAAACCGGTGTGCGGGCTGCAACCTGCACACCAACCCTTTCTTGGTTAATCATTTATTCCCTGCCTTACTTTGCTTCGAGTAAAGTCGAACAATTGACCTCACTTCATTCTCACGAGCAGCAATATGAAGATTGTGATAATTCATAATTTCTGCAGCCTCCTCCTTAGTGATCACACCGTCCTCCAACGACTTTTCAATAATCTGATCTACGTGGCCACGGTTAGCAGCAGTACGAATGGCTTTTTCGAATAAGCAGACTTGATCTAATTCTTCGTAAGTTGGGATATCCACATGCATGCCACCACGACGCTGTGAAAAATACACAGCTAGTAGATTCGTACCGGATAGGTCTTCCATTGCTTCCAGCTCGTGATGCTCGAAGAAACGGCAACCATTTTTCTCGTACAGGTTGTTATTGAATTCAGCCAGGGACATGCCCAATCCACCAGCCATAGCCGACCGTCCACCCGGTAACACTTTGCACATCGCCTTCACTGTCTCTTTGATGTCTACCATGTTGTTCTCGCCTTAGTAGTTACTTTGCTTTCTCTGTTTCTTTAAAATCAGCAGAGGTCATAAATCGTTGCGGGTAGAGAATCTGCATTTCTGTAATTCTTCCTCCAAAGAATTTCGATAGTTTTTCCGCGATAGCGAGTGAGGTGATTTGTTTTCCTCTCTCTATACGGCTCAAGTTTCCAACATCTATATTCAGAGAGTTCGCAACATCTTGAATTGTAAGATTTTGTGCGACCCTCAACTTTCTTAGTGGAGTTTGCATATTAGGCCTCGTTATTTGCGTTTAAAGCATAATAAATGGGGTTTATAATTTGCGCAAGCAGCTTTGCATTTCACGCATGAAGAACATGTAATATGCATATGAATATAGGAACCCGAATCCGCAACTTGAGAAAGTCGCGTGGAATGACAGTTACACAACTTGCCGAGGCTATTGATAGCGATATCGGCAATGTCTCTCGCCTGGAAACTGGTAAACAAAAGGCATTTACAGAACAAGCTCTAGCTAGGATTGCTAAAGCTTTATCAGTTTCTGTTACAGATCTTTTCATAAGTGAAGATTTAGTTGATACTGGGTATATAAACAGTACTAATTTAAGTGTCACTGGGGGAAAGAATGTGTACAGAGTGGATGTTCTTGATGTTTCAGCTAGTGCCGGTGATGGATGCGTTACCGGTGAAGTAGTTGAAATTGTTAGTTCGATTGAATATGACGTCGATTATGCCAAGTCCATATTCGGTGCTAGGCCTCAAGGTACTGTAACTTTGATTAACGTTCGCGGCGACTCCATGGAAGGAACAATAAATCCAAACGATCTAATTTTTGTTGATAACAAAGTAAATATTTTCGATGGTGATGGTATCTACGTTTTTGATTTTAACGGCGACCTATTCGTTAAGCGCCTTCAAAAGGTGAAGTTTGAACTTAGGGTTATATCTGATAACAAGGCTTATGAACCTTGGTCGATTACTCAAGAGGAACTGGACATGTTGCACATCGAAGGCAAAGTTATTGGCAGTCAACCACAGCAGATCCGTAGACACGGATAACAAATCATCTATATGAAGAAGCCCGACTTAGGTCGGGTTTTTTTATGCCTACGTTTCCTCCTCTAAAATCTTCATTTCTATAAATTTGCACATTAAGCATATTTTTATACTTGACTATTTTGCATATACTGCATAATTTATATCTCAACAACGCGAACATGAAATTTAATGTTTGCCCGCTCTTTAAAAATCAGGCCAATTCAACTCCCGCACCCGCGGGGATTCTGGGAGACCAGATCATGTGAATCTATAAGTGTCCTTACCACTGCCCTTGCGTACGAGGGTTTTGGCAAGACTACTAAGGCAGGTAAATCATGAAAGAACCAGATCCAATAACGATTATTGTCTCCGGGGTTAGTAATAAAGAGCTGTATGAATACCTGGAGAACGGTATAGCTGCTGCTCGGCTTTTAAAAACCGAGTATGAGAATAAAAAGTTTCTTCAAGCACAGTTGGCCCGAACTGAAGCTGAAATCGAAAGATTGACACCTTTAGCGGCCATGAATGTTCAACAAGCGGCAACGACCGATGATTGGCTGTCCGAACGGTTGAAATAATTTAGTTTTAGCTGCCAGGCTGACAACGTACTGTCGTTAACACTGCTTTCCCCTGATGAGTTGGCTAACGCTGGGGCGCGAACTCACCGCGTAATGAGGCATAACCCACAATGCGAGACTGTGAGTGTCGTCTATCCGGATCCTGATGTTAGGGGGTCTGGTAACACGATAAGGGTGACAGCTGGAGAGACAGCGCAACGCGAGTTGATCCTGCGCGTTATCAGGTCAGTGTCCGTATGCACTCTCATTGCGGTGACGGCTGGGAATAGTCCAGCACCACAATCAAAGAGCGCGGATGGCAAAAAAGACTGCTCCATCCCCAACAAAGGAAATTCCGGTTCCTGGGGTGCTCGGGGAAACCTGACGAACAATGGAGATACCGCTCTTTTTGATTGTGGTGAATGCGCAGGCTGATGCGCAAGGGAGCATAACTCGTCTAAACGCTCCGTTATACCGGACGAGATGCCGGAGATCAGCACCGGCCACCACAACTGGAAACCAGCAGCCAACCGAGAATAAAGAGCTGGGAGCAATACGGAGCCTACATGTTCCAGCCGTACGTAAAGCTCAATAAGGCAGGACCACAATTTAATGCTTCGCAGTCCAAGGACGAGCGAGCCGGACCAGTAACCGGCACACAAAGGAAAGAGCACTGTTCCGGATATGTGGCATAGCAGCCCCTGATGCAAGTTACCGGCGAGGTCGTGAGGTCGGAAAACCGCGTTCAAGCCAAGCGGCGCAAGGTGGTCAAATGCAGTGCTCTACCCTTTGAGGAATTAGGTTTTGCTCTAGCGACACGCCTTATATGGAAAGGGCAGATTAAGTGTCAGATGTAGTTTGTTTTCATCATAAAATACATCATACATATCAATAACATGCATGCAGACTGAACAAACAAGGAGGGATACTACTTGAGGGGTTACCGAGTCTACTACGGCATTGAAATGTTCAGATCTACACTTTTTACAATATAATTTTATGTCACGCATTAATGGCTCAAGAACAGGTGAGTTGCTTTATTCAATTATTAAGATTTATCGTATTCAAGGTTAAGTATAGCAGACATTGGAATAGTGGGTGCACAACTGCAAGAGCACTCCGCGTCGCACGTGACACGCCGCCGTTTCCAGAATCCAGAGTCGTGTGGCATGGGGTAACCCAATGGGCAAGCCCCCACATAAAAACGGCGAGTGATGTCCTGAGCTCATACGTGACGTTAAAGAGCCGAGGCCACTGCGTGAGTGTGGCATTCACATAGAGAAGGGGTCTACGGTTACCCTTAAACCTTTGTACAGTATAAGCCCCGTTGACCTCTTCTCTATGTGGAGCACCTATCCAGCACCAGCTTTTGCAGAAGCCTGGTGCTTTTTTTTAACTTTGGAGAACCCATCGTGAATAGTCCTATCTTTAAAAACGTCATTATTTATCGCTTGAATCGTGACATTACCCTGAAGGTTGAAGAGCTCAACACCCAGCTTTCAAGCTTCGTATTCTCACCCTGTGGTAGCCAGGATATGGCAAAGACCGGCTGGGTATCGCCTATGGGCAAGCTCAGTGATTCCTTAACTCACTCAGTCAATGGGCAGATTCTTCTCTGTGTGCAGAAAGAAGAGAAGATCCTCCCAGCAGGTGTTATCAAGGCTGAATTGGCTCTTAAGGTAGACAAAACTGAGCAGGAACAGCACCGTAAATTGAAAAAGACCGAGCTAGATTCACTAAGAGATGAAGTACTTCACACTCTTATGCCTCGGGCTTTTACTAAGCAATCTCAGATGCTTATCTGGATAGATACCGTATCCGGCCTAATCTCCGTAGCTACTCCAAGTTCTCGCCGCGCCGAAGATGCCCTGGCACTTCTGAGAAAGAGTTTGGGATCCTTGCCGGTTGTACCGGTGACCACTGAAACCCCTATCGAGCTCACGCTTACCGAATGGGTTCGTAATGGTGACACACCGGCGGGCTTTGCTTTAGGCGACTCTGCGGAGCTGAAAGCAATTCTGGAAGAAGGCGGCACTATTCGATGTAAAAAGCAGGCTTTAGTCAGCGATGAAATTGCCAGCCATATAGAAGGTGGAAAGCTAGTCACCAACCTAGACCTCCACTGGCAAGAGCGCATCAGTTTCTCACTCAATGACCGGCTGACGATCAAGCGTATTAAGTTCGCTGATGTCCTTCTTGAGCAGAATGATGACATTGACCGCGATGATGCGGCACTGCGTTTTGATGCTGACTTCGTATTATTCACCGGTGAACTCTCCAAGTTTTATCAGAATCTTTTCGCCGCTCTGGGCGGTGAGATTCAGCGTTAACTCTTCCTTAAGTCACCCGGCAACGGGTGGCTTCGTGAAGTGTTGCCGGCGCTTGCAGGCGTCTTTTTTCTTGTGGAGATTTCTATGACATGGCTACAAACCTTTACGGGTAAACACCTGGATTACACCAATCCTTGCCCTCACGTTTTTGATAAAGACAGCATCGCCCAAGGCCTCTCTCATGAGTGCCGCTTTAACGGGCAAATCCCTCAGTTCTACAGCGTTGCCCAGCATTCAGTATTGGTTAGCCTTCTCGTGCCAAAGCATATGGCCTGGGAAGCGCTGCTTCATGATGCGACAGAGGCATTTATCAAAGATATTCCAGCGCCACTAAAGTTGCTGCTGCCGGATTATAAGCGCGTTGAAGACCGGCTAGATAAGGTCATTCGCTTGAAGTATTGCCTACCACTTTCAATGAGCGCGGAGGTGAAGAAAGCAGATTTAATCATGCTGGCCACCGAACGCCGTGATTTTGATATGGATGACGGGACCGTGTGGCCAGTGCTGGAAGGCATAACCCCTGCTGATTTCGCTATCTGCCCCCTCAATCCAGCCCAAGCCCGCGCCCAGTTCCTCAAGCGCTGGGAAGAAGTAAAGCCTTTCTAAACCTGTTTGCAGACAGGAATTGTGGAGATACCCATGACAGTGAACGTAATCACCATCGATACCGAAACGATGGACACCGCCCATACGGCACTAATCCTCTCGATTGGCGCTTTTGCTTTTGATGTGACCGACTTGAACGCAACGCAGCAGGCAATCATGGACGTTACCAAAGACGCTGAACTGCAGGACCATTCGCAGTTTGCGTTTTACCGGCGTGCCGATTCCTTCGACCAGTTAATTTCAGGTCGCACAGTTAGCGTGCCCACTCAGGAGTGGTGGAAGAAGCAAGGCGAAGAAGCCCACGAAGCACTTACCGGTGAACGCGTAAGCTTAGGTGAGGCGCTATCAAATTTAAAACAGTGGATAGCCCAGTATCCAGACGCACGCATATTCTTTCGTGGTCCTGACTTCGACGGTTCCATTCTTGAAAACGCCTATCGGGCTCACGGCATTGAATGCCCGTGGAAATATAACGGTAAGCGCGATATCAGGACCTATATCGATGCAATGGTGCGCGGCGGCAAAGGCTACATCAAAGACCACCAGCCATGTTTCCCAATGATCAAACACAACTCGCTCCACGATGCTATGGGCGACGCTGAACAGATGGCGACCGCATACATGATGAACGACGGTAACACCGTTCCCTCTTCTGAATTAAAAAAGGTGAGAGCATGACTACTAAACATGAAAACTTTACTGCCGGTGAATGGATAGAGGCAGGCGATCAGATCATTGGAGAAGACGGTTTTACTCTCTTTCGGGCGACGGAAAACCTTCTCGATGGAAGCCAGCATCACGCCAACATACAGCGGGTCGTGGCTTGTGTTAATGCCTTCGCCGGGATCGAGACCTTCCGTATAGCTGGAAAAGATTTAGGGGAAATTCTTGCGGGTGAAGTAAGGCTTAATAAAGCAGAACCGACTGGGGATGGAGGCTTTAGTTTCTCCTTCTCAGGAGGAGTTATCCAACTGATGGCAAATGCTTTTGCTGAACAGTTTAAAGATTCAGGAGCAATTAATTATCTTGAGTTAATTTTTCAGCATCACGAATTAGGTTCGTTGAATGTCACCATGCAGCGCGTCGAGGGATTAACCCCAGCTCAGAAACTGACACAAGTAGAAATGGAACTCGACAAGTTGAAGGCTGACTATGACGCCGTAGCCAAAATAGCCGGAACCGCTGAGATTCTTGCTGAGTTGCTGAAGTCGGTGAAGTTCCCTAAAGACATGCAGATTTCTGATGCCATTAAAGCGAATATTTCTTCGGATTTTATGGATGGCTATAACGTTCGTGGAATTATGGACCGAAAAGCTGTTGAAGCCGCTGGCATTAATGTTTTATCTGCTGATCCCGTGGCAGAGTTTCCACCAGCAGGCACTTAAATATCACCCTGTGTGCAGCAGGTAAATTAAATATGTGGAGGTTCGTATGGGCCAACTCGTACCTTTGATGGAATGGGCATCCAGTCCAAAAGGGTTTAAATATCCACCAGCGCCAGCAACACTTCATCGGTATGCGAAAACCGGTCAAATCATCCCTGCCCCGATAAAACAAGGCAGTAAATGGGTGGTCGATGAAGACGCGAAATATGTTGGCGTCATTGCAAAAGCTGAGATCCCGAGTCATCTATCAGCTTCTGTCAGGGCTTTACTGGAGAAAACGATTAATGGCAGCCAGACCACGTACACATAAGGTCAATATTCCAAACCTGTACTGCAAGTTAGACCGCCGGACAAGCAAGGTCTACTGGCAGTACAGACATCCCATCACAGGAAAGTTTATTGGTTTTGGAACTGACGGTGATACAGCACGTGAGGCAGCAATAGCCGCCAACAGCATGCTCACTGAGCAGCAATCAAAGCAGATTAACTTCATGGTGGATATGACAATCAAAAACACTACAACTAAAGATGCCGGAATCAGGATAGTTGACTGGGTTAACAAATATCTGGAAATACAAGAAGAGCGCGTATTACATGGGGAAATTAAAAAAACAACTTTTAAAACAAGAAAGTCATGCGCTCTGGTTCTTTCTAAAAGGTTGCCTAACGTTCGTCTTAGCAATCTCGACACGAAGTCAATTGCGGCAATTTTGGATGAATATAAGGTTGAAGGAAAAGCGAGGATGGCGCAGATACTAAGAGCAACCTGGGGGGATTTGTTTAAAGAAGCACAACACTCTGGTGAGGTTGAATCCGGTTTCAATCCAGCCATGGCCACCAGGATACCAAAAGCTAAAGTCAGTCGTGCTCGACTCAGTTTTCCTGAATGGAAGGCCATTTATGCAGCAGCAGATAAACTTCAGCCATACGCTAAAAATTCGATGCTCATCGCCCTGATCAGCGGCCAGCGACGTACAGATATTTCTAACATGAAATTTTCGGATGTTTGGGATGGGCACTTACATATTACTCAATCAAAAACTGGCAGTCGTCTTGCGCTGCCGCTGACCCTCTTTCTACCCGAGCTAAACTTATCACTCGGTGATGCAATTAAGCAGTGTCGTGACCGTGTGGTAAGCAAATACATTATTCATCATACACGCCCTCATGGTTCAGCAATGCCTGGTGATCCTATTGGCAGCAATGGGCTGAGTCGCGTATTTATGGAGGCTAGAAATATGTCTGGAATAAAGTTTTCGAAAAACTCTACGCCCCCATCTTTTCATGAGCAGCGTTCTTTGGCTGAACGCCTTTACAGCACCCACGGTGTTGATACTCAGACGTTACTGGGACACAAAACAGCATCAATGACAGAGAAATATCACGATGACCGCGGCGCCGACTAGATCACTTTAGCGATATGAATTCAGATAGCGCTGCGTTAAAAATGGGGTAGGATTACCCGCAGCGTCATCAATTTTTCAAAATTCATTTTGGAGTGGAGTTTTGGAGGGATTTTGGGGGGAGTTTTTTAAATGATTAAATCAATAAGTTACAACTTCTAAATTTGCTCCATAAGCAGACGGCAGATAACTAAACCTATTATCAAGCTAAAAGCCGGACAGAATTTTGCTCCGGCTTTTTTATGCCTATCGTGCGATCTTCTCTCTCCGCAAACCTAAAACCACAATCGTAAAAATAAGTAAAACTAGATAAGATTTCTTGCGAAGATATAAATAGCGAGAATTGGCATTCATGACTCACAGTCACGAGACTGGTAGGTAGAAAATGATATAATACTTACAAAGCGGGTTATAACCAGTCTCCTCATACATCCCTTACCCCAATAGATAATCACTGAGAGTATCTAAATTTGAAAGTTGCAATATTAGCCAATTAGCAAAACTGATAAGATGATAAAAACTAACGTTTACTATAATGATTTATTAAAGATAACTTATCTTGGCGTTTTATTAATCTTATAATATAAACCTAAGACTATAGATCTGACACTCTGTTGTTAAATATAATACTCGTAATAAATGTAAAAAAATCTTTAACGCATAACAATTCCAACTTGCGTTAGACCTTGAGTCTAATGACATCATTAATTATTATTTTTCAATAAGTTAAGGAAACATCCATGAACTATTAAAAGTAATAAATAAACACTTTATCTGACTAAAATATTGCCAAGCATGATCAATAATTGCACTCAATGGCAAGATCATAGATACTCATTATAGTTTTGTAATATCAGAATTACTCTAAATGGTTACAAATTGTTGAAGCAATGCAAATTAATGAGCCTATTAGCCTACCAAAAATTCATATCTAACTATCAATTAAGAATGAGATTAACGATCTAATCATGTGACACAACCTGTCTAGCTTTATGTTTCAATTGTATATCAGAATTATTGCAGCTCGGCCTGACGTAAAGAAAGGATTCAGCTTAGGCGCACAGATCACAATTGTGATCCCTTTAAACCGGATGACATTGATTCCAATCTAATTTAGGAGTAGTCTGTTTATGCAACGATCTTTGAAATATCAAAATTAATCTTAACCAGTATGTTCAGCACCAGGTGATAAGTGAGGTTCTTGTATTTCATATAGATCTTTATAAAGGATTGGGAACAGAGCTTATCGTTGAAAAACCTTATATGCGGTAATTAATTATGAATGATATGATCACCACCCATTCTACGGAAACCGAGTCATGCCCCTTTTGCGGCCATAACATAGACACCAATATAGATACATGTGACAATTGCGGAAGTAAAAAAGTAGTAGGCTATATCAATAAATTTGAAAGAAGGATAGTTTTGATACTGCGCATAGTCTTATGCGTTCTTGCCAGTGTTGTTTATTATGACAATTACCCCGATCCTAAAAACTTCTTAATGGGGGCCTTTCTTTTCATAATATCGATTATATTCGCGTTAATCATCCCACTGGTAATCTTCAAAATCAAAAACAAGAGAAATGTGGTTTGGAGGAAAAGAATATTTTCAATGTGATCACTATAAAAACTCTTACAAGCTCGAGTGGTTGTTACTTAAACTCAGATTGACATTCACTACTACCTGACTTGCTTAGCTTCTAGAAAAGCTTCAAGACCTGAACAAACTTTCGAAGATGAAAATAAATTCAAAATTATTTATTGAAATAATTCATTTTTTAGCAAATGCAACCTCAGAAAAGCGTACAGGCCCTTAGTATCTTTGATTTATGCATGCAGAGTTTCATCATTCTTGAATCATGAAACAACCGCATAGACACCTGCTGCGACTAAGGACATCCAGAACAGCGAACAGACGGCAAAAATACCTAACCACACCTTTTCGTTGAAAGTCATCAGTGAGTGTTCTTGTTCCATTTTCATCATTTTCTTAATCCTTGCTAGTTATGTTAAGAAAATCTTGACATAAAATATCACCCGAATTAGTGATGGAAATCTCATACTTTAAAAGCTATGTAGCTTTCTGGGCCATGGTGTTGAAAAAAAGTGAGCTAAATCTCATATCTTTAATCTTAGAAATTGAGTTATCGATTAAAAAACGTGCAATTAACAAAAATTTTATCTATCCAAGTCTCATCTTTCACCCTGCAACCGCTCACCATTTAACCAGCACGGCCTATTCCCCTTTAAAACTAACATATACAGCTGCTAATTAAACCAGCGGAAAGCTTCCACCCGTAGTTTGATAAATAGTGTAAAACTGATGACTAAATCAAAAAAATTTGCTAGCAATTTTTCATTAAAACAAACACACCACAAAATTACGGACAAACTTTAGGACTTTTGAAACCTGACGCTCAAGTACTTGTCTGCATGGGTTATCTGTCGTATCAATGGTTATGGAAATATTTGATGTCAAACCAACCTTCATTATTGCTGAAAATTTTTAATCGTTGACTCCGTCTCACATGTCATCTTGCTAGCAAAAAGCATCAATTATAATTTTTTTGCAATTTATCACTAAAAATAAAAAAACCAGCTCGAAGGCTGGCTTTTTTAAATACACTTTTAAGCTGTAAAACTATTTAACTAAGGGATTACAGTCCGTAAACCAGGTTAATAGAGGTCACAGTATCTGTCTTATCTGGCGCACTGGATGGTGGCTTAGTGTTATAAGTCACGTTATAAGCCAGCTTCAATGAGAAGCTCTTGTTAATAGCTACTGACAGTGCAGTCTCAGAGTTCAACGTAGTATCATCGTTGGCTAGAACTGAAACGCCTTCGCTGAATTTAGCAGTATCGCTAATCTGATAGGAATAAGTACCGGATGCGTAAGCAATCGGTTTTGTCGTACTGCTGCCTTCGGTAAATTCATCATGGCGGACGCCCGGACCGGCCTCGAGGTTTAGAGTATGAACGGGGCCGTTCCAGATCTGACGACCATAACCGAGCGTTGCAGTATCACGCGCGTGGTAGCCATTGAAGCGGTCAGTTAACCAGTTTGCTTGACCAAACAGATAGTTAACGTCTGACAAGTTATAACGAGTACGAGCACCAGCCTGATATTTTTCAGAGGAACGAACGCCTGAAGAGGAAGTATTAACGGCTGAAGCCCAAATACTGTAAGCCGTGTTTGGCTGGAACCAAGTCATGGTGGTATTGGCATTCAGATTATTATTACTTGTGTTGCCGGTCTGTGCGCTGTAACCCGCCTGCACGTTACCATCGAAGTTTTTCTTCGCGGTAGCAGGGTTGTCCAATGCAGTGAAAACATCGGTGTCTGCAAGACTTGAAACACTAAACAGTGCCGCACCACAAACTAAGGCACAGGCGGGTAAACGACGAACAACACTAAAAAACATTTTGCATCCCCAATGAATGTAAGGCAAATAACAAGATTAAGCGGGTGATTTTTTAAATACCATCCTCTGCACACTCTCTTAAATGCAGAACTAACCGATGGCATTTTGCATAATTAACAGTCAACAAATATACAACACCAGGCTGGTAATATCCTTTTACCTTCTGATTTTTTAGAACATTCCTAAGGTTGTATATTTTCTGAAAACCAAACATACAAAAACATTACGCTTTAAAGGATTGTTCTTTACTCTCAACGTTATTCTTGAACCCCGTACCTTGTCCTTTCTTCCGGGGCAGGTTAGTTTTAAACTAACTGTCTAATTCAAAAATATTTGCCGCGGTTTTCGCTGGCAGCTCTCAGGAGGAATGGTCATGGCACTTCAGCAAGAGATAATCCAGGCTCTGCACGTTAAACCACAAATCGATGCCGAGCAGGAAGTTCGCGTCAGCGTCGATTTTCTTAAAAGTTACCTGCGCGCCCACCCTTTCATAAAATCATTGGTATTGGGCATTAGCGGCGGGCAGGATTCTACTCTTACCGGCAAACTTTGCCAAACGACAATTAATGAATTACGAAATGAATCGCCAGAAGCCGGTTACCAATTTTATGCTGTACGGCTGCCTTATGGTGTTCAAGCTGATGAGTCCGACTGCCTCGATGCTATCGACTTTATCAAGCCAGACAATGTGTTAACGGTAAACATCAAGAATGCTATCCTGGCCAGCGAAGCCAGCCTGCGTGATACCGGTATCGAATTAAGCGATTTTATCAAGGGCAACGAAAAAGCCCGTGAGCGTATGAAAGCGCAATATAGTATTGCAGGAATGAAATCCGGTGTCGTCGTGGGCACCGATCATGCTGCAGAGGCAGTGACGGGTTTCTTCACCAAGTACGGCGATGGTGGCACCGATATTAACCCTATTTTCCGTTTAAACAAACGTCAGGGGAAAGCGCTGCTTAAACATTTAGGCTGCCCTGAACATTTATATACCAAGGCTCCCACTGCCGATCTTGAAGATAACCGCCCTGCACTGCCTGATGAAGCGGCTCTTGGGGTGACCTATGAGCTGATTGATGATTATCTGGAAGGCAAAACAGTTGATACGCAATATGCCAAAATTATAGAAAATTGGTATCTGCGTACTGAACATAAACGCCAGCCGCCGATCACTGTATTTGATGATTTCTGGAAATAACGCTTTCTAGCTGTTGTTAATAATCAGGACATCTCTCCAGATGTCCTGATAGCCATCCCCTCGCCCTGCATCCCAATTCTGTGTAATAGATCCCACGCATCGCTTTTCATTTCATAACGAAATCATTACTCTTGTTCCCTTTTTCGAATGGATGCGCGGCAACAAATGCAAAAATTCCTTTTTTTATTACTAACTCTGGTTCTGCTTGGTCCGCTAGGCATCGATCTCTATCTTCCTGCTATTCCGGCAATTGCCAGCGGATTGAACAGCGGCGAAAGCGTGATCCAATCTTCTATTTCATTATTTATTTTGGTGCTGGGCATCGGACAGTTACTGGCAGGCCCTTTAGCTGACCGCTATGGACGTCGCCCGGTTGCCATCGCCGGTATTCTGCTTTACATGCTGGGAGTGGTGATGGCTGCAACAGCCGTTAGCGCCGCGTTATTTATGGCATCACGCGTAGTACAAAGCCTTGGCGTATGCTGCACCTCGGTGGTGATTTTCAGTAGTGTACGTGACCGGCTGGAGGGCGATGACGCCGCACGCGCCTTTGGTTTTCTTAATGGAACATTAAATATTGTCCCTGCTTTAGCCCCTCTTATCGGCGGGCTTATTGCTCAATACTATGGCTGGCGCGCGCCGTTTTGGGCACTGTGCGGCTATACCCTGATCACCCTGTTACTGGTAGTGTTTTTGTTGGCAGAAACTCGCCCTGCCAATACCAAACAGGTCGGCAGCCTGCCATTGCGGCAATATTTGCGTATCTTGCGTGACAGCAATTTCCTGATTTTTGCGCTGGTGAATGCCGGAGCAATGGGAATGGCGCTGACCTATGTTTCGCTGGCGCCTACGGTTTTGATGACCAACGGAGGCCTGACTCCGCTGCAATTTTCACTGGTCTTTGGCGCTAACGGCTTTTGGATCATGCTGATGAGTTTTATCGCCAGTAAAGTTATTCGCAAAGTAGGACGGCCAACCTGCCTGGCTACCGGGGCTATTCTGATGCTGTTAGGCGGCATCGCACTGTTCGCCGAGCTGGCCATGTTATCGGATCAGACTCAGCTGTCGACCTGGGCTTATATGCTTCCGGTTGCCAGCGCCTGTGCGGGATTAGCTTTCGTTATTGGACCGGCCACCAGCTACGCGCTTGAGCCCTATTCCAGCGAGGCAGGTATTGCCGGAGCTCTGGTAGGATTTGTACAAATGGCTGGCGGTGCGGCGCTTGGGCTGGTTGCTATGGCACTGCCTTTGCCGCCTAAGGCCAGTCTGGCGCTGGTGATGCTGACCGCTTTTGTCTGGGCGTGGACGGCAAAACGTCGCAGTAAAAGGATTAAAGGTAAAATTGCGGCTCTGAATTAGAAACTGGCCCGAGCGGGCCAGTTCAAAAGCTGAGTAAAATCAGGCTACGATAACCGGCACTCTGGGAGCCAGTGCGCTCATCAGTTCATATCCCAGCGTGCCCGCCGCTAAAGCCACCTCGTCAATGGGCAACCGATCGCCCCACAGTTCAACCTGCGAACCGATTTTAGCCTGCGGGCAAGGGGTAAGATCAACCATCAGCATATCCATTGAAACGGTCCCGAGTGTGCTGGTTTTCACACCGTCAACAATTATCGGAGTTCCACTAGGCGCATGGCGTGGATAGCCGTCAGCGTAACCACAAGCCACCACGCCAATACGATGCTCTCGCTCAGCTCGATAGCGACCGCTGTAACCCACGCGATCGCCAATCTGAAGATGTTGCACCGCAATAAGCTCGCTGCGAAGCTGCATCACCGGTTTGAGGCCAGTATGGGCAATATCTTGTACGTTGCCGCTGGGCGAGGCTCCATAAAGAATAATCCCCGGGCGAACCCAATCATGGTGTGTCTGTGGGTGCCACAAAGTTGCCGCAGAATTGGCCAGCGAACGTGGCCCAGGCAGCTGACGGGTACCTTTTTCGATAATATCTTCCTGAGCCTTAACTCCTTCCAGACTGTCTGCACTGGCAAAATGGCTCATCAGCGTTATTTCACCCACCTGCGGCAATGCGCGTAGTTGATGCCAGACTTCATTAATTTCAGCAGGTTGGAATCCAAGACGATTCATCCCGCTGTTAATTTTTAAATAAATATTCAGCGGCGCAGTCACTTTTGCTGCTGCCAGAGCCGCCAACTGCCAACGGCTGTGCACGGCAGTAGTTAAACTGTAGTGATCAATGGCTAACAAATCTTCTGGGCTGAAAAAGCCCTCAAGCAGCAATATCGGGCCTTGCCAACCGGCCTCTCTGAGCAAAATGGCTTCATGAAAGTCTAGTAAAGCAAAACCATCGGTCGCTGTTGCCAGGCTTTGCCAAATACGCGCAATGCCGTGGCCGTAAGCGTTGGCTTTAACCACCGACCAAACCTTACTTTGCGGGGCGTGGCGACGAATTACCTGCAGATTGTTTTGTAACGCTGACATCGACAGGATGGCAGAAATCGGGCGTGGCATGAAATCTCCTGAAATAACTCTTTTCGCCCGCCGTGATAAATGCGGCGGACCTTTATCTTTATATTCCGACTCAGAAAGCTTTAGCCTACCGGATGCATTTTATGGGCTTTATCGTTGTGCGAGATAAAGTCTGCGCTATAACGCGCAACAGACAAGTCTTCTGACGGAATTGCCGGAGTCACGCCCGACATTATATCGGCAAGCAACTGACCCGAACCACAGGCCATGGTCCACCCCAAAGTTCCATGCCCGGTGTTCAGGTAAAGATTTTTCAAGGTGGTTTTACCAACAATTGGCGTGCCGTCTGGCGTCATTGGGCGCAGGCCGGTCCAGAAAGTCGCCTCTTCAACGCGGCCACCGTTGGGGTAAAGATCTTTAACCACCATTTCCAGCGTTGCTCGACGCGCCTTGGCCAGTTGAGTATTAAAACCAACAATTTCCGCCATCCCGCCTACGCGGATCCGCTGGTCGAATCGAGTAATAGCGATTTTATAGGTTTCGTCGAGCACGGTAGAGAACGGCGCGGAGGCTTCGTCCGCGATAGGTATAGTCAGTGAGTAACCTTTCAGCGGATAAACCGGGATCGACACCAAATCGGCCAACAGCGCGGTGGAATAAGACCCAAATGCCACCACATAAGCATCGGCTTTTACGATTTCACTGCCACACTGCACGCCTGAAATTTGGCCATTCTCAACCAAAAGGCGATCCACGCTTTTATTAAATTCAAATTTCACGCCGATTTTACGCGCCATTTCAGCCAGTTGACGAGTAAACAGCTGGCAATCACCGGTTTCATCATTAGGCAAACGCAGGCCACCCGTCAGCTTATGGGCCACCTGCGCCAATGCAGGTTCAGCGGTAGCCAACTGGCTCGACTCCAGCAGCTGGTAAGGCACCCCGGCTTCTTCCAGCACGGCAATGTCTTTAGCGGCGCTGGCGAACTGCTGTTCGGTGCGGAACAACTGCAATGTCCCGCCCTGACGACCTTCATACTGAATGCCGGTGTCCTCACGCAAAGCCCTGAGGCAGTCACGGCTGTATTCCGACAAACGCACCATGCGACTTTTGTTGGTCTGATAATGATTCATGTCGCAGTTACGTAGCATCTGCCACATCCATTTCAACTGCATACTGGTGCCGTCGAGACGAATTGCCAAAGGCGCGTGTTTCTGGAACATCCACTTGATGGCCTTTAACGGAACACCAGGAGCGGCCCACGGAGCGGCATAACCGGGTGAGATCTGACCGGCATTACCTGCGCTGGTTTCTTCTGCCGGGCCGGACTGACGGTCAATCACCGTAACTTCGTGTCCCGCCTTTGCCAGATACCATGCACTGGCGACACCTACTACACCACTGCCTAAAATCACCACTCGCATACTCGACTCCAGTTCGGCTTACTACAAAGCATAATATTCTGGCGCAGAAGTTAACCTGAAAACGGCGTTAACCCAACATTCAGAGCCAGAATTGTGAAGAATTTCACAAACATTTATCGTTGAAACTGAATAATTTTTCAATAGGCGCGACTAAATAACGATATACAGCAACATTTTCTGCTAATTGGAAGTAATTTCTGGCATTTTGATAGCAATGCTATCATTGCTATCAAGAGCAATTGGCCTTCACAAAGCGAACCCATACTCAGGATTAAATGCTGGATTGGTGGCTAAAAATTGAAACATTCAACTACCCAACCGCTATTAAATGAGATTCTCTGTTTCTGCACCATGGCATGCCCTTTTAACGAGCATGGAGATTTATAATCCCGATTTTCATGCCACGCCGAGAGATCAAACGGTGGAATGCTGAATCGGCTGTGATTCCACTGCCTGTTTGCGATATTGCGTTGGCGTAATCCCCATCCGTTGACGAAAATGGTGGCGTAGCGTTTCCGCCGATCCAAAACCCGCAAGTTCGGCAACGTGCTCAATACTCAGAGTTTGGCTTTCAAGAAGTCGGCAGGCGTTTTGTATCCTGATGCCAAGCATCCACTCCCCCGGACTCGTGCCCGTAGTCTCCTGGAAACGACGTAGAAAAGTGCGGCGACTCATTCCGGCTTCCGCGGCAAGCTCGGCAATAGCCAGCGGTTTATCCAGTCGACTGCGCAGACTTTCGAGCAGTGGCGAAAGACTTTTGCTTTCTCGGCCGCTCACCGGCTGGGGCAAATACTGCGCCTGATTTCCTTCACGATGGGAAAACGTGACCATCCTGCGTGCCGCGCGGTTCGCCACCACCGTTCCGTAATCACGACGTATGAGATAAAGGCACAGATCAACGCCCGCAGCCCCTCCCGATGAGGTTATCAGGCTGCCTTCATCGACATAAATCACGCCGTGGCACACCTTGATTGCCGGGTAACGATCCTCCAGCGCCTGAGTACTGTTCCAGTGGGCAGTAGCGCGTTTGCCGTCAAGCAACCCGGCTTCGGCCAGCACAAAACTTCCAGCGCAAATCGATACAATCCTCGCGCCCCGGGCATGAGCTTGCTGTAAAGCGGCAATTAACTCGGCAGTTGGCGGTTCGTCAATACTGCGCCAGCCCGGAATAACGATGGTCCCTGCACCTTCCAGCAGTTCAAGGCCACCATCCACCACCAGCCGTATTCCCCCCTGCGCGGCAAAAATTCCATTTTCAACTGAAGCAACGGCCATCTCATACAGCGGCTCGCCGGTAGTTTCATCCGCCCGACCAAAAGCCTCAACGGCAATCCCAAATTCGAAAGTACACAGCCTTTCATAGGCTAGAAGCACTAATCGTCGATTAAACACAGGTGTTACGGAAAGTGTTGGCATAATTTACGGGTTTCTCATTGGCATAATATTGACGATATATGGCACAACCACATATTTCCAGTATTGTTCGAATCTTTCATCCTGACCGCCTTTACAGCGTGATAGGACTTTCTTATGGCCGTTTTACTTTCGACTCGAAACAAACTGGCGCTTACTGCCGTGTGTCTGGCCGCGATGATGTCAGGATTAGAGATATCCAGCGTTCCGGTAATCCTGCCAATACTTGAAAAGCAAATCCATGCCAGCTTTACCCAACTGCAATGGATAATGAATGCTTATACCTTGGCCTGCACCACCGTACTGATGGCGACCGGAACACTGGCGGATCGTTTTGGTCGCAAGCGTTTATTTTTAATCAGTATTACAGGATTCGGCCTGACGTCTTTGCTCTGTGGCGCTGCGAATTCTCCCTCATTGATTATCTTTGGCCGTTTTCTACAGGGAATGAGCGGTGGCGCGATGCTAATTTGTCTGATTGCCATTCTGTCATCGCAATTTCCACCTGGGAAAGCACGCAATACGGCGTTTACCGCCTGGGGTGTGGTGTTTGGTTTCGGGCTGGGATTTGGGCCAATGATTGGTGGCCTGATTGTGGCTTTGGCGAGCTGGCAATGGGTCTTTCTGATCCACGTGGTGATCGCAATAATCACTGGCTTGCTGGCTTATAAAAATGTCGAGGAATCGCGCGATCACGAAAATCAGCAGCTGGACGTTGGCGGAGTCGTCTCGCTGAGCGCCACGGTGCTGAGCCTGACATTTTATATCACCCAGGGCGGACAAATAGGCTATCTCAGCGATCGTGGACTGTTCATTGTCGGCATTGCGTTGCTGTGCCTGATGATATTCATTTATATCGAGCGCCGCCATCCGCATCCGATGTTTGATTTTACCGTATTCCGTAACCGCGCTTTCTCCGGCGCGTTGCTGGGGTCGATAGGCATGAATTTCAGTTTTTGGCCGTTTATGATTTATCTGCCCATCTATTTTCAGACGGTACTGGGCTACGACATTGTGACCGCGGGACTTTATTTATTGGCCTATACCCTGCCTACCTTGCTAATGCCGCCGCTCGCCACAAGACTGGTTTCAAGATTTGGCGCAGGCAAAGTAATTCCCTGCGGATTGCTGGGGATTGGCATGGGTTTTTGGCTAATGTACTTCGGACTGCATGGGACTATGGGCGTGCTGCCGGGTGCCGTGGTGGCCGGAGTGGCGCTGGGGCTGACAAATACTCCGGTAACCCATACGACTACCGGCGCTTTACCTGCCAATCGGGCCGGTATGGCCTCGGGAATGGACATGAGTGCCAGACTGATTACTTTGGCAATCAATATCGCCATGATGGGAACGCTGCTGGTTGCGGGAGTAAAGCTGGCGTTGTGCGAAGCTCTTCCTGCAGAGAATAGTATGCAAGGGCTGCAATCTCTTGCCGAAAAATTGGCCGGTGGCGAAAATTCTTTATCTCCGGCTCTGGCCTCTGTAGCGCGAGAGGCGCTGATTTCAGGATTCAGTGGGGTTCTACTGTATGGCGCAGCAGGGGTATGTATTCTGGCTCTGGCCAGTCATTTTCTTTTCAATTTCCGAGTAAAGTCGGCGCTGGGCCGCGCCGAGATTGAATCATAAGAATTTCTTTACAAAGCATTCTTCTGCTTTGTCATTGACACCATCAGCCGCTAGGGATATAGATTTCGTAACCGGGGAAAAGTCTCATCCCCCGGTTTGCCCCAGCTAAAATTGTTAAATCGTTAAGGCAATGAAAAAGCATATAAATATGCTCTACGGCCTGCACGAGGTTGAGATTGAGCTACGATTAATAGTGGATGCATATATTTAAAACACTGTTGCGTCCGTAACTGACTGAGGGTGCGCTGATGACGACAAAGACCCAGGAACATAAAACTGAAGACAAACGTTTGAGTGATGGACCAGACTGGACGTTTGAGTTGCTCCAGACCTATCTGGAAGAGATTGACCGGGTTGCCAAGAGTTATCGGCTAGAAACCTACCCGCATCAAATCGAGATAATCACCTCCGAGCAGATGATGGATGCCTATTCCAGCATCGGTATGCCTATCAACTATACCCACTGGTCATTCGGTAAAAAGTTTATCGAAACCGAACAGCGTTATAAGCACGGTCAGCAAGGTCTGGCCTATGAGATTGTGATTAACTCCAATCCTTGTATCGCGTATTTGATGGAAGAAAATACCATCACCATGCAGGCGCTGGTTATTGCCCATGCCTGTTATGGACACAACTCATTTTTTAAAAATAACTACCTGTTCCGCAGTTGGACCGATGCCAGCTCTATCGTTGACTATCTGATCTTTGCACGGCGTTACATCAGCCGCTGTGAAGAGCGTTATGGCGAGGAAGAGGTGGAACGCCTGCTCGACTCCTGCCATGCACTGATGAACTACGGCGTCGATCGCTATAAACGTCCGCAGAAAATTTCGCTGACTGAAGAGAAAGCCCGCCAGGAAAGTCGCGAAGCCTATCTGCAGAGTCAGGTAAATACCCTGTGGAAAACCCTGCCTCGCAAGGACAAAGAGGATGCGCCAGAACAGGTGCGCCGCTTCCCTTCCGAACCGCAGGAAAATATTTTGTACTTTATGGAAAAAAATGCGCCACTGCTTGAGCCTTGGCAGCGCGAAATTTTGCGTATCGTGCGTAAAATCAGCCAGTATTTTTATCCACAAAAACAGACTCAGGTCATGAACGAAGGCTGGGCGACTTTCTGGCACTACACCATTCTCAACCATCTGTATGATGAGGGAAAAGTCAGCGATCGCTTTATTCTTGAATTCTTGCACAGCCACACTAATGTGGTGTTCCAGCCGCCTTACAACAGCCCATATTACAGCGGTATCAATCCGTATGCTCTGGGCTTCGCCATGTTCCAGGACATCAAACGTATTTGTCAGTCTCCGACCGAGGAGGATAAATATTGGTTCCCGGACATCGCGGGTTCTGACTGGCTTGAAACGCTGCATTTCGCCATGCGGGATTTCAAAGACGAAAGTTTTATCAGTCAGTTCCTTTCGCCAAAAGTCATGCGTGATTTCCGCTTGTTTACCGTGCTCGACGACGATCGCAACAATTATCTCGAGATTTCCTCTATTCATAATGAAGAAGGTTATCGGGCAATTCGTCAGGAGCTTTCAGCGCAGTACAACTTGAGCAATCACGAGCCGAACATCCAAGTCTGGAACGTGGATTTGCGCGGCGACCGTTCTTTAACCCTGCGTTACATTCCGCAGGATCGTGCGCCGCTGGACAAGAGCCGCCGCGAAGTGATGAAACATATTCATCGACTGTGGGGATTCGACGTCTATATGGAGCAGTTAAACGAGGACGGCAGCGTAGAGATGCTGGAACGCTGTCCGGCTCGCCCTTCTGCACTGTAATTGATGGCAAGTATTTTTATCAGCTAGTAGAAAGCAAAAAAGGGCGCCTGAGCGCCTGATACCAGCCAGTGCTAACCGCCGGTATCACGCGCTCAGGCGCCCTTCTAGTAAACTGTCACTCGGCTTAACGGCGTTGATCCGCTAAATCTTTGGGCATGGCAAGCTGCATACTGTGCCAAATCGCACCGCTTTCCTTACCGTAACTGCGCACGCAGTCGACTATTTGATCAAACTTTTTCTCTTCACAAATAGTGGAAAGCTGCTGATAAAAATCAATTGCCAGCTTGCGGGCAGCCGGATTGGAGAAATAGTAGCGCCCAACGCGAGTGTACAGACCGCGCAAGCCGTTAATAATCAATCCGTAAATCGGGTTACCCGACGCAAATGCCAATCCGCGGAAAATGCCGTAATCAAGTTCGGTAAACGCTTCTGAGGTATCGTCCGTTACCGAGGCTTTGGCCAATACCTGCTGTGTTTCTTCAGGATTGGAACGCATTGCCTTGCGAATGAAAATAGTCGCGATATTGGTTCGCACAGACAACAGGTTGTCGATCAACTGTGGCACGCTTTCATGATCGAGACGGGCCAGTGTTTCCAAAATATTGAGATTCGAGGTTTCCCAAAAGTTGTTCACTTTAGTGGGTTTGCCGTGCTGAATAGTCAGCCAGCCATCACGCGCCAAACGTTGCAACACTTCACGCAACGTTGTACGGGTGACACCAATAAGTTCAGAAAGCTCTCTTTCTGCTGGCAAAATAGTACCTGGAGGAAATCGGCTGTTCCAAATACTTTCAATAATATATTCTTCGGCAAAACCGGCAGGACTCTGCGCCTTTATAACCATGTTTGTGGCTTTCCGTTACAGCTTCTTCAGCTGTCTTTTAAGAAGTTATAATTCAGCTCATCATACCAGATGAAAAACTTCGGTTATAGCTTCTGTTCCTTACTTATTAAGATTGGTTTGGACGAAATGTGCGTTGTATAGCGGTTTTGTGCAACATATCTTCTAAACATTTAGCAAAGACATTTTTTCCCTTAAGTCACTGGCAGTTGGGGTAAATTGGTTTACACTGCCTGTCGATAGTTTACTGCATGGAAGATAAACCTATGTTGCAATATCTTAACCGTTGCTCTCAGGGGCGCGGAGCTTGGCTGTTGATGGCATTGACCGCACTTGTTCTAGAATTGGCTGCCCTGTATTTCCAACACGTGATGTTGTTACTCCCTTGTGTGATGTGTATTTATGAACGTTGCGCCCTGTTTGGCATTCTTGGTGCTGGCATCGTCGGAGCCATTGCCCCGGCAACCTGGCTACGTTACGGCGCGATTATTATCTGGATTTACAGTGCCGCCGAGGGCCTGCGCCTGTCATGGCAACACACTATGATCCAGCTACACCCGTCACCTTTTGTCACCTGTGACTTTGCTGCCCGTTTTCCAGGCTGGTTGCCGCTGGATAAATGGCTGCCGAGCGTGTTTGTAGCAACGGGTGACTGTGCAGAGAGATCCTGGACCTTCCTGACACTTGGCATGCCGCAGTGGCTGGTAGGAGTCTTCGGCGTATTCTTGCTGATTGGCATTCTGGTCGCGGTTGCTCAATTTGTTAAGAGCCGTCGTCGGGATTTGTTTTCTCGTTAAACTAGTTCTTTGAACATATTAAAAGGCTTCTCTTGTGGGAAGCCTTTTTGTTACTTTTTATAGGCTGCGCAAAATCCTGATCACAGCGATTTAAGGGTAGTGGCAATCACGTCCTGATAAGAACCCGTGCCGTGCCCAAGCAAACGACTTAACGTTGCGCTGTCATCAAACAACGCGCCTTTACTGGCACCGGCATCTGAGTCCGCCAGCATATCCGCCAAACCTTCCGGCAGCCCTGCTCCTTTCAGCGCCGCAGCGAATTCTGATTCAGATAAATTCACATAATTTACCGTTTTGCCAGACTGCCGCGCGATTTCGGCGGAAAATTCGGCCAGCGTGTAGCTTTCATCCCCAGCCAGTTCATACACTTTACCTTGCTGAGAATCGGCCAAAATCACATTTGCTGCAGCCTGGGCGTAGTCTGCGCGGGGAGCAGAGGCAATTCTTCCATCGCCCGCAGCCCCTATAAACGCGTTGTGTGCCAATGCGGGCGCGATGCTGGCGGCATAATTTTCGGTATACCAGCCATTTCGCAGCAGCACAAAAGGAATGCCGGAAGCGCGCAGAGCGGCCTCAGTATCACGGTGCTCGCGTGCCAGCGACAATGGCGAATTATCCAGATTTAACAAGCTGGTGTAGGCAATCAGTTTCACGCCCGCGCCTTTTGCCGCATCTATTACCGCCTGATGCTGAGCACTGCGCTGCCCCACTTCGCTTGAGGAAATCAACAGCAGCTTGTCGACTCCTGTAAACGCCGATTTTAAAGTTTCAGGCTGACTGTAATCAGCCTGGCGAACGACAACACCTAACTGTTTGAGATCCTCAGCTTTCACCGGATTGCGCACCGCCGCAACGATTTCACCGGCAGGAATTTTCTTGAGTAATGCTTCAATGACTAAACGGCCTAACTGACCTGTTGCACCCGTAACTGCGATCATAATGTTCTCCATAAGTTGAACTTTGGCCACGCTAAATTTTGCATAGAAATGAAACTTGCAGACTCAGCACACCAGCTTGCCCGAGGTAATTGATGTTCACACCTTGTACGGCAGGCACTATAAAATATATACTATCCAATAGTAAGTACTTACGATTTTGTTAGTATTAAATTTGTTGGAAATAAACCTATGAGCGACAGCAATATAAATAGTATTCAGAAAGTTAGGCACGGGAAGTTGCTGGATATCAACTGCCCTTCTCGGCAAGTCTTGCAGCATATTGCCAGTCGATGGGGCATTTTGGTTTTGATCGCGTTAGACAAAGATACTCTACGCTTCAACGAATTGAGAAAGAAAATTGTCGGTATCAGCGAAAAAATGCTGTCACAAACGCTGCAAACTTTCGAAAAAGACGGGTTCATTCATCGCACCATGCTGCCGGTGATGCCACCACACACTGAATATTCCCTCACCCCCTTGGGGCTGGAAGTCTATCAACAAGTCATTCAATTAAGTGACTGGATAGAACACAATTTACCTCGGGTACTTGAAGCCAGCGGTAACGACCAAGAATAAATATTGATCTAAAAAGGAAAGTGATAATAAATTTCTTACTGATTATTTATATGTATTAATAAGTCATCATGCGGATTAACTCTCTTTTTTATCTCTTACGTAAAGTATGAGCAGGACGAATAAAACCCTTGTCCAGAACTAGTGTTTATTTAACGAACGCTTACAAAGAGTTTACATGCGGAACAATAACTAAATGGTATGATAACCAACGCTATCATTAGCATATGTGTGTAAATTTTTGGAAATTCTTTCCGCCCACCTTTTTGGTGGGTTTTTTTATCTCTTTTTTTAACTCTTTTTTTTAAGATAAAGTTGATAGATAAAAACGTTGAATATTGGATACTTTCAATATGAATTTATTGGAGGTAGATCATGAAAAATGCATTAAAAGCGGTTAGCGTTATGCTGGTTATTGCTTCACTGAGCGGTTGTTTCTGGCCAGGTTATTATCACGATGGTCATCGCGGCGGTGGCTACCACGGCGGCGGTGGTGGCGGCTACTATCATCACTAAAACAACCTAGCATCGTTTAAACAGCCTGGCTCTGAAACATACCATGCTAAAACCCACCTTTTGGTGGGTTTTTTTATAGGATTTGCGCAATGAGTGTGATGCTTCGCTATCATAAAAGACATTGTTTCTGGCATATTAAGCTTTCCGTAAAAGGACTCGCTTAGTAAACCTCAGAGGTTATGTCACCTCGGTGGTTTAGGATTGCAGTTAACCATTTGATCCAAGGGTATTTATGAGAAACGTCATCATTCACATGCTCAACAAAATATCTACAATGGATGCAGCATCTAAACAGCTTACTGCACAGGTTGAAGCACAATCCCTGCTGATAAGCGCGCTGATGCTGACGATTGGCAAAGAGGGAGGCCCTTCAGAGATGATAGGCAGCGTAAGTAAAGCCATCAACTCGGTGCTCGCCTCCTCGGATGATTTGATTAAATCAGATGCTGAACTGTTATTATCCAAATTCCAGGAACTACTTGAAATGACTTCATTGATTGAAAAAGCCGATGAAACTATCAGCCAGCAATCAATTGATAATTTCGCCTCTTTAAAAGAGGAAGAACCTAAAAGTCCGCTGTAAGAATGGCAAACCAGGGGGCGAAATGCCCCTTGGTGACAGCAATATTCTCTGTATCGCATCGGCTGGTTTAGATATTGGTTTTCAACAGGGCGGATTATTTAACGCGTTGGAATTCAAACGGTAATGTAATATCTACGAGAATTCCTCAATGATCACAATGCCTGATTTACCGGCACTGCCTGTTTGCGCTGTACCAGAACTGGAATATGTACCACCGCCGCCTGATCCGTAAGCTTGCCCGACAGAGCCAGAACTTGAACCCGCGCGACCGCCCCCGCCCCAGAATGATGTGCCGCCGTTTCCTGCAAAGACAAAAGTACCCGACTGACCATCACTGCCATAGCCACCGCTGATATTAATGTCCCCGCCTGAAGATGCCCCTCCCACTCCTCCGGCCGATGACGCTGTAACACCTCCGCCGCCACCGCCACCTCCGTAACCAATCAGCCCCCCATTGAACGAGGACGGGTTACCGCTGCCGCCACTGACACTTGCTCCTGCAACCGAAGTGCCACCAGCACCAATGATGACTGGATAGGTAGAACTTTGGGTAATCGCCATGGTCTTGATTGCCGT
Organism: Serratia sp. M24T3; assembly: GCF_000257645.1. Taxonomy (GTDB): domain Bacteria; phylum Pseudomonadota; class Gammaproteobacteria; order Enterobacterales; family Enterobacteriaceae; genus Rouxiella. Next base: position 31,368 of record NZ_AJHJ01000025.1, read on the forward strand.
TCCTCCGGCACCGCCCCCAGCACCAGAAATAGTTTGTGCTGTCGTCGTTCCCTGACAACCACTGCCCGCACCACCGCCGCCAGTAACGGTTACGCGGATCATTTTGGTGCCGGCAGTTGGCGTGTAGGTGCCACTGGCAGTAAACACTTTTGGCGCCCCCAGCAGCCAGCCTTTGAAGGTTCCACTGCCAATACCGAGGTTGGCTAATTGAGCACCACTTCCGGTCGTACTCATCAGAGACCAGGCAGAGAGTGTCGCATTCCATTTAAGCACCACGCTGCCACCGGAGACAATTTCTCCACCCTTTAATGCGCCGCCGCCTACGCTGAAAATAGGGCTTACCGTCAGGCCATTTTGAGAAAATGTAGAAGCTCCGGTATTGCTAAAGGCCGCTTTGAAGGTCAACTCCATGCCATCGGTCAGAGAAGTTATCGCCGGGCTGTAATCCACCCTATAGACGTTGGCAGAGCCAGTATCACTACCGTGGGTCAGTAATTTTTTCTGAATGCCATCAACCAGACCCGAGGCGGGAATAAACGGCGCGCTGACTGCCAGTGAGATATTGGCTGTGGTAATTGTGGTCGCCCCCGCAGGAACGGTAATGACCCAGGCGGCAGTGTATCCATTATCAGCAGCGGGTGTGACTTGTGTCCCGGTAACGGCTGCAACACCGGCCTTAAGTGCGATTGAACACTCTCCAGAGCGAACGGTATCCTGCGTTGCACCATTTCCCTCCGGTCCGCTGTAAGCCACCGAGGGATTCCCAGAGTTGTAATACGGTAAAACCTCAGAATCGGTGTCGATGTCAGTATAAGTGACCTGGACAAGATAGTTTCTTGACTGGCCCGTGATTGCTGGTGCAGATAAAGTAAATGAGGTAGCAGAAAGAATCAGCCCCTGCTTAAGAATTGAATTAACGGTATCGGCATCCAGCGAGGAATAGGCCGTACCATCAATGTTTTCCAAACTATAAATTTCACCTTCGGCGATATTGACAGTCATCGAGGCGGGCGACGATGGCGTACATTCCAGTCCTCGAAGATAGGTTGATGAACCCATTAGTGACGCTGATAATTTAGCGAGACCAATCATGGTATTTTTATTGGTGTACAGCAGGTCTTTATCAAGCGGAATGGCACCCGGATAAACTATTTGGCGATCCATTTATGTCTCCAAAATAAAAAACCCGCCGCAGCGGATTTATGATTTTTAAATTTATTCAAAAAGTTGGCACAGACTTTCTTGTGGCTGTTTGTTGGCGTGTGTAATTATGCGTATTCCTCAATAACCACGATGCCCGACTTACCCGCACCGCCGGTAAAAGCAGTTCCGGTTAGTGAAGCATCATACGCACCACCACCGCCAGAGCCGAAAGCCACTCCAGCCAAACCCACCACGCCATCTGAACTGCGACCTCCACCGCCCCAATAGGAGCTGCCGCCGTTTGCTGTTAATAAAAAAGCACCGTTCTGCCCGTCGTTACCATATCCACCATCAATATTTATAACTCCGCCAGCAGCAATTCCGCCTGAACCCCCCGCCGCACGGGTAACGGAGACAAGTTTTGCCCCTTCGCCCCCCAGTGCAGAATATAATCCAGCAAAAGAGCTGGTACCGCCGGTAGCTGCAGATGCGTTACTTGCGCCCGCGCCGCCCTTCCCGACCGTAATGGCGTAATGGCTAACTCCGGTTAGCGTAAAATAAGCGACGACTGTGGCCCCGGCACCACCGCCGCCGCCGGAGAAGGATTGCGAAGTAGTCGTGGCATTCGCGCCGCCCCCCCCGCCGCCACCGCCTGTTAAGGTGATTTTCACAAATCGGGTCCCCGAGGTCGGCGTATAGGTACCACTGGTCGTATACACTTTAGGTATACCCAACAATCCCCCTTGCAAAGATAACGAGCTCAGCCCAAGATTGGCTAATGAAGCCCCAATTCCCGTTGAATTAATCAACATCCACGCGTCAATCGCGGCATTCCATTTAACCGTAGCGTAGCCGCCGGAAACGATTTCACCACCCGCCAGAATTAAACCCGCGATATTCACCAGTGGCGAAGCTGATAAAGAATTAACGGCCAAAGTGGTTCCGGCAGTATTGCTGCTATTTGCCAGGAAGGTCAGCTCCATGCCATCCGTCAAAGCAGTAATTGCGGGTGAAAAGTTTACGGAATAGGCATTGGTCGCGCCGGTATCAACACCGTGTGTCATCACCTTTGACTGTGCAGCATCAACTATCCCCTTGGCCGGGAGAAAAGTTGCATCAGGAGAAACGCTAATGTTAGCAGCAGTAACAGCCGTTTCACCCTGGGCCACAGCAATGATCCAGGCTGCGTTATATCCTTCATCTGGCAACGGCGTAGCTTGAGTGCCGGTTAATGCCGCAACGCCTTGTTTTAATGAAACGCTACATACGCCGGACCTGACGGTATTTTGCGCAGCGCTTGATCCAGCAGGCCCACTATAAGCAACGGTTGGATTCGCGGTATTATAATAGGGCAAAACGGTAGCGCCGGAATCAATATCACTGTATGTCACTTGAACAAGATAATTAATTGAATGACCCGCAGTCTCCGGGGCCGATAGGGTAAATGATGTTGATGAAAGAATAATACCTTGTTTAAGAATTGAATTGGTTGTGTCTGCATTAATTGATGAATACGCGGTTCCATCTATATTTTGCAGACTATATATTTCGCCTTTAGCAATATCAATGGTCATTGCGGCAGAATCGGATGGCGTACACTCCAACCCTCTAAAATAGGTCGAGCCGCCCATTATTGATGAAGACAGTTTGGCCAAACCTATTAAGGCATATTTATTGGTATTTAATAGATCTGTTTCAAGCGGAATTGCGCCTGGATAGACGATTTGGCGATCCATTTAATTCTCCGGGAACAGCAGTCATTAAGTTAAACGTGTATTCAACAATTTGATTAACTACTGATATCAAAAATAAAGTGAATAGGAATTAAAATTAAGAGTCAGAAACTAGGCTCATTTGCGGGGCAAGCATGCTGTTGAATATTCTTAACGCCCGCAGCTCTTTGTTCTCTTCAGTTTCGACTGTACCCAATACTTCGAGAAGCATATCAGTACGAGAGTAAATTGCGGTTTTTTGATCCGCATCAGAATATACTGTAATGACTAAAGGGTAAGATGCTCCATCAGATGCCCCTACACTGGTAATATAAGCATAGCAGCTAGAGGTAACCGTAGTTCCCGCATAAAAATCACCGAACAAATAGTTAGCCATTTTACATCTCCCTCCTGGAAGTCACAGTTATTAGAGCATCTGAGCCATTAATGTTTGCCGTAAGATTAAACCCGGATACATCCAACTTGAAATAGGCCAAAGTTGATTCCTCGATACTTATAGATGTAGTAGTAACCCTTATCAGGGCTTTTGCATACTGGCTTATAATTGATGTTCCGATTAATACCGTATAATAGTCTGGATAGAGATCATCTGTGGCAGCAGGGAATGACATGACCGTGATTTCTGTACCAACTACGGCATTATAGCTTCCCTTGGACCCATAGAAAGCGTTGTTTCGAATTTGAACATCTTTATCGATAATTAAATTAGTTGGATAGAACTCAAATACCGGACTATTGCCATATAAATGCTTAAGGTACCAATATGACGAAGTGGTCCCCCCCGCAATTCCAAGTCCTCTCCAGTTAATTGCGTCAACGACAGCATATGAGTTAGCACATAAAATAGTATTGGTGAAAAGATTGTGACCACTAATTCCACCTACATAAGTTGCTGCGATATTACATTTAGAAAAATCGGCCGTTCTATTTGAAATAACAATATCAAAATAATTAATATTAACCGCTGACGTCAGTGCAATAGCGCTAATTGTTGCAGACCAACTTCCAAAGGTTATTGTGTCTCCGACTGTGTAGTCAGAGGTTCCATCTTTCTTATTCGCACTTTCGGTGATCAGTAATACTGGATTACTATCATTTTGAACACCGTTGAACATTAGTGATGATAAGGCATATCCAGAATGAGTTCCACTGGTGAGCTTATCCCCGAATTCAACATCATAAGCTCCAGAACTAGACAAGTTTGTTAAAGTAAGAGACGATGCCCATTGGCCATTATAGTCATAAGTTCCGCCTAAAATTTGGCTGTATTGACTTCTGTCTAGAAATAAGACACCGCCATAGCGGTTATTTGCACACCAGTTAATCTCAACCTGCAAACATTCGCCATTGCCGCCACCATTTCCAGTACCTCCGTGTAAAACGCCCACATAACCGTCTTGCCAGTTTTCCCCACTAATATAGCTCATGCCACTTGAGAATATTTGCCCGAGATAGTCTTTATAACCAATAATAAAGTTTCGTAAAAAACCTATATGTAGATGAGAAGTATTAATCGCGGCATTGGTGGTGCTTATAGCGGAAGCGACTCCTGCACAATCCATTGCATTGACATGAAGCTTATAAGATTCAATTTCATTGTTTGCTGGAGGTACAAAAACTGCCTGAGCATTCCACCAGTTATCAGGTACTGAAGGCCACCCGGTAGGATCGACTTGCACGATGTTTAAATAAAGCGATGCGCCCAAACGCGTTTCCTGCCCAGAAACCACAGGATCATGATAGCCCGATAACAGGGTAATTTGACTTTTAACCGAGTATATACCGTCACCACGTACCTGGTCAGTGTGGGCCACAAAGGCTGCCGAAATAGCATAGTTTATTGCAGCAGAGTCATCCGCAGAACCATCCCCCATCGCGCCAAACATTTCCGGGGTATAGTAATAATCAATAACACGTTTCCAATACCATGAGGAATTAACCACACAAACAGAACCATTATCTTCTGTGACCGTGCTCTGAAATGGAACAGCAACGAATTTTCCCCCACCTTTTGCAGAGCCGGTTGCAGCCTTATCATAGTAAGATTTTAAAAGTATGGGTTGTCCAGCATAGGATGGTACAACCTGTTTCAGTGCGGCATATGACGCAACCTGCCCGGTGTATTTAAATCCCTCACTGGTAGCCAATTCAGAACGAAAGACTGAATCACCAACAACGGCCCAGTATCCTTCGCCATAGCCATCGTCACCAGGGCTGGAACCCGCCGCCACCGTTTTGGGGTAAGCCCCCGTCCAGTAGTATAAGTTTGCACCGTCATTGATCTGGTCAAGAAGAGAAGTCAGCGTTGCCCCGTCTGCAAAGGTTTTACTGCCTTTTATCGCAGCAGCCAATGTCGCCGATGTCTCATTCGCAGAGTTTTCGGCCTCGGCTGCCGCCTGCTGAGCAAGCGTAACCGCATTCTGCGCCGAAGTACTGTTTGAGGCCGCTGTGTCTGCCGATTGTGCAGCGCTTAAACTGTAGCCATTGATCTCGTCAATCTTGGCTGTAACCGCGCTGTCGAGATCGGCTTTATTGGCCAAATCGTTTAATTCAGCCGCGGTCAAAAGTTGACCATCAGTAAATGCCATTGTGATTCTCCAGTGGAGGGAAATAAGTGTTGGATAATTGTTTTGCGATGCACGCCATTACCACTGCGAATATTCCAGCAGTAATGACTCATCGAGGGTGAAATCAATCCCCAGGCGGGGATAGCCGTCAGTGCGATGCGATAATATTTTGACCCACACCAGCGTGCCTTCCATTTTCACCGAGGCAATAGCCTCATAAATCTGCGCATCCGTTATCAAACCGCTGATCATGTCTTGCGAGGCGTACTCGCCGCGTGATGCGTCGCTATAACCTGCCGAAGCGGCGTTGTAACCGGCAACATAGGGAATTCCCGAACCGTCGGGCCGATAAGCGGTAACGAAAGCCTGATAAGGGATCAGGATGGAGCCATATCCGCCCGCCAAACCGTAGGCGAGAGTCGGGCTTGCGTAGGCCCCCGTGTCCTGCGGTCTTGAAGGTTCAAAGATGTCGGGAGACTTGCCGGTCAAATCCTCAAGGATATTGATTATCGACTGGCGCGTCCCTCGTTCGCGGAACAGGTTGGTGTGGATGGTATTGCGAAAAAGTTCGTCCGATTGGCCAGCAGAACGGCTCAGATTTTTACCGAAAAAATCATAAGCAGCGATATCCAGCCAGCCGTCGGTCGCCGTGTTGATACGGGTTTGCAGTTTTGCATACCGGTATAGTGAATAACACCAGGCCAGCGACGTGGCGCAGCCGGTGAGGATCGCATCTCTAATCGGGCTGCTGTCCCCATACCAGGTCGGAGGAATAAGCGCCTTGAGACGACTTAACATATCTTGGGAATCGCCCGTCGCCATTTAGCTCACCGAAATTGTGCCAGCGCGAATAACCTGACTGGCGGTTGCTGTTAAGTCATCGGCAGAACTGGCGTTCAGCGTGACCCCGGTTACGTTGGTGACATACGGGCTGGCGCCATAGGCAATGGTGGCCAGCTGGGTGAAAGGCAATGTTTGCCCCAAAGCCAGTGACGCGACGTATGACTCCAGCGCCGCGTCGACCAATGCCACCACCTCGGATCGCACGGCGGGCGCGCTCAGCGTGAGGGTCATCGCGATATTGGCGGTGACCAGCTCAGGCGCAAAGACGCTAAATGTGACCGTAAACCCGCGCACCGCGTCGATCGCGCTGTAGGCCTGCCCCAGAAAGGTACTTGACGGGGAGCCACTTCCGTCGTCCACCACGGCATAGAAATAGCCAGGCTGAGACAGGCCACTGTAGGTCTGATTTTCGGTCAAGGTGTAGGTCACGCCGTTTTGCATACTCGACAGCGCGTAACCAATTGCCGACAGGGTCGATTTCGAGAGCGAGGCAATCCACAGCACAAAACGGGCCCGAAAATCGGTATCGCTTTCTGCATCTTCGCCACTGCCAAACGTCACCGTATTAGTCACCGTATCAACATATTGAATCGAGCCGGAGATCACGGTGATCGTTCCCTGCTGCGCATTTCCCGCCGCACCCGCCGTCACGGCCTGTACCGGCACACTGACTGACGCCACGCCGGCAGCTAACACATAGCCGGTTTGTGTCGCGTCATAGGCGGCATTAGTGGTATCCGTAGTGACCAGATAGGCCTGCGTGCCGTCGGTGGTAGACACTTGAGTGCCGACCGGAATTACCGCCTGATTGGTCGCAGTAAAGCGGCTGAACACCACTTGCCCCGTCGCTGCCGTAGCCGCGAGGCGGGTAAAGCTGAAATCCGCCATCCAGCTATCGAGATCATCGCCCGAGCTGGTTGCGGCGCGGGTTGTCACCAAAAGATCTACGATAAGTTGCTGGATCCACATCACTACCGCTGAGTTGGATTCAACAATCGATCGCAAGATACTGCCTATTGCCGTATCCACCAGCCCGGCAGCTGCACCCTGTAGTGCGGTGACCTGATCGCTGACCAGTGTTGCAAATGTTTTTAAATTGAGAGCCACGCGATTACCTCGTCACGTCAAAACTAAGAGTTGCAGGAGTGCCGGTTGTTGCGTCGGTGTAACTGGCATAAACGCTAACGCCCTGATCGATAATGGTCAGCGTAATGGTGGGCGTCGGGTCTTGCGCCACCGCATCCTCGAGCAGCATTTGCCCAAGGATCAACGCGGTCCATTCATTAATGTTGACTGATTCACCGACTTTTTGGCCCAGACCTGCGCCGTAACTGGTGTGAAAAATATAATCTCCGGGGTTGGTCATCAGCCGCCGGAGAACCCGCTGCTTGCCGCGTTCGGTACTTTCGACCGGGCGCAGGTCTCCCGTCGGCGAGGTGCTCAGGTCACCGCCTATATAGTGATAAATATCCTTCATGAATTACCCGTTTAGTTGATTTGCTGGTTCGGACTTGCGGTGTTGCTCCCCTTGCCGTTCTCGATATGGGTATGGCCGTTATAAGTAGTGCGCAGAGTGTTGACCGATCCCACCGCCTGGTTCTGATCGTAAATGTCTTTAACTACAGTCAGGTTTTCATCAATCGTGACGTCGCCACCGGTGAAGTGATGAGCGGGCGCGGTATAGGTGATTTTTTTGGGCGAACTGACCAGCACTTGCCCATCGTTGGTGAATTTCAGCAGCGAGCCGGACTGATGCACCAGCCAAAACTCACCGGACGGCACAGACGGTGGCCGGTCGATATCGTTGAACAACTGCCCTGCGACCACACCGTTGCCAATGTTGAAAGAGTCAGGTTCAATGACCACTACCGCGCCAATCACCGGCCCTGCCACCAGCCCCCAGCCGTTACCAACCCAGGGCGATTGCAACGGTATCCATCCTGTTTCTTCACCAGTCGGTTGTAACTGAACTTTGACGGCGTAAGCATCGGGATCGTAAGCGGTAACAATGCCCTGCCGCGTGCCGGTGTCCCCTGCGCTGGCCTGCATCGCACGCCCCGCAATGGCGTTCATTAGTGCTTTCATGATGAAGTTTCCAGTGCCGGGCTATGGTTTTTGCCGGAAATCGACATGGTATAACCCGCGTCCCAGCTCAGTGAACGATGCACGCTGTCGCAGTAATAAGTCTGGTCAAACGGGCTTTGCGTTCCTTCAATGCGGATAAGTGTCTGCGGCGTGAGCAGGTTGTCCCCCGCGGTCGAGGCGGTGAACTTCATTTCATGCTGCGAGATACTTTTATAAATCGACATTGCCAATGCATCGGCGGTCTCCGGCGATAGCCCGTTACGGACAATGCTGTAAAGCTGCGGCTGAGCACTGGTGCTGGTGCTGGTGCTGGTTGCCGTAGTCTTGGGATAGGTGGCAACGAACTGCCTGTTTTTGCGCTTTGAGTTCCAGCTTTTCACTTCGACCTTGATGCCTTTTGAAATCGTCAAGGCGCGGCTAAAATGCAAGTCGTCCGAAACATTACACTGCGGATAAGCCAGCGACCCCGGCGGCTGCCAGCGGATCACATAGTTTTTAGCCTTCGCGGGGTCAGGGATCGGCTGAAAATACAGGCTGTTACCGTCCACGTAAGTGGTGTAGCCCTCAATCGCCGCCAACTGGTTGAGCAGGTCCCATTCGGTCTGCTCGCCGGTGAGATGCGCCGAGTCAATCTGGTAGAATTCACCAAAACGCCCGCGGGTTGCCGTCACTATCGGAGTCAGTCCGTGACGTTGCGCGAGCAGGCTGGCAATCTGCGAGCTGGTGTAGTTCTTGAAGCTCTCTCCGGCTGACTTGGCGTCAATCAATAGTCCGGTAAAATCGCGCCCGCTGGCCGTAATTTCAAAATGCGCCGGATTGAACTCCCAACTGTCAATATTGCCGACAATCAGCTTTTTCTCGTCCGTGCCCGAGGCGGTCGTCAGCTTTACCGATAGCTCAACCTTGATGGTGGTCTGGGTGGACCAGTAGCTGAGCAATCCCATTGCGGCTGGAAGCGCCGACGTTGCCAACGTCAGATTGAATGTTGACGCCGATTTGAACGAATTACTTTCTACGTCAAATGATACAAAAGGTACCTCGACGCCGTTTAACAGGCATCGCCCACCCACGCCACGCGCATTGGGCGTCACTATCGGGTTGTTGATATCCATAGTTAGCTCGTTTCAATTTCGCTGGTTGGATTGGAGGGAATTGACACGGTGTTGATACCGGTGAGAGTGGTATCGGTAAAATGATTGGTTATGTAAAGGCTAATCCACTTGGAGACGTCGTCGTAATATTCGGAGGCCAGCTGGAAAAGGTTGCCGCCAGAATGGGTAATAGTCTTGACACCGTCTGCGGTCTGGCCGGACTGAACGTTTTTGCTCAGCCTCCCAAGCACACTCTGCAACTGGTAAAGCGCGGGTAGCTGTACCGCGGTTTGAGCCTGAGTGGCCAGGTTGGTAATGGTTTTTGAGATAGGATTCCCCGGAACCAAACCGCCGAGCGTGGCAATGCTGTTCGCCTCGGTTTCAACCTGGGTAATCGACTGACTGACCAACTTCTGCGCGGCGACTATCGGGCGGACCACCGTTTGCACCTCATCTATCGTCGCCGAGGCAAAGTTTTTCACACCGTTTATTGCCGACTGCACGGTACTGACTGCGGTCTTCACCTCACCTATCAGTGAAGTTGCCTTGGTGGTGGCGCCTTTGACCGACGAAGAGCCCGCAATACTGGCAAGATCCAGTGCTTTGCCAAGGTCGCTGTTCACCAGCGCATCCAGCGCACCGGTCAGTGTATCGGCGCGAACCGGTGCATCTGTTCGTTCAACGATCGCCACCTCGAGGGTATAAGGTCTACGATAGATAAACTCGAACACTGGCGTAAAACGGGTGATCACTACGTTAAAGCTATAGGTTCCCAGCGTAAGCTTCAGCACCTTTCCGGCGTCACGCATATGTTCCAGCGTGGTCACCCGGTCACCCGCCTTGGCACCGGTAATAATGCCGGACCAGCTAAACGCGTCGTACTCAACGCCGAGCACGTCGATGACGCGCTTACCGCCAATCAATTGGTGAATGACTGTTTTCTGCCTGGCCGGAATCGACATACGTTCCGGGACTTCAAAATCAGCAAACTGGAAGTCCCCGAGTTTGAGTCGGGTCGTGGTCGTGTCTGTCGCCGGGGCCAGTTTATTCAGTACGCTTAATACCGACATATAAACTCCGTTAATTGGTCGTTAATTTGCTTACAGAGCCGGGTAAAATACCGTAGAGAGAAGCGTCGTAACCGCTGACGCTATTTCTGGGTTTCGCGGCTTCCCTTGCGAGATAGGTAGCCGTGCCCTCGCCGACCTTCTTGCCATCCAGAATGGAGTTAACCTGAATAGTAATAGGCTGCTGCGAGGCGGAAGGCACTTCTGGAAGTTGGGATAAGGGAGATATTCCGGGCTTGGGAGACAAGTCTTTTAGATTTACATCGCCATTGTAATAGGGCAGCTTAGGGTTATTTAACGCCCAATTTCGTCTTTTAACCCTGTCAAGTTCAGCCATCTCTTCGGACTGTGTCACGCTATGGCCCGCATAACCTACGCCTGCAACCACTAATGCAGGTGCCGCGATATCAGCCACAAAAGGTAAGGCAACGTCTTCCAGAATCGGCAACGCCGCTCTTCCCAGCGCCGGCAATTTGTTTTTTGCCACATCGATGGCCATACGGCCAAGATAGCCTCCGGTTCGTTTAAGAGGACCGCCAAGCGCCAACGCTTTTTTCTCAAGCCAGGATTTAACACCGGGGACTTGATAAGCTAAATATCCCCCCAAACCCACCTTATCCAGTAGCGGGTGTTTATCGATAAAGTTTGCAGCGTATTCGCTGGCTTTAGCCTGGCCCTGATTGATTTTTTTAAAAATCGGCATAATTCCAGTCTTTTCTGCAGCCGATAACTGAACATCCGCCTTGGCCTTTTCAACCTGATCTTTCGCGAGCAACAGCTGATTTGCAGGATTATCGACTACCGACTTAACGCTCATGGCGCTGTCATAACTGGGTTGCGTTTTATCGATGGCGTCCATTATCTGGTTATAGACTTTTGCTCCTGCGCGGCCAAAAAGAATGCCGTTCTCACGCTGCATATCGGCTGAACTGTTGATACCGTGGGCTTGGTAAATGGTTTTCAGCTGCTGCGTGTAGCTCGATACGTCTGAATTCTGCAGAGCATGTAGACTCGGTGACTGCCCCGTACCTTGCGCATTGCCGATGCCCAGTCTTAAAATTTCCCGACGAGAATTCGGTAACAATGGCTTCTTGCCGTTAATAAAGTCGGAGGCTTTCTGCAAACCGCTGGCCGTCTCATCACCGCCGAGGTCACTGATAACCGGTTCAAGAACGCTGAAAAGCGCGTGCAGGTTTTGGTTGTGACTGGCCACACTTTTGTTGGCGAGAAATGCCTCTGTTTTCTTCTCATCGATAGTCTGGCCGGTGCCCTGAGTATATTTAAAAACGCTATCGACTATTTCGGTGGCGCGTTCCGGGTTGTTTAGCGCGTCCATTGAGGAAACTAAATCATTGATAGTATTTCGATTATCATCTTTAGAAGCATCGTAGGCATCATCACTCAATTTAGAGGCGACGTCATAGCGCGAGAGTATCGGCACCATCATTTCAGCCGCTTGCAGAGACTTGTCTTTGGTGAGCCCAGGGTTAAAGGTTTTTTGCGCGTCAGCGAGAATACTCATCCGATCTAATCGAGAAGTGCCGGGAATATAGTTGTTAAAAACGTCATCTTGCGCCTGTTTGATCTGCGGCTCACTCACCCCTCGCGTTCGCATACCCGCCAGCAGCCTTTCATAATTTACGCCTATATCATTGACCGCGCTGAGTTTGTCATAGGTATCCTTACCTTTTCCCGCAAAATCTTTTAACTTTTCCCATTTGGACTGGATACTGTCGTCAGATTTTTTTTCTTCTTCAGGCACTTCATTTTCTGGCCTGTTGCCCGGCGGGCTGTTTGGCCTCCTCTTGCGATTCTTGCCGCTTTCGCCGCGACGGCCCCTCTTTTTGGACCCCATAGACCACCTCATGCGTAGCAATAAAAAACCCCGGCACCATGGCCAGGGTTGTTGATAACCGTATCGAAGTGCGAGCTTTCTGGCCGGAGATTTCTGCCGGTATCGTCAGCTCGGCTCCTCAAACTGTTTTGTCGCCCAGTTAAACTTGTTGCCCTCAAATTCGCTAAACACGATAGCCATCGCGAATCTTTCATGTGGCAAAAGTTCGGTGATGTTGAATACGATATGGAAAGGAACCCCATTTTTCATCAACCAGCATTGATTGCGAAACTCGGGGTTCCGGGCTAGTTTTTTGCGGCGTTATCATCCAGCTGATTAGTGTTTTCTTCACCCATTTGCTGGAACATAAACTCCTGCACTGCATTCAAACCGGCCTTGCCCAATACGCTAAGCATGCCGTTGATTTGCAGTTTGTTGGTAGGAACGGCATATTTCTCACCGTCAATCTCCTCAACCCTGGCTGCCGGAAAAACGTACATGTTCATGTAAGGCATGTTCACCGCGTCTTCTGCACCCGCCGCACAAAATACTCTGGCCTCCTGAACGGCATCCAGCTCGCGAATTTTAATCACCCGACCGCGTGCATCAGTCACAGCGCTGCCCTCTTCCTGTAGCGGCTTCAGGTCTCTATCTTTACTTGCGTGAACGTTTAAATTGGCCATGTGTTTCTCTTAATCAGGATACGCGGATGCGGCGCTGTGCGGTGAAGGTCATTGACTGGCGAACAGTCTGATCGCCCGACTTCTTGCCCGGTTCGCTGAAGTGGACCTGCACGTTGGTATAACGCCACACGCTGACTGAACCATTCACTTCTTCGACGGTTTCAGTAATGGTGCCCGCCGCGCGGTTAACGCCGTTGTAATAGTCGGCTTCCCACTGCGCCCACCAGGCGTCGAGGGTTGCATCCTGCCGTTCGGCTTCGATGGTCCCGCTCCAGTTTTTGGGGATCAGCAGTTCATCGGTCAGGCCAGTCAGCGGCGTGATAACCAGGCTGCTAACGCTGGGTTTGGCTTCAAAGCTGATAACCTGCGGAATACGCAGAGTTCCATAGGCGGTAACGATATCGACTGCGATATCGCGGCCAAGAGTGTATCCATTTTGCGGCATAGTTTTGCTCCGAAAAGAAAACCCGCCGTAGCGGGTCTATTGAGTGATTAGTTGGACGCTGAATTAGAAACCGAGATGGAGACGCTACCGCCGCCTTCGAGGTTAATCAGGAAATAACGCACTACGTTGAGGTATTTGACGGCGACATCGGCTTGCATGTAACCGAGTGCTACCTGAGAGTCTGAGTTATTGGTCGAATCCAGAGTGACAGAGAAGGACGCGCCGCCGTTCGGGTCGCCAATCATCCCCTGATCGTCAAGGTTTTGCAGGAACGCCTCAATAGTGCTTTTGGTTTCACGACGCAGGTCGGCAGTCTGGTTTTGGCCTACGACATCGCCAAAGCTCGCCGCCAGAGTCAGTGACAAATAGTTGGTCATGCGAGTGTAGGTATCATCATTCTGACTGGCGGTGGAGCTGGTATTACGGCCAGAGCGGATACCAAAATAATTGCCACCCGGGCATGGGTTGGTAATTACGTCCAAACGTGCCGAGTTGATTGAACCAATTTCTGACAGCGAGTAAGGCTGGTTAGCCAGACTGCGCTGGGTAGAAACGATGGTGCTAATCGACTTGTTGAGAGTTGACACGCTCGGACTACGAGAGGCGATATTGGCCGCCTCGAAAGTTGCCGGTTCAACCATGCGGGTCAGGCCGTTAACGCTGTCCAGCCAGTAGGTCCAGTCGCCGACCATCGCCTTGAAGTTCCAGCTGTCGACACCGGCAGCGGTGAGCAGAGTTGCCGCAGTGGAATAAGTGGTGCCTGCCGTGAACTGCGAGACTGCGTAGGAGCCTTCGCTGGCGGCAAAGGTATTCACTGTCGGCCACAGGGTCGAGGTGGTCAGACCGACCAGATTGATCACCTGCGAGTTGGTGCCGCGAAGAGCGTACATGCCTTTACGGGTCGTGCTGCTGCCGTCGATGCCAATCAGCATAGTATCGCTAATAGAATCAACACCATCAGTGCCGCCCACCAGTGTGTAAGTCGCCGTTACGTCCGGCAGTGCAGTACTTGAACCCAGGGTCGCAATGGCCAACTGGCTTGCGCCGCGCACGCTGGTCTGACCGTTATTCACCGCGCTGACCAAATTCGACCAGAAGGCCGCACCGGTACCGGTGATGTTGTCGAACACTTCGGCGGTTTGCCCAGGCAGATAAATAGTCAACTTGTACGAGTTGGCCGCGGTGCCGCCAGTAATCATCGCCTGAATGCTGTTACCGGTAGTGCCGCTGTAAATCGCAGTCAGCGTAACGCCGGCAACCGGGCTGCTTGCCGCATCATTTAACGCAACGCTGGCGGCAATGTCGGTGCCGTCGGTGACACGAACGCAGTTCAGATTAGTCGCCCCCAACTGTAGGGAGATCGCTACCGCAGTGGCAAGATCGTATTTACGGTTCTGCTGACTGCCAATATACAGCGCCTGATCGCTGGCTGAACCAATCTGGAACGGGCTGTTAACCGGGCCCCAGCTCGCGATACCAACCAGCCCAAGGCCGTCAGTAGCAACGCCGTTAATGTATTGCGTCGTGGGTGCAACAACCTGGACGTATAAGTCTGGCGCGGTCAGCGCAGAGGTGTTCAAACTGCCAGCTTGATAAATCGGCATGGCTATCTCCAAATGAAAACCCGCTTCAGGCGGGCTCTGGTGTTAAATGAGAGGGGTTTTATGCTGCGCGTTTAATCACATAGACAGCGAGTTCGCCAGCGAGAATGTCTTTAATTTCATCCTCATCGGTTATCTCGTCGCCGACCTGATAATCTGCAAATGCAAAGCGGGTGACCAAGATAAAGCCGAGGCTTGAAGCCACTGCTGCCGAGGATGAAGCTGCGCTTGCGGGCGCAATAGTGCCTGACGCGTTAACGTCATCGGTATCTGCCATGATTACTCCTGATAATTTAGAGGGGTTGGGTGTAGTCGTTGATGCTAATAACCGGTGCCACTACCTGTGGCGCCGAGAGGGTTTGCGAGGTGGCGTAGTTCACCGAAAAAACGATGTCGCGCCGGTAAATCTGGGTGTCCTGGGAAAACATCGAGCGGGAATAAATCATAAACGC
The DNA here is from genome assembly GCF_000257645.1 of Serratia sp. M24T3. GTDB lineage: Bacteria > Pseudomonadota > Gammaproteobacteria > Enterobacterales > Enterobacteriaceae > Rouxiella. The sequence goes on from NZ_AJHJ01000025.1 coordinate 46,912, forward strand.
CGGCAGGTTGTCAGACAGCTGTAGATTGCTGTTTATTGACAGTCCTGAATCCAGCGCACTGCCTAAACTATCGCGCAGCGCGGTAGTTGGCGCCCAGACAGTGACCATGAACTCCTTGGTTTGTCTGCGTAGCTCGCGCGCCTGTGAACCGACTCCCCCGATTCTGGCAATAATCTCAATCGCCTGCGGTATGGAGATGACGGCATCAACGTTGCTGGCGGCAGGGATAAGCGTCGACATCGCGGTGGCAATTGTCGTCAGCGTGTCATCGGACTGCACGGCGTAGTGATACCCGGTGCCATCGACCAGAAGGTAAACGTTCTGCGGCGTCGATACCGTGCCAGAAAGTGTGACAGATGAATCACTTACCGTCGCAACGATCGTGGGGTCCCCGCTTTCCACTTCCCGATAGGGCCGCCCCAGCGCGGTGGGAATTTTTTGCTCTCCATCCAATGGAAATACCGAGATGTGTGAGGTTCCGGCCAGAATGTCAGTATTAAGCACACTATGTACGGGCCAGCCTGCGTAAACATTGAGTGCCGTGCCGGAAATGCTGGCCGAACTCGTGCCGTTTGGGTAGACAATTGCGGCTACCTGCGCCGCAATGACATTGAGTATTTCTGATGGATCAGCCATATCAGGTTATTGCCTGCATTGCGGTTAAGCGCCATTACATGTTGTGAAGCTCGGCGCGGGAAATGACATCACGTCAATGAAGTCATCAGTTGGAAATTAAATTCTGCGGAGTTCTATGACGTTACTGGGCGGCGGAATTGTCTTTTCTGGAAGAAAGATAAGTGCGAAGCATTTCAGTACGCTTCTCGTCCTCGTTCTGTTTTGCCTTAAGAGCCTGTCGATTGCCCAGGTAGGAACCAAACGACAAAAGCGCGCCAAAGATGGCACAAAATACGTAAATCCACTGTTCAGTGGTCAACCCTGCCGCGCTGGCCAAAGCTGTAACCGTGGCCCAATAGTGAGTCCAAAATCCGTCACCGTTTTGGTTCATCTCATTGTCTCCAACGCCAACCGTTGTTAGGTGTGCTGTAGTCATAAAAAAAGCTCACCGAGGTGAGCCTTAGAGTTGGATATTTCGCATACGTAATGAGGAGAGTGCTTTTAAATAATCGCCCTTGTTAAAGGGAGATTAAAAAGATTGTAGGGTGAGCAATAAACGTAGCCCGATTTTGCATACGAAAAAGCCTCTGCATTTCTGCAAAGGCCTCTAAATTTGTTCGGCGCTGAAGTTTTAATGAAATGCTAAAACTTAAACCGTTAATTTGTCACCGTACTTTCTATTACCGTGTTTCTATTACCGTATTTTAATTGGTGTGCTTTTAATTACTGTACTTAGATTGGCGTACTTATTTACTGCGGCTTTACGGCGGTGATTTGCTGTCGCTTTAATTTTCAAGCTTAGATGAAATATACAGCTTCATTTCTTATTTGGCAATCTTTTTTTAAATAAATTCCTAATTAATTTTAATTGTGGGTAACTTCTACCTCTAAAAGGCGCTTCATTGCAAAAAACAACTCTTCCTCCAGTATCTCTTCACACCACGTCACGCGCTTTCGGGCAGCCTGAATATCAAAGCCGGTGTGGTAGTTAATATCTTGCGCGATATTTTGGACTGTGCGGCGATCGCAATAGCGTTTAATAGCAATTGAGCGAATCGGACTATCGCGCTTAATTTCTTTATGCATCACTGATTCGACAAAAGCCGCATCCTCGGTTTCTGAAAATGAAGCGAATATGCCGTTTATCGAAGCACCAGGCAGGACTATCCCTCGCGCAACGTTGAACAGCTCTTCACCCCGATAACCCCGGCTGTAGAGATCTTTTACGACATTAATAATTCTTTCGGCCTGATCGTGGCTCCATTCGGAACGGATCATCAAGCGGCCTATCACGTTGACACAACCTGCCGGTGCATCATCGCCTCCTAAATGCTTGCCCCATAGAGACAGCATGTAGCGCGTCCACACTCGTTGAGAAGGGGTGATGGTCTTGCGACCACGACACCACACCCGGCGCAAGTCTGCTTGTTTTAAAATCATCGGCAGTGTGTAAATGGCGTCTTGTTTTCTCATTTATTTCTCCATTATTGCGAAAACTTGATGTTGACGTTGCCTCGGTGCATAAAAATACGCGGCAGAACTGTCAAGAAAGAATGCATCAAATGATTTTTCCAAGGGCGCTCAGCCAGCGACTGCTAGGTCTGGGGCGCCGAGGGGTTTCTTCAAGATACGCGGACACGCTCCAGGACAATCTGTCTGGGTTAAGTTGCCTGCGGGTCTGGATGTTGCGCGATTGATACTGGAGGATTAATTCGTCGGCTTCTGCCGAAGTGAGATCATCATAAAAAAACCAGCTTCGTTTCATATGGCCCCCTTGGCCCATGCCTGGCGTAAAGCTTTACCCTGTTGGTTTGCTCTATTGATTTGGGCTTTAACAGGGTCTTGAATTCTTTAAATTCGCTTTGCAGCGACGTAGGACATGAGGTCCGTTGTTTAAAGAGCGAGGTGGCAAGCCAGTTTTTTCAGTCGAGAAGCCTATATCTCCGGGTTGGGCTATTTTTTAATCGCAACTTCCGATATGCTAGCGGCAACCCAATCTCGTACTTTAAGTACATATTACAATTGTACTGAAAGTTTTTACAAGAGGTTTATTATCGTACTCATGGTTCGAACTGAAAAATTGCGTGAAGAATTTGCTCAGAGGCTTGCGCAAGCCTGTAAAGATGCTGGGCTCGACGAACACGGACGCGGGATGGCTTTATCCCGTGCGACAGGCCTTTCATCGAAAGGCGTCAGCAAATGGTTAAATGCCGAATCGTTACCGCGCCCCGCAGTGATGGCAGAATTGGCCAAGTTTCTAAAAGTTGACCCGGTGTGGTTACAGTTAGGAATTACTACCGGTGAAAACAGTAACGTTTCAAACTTCAGGCCATACACCCGTGGGGCAACCTATCCGGTACTCAGCAAGGTGCAGGCCGGAGCCTGGGACGAAGCCATTGAAGCCTACAGTCTTAAAGAAATCGATTTGTGGCTTGAATCAGAAGCCCATATACAAGGCGAAGGATTCTGGCTGCTGGTTGACGGCGATTCAATGACCGCGCCAATGGGCCTGAGTATTCCTGAAGGTACTTTCGTTCTCTTTGATACGGGTAAAGAAGCCACCAACGGAAAACTGGTGGTCGCTAAACTCACGGACTTTAACGAAGCGACATTCAAGAAGTTTGTGATCGACAGCGGGCAAAAATACCTTAAAGGGCTTAATCCTGCATGGCCAATGGTTCCTATCAACGGTAATTGCCGGATTATTGGCGTCGCCGTTGAGACCAAGCTTAGGCTGCTGTAATCGGCCTGTTTAAATAGTTACTACGCCCCAACCCAGCCATTGTGCTGGGTTTTTTAGGCCCCTGCTCTTTCATTTCACGACCTCATCCCCTCAGCAGCAATTTTCAAAAATAAATCCCTTACCATTCAAAAGTTAAACCAAAAGTTCATTTTAAATCACCACATAAAGTACTAAACACCCTTGCCAATATCGTACTATTAGTTCAATATTTATTATCGAATGGGAATTGGCGACCGCATAAAGTCCCTTTACCTCAATCAGCTCTTTAGAACGGTGCATATCACACCCACGTGGCTGAAAAGCCAATCAAAATGCTAAGCAACCATTTGGTTCAGCAAGCTATTTTTCTCTACACGACCCAGGAGATCAACATGACTCGCAAGACTCCATTTAATGGAACAGCGGCCACTCGACGTCGCGAAAGCCGCCAACATTTGCAAACGCTGGCGGTTAACGACTTCAGCAAAGAATTGAATGTTACGCCGGGACGACCCAGCCGTGCCGAACTCAGCTGCAAGCGCAAACCGGTAAACCGGGTTGATAAAGCGTTGTCAGTCCGCGAGACGCGTTATTACCCCAGCGCTGACAATCTTTGCCTGCCTCAGGTCGCCCTCTTCGCCGTCGCGCCTCGAAAATAGCGCGTTTCCCGTTACCGCGAACAACGACATCACACACTGAACGCCGCCTTGAGCGGTTTTTTTTCGCCTAAACAACTGATAAGGATGGAATTATGACTATCGATAATGGCGGGCAAGCCTTTGCGCGGCCCTACAGCAAAGACGACTGGCTCGAAGAGCACAACTATGCGCAAGACGGTATGACTCTGCGCGACTATCTGGCAACCAACGCCATGCTGGGCGCGATTATCACACAGGGTAGCGCGATGACTTCATCTAACTATGGCGACTTGAGTGAGGCCGCATACGCCATCGCCGATGCAATGATTACGGAAAGAAATAAGTCATAAAAACATGGCGAGCCTCGTTGAATCGAGGCTTATTGCCGCGGGTAAAAGAGGTTTCAATGAACAAATTTGATGAGTATATGAATGAATACATTGAAGATGTTAGCGGAAGAATAATTAAGAGAAGGCATTCAATGAGCCTGCCTCGCGTTGAGTTTATCAGAGCGTTTTTTGATGATGTCTATCAACGGGGTTACGACGAAGCAATTGAAAATAAAACGATGACAGTGAAAAGCAGGAGGCAATCTCATGGCTGATATTATTGACGAGGCAACCGCTGAATTTGAGCATCATCTCAATGCAGCAATAGCTAATCGCGCTAAACCCACCCCGCCTTCCACGATTTGCAAAAACGGCGACTGTGGTGAGAAGTCTTTGGCTGGCACAAGTTATTGCTGTCGTGAGTGCAGAGAAGATCATGAGAAAGAGCTGTGGGCCAGGAATAATCGTAAGATATTCCGATGATGGCAATGGAGTTTTATAGTCACCAAATGGGCCAAACTTTAGCCCATTTTGTTTATTAATTTATTTAGCCCACTGCGGCTTGTTGAGGATGTGATCTTGCCAATCCACCACGTCGTCTTCGCGAACGGCGATATGGCGTACCGAAATACGCGCACCGTGCATCGCTGACTTGGAGTCTTTATTTAGCAGCGGATGCCACGGCAGCAGATCTTTGCCCTCACCGATAAGACGATAAGCGCAGGTAGGCGGCAGCCAATCAAACTTGGTGAGATTTTCACGAGTCAGTTTGATGCAGTCTTCTTCGAGTGCAAAGCGGTTTTCGTAGTTGCGACACTGGCAAGACTTGATGTTCAACTGGTTGCAGGCAACGTTGGTGAAGTAAATCTCGTCCGTGTCTTCATCAATTAACTTATGTAAACAGCATTGCCCGCAACCGTCGCACAGTGCTTCCCATTCTTCATCGGTCATTTCAGGCAGCGTTTTTTGCTGCCAAAAAGCGAGTTGAGACATAGTGACATCCGGTTTTAGTAAAATGAGGGTGACTATATAGACGCTTTAGCCGCGAGATGCAAGCAAAGCGGCTGAAATCCGACATTAACCGCTTTGCCTTCAGTGATATCTCAACGTCATCCAACATTATAGTCGGGTTAAATCACTCGCGTGTTTAACAGCCTGCCGTTGAGTGAAATCTCGAGTCGATCGCCTGCCGCAATCGGCCCCACTCCTTTTGGCGTGCCGGTTATGACAATATCACCAGCGCGGAGCGTGAAGAAGCGGCTCATGTAAGCAATCAACGGTAGAATCGGGGTGATCATATCGCGCGTGTTGCCCTGCTGGCGGATTTCTCCATTAACCGACAAAACAAGCTCTGCCTGTTGCGCATCGCCAAATTCCGCCGCCGATATAAATCCAGAGACCGGGCAGGAGCCGTCAAAAGCCTTGGCTTTCTCCCAGGGCTGCCCCTGCCTGATAAATCCTGACTGCAAATCTCTGAGCGTGATATCCAGCGCGACGCCGTATCCGGCAATGGCCTCAGCCACGCGCTCTTGCGTAGACTGCTTTAAGGGAGAACCGATCAGCACCGCTAGCTCAATCTCATGATGCACCGCACCGAAGTCCTTGGGGATAGCGACTGGCTGCAAAAGATCGCACAGCGCCGTTTCCGGTTTTAGAAAAACGACCGGTTCACTGGCCTGCTCACTGTCGATGTTTTTGATGTGATCAGCTTTAATGTGATCAGCATAGTTATTGCCCACGCAAACCACTTTGCTTACGGGAAAATCAAGTAATGCGCCATGCCAGTCATGATGCTGATACATAATCCCTGTTCCTTATTCGCTATTTTCGGAAACGCTATTGGCAGCTCCGGCAATATCATCTGCCATCATGCCCACGCTGATAGCAAAATAGTACGAGCGATTCCAATGCATAATGGTCCTGAAGTTATCGTAAACCAAAAATGCACGTCCCTGATCGGAGTCGGGAGTAATAATCCAGGCACGTGTCACAGAAGCGGGTAAAGGTTTGCCATCGGCAGAGACAATGCCTTTTTGCTGCCAGTCACTGACGCTGCGCATCTGATCGTTCTTTAATCCAACCAGTGTGGTATCGAATCCGGCAGGTAGTTTGACCTCTTGCCCCCAACTCTGATTATTTTTCCAGCCTTCAGAGGATAAATAATTAGCGGTCGAGGCATAAACGTCAGCCGTATTATTCCAGATATCGATTTTGCCATCGCCATCGCCGTCAGCACCGTATCTCAAATAAGAGCTTGGCATAAATTGCGACTGCCCCATTGCACCGGCCCAGGAACCTTTCATCATCTCGCTGCTGGCTTTACCTTGATCAACAATAGTCAGCGCGGCTAAAAATTCTTTGGTGAAAAATGCTTCTCGACGACCTTCGAACGCCAAAGTGGCCAATGCAGAAAATACGTCGTCTTTGCCCTGTATTTTTCCGTAGCCACTTTCCATGCCCCAAAGCGCCACTACGTACTGCGGCTGAACGCCGTATTTGGCACTGACTTGCTGTAATGCCTGACTATTTTGCTGGAATAGAGACTGACCTTCCTGAATTTTCGAGTCAGACAATACCCGACGCAGGTAATCGTCGAGAGTGATTTTATTTTCCAGCTGGTTTTGATCCGAGCTGATCGCTCTGTCAATAAAGTGAATGTTGGCGAATGCGCTATCGATGGTGGCCTGGCTTATCCCCTGCTGCTGCGCTTTGGCCTTTAACTGTTCAACGTAGCCGGGGAATTCGGCCGGATTACGCCCTTGTGCTGCCAACGTAGTTTGACCGGGCTTAGGGGTGACCGCAGGAATTGTTGTAGTGTTTTTAGGAGCAAATGGATTAACCGCGGCTGCAGGGGGCTGATCCGGCCCTTGCGACGAAGCCTGTGCCGGGGCGGGAGCGGGAGCCGAGCCCTGAATTTGACCCGCGGGAACAGCGGCCGCAGCCTGATTTTTATCATTGGCGCAGCTGCTTAACATGACAGCACCCATCGCCAGAGTGATAACCGATAATCTCATCCTCATCGCGTGCTTCCTTTTTTGGCAATCAATATTCCACTTAAAGATTAACCTGAAGGAGTCGGCGAATGAATGCAAGGTTCCCGCCTCTCATTTTAACAAAAGACGGGAAATGTCAGATTTACCCTAAAATAACCTGATTATTTATTGCCTGACTCAAGGTGAATATTTAATAAGCTCTCGACCGGAGGCGGTACTTGCAGGTAATAACCTGGGTCGATTAAAGCTTGTTTAACTTTTTCGATATCCGCGTGCGCCAACTTGTCACGAGTTGCAAGATTTAGCACCATTGCAAAATCCGGTTTGCCGAAACTTTTCATCAGTTCTTCAGGAACATGAGTGAAATCGTCTTTTTTTTCGACATACAGGTAGGTTTGATCACGTTTATTACTTCTATAAATTGCACAAAGCATTTTTTTAACTCTATTTTATTGGAACGGTGGCTTGCCTAGATATAGCTGTAACTATACCATGCATAACGTACATCGGAATATCGCCCCCCGTGTGGTATTCCGGGGATTTAAAGTTGCTGAGACTGAGTCAGGATAGATGTCACAATCGCCAATAGAACTAAAAGGCAGCAGTTTTACCTTATCAGTTGTGCATTTATACAGCGCACAGCCAAAGGTTATTCACCAGGCATTACAGGAAAAAGTTGAGCAAGCTCCCGCTTTTCTGAAAAATGCCCCTGTTGTTATTAATGTTGCAGCCCTAACGGGGGATGCAGACTGGAAAAACATTCAACAGGCTGTCGTTTCTGCAGGCTTTCGCGTTGTAGGCATCAGTGGGTGCAAAGATGAGCAGCAAAAGCGCGCGATCGCTCTTACAGGATTACCGCTTTTAAACGAAGGTCGGGCAAAGCGCGTTATTGCAGAGCCCCCGGCACCGGTTGTGCCACCTGTTGCGGATAATGCACCTGCAAAAACGCGGATTGTCAGCACGCCAGTCCGTTCAGGCCAACAAATTTATGCCCGTAACAGCGATCTTATTGTAACCAGCAGCGTAAGCGCCGGTGCCGAGCTCATAGCCGATGGTAATATCCATATTTACGGCATGATGCGCGGTCGTGCACTGGCTGGCGCGGCGGGTGATACGAATTGTCAGATTTTTTGCACCCATCTGGGCGCTGAGTTAGTCTCAATCGCAGGTCAGTACTGGTTGAGCGATCAAATCCCATCCAACTATTTTGGACAGGCCGCGAGACTTAGCCTCCTGGATAATGTGTTAACCGTACAACCTCTATATTAAGTCCCTGCTTTCTACACGTATCGAGCAGGTACTACGACCTTTGACAAGGAATCCTTACATGGCACGCATAATTGTTGTTACATCGGGTAAAGGGGGCGTTGGCAAGACTACTTCAAGCGCAGCCATTGCTACCGGCCTTGCCCAAAAAGGCAAAAAAACCGTCGTCATAGATTTTGACATCGGTTTGCGTAATCTCGACCTGATCATGGGTTGCGAACGTCGCGTTGTGTATGATTTTGTCAATGTTATTCAGGGTGATGCAACTCTGAATCAGGCTCTTATTAAAGATAAGCGCACTGAAAACCTATACATTTTACCGGCTTCACAGACGCGCGACAAAGATGCGCTGACTCGTGAAGGCGTTGAAAAAATCTTGAACGACCTGGGTGAGATGAACTTTGACTTCATCGTTTGTGACTCACCGGCAGGTATCGAAACCGGCGCGCTGATGGCACTGTATTTTGCCGATGAAGCGGTCATTACCACTAACCCGGAAGTTTCCTCTGTTCGCGACTCCGACCGCATTCTGGGCATTTTGTCTTCAAAATCCCGCCGTGCAGAACAAGGTCTGGATCCGATCAAGGAGCATCTGCTTCTTACACGTTACAACCCAGGTCGCGTCAGCCGTGGTGACATGCTGAGCATGGAAGATGTGCTCGAGATCCTGCGCATTCCACTGGTTGGTGTTATTCCTGAAGATCAGTCCGTACTGCGTGCGTCCAACCAGGGCGAGCCAGTTATTCTGGATCAGGAATCAGACGCCGGAAAGGCATACGACGACACCGTGAGTCGTTTGCTGGGTGAGGAACGTGCGTTCCGTTTTATTGAGGAAGAGAAGAAGAGTTTTCTGAAACGCCTGTTTGGGGGATAAGCCATGGCCTTGTTAGATTTCTTTTTGTCCCGCAAAAAACCGACAGCCAATATAGCCAAGGAACGGCTACAGATCATCGTAGCCGAACGGCGTCGAGGGGACAGTGAACCCGCTTATTTGCCGGATCTGAAACGTGATATTTTAGCGGTCATCTGTAAGTACATTCAGATTGACCCTGAAATGCTCCACGTTCAGTTCGAGCAAAAAGGTGACGATATATCGGTGCTAGAGTTAAACGTTACTCTGCCCGAGACGGAATCGGAAGAACCGCCTAAATGACCGATGCCGTCTGACTGCCCCCTGTTCTCGAACGGGGGGTAATTTTACCGGTTAACGTTTATTCCTCACGCCATTACGTCTGGCGAGCCGACGCTTGTTACCTGTTTGCTTACTTTAGATTCAAAAATATTTATCACCTCATTAATTAGACGCTTGAATAACCCCTATTCAGGTATGTGAAATGATTAATGCTACCGTTTTAGCACCCTATGCCCCAACTCCGTCTTTGCCTCGTGGCGTCTGTTTTCCAATTATTGTTCCTATTATCTCCACCAAGGGGGGGGAGGGAAAATCTACTCAGGCAGGAAACATTGCGGGATTTCTCGCCGATGCCGGTTTAAAAACACTGCTGATTGATGGCGACCATTCCCAACCGACCGCCAGTAGTATGTACGCCTTGGATTACGAAGCGCCCTGCGGCTTCTATGAACTCCTGACCCAGTCCGTCTCACTTGAAGATCCCGATAACATTATCTCGCGAACATTCATTCCCAATCTCCACCTCATTGTCTCCAACGATCCTAATGACCGCCTGACCCTCACCATGTTACAGGCGCCCGACGGGCGTCTTCGCTTACGTAACCAGTTAAAACACGCATCATTCAGCCATTATGACGTCATCATTATTGACTCAAAAGGTTGTGTTTCAGTCATGCTTGAACTGATCCTGCTTGCCGCCTCCCAGTTCGCCATTGGGGTGATCAAGCCAATTATGCCCGACACCCGTGAGTTTCTTCGCGGCACGGTGGGCGTGATGGCCAGTCTGCTGCCGCTGGAAGCTTACGGCATCAAGCTGCCGGAAGTGTGCATTCTGATTAACTGCATGGATAACACCTCGCTCGATCGCCAGACCTTGGACAGCCTGACCCACATCCTCAATTCCCGGCAATATTCGCACGCAGACCAGCTTAATTTATCTTTGCTAAAGACCAAGATCCCCCTGCTTGAGATATTCGAGGCAGGCCACGCCTGTGGACAACCCGTCCATCGTCTCGAACATTCTACCCCCCGCAAAATTAGCCTGTCGGCAGCGGAAACGATGCACGCCCTCACCTGCGAAATGTTTCCTCATTGGACGGTGGAATTTACCCGACTGCTGGTGTCGCTTAAGGCGGGTAAACAATGAGTGTTGCCAAGGCCGCGAAAGATAATGCCCCGCGCAGTATTGATGCCGAACAGTGCGTGCTGGGCGGGCTAATACTAGACAATGATCGCTGGGACGATGTAGCTCCCCTGATTTCTAGCGCCGATTTTTATTCGGGGGCGCACACGCGTATTTACAGCGAGATGGCACGGCTGATGGCGGGCAACAAGCCTCTCGACCTTATCACGCTGACCGATGCCCTTGAGCAGCAGGGCACACTGGAACACTGCGGCGGGTTTGCCTATCTGGCGGAAATGAGTAAAAACACCCCTAGCGCGGCAAACATTCTTGCCTATGTCGACATCGTGGTGGAAAAAAGTCGCCTTCGACGCCTGCTCCTGCTGGGGCGTGAGCTCTGTGAACAGGCCGTGCAACCGGGCGCGGTGGTTGCCAGCCTAAACGAGCGGGTCGAGCAACAGCTTACGCTGCTGTCGGATTTGACTCGAGTCAGGCAGGACGTCGGATTGCTAAGCGGGTTGGATAGGCTGATAGGCCATCTCGAGCAGATAACCGGGGGTAACGGCATCACCGGTACGTCAACGGGATTTGCAGAATTCGATCGAATGACCTCAGGGCTGCAGGCGGGTGATTTGATTTTACTGGCGGCGCGCCCGTCGATGGGCAAGACAGCCTTTGCACTGGCCTGCTGCACCGGCGCGCTACGAACCTCAACCCGCCCCGTATTCTGCTTCAGTCTGGAAATGCCGCGCCAGCAGTTGCTGATGCGTTTGGTTGCCATGGAGGGGCGCGTGCCACTCTCGGCCCTGCGTAACGGACAGCTGGACGACGAGGACTGGGCGCGAATTAGCCTGGCCCTGTCTCGCCTTGGCGAATGGGGATCCCGATTGATAATCGATGACGGCAGTTATCTGACGCCCTCTACCCTGCGCGCCCTTTCCCGCCGCTATGTCCGCCAGTTCGGCACGCCTTCATTGATCATGATTGATTACCTGCAACTGATGAACTGCCCCGAGCGCAAGGAGAACCGTACGCAGGAAATTTCTGAAATCTCCCGCAGCCTGAAGGCGCTGGGCAAAGAACTTGGCTGTCCGGTACTGGCCCTTTCACAGCTCAACCGACAGCTTGAAAACCGACAGGATAAACGGCCCAACAATGGCGACCTTCGGGACTCCGGTGCTCTGGAGCAGGACGCCGACCTGATTGCCTTCATCTATCGCGACGAAGTTTACGATGCCAACAGCCACGACCGCGGTACCGCGGAGGTCATCATTGGCAAGCAGCGTCAGGGGCCCACCGGGACCTTGCGGGTAAAATTCGAGGGAGAATTTACCGCCTTCAGCGATTTTACGGATAATAATTCTGTTACAGGAAGTGTGCAGGTATGAGCCAGCCAAAAAATAAACGACTTGACCTTAATATCGCACTGCTGCAGCCGGGAAAAACGAGTGAACTCACCTCGGTAGCCCTCGCGCCACAGGTTGAAATCCCCATGCTGCTCACGCTGGATGAGCTGGCACCTAATCCGGATAATCCGCGCACCTCGCGTAACCCAAAGTTCGATGACATTAAATCGTCCATCATGGCGCGCGGGCTGGATACTGTCCCCAAGGTCACCCGAGACCCTGCACGGGATACGAATTATATCTTTAGCGATGGCGGAAACACCCGTTATCAAATCCTTCGCGAGTTGTGGGAAGCAACCGGCGATAGAAAATATTTTCATATTCAATGCATCTTCAAACCTTGGCCCGGTCGACTGGCCTGTGTCATCGGTCATCTGGCCGAAAACGAGGTGCGCGGCGACCTCAGTTTTATCGAGAAAGCTTTCGGGATTCAGCAAGCGCGCAATATTTATGAAGAGCAGCTGGGCAAGCGCGTGACTCTGCGTGCCTTTTCGGATTTGCTGGCTCAGGAGGGATATCCCATCCATTATTCAAATATCAGCCGCATGGAGGACACGGTGAAATACCTGTTTCCCTGCATGCCCACGCTGCTCGAAGCCGGAATGGGACGCCCACAAATTCAGAGTCTGCTGGGGTTACGTGCTAATGCACTGAAGACATGGGGATCCTTTAAAACCGACGCCAATCAGGAAAATAGCTTTGAAAGCGTATTCGAAGAGGTATGCAGGCAGCTCGACGATCCCGAAATTTATACCCTGGACCAGCTTCGCGATGACCTGATAGGCGCACTCATCGAAGCCATACCCCACCCGGCGCTTAACTATGACCGCTGGCTGCTTGAACTCGATCCCAAAGAGCAGACCCGTCGCCTGCATTTTGGGGAGCCGATGCCAGAGGTTTATGTAGCCGAGCACGCGGAGAACGCTTTCCCGTTAATTAACAAGACGCTGATTAAAGGCCCCGACCCTTCTGCAATGGAGGAAACACGCGTGCTCAGCGAACTGAAACGTGATGACGACCTTCATCACGACCAGAGTCATAATGAATTGGAATTGGAAACGGTTCGGCATACCGATGTTCCAAAAATGCATTCACCGGCTTGTGCCGTCGAGCCAGTCTTGGGAAATATTGATGATGACAATTCTTTCGTCGACGATGTATGGAATATTGCGCCATTACAGGACGATATCGAGCATCTTCAGGTTTTGACCTACCGGCTGGCCTTTGACATTGCCCGTCATGCCGCTTGTGAAAAAGACATCAGCCCAAACAAAACCAGTCTCTACTCCGTCGGGTTTTCTTTAAATATTCACTTTCATCACCCGGTCTCGGCATTACTCGGCGCACTCGCGGGCCATGATTCAGAGTACATACTCGATCCTAATTGCCTGTTACAGGTACTCACCGGTGCAGAAGGTGCCCCAGACGCCCCCCTGCTGGATGATGCGCAAACGTTAAATTTTTTCCGTCTAATACGTTTGCTTCGCCGACTGCGTGAACTTCAGCGAGGCTTGCCGACTTCCGATGATTTTGAGGAGGACGCACGATGAGCCACGGTCTTTCAGATGCCACCAACGCCCTGCTGACCCAGCTAGTGATGGAGCTAAAATCCGGTCATATCAAACGCTGCGTTTCTCTTGGCCTCACGACGCGTGAGATGCAGATGCTGAATGCCGTAACGCTTGAGGATTTGCACTATCTGCTAAACAGTTCGGTGTCTGTCTTCACCTACAAAATTCATCACGAAAACCTTGCCCTGATGTTTGAACATGCACGGCGTGAGCGGAGGGTGCTTGATCGCATTGACCGTGCACTCCTGCTGGGTGGCTCGATTGAAATGATGCAACACTATTTTGGCATGTCGACCATGGAGGTCGCTGCCCGGAGGCGACTGACTGGCATCCTGACCAGTAAGGGTCGCTACGCCGCGCTCACCGATGAGGATAACGGCACGCTGTGGCTCCGCTGGAAAAAGGAGAAAGTGAACGATACTTCCTGCGCCGAGGGGCTCGACGTCATGATGCAGGCGGCCGAAGAAATGCAGGTCTCGTTAACCGCGGTCTGGCATGCGGTCTGCGATTTCGATGACCTCATCAATGAGAATTGCCTGAATGAATAGCTCGGCGTCCGTGCCGGAAAATAATCTGGTGACTTTTACACTGGCGCAGATGGACGCCCGCCTTCAGGCACGCATCGAGGCCGAGTCAAACGGCAAGGTTGACGTTAGCCGACTGCGCAGCGGCCTGCTGTTTATGGGCAATGTGCATGACGCCATACCACGCCGACTGCTGCTTGATACTCGGCTTTCTCCGCTGGATAAGCAGGCGTGGATGATGATCCGTCTTTATGCCCAGCAAAATCAGGGCGCCGTGTTTCCAACCTATGAAGAATTACAGTTACAATTGGCCTCCCCTTTTAAGGGGCAGGCCTCCCGAGAAACAGTGAGTCGTGTCTTGCTGATGCTGCGTCTAACCGGCTGGCTCAGCCTGTGTCGCCGGGTGCGGGACAAAAGTGGCCGCGTGAGGGGCAATATTTATGCCCAGCACGACGAGCCGCTGGGAGCATTCGATGCCGAAACGCTGGATCCCACCTGGCTGGATACGGTGGCGGTGGCCTGTGAAAGTAAAAACGTGACCATCAGTCAGACCGCGCTGGCCGTGCTTGACGATATCCGCACCGACCCGACGATGTGCCACCATCATTCTCGGCTTGGGGTGATAGCGCAACGACTGGGCATGCCTCAAACACCTCAGGATATGGCGACATTTGTCGCGCAACAAAGCCCGGCAAAACCAGGCCGAATTAAATCTACTCTACCGAGTTCGGTTTCCGTATCTGAGGGTTTGAAGCTGGGTTCGGAAACCGAACCCGGTTCTCCACCTGCAAATAACTCACCGGGTTCGGTTTCCAAACCAATCAATAAATCAGTAAGTTGCGTTGATATTGACAAACCGAACGGTAACGTACGTAGATCTTCTAAAAGTATAAAAAGAACGTACGTCGCCACGCCTGATGCACATCTGTTGAAAGGCTGTCAGGGCAATCCTGGCGTATTGACGCTCCCGACGGCCGTAACCAAATTACTTGCCGCCGAGGATTGTGCAATGATCACCCGACAGCTGCAGGCGCTGCCGACAGAATCGGGCAAGAAAATTTTGGCCGTTCTTGATCAAACTCTCACCCGAGGCCTCCTGAATAATCCCGTTGGCTGGCTACTGGCGATGATGAAACGTGCGCGGGAGGGAAAAGTCTTCGCGAGCCAGACGTCCCCTCCAGCTTCCATTTCGGCCCCCATAGGCATTGCTACTGCCCCCGTGTTTCCGGCAATAAAAAGCTTACCTTTGTCGGCAAAACAGGCCGCCTCCAAGGAGCAGGTTCATGAAATTGTTGAAGAATTGAGGCGTCGGCTAAGCCTTGGGAAAGTAAATTGCTAGATAAGCGTGTGGAATAGGTTAATACCATGAAATTTATATTTATTATCATTTGAAAATAGGCTATCGATTTTTCCATCGAGACCGGTTTGCAAGTAATCTCCGTATCTCGTGAGAATGCCAAACCCAAAGCATAATGACTCATTGGATGTTGTAATTAAATATGAGTTAACAAACCTCGTTACCTATTCTATTTATCGATGCTAAGGGCAAAAAACCGCCGATGATCTCGGCGGCCTTGTGTTTTAAAAGCCAGTTTATTGATTTATGGCACTCCTAAACTCGGCGTTCGAACCGCCGAATCTGGCGTTGTTGAGATACACAACTTCCGCTGTGTTGTTGCCATTCGAGAAGTTGCCGCTTTTGACGTGTTCGCCCAGATCATAACAGTCGTAACCCTTCCTGCCGGTCTCGTCGACATGCCATGCATGCTCAATCTGACAACTATAGAGCGCAGATAAGGCTGCCATCAATTCCCCCGTCGGTGGATAGCCGAGTGAATCGAACTGTACTATTAGGCAGCTGGTGCATTCACGTACCACGGTGACATTCTGACCTGCTGGCCATTCCGTGCCGTATTGTCGCCCGTAGAGGCTGGTGGTAATCGACATCCCTTTCAGAAAATCCTCGCTGCCATTTATTTCGGCAGTTAGCCTTGACGGAATGATAGCCATCATGTCACAAGGTACAGTTCTGTTCGACGCAACGACCATCGCGGACCAACATCCACCCGGATCAAGTTCTTCACTCACCCCAACCATGCCGAACCAATCAGCATATTTACGCTGCAAAACATTGGCCATGCATTGCTGAGCCGTTAACGGGATGTTTTCCCATTTTACGGCCTCGATACCCGACTGGCAGTACCATCGTTCAATAAGGCGGATATTCTCAACCGTAAGATAAACGTCTTTCTGCAACAGCCCAAGCCAGTTCTCAAAAGCCTGGTTTTGCGGTGATGATGCTCCCGTACCTTTCCCCAACAGCCCGGGATAAGGCGGATAAAAAGCGGGTTTGATAGGTTTTAGTATGCCTGCCACTCCTGCCAGAAACAGACGGCGGCTCTGTAATACCGCATGACGATATCGCGGAACGATATTGCCTGTAACCCACAACTGCAGTTCATCGACAAAGGCGGACTGGCCGGTAACGACCAGGTGATTTGTACACCAATCGGACATGATATGACTCTCCTGTTTGAAACAATAAGCAGGGAGTCATCCCGACTGGGAATAACTCCCCAACGGGTCCGGCTATAGGTAATGCCTAATGTCTTGCAAAAAACATTTTACAAACGTCCTGCTCATCCATTTCGCTAAGATAGGGCGAACGCGGGTAAAAAGGATTGTATTTCAGGTGTACCAGATGATTTTTTTCGACCAGTTTATTCACTGCCTCGAAAGGCTTTACCCCGGTATCAAAAAGTGTCATCTGCATAGCAATGTCACTCAGGCACGTGTCGTTGATATCAATCCCGAAATGAATCCCAAGCAGACATGCGACCTTTAATCGCCACATTTCCAGAGTCACTATCATGATAAGACGCCCCCTTCAACAGCTGCGTCGGAACTATCCCCATTAACGATAGATTCATGCCTAATCAGGTATTCGGAAGCTTCACGTGCAAAACGACAGGCTCTAAATATTGCCCGTTTGTCTGACTTTAGCGCCTGTAACCAGCTATCGATATAACTGTCGTGTTGAATCTCACCAAATACGCCAACCTCAGCACATAAAAATGCGCTGCCCAGCTCGGCGATTAACTCTTCAAAGGCATAAACCTTGTCACCAAAAGCCTTTGATGCTGAAGTAATGCCCGGGCGATTGAGCCTCCTGATATGTCCCGTGCTATGTACCAACTCATGCAGCAAAGTCGACCAGTAATCCGCTTCGGTAAAAAATTGCCTTATTAAGGGCATAACGACCCTATCGGTCGCGGAACGGTAATATGCCCCGTTCTGATGGCGATGATTTACCGAGACGCCCGAGTGGCGAATAATCGAATCCACGCGGTTGAAGGTTTGCGTGTCAACGGTTCCTTCATCACCCATAGCATCGGGAAAAAGGCATTCACCCGCGATATCCTCAGGTAAGTTTTCGCATTGAGCGACGTTAAACAGGCAAAGTGACTTCATCATCGACACCCTTTCAATCAGAGGATTGCCATCATCGCCAAACAGCTTCTTGCCACTGTAGTCTTCAGCCTGCTTTTCCCAGGGCTTGAAGAAGATAGCCTGACTCGACGTCTCACCGGTTCGAACGTTGCCACCTGCGTTAAGCGCCTGCCGGAAGGTGAGCCAGCGATTAGCACTAAACCCCTGCTCTTCCGCGGCCATCCAAAGAAGCATTACGTTGATGCCACTGTAATAGTGACCCGTGGTTGCATTGCGCGGAAGTGGATGTTCACCGTTTGTCTGACCGGTGCGCCAGGGTTTTCGCCAGGGTAAGGTTCCCTTTTCGATGGCAAGAATGATTTTGTCGGTGATTTGCTGATAAAGATCCTGACGCGCGATTTGTGGATGGGCAATTGACGTCTTTTGGTTTTTTTTCACGGGATAAACCTCAGCGTTAGGGTGTACCCCTCCCCTGATGGCGAAGAGTACGCCACGGGGTGGATGAGTTAAAAATACCTTGACCACCGTTGGGTGATTTCCGATTTCAAAGGCTATGCGGGGGGGCCACCAGAAAGGCTCGCTCTTTCAGGCCATGAGGATTTGCAGTCACCCGAGGGCGCTTCTTTCGGACTGCCGAAGCATCAAAGATTACTCTGTCATTCTGACTGGGCTAAAGCGGCGAACAACTTGAAATTAAATATCAGAACGGTGGTTTTTTTGGAAGGCAAGAGTCCACTTTGAGCGAGATATAGACTTTCATATCCTGAGATTTACACTATTTGGTGATTCAGGGTATGCGCTTACTGGTTACGAATATTGAGCGAGAATCATGCGATGATCGCCGCTTTTCTTTCGAGCCAGTAGGTGCTCCACGTTCGCTAACGAATACTCAGGGCATGCAGATAAACTGCTGGCTATATTTCTTTCGAAGAGCGTGGAATGCATACCAATCCCCGATAAAAAGGAGTTGGTGATGACTGTGACTAATCAATTTGCTGCGCACGTTGGTCTGGACTGGGCGGATAAAAAACACGATGTCTGTGTTCAGTTTAAAAACGGTGAACGCGTATTCGATGTGATTGAACATACAGCAGAAGCGCTTGATGCCTGGCTTATTGAGTTACACCAAAAGGTAAAAGGCAGAATCGCCATAGCTCTCGAGCTGAAGAAGGGCCCCGTGGTATATGCTCTTCAAAAATATCCCTTTATCACCGTTTTCCCCGTCCACGCTTTGTCCTTGGCTCGTTACCGGCAAGCCTTCTCGCCCAGCGGCGCTAAAGATGACCCGCAGGATGCAGAGTTGGCATTAGAGTTAATGCTGCGTTACCCCCAGAAGATAAAAGCTATTGAACCCAACAATGCAGATATTCGCTTACTTCAGCAACTGGTTGAGCAACGTCGTCAACTGGTTGAAGATAAACGCCGTTTTGTGAACCGGATAATCAACACGCTTAAACAGTATTATCCTCAGCCACTGGAGTGGTTCTCACATCGGGGTAGCTTACTGTTGTGTGAGCTGATTATCCGGTGGCCCAGTTTGCAAAAACTGAAACGAGCCAGGCGTGACACGATCCGCAACTTTCTGAATGCCAAAGGTGGCCGCGCAATGGCCCTTACCGAGCAACGTGTTGCGAGTATTGATAACGCGATCCCATTGACGACAGACCCGAGTGTTATAGAGGCTAATGCTTTGATGGCAACCGCACTGGCGACACAAATCAAAGTCGTGAGTGAAATCATCAAAACCTATGACGAACGAATCGAAACCCTGTTTGACACGTTACCAGATGCGGGGCTATTCAAATCACTTCCGGGCATGGGGCCGTGTATGGGCCCACGGATGCTTGCTGCACTTGGCGATAACCGAGATCGCTTCAATAGCGCAGAAGAAATTCAAAACTACGCAGGTATTGCGCCGGTGACAGAACGAAGTGGCCAGAAATCCTGGGTTCACTGGCGATGGCAATGTGCCAAGTTTGTCAGGCAGACCTTTGTTGAATGGGCGGCCAAGACGGTTAACTCATCATACTGGGACAAACTGTATTATCAGAACCTTAGAGAAAAAGGTAAATCACATCAATCAGCCATCCGGGCTCTGGCGTTTAAATGGATAAGGATCATTTACCGCTGCTGGAAGACCAGAACCCAGTACAACGAAGCAAAATATCTGCTGGCTCTCGAAGCGCGACACTCGCCCTTACTGAAGCCATAAAAAGCTTGTCGAATGTCTCAGGGCGTGAAGCGGGCATTAGTTTTTCATGGTAAAGGTGACAAAAACCACTCACAAGCAAGATTTTCCTGTTATAGCCTTAGCGGAAATTTAGAGAACCAGCGGAGAAGAAATCTAAACATTCATTGGGTGATTA
>NZ_AJHJ01000026.1 GCF_000257645.1 Serratia sp. M24T3
CCCTGTCACTTACTTATGTAAGCTCCCGGGGACTTACTCACTTGCCGCCTTGCTACAACGCCAATGACTTTGGGTAAATATATCCTTCGCGTTTGATGCTGTAGCTGCGTTGGTTTCGCGAGTGCGCCCCGGTCACTTACTTATGTAAGCTTCTGGGGATTCGCTCTCTTGCCGCCTAACTGCCTCGTCAATTACTTTGGGTATATATCCACATCATGGGTATAATAGCTCGGCCATTAAACGGCTCCTGAATTGCTCAGGGGCCGTTTCGTATTCTAAAAACAGCAAGAATGGTCATTCTTTTTGTTGTAAGAAATTGAATTTTAATGATTTGCATTATGGCGATCGGTTGTTTAATTCCTTTGGGAATCGACACTTGTTGGCTGTAAAAAAATGAGGCTTCAAAAAATGATACCTGTCGTCGCGCTAGTTGGGCGCCCGAATGTGGGTAAATCCACCTTATTTAACCGTTTGACCAAGACGCGTGATGCGTTGGTGGCGGATTTCCCCGGGCTAACGCGTGACCGCAAGTATGGTCGTGCCGAGATCGAGGGTAACGAATTTATTATTGTTGATACCGGTGGTATCGATGGTACCGAAGATGGCGTTGAAACCCGCATGGCGGGGCAATCTTTGCTGGCAATTGAAGAAGCAGACATCGTGCTGTTTATGGTCGATGCCCGTGCAGGCGTGATGCCTGCAGATCAGGGCATTGCCCAGCATCTTCGCAGCCGTGAAAAAGCGACCTTCCTGGTAGCAAACAAAACCGACGGTCTCGATGCAGACAGCGCAACTGCCGATTTTTACTCCCTTGGTCTGGGCGAAGTTTATGCTATCGCCGCTTCCCACGGTCGTGGCGTAACTCAGCTTATCGAGCACGTATTAATTCCATTCGTCGGTGAAAAGCCTGAAGAAGTTGAGCTGAGCGAAGAAGAGGCCAATGCGGCCTATTGGGCAGAGAAGCTTGGCGATGAAGACGCAATCCCGGAAGACGTTGAAGACGACTTCGACCCGACCACTTTGCCAATCAAGCTGGCGATTGTTGGGCGTCCTAACGTAGGTAAGTCAACACTAACCAACCGCATCCTCGGCGAAGACCGCGTTGTGGTTTATGACATGCCTGGCACCACGCGTGACAGTATTTATATCCCGATGGTTCGTGATGAGCGCGAATACGTGCTGATTGATACCGCCGGTGTGCGTAAGCGCGGCAAAGTCACTGAAACCGTCGAGAAATTCTCGGTTATCAAAACCTTGCAAGCTATCGAAGATGCCAACGTAGTTATGTTGGTTATTGACGCACGCGAGGGTATTTCTGATCAGGATCTCTCTCTGCTCGGCTTTATCCTCAATAGTGGGCGCTCACTGGTCATCGTGGTGAATAAATGGGACGGCCTGTCTCAGGAAGCCCGCGATGCCGTGAAAGATGCCCTCGACATGCGTCTGGGCTTCATCGACTTTGCTCGTATCCACTTTATCTCCGCGCTGCACGGCAGCGGCGTAGGTAACCTGTTTGAATCAGTTAACGAAGCCTATAATTGCGCGACCAAGCGCGTTGGTACCTCTTTGCTGACTCGAATCATGCAGATGGCTGCAGAAGATCACCAGCCGCCTCTGGTTAACGGACGTCGCGTTAAGCTGAAATATGCTCACGCCGGGGGTTATAACCCGCCTATCGTGGTCATCCACGGTAATCAGGTAAAAGACTTGGCCGACTCTTACAAACGTTATTTGATGAACTATTTCCGCCGTTCATTAGAAATCATGGGTACGCCAATCCGTATTCAATTCAAAGAGGGTGAAAACCCGTTTGAAGGTAAGCGCAACCCTCTGACGCCAAACCAGATGCGTAAACGTAAGCGTCTGATGTCGCACCTGAAAAAGAAATAAACACCCTAAATTTATGCCGTTCTTTTCAGAGCGGTGTGATGCTTGTTAAAGGCTAGTGCCTTGGTAATAAACTGCATTTTGATTTTTGGACTCTGGTCTGAAACATCGAGATGCAGTTTTTTTTACCGATTTTTACCGCTAAGCCCCCGTTAGTTCGCAAGTTAACCCAGGTGCATCTCCCCGACCAAGGCTCTCCTAAAAGCACTAATGAGTATAGGAACTATAATTTCGCAGTAGTCCCTTTTTTAGTAAGTCTTTTAAGGAGAGTTTTAATGTCGGACCACAAAGATAAAGCAGTAAGCAAACCAGGTGATGGTAATAACCAAGCTGTATCCGCTGAGCCACATCTTAACGATACCGCACCGCAGGGTGCTCCGCTAAAACCTCAGAACAGCATTAGTCCTCCTGGCGCAGAGCCTACCGCGCCAGGCTCAGACAAAAATCCGTCTACTACCAGTGAGAAACTCGAACAGCTCGACGCCTTCCGCGATGATCCACAGGGTCAGGCGTTACGCACCGATCAGGGTATCCGAATTTCCGATAACCAGAATTCCCTAAAAGCGGGTGTCCGCGGCTCTACCTTGCTTGAAGATTTTATGCTGCGGGAAAAAATCACCCATTTTGACCATGAACGTATTCCTGAAAGAGTAGTACATGCACGCGGCGCGGCGGCACACGGTTATTTTCAGGTTTATCAGTCTCTTGAGGCATTAACCAAAGCAGGTTTTCTGGCAGATCCCGGACTTGATACGCCAGTGTTTGTGCGCTTTTCAACCGTGCAGGGTTCAAAAGGCTCTGCTGATTCAGTAAGGGATATCCGCGGGTTTGCCACCAAATTTTACACCCAGGAAGGCAATTTCGACCTGGTCGGTAATAACACGCCGGTATTCTTTATTCAGGATGCGATTAAATTCCCGGATTTCGTTCACGCCGTGAAACCTGAACCTCACAATGAAATTCCGCAAGGCCAAAGCGCGCACGACACCTTCTGGGACTATATTTCGCTGCAGCCTGAAACCCTGCATAACGTGATGTGGGCAATGTCCGATCGCGGTATTCCGCGCAGTTATCGCATGATGGAAGGCTTCGGGATTCATAGCTACAAAATGATCAACGCGGAAGGGAAAAGTCATTTTGTGAGATTTCATTGGAAACCAACCTGCGGCGCGGCTTCACTGATTTGGGATGAAGCCCAGGTATTGACCGGCCGCGACCCTGATTTCCATCGGCGTGAGCTGTGGGAATCTATTGAAGCGGGCGACTTCCCGGAATATGAGCTGGGGCTGCAGATTATCCCGGAAGAGGACGAGGACAAGTTTGACTTCGATATTCTCGATGCCACCAAGCTGATCCCCGAGTCCCTGGTGCCAGTACAAATTGTTGGCAAGATGGTGCTGAACCGCAACCCTGACAACTATTTCAGCGAAACCGAACAGGTAGCATTCTGTCCGGGGAATATTGTCCCAGGTTTAGATTTCTCGGACGATCCTCTGTTACAGGGCCGTTTATTCTCTTATCTGGACACCCAGATCAGCCGTCTTGGTGGGCCTAACTTCCATGAGATCCCGATCAATAAACCCGTTTGTCCGTTCCACAATCACCAGCGTGATGGTATGCATCGGATGGGGATCTCTGGCGCAGCGAACTACGAGCCAAATTCGATTAATAACAACTGGCCGCGAGAAACGCCTCCGGCGAAAAAACACGGTGGTTTCGAGACCTCTCCACAGCCGCTGAACGGTGAGAAGATCCGCCGTCGTAGCGATTCATTTGCGGATTACTATTCGCAGCCGCGACTGTTCTGGCTTAGCCAAACTCCTTACGAGCAGGATCATGTGGTAGGCGCTTTCAGCTTTGAATTAGGCAAGGTTGTACGCCCGTGGATCCGTGAGCGCGTGGTCGATCAACTAAGCTATATTGATCATTCCCTGGCCACTCGGGTAGCAGAGAATCTTGGGATTGAGCTAAGTAAAGCACAGCAAGAGTACGCGTTGCCAAAAGCCGTAAACGGTCTAAGCAAAGATGATGCGCTGAGCCTGTACGGTAATCGTGAACATCCGGTTAAATCACGCCAGGTAGCGCTGCTGGTAGCCGACGGCGTATGCGGTGATTCAGTCGCGACGATTACCACTGAGCTTAATGCCCTGGGGATACACAGCAAAATCTTTGCGCCGCGACTGGGGAAAATTAAAACCCTGCAAGGTAAAGAGATTAATGCGGATGGCACGATTGAAGGCAATCCATCGGTATTGGTTGACGGCGTTATTGTCCCTGCCGGTAAGGCTAGCATCGAGGTGCTGAAAAAAAATGGTAACGCCAAAAACTATATTTTACAGGCCTTTAAGCATCTTAAAGCCATCGGCTTGCAGGGTGAGGCGCTAAGTTTGTATGAAGCGCTGCCGTTGCCAACTCCTGATGAGGGCGTGCTTGTCGATAGTGATGCCAAACTGGTTACTGATAAATTTATCGAAGCCTTGAAAAAGCACCGAGTGTGGTCAAGAGAAACGGCTGCGGCAGAAGTGCCTGCTTAAGGATAATTAATTACAGATGTTTTATAAGCTCCCTCATTACGAGGGAGTACTTTATATCAATCTTTTATTTGTATTGTAAAAGTACAGTTTTCCGGAGCTGTTTTTTCGCAGGTAATTTTCGTTAACCCTAGGCTGGATGTTTCATCTTGCCCAATGGTACCCGTGGTGGTAATTATCAGATGTTTTTGACTATCAATATTTAAACCCATTTCAGAGGGTTTCTCATGCCCGGTTATTTTTTGGGTGCAATACTGAAATTGTGCAACCCCCGTTTTATTATCTTGAACAATAAGTGTCTGTGTAAATGGAATGACTGTTTTACTGTCAGGGTTTTTGCCCGGTAAAATACCTGACCATTCACCTGATTCGGCTGAGGCGCGAAATACAGTATTTTTGGCATCGCCAATACTTGGTGTTGCAGGGCAAGCTTGCTTTTGGCTATGTGCGGCAGCCTGATGCGAGGCGATCGCCAATAAAACAGTTAGTAGAATATACTTAAATCTATTCATTTTTGAGGTTCCTAAAGTAATAAAATTATCTATGATATTGCTCGCTAATAATTAATCTGATTAATTTTGTTTTGTTATTTTTTTTGCTTGGTGGGTTAACGGGAGCACTATACCACTAACATTATCTTGCGGGTTTTAAAAGGAGGGGGGATTGTTTAATGTTATGGGTTTGTTTACTGTAAAAATAATTAATAGACAAAGATATAATGTAATTTAATACTAATTATCTTATATTTAATTAGGTGGTTAATTGTGATGTGTTCAATATAAATTATTACCTCGAAAAGGGCGCAAGGGCGAGAAAACATCAAGCGACATGCTTTATTGATGGTTTTCGCCGCGGGGATCTTTATTGACTAATCCCTGAAATTACCGTCCCTTTCAGAACACCTTACTCGGTTTTTTTTGCCGCAGCCGCGCGTTTACGAGGCTTCTTCTCGGCAGGCTTTTCTTCCAGGTGCAGACTTTTGACTTCGCTTTCTATCCAGCCATCGGCCAGTCGCGTTTTTAACATCTCTCCCGCCGCCGTCTGCGCGGTTTTCTTCAACAATGCGCCCTGAGGGGTCGTGGTGACGCTATAACCGCGAGCCAGCGTTGCCAGAGGGCTTACCGCCTCCAGTTGCGTCACAGCAGTACTAAAATTCTGACGATGTTCCCCAAGCTGCGCTGTCATTGACTGCTGCAGGCGATACTGTAGCTTTTGCACTCGCTGCTGCAACTGGTGGATGCGACGCTGTGGTTGATGCTGATTCAGGCGCTGCTGGAGATTCTGCGCACGGCGCAGCAGGCGACGCAGATGATTTTGCATTGCCTCGTCCATGCGGCTAAGCAGTTTGAACAGCGCGGTTTGCTGGCGCGCCAGACGCAAGTGAGGATGTTGCTGCTGAAGCCGATGATTTAAACGTGTAAAACGCTGGGTCATCTGAGCCAGATAGTAATCCATCGCCATTTCAAGTCGCTGCTGCTGTGACTGAATCTGACGCAGCAGTTCAAGCTGGTTACGGCTGATCAGTTCGGCAGCGGCAGAAGGCGTTGACGCGCGCAGGTCGGCGACAAAATCGGCGATAGTGACGTCAGTTTCATGACCCACGGCGCTGACAATCGGCAAGCGACTGTTATATATCGCTCGTGCAACGCGTTCGTCGTTAAAGCTCCATAAATCTTCCAGCGAACCACCGCCGCGCCCGACTATCAGCACGTCGCATTCCTGACGCTGGTTGGCCAAAGTAATAGCTTTAACAATTTGCAACGGCGCATCGACACCTTGCACCGCCGTCGGGTAAATCACCACCGGCAGAGAAGGATCGCGGCGTTTCAAAACCTGAAGAATATCGTGCAGGGCGGCACCGCTGGCCGAGGTGATGACCCCGACACATTTGGCCGGAGAGGGCAGCGGTTGCTTGTGCTCGATATCAAACAGACCTTCCGCAGACAAGGTTTGTTTCAACTGCTCAAACTGTTGCTGCAACAAGCCATCACCGGCAGGCTGCATGCTTTCGGCGATTAGCTGAAAGTCACCGCGTGGTTCGTACAGAGTGATGGAGGCGCGAACCAATACCTGCTGACCATTTTGCGGACGGAAAGTGGTGCGGCGATTGCTGTTGCGAAACATCGCGCATTTGACCTGGGCGCGCGCGTCTTTTAGCGTGAAATACCAGTGGCCGGAAGAAGGTTGGGAGAAGTTGGAAATTTCGCCGGAGAGCCAGACCTGACCCATTTCGTTTTCCAGCAACTCGCGAACCGTCTGATTTAGGCGGCTTACGGTAAAAATGGGTGGCGAAGAAGGTAGCGGCATGTGACCCAGATCAAATTCGAAAACAGAGACTTAATCAATCGATACTACAGCCGAAAATGAAGTATTCAAGAGTTTTTTTAAAATAATGTGAAATAGTACTAGAGCAAACGATTGAGTGCCTGTATACTCTCGCTGCAATATTTTATCTTTTCCGCATCCACCTTGGTGAGATATTGCCTATGTTACGTTTAAAGAAAGAAGCACTCACGTTTGACGACGTTCTCCTCATTCCAGCTCACTCCACAGTTCTGCCTAACACGGCCGATCTGAGCACGCAGCTGACTCAAAAAATCCGTCTAAATATTCCTATGCTCTCTGCAGCAATGGATACCGTTACCGAAGCGAACCTGGCAATTGCCCTGGCTCAGGAAGGCGGGATGGGGTTCATTCACAAAAACATGTCCATTGAACGTCAGGCCGAAGAAGTTCGCCGCGTTAAGAAACATGAAAGCGGCGTCGTTGCCGATCCAAAAACCGTAACACCTTCCACGACTCTGCGTCAGGTTAAAGAACTCACCGAAATCAACGGCTTTGCCGGTTATCCTGTTGTGACCGAAGGCAACGAACTGGTCGGTATTATTACCGGTCGTGACGTTCGCTTCGTGACCGATTTGGAGCAACCAGTCACCGCGGTTATGACGCCGAAAGAGCGTCTGGTTACCGTTAAAGAAGGCGAAGCGCGCGAAGTTGTTCTGCAGAAAATGCACGAAAAACGCGTCGAGAAAGCTTTGGTTGTCGATAGCCAGTTCCACCTGCTGGGTATGATCACCGTTAAAGATTTCCAGAAAGCAGAGCGTAAACCTAACGCCTGTAAAGACGAAAACGGCAGCCTGCGCGTAGGCGCTGCGGTTGGCGCTGGTGCCGGTAACGAAGAGCGTATCGACGCCCTGGTTGCTGCTGGTGTTGACGTACTGCTGATCGACTCCTCGCATGGTCATTCCGAAGGCGTTCTCGGACGCATCCGCGCAACCCGCGAAAAATATCCTGATCTGCAAATCATCGGCGGCAACGTTGCAACCGGCGAAGGTGCTTTGGCACTGGCTCAGGCTGGCGTGAGCGCAGTTAAAGTGGGTATCGGCCCTGGTTCAATCTGTACGACTCGTATGGTTACCGGCGTTGGCGTTCCACAGATCACTGCAGTTTCCGATGCAGTTGAAGCGCTGGAAGGCACCGGTATTCCGGTTATCGCTGACGGCGGCATTCGTTTCTCTGGCGACATCGCTAAAGCTATCGCTGCTGGCGCAAGCTGCGTGATGGTCGGCGGTATGCTGGCAGGCACCGAAGAGTCCCCGGGTGAAATCGAGCTGTACCAAGGCCGTTCATTCAAATCTTACCGCGGCATGGGTTCTCTGGGCGCGATGTCCAAAGGCTCTTCTGACCGTTACTTCCAGAGCGATAACGCCGCTGACAAACTGGTACCGGAAGGTATCGAAGGTCGCGTTGCCTATAAAGGCCGCCTGAAAGAGATCGTGCACCAGCAAATGGGCGGCCTGCGTTCGTGTATGGGTCTGACCGGCTGTGCTACTATCCAGGATCTTCGCACCAAGGCTGAATTTGTTCGTATCAGCGGTGCCGGTATTCAGGAAAGTCACGTACACGATGTGACGATTACTAAAGAGTCTCCTAACTACCGCATGGGCTCTTGATCTTCTTTCGGAGTTGCTGCGCGTTGGTGATACTGCGTTGAAACCGAACTTAAAATGCTCATTTACTTATGTAAACTGCGCTTTTTCGTCCGCTTCCGCCTTGTCTCACCTTAGCTCGCTGACTCCTTGATTGAGTTCATCGAGTTGATTGATTTGATTGAGTTGGTCGAGTTGATTGAGTCCGTGTTAAACCCGGTTTAGGCCGGGTTATCAGTTTCTTAGTTATTTTCTTTAAAACTTTAACGCTCTGGAAAATCACCCGCATGAGTGAAAATATTCATAAGCATCGCATTCTTATCCTTGATTTCGGTTCCCAGTACACCCAACTGGTAGCACGCCGCGTTCGTGAACTCGGCGTGTATTGCGAACTCTGGGCCTGGGATGTGACTGAAGCTCAAATCCGTGAATTCAATCCGAACGGCATCATTCTGTCTGGCGGCCCGGAAAGCACCACTGAACATGGTAGCCCTCGCGCACCGGATTACGTATTCGAAGCGGGCGTCCCTGTTTTGGGCGTGTGCTACGGCATGCAGACTATGGCAATGCAGTTGGGTGGCCACGTTGAAGGTTCAACCGAACGTGAATTTGGCTATGCACAAGTTGAAGTGCAGACCAACAGCGCCCTGGTTCGCGATATTGAAGACGCTCTGAGCGCCAACAATAAGCCATTGCTTGATGTTTGGATGAGCCATGGCGATAAAGTCACTGCTATTCCTTCTGACTTTGTTACCGTTGCCAGCACCGATAACTGCCCGTTTGCCATTATGGCCAACGAAGAAAAACGCTTCTACGGCGTGCAGTTCCACCCTGAAGTGACGCACACCCGTCAGGGCCTGCGCATTCTGGAACGCTTCATCATGGATATCTGTGAGTGTGAAGCGCTGTGGACCCCGGCAAAAATCATCGAAGACGCGATTGAACGTCTGAAAGTGCAGATTGGCGACGATCACGTAATCCTCGGCCTGTCCGGCGGCGTTGACTCTTCCGTTACCGCGATGCTGCTGCACCGTGCAATTGGCGATCGTTTGACCTGCGTGTTCGTTGATAACGGACTGCTGCGTTTGAACGAAGCCGACCAAGTGTTGGAAATGTTTGGTGACCGCTTTGGTCTGAACATCATCCACGTTGCCGCTGAAGATCGCTTCCTGTCTGCATTGGCTGGCGAAAATGATCCAGAAGCCAAACGCAAAATCATTGGCCGCGTGTTTGTAGAAGTCTTCGACGAAGAAGCCAGTAAGCGTGACGAGTTCAAATGGTTGGCGCAGGGCACAATCTATCCAGACGTTATCGAATCTGCTGCTTCGGCGACGGGTAAAGCACACGTTATCAAGTCTCACCATAACGTTGGCGGCCTGCCAAAAGAGATGAAGCTGGGTCTGGTTGAGCCGCTGAAAGAGCTGTTCAAAGACGAGGTGCGCAAGATCGGTCTGGAACTTGGCCTGCCATACGACATGCTTTACCGTCACCCGTTCCCGGGTCCAGGTTTAGGCGTTCGCGTACTGGGCGAAGTGAAGAAAGAGTACTGTGACCTGCTGCGTCGCGCCGATGCTATCTTCATTGAAGAGCTGCACAAAGCTGACCTGTACAATAAAGTCAGCCAGGCATTCACCGTGTTCTTGCCGGTTCGTTCTGTTGGCGTGATGGGTGATGGCCGTAAATACGATTGGGTTGTTTCACTGCGCGCAGTAGAAACCATCGACTTTATGACCGCACACTGGGCGCATTTGCCATACGATTTCCTTGGCCGCTGCTCTAACCGCATCATCAATGAAGTCGACGGTATTTCCCGCGTTGTTTACGATATCTCTGGTAAACCGCCAGCGACAATCGAGTGGGAATAAATCCCGCGATTTGTTAACGGCTTAGACCGATAGCAAGATCAGAAGCCCTCTGCGAAAGCAGGGGGCTTTTTCTTTTTTACGACTGATAACGAATGCCGAGAGACTCATTTTCGTGACGGTTTAATTCACGGTATCAATATAAAATTTTTACTCTCAGCTCATTGATACCATCACCTGTTTTAATCCTTCAAATGTATTTTCAAGCCTTCTTTATCTGTGGCAAATTCTTCTTTGAGAGTGAGTGCAGGGATATTGTAATCGCCGCCGTTTTGCTGGCGATAGGGGAGCGGCTGAGTTGTGAATAAATCATCAAGGCGTTGGCCGTACTCCTCACAAAGCTGGGCATAACGCAACTCATCGGTTCTACCGGTGCGGTAAAAAACTAACGGAGGCAGCACCGCAAATCCTGGATAATGCAAAACGCCGTGCTGAATCGGGAATAAAATATCGTCGAGAGAGCCATTAATGCCGCGCGGACTATAATGGGATTCCCATCCACCGGTCGTCACTGCCAGCATCGCGCGTTTGCCTGCCATATTTCCTTCACCGTAGCGGTCTCCCCAGTGAGTATCTGAATGCTCACCCACGCCGTAGGCAAATCCGTAAGCATATACCCGCTCAAACCAGCCTTTCATAATTGCTGGCATCGAGAACCACCAAAGAGGAAACTGAAAAATTACTGCATCGGCCTGGCGCAATTTTTGCTGTTCGGTGGCGATATCCGCACTCTGAGTGCCATTCTCAAAGGCCTTTTTAGAATCCAGAGACGGGTTGAATGGCCGATCGCCGCTGTAGGCGCTGCTGTCGTCGGCATCAATCTGTGCTTTCCAGTTCATGGCATAAAGGTCTGAGACTTGAACTGTATGACCCTGACTTTCAAGCCGCTGTACGGCAAAATCTTTAAGCGATCCGTTTAATGACTGGGGTTCTGGATGGGCATAAACAATAAGAATATTCATAGCTAACTCTCCGTTAAGTGATAGGCGCAGAGTAGGGGGGACTAAGGTATAGTAGAAATGAATTTAAAATATAGTAGGTATAGTTATGAGCAATTTCGCCAATATGGACCTCAACCTTTTACTGACGCTCGATGCACTGCTCACCGAGCATAACGTGACGCGCGCGGCGCAGCGTTTGCATCTGTCACAGCCGTCGGTCAGTGTTCAGTTGGCAAAACTGCGGGATATTTTTAACGATCCTTTGCTGCTTCCGGGACCGAGGGGCATGCTGCCTACCGCCAGAGCCGATGAGCTGCGTCAGCCGTTGCGTGACGCCATTGAGCTGCTAAGGCTGGCGGTTTCCCCTGTTAGCCATTTCGACCCGACTAAAAGTGATAAAATCTGGCGCGTTTCGGCGTCTGATTACGGCGAATCTGCAGTACTGCTCCCGGCTTTAAAAGGTTTTCGCATCGCCGCCCCTTTTGCTCGTTTAGCGATATTTGAAACTCAGCCTGCGAAGGTCGGCAGAAAGCTGGAGCTGGGGGAGATTGATTTGCTGTTTCATACAGGGGATGGCATACCTGGCGGGCTGCGTCGTCGAAAACTGTTCGATGAAACCTACCGCTTAGTGAGCCGCGTTGGGCATCCGACGTTGAAAAAGAATCCTGGTCTGGATGAATTTAATCAGCTTGAGCACGTAATGGTTTCACCCGACGGCGGTGGATTTTACGGCATCACCGATAAGGTACTGAGTGAGTGCGGACTTAAGCGTAAGGTGGTGCTTTCAGTACCACATTTCCTGTTTGTTCTCTCGGCGCTGGCCACTACTGATCTGGTCGCGATGTTGCCTGCACGGCTAATTGGTAACAATCCGGCATTACAGATTTTTGAACCGCCGCTTGAAGTTCCGGGCTTTGAAATGGCGATGTTATGGCATGAGCGCTCACATCGCGATCCGGCTCATCAATGGCTAAGAGATTTCTTTGTCTCGGCATTGTGATAAATGGTGAAAATAGGCGATCAGCATCATTAATTCACAGTAAAGCACAGCATTCACAGGATCGTGTTAATTCACGGCAGATAAATATAGTGCATAAATGCACACTGATTCAACGCGATAGTCCTCTTGATTACCCTAATTAAACCCATTGGAACTGTGATAATCATCGTTTCAATGTGAATCTCTATCCTTAATAATAGTGATACTTCATTAATCAAAGCTTGAAGCTGCCCAACTCTAAGAATTAAAAAAAGACCAGCGATAACCGAGTGCCGGAGATTTATCCGTGCCAATAAATCGCTATGTCAAAATAAAAGCTATTTACAGGGGAAAACATCATGTTTATGGATATATTCCAACGCGTGGCCTTTCTTATCGCCGTTTCTTTACTCGGCTGGTATGTCGGCAAGAAATTTAAAATCAGCAGCAAGGATATTTCTTCACTATTAATTTACATTTTCTCGCCCATCGTTAGTTTTGTCTTGATTCTGGATTCGCCTGCAAACGTGGGCTATGTGCTTTATTCTGTTCTATTTTATGTTGTCTCATGCATTGCGGCCGTGCTGGCATTATTTGTTGGACAGCTAATTTGGAAGGATAACCGAGCCAATCTTTTTGCAGCCGCAGGCGGCCAGGGAAACGTCGGTTATTTTGTTTTACCGCTGGCAATTGGCCTGCTTCAGGGAAAAGAGGGCGGTGCAGCAGCGATTGGTATTATTGTGTTCTGTAAAGTTGCATCGACAATTTATGAATTTACCATGGCATTTTATTTAACTGCACGTAGTCATTATTCAGCTAAAAAAAGCTTGCTGATGGTGATAAAAATGCCGACTCTGCATGCGACTATTTTGGCATTAATCGTAAAATATTTTGGCTTTCACTTACCAGGATTCTTATCATCTGGCTTGAGCGGCTTTACTGGCGGCTACAGCATATTAGGTATGATGGTCATAGGACTTTCATTGGCAAGGTATGAGAAATTAATTCCCGACTGGAAATTCACCGCCTATTCCATTATCTGGAAACAAGGTCTTTATACCGTCGTCATCATCTTTATCTTCACCTATTTCTTTAATCTCACCTATGCCGAGAAAATTGTATTGGTAATGCTGGCCTGCAACCCACTGGCGGGGAATATCGCTGCCGTTGCTGCGGCATTGGACGTTCATCCTGAGAAGGCCTCTTTTGCCATCATGGTGAGTACCATTTTGGCACTGATCACCGTACCGCTGACACTATCCTTTGTATTTTAAAGGCTGTGAAGTTAAGTTAATTGTGAAACGAATTTATGAGTTATCAGTAAACTCACAGTCCTGTGTGAATAAAAGTTAAAATGCCTGAATGTTTTTATATTAATAAATTCATTGATTTAAGTTAATTTTTACTTTTTTTGATGACTGTGAAAAATGTGGTATCAGGCATATTTTTGTGAATTATCGTTAAATATAATGTTAAACACACACTCATCTGACAGGTTAAACCCACCTATGAACTCATAGGCAGACTTTACCGGGTGACCTGTAAATCACGAGATAAACAATAATGAGTCAGTCAACGACAGTTCAGGTTATCAGTGCATTAGTGGTTCGTTCCCCTTTTGATGCGGGCATTCTTCCTGCCTGGGAAGAGCAGG
Organism: Serratia sp. M24T3; assembly: GCF_000257645.1. Taxonomy (GTDB): domain Bacteria; phylum Pseudomonadota; class Gammaproteobacteria; order Enterobacterales; family Enterobacteriaceae; genus Rouxiella. Next base: position 13,784 of record NZ_AJHJ01000026.1, read on the forward strand.
GTAACGGCGTAGAAGTTAAATGGAATCCTACCACAGTGATTATGGATAACATTCGCAGCGGTTATCGTACCGATGTCGCGATTGTCACCGTGGCAGCAATGGATGAGCTGATCGAAGCCGGTATTGTCGACGGCAGTACCCGGATCGAGCTGGTGGAATCACGCATTGGTCTGGCGGTCAAAGCGGGTGAACCACACCCGAATATCGCGGATACGGATGCGCTTGTTGAAACTCTGCGCAATGCGCGTTCTGTCGCTTACTCGCTTGGCGGTGCCAGCGGGATTTATTTTAAGACACTGATCGAGAAACTGGGTATTGCCGAGGAAGTTAATAGCAAGGCGAGTACGATTCCCGAAGGTTTTACTGCAGAAAAATTGACCACTGGCGAAGCAAGTCTGGCGGTGCAGCAGATAAGCGAACTGCTGGTAGTTCCTGGTATTGAAGTGATCGGTCCCCTGCCTGAAGCCGTACAAAAGGCGACCTCTTTCTCGGCGGCGGTGTTTAAAGACGCGAAAAATCCTCAGCTGAGTCAGGCCTTCCTGAGTCATTTGCAATCATCGGCTTCTGCCAGTGCTTACCAGGCTCAGGGGCTGGATCCACGTTTTTAATCGCCACACTTCAGGCCTGAAATTTACCAGCATTTTGAAAGGACATCATCGAGAGTGAACATGCTTCCTGTTGAACGACGAGACTATATTTTTCGCTATGTGCACGAAAACCAGGTGGCAGCAATCAATGTGCTTGCCAGCCTGATGAGTGTTTCGCACATGACTATTCGTCGTGACGTAGAAGAGCTGGAAAGAGAAGGGAAAATCACTCGGGTGAGCGGCGGCGTCAGGCTGAATGAAGCGCTACGCCAGGAGCTGGCATACATTGACAAGGCACAGCTTCATCATCGGCAGAAAATATTGCTGGGCAAATACGCCGCGAGCTGTGTTGAAGACGGGCTGGTGGTTTACCTCGATGCAGGAACCACGACTTTTGAAATTGCCCGCTGTCTGGCCGAGCGCTTTCATCTCACAGTGATCACCAACGATTTTTCAATCTCTCAATATTTGATGGACAAGCCTCAGGTCAATCTCTTTCACATCGGTGGCGAGGTGGATAAGCGCAATTACTCGACAGTGGGGATTTGCGCGGCCTCATTTCTAAAGTCGCTAAACATTGATATTGCGTTTATCAGCAGTTCATCCTGGGATTTGAAATACGGGGTGTCGACGCCTTATGAAGGCAAGGCTATCGTCAAACAGGCGGTGCTCAGCGTTTCGCGCCGGAATATTCTGGTCAGCGATAGCAGTAAATACGGCAAGTATGGCAAATATAAAATCTTCCCGCTCGACGAGATAAAAGAAGTGATTACTGATTCACTATTACCGCTGCAAGAGCAAATCAGCATCAGGAACGAGGGGATACAGCTCCACGTTGTTCCGGTGTAATTTTAAAAAGGAAAAGATCATGTCCCTTGAAAGCAAAATCCGTGAAGAAATTTGTCAGACAGGTGTAAGCCTGTACCAGCGGGGATACGTGGTGGGTAGCGCGGGAAATATCAGTGCTCGTCTCGATGATGGTTGGCTGATTACCCCGACGGATGCCTGCCTCGGGCGGCTGGACCCGGCCGCCATTGCCAAGGTTGGCCGCAGCGGTGAATGGCTGTCTGGTGATAAGCCTTCAAAAACTTTGCTGCTGCATCGCCAGGTTTACGACAACAACTCTCAAGTTGGCGCAGTATTGCACACCCATTCTACCGCGCTGGTGGCGTTAACGCTGGCAGGAGTATGGAGCAAAGAGAGCATTCTGCCGCCGATCACCCCCTATCAAGTCATGAAGGTGGGCAAGATTCCGCTGATTGATTACTGCCGTCCGGGGGCTCCGGAAGTCGCTGAGCAAGTTGCTGCGCTGGCGAATCAGGTGCGAGGTGTCATGCTGGAAAGGCTAGGGCCGGTTGTTTGGGAAAGCAGTGTTTCCAAAGCCTGTTTTGCCCTTGAGGAGCTAGAGGAAACAGCGCGCCTGTGGGCGATGCAGTTGAGTAAGCCATTGCCACTGTCACAACACAGCCTTGACGAATTGGCTCAGGTTTTTGGGGCGCAGTGGTGATAAAAAATCAAGCTGATTAAGGCAAAATCATGAAAAAATCAGCTTTATTAACGAGGGGAAAGCACCTAATTATCAGTCTGAGTTATTTTTTACGCAGGACTTTATAGTGAAACAGATAGTATTCACCGGTTGAGCTCTCACCGCTGGAGATAATTTCCCAACCGCGATGAAGATAAAAAGCCACCGCTGATTTATTTTGGGTCAGGCATTTTAATGCGCCAGTGCGGGTAAAATTCTTTTCAACTACGCCAATCAGATAACTACCCACCCCTTGGCCCTGAGCTTCAGGGTCAATAAACAGGTTGTGCAGGAAATTCTCATACAGTTCTATCGAAGCAAATCCGACCACCTTCTCGTTTTGCTCGGCAACAATGATTTTTTCGCCAATCACCGCACGATCAAAATCCTCAAGCCTCCATTCGCTGCTGTCCAACCAGGTCCAGGCCGCTTTGCGAGAGGCGAGATATAGGGTGCGCAAAAAAGGACGATCGGCTTCTTGATAGGGGCGGACCCTGATAGACAAAGGCAACTCCTTGCAAATTGAAATCCCGGCGAATCGGTCGCCGGGATTTAACTACTATTTAAAAATCATATTCTAAAGCTAAGTTGCTTTGCCAGAAGTTTCCAGCGGAATTTGAGGTAGTTTGCACACCGGCGTATTCGGTTATGCTTAGGCCTTTAAGCGTGCCGCCAAAGCTATAAGTACCATAAGCCAGATATTCTGACTGGTTAGTGCTGCTCGCACCGCTGCCTGGCGTCAGGTCCATAAAGGTATAGCGTGCGCCGACAGAAATATTTGAGGTGGCCGCCCAGTCTACTTCAGTGCCGTAAGCATTGCCGCTGCCCAGGTCCTGAGTACTGGTGAAGTAAGGTTGAGCGAAATACGTTCCAGATGAGACATTGTGCGAGTAAGGCGTGACCAGGGCTCCATCACCGTAGGCATTATTGCTGGCGGCAATGTGATCCCAACCCAGGGACCAAACCACCGACGGGGTGAAGTTTATTGTAAATTGCGCGCCGTAAGTGGTGCTGTTGACCTCGCCTGCAACGGCATTGCCCGAGCTAAGACCACGAATCGCCTGCATACCAATTTTAGGCTGATATGGATTATCGGTCCACGACAGGAAGCTGTCCCCATAATACATTTTGGTATAGTTATTATAGTCTTGATACCACAGCTGGCCGGTCAGCTTTTTGTTGTCAAAGGTGACCGCGCGGCCTCCGCCGATAGCCCACATACCGTTAGTTTTCATGCCTTCATTCGTGCCGTCAGCATTGGTATATTCGGTGTCTCTGTGGAAACCCTGATCACCCCATGACTTGTAGCGGGTGACTTTAGTGGCGTGCAGGAAGTTGTCACTGTCACCGTAATTGGCGTCAACGGCACGATACAGCATCGGGGTGATACGCCAGTCGTAATCACCGAGGAACGGGATATTCAGCCGCTGGTCACCGGCAGTAATACTGAAGTCTTTATAATGATATTTAATGTAGGCTTCGCCAACGCCGGTTTCATTTGGGCCAAGTTCTGCAACCAGGTGATCTTCATTGTGGTCGATACCACGCTGCAAGATGCCGCCAAGTGCAAAGCTCAGGCCGTAATACTCGGCACTGGTGTATTTTAGTGTGCCGCCATAGCTAAAGGTATCTTGGCTGTAACCTTTTTCGAAATAGGCGTTATTCGTTGAGTAGTCAAGCGCACGCAGGCTGCCGTGTATCGTTCCGCAGGTAAACATTTGCGTCAGTGAGTCAGCAACACCCGCGCTACAGTCAGACGTAGCCGCCATCGCATGCCCCATAAACATGGCTTGCGTCACCAATAGCGCGCCTAGCTTCAAAGAGAAGCATAATTTTTGTCGTTTCATTCTTTTATCCTGTCGAAAGTAATGTCATTTGCGGGCTATAAAACGGCCTATTTGCTTTTGTCTCTCAAATTTTACGCAAACGGTTGCCAGCTCATTGAGCAAAGGGCGGGGGCATAATAGATATTTTTATAGTTTGGTCAATAAGAACGGATCGTTATCATTTTAAACCGAATACATATTTAGGGTCTAAAAGCACGCTGGGTGTATGTAACTATTTGTTATTTATTTAAATTATTTAGGTGATCCAATTTAGGGATAAACGTTTATTTATTTGTCGTGCTTGATTTTAGAACATCATTAATTGTTTGTTTTTACCACGATGTTGCGAAATATCGGTATTATTTGTCTCATTATTTATTTGATTAAATAATGTGCTTTTACAAGTTACGTACCGTTATATTATCGTGGCTGCCGTACAGTAATTAATAAAATAAATCCCGGCGAATTGAACGCCGGGATTGTAGACCCGGTTAGAAGTCGTATTCCAGACTGATTCGGTTTTGCCAGAAGTTTCCAGCTGAGTTAGAGGTGGTTTGCACGCCGGCAAAATCGGTCACGCTCAGGCCTTTTAGCACACCATCAAAGCTGTATGTGCCGTAAATCAGGTATTCCGACTGATTAGTGCTGCTCGCGCCAGAGCTAGGAGTCAGATCCATAAAGGTATAACGAGTACCGACAGAAATGCTGGAAGTTGCCGTCCAGTTCAGGTCGGTGCCGTAGGCATTGCCGCTGCCCAAGTCCTGAGTGCTGGTGAAGAACGGTTGTGCGAAATACGGGCCTGATGAAGCATTATGCGCATATGGCGTGACCAGTGCGCCGTCGCCGTAGGCATTATTGCTGGCGGCAATGTGATCCCAGTTCAGAGACCAGCGCAGGGACGGAGTAAAGTTCATCGCGAACTGTGCGCCGTAAGTGGTGCTGTTAACTTCGCCCGCGACGGCATTGCCCGAGCTAAGGCCGCGAATAACTTGCAGACCAATTTTTGGCTGGTAAGGGGTATCGGTCCACGACAGGTAGCTGTCGGCATAATACATTTTGGTATAATTATTGTAGTCTTCGTACCACAGCTGGCCGGTCAGCTTTTTATTATCAAAGTTGACTGCGCGACCGCCGCCGATGGCCCACATGCCGTTGGTTTTCATGCCTTCGTTAGTGCCATCTGCATTGGTATAGGCAGTGTCTCTGTGGAAACCTTGATCACCCCAGTTTTTAAAGCGGGTGACTTTAGTGGCGTGCAGGAAGTTATCGGCATCGCCGTAATTGGCATCAACAGCGCGGTACAGCATTGGAGTGATACGCCAGTCGTAATCACCGAGGAATGGAATGCTAAGGCGTTGATCACCGGCAGTAATACTGAAATCTTTATAATGATATTTGATGTAGGCTTCACCGACGCCGGTTTGATTTGAACCGAGCTCAGAGACCAAATGATCCTGATTGTGATCAATACCGCGCTGGAAAATGCCACCGAGACCAAAGCTCAGGCCATAATATTCTGCGGTGGTGTATTTTACGGTGCCGCCGTAACTGAAGGTGTCTTGACTGTAACCTTTTGAGAAATATGCGTTATGTGTCGAGTAATCAAGCGCACGCAGGCTGCCGTGTACTGAACCGCAGGTGAACATTTGGGTCAGTGAGTCGGCAACGCCAGCGTCGCAGTCAGACGTCGCGGCTGTTGCCGCCGCCGCATGACCCATAAACAGTGCCTGTGAAACCAATAGCGCGCCCAGCTTCAATGAGAAGCTTAATTTTTGTTGTTTCATTCATTTCATCCTGTCAAAAGTAATGTCATTTGCGGGCCTTAAAAGCGGCCTATTTGTTTGTGTTTCTCAAATTTGACGCAAACGGTTGCCACCTCGCTAAACAAAGGGCGGGGCGATAATAGTTATTTTTATCGTTCAGTCAATAAGAGTGGATCATTATCAATTTCAAGCTGGTCACGTATTTCCCAGCCACGCAGCTTGCCGGGATTAAGTAATCCATTAGGATCTAATGCATTTTTTACTGAAACTACCTCCGTGCGAACGACTCCTTGCTTACCATCTTCAATTTGAAAAACATGCGGATTGTTTATTTTTACCTCATTCTTGCGGAATATCTCCATTATTTCGTTCAATCGGTCATCGCTGGAATAACGTACTAATTGCAAACCGCTAGCGGTTATATTTCCATCGTTGTCACGGAGGAATTCAATATGTGAAATCACTTCGTCACCGAAATATTCCGCCATGCTGATTATTTGTTCGCGATATTTGGAATAATCAAACGCCGTTTGCAAATAGGTTAAAGTGTTGTCTATTTTTAACGCATGCAGAGTGGTGTGATTCCAGCAATATTCCATCAATGAAGCATTCGCTTCGCGCGCATCTTCTGCCGTCTGGCGAATCGCCGCCTCGCCGTTAAATGTGGCCAATATCCCGTCGCCGAGGCCTTCGCTTTCCTGTGCTACGACGCTGATTACCGCATGCTGGCTGGCCCGGTAATTCCCGTTTAAATGGCTGAAATAGCTCGGGATCGGTGCCGCGAATAGCGCAATCTGACGTTTTACCAGACCTGGAGATCGGGCCAGCGCATTGGCGTAATCCAGCGCGTCGGTGAAATTGTCAAACACGTCCAGCCTTTCAATCCAGCGATGCGCCGGTGCCAACGCCAGCTCGACTTCCAGCACAATGCCGTTACTGCCGTAGGCATGATGGAGCAGTAAGGCCTGTGGAGCCGGAACGGTTAACACTCGCGGTTCGGCTTCCATGGTCATGACTTTGATACCCAACACGTTGCCAGGTGCACCCAGCGGACCATAATTGATCGAGCCGATGCCGCCGAAACCGCCGCCGTAAAGTCCGCCGAGACTTGCCAGACGATAGGTAGAAGGCATGCAGCGCAGCTCCCAGCCGGAAGGCCGGGTCTGGGCTTCAATATCTGCCAGACGAATACCGGCCTGAGCGCGCACCGTGCCGTCGCCCAACTCGCAGACCTGATTAAAGCCGGTCATATCCACCAGAATTCCGCCCTCCAGCGGCACTAACTGACCGTAGTTGCCGGTCGCACCACCGCGCAGGATCAGCGGTAATTTATGTTCTACGCAGGCGGCAACCAGTTGGCGCAGTTGCTCTTGATTGAGCGGTTTTACCACCGCGTCTGCCTGTTTATCTTCCAGCTGCCGTTTTAACACCGGGCTAAACCAGTGAAAATCGCGTGAAAGACGCTTAACCTTGGCTGACTGCAAGGTCCATTCGAGACTCGGTAGTGCCTGTTGTATCAGCGCCACCGCCTGCTTACGTTGTTCACTTTCCATCATTATCCTGCCTGCTAAAGTTATCGAAAAATTATCGACGAGCGATTAATGCGACTGCACAACTTCGCTTTCATGCCAGGCGCTCAGCGCACGGCGGGATATCCACGACATCACCCCAAACAGCGCGATACCGGTGAGAGAAATCAGCAGCAGGGCGGCAAACATCAGCGGAATATCCAGCTGGTAACCGGCCTGCAGGATTTGATAGGCCAGCCCGGTATTATTGCCACCGGTTCCGGCGACAAATTCCGCGACCACTGCGCCAATCAAAGACAGGCCACTGGAAATACGCAGCGCACCAAAGAAATACGGCAGGGCAGAAGGAATGCGCAGGCGGATAAGGATTTGCAGGCGGCTGGCGTGACTGAGCTGGAAATAGCTCAGCAGGCCCGGCGAAACGCTGCGCAGCCCCTGAGTGGTATTGGAAATAATCGGAAACACCGCCATCAGGGTCGAGCATACGACTAGCGACAGGGTGGTATCTTTGACCCAAATGATGATCAGGGGCGCAATCGCGACTATTGGCGTGACCTGTAAAAACACGATGTAAGGAAACAGCGCGGTTTCTACAAAACGGTTTTGCACCAGTACGAAGGCCACCAGCGAGCCGATAATGATCGACAGCAAAAATGAGATCAGCGTAATTTTTAGCGTGTAGAGCAGCGACATCATCAATGAGCCCAGATTCGTCCACAGACTTTCGAGCATCGCCATCGGTGATGGCACGAGAAATTGCGGAATTTTGAAATAGCTGACCCAGCCCTGCCACAGCAGGATCATGGCTATCGCAACCAGTGTCGGATAGAGAATTTTGCGAAATTTCGGGCTGCTCATCAGCGGCGAACTGTTTGAGGTTTTCATGGCTTTACTCCATACCCGATTGGCTGGCTTGCAGCAGGCTATCTTGTAACTGCTTGGCATAGCTTGAAAAAGTGGGGCTGACGCGGAAATCGTCATCGCGCGGGAAAGGCTCGTTAATAGCGATATCTTCTACCACCCGTCCCGGTCGTGCTGCCATCATAATCACCCGCTGTGAAAGGAAGACAGCCTCGTGGATCGAGTGAGTGACGAAAACAACCGTTAGCCCCTGTTCGCGCCATAATCGCAGCAGATCGCTGTCGAGTTTGTTACGGGTGATTTCATCCAGTGCGCCGAAAGGCTCATCCATCAGCAGCAGTTTTGGCCGTGTCACCAGCCCGCGAGCAATAGAAACGCGCATTTGCATACCGCCTGAAAGCTCGCGCGGCAAGACCTTGGCGAATTTGCCAAGCCCGACCAGCTCCAACGCCTCGCTGACTCGAGTATTGGCCTCTGCGCGCGGTACTCCGGCCAAATCCAGCGGCAGGCGGACATTGCTTTGCACGTTGCTCCACGGCATCAGTGTGGCTTCCTGAAACACAAATGACAGCGGGATTTGCGCCTTTTCGCGGCTGTCGCGTCGCCATAGCATCAGCTTGCCGTCGCTAGGCTCAATCAGCCCGGCAACCATTTTCAATAGCGTACTTTTGCCACAGCCGGAAGGGCCCAGCAGGGTGACAAACTCTCCCTGATTAATCGTCAGATTGACCGGCAGCAGTGCGCGGGTACCGTTGCTGTAAATTTTCTCGGCCGATAGCACCTCAATTGCCGGAGACGCCGCGGCAGGTGCAGGGCTTTCTTCGCCAATCACCGTAAATTTGGGGGCTGTGTTCATGGCATGACCTTCGCGTCTTTAACCAGATCCAGGGTATAAGTCTGATCAAACGGTACCTTATTGGCATCAATCAGCTTGTTCTTGACCAGCATGTCCCAGGTTTCTTTCAGGCGAGGCTCGGTAATAATGCCGATACCGCCGGTCTGCGCGTCACCGCCGGTCACCAGCTGGTATTTTTTCATCTGCGCGATACCGAAGGCTATCTGGTCAGCGCCCATGCGAGGATTATCTTTGCGAATCAGCTCGTTGCCCGCAGCCGGATCTTGCAGATAGTCTTTCCATCCCTGCATCGAGGCTTTGATAAAGGCTGCCAGCACCGCAGGACGTTTCTGAACGGTATCTGCCATACAGATGATCGAATTACCGTAAGGCGGGTAACCCCAGTCGCTCAGTGGATAGACGTAAAACGGCTTGCCGCCTTTCTGCACCGAGAACGGTTCTGAAGTCACGTAACCCTGTTGCACCAGATTGTTGTCGGCGAGGAAGGGCTGCACACTGAAGGTGTAAGGGCGAATCTTGGTATTGCCGTAACCTAGCGTGCTCTTGGCCCACGGCCAGAATGAGGTATAGGCTTCGGTAGCCAGCAGGAAGGTTTTATCCTTGAGCTCTTCAGGTTTAGTCACCTTATCGTGGCTGATAAACACCGTTGGCGAATGTTGGAATACTGTCGCGACGGTCATTGCATGCACGCCAGATTGCCACATTTCCAGCGCCTGTCCGTTGTCACCAATTGTGCAATCGGCCTGACCGGCAGCCAGCAACTGCATGACGTTGACCTGAGGGCCGCCCATTTTTATGGTCATATCCAGCCCGGCCTGCTTGTAGAGCCCTTTGGCCTGTGCCTCGTAAAAACCGCCGTGTTCGGCCTGCGCATACCAGTTAGTCAGCAGTGTAAACTTTTCCTCGGCATAACTGGCGGTAGATGTGCCAATCAACAGCAGGGCAAGCGCGGTATAGGTCGGGGTACGCAATGTTTTCATCACCAAAATTCCTTTATTCAGAGGCCAAAGAGGAAGGAGGAGTAAACGTAGATTGCACAAAACCGTTCCAGTGGTGTTTGCCCCACGTCGGTTCGCTGCGCACCATCCATTCCATGTGATGGATTTCAGTGATCGCCTGCGCCCAGCTAACGGCGAGCGAGTCCAGAATGGCATGTCCCTGTTCGGCGGTGGCTTCAGTGGGGTCGCCAATTACGCCGCTCGGGCCAAAATCGTAAGAAGCCCAGGCCGCAGCAGGACGGCCGCTCGACAGGGTTGGGCACGGGAATTCCGGCGGATAGTTAGCGACGGCGTGCTCCATCTTCACGCACTCCGGGGCCAGAGCCAGCATCACTGCAGTCTCGCTGTGACCAGCATGCATCGCCATTTTTTGCTCCTGCGCCGAGAGGTACTGATTTTCGACATTCGGCACGCGAAACACGTCGTGGGGGATCATTATCATATCGCCGTGGCGCAGGCGCATTTCGCGCGAAGCCATCTGGAGCACCTGTGGTTGCCCGCCGTGGCCATTGATCATCAGTAATTTGCGGAAACCGGCGCGATACAGCGATTCGGCAATTTCCAGAATGGTTTGCAGCAGCGTGTCACCGGTCAGGGTCAGCGTGCCGGGGAAATTCAGGTGTTCGTCTGATTTACCATAAGTAATCGGCGCAATGGCGTAGGCCGGGATATCCGCGGGTAAACGGGCGAGGGCGTGCCCGGTAACGCCAGATGAAATCACGCTATCGACCGAGCACGGCAGGTGTGGGCCATGCTGTTCAATCGCGCCGGTTGGCAACACGATCACGGTGTTGGCCTTGTCTGGCAGGGCCGCAATCGCCGTCCAGCTTAGAAAAGGAAGAAAGCGCGTGGCGGGAATATAACCGTTAATCATGTTGTGCCTCATCGTAAAAAAGACTTACCGGGATTGTGGGAGCCATGCTGTCGCTTCGACTTCAATCAACACCTCGGCGCTGGGCAGCATTTCACTGACCTGCACCACGGTAGAAACGGGCGGTTGGCCGGGATAAAACATTTTTCGTACCCGGCTGTAATACGGGAAGTGGTCGAGATTGCGAAAATACTGCACCAGCTTGATTACGTCGCTCATCTGCCCACCGGCTTCTTCAATGGTGTGGCGGATACTTTCGAGCACGTACCAGCTTTGCGCCAGAATCGGCCCCTGCTTGGCATCGGTGGAGAATTCGCCGGTTTCACCGAGCAGCAGTCTTGCCTCGGCGGGAATATCCTGAAAGCCGCGCACGATGGTGGCCGTCTGTGGATTCACCGGAATAATGCCGGAAAGAAAGATGTAATCACCTGCACGACGCCAGGCGGCGTATTTGGCGAGCGGTTTGCCCGCACCGGCTTCAAGACTCATGGCTTAACTCCTGCTTCCACGTCCGTTGATGAGTCAGCCTGCCGCGGTTAATGACCAGACGGGCAGCGCTGTTAAGAGGCCAGGTAACGCTGTCGCTACCGGGGAAAATCACCAGGCTGGCCGGACTGCCTGGTGCCAGCGGTGAAACTGCAGCAAGCTTGCCGGTCAGGGCCGAAAGGTCGCAAATTAGCCGTGAATGCTGGTCGAAAACGCTGTCCAGCTGGGCGGTAAATAGCATGCAGGTCAGAGTATCCAGCGGGTCATAGCTGCCTGCGGGGCAGAACGCGTCCTGCACGTTATCGCAGCCGATTAATACTGGAATGCCCGCCGTTTGGGCTTCTTTAATCAGGGTGATCCCACGCTGGCGCGGCGTGCGGCCGACCACTGCATCCTGCAATAGCAAATTGGTCATCGGCAGTGAGATAAGGGTAACCCGATGTTTTGCCAGCACTTCAAGCACCTGTTTTGACTGCTGCTCACTGCCGGAGGCCAGCGCACAGCCGTGGCTACAGCAGATATGACCGGGAAATGGGTGTTGGCTGAGATAGTCGGCTAGCCACACCAGACCATTAGCCAGCGGCGACAGCTCTTCATCAATGTGTAAATCGAGATCCAACTGCCAACGCGTTGCGCTGTGCAGCAAATTGCTCATCGCCGCAGGGTCCCAGTTGGAGGAATGGATAAATCCGCCAAGAAGACTGTGTTCACCGCTTTGTGCCACGGCCTGCGCTATAGCATTGGCGTTATCGGCGTCGGCAAACAGCCCGAGCGGAGCCAAGGCTACGCGCTCCAGCGTGATGCCCGGCTGTTGCAGGTTATTCATTTCCAGCCACGCAAGCGGCGGCGTTGCCGCAAACCAGTCGATATGAGTACGTAAATGGGTGACGCCATTGGCCGCCGCCCAGGTCACACCTTTGGCCGCGCGTTGGCGGAGATCTTCTGCTGTCCAGTATTGACGGTCCTGATGCATTGCCTCGATGGCGGCCAGCAGGCCCGGCGCAGCTGGGCGGCTGCGGGTCAGGGTAAAGGTTTTATCCAGATGAGCGTGTGGCTCGATCAGCGCAGGCAACGCCAGCGCGCCTTGCAGATCCCATAAATCACTGTGCTGCGAGCTGCTCGGCTTAAGTGACGCAATAAGCCCTTGATTAAAAATGATATCGGCATTGACTGGCTCGCCGGCCTGCTGCGGCCAGTCGGCAGGCAGCGCCCATAGAGGCAGTCGCACATTGCTCAGGCCATTGAGCCGTTTAGCGAATTCAGGGATGGGCGCAGTTTGGTTCGGCATCGTCATCATAGATCCAGAACCAAAAGTGGGCTTTTCGAGCGCGAACAGCATACGGTAATTTGCGTATTTTCCTCGCGCTCCTCTTCGGTCAACACGCAGTCGCGATGATCGGGAATGCCGTCAATCACGTCGGTAATACAGGACCCACAAATACCCTGTTCACAGGACAGCATAATATCCGCACCGGCACTGAATAAAACTTCGGCGATAGTCTGACTCGGGCCAACTAAAAAACGCTGGCCGCTGGAATTTAGCTGGATATAAAATGATTGATTATCATTTTGATGACTTAATTTCGCATTGGTGAAACGCTCGAAAGATAATTGCGTCGGCTGCCAATGAAATTCTTGCATAATATCCTGCAGGCGTTGAATAAAACCATCTGGCCCACAGGCGATAATGGCCGTGTCTTGATGAGGATTGCTTAAACAGCACGGGGTGTTACGACGCAGGGAATCGTTTGCGTCGCTGTAATGCAGAAACAGATTATTGGCCAGCAAAGGGGCTGTGCAACGGCTGATATAGGCAGCTTCCTTTTGGCTGGAAACATAATAATGAAGTTCAAAATCAATATCTTGACTGGCTATCTCTTCTGCCATGGCGAGCAGTGGAGTAATGCCAATACCCCCGGCAAACAGCAGGTAATGTTTAGCCTGCGGCAACGGGAAATGATTGCGCGGTGCGGAAATAGTTATTACGTCGCCCTGTTGCAGAGTTTGGTGAATATAGTGCGACCCGCCCGACGAAAGTGAAGCCAGTTTTACGCAGACCTCATAATATTTCCCATCGCTGCTTTCAGTGCATAGAGAATATTGCCGCGCACCGAGTTCGGGTATGAAAAGGTCAATATGAGCGCCTGCAGAATAAGTCGGTAAATATCCGCCATTTTGGGCGATAAGCTGTAATGAAATATTCCCTGAGCCGTTATTACTCAGCTTGTTAACAATAACCGGAATCAATTCTAGATCTTTCATTATCTTTTACCGTTTTCGCCAGCAGGGGCAGAATGATCCCGCTTAAGTTCACTGTGATTAATTTTTGGACATTGAAACGATTGTTCCCGCCGCACGAAAACTACGTTATTGTGATAAAACTGTTGCGTCCAGCGCTTTGATTCGCACAACCCGTTGCATAAAAGAGAGCACTCAGGATATGTTCGCATTCTCTCGGTTTCTGCTGTATTTCACCGAAGTGGCCCGCCAGGGATCATTTCGTAAAGCCTCTGAAACGCTGCACGTCGCGGCTTCTTCAATCGATCGCCAAATTCTGCGCGTCGAGAAAGAGTTGGCGATGCCGTTGTTTGAGCGTCATCCCACCGGTTTAAAGCTCACTGCAGCAGGAGAATTGCTGTTACATGCTGCCAATAACTGGAAAAAAGATTTTTCAAGGGTGTGCGAGCAGCTTGACGATTTACGTGGTTTAAGGCGCGGGCACGTGCGCATCGCCACCATTGACGCGATAAATCGGCAATTCTTTTCGTCGATGCTCAAGAAGGTGCATCTCGAATATCCCAACATCTCATTTACTCTTACCACTATGAATAATATCGATATTCAGCAGGCGCTGATGTCGGGTGATGCCGACTTTGGCATTATGCTTAATCCACAAACCTCGCGTGAGTTGCAGGTCAGGGCATTTGCCGAAATCAATTTGGGCATCGTGGTCCCTAAAAATCATCCGCTGGCCGTAAGAAGCGGGGTGAGATTTAATCAGTGTCTGGAATATCCGTTTATTATTCCGTCTGCGCCGCTAATGCTGTCCGGTCCGGTCGAGGCGTTGCTGAATATTAACGGCGGGATGGTGAAAGAGGTCGCCGTTTCCAACAATATCCATATGATTCGTTCGTTGATTAAAGAGCAGATTGGCATCGGTATTCTCTGCTGGCTGGATATCATGGATGAAGTGATTAGCGGAGAGTTGGCGTTTATTCCCCTTACCGATCCACAACTTAAGACATTTACCCTGTCGCTGTGTGTTGCCCCGGCGCGACAGCTTTCTTTGGCTGCATCGATGATGCTCAAGCAACTCGAGATGCTGTTTAGTCAGATTCAGACCCAGGGACTGAATGCTGGATCTTTTGCACCGTAATGGCGCACTGTGCTCTGCTTTGAATCAAAGGTTGCAGAATTAAATGGCGGTATTTTAGCCGCTATTCACCCATAAAGCGCATGGATAGGGCTTTCCACAAGTTGGCATCGTTTTTGTATAACTCACAGTGAGTAGAAGCGGTCAGTGCAGACAGCTGCATGGGACATTGCTCAGCAACCATTTCGCAATTCAAACTTTGCGCCGAATGGGAGGCTGAGCCGCATTTGCTTGCCCTCTCTTCGGCTTTGATAAGGAGAGGAGCAATGAAATTGAGTTTCGGGTTTCCCCTGTCGCGTTGTGCGTTAGGCACGCTGTTGCTGGGAAGTATTTCCCTGACCGCTCATGCCGATGAAAAAATCACTTTGTTGACGTCTTGGTACGCGCAGGCTGAACAAGGGGGCTATTATCAGGCATTAGCCACGGGTATTTACAAACGTTACGGGCTGGATGTCACCCTTCAATCCGGCGGGCCGCAGGTCAACGGCATGCAGTTGCTGCTGGCAAAACGCGCCGATGTGATAATCGGTTACGACCTGCAACTGCTTGACGCCGTGCAGCGCGGATTCCCGGCCAAAGCCATCGCCGCCCCGTTCCAATACGATCCGCAAGGCCTGTTGACGCACGCTTCAGTTACCTCACTTAATGGCCTGCAAGGCAAAACCATTCTGGTGTCCAGTTCCGGGCAATCTACCTGGTGGCCGTGGCTGAAAGAGCAATACCACCTCAGCGATTCACAGGCTCGCACTTACACCTTCAATATCCAACCGTTTGTCGCCGATGACAATGTCGCTCAGCAGGCCTATGTCAGCTCCGAAGTGTTTCAGGCCAAAAAGGCCGGGGTCAAATCCAACTTTTTCCTGTTTTCGGAACACGGCTATCCGCCCTATGGCGGCATCCTGATCACCCGCGATGACTTGATTGCCAGCCGCAAAGAGGCAATGGCTAAATTCGTCAAGGCGTCGATGGAAGGTTGGGTCAGCTATCTTGATAATCCGGCACCGGGTAACGCGCTGATTAAAAAGGATAACCCCAAAATGGAAGACGATCTTTTGGCCTGGGCTGTTGCACAAATCAAACAGCACCACCTGATTGACGGCGGAGATGCGACAGCGCAGGGCTGGGGCACGATGACCGATGCGCGCTGGCAGAAAACCCGCGATTTCATGGTTAACGCGAAATTGCTGAAAGCCGACACCGACTGGAAGCAGGCGTACACCACTGAATTCGTGAAGAATCTGCACGTCGAACCTTAAGGGGATTGCTATGTCACTGCTAATCAAAAATGCCCACGCCATCCTTACTGGTTTGCACGGTGAGCAAGCACGCCGTGCAGGACCCGATATTCGTGTGCGCGACGGGGTAATCGAGGCCATCGGGCATCTTGCGCCGCTGGCCGATGAACGATTGATCGACGCGCGCGATTGCGTGATTTATCCAGCCTGGGTAAACACTCATCATCACCTTTTTCAATCGCTGCTGAAAGGCGAACCGCAAGGGCTGAACCAGAGTTTAACAGCCTGGCTGAGCGCTACGCCGTATCGTTTTCGCGCCGCTTTTGACGAGCCGACTTTTCGTCTGGCGGTGCGTATTGGCCTGATTGAACTGCTGCGTTCCGGCTGCGCTACCGTGGCCGATCACAACTATCTCTACTGGCCCGACATGCCTTTCGACACTTCGCAAATCATCTTCGAAGAGGGGGAAGCGCTGGGCATGCGCATAGTGCTGTGTCGTGGCGGGGCGACCCAGTCGCGGGCTATCGAACAGAACCTACCGTTGGCGCTGCGACCAGAAAGTTATGAACATTACATGGCCGATATCGAACGTCTGGTCAGCCGTTATCACGACGCGCGGCCAACCTCGATGAGGCGGGTGGTGATGGCGCCTACCACGCTGCTGCACTCTGCGCCACCTTCACAGCTGCGAGAAATGGCGGCATTGGCGCGGCGTTTGGGCATTCGTATGCACAGCCATCTTTCTGAAACCGTCGATTATCTCGATGCGGCACGGGCCAGGTTCAATATGACGCCGGTACAGTTTTGTGCCGAGCACGACTGGCTGGGTGAAGATGTCTGGTTCGCGCATCTGGTAAAACTGCTACCGGAAGAAATTACTCTTTTGGGCAAAACCGGCACCGGCATCGCGCACTGTCCGCAAAGCAACGGGCGGCTGGGAAGTGGGATCGCCGATCTGTTGGCATTAGAGCTGGCGGGTGTGCCGGTTTCACTTGGCGTTGACGGCGCGGCTTCAAACGAAGCGGCAGATATGCAGAGCGAGGCCCATGCGGCCTGGCTGTTGCAACGGGCGCGTAAAGGGATGCAGGCGCAGCCGCGCTATGACGGTGGAACTTTTGAAGGCGGCGGCGATGCCGTCAGCATTGAGGACGTGGTGCGCTGGGGAAGCGCGGGCGGGGCGAATATCCTTGGATTACCCCGCAGCGGCACGATTGAGGTCGGTATGCAGGCGGATATCGCCGTTTATCGCCTCGACGATCCGCGCTACTTCGGGCTGCACGACATGGCCATTGGGCCGGTAGCCTGCGGCGGGCGGGCTTCGCTCAAGGCGCTGATGGTCAATGGTCGGCCGATCGTTGAAGACGACACCGTGCCGGGAGTCGATCTTGAGACCATGCGCCGTGACGCGATGGCAGCAGTCCGTACCTTACAGCAGCGTGCAAACGCCTAAAATTACTGGATTCGAACAGGATAAAAATTATGAACAACCTAAATGAAAACAACGGTTATGCCTTACAGGAATTGGAAAAAGAAGCCCGGATGGGCGCGATGGGAGAAGAAACTTTTAGCCGCGAGGTGCGCTGCATCGATCTCAGTGACTTTGAACATCGTAAAAGTGAGATTGCCGACCAACTGTGGCAGGCGGCGGTCGAAATAGGCTTTTTCCAGGTCAGTAATCACGGTATTGAGCTGGCCGATATCCGCAATGCCTTCGGCATGACCGAGCAATTTTTCGCGCTGCCCAATGAGGTGAAGGCGCAATATCCGTTGGCGCGCAATGCCGGTTGGGAGAACAAATCGCAGGTGCGCCCTTCAACAAAAACGCCGGACCAGAAAGAGTCATACCAGATAACTCGCCCTTTAATGAACGGCCTGTGGCCGAGCCAGCAGGAGTTGCCTGAGTTCAAAAGCACCATGTTGACGTTTGAGTCACAGTGTTGGCAGCTAGGTATGAAACTGCTCTCATGTTTCGCGCTTAAACTGGGCTTCCCCGAGCCTTTCTTCGAGCAGGCGCATAATCCGGATCAGCAGACTTATCAAAGCACGTTGCGGATGCTGCACTATTACGCGACCGAACAGTCACAGCAAGGGATGTGGCGAGCCGGCGCGCATACTGATTTTGACTGTCTGACGTTACTGTTCCAGCGTCCGGGGCAGGGTGGTTTGCAGGTTTGTCCGGGTAAAGACCATGAGAGCCAGCAGTGGACGAGTATCGAGCCGCGCGAAGAGGTGATCACCTGTAATATCGGCGACATGCTGATGCGCTGGAGCGACGACCAACTGCCGTCGAACTTCCATCGTGTCCGCAGCCCGCTGCCGGGGGAATATCAGGGCGCGCGCTACAGTCTGGCATTTTTCTGTCAGGCTAACAAAGACGTCGAAATTCTTGGCCCGCAGGCTAAATACCCCGCTATTAGCGCAGCGGATTATTTGCAACAGCGTATTCAGGCGAATTTTGCCAAAGGATAAAGGTCGGATTTAGTTTGCTGAATATATAAAACACAGCCTTTGAGGCTGTGTTTTTGCAGCTAGGTGCAGGTAATGTTCAATCAGGTCAAGCGGCTTCCCACCGTGAGAGCATCATAATTTTATGCTCAGTCAGAAGATTTATAATATTTTACCATCTCTGGTCTGTTCAATAGTCTTGAATCCTACAAGCGGGTGAAAGTTATCTCACTCACGCCATTCACAGGACGCAGACATGACAGACGAAATAACAAAAATTGATACGTTGGTGGTCGGTGCAGGGCAGGCCGGAGTCGCGATGAGTGAGCACTTGACTCGGCTCGGTATCCCGCATCTGGTTTTGGAAAAAAATCGTATCGCCGAAGCCTGGATCAGCGGCCGCTGGGATTCTCTGGTCGCCAACGGACCCGCCTGGCACGATCGTTTTCCGGGCATGGAATTCAAAGACACCGGCCCTGACGGCTTCGTGCCGAAAGATCAGGTTGCCGAGTATTTCGCTGATTATGCTGACAAATTTAATGCGCCGATCCGCACGGGAGTTGAAGTCAAAAAGGTTGAACGTAACCTGGGCCGTGTGGGGTTTAGGGTTGAAACCTCCGAGGGCGTGATCGAAGCCCTGCGCGTGGTGGCAGCCACGGGTCCGTTCCAGCGCCCGGTGATCCCACCAATCGCTCCGCAACAAAGCAGCCTGCATCAGATTCACTCGGCCAATTACCATAATCCACAACAGTTGCCCGAAGGCGGCGTGCTGGTGGTCGGAGCAGGATCTTCTGGCGTGCAGATTGCCGATGAACTGCAACGGGCGGGCAAAAAAGTCTATCTTTCCGTGGGGCCTCATGATCGCCCGCCACGCGCCTATCGCAACCGTGATTTCTGCTGGTGGCTCGGCGTACTGGGCCTGTGGGACGTTGCCGCCAGCCAGCCGGGCAGAGAGCACGTGACTATTGCCGTCAGCGGCGCGCGCGGCGGTCACACTGTTGATTTCCGCCGTCTGGCCAATCAGGGTGTAAATTTGGTGGGATTAACCAAAGATTTCCAAAATGACGTGGTAACTTTCCAGTCAGATCTCAGTGATAACGTTAATCGCGGTGATGAAAATTACCTCTCATTGCTCGACGCCGCCGATGCCTATATCGCCCGCAATGGCCTTGAACTTCCTGAAGAACCTGAAGCGCGACATTTTATCGCTGACCCTGCATGCATGACCCATCCCACCCTTCAGCTTGATCTGGTCGCTGCCGGCGTTACCTCGATTATCTGGGCGACAGGCTATGTGGCGGATTACAGCTGGCTCAAGGTCAACGCGTTTGATGAAAATAACAAACCTAAGCACCAGCGCGGTGTTTCCAGCGAAGCGGGCGTTTATTTCCTCGGGCTGCCGTGGTTGTCACGTCGCGGATCGACCTTTATCTGGGGCGTATGGCACGACGCGAAATTCATTGCCGACCAAATCGCTATCCAGCGTCAGTACAGTGAATATCGCGCAGCAGACTCTGGCTCTTTGAAATGATTCATCAACAGCAGGAATAAATCGATGCCAACACATACTCGTATTCGCATGTTTAATACCAAAGAAACCTATCCGAATCAGACGCTGGATAACGATCTTTGCCAGGCCGTTCGCGCAGGCAATACTGTGTACGTGCGTGGGCAGGTCGGAACCGATTTTGAAGGCAATCTGATTGGATTGGGGGATCCGCGCGCGCAGGCCGAGCAGGCGATGAAAAATGCCAAACAGCTGCTTGAAGAAGCCGGTAGCGAGCTGTCGCATATCGTCAAAACCACGACCTATCTTATCGACCCGCGCTATCGCGAGCCGGTATATCAGGAAGTGGGCAAATGGCTGAAAGGCGTATTCCCGATTTCAACGGGTCTGGTGGTTTCGGCGCTGGGCCAGCCACAGTGGCTGATGGAAATCGATATTATCGCGGTGATCCCCGATGATTATGTCGCCAGGGGGGCTGAATGACTTTTTCTATCGCCGCCCGCTGCCCCGAAACCGGGCAGTTGGGGATTGCCCTTAGTTCCTCAAGCATTGCCGTGGGGGCGCGATGCCCCTGGCTGCAGCCCGGCGTCGGAGCTGTATCGAGCCAGAACATTACTTTACCCGCGCTGGGCCAGTTTGTTCTAAGCGAACTCAGCCTTGGTACGAATCCCCCGCAGGCGCTTGAAAAGGCGCTGGCGGGTAATGTGTTTAGTGAGTATCGACAGCTTACGGCGATCAATGTTCACGGTGAAAGTGCGGTATTCAGCGGTGAAAAAACGCTGGGACTGAACCACGCGGTGCAGGGCAAAGACTGTGTCGCCGCGGGGAATATGTTGGCTGACAAAGCAGTAATCAGTGCCATGGTGACGGCCTTTGAAGGTGCTACGGGGCAACTGGCCAATCGATTACTGGCGGCGATGCAGGCAGCCGTAGTTGCCGGCGGTGAAGCCGGGCCGGTGCATTCGGCGGCGATGAAGATCGTTGGCAGTCACAGCTGGCCGATTGTCGATCTGCGGGTTGACTGGACCGAGCAGGATCCTATCACCGAACTTTGCGCGCTGTGGCAAGCCTATGAACCGCAGATGCAGGCATATATTACCCGTGCGCTGGATCCTCGCGAGGCGCCGAGCTATGGCGTGCCGGGTGATGAATAACCGGGTGCGTGGGTTGCTGGATTCGCTGCTAAAGTTTGACACCACAAGCCGCGAATCCAACCTCGAGCTGATTGATTTCATCCAGAAATACCTAGCGAGTTTTGGCATCGAGACACAGCTTTTTCACGATCAAACGGGTGCAAAAGCGAATCTTTTTGCCCGCATCGGACCGGCAGGAAACGGCGGGGTTATGCTCTCTGGCCATACCGACGTGGTGCCGGTTGACGGCCAGCGCTGGGCCTATCCGGCCTTTGCGCTCACCGAGCACCAAGGGCGTTACTATGGCCGTGGCACCGCAGATATGAAGGGTTTTCTGGCTTGCGTATTGGCAGCGGTCCCCGGTTTTATCGCCCAGCCTTTACGTATGCCGCTGTATCTGGCGTTCTCTTATGATGAAGAGGTCGGATGCCTCGGCGTCCGCAGTCTGGTTGAACATCTCAAGGCCTCGGCAGAGCGGCCAGCAATGTGTATTGTCGGCGAGCCCACCGGCATGCAGCCGGTGTATGGGCATAAAGGCAAGCTGGCGATGCGTTGTCATGTTAAAGGCCACGCCTGTCATTCGGCTTATGCGCCGTTGGGGGTTAACGCGATTGCCTATGCAGCCAAACTGGTTAATAAACTGTCGGAACTGGGTGAGGCGCTGAGCGAACAGCAGGACAGCCGCTTTGATCCCTCTTTCAGTACTTTGCAGGTGGGAACTCTTTGCGGCGGCACGGCGCTAAATATTGTGCCGCAGGACTGCCAGTTTGATTTCGAAATTCGTCATCTTCCTGATTCGCAAGTAGATTCGGTGGTTAGCGAGTTGCAGCAGTACGCTGAGGAAAAATTATTGCCAGAGATGAAGCTTCGCGCGCAGGATTGCGATATCAGTTTTCAGCCCTTGAGCGGATATCCCGGATTATTGACCGATCCTCAGTCTGATTTCGCACAGTGGCTGGCACAGTGGTGCGGCAGTGGCGCGTTTTCTACTGTGGCTTTTGGCACGGAAGGTGGACTTTTTGACGAGGCTGGCGTCGCGACACTGGTCTGTGGTCCGGGAAGTATGGAGCAAGGGCATAAACCGGATGAATTCGTCAGCATTGAACAATTAGAAAGCTGTATATTCATGTTGGATAATTTATGTGCATGGATGAAAGCGTAGAAAAATCGGTTAAATAGTTACTCACTAAAATGAATTATATTCTCTAATCAGTTTTTATTATTGATTAATTCATTGCTGATTAATCACTCAGTTTAATTTTTGCTCCTGCCAAAAATGCTTGTCAATAATTGCTTAAAAGAGATTTATTTCCTTTTAGATGCCCGTTTAATGCGCAAATTAATTTTGTCATAATTGCAAATAAGGTATGCTTGGCCTCTGGAAAAAGGGGTTTCCAGATTGGCTTTTTATACATTTATATAACAAATCGCTTTTATACCAATAAGACAGGGTTAATTTACCGTGAAAAAAATTTTGCCATTAACGCTTTTGGCAGCGCTTTGTGCGCAGTCTGCCTACGCCGACACTACACCCTCACAGGCTAGCAACAACGGCTTTATAGCAGACAGTCATCTTGACCTTTTGTTCCGCAATGCCTTTATTGATCGCAATTACCGTGGAAATACCGAGACTCGGGATGAGTGGGGTCAGGCTGCAATCCTCAACTTTACCTCAGGCTTTACTCAGGGTCCGGTAGGTTTTGGTTTTGACGCGCTGGGACAATATGCGGTTCGCCTCGACGGTGGTTGGGGGCAGGGCGGCGGCGCGGGTATCGATTTCTTCTCGCAGAATCAGGACGGCCAGTCCAAAAATGATCTCGAGAAAATTGGCGGCAGAGCCAAAATGCGCGTATCAAAAACCGTTCTAAGCTACGGTACGCAAGCTCCTGTATTGCCAATTCTTAATGCTGACAGCTCTCGCCTGCTGGATGAGACTTACACGGGTGTCATGCTCGACTCGCAGGAAATCGACGGGCTTGATGTTACTGCCGGTCATTTCACCGCCGAGCAGCAGAAAAGCAGCAACAAGTACAACAGCGGGCTGCATGCTCTGACCTTTGGCGGCGCTAGCTACCAGTTCAACGATCGTTTAAGCGGCTCGATTTACGCCTCAAACGTTGAAAGTGTTCTCAGCAAACAATATCTGGGCATGACTTATACCCAACCTTTGGCTCCTGAGCATTCTCTGATTTTTGATTTCAACGGCTATAACTCTCACCTTAACAAAGGCTATGCCGAAAGCCAGGACACTGGTCGCCACAATGATATCTGGAGCTTTGCGACCAGCTACGTTGCGGGAATGCACACCTTTAAAATTGCTTACCAGCAAAGCACCGGCAGCACCGGTTATAACTACGGTGGTTATGGCAAAAATGGCGGCGTGGGTGACGGCGGCAACTCCATTTATGTCTCCAACTCCTACTGGTCAGATTTCAACGGTAAAGGCGAGCGTTCGATTCAGTTGGCCTACTCCGCTGACCTTGGTAAAGTCGGTCTGCCAGGTTTGACCTACGACGTGGCTTACGTGACGGCGGATAACATTGAAACCGCAGAAACCAATAACGGTCACGAGCATGAGTTGTTTAACCAGATCCAATATAAAGTGCCATCTGGTGTTGCCAAAAACCTGAAAATCAAACTGCGCTACTCTATTCTGCGCGTTTCTGCCGATGCATCCTCATATAATGTCGGCGGTAATGAAGTTCGCGTATTCGTAGAATACCCGTTGTCGATTTTCTAATTGATTCTGCCCATTTCGGGTGAGCACCCCCTCAGTGCTTGCCCTGGCAGGTAATTACGGGCAGTTATTGCTGATTAACAGCAGGAATAACTGCCGATTTGCTGCAGGATCCCATCTTTCGTACAGAAAAATAGTCATAATCCTTCATGATCAACTGCATCATAGTGTAGATGACAGGATTTTAGCATGCAGGAAGTTTTAAACCTTTGGAACTGGATTTACGCCAACCAGATTGCCTTCTCTTTAGTCTCCGTTCTGTTGATGTTAATTGCCGGCTTTATTTCATCGCTGGTGTGCAAAGTTTTCCTGCGAGGCATTGTTCGTCGCTTTATTCTTCATTCTCATAAACAAACCGATCACGTTAAAGAACAACGAATTAGCCGACGTCTGGCAAACGTGGTGCCAGTAGTGACCATCTATTTTATGTTGCAGCTGATCAATGGATTGCCTAATCCATTGGTTGAAGCGATTCGAACCATTTGCGGCGTTTTGTTTATTATTAATATTACGATGCTGATTAACGAATTGCTGGATACCACCATCAATGCCTACACCAGAAGACATGGCGCAAAAGCCGGGTCTATTAAAGGCTATGTGCAAATCGGCAAGATTGTTGTCTCTTCCATTGCCACTATTCTGGTAATTGCCACGCTGTCGGATAAATCGCCAGGGATTATTATTTCAAGCCTAGGTGCCGTGGCCGCCGTGCTGATGCTGGTATTTCAGCACACGCTCATTTCGCTGGTAGCTAATATCCAGGTATCGTCATCTCACGTGGTTCAATTAGGTGATTGGATTGATATGCCTGCGGGAAATATTAGTGGTGAAGTGACCGATATTGCCTTGCATTCAGTGAGTGTGCGCAATTGGGACAATACGCTATCACAGGTGCCGACCAAGAATTTTATTACCGAGACCTATACTAACTGGCAACCGATGTTTGAGTCCGGCGGTCGCCGAATCAAGCGCAGTATATTTATCGACCAGTCGAGTATTGCCTTTGCCTCTAGAGAATTGCTGGAAAGTTTAGAGTCTACAGAAAGCGGAAAAATAACCAGCATGGCCAAGTATCTTGAGCAGCGGGTGGGGACTGGCTCAAACCAGCAGCTTATTGATCATGGCCTGACTAACCTTGGGCTGTTCCGTGGCTATATTCTTGATTATCTGAAACAGCGTGAAGATATCCGCAATGATATGTACGTAATCGTGCGCCAGTTGAGCCCAACTGCGGAAGGTTTGCCGATTGAGATTTACTGTTTTACGTCTAACGTTTTTTGGGCGGAATATGAAGAAACGCAGTCGGATATTTTTGAGTTTATGTATGCCACTGCGGGGTATTTCAAACTGGGGATATATCAGAAGCCGTCGGGTATTGATGTGAGTAATACCTGGCCACAGAGCAGAAAGCGAGCGGTATAGCGCCGGAGCAGCCATACCGCGAACTTTGGTCAGTGATGTTTATCGAAGCGATACACCAGAGTTAGAGCAATGGCCAGCATTAACACCGGCGGGGCAAGGGTGGTGAGCTGGACATTGAGATTAAATAATAATCCCAGATTGACGATGATTTGATAACTGATATAGGTCAGTAACCCAATGATTACGCCAACAGCCAAACGGCTGCCCAAACCTGGAGCACGCGGATTGCTAAAGGTAAACGGCACAGTTAAAAGAATCATCGCCAGGATTAATATTGGCCTTCCCAGTTTTTGCCACAAGGCCAGCTTAAATTCGGTACTCGGCTGATTGGTATTCTGCAGATAGTTAATGTAATGGCTCAGCTGTTTAATGGAAAAACTGTCGCTGGGCATGCTGAGCTCTTTAAGGCTGGTATCCGTGAAGATAGATTGCCATTGCAAACTGTCTTTTATCGCCACGGTTTCCTGCCCGTTGACCCAGGTTTTTTGATTTACGCCATGCAGCTCCCACATTCCTTTATCCAGAACGGTAGCATTTTTGGCGTAAATATAAGACTCCAAAGAAAGGTCAGGCTTGTAGTTGAATATCTCGATTCCAATCGGTTGATTATTAACATCCAGCGCATTTACCGTGACAAATTCATCATTGTGCCTTGCCCATAGCGCGTTGCCATTGTTGGAACTATTCTCCGCCTCGGCCATGGCCGTGTCTTTAATTTGCAGCGCATGCTGTTGCAGGGGAGAAGCGACCCATTCATCCAGTGCGCCCAGCCCCACGATCAAAATTAGCCCTGCAGTGAGTGCGACTTTGGCGATTCTAAAAATCGAGAATCCGGCAGTGCGCATCGCCGTCAATTCCATGCTTTTAGACAACTGCCCCAGCCCGACAATACCGCCAAGCAGGGCGACAAAAGGCCCCAGATCGATTAACCATCTAGGCACTCTCATTAATACTACCAGCAGCGCCTGACTCCAACGGTATCCGCCTGAGCTGACATCATCCAGCTCATTGATAAAATCGAAGGTGGTAAATAGCGGGATCAACAATGCGGCCGCGGCTGCGAAACCGATAAATAAGTTCCGAATTATGTAACGACTGAAGATATTCATCGAGAAAGTTTCTGCAGTAACGAAGATTCACGAGCTATCAAAATCAATAACCCAATAAACATGATTATAGGAACTAACCATACGCCGGGGATAACAGGAAGGGTGTTATTGGCAACCAGCGTGCGGCAGATATTTCCACCGTAAAAAATGGCAGTAAATAACACCGCCAGCGGAAGTAGCTTCGCAAAACGGCCCTGTCGTGGTCTGGTACGGCTTAGAGAAACGGCCAGCATTGCCATTAAAATAGCCGTTACTCCACGGCTTTCTCGCCACTGAAGCTCTGCCTTGTCTGCGGGATCGGTTGAATGTGTCAATGCAGCCATCGAGGCCGACTTGCTCTTGTTATCGGCACTCTGGGCCATCGGCTTAAAGTGCAGATTAAAATTATTATAAATCTGTTGGCTGTCATCTTTCCCTTTATGGTCCAGATGATAAGCCGTACCTGAATGCAGCATCACAGAAGGGTTGGTCGGTGAGGGATCAATGACGTTGACTGTTTGAGCTCTGAACAGATAAGTTTTGTCACCATTGGGGGCAAAAATCAGCGCGTCGGTCAGATTATTTGAGGCTGAATCAATATGTCGAGCCAAAACCATGCGGCCATTGTCGTTAAGGTTAAATTTGTTGGCCTGCAAATGACTGACATCCAGTTCAGATTGCGACTGATCTCTTAACTCATAGATTTTTGCGTAGGCCCAGGGTCTGCCATACATCGAAAGTATTGTTACCAATATTCCTAACGGGATGGCAAGGTAAAGTATCGCTTTATAAAGTTTTAGCGGACTCGCCCCACCGGCAGAAATGGCCGTTATTTCAGAGTCGTGATAGAGCTGACCCAAAGCGACAGCAACCGACACATAAAGGCCGACCGGCAATAGCATCTCTAATGCAATCAGCACCTTGAAAAAAACAATATAGAACACTGCTTCCAGGGCCAAGGTGCCATTGGCCGCATCAGTCAAATAGCGTTGGGCTGAATAACTAGCAAAAATGAAGATTAGAAAACCCACGATGATCATCACAAGCCGACGGGTCTCGCCCATGATGTAGCGCTCAATCAAGTGCATATATTACGAACATCCAACATATCTAAGATAGCGTATAGAGTATCTGTTAAATAACATATGATCACCCCCCTCGAGATGGAGAGTTGTGAAAGTATTTAACGGACTTGAGTGACTGGACAATCTGGCCAATACCGTTGCTGCCGGGCAGTTTTGGCCACATGCATGCTTTCAGTGAGCTTACCGGCTTTTCATACCAGGGAGACGCAGGCTGAATTCGGACCTTTTTATTAATGCTGGTTTTTCACGTACGTCGGCCACTAGTTTAGCGTTTCCTAAACGTGACGCTTGTCCAATAATGCTGGACAGTAGCAAAAGCCTTTAGGTTGGCCTGAATTTGATTTATCCTACCGCCCACTTGTAATGGGGGCTAATCGATTTTAGCTCAGATGTCGTTAAGAGAACACTGCCAGTTTTGGCTTTAATTCCATGGACATCCATGGAGCAAGGCGCGTCCAGGCTCATATCTTGGGTTTGTCGTGCCTGATATATACGTGGCAGGCAGTGCCCTGTCGGGTGATTAATATCCGAGTCTGGCTGAAGTGGCTAGTATGGCTGGTTTTAAACATGAAGCAATGGTTTTCAGATGGCGCTTTTCGCACCATCATACGTAACAGTGCCTATTTAGG
Source organism: Serratia sp. M24T3 (assembly GCF_000257645.1). Classification (GTDB taxonomy): domain Bacteria; phylum Pseudomonadota; class Gammaproteobacteria; order Enterobacterales; family Enterobacteriaceae; genus Rouxiella. Next base: position 41,740 of record NZ_AJHJ01000026.1, read on the forward strand.
CTCCGGCAATGTGGCGAGTGCCATACTCGGTTTAATTGCGCTTTCTTGCGCCGGCAAAGGCATGTCACCCGCAATGTTTGGGGTACTGATCGTTATTCAGGCCTACACCAAAGCGGTCAGCGATTTTATCAAGTTCCAGACTTGGCAATTCGTGGTCCAATTTGGCACACCGGCACTGGAAAGCAAAAACATTCAGCGTTTCCGTGATGTGGTCTCTTTTTCTTTCGGCCTGGATATTGCGAGCGGAGCCGTTGCAATTCTGGGGGGGATGGCATTGCTGCCGTTTCTTTCGCACTCTTTGGGACTCGACGCGGGCAGTTTTAAACTCGCGCTGCTTTACTGCACCTTAATTCCTTCCATGACATCGTCGACTCCTACCGGTATTTTGAGGGCGTTTGATCGTTTTGACTTAATTGCCATCCAGCAGGCCGTCAAGCCTTTACTGATTGCCATTGGTAGTGTGATTGCCTATTTCGGCAATTTTGGATTCGAAGGCTTTGTTATCACCTGGTATGTCTCAAACCTGTTTGGCGGCACGCTATTTTGGTGGTTTGCAAGACGCGAACTGGCCCGCCGAGATATCCACAATGCGTTAAAACCGAGCCTGTTCAAGGCCGCGCGTAATATTGAAGGCTCTTGGAACTTTGTCTGGGCAACTAACATTTCGCATTCTATCTGGGCTGCCCGCAACTCATGCAGCACGGTATTAGTCGGTATTATTCTTGGCCCGGCAGCGGCTGGTCTGTTCAAAATTGCGATGACTTTCTTTGATGCGGCCGGAGCACCAGCCAAGTTACTGGAAAAAAGCTTCTATCCTGAAATTATGCGTCTTGATCCGCGCACTAAAAGGCCTTGGATACTGGGACTGCGCTCGGCAGTATTAGCCGGTGGTGTCGGTATTTTAGTAGCCGTATTGGTGATTAGCGTAGGCAAGCCATTAATTTCGGTGGTGTTTGGGCATAAATATCTCGAAGCCTATAGTTTGATTCAAATTATGCTGACCGCGATTATTGTCTCAATGGTGGGCTTCCCGCAGGAAGCATTGCTGTTGATGGCCGGTAAGCAGAAAGCTTATTTAACGGCGCAGATCGTCGCATCAGTTTCATATATCGTACTGCTCGTTGGACTGTCTCACGCTTTTGGCGTGGAAGGTTCGGCATGGGGCTACTTTGGGGGGCAATGTTTAGACGTGCTATTGTCCCTCATCCCGACTTTATGGGTTTACCGTCACCGCTATTCACTGGGCTTTAGCGCCCCCGTAGAGACTACTAAATGACAAGCAGTAAGAAGTGGAAAAAGTTTTCACCAGAAACGTTGCAACTATTATTTACTGCGGTAGATGAAGATGACATCGTCAATCAAGATGCCACCCTGCCGGAAGTTATTGATTTTAATTGTACCCAGGAAAATATTAACGATAACTATGCATTGTGCCTGCAGTTTTGGGAGGACGGTTTTGACCGCCCGGAGCTGCTGGGACTGGTGCGTAAGCTAGCCAAAGGCAACGGATTCACCGAGGCAGAACGGATGCAGTACAAATATATCCGTGCTCGCTACAAGCATCTGCGCTTCGCCCAGCGGTTGTACAGCAAAAGTCATATGTCTAGCTCAATGTTCCGCCAGACCACTGTTTTTCTTGGACATTTTCAGGATGCTTTCCGCAACCGCAACAAGGAGAATATCTCGCGTTACAGTATGATCCTGTATATGTATCTGAGCTTTCCGTGCTGGAAGCTGGTGCATTATGGGCTACGTCATCCTGAACTGGATACGGTCAGTGGCTTTATTGCCGACCGCCAGCAGCAAATCCTTACGCTGCGCCAGCTGATTGCCAAGCCATTGCTGACTGGGACAGAATTCCACGATGTGCGCAAGATTATTAGCCAGCAAGTATCGTATTACGACACGCTGAGATCTATCGATCCAGGCAATCTGGATGCCTACAAAATATCCCGATTCTTGTCTAATATTAATGGATTAATGGGCGATCGGCATGATGTGATGGTGGCAGACAAACTCTCGGGGCGTAGGCCTTATGAGGAACCGGCGCTGTTGGATGACAACATCCGACAACCGTTGGAGCTGCTTCTCGAACGTTGCCCGGTATAAGTTTGAAAGTCGATTAAAGAGCCGGGGGATTTTTTCCCCTGCTTTTAGCGTTAAGAAGACTAGATAGTCGGAACACCTGCAAAAGGAAATATTATGACTTTACGTAGATTACTGACCGTTTCACTTTTCCTGTTACCCATGATGGCATCAGCCAATGACTTGGTTGACGGCCAACGAGTCCCACCGTTAAAAATTGCCGACATGGGTGAGTTAATACTCGGCAGCAATGACGATATCAGTTATAAAAGTTGGGATAGCTCGCAGTTTGACGGAAAAGTTCGTATCGTTCAGTACATCGCTGGGCGCAGCTCGGCTAAAAAAAAATTCACTCCTGATTAAAGCCGTTGAGGCTGCCAATCTTCCTACCGATCGTTTTCAACCCACCACTATCGTCAACTCTGGCGACGCCGTTTTAGGCACCGGTATTTTCGTTCGCGGTAAAATCGAAAAAAACAAACGACATTATCCCTGGGCGCAATTTATCATCGACAGCAATGGCCTTGGCCTTAAAACCTGGCAGCTGGATGAGGATACTTCTGTTTTTGTGCTGGATAAAGACGGGCGCGTTCAGTGGTCAAAAGATGGGGCTCTTAGCCCGAAAGAAGTGGTGCAGGTGATCACGCTGCTGCATAAACTGCTTAATGACAGCAAGTCTGGTACCTGATAAAGACTGAAAATTCTGCCGACTCTCGAGGTTTTGCTGCAAAAAGCATAATGGGAAGATGAGGGGAATACCCGGAAGGCATGCTGCTCATTGTGAATCAATGAGCAGCATGAAGAATACTTTTATCGCTATTACTTTTCAGGTCATTACTTTTTCAGGTCAGCAAAAGCCTGAATGATGGTATCGATCTCTTCATCACTGTGTGCTGCATTGACACTGCAACGCAGCAGTGTGATGCCTGCCGGTGCTGCGGGTGGCAATACCAAATTCACATAGACGCCGTTGGCGATCAGGTCACGCCACAGGCGCAAACCGTCTTCTTTTGAGCCGATCATCACTGGGACTACCGGGCTGATGCGCGGACCCAATTCATAGCCAAGTGCCGCAAGACCTTTATAAAGGCGATTCGCATTGCTCCAGAGCTTGTCACGCAAGCCTGGGTTCTCCTTGATGCTTTTCAGGGATGAACGCACAGAAGCGATGCTTGCGGGAGAAGGTGAGGCGGTGAAGATGTAAGGACGGCTGCTGTAGCGCAGCACTTCCATATCTTCGCCACCCACTGCAAAGCCGCCAATAGAAGCCAGGCTTTTGCTGAAAGTGCCGAGAATGATATCGACGTCTTTCTCAACGCCAAGCTCTTCAGCCAGACCGCGACCGGTTGCGCCCATCACGCCAAAGGAGTGCGCTTCATCAACCAGCAAATAGCCACCGAGGCGACGTTTGATGTCAACGATTTCGACCAAAGGAGCGACGTCACCGAGCATGCTGTAGATGCCTTCAACAATGATGATTGCGTCTTTGGCACGTTCGCCCAGGCGCACCATGCGGCGCTCTAAATCTTTGGCGTCGTTGTGACGAAAGCGAATAATTTGCGCGCCACCCAAAGCACAGGCGTCATAGATGCTTGCGTGGGAGTCTTCGTCAATCAATACCACGGCGTCAGGGCCAGCCAGCGTGCTGATAACACCCAGGTTAGCCGTGTAGCCGGTAGAAAATACGATGGCAGTAGGGCGGTCGAAATATTCTGATAACTCTTGCTCTAACGCAAGGTGGGAACCGTAGCTACCGTTAGCCATACGCGATCCGGTAGTACCCGTGCCCTGGGCATCCAATGCAGCTTTGCTGTCGGCAATAGCTTGTTCATTGAAGGTCATGCCCAGATAGTTATTGGTGCCGGCCAGAACGATTTTCTTATCGCCAATGCGCCCTTGTGTTGCCGAGTAAATCTCATCAATACAAGTGCCAAACGGATTCAGACCTGAGTCCTGAAACTGTTTACGCTCGCCTACCAGGCGGGCAAATTTATCATAAAGACCCATTGGTGCTCTCCAGATGTGGCATCAGCGCGTCCAGCAGCTGTTCAGGAGTTCTGACGTTAAGTAAGATATTGATAGGAATCGAAATATCCAGCTTGTCTTCCAACATCATCAGCAGGCTCATCACCTTTATGGACTCTAGGCCAAGATCATTGACGAGATCACTTTCAGGCTTTATCTCTGGATTGCCTGAGACCATACCCTGTAAGCACTCCAGAATATAGTCCATCAAAACTTCACGATTTAGCATAGAAACTCTTACATACCTTTAGTCAAGATAATCAATATAGTCCATCACGCAGCGCGCGCTCTAAACTAATCTTGGGAAACCAATTAATAGATTCGGAAAGGCCAGTGTTGCTTGCTGACCAGTCCTGATGGGTTAATTCGCGGATTTTGCTGTGGGTTAGCATCGGTTCTTTTCTTGCTAACCGGCTTAAAAGCATGCTGATATCGGCGATGCCTTTAAGCAAAGGTAAAGGAATTCCGATTACGCGTACTTTACCCTTACGCACCGCTGCGCCTATTTCTTGCAGGCGCGTCCAATTATAACCACCAGAGACGCCGTCGCATAGTTCATAAGATTGATTATGTGATTGTTCGACTGTTAACCATTGGCCAACAGCCTCGGCGAGATCGCTCACGTGAATAAACGAGAGTTGAGCGTCAGGGGCACCGAGGCGGGGGAGAATGCCGCGCAAGAGCCAGCTAAATAGCGGTTTTAGCTCTTTGTCGCCGGGTCCATAAACAGCCGTTGGACGGAAAATACCCAGGGAGATGTCAGAGGAGATAGCCATAAGTTGCTGTTCGGCAACATGTTTTGAGTTGGCGTACCAGGAAAGCTCGGGGTGGCGTGCAGCAAGAGAGGACATGAACAGAAAACGCTTACAGCTGCCGCTTTCTTTGGCAGCCTGCATCAGGCGAAGGCTGCCTGTTACGTTGCAATCAGTAAAGGTTTGCTCAGTACTACCGCGCACCATGCCCGCTAAATGCACGACATCTTCAGCGCCGTTAACCAGCGCCGAGAGAGAATCTTTATCTTCCAGAGAACCATGAACCCAAACCAGATTAGGGGTTGCAGATGTTCGTGGTTTTCTGGTTAAAGCTCGCACGATATAACCGCGCGAGAGAAGATCCTCAACGATGTGCTTGCCGATAAACCCGGTCACACCTGTTACTGCGACCGTTTTTGTCATTGAGCGTAGCCTGCTAATCGAAGGTCCGGAGCGCCGATAAGTTCAGTAAGATAACGTTTCTTGGCTTCGGCACGGGCTGGCTTCCCGGACGAGGTACGCGGGATGCTGTGCGGTGGCAGCAGAACGATATCAACAGCGACGCTGAATTCACTCTGAATACGCGAGGTCAGTGAGTGAATGATTTGCTCACGACGCTCTTCAGAGCTAACGCGGCACTGGATCTGCAAAATAATCTTCGCGCCTTCATCGTGTTCCTGAGTGGTCACGAAAGCAATGGCGTCTCCAGAGCGAATCTCTGGCTCTGATTCTGCAACGTATTCAATATCCTGCGGCCAGATATTACGCCCGCGAATAATGATCAGATCCTTTTTACGACCCGTGACGTACAGATTGCCGTCGAGCAGATAGCCCAAATCACCAGTATCCATCCATCCCTGTGCCTGAATTTGCTGCTGCGAAGCATCGTCGCGGAAATATCCGCTCATCAGGCTCGGCCCGGAAATACAGATATGTCCCACTTCGCGCTCTGGCAATGGAGAGCCAGATTCGCTGCGGATCTCGATATTGTGACCAGGAAGCGCCTTGCCGCAGTTTACGAAGGTGACTGTTGCACGAGTATTTTTAGTCGGTGCAACCGCTTTACCTTTGTACTCTAAAATATCACGGTCGATTTCATTGGCTTTCGGGCCAGTGGTGTCATCAAAGAAGCTAACTGCCAGCGTGTTCTCTGCGAGGCCGTAGCATGGCATAAAGGCCTTGCTGCTGAACTTGACTTGACCAAAATGTTCACTGAATTGATTCAGCAATTCTGACGGGATAGGTTCTGCACCCACACCGGCTACACGCCAGCTGGAAAGATCCAGTTCAGCCAATTCTTTCTCATTGCTGCGACGCAGGCAGATATCGTAACCAAACGGCGGAGCTACCGACACAGTGCCACGGTTTTTGGTGATCAGTTTCAGCCATTGCATTGGGCGCATTGCAAAATCTTGGGTACGCAGATAATCCACAGACAGCTGGGTTGCCATTGGAGTCAGCACAAAACCAACCAGGCCCATGTCGTGATAGAACGGCAACCAGGAGACGCAACGATCGCCTGCGCGTAATTTGATTCCGTCGTGGCTAATAACTTTCAGGTTAGCCATGGCAGACCCTTGAGTAATTATTACGCCACGAGGGAAGCGCGTGCTGCCAGAGGTATATTGCAAATACGCAATATTGTCTGGAGAGGGCTTTTGCAATTCAATTTCTTTCTCTGGCAAGGCATTAAAATCTGCATTGCTGAGGATATGAATAGGGGAAGAATCCTCACTGCGAGCAGTACTAATTAGCGGCAACCATTCATCACTGCTAATAATTGCAGCAGGCTTGCAGCTCTTTAATAAGCCCTGGAGTTTTTCAATATATGTAGCGCTTTGCCCAATACCCATTGGAATGGCCAGCGGCACGGCAACCAGGCCGGCATATTGGCAGGCAAAGAAGGCTTCTACGAATCCAACACTCGTTTCTGCAATGAGCGCAACACGGTCACCTTTATTAAGGTTCAGTGATAACAGACGTCTTGCTCCGGTAATCGCGCGTTCTTTAAGCGTGCGATATTCCAGCGCGGCAACGAGCTGATTGCGTCGATCGTAGAAATTCATCCCAGTATTTCCCAGGGCTGCGTAATCTAAAGCATCCACTAAGGTTGGGAAATCTGCGTAGCGCATGGGAAGAGCGTGGGTAGAGCTTGTTGGGGACATATACAACGCTTCCATATATTTAAAACACCTGATAATACATGTAACTTTTCGTGTAAGAGATATGGTTTTTGAAACAATTTGTATGGAATCGTGATTGATTTATCATTCTATGTCCCAAATTATTCAAAACCATAGATAAAAATGAGTTGCTGACAGTTCCTGTCGAGATCACTAATGTGACTGCATCTCTAGGTCCTTGAGAAGATGCAAATTGCGCCAGCACCATTGCTGCATTGAGCGGGTACTTTCAGATAAACATAGTTCAGCTTAAAAATTTGCACGAAAAATTTCTTCATGGCTCTATTTCGAGACTGAGTTTTGGCGCTGAAAACCTGATTAACCCCAACGTGGATGTCAGTAAACGCATGGTTTCAGCCATGGAAACCGCCGTTGGTGATTAGACGAATAATTAAGACTATATCGAATTTAAAGATTGTTCTATTCTTATTGTGTGGTTTCAAGGGGTCAGGATAGAAAAGTTCCATTCTTTACATCGATAGAGCATTAAGTGCTAAACGATAGTAATGCTTTTCTAGTTAATGTCACTAAGATATTTATTGTTTTTAGTGTTTCCAATTGGCGCGCCAAGCGTCCCCCATTCGTGCTTTGCATAATAATGCTAAGCATAATATGCCTAACGTGCAGATATGCGTGTTAGGCATTATGCCCCTTTTTAGTTGCCTTTATGGGCGCGAGACCAATTATAACAGGGATTCAATTTGGGCCATGCCTGTCTAAAAAATAATTATTTTTTGCCGGTAGACGGGTGTGTAAATGTTAAGCATCAATAGATCCCAAACTGGATAATATTGGCTGGTTTATTGTGTGTTTTTATAGCAAATTCTGAGATTTAGTGGTGATTATGATTCGTATCGAAAAAGTCATTGATAAGCGTGAGTTAAAGCAATTTATTGTTTTTCCTTCGACTCTATTCCAAGACGATCCTAACTGGATTGATCCGCTTAATTTAGAGCGTGAGGAGCATCTTTCCAAGAAAAATCCTGGTACTGAACATATCGAATGGCAGGCATGGATCGCTAAAAAAGACGATAAAGTTGTGGGTCGTATCACTGCGCAAATTGACAGCTTACACCGCGAACTTTATGGCCAGGATACTGGCCATTTTGGAATGATTGACGCTATTGATGACCCTGAAGTATTCAGTGCGTTATTTGCTGCGGCGGAAGATTGGTTAAAGTCAAAAGGCGCGACAAAGATTACCGGACCTTTTAGTCTGAATATCAATCAGGAAAGCGGCCTGCTTATCGATGGCTTCGATACTCCACCTTCTGCAATGATGACTCACGGCAAACCTTATTACGGCGACCGTGTAGAGCAGCAGGGATATACTCAAGGTATAGATTTGCTGGCTTATTGGATGAAGCGTACTGACCTGCATTTCACTCCATCATTAAACAAGTTGATGGCGAACGTGCGTAAAAAAGTCACTGTTCGTCAGGTCAACCGCAAGAACTTTAGCCAGGAAATGCAGGTCTTGCGCGATATCTTTAACTCCGGATGGCAGAACAACTGGGGCTTTGTGCCGTTTACCGAGCATGAGTTTTCTACCATGGGTGATCAGCTAAAATATCTGGTGCCTGACGACCTGATTTATATCGCAGAGATTGACGCCGTTCCTGTCGCCTTTATTGTAGGTTTGCCAAATATCAATGAGGCAATTACCGGCCTTAAAGGTAGTTTATTACCTTTCGGCTGGGCGAAGCTGTTATGGCGCCTGAAAGTGAGTGGTACACGTACCGCTCGAGTGCCATTGATGGGCGTTCGTCAGGAGCATCACTTCAGCCGAATGGGGCCGATTATCGCGCTGCTGTTAATTGAAGCGTTACATGACCCGTTTGAGCGCCGCAAAATTGAAGCGTTAGAAATGTCCTGGATCCTTGAGACTAATACCGGCATGCGCACCATTCTTGAAAAAATTGGCGCTGTCCCGTATAAACGCTACCGCCTGTACGAGAAACAACTCTAAACCATACCTGCAGGGTAGCGGTCATAAACTTACTGTGTGAGTCTATTGGAAAGTGGCTTTGACTAATTACAAGTCAAGGCCACATAATGTATGGCCGATGGTCGGTTTAAGTACTATGTTTAAGAACACAAAAAAATTAGAATATCAAAACTGCTTATTAGTTGAGAAACTATTGGTCATTTTGGTTGTTACAAGAGCAAATATTGATGGCATTGGAAAAGAAGACTGGAATCAAGCGATTAACAACCAGTATAAAAAATTCTCTGGATGGTCTTGTTGATGCTTTGTTAACAGAAAATGCATTTCGTGAGCTGTTTATTATTAGCTCGGCATTTGTGGTTATTGCGCTATTTTTAGACGTCACCAAGATGGAGCGGCTGATCTTAATTTCCAGCTGTTTCTTTTTGCTGGTCGTTGAGTTGCTTAATACGGCTATCGAAACTGTGGTAGACCGCATTTCATTCGAGCTTCACCCTTTATCCAAGCGAGCAAAAGATATCGGCGGCGCGGCGCAGTTAGTCGCCATAGTCATGACGATAATAATTTGGTTAACGATTTTACTTTGATGCACGATGCATAAATAATTTATGCATGAAAAAATGGCACTCAACGCGGATTAAGTGCCATTTAGAAGGGAAGTTTAAGCAGGCTGGTTTGGTTGATTACTTGCAACTTGTTGCGCGCGCTGTGAATCGATAGCCACAGCAGTCACTGCATTCATCGCTTTTTCCAACACTTCTTTATATGGCGCTCTGGAGTCCAAATCTAGAATTTTGGTCCCGTTGTAATTGAGCTTAACCATAATCTCGATTTTGTCCTGTAACTCTTGATAGCTGTGGTCAGGTTTACGAGAAAAAGCAGTATCTGCATCGATATCAAGACGAATGATTAATTCAGGACGACACTTGGCCATCTCTTGATATAGCTTGCGCTCCCTTTTTGCCAGGCGAGCCATAAACCAGCCCGTCACCCTTTCCACGCCAATGCCAGGCCCATCATAGTGAAAACCTGAAATCTCGTCCTGCGGGTAACGATCGCCAATCACCAACACACCACTTTCTGCCAAAAGCTTTGCTTTATGCAAATTGCCCTTACGCCAGAATGAAAGCGCGTACATAATCAATGCCGCATAGAGTGCTGGAGCTTTACTGCTCATGCTCTGAGTTTTGGCGGATTTTGTTGCCAGGCGACGTTCCAGCCAGACACCAATAATTGGCAGGCGCTTGATTTTATCGCCATCTTCGCCGGAAATTGTGCCTAAATAACGGCGCTCAGTCTTAAATTGCTGTTGCAGGTTTTTTACCAGGTCTGCAGTCAGCGTAGACTTTCCGGTGCCGTCACAGCCTACTACCGCAATAAATCCAGGAATATAGGCCGGTGACTTTTCGCTTTCAGTGTTTAATCTATCTGTTTGCATTTACTTTAGTATTAAAAGGTAATCACCAGCCTGAACTCGTGACTACGTAAGAGAGGATTGAATCGCAATTAACGATTCATCGAGGATCTTACTTGCGGGCTCTCGACCATCCAAGTCCAGGATCTTCGCACCATTAAAAGTAAGACCAGGTATAACCCTAATCTTGTCACGCAATGCTTCAAGCTTGTGATCGGGCTTGCGTGAATGTGCCGTTTGTTCATCGATATCGAGTCGAATCAATAACAGAGGCGGATAAGAGGCCATCCATTGATACAGTTCTTGCTCACGCTTTCTTAAAGCGCAGACCCAGGCATTACCCCCCATGACTTTAGGAAGCTGCGGTCCATCAAAACGGAAACCGGCAACTTCGGCCTGAGGATAGCGATCGGTAACCAGCAAAAGACCCTGTTTGCTCTTCTTCAACATCTTACGGAACTTGTAAGCTCGCCAGCAGGAAAGTGAGTAGATCACCAGCGCGGTTACATTACCTGGAGGAGCAGAAGGGCGGTCGTTAACTTTTTCAGACTTCTTTAGCAAATAACGGCCAAAAGGAGCACCAATAATCGGAAGTTCGCTAATCCATTCACCGATACGTCCTGAGGACTGACCAAGGTAAAGTGATTCCGTTGGGTATTGCGAAGAAAGTTGGCTTACCAAGCTGGCTGCTAAAGTCGATTTACCTGAACCATCACAACCTGTTATCGCTATCACTCGCACAGGGGGATGATTAGCAATGGCTCTAATCTGTTGACTCACATCAAAAACCTAATTTTTTAAAAAAACTATTCTATGCTAATCGACCGGCCCTTCAAAATATTTTTTCCCCTTGCTATTAGCTATAAGAGCTACCTTCAGCGACATCCTTGTTTACCAATGGTATATTATTGGGAGTATATTCTGGAGAGATTATTTTTATGCACTCTAAGCTTCCACCGCTAATATCGGTGATTGGCAGCGATGGTTCTGGTAAATCCACTGTCTGTGAACATCTTATTACCTGCGTTGAAAAATATGGCCCGGCTGAAATGGTTCACCTGGGAAAACAGGCGGGTAATGTCGAACGCGTAGTTGTCAAGTTTCCCTTCATGGGACGTTTTCTTAAAAAGTCGATTGCGAATAATAAAGTCAAGGTTGATAAGGCCGCGCCAGGCCCGTTGGCTGCTTCGGTAATCATGATTTTTGTTATACGTCGACTATTGCGCTTTCGTCGTATGCTGGCGTTACGCCAGCAGGGTAACATCATATTATCTGACCGTTTTCCACAAGTTGAAATTCCAAGCGCCTTTGATGGTCCTACCATTCCTGAAAAGATAAAGGGTAATCGTTTTGTACAGTGGATTGCCCAGCGTGAATGGAAAGCTTTTGAATGGATGACTCAGCAGAAGCCTGACCTGGTCATCAAACTTAATGTTGACCTTGATGTTGCCTGTGCGCGCAAGCCGGATCACAGCCGTAACTCGCTGGCTAAAAAAATTGCAGTCGTTCCTTTACTGAACTTTGTTGGTTCAGAAGTTGTAAATATCGATGCTAATTTGCCGCTTGCAGAAGTGATTTCTACTGCTGAATTAGCGGTATCAAAATTCATGGAAGCCCATGGATATAGTTATGTTGGCGAAGGTCATACCGTCGCTGCTCCATAATTATCAAGTACTGCATAATTATTTAGTACTATAAGCATTAATGACTCGGGGTGCCCTTCTTCGTGAAGGCTGAGAAATACCCGTATTACCTGATCTGGATAATGCCAGCGTAGGGAAGTCGTGGTATCCCCCTCCGGTACCCCTTCTTTGTCGCCGGTGGGGAAATTTATGACCACTCGACCTTCAGCCTTTCCCGGTGAAAAAGCCGCGGATGCCTTAAACCAGCTTCGTCAGGCCTCGCCTTTGGTACATTGCATGACCAATGACGTGGTGCAGTCGATAACGGCCAATGTGCTTTTAGCCCTCGGTGCTTCACCTGCGATGGTGATTGACTCCCGCGAGGCCGCGCAGTTCAGTGCAATCTCCAGCGCCCTGCTGGTAAACGTCGGCACCTTGACCGACTCTCGCGCCCAATCCATGCTAGCCGCCATCCACGCCGCCAATAATGCGGGTAAACCATGGGTGCTTGACCCCGTAGCGGTGGGCGCACTCAGCTGGCGCTCAGAGTTTTGTCAGGAAATTATCAGACTCCGTCCTGCGGCAATCCGGGGTAATGCTTCTGAAATCATGGCCCTCAGCGGGCTGGCAGCTTCTGGTCGCGGCGTCGACAGTGCCGATACTTCATTAGCCGCATTACCCGCCGCGCAAAGCCTGGCTCTGCAGACCGGAGCGATAGTCGCGGTAACAGGTGAGATCGATTATATCTGCGACGGCGAAAATACCTGCGCGGTTTCTGGTGGCGACGCGTTGATGACAAAGGTCGTTGGCACCGGCTGTGCGCTATCGGCGGTAGTTGCGGCCTTTGTTTCTCTGCCGGGCGACAGGTTATCCAATGTTGCGGCGGCCTGTCGGGTGATGTCCTGTGCAGGAGAAATTGCCAGCCAGGGAGCCAAAGGACCCGGCAGCTTCCAGCCAGCTTTCCTTGACGCGCTTTATTCCCTCGACGCCAAACGGCTCACTGCTAAAAATTTCAGGGCAGGTGAGGCATGAGTCAGCGCATCAACGCATTAACCATTGCGGGTACCGATCCTAGCGGTGGAGCAGGGATTCAGGCAGATTTGAAAACCTTTTCGGCGTTGGAGGCCTACGGCACCAGTGTTATCACCGCGTTAGTGGCGCAAAATACCCGTGGCGTGCAGTCGGTTTATAACATTGAACCTTGCTTTGTTGGCGCGCAGCTCGATTCAGTATTAAGCGACGTGCGCATCGACAGCGCCAAAATTGGCATGCTGGCCAATACTGCGGTGGTGGAAGTCGTGGCGGAGCGTTTGCGCTATTATCGCATGCTGGAAAAAGCCCCGGCCTTTGTGGTGTTGGATACGGTCATGCTGGCGAAAAGTGGCGACCCGCTGCTGACGCCTGATGCCGTTGAAGCGCTGCGCAAATGGCTGCTGCCGCAGGTTTCGCTGATTACGCCTAATCTTCCTGAAGCTGCGGCGCTGCTGGATTGTGAAATGGCCACAACCGAGCAAGAAATGTGCCGTCAGGGTGAAGCGCTGCTGGAGCTGGGCTGTGAAGCGGTATTAATGAAAGGTGGGCATTTAAGCGATAATGAAAGTCCAGACTGGCTAATGACCGCTCACTATCACCAACGGTTTACCGCACCGCGCGTAGCAACCCGTCATACTCATGGCACCGGTTGTACCTTGAGCGCTGCGCTTGCCGCACTCAGACCTAGAAATGCCAACTGGATTGACACTGTCAGCGCCGCGAAAGCATATCTGCAACAGGCGCTACAGCAGGCGGATTCACTCGAGGTCGGTGAAGGTATTGGCCCGGTACATCATTTTCATCGTTGGTGGTAAGACTTTTGCTCAAGGATGCCTAGGGCACCTTCGGCGCGTTCAAACATCTGCATCGCGTCATATAAGTGTTGCGCGTCAAACGGGTTGAGCGGGTAGAACTTTTCCTGTTTGCCCGGTCTGAGCGAAAGCCGCAGTCGGGTAGGGCCAGTGTCTTTCTTTAAGATCTCGAAAAGATAGCTGGCCACCTCCTGCGTTTGCGTATTTTGCCATGACAACAGCAATGCAGCCGCACCGTCGCCGCGACGGGCAATAAACAGGCCCCTATGCCACAACCCTTCAAAATCTCCCTCTTTTTGCAGCCTGCTGTGAGTGAAAAAATGGCTCTGACAAAGTTTTAAGATCCTTTCTGGCGAGACGTTTTTCTGCAACGCATTCCACAAAGGTTGGCCGTTTTCTCGCTGCCAGCAGGCTAAACCAAGATAGTCATTCAGCTCGCGCCAATCCGCCTCCAGCTGTTGTTTTAATTCTTCTTCCTGAATATTATCAAACTGTTGCAGGCTATCTTGCTGGCTGCCCAAGCGATTGTAAGTAATCACTTTCATGGTCCGTGGACGGCGGCGGAAAGTCACCCAGAGCAAGGGTTTAGGAATGCGGAACATCACCGATTGCACGCTAAGGCGATATTTATTGGCGCGGGTGAAGACCAGACCATCGGCGCTGCCTCGGTTGTTTTGGTAACGGCGAATCAGCACCACGGAATTAAGTGCCATCCAGCCTGTGACATAGTGCTCTTCATCACTGCTGGCGCTATCAAGGTCGCGGGCTATCTGGCTGATTTTTTCTTCATCAAGATCTGATAAAGCCAGGGTATTCTGAGCGTTGTAATAAAGTTTTTGCAGCGGTGAGGCTAAAGCATCGATCGCGGTCATAGCACGTTACCAGCCTGAGAAACATGGTTTACAGCTTACTCCAGGCTGTCATACAGGTTGCGATGAACTGCAAAAATCGTGGCGCAGATCGCACTCTTTTACGCTTATTCCACCTCAAACCATTCACTGTTCTGCTCGGCAATGGGGGTTATCGAGAAGATCATTTCCTGCAAATGGGCTCGCAAAGCCTGCTCGGCTGCATCGGGATTTCTTGCCTGCAAGGCGGCGTAAATATTGTAGTGCTGCGCGATCAGATTCTCTGGCGGCGAGACCTTGCTAAGCGAGAAGAAGCGCACTCGGTCCATGGTGGCCTTGATATTCTCGATGGTTTCCCAGGCCAGTCGGCAGTCGATAATTTGCGCAATCAGACGGTGAAACTCGTCGTCGAGCTGCAAAAATTCCTGTGCCTGATTGCTCTTGGCCGCCAGCTCTTGTCGCTGAAGATTGTGTGCGAGCAGTGATAAATCCTGTTCGGTTACCACGCTGGCGGCGCGGCGGATGACTGCTGTTTCCAGCGCTTCGCGGATAAACCGGCCATCGGCCACGCGTTTGGCGGAGATTTTCATCACAAAAGTACCGCGCTGTGGCAGCACCTGTACCAGTCCGGCTTCCGCCAGCTTGATAAAAGCTTCACGAACCGGCTGCCGTGAGACATTGAATCGTGCTGAAATTTCCTTTTCCGAAAGAAATGCACCCGGCGCTATCACACAGGCGACAATGTCCTGTCGCAAAGTGCGATAAATTTGCTGATTTACCGGTACATTACCGCTCAATTCATAAGATTCTGTCATAGCGAAGGGCGCGATTTGAATGGGTGATAACTCCATAATAGCATGAGTTTCCAACAGGTTTTGCAATCGATATTGGCCTTGAATGTGTGGTTCGGGCGCCGGTAAATTCCATTGCCCGTCCAGCTTCAGCGTTTTTCACCCCAGCTATGATATTCACTGCCGCGCACGCCGGGGGCGGTTTCCGGCATCATCATCAGTCCAATAATCGAGATGACCCCCAGCACCATCATGTAAATCGCCAGCCCGTGGTAATCGCCGCCGGTGACTTGCAGAATTTTGACCGCCAAAAGCCCAAGCACGCCACTGCCGATAAGCGAGCCAATCTGCCAGATAAGCGCGATGCCGCTGCAGCGGATGCGAGTGGGAAACAGCTCTGGAAAATACGATGCTTGCGGCGCGTAGCACATACTGTGGCCAAAGGTTAGCGCCAGAATCATCGCGATTTGCGTCATCCAGAATGTGTCCTGCCTGAGCACTAGAAAGAACGGAATAATGCCAATCACCAGTAATACCGCGCCCGCCATGTAGACTGGTTTTCTGCCGATACGGTCCGAGAGTTTGCCCATCAATGGGATAGAAAATATTTCGAGGATCACGGCCACAATCATCGCATCCAGCAAAATACTGGCGCTGAGATGATTGGCTTTGCCGAAGGCCAGCACGATCACCGTGAACATTGCAAAAGCACAGGCCTCGATCAGTTTGGCGCAGACCCCTTTAATAATAATGCCCGGATAGAGGCGAATGACTTCGACCACCGGCCGGGATTCCACCGCTTTGGTTTGACGGATCTCGGCAAATACCGGCGATTCATCAATTCTAAGGCGGATGAACAGCCCGACGATTACCAGTAATAGGCTGATAAGGAAAGGAATTCTCCATCCCCAGGCTAGCATTTGTTCGGGGCTAAGCTGAGAATTGAGCACGGCAAACAGCGCCGAGGGCAGCAGGAAGCCTAGCGGCGCGCCAATTTGCACCCAGCTGGCGAAGAAGCCACGGCGTTCGGGGCGCGAATATTCTGCGGTCATCAAAACCGCTCCAGCCTGCTCACCGCCGACCCCAAAGCCTTGCAGTACGCGGATCAGTATCAGCAGCACGGGTGCCCAAAAGCCGATTTTTTCATAGGTCGGCAGCAGCCCGATGCAGAAGGTGCCAAGACCGACAATCAGAATAGTGATCACCAAGGCTTTTTTACGCCCGACTTTGTCGCCGATATGCCCGAATACGATCCCGCCCAGCGGGCGCGCCAGAAATCCCACAGCGTAGGTGGCAAAAGCTGCCAACGTACTGACTAACGGATCGGTGCTGGGGAAAAATAGCTGACCGAAAAAAAGTACCGCGGCAGTGCCATAGGCGAAAAAGTCATAATATTCAGCGGCAGTACCGATTGCCGATGCCCCGGCGACGCGTTTCAAAATCGAGCGCTCTTGTTGGGTCATGGCGGCAGGTGCAGAAGTTGAAACCTGTGTCATTGTAGGGTGCTCCAGGTATAACTAATTTGGGTTTACCCCGGCACAAAGGCCGGGGCAGGGCTTTAAGAGTGGGAAATATGCGTTTGAGGCTGATGTTTCGGCGGCTTGATGACAAAGAACACCAGAACTGCTCCAACGGCCGCCACGCCACCGGCGAGAATAAAAGCACTGTCAAAATGACCGGTATTTTGCACAATAAAACCCGTCGCAATCGGACCGATAATCCCTGAAATACTGCCGACCAGATGAATAAAGCCGCTGGCGCTGCCAACCTTCGATTTATGCACCACGTCTTGAATGATCGCCCAATAAATGGCGCCGGTGGTATAGAGGAAGAAGATTGAAATCGACATGAGCAATACGGCGGGAACCACGCTGGTGACCACACCTGCCAGCGCGACGCAAACCGCCGCCGCCAGCAGACTGACGACTAACACGATTTTTCGCGACAGCAGTAAACGCCCGGTAATATTGAATATTTTATCGGAAATGATGCCGCCCAGTGCCAACCCAAAGAAGCCGACAATCCAGGGGATAACTGTCGTCAGGCTCATTTCTTTGATATTTAAACCGTGGGCCTGTACCAGATAAGCGGGGAACCAGCTCAGGAAAAAGAACAGAATATAGTTGTAGCAAAAGAAAGCGAAAGCGGTGACCAGAATAATCGGCTGGCGCAGATAATAACCCAGCTTGTGTGCCGACTGGGTCAGGTCTTCTTCCTCATTAATCTTCTCGGTTTTCAGCTGATTAACCCGCTGGCGTTCACTTTCGGTCACACGTTTACTGGTTTCTGGATTATCCGCCGCGGTGAAGAACCACAGCACCATCCAGACGATGCCGATAGCCGCGATAATCATAAATGCCGGACGCCAGCCCAGGGAAATGGCCAGATAACCCACGATTGGCCCCGCCACCGCGCCGCCTAAAGGTGATCCTGCACTGAGCAAGCCCATGGCAGTTGCCGCCTGTTTTTTCGGGAACCAGCCGTTAATCATTTTATTCGCCGAGGCGCAGATCGGGCCTTCAGCCATGCCGAATAATACCCGCAGGATCAGCATCGAATAAAAACCGGTGGCGATGGCGGTCATGCCGCAGAATATTGACCACAGTGCTACGGCTAGCCCCATGACCAACGTCGGACCAAATTTATCGACCGCCAAACCGCCGATAAAGTTGAATATTGCGTATCCGAAGAAGAAGCTGCCGAATATCATCCCAAACTGCTCAGGATTAATAGTCAGTTCTTTTTCAATCATCGGAACAGTAATCGAAAGCGCAACGCGATCGAGATAATTTATCATGTAGACCAGACACAGCAGGAGTACAATTATCCAGCGTAGATTCTTAAACATGAGCAGCTCCACTTGGTGTTATTTTAATAGTGATGCATGAGGTTGTAGGGTAATTAAATAATGGTGGTGTTGACGTATTAATACAGCTTTGAGTAATTCGGCTAATTATTTGGATTTCATTTATAGCCGCCAGCGAAATGCCAGGCGGCGAAATAAAATTTAAAATTTCAATAACACTTTGCAGCAGGCGCGCTGATCTTTTTCAAATAAGGTCATGGCAGCTTCGACCTCAGCGCCTGGCATACAGTGGGTGATTAATTTTTCAGGGTTTATTTTTCCCTGTGCCATCCATTCAATTACCTGCGGGAATCGATGGCTGTTCAGCCGTGAAGAGAATAGCGATATTTCCTTGCTGGTGATGCTTTGCTGGCTGATGCTGCTGGCCTCGCCGGAAAAACCCATCATGCCGATGCGTGCCGCAGGTGACGCCACGTTTATCGCCTCTTGCAGAATCGACGGATGACAGGCTGCATCAATGACCAGCGTCGGATGAATATTTTCCGCCGCCAGCTGCTCTGCTACCGAGTTGTGCTGGTTATTTATAGCCCGGTCAGCGCCGTTATCACG
This sequence comes from Serratia sp. M24T3, assembly GCF_000257645.1. Classification (GTDB taxonomy): domain Bacteria; phylum Pseudomonadota; class Gammaproteobacteria; order Enterobacterales; family Enterobacteriaceae; genus Rouxiella. The sequence goes on from NZ_AJHJ01000026.1 coordinate 60,667, forward strand.
CGCCATTTGCAGCCGCTCCTCGATACGATCGGTGACAATAACCTTCTGTACGCCATACACCCCTTTCAGCACCTGAATCACCGTCAGACCCATTGGCCCCGCGCCATACACCAGCGCGGTATCCTGAGCAGCGGGTTTTAAAAATGCAGTGATATTGGCGGCGATAGTAAAGGGTTCAACCATGCTGGCGAGTTGGTCTGGAATGCTGTCTGGCACCACGTAGGCATTGGCTGCAGGAGCCACCGCGTAGTCACTGAATCCGCCGTCGCGATGCACGCCAATCACCTGTAATTTGCTGCAAACGTTTGGGCGACCTATCGAACACGGGTAGCAGTTTCCACAGCTGACGACCGGGTCAATCACCACGCGTTCGCCGATACGAGCCGGGTCTACGCCATCACCGACGCAGTCGATATGGCCGAAAAATTCGTGGCCGATCACCCGTGGATACTTGGCGAACGGATTATGCCCGTGATAGATGTGTACGTCCGAGCCGCAAATACCGGCATAGCTGACTTTAATGCGGACTTCACCGGCGGCTGGTTGTAGCTGCGGACGCGTCTCGATAACCAGTTTGCCGGGTTGCTGAATAACGATGCTTTTCATGATCACCAGCTCCACAGTGTGCCGTCTTCAAGACGGGCAACCGGCAGATAGGCAGGCTCGTAGGGATATTTCGCTGCCAGTTTCTCGTCGAACTCGATACCAAGGCCCGGTTTTTCACCCGGATGCATATAGCCGTTATCAAAGGTCCAGTTATGCGCGAAGACCTCCAGCATTTGCTCGGAGTAACCCATATATTCCTGCACGCCAAAGTTCGGTACCCACAGGTCGAAATGCAGCGCAGCCGCCATGCACACAGGAGACAGGTCAGAAGGGCCGTGCGAGCCGGTGCGTACCTGATAAAGCGAGGCAAAATCGGCAATGCGGCGCATGCCGGTAATCCCTCCCGCGTGGGTAATGGTGGTGCGGATATAGTCTATTAACTGCTCTTCAATCAGCTGCTTACAGTCCCAGATACTGTTAAAGACCTCTCCGACGGCGATAGGCGTCACGGTGTGTTGGCGGATCAGGCGAAAACATTCCTGATTCTCGGCCGGGGTCGGGTCTTCCATCCAGAACAGGCGATAATCCTCGACGCTTTTGCCAAAACGTGCAGCCTCAATTGGCGTCAGGCGGTGATGCATGTCGTGCAGAACGTGCTCGTTAAAACCAAATTTATCGCGCACTGCTGCAAACAATTTCGGGGTGAAATCGAGATATTTTTCCGTGGACCACAGCTGCTCTTCCGGCCAGTGGCCTTTGGTGGCCGGTTCATAGGCCTGACCTTTACCCTTGGTCACGCCGTAGCTGGTTTTCATTCCCGGAACGCCACACTGCACGCGGATAGCCTTGAAGCCTTGCTCTTTATGGCGGGCGTAGTCTTCCAGCACTTCATCGACCGAATGGCCGGTGGTGTGGCAATAAACCATGACACCGGTGCGAGAAGCGCCGCCAAGCAATTGATAAAGCGGCATGTTGGCGGCCTTACCTTTGATGTCCCACAGTGCCATGTCCACCGCCGAGATGGCTGACATGGTGACTGGCCCACGCCGCCAATAAGCTCCTTTGTAGAAAAATTGCCAGATATCTTCAATCTGATGGGCATCGCGACCAACAAGCTGCGGGCAAACATGGTCTTTCAGATAAGAGGCCACCGGCAGTTCGCGGCCATTGAGCGTGGCATCACCCAGCCCGGTTAGCCCTTCGTCAGTGGTAATTTTCAAGGTGACAAAGTTGCGACCCGGGCAGGTAATAAAGACTTCGGCTTTCACTATTTTCATTAGATGAGACCTTTTGCACATAGACGGCATTAAGCATTGCTGAAAAATACGCCCTTATCTAACTACCATACAAGTATGCAGATCAATATTTGCGGGGAGAGATCACAGTTTGTTGCTCAAATGTTATGCAGGAAACAGGGTTGGCGCAGGCAAAGCGCCATTGCCCGAGCTATGCGGATAGAGAGAGTATTAACGCCGGAAGAATATCGGGAAGAGCTTGATAAAGGTGAAAGCAAAAACTGCCGGGAATTACCCCAGCAGCGCGCAGTGGGGAGGCAGGCGGCATTGCAGGGCGTTTGGCACCACGTCGATACGAAAATGCTTGCCGGTTAACGGTTCACCGTCGAGGTTGAAGGTCATTTCATGAGGGGCATTAATTTCCAGCCAGGGCGTTGAAGTCGATAAAATGTTTTTATTCTCCTCACCATCAAGCAGGCTGCGCAGAAATGAAGGCAATAGCTCTTCCGAGGTCAGCAAACGTAACTGGAGCAGGCCATCATTAATCAAGGCATCCGGGCAAATCTCCTGGCCGCCACCGGCCTGACGCCCATTGCCGATACCAATCACCAGCGCATCGCCTTGCCAGGCAAACTCTGGGCCAATGATTTCACAGCTGTCAGCTTTCAACGTGTCCATTCTTAATAACCCATGGATAAAATATGAAACGCCGCCGAGGGCTGATTTTAATTTTTCAGGAGTCTCGGTAGTAATACGGGTACCAAATCCACCGGTGGCCATATTGATGAAATAGCGTTCGTCATTGACACAGGCTAAATCGATATCTGCCGCGCGACCGTGTATGGCTAGCGTCAAAGCCTGATCTACTGCTAATGGGATACCGCAGCTGGTGGCAAAGTCATTGGCCGTGCCGAGTGGGACAATGCCCAGCGCTGGAAGGGGGCCGGAAGCCTGTTTGAATAATGCTGTCGCAACTTCATTTATTGTGCCGTCGCCCCCGCCGGCTATAACGGTTTCAACGCCGAGTTCGATGGCTTCGGCGACGTATCTGGCAGCATCGCCGTGTTCCCAGGTAACACGCACGGCTAGATTTAAGCCTGAAGATCGCATGCTGGTTACGGCTTCGCGCAGTGCTGCATTACCGGCACCTTTTCCATTAATAATCAGCAATGCCTGAGTTTCTTCTTTCATTGCACCCTCCATGTTTACCATCGCGTAGGGTTTTAAAATAAATGATTATAGGGGCGAATAGCCATAAGAATTTTCAGGGAAAAATCAGGAGTAAAACGGGTAGTGCTTAATTATTAGGCGAAAATATCGTGGAGAGAATTATCCCTCTTATATCGAAGATAATTTATGATATTTGTAGTTGAGTATTATTTTTATTGCCGTGATAACAATTAAACGTGTAATTAATTAACACTCTAATCAATTAATAGGAGAATGAAGTGCGGGTGATTAAATAAAATAATGCCAGCTCAGGGTGTTTGAGCCGGCAAATAGTTGGTGACCAGTATTATACGGTTTTTTTCCATTCTAAATTTTGCTGCGGGAAGAATAATACCCAAAAATCTCCTTCCGAGATGTGATCGAATTCTAGTTTTAAGAAATCCAAAAGCAATAAACAGCGAAATAATCACGCTGTTTATTGCTTTTATTAAGGGTTTGGATTACGCGTATTACTATTATCTATCAGGTTTCTTAACAAAATTGCATAGGGCAGTGAAATTTCCTCAGGTAGCGGGATATAAACAATGTGCCCATTGCCAGGGGCAACGTTGATAGCCTCTCCTTTGCGATTTTGCATTTGGTCGATGAAAAGCTGAACGTTGCCTTCAGGGGTCATGATTTCAATGCTGTCACCCACAGAGAAACGGTTTTTAACGTCAATCTCGGCCCAGCCAAGATTATTCCCGGTTCCGCGCTGGCCGGTAAACTCTCCGGCAAACTGCTGCCTGTCACTTACCGAAAAGCCATAGTCATAGTTTTGCTGTGCTTGATGAACATGGCGGCGCAAAAACCCCTCGGTATAGCCGCGATGCGCCAAACCCTCAAGGGTAGTCATTAAACTGGTGTCGAAAGATTTACCCGCTACCGCGTCATCAATCGCCTGTCGATAAACCTGTGCCGTGCGCGCGCAGTAATAGAAAGACTTGGTGCGGCCCTCGATTTTTAACGAATGAACGCCCATTCTGGTCAGGCTACCGACATGCTCAATCGCCCGCAGGTCTTTGGAATTCATAATATAAGTGCCGTGCTCATCCTCAAACGCGCTCATGTATTCTCCCGGTCGCAGGGCTTCCTCGAGCATTAATAACCGAGGGGTGGGTTGCCCCTGTCCCAGCGTGGGTTTTACCGGGTTTATTTCCTGCATCGCAATGGGCTCATGCTTGTGCACGATATTTCCCAGCTCGTTTTCGACGCCTTCCTGTACTTTATATTCCCAGCGACAGGCATTGGTACAGGTCCCCTGATTAGGGTCACGCTTGTTGATGTAGCCCGATAACAGGCAGCGGCCGGAGTAGGCCATGCAAAGCGCCCCGTGTACAAACACTTCCAGCTCCATTTCCGGCACCTGTTGGCGGATTTCGGCAATCTCTTCCAGAGACAGCTCGCGCGAAAGGATCACCCGGCTCAGCCCCATTTGTTGCCAAAACTTGACCGTTGCCCAGTTGACCGCATTTGCCTGCACTGAAAGATGGATATCAATGTGTGGAAAAGCCTCGCGAACCATCATGATAAGGCCGGGATCGGACATGATCAGCGCATCCGGCGACATTTCGACGATCGGCTGCAGATCGCGCAGGAAGGTTTTCAGCTTGGCGTTGTGCGGCGCAATGTTGACCACCACGTAGAATTTTTTGCCGAGTGCGTGGGCCTCATTGATACCAAGTGCCAGATTTTGATGGTTAAACTCGTTATTGCGCACCCGCAGACTGTAGCGCGGCTGACCGGCGTAAACTGCATCTGCGCCATAGGCAAAGGCGTAGCGCATATTTTTGAGCGTGCCGGCGGGGGACAATAATTCGGGTTTACACTGTGATGTAGACATAGCAACTCTCTGAACTCTGCATACCGAAATGAAAGAGCGGAATTGTAGCGAGCCGGAGAGTTAGAGGACGGGCTAATTGCCGTAGGCATGATGTAGATCAATTATTAACAATATTGGCGCTGCTCAAGACAAACAGCGCCAAATTTCTGACTGCTTCAAAAAAATCAATTATTTCAAATTCGTGTCAGAGAGTCTGCGTGAGTCAGGTCGCGAATGTCCGTACTCGGTCCATTTTTGACAACTGACAGCATACCTTTCTGAAGACCGCTTGTGGCCGTGTACATTTCGCTAACGCCGATGACTTGATGATTTTTCGCCCGCAGCACAAAGTACTGTTGTCCCTCTTTTCCGGGCTTGATTTCATATTGTCCTTCGTCGGTAGCGTTAATTTGTACCGAAGTAATCCCGTTCTCAGCCGACGCCTTACTGGCGTACATTTCACTGCTAAGAATAATCTCTCCGTTCCCGGCCTTCAGGTTAAAGTGAAATTGTCCGTTTTTCGCTTTTTTAAGATCATAGTGACCCGTAGCCATAAAGGTTCCTCCAGTGATTAATAATCCATCACTAAGTATAGACGGCGCTGGATTTTCATCCTGAGCTAAAGACAATTATCAGGCATTTTCAGAAGATTTTGTGACAGTACCGACAGACTTAGGTTAACCGACAAGGATCGGCTTCCCAGCGATAACCCACGCCGTAGACCGCGCGAATAAACGCTTTATCACCGTCAATGGATTCCAGCTTGCGACGCAGGTTCTTGATATGACTGTCGATAGTTCTGTCAGTCACCACGCGGTAGTCGTCGTAAAGATTGTTCAGCAGCGCTTCTCGGGTGAAAACGTAGCCCGGTTTGATCGACAACGTTTTGAGCAGGCGAAATTCTGCGGGAGTGAGATCCAGCTCTACGCCCTGATAATGTGCCTGAAAACAGCCTTCGTCGATGTGTAAACCTACACCATCTGCCATCGGTTCGTTGGGACGATAGCAGCGACGCAAAATAGTTTTGACGCGCGCGACGACTTCGCGAGGGCTGTACGGTTTGCAAATATAGTCATCGGCACCGATTTCCAGCCCCAGCAGTCGGTCAATCTCTT